>NZ_SUHQ01000003.1 GCF_004962245.1 Mesorhizobium sp. | reverse complement strand
CGACCTGACGGGCAAGCAGGATGTGCTCGCGCGTCTGCGGCATCGGGCCGTCGGCCGCCGACACAACCAGGATCGCCCCGTCCATCTGCGCGGCACCGGTGATCATGTTCTTCACATAGTCGGCATGCCCGGGGCAGTCGACATGCGCGTAGTGGCGGTTCTCCGTCTCGTATTCGACATGCGCCGTCGAAATCGTGATGCCGCGCGCCTTCTCCTCCGGCGCCGCATCGATCTGGTCGTAGCGCTTGTATTCGCCAAAATACTTCGTGATCGCCGCCGTCAGCGACGTCTTGCCATGATCAACGTGGCCAATCGTGCCGATGTTCACATGAGGCTTTGTACGCTCGAATTTACCTTTTGCCATAGTCTCTTTCCTTGGACGGCCGGGACCTTCAGTTCAGTCGAATGCGGGGCGATTAGCGACTACAGCCGAAAAACACAAGTGCCTTGTGGCCGAGCGCACGCCCACCCAGTCTGAACCCGTAATCCGGTTTTCGGGGATGTGGCGCGGATATAGGAACGCGTAGGAAGAAATGGAATGGGCGAAGATAGGTTCCGCTGACATCGGCATTCAGCGGATGGATATCGCCCTCCCGCTTGTCTGCCCTGCTGGTTTTACGGTCGGATCTGGCCCATTGCCGGTGTGGCGCCACTCTGATCTCCTGACTGGATGCATTTCATCCCGATCGCCATCCGCGGCCCGCTGTTCATGGTCCTCTCGACCGGGTCCTATGTCGTCAACGACACGATGATGAAGCTCGCGACGGTGGGGTTGCCACCTTATGAGGTGCTGCTCCTGCGCGGGACGGCGGCAACGCTGTGGGGCATCCCGTTGCTGTTTTCGCTGGGCTACGCCAGGCAGATCCCGCTGATCCTCGACAGGAGGGTGTTACAGAGAAACCTGCTCGAGCTGGCGGCAATCCTTTGCTATGTGGTGGCGCTCGCCAACATGCAGATCGCCGATTCGACCGCCCTGGGGCAGATCACTCCCCTGCTCGTGCTGGTCGGCTCCTCCGTCATCTTCCGCGAGCGGATCGGCGGGCTGCGCATGGCGCTGATCGGGCTCGGCTTCATCGGAGCGGTGATGGTGGCGCAGCCGACCACGCAGGGAATCTCGATCTACGCCTTGCTGGCGCTCGGCAACGCCGCATTCGCCGCCGCGCGCGATCTGGCCGGGCGGCAGGTCGCCGCCAATGTGCCTGGAATGATCGTCGCGATTTCCGCGGTGGTGGTGGTGCTGGTCGGCTCAGGCGTTGCGCATCTTATGTCCGAGCGTTGGGTGATGCCCGAAACGCATCATTTGCTGCTGATGGCCGGGGCCGGATTGTTTCTGATCTTCGGCCATTTTTTCATCTTCATGGCCTATCGCGTTGGCCCGACCGGCGTCGTGGCGCCGTTCTACTACTGCTTCACCGTCTGGGCGGTCATCTCGGGTCTGGTGGTGTTCCAGGAATTCCCGAACGCGCTGGCGATCGGCGGCATCCTGCTGGTGATCGCCAGTGGGCTGACCATCGTGTCGCTCGACGAGCGCAGGCGCCGGCTGACCGTGGTGGCCTAGAGCATGTGGCGATCGCTGGACGTGCTGAAGGATAACCGGCGCGATCGGCACCTAAAGGCTTATCCTCGGCTCGACAAGCGAGCGTTTAAGCATGAAGTGAAGGAGATTGCGCGCCGTTCGGGGGTAGACGATCCGGCCATCGCGCAAGGCTGCCGGATCGCCGAAAACATGCAGCGTTGAGGGATCGCCGGCGTCGCCTTCAGGAATACCTCCCCATTTTTGCGGATCGTAGTGGTCGACGAGAAAACCATAGTCGTAACGGCAAAACCGCATCGCCTTGGCCAGTGCCGCCGGCGACAGATCCGAAGGGCTGATTTTCCTGCCGCCGATCTGCAGCCGGGGCAGATCGAGCGCCCGTCCGCTTACGGAAGACAAAAACGCCTCCACTTTGTCCATCTGCTCGAATTTGAAGACATGTTCGAAGAGGAACAGGCTGCAGCCGGTAAAATAGCGCGGCGATGCCACGTGGAACTGGATCTCCCACGAACATGCGCAGTATTTCTCGATGTTGAAAATGAAGGTATCGAAGTCTGGGTCAACCGGAATGCCAAAGTTTTCGAGCTTCACTTTGTCCGCAGTCGGCCTAGTCAAAACCCGAGCATCGGATATCCTGCTCGTATAGGCCGAGAGGAGCCTTTCCAGCGGATCGCGAACGATCGTGAACTTGCCCTTGTGTCCGTCATAGACCGCAAGGAAGGGATCGACGTAATTCGTCGTCAGTTGCCCGTGAACCTCATTGTCCGGATCGGCGAGAGCGCGCTGATTTCCGTCGAGCGCCATAAGCGCGTATTTGATGCTGCTGCTGCCGCTCTTGGGAATAGGATAGTAGGTGATTGCGAGCTGTTTTATTTCAATCGCCATTGCCGACCTGCGCCATGTTAGAAACGCTCAACCAAGTTATCGTTTCGTTTTCGCATTCTCTGTCAAAGAAATCATGGTGGGGGAAATGCCTGACCTGCCTGTCAGAATAGGCGGTGACGCGGCTCTCGAAACAGCCTTGAGGCGTTTGCTCGATGAGTTGTGGCCAATTCTGGCCGGAGGACTCGAGGCTAGCCTCAACATGCTGATCCGGGAGATTTTCAAAACGGATCAGGTGGGGCGTTTCAGAGGGTCGCGGCTTCCCAGAGCGGAAAGCCGCGACATTGAATACAGGACCGAATGCGGCCGGTTAGAATACGTCGCGCAGCTCGTCGAAGCGGCTCCGCTTTGCCGGGCTTCCGATTTCTAGAGAGCCCGCTTCCCGGTGAACTGGTGATAGGCCCAAAGAACAACCACCGCGCCGATCACGGCGACGATCAGGCTGTAGATGTTGAGGCCGGTAACCCCTGACGCGCCAAAGGCGCTGAAGATCAGCCCGCCGACGATGGCACCCACGATCCCGAGCACGATATCGAGCACAAGGCCCTGCCCGCTCTTGTTGACGATCTTGCTGCCAAGAAAACCGGCGATGACGCCGAGGATGATCCAGCTTAGTATCGACATTTTCCTCTCCATTCCCCGCCCTCAATTACTTCCACATCATCAAGCAAAGCTCAAGCCAACTTGAAATTCGCGATTACGGAAAGCTTCAGCCAACTTGAAATTCAGCCCGAATGGGTCATTGTGGGTATGGGATGGGCAACATTGACATGGAGATCCACAATGGGATTGTTTGACAATGCCGTTCCCGGCGGCAACGTCGCCAAGCCGCTGATGATCGCGCTCGGTGCGTTGCTGGTTGGAAAAATGCTGAGCGGCAAAAGTGCCGACCAGACGGACCAGGCTGAAAGCCCCGCCCCCGCGCCTTCCCCATCGGGGACGACCACATCCGCCGATGGCGGCCTGCTTGGCGGACTGGGTGGCCTGCTCGATAGACTGAAAGAAGTCGGGCACGGCAATACCGCCGATTCGTGGGTCGGCACCGGGCAGAACCAGCCGATCCAGGCCAACGACCTGGGCAATGCGCTAGGCCCACAGGTCATTCGCGAGATCGCGCAAGGACAGGGTTGAACGAGCAGGACTTGCTCAAGCAATTGTCCGCGGCCTTGCCGGGTATCGTCGACCAGCTGACGCCGAACGGCCAAGTGCCGCAGCAGCATCAGGTCGCGTCGATATTCAGCAAATTCAGCAACTAGCTCGCCGCGCCCCGTTGGACGCGCCACGAAGCTCCAACACCATGAATTTCAATTGCGGACGGTCCCGTCCGCAAAGCGTTTCAATCTGCGCTGACCTTTGGCTTGGGATCATGCGCGAGACTTGCAGCGGACGGGAATCTGCACCGGGTTGGGAAATCTGGAGCGGGTAGCGGGAATCGAACCCGCATATTCAGCTTGGAAGGCTGCTGCTCTACCACTGAGCTATACCCGCACGCTTCAAGGCTTCCGGGCTGGCAGTGGTGGAGAGGGTTGGATTCGAACCAACGTAGGCTAAGCCAACGGATTTACAGTCCGTCCCCTTTAACCACTCGGGCACCTCTCCAGCCTGCCGTCGAAGCCTTGCAACGAGGCATTCTCGCTGATCAGGGTCGAAACCTCCGGTTTTGTCCGAAATCAGCGAAGCGCCTTATGGCGGCAAGGTCATTGGGTGTCAACCGCGCAGCAAGCCTTTTTCGTTGTTGTTCGGTATCCGCCGCAACGTGCCATATCCTTAGCCGAAGTAGGCGGTTATAGAAGCCAGCCATGAGCAATAAGGCAGGCACCCCCAAAGATACCCACTATGCCAAGCTGCGCCGCGCCCATCGCGACGAGAAGGCCGGCGGCGCGCCAGCGTTCAGGCCGCGCCAGCCAATACCGCCCGGCGAGAACCCGGCGGATGGGCTGGTGCGGCTTTACGGCCTGCACACGGTGCGGGCAGCGCTCGACAATCCGCGCCGACGGATCAAGAAGATGCTGGTGACGCGCAACGCCGCCGAGCGTCTGGCAATCACCGACCTCGCCGCCCTGCCCTTCAAGACAGAGGTGGTGGAGCCGAAGGATATCGACAAGGTCACCGGCTCCGATGCCGTGCATCAAGGCGTGCTGATCGAGGCCGAACCGCTGAAGCCCAAGCGCCTCGATGCGCTCGGCGACACAAGGCTGGTGCTGGTCCTCGACCAAGTCACCGACCCGCACAATGTCGGCGCGATCCTGCGCTCGGCGGTCGCCTTCAGCGCCGGCGCGCTGATCACCACAGCGCGCCACAGCCCGCAGGAATCCGGCGTGCTGGCGAAATCGGCCTCCGGCGCGCTGGAGCATATCGACCAGATCGAGGTGAAGAACCTCGCCGACGCGCTCGGCCAGTTGCACGAGGCCGGCTTCCAGACCATCGGCCTCGATTCGGACGGACCGGCGGAACTCGAGAAGAGCTTTACCGGGGAAAAGATCGCGCTGGTGCTGGGCGCCGAAGGCAAGGGCCTGCGCCAGAAGACGCGCGAGACGGTGACCACGCTCGCCCGGCTCGACATGCCCGGCGCCATCCGCTCACTCAATGTGTCGAACGCCGCGGCGGTAAGCCTTTATGCGGCGAGGAAGTTTTTGGGTTAGGGGAGTAGGGCAATATAGGGCAGTAAGGGAGCAGGGGAATAGGCAAGTTTGTCTGATGCCGTGAACAGACCTTTCCTACTGCCCTACTCCCCTAAACTATGTCCCGCCATCCGCTCCAGCGCCCTGACCAGGGCCGAGTGATCCTCCTTGGCGCCGCCATTGGCCGCGCAGGAATTGAACAGTTGCTGCGTCGTCGAAGTATTGGGCAGCGCGACACCAAGCGCCTTCGCGCCTTCCAGCGCCAGGTTGAGGTCCTTCTGGTGCAGTTCGATGCGGAAACCCGGCGCGAAGGTGCGCTTGATCATGCGCTCGCCATGCACTTCGAGGATGCGCGAGGCGGCCAGTCCGCCCATCAGCGCCTGCCGGACCTTGGCTGGATCAGCACCCGCTTTTGAAGCAAAAACAAGGGCTTCGGCGACGGCTTCAATGGTCAGCGCGACGACGATCTGGTTGGCGACCTTAGTGATCTGGCCGACGCCGTTCGGCCCGACCAGCGTGATGTTCTTGCCCATCTTTTCGAATACCGGCCTGGCGCGCTCGAAGGCTTTTTCCTCGCCGCCGACCATGATGGTCAGCGACGCCGACTTGGCACCGACCTCGCCGCCCGACACCGGCGCGTCGAGATAATCGCAGCCGAGCCCATTGATCTTCTTAGCAAAAACCTTGGTTTCGATCGGCGAGATCGAGCTCATGTCGATGACCAGCTTGCCCCCGGTCAGGCCGGATGCGACGCCGTTTTCGCCAAACAGCACATCGGCCACTTCAGGCGTATCAGGCACCATGGTGATGACGATGCCGGCCGCTTTCGCCACAGCGTTATGGCCGGTGACGGTCTTCAAACCCTTGGCGACGAGACCGGCCGGCGGCTTGGAGCGGTGGTCACTGGCGACGACGGTGTAGCCCGCGTCGAGCAGATGCCCCGCCATCGGCGCGCCCATGATGCCGAGGCCGATAAAGCCGATGGTTTCCATGTGGTTCTCCGTTCTCTGTTAAGGCCGCGTTCCTTCGCGCGCCCCTCTGGCCTGCCAACTAAGCCGCCGCGCTTCCCTGCCCGGCCAATTCCCGAAACCACCCAAGTCCAGCCTCCGTCCCCGCCTTCGGCTTGTACTCCGCTCCGATCCAGCCCGAATAACCAATGCTGTCGATGTGGTTATACAGAAAGGGGAAATTGATCTCGCCCGTCCCCGGCTCATGACGGCCGGGATTGTCCGCAAGCTGGATGTGCGCGATGCGGCCGAGGTTTGCCTCGATGGTGCGGGCGAGATCCCCCTCCATGATCTGCATGTGGTAGATGTCGTATTGCAGGAACAGGTTCTTCGAGCCGACGCGATCGATGAGCGCCAAGGCCTGGTCCGAGTAATTCAGGAAGAAGCCGGGAATATCGCGCGTGTTGATCGGCTCGATCAAAAGCTTGATGCCGGCCTGCTCCAGCTTCTCGGCGGCGAAAGCCAGGTTATCGGCGAAGACATTTTCCAGCACGCTTCGCTCGACGCCTTGCGGCGCGATGCCGGCGAGACAGTTGACCTGCTCGCAGCCCAGCGCATGGGCATAGGTGATCGCCTTGGCGACGCCTTGCCGGAATGCGGGGATCCGATCCGGCAGCACGGCGATGCCGCGCTCGCCCTTGGCCCAATCGCCGGCCGGCAGGTTGAACAGCACCTGCGTCAGGCCGTTCTTGCTGAGCCGCGCCGCAACCACTTCCGGTGCATGGTCGTAGGGGCCGATATACTCGACGCCCTTGAAACCGGCGCGCGCGGCGGCATCGAAGCGATCGAGGAAATCATGCTCGCCAAAGAGCATCGAGAGATTGGCTGAAAAACGCGGCATTCTTTTTTCTCCTTCTTCTCCGCCTTAGTCGAGCATCACGATCGCAGTCGGCGCATCTTCATGGCTTTCGGCAAGCTCCTCGAATTCGGTAATCTTGTCGATTTCGGTGCCCATCGAAATGTTGGTGACCCGCTCGAGGATGAATTCGAGCACGACCGGAACCTGGTGCTCCTTCATCAGGCGCTGTGCCTGCTTGAAGGCGCCCGCGAATTCCTCCGGCTTGCGCACCCGAACCGCCTTGCAGCCCATGGCCTCGGCGACGGCGACATGATCGACGCCATAGCCGGCCTCGGGATCGTCCTTCCGGTTAACGTTCTCGAAGGCGAGGCTGACCTCGAAATCCATCGAAAAGCCGCGCTGCGCCTGACGGATCAGGCCGAGATAGGCATTGTTCACGACGACATGGATATAGGGCAATCTGTGCTGCGCGCCGACCGCCAGTTCCTCGATCATGAACTGGAAATCATAGTCGCCGGACAGCGCGACGATGTTGCGCTGCGGATCGGCGGCGCGAACGCCAAGTGCCGCCGGCAACGTCCAGCCGAGCGGCCCGGCCTGGCCGCAATTGATCCAGTTGCGCGGCTTGTAGACATGCAGGAACTGCGCGCCGGCGATCTGCGAAAGCCCGATGGTGGTGACATAGGTGGTGTCGCGGCCGAATGCCTTGTTCATCTCCTCGTAGACGCGCTGCGGCTTCAGCGGCACCTGGTCGAAATGCGTCTTGCGCTTCATCGTCTTCTTGCGCTGCTGGCATTCCCGGGTCCAGCCGGACCAGTCGCGCAGCTTTCCCGCCGTCTTCCACTCGGTGGCGACGTCAAGCAGCATTTTCAGCGCAGCACCGGCATCCGAGACGACACCGAGATCCGGCGCAAAGACGCGGCCTATCTGCGTCGGCTCGATGTCGACATGGATGAATTTTTTGCCCTTCGTGTAGACGTCGACCGAGCCGGTGTGGCGATTGGCCCAGCGGTTGCCGATGCCGAAGACGAAGTCGGCCTCGAGCATCGTCGCATTGCCGTAGCGGTGCGACGTCTGCAATCCGCACATGCCGGCCATCAGCCGGTGGTCGTCGGGGATCGCGCCCCAGCCCATCAGCGTTGGGATGACAGGCACGCCGGTGACTTCCGCGAACTCGATCAGCAGATCCGAAGCATCGGCATTGATGATGCCGCCGCCGGCGACGATGACAGGCTTTTCCGCCGCGTTGAGCATTTTCAGCGCCTTCTCCGCCTGGCTGCGCGACATTGCCGGCTTGAACGGCACCAACGGCTCGTAGGCATCGATGTCGAACTCGATCTCGGCCAGTTGCACGTCGACCGGCAGATCGACGAGGACCGGACCCGGCCGCGACGAGCGCATCAGATGGAACGCCTTCTGCAGCGCCATCGGCACGAGATAGGGCTCCATGACGGTGACCGCCCATTTGGCGACGGGCGCTGCGATGGCGGCAATGTCGACGGCCTGAAAATCCTCCTTGTTGAGACGCGCACGCGGCGCCTGGCCGGTGATGCAAAGGATGGGAATAGAATCGGCCGCGGCCGAATAGAGGCCGGTGATCATGTCGGTGCCAGCCGGACCCGAAGTGCCGATGCACAGACCGATATTGCCTGACTTGGCGCGGGTATAGCCTTCGGCCATGTGCGACGCCGCCTCGACGTGGCGCGCGAGGATGTGGCGGATCGTGCCCCTCGCCTTCAGCGCCGAATAGAATGGGTTGATCGCTGCGCCCGGCACGCCGAAGGCGCAGGAAATGCCTTCCTTTTCGAGAACGAGAACCGCTGCGTCGACTGCGCGCATCCTGGCCATTTCAGCCTCCACGGAATTTGTTGATGGCTGAGAATGCCAGCGCGTCAACTATTTTTCAATTTTTTCAGAATATTTTTTCATTTCTAGAAAACGGTAATTACCTACTGATTTTATTCTGTTTTCCATTTTTCAGGTTTGGCCCGCGCAAGTCAGTGAAAAACTTTTTCATTGTGGATTTGGCGAGATCAGGGAGAATGGCGCCATGGAAACGACCGAAAAACGCCAGCGCGGACGGCCGCGCGCCTTCCACGGTCCGTCCGAGGCCGCTTCGGTGCAGTCGCTCGACCGGGCATTGCGTATTCTCGCCATTGTCGCCGAGGGCAGCGGCCTGTCGCTGAGCGAGATCGCCGCACAGAGCGGCCTCGCGGCGTCCACCGCCTACCGCATGCTGACCACGCTGGAGAACCACGGCATGGTCGAGTTCGACGGCACCGACCAGCTCTGGTCGATCGGTGTCGAGACCTATCGCATGGGCGCGGCGTTCCTGCGCCGCCGCAAGCTGGTCGACCGCGCCCGCATCGTCATGCAGGAACTGATGGAGAAGACCGGCGAGACCGCCAACCTCGGTGTCGCCGAGGATGATTGCGTCGTCTTCGTCAGCCAGGTGGAGACGCACCAGGCAATCCGCGCCTTCTTCCGGCCGGGCACGCGCAGTTCCTTCCATGCGTCGGGCATCGGCAAGGCAGTGCTGGCGCATCTCGAGCCGGAGCGCGTCGGCGCCATCCTGCGCCGGGCCGGGCTGGAGCACTTCACAGAAAAGACGCTTTCCGACATCTCCGCTCTGGCCCGCGATCTCGTGACGATCAAGCTGCGCGGCTGGTCGGTTGACGACGAGGAGCGGCACCCCGGCATGCGCTGCGTGGCCGCCGCCATCTTCAACGAATTCGGCGAACCGATCGGCGGGGTTTCGGTTTCGGGACCGACCGTTCGGGTAACGCCGGAACGGCTGGCCGAGATCGGCCCGCTCGTGCACGATGCGGCAGCCGAAGTGACGAAGATGATCGGCGGCAGGACGCCCTGACTACGCTCCGGGCGGGCAATCATCCAGACAAAGAAAAAGGGGCAGTGGGGTGCCCCTTTTTCCAGTTGCCTGAAACGGTTCTTCCTAGAGCCGGCAGTAGTGGCGATAGCCGTCGTAGCCGACATAGGTATCCGAATACGGATCGTAGCTCCGATAGCGCTCGAGGCAGCGCCGGACGTGCCACGAACCGCCATGTTCCTCGATGTAGACAGTGCGCGGCTGGGCAAGCGCAGTGCCAAGCAGGAAGCCGCCGACGCCGGCAGCGATGCCGATGCCAAGGTGCTTGTTGTGATGGTGCTTGTGATGGGCGGCCGAAGGCTGAACCGTGCCGGCCAGCATGGCGGCGGCTACAGTGGTGGCGATGAGGCCGGAAACGATGGTGCGCTTGAACATGATGATCTCCTTGCTGCGTTGAGAGAGGCGATCCATCCGCCTCTTGGCCATCAGTCGTTGCAGCAAGGAAAAAGGTTCGACGGCTTTTTGATTTTTTCAAAAGCGCAAAAGCGGCCGATCTAAACACGGGTTTGCAACCGCAATGACGACCGGCGAGGAGCGCCGGTCGGCAGCCCAACGGCGGCGGATCTCAGCCCATGCCGGTGATATGGCGCAGCCAGAAGGCGAGCGCGATGAAGCCGATGATGGTGGCGACGCCGGTCCAGTCGACATTGGCGCTCTTCACTTGCCTGATGAGCTTCACCAGGAGAATCCAGGCCACGACGACGACCAGGGCAATGACGACAAGTCTGATCATGAGACACCCTCGCCTAAGCGATTGCAGCTTCCGATCAATATAGGAAGCGAATTGGCCGTTTTCAGGATGCCGGCCCCTGCCGCTCCGGCGTGTTCGCCGGCAACCGAAAACAGAGTTTTGTCTTTACTGGCGCAACAAATATGCTAACCGGAGCGCCGTGCCCTTGTAGCTCAGCTGGTAGAGCAGCGGTTTTGTAAACCGAAGGTCGGCGGTTCGATTCCGTCCGGGGGCACCAGAACCATCGCGAGCCGGCCGGCATCTCCTCTCCTCGGGCATTTAATGCCATTCGATTAAAATTCTCCTGTGCATATTAGCAATCGCTCAATTTAGCGCGCTGACAATGTCTGTCCGGCGGGGGGCCAAACAACGGGTGGGTGTCATGCGAAGCGACTTTGCCGCAGCGCGCGAGCTTTTGGAGTGCGCCCAAAATCGGCTCTGCGGCAAGGACGAAACCAGCCAACGCGTCAGCGAGGCACTCGACTCCCTGATCGAAGAAATAGCCGTCGCGGAATTCCGCAAGGCACCATTGACGGTCGTTCCGTTTCCGCGTGCACGGCCACCCAGGCATGCTCGCTAAGCTGGGGCTTCAACCTTCTCCCGAGATAGGTTGATAAGGCAAACGCTTTCTCGCCTCTATGACGCGCTCGCGACCTGACCAGATGCGCCCACCTTGGTGAACGTGTTCCTCACCCTGACCGACTTGTAGACGTAGGCGACCCAAATCCCGGTCAGTATAAAAGAGACTACGGGCGCTATCAGCGCATTTCCCGCAAGCACCTGGCTCACCGGGATGCCAAGAACCGCTGAAACCCACACCGTGTTCAAGAGAAACACCACGGGTATTGCGAACCACTGGTACAGGAATAGCTGCTTGAAGCGGTAACTCCGCCGCAGCATTGCAACGAACACAACCACCTGGAACACCGCAAACGCCAGCAAGAGGGCAACCTCGCCGTAGACCGCCAAGGTGCCATTTGGGAGCGTCATGAGTTGCTGGTAGCCGTCACTCGACGAACCCAATGCGACGAGTGTGCGCAGCGGGGACAAAGCCTGACCGATTGCAAGCAGCATCAGCCAGCCTCCAAACCCCACAAGGCCCGCTGGATTCTGTGACGGCTTGATCGCAGACCGAACAGCGAAAAAGACAGGCACGCCAATCAGCAACAAAACCATTGCCCAGTGCCAGAACGAAAAATGCATTTACCCTTCCCCCCTTTTACATCTTTAGGATGTATCACCTTTTTATAGCAACTCAAGGGGGAATTCGCGCGGATCAATCCCTTTGATCGAGAATCCGTTCCTCCCGATTATTCCTGACAGGGTTACCCACTTCACACCGCAATCGCCGCCACCAGAATCCGGTTCTGCCGGCGTATCGCCGCGCGCAGTTCCGCGATCCTGGCTTCGTCGCGCTTCACGAACTCGATGAACATCATGTTCATGTTGTTGAACACCAATTCACCGAGCGCCTGCCAGTCGATATCGCAGCGCACCAGGCCGAGCGCCTGCAGCCGGGCGATCAGCGCGCGGATCTGCTCGGTCAGCGCCCGGTCGAGCGCGGTGTAGGCCTGGCCGAACGGACTGTCGGGCAGCTGCGTCGAGATCGCCATCGCCTGCCGCCACATCTCCTTGCTGAGATAGTGCAGCGAGTGTTCGATGTAGATACCGAGCAGCGTATCGAGCGCATCGCCGACATTGGCCGGCGGGTTGGCGACGACGTCCTGCCCGGCAATGAGCACTTCGTTGACCTCCATCGAAACGATGGCCCCGAGGATATCGCCCTTGTTCTGGTAGTAGTTGTAGATCGTGCCGACCGAGACCTCGGCCTGCGCGGCGATCGTCTCGATCTTGGCGCCTTCATAGCCGGCGTCGCGGAACAGCGCCGCCGCCGCCTCGATGATGCGACGGTGCCGATCCGCCTTTTGCCTTGCCCGCAATCCACTCATATCGGCTATTTGCCACAGAAACAGAATTGACTCAATTTTAGAATTGGTTCAATTTTTTCCCAGAAGCCAAAAAGGCAAGGGAGAACACTCGATGTCCATCAATATGAAGACCATGAATCCGCTTTCCGTCCTGAAGAGCCATCTCCGCGCCGCGTGTGCTGCGACAGCACTGCTGCTGGCGACGGGCAGTCTCGTTCAGGCTGCGGACCTCAACGCCCTGATCTGGTGCGATCACGCCGACCCTGCCCTGCTGCAGCCTTTCGAGGAGGCCAATGGCGTCAAGGTCAACGTCAAGGAATTCGAGGGCACCGGCGCCGGCATGGCGATCGTCGAACAGTCGCAGCCCGGCGACTGGGATGTGATGGTGATCGACAGCATCGACATACCGCGCGGCGTCGAAAAGGGCCTGTTCGAGCCGCTGCCGGAAGACAAACTGCCGCTGGCCGACCTCTTTCCCCAGGTGAAGATGGACAGCTCGACCGTCGTCGACGGCAAGCGCTATGGCATCACCGAAAAATTCGGCTACAACACGATCGGCTACAACAAGACCAAGGTCGATCCGGCCGACATGCAGTCGCTTGCCGCGCTGACCGGCGACAAATACAAAGGCAAGATCGCCATCTACGACTATTACCTGCCGGTCATCGGCATGGCCGCACTTGCGATCGGCAAGAAAACCGCCGAGTTGACCGAAGCCGACCTTCCCGCCATCAAGGACGAACTCTTGAAGATGAAGGCCAATGCCAAGCTGGTCGGCGAGGTGACCGCCAGCCAGACGGCGCTGGCGACCGGCGAGGTCGACATACTGGTCGGCGGCGGCGAATGGGTGACGGCCGGGCTGGCCAAGGAGAACCCTGCCCTGGACTTCTCGATTCCTAAAGAGGGCGCGGTGCTGTGGTCGCAGTCGCTGGCCATGTTCAAGGATTCAGAAAACAAGGACCTGGCGCTGAAGTTCATCCAGTACATCATGAGCCCCGAGGGTCAGGCGCGGCTTGCCACCTCGTCCTGCTATTGGGGGATGCCGGCGAACACCAAGGCGGCGCTGAGCGACGAGCAGAAGAAGATCCTGCGTTTCGACGAGCAGCCGGATTTCCTCGCCCGCGCCCAGTCCTATCCGGCGCCGAACGCCGATCTCGACAAGAAGATGCAGGACGTCTGGACCGAAATGCTGCAGGCGCAGTGACCGGTCGCCGGTCGTGAACCCTGCCACGAACAGCGGGCGTGCCCTGCCCTGGGCGCTGGTCACGCCGGCGCTCGGCTGGACGCTGCTGTTCTTCGTGCTGCCTTTCCTGGCCATGGGGTTTTCCAGCCTGACGGCGCATGACGGCGGCGGCTTCACCCTGTCCAACTACAGCCAGTTCTTCACCAATCCAGCCTACTGGCAGGCGATGGTGAACTCGCTGCAGGTCACCGCCATCGTCACCCTGGTCTCGGTGCTGCTCGCCTACCCCTTCGCCTGGATCCTGGCCGAACAGGTGCCGGAGCGCTGGCAGCGGCTGGCGCTGATGCTGGCGGTGCTGCCGTTCTGGACCTCCTACGTCGTGCGCTCCTATTCCTGGTTGCTGGTGCTGGCGCAGAACGGCGTGATCAACCGCGCGCTGACCGATTCCGGCCTGTTCACCGAACCGGTGCAACTCGCCAACACACGGCTGGCCACAATCACCGGCTTCGTGCATTTCTTCGTCATGCTTTTGACGCTGACGATCTTCGCCAACCTGAAGCAGCTAAGCCCGAGCTACCGCAAAGCCGCCGCCGATCTCGGGGCCGGGCCGGTGCGTACGTTCCTGCACGTCGTCCTGCCGCTGACCTTGCCCGGCATCATGGTCGGCGCCTTCCTCACCTTCGTGCTGTGCATCGGCGATTACATCACGCCGCAGATCCTGGGCGGCAACAACGAGCTCTTGATGCCACAACTGGTGATGATGCAGATCGGCCGGCGCGGCGATTTTCCGCTCGCCTCGGCGCTGTCGATCATCCTGATGGCGATCGTCACCATTGCCTATCTCAGCTGCGCCCGCTGGCTGAAGATCGAGCGGGCCTGAGATGCGCCCCTCTACTGTGGCCAAAGTCATCCGCATCGTCTCCGGTCTTTACGCCGTCGCCATCTATGGCTTCATCTTCCTGCCGGTGGGCGTGCTGGTGCTGTTTTCACTGCAGGCGACGTCGTTTCCGATCCCGCCCTTCACCGGGCCGTCGCTGCGCTGGTATGACGCCGTGCTCGCCGACACCCGGCTGACCTCGGCACTGGTCAATTCGCTTCTAGTGGCCGCCCTCTCCTCGGCTGTCGCCGTCACGCTCGGGTTCCTCTCCGCCTGGGGTTTCGCGCGGTTCACCTTGCCGGGCTCGGCCCTGCTGCGCGGACTGATCACCCTGCCCCTGACCGTGAGCTATCTCATCATCGGCATGGGGCTGCTGGTGCTGTTCAACTGGGCCGGCGTGCCGAAATCGCTGCTTGCCGCCGGCATCGGCCATGTGGTGATCAACCTGCCGCTCTGCTTTGCCATCATCTACAGCCAGATGGGCGACCACCAGATCAACATCGAGCGCGCCGCGCGCGACCTTGGCGCGCCGGAATGGAAGGTGCTGCTGCTGGTCACCGTGCCGGTGATGGCGCCGGCCATCTTCGCCGGTTTCTTCCTGTCGATGACCTTTTCCTGGGACGAGTTCGTGATTTCCTTCCTGCTGACGCGCTTCGACACGACGCTGCCGGTCGAGATCTGGAACCTGTTGCGTTCCGGCCTCAATCCCAAGACCAACGCTGTCGGCTCGCTGGTCTTCGCCGTCTCCATCGTGCTGGTGGTGTTTTTTGAGCTGATGCTGTTGCGGAGAAAGCCGGCATGACCGCACCCCTGGTCGATATCCGCGCGGTCTCGCACCGCTTCGGTCAGCAGACCGTGCTGAAGAACGTCTCCCTGCAGATCGAGCCGGGCAGCTACACCATCCTGCTCGGGCCGTCGGGCTCGGGCAAGACGACGCTTTTGTCCATTCTCGGCGGCTTCGTCACGCCGAGCGAAGGCAAGGTGCTGATCCGCGGTGAGGACTGCACCACAGTGCCGCCGGCGAAGCGGCCGACGACGACGGTGTTCCAGGATTATGCGCTGTTTCCGCATATGAGCGTCGGCGGCAATGTCGGCTTCGGCCTGCGCATGCAAGGCGTCGATGCCGCGACACGGGCCGCAAGGGCGCGTGAGGCGCTGGCGCTGGTCGGTCTGGCCGCCGCCTTCGACAAGAAGCCGCACCAGCTTTCCGGCGGCCAGCGACAGCGTGTGGCGCTGGCCCGCGCCCTTGTCGTCGAGCCGGCGGTGCTTTTGCTCGACGAACCGCTCGGCGCGCTCGATCTCAAATTGCGCCGGCAGATGCAGGACGAGTTGAAAGCGATCCAGAAGCGGGTCGGCACCGCCTTCATCCATGTCACCCATGACCAGGAAGAGGCGATGGCGCTGGCCGACCATTGCGTGGTGATGAATGACGGGCGCATCGAGGATGAGGGGCCGCCCGAGCGCGTCTATGCACGGCCGGCGACGCGCTTTTCCGCCACCTTCATGGGCGAAAGCACGCTGATATCGGGAGCGGTGACGGAGGCGAAGGACGGAACAATCACTGTCGCGACGCAGACCGGTTCGTTCTCCCTGCCCGGCACATTGCCGGCCGGGATGGCTGTCGCCCTCGCAGTCCGTCCGGAACATCTTGTCCTCGGTGCGGCCGGCGGCGCTATAAGGCTGGGCACGGCCAAGGTGAGCGACGTTGTGTTTCAAGGCAGCTTCAAGCGCGTGCTTGCTGCCTCCGAGAACGACCCGGCGCTGCACTTCATCGCCAGGGTCCCCGCCGCCGCGGTCGTCCAGCCGGGCGACATCGTTGCGGTTTCATGCGACGCTGGCGACGTCATCCTTCTGACGGGCTGAGCGATGGGCACGCTTCCGGTCATAGACGCTCCGAATTGGTATGAAACCATCCGCATGGGCGATGGCGTGACGCTGATCCACGAGCCGTGGATAAAGCCGTTCTTCCGCTGCAACATCTGGCATGTGCGCGGTCGCGACCGCGATCTCCTGTTCGACACCGGCCTCGGCCATTTCAGCTTGCGGCGCCATGTGCCGCTGGTGACCGAGCGAAAGCTCACCTGCGTGGCGAGCCATACGCATTTCGACCATATCGGCTGCCATCACGAATTTCCGGACCGTTGCGTGCACCCGGCCGAAGCGGAGATCCTCGCCGATCCGCGCAATGAATGGACGGTTGCCGACCGCTACGCAACCGACGCGATGTTCGACGGCATGCCGGAAGGCTGGGATGCAACGCGCTACCGGATCCTGCCGGCGCCGGCCGATCGTTTGCTCGAACAGGGCGACGTCGTCGATCTCGGCGACCGTGCCTTCGAGGTGATCCACACGCCGGGTCATTCGCCAGGCGGCATCGCGCTCTACGAGAAGAAGACCGGCATCCTGCTTTCCGGCGACATCGTCTATGACGGCCCACTGATCGACGACGTCTATCATTCAGTCGTCGACGACTATGTCGAAACGCTGTTAGGGATGCGCGAGCTCGATGTCGCGGTCGTGCATGGTGGCCACTTCCCGAGCTTCGGCAAGGTGCGCTACCGCCAGCTTATCGAGGAATATCTCGCGCAAAAGCGGCAGGCCGGCTGCCATCTTCAGGTGCGATAAGCCCCGGCTTCCTTATCGCGGGAATTCACAACGCCCGTTGCGGGCACGGCGTGCCCGCGGCATCGCCGCAACGTGAAGCCGTAGGCTGGGGTCTCAAACTCGTCTCCTCGGACTGGCGCACCAGTTGAGCAAAGGCAAGAGCAAAACTTCCCAGCATCAGGACAATGATGATCATGCGTGTTACCGGCAACAGATCGGTCCGACTGGCTAGCCCCCACGCCGCCCATCTCCTGCCGGCTAACATGATCGATCCGGCTTTACGAGAGTTTAACCTCAGTCTTAACCATCACATTCGCTTGTCACTCGACACGATACGCGAGCGCCTGGCCGGCGCTGTGTCGAGGGGCAGCACATGCCTCCCTTTGCAGATTTGCCCGCCCATGATAACCCGGCGCTGGCGCGGCCCAAGCAGCCGTCGTCATCGGGGAACCATGAACAAAGCCGCCAGCCGTTTCGCCTTCGTCTCGTCCGATACCGCCGACGCCAAGGCGGCGCTGCAGAGTCTGTCCACGCGCTATGGCCAGGCATCCATCGAGGATGCAGAGATCGTCGTCGCCCTCGGCGGCGACGGCTTCCTGTTGCAGACCTTGCGCGACACGATGAGCACGGGAAAAAAGGTCTACGGCATGAACCGTGGCACCATCGGCTTCCTGATGAACGAGTACCGCGCCGGCGGCCTGGCGGAGCGCATTGCCGCCGCGGCTGCCGAAACGATCCGTCCGCTCGAGATGCTGGCGGTGACGCATGAAGGCGAAACGGTCTCGGCGCTGGCGATCAACGAGGTTGCGCTGTGGCGCCAGTCCTACCAGACGGCCAAGATCCGCATCACCGTGGACGGGCAGGAGCGGCTGGAGGAATTGAACTGCGACGGCGTGATGATCGCGACGCCAGCCGGCTCGACCGCTTACAACCTGTCCGCGCACGGGCCGATCCTGCCGCTCGACGCGCCGCTGCTGGCGCTGACCCCGGTCAGTCCGTTCCGCCCGCGCCGCTGGCGCGGCGCGCTGCTCTCCAACAAGGCGACCGTTCGTTTCGACATTCTAGAGCCGGAAAAGCGGCCGGTGAACGCCGCCGCCGACCACACCGAGGTGAAGGCTGTAGCCTCGGTGACGGTGCGGGAATCGCCAACGGCGACGGCGACGCTGCTGTTCGATCCCAACCATTCGTGGAACGAGCGCATTCTCGCCGAACAGTTCCGCTATTGAGCCGGCGCAGCGACAGGCACCTGCATTAAGCATCGCGATTAAGGTTACGACTTCACAATCATGCCATTCCCCACCCGTTTCTGTTGACAAATCGTGGACTTGCGCCTACCTGCAATACCAATCTTGCAGGCGCGCGGCGCTTGCCGCGACTGCTTACGTTGCGCCCCCGAACCAGCCAAAGACCGCCAAACTTGTCCTCAGACACCCAGATCGCTCAAGAAGCGTTGACCTTCGCAGACCTCGGCCTGTCGCCGAAGGTCCTTTCCGCAGTTACCGATGCCGGCTACACCGAGCCGACGCCGATCCAGGCCGGCGCCATTCCGCATGCCTTGCTCGGCAAGGACGTGCTGGGCATCGCCCAGACCGGCACCGGCAAGACGGCCTCGTTCGTGCTGCCGATGCTCACCCGGCTTGAAAAGGGCCGGGCCCGTGCCCGTATGCCGCGTACGCTGATTCTTGAGCCGACGCGCGAGCTTGCCGCGCAGGTCGAGGAAAACTTCGTCAAATACGGCAAGAACCACAAGCTCAACATCGCGTTGTTGATTGGCGGCGTGTCCTTCGACGAGCAGGACAAGAAGCTGGAGCGCGGCGCCGACGTGCTGATCGCGACGCCCGGCCGCCTGCTCGATCACCGCGAGCGCGGGAAACTGTTGCTCAACGGCGTCGAGATCCTGGTTATCGACGAGGCCGACCGCATGCTCGACATGGGCTTTATTCCCGACATCGAGCGCATCTGCGAGATGATCCCGTTCACGAGGCAGACGCTGTTCTTCTCGGCGACGATGCCACCGGAGATCACCAAACTCACTGAGAAGTTCCTGCACGCGCCAGTGCGCGTAGAGGTTTCGAAGGCCGCGTCCGCCGCCACCAACATCATCCAGCGGCTGGTGAAATCCGGCTCGAAACCCTGGGACAAGCGCGAGACGCTGCGCAATCTGATAAAGGCCGAGGATGCGGAGCTGAAGAACGCCATCATCTTCTGCAACCGCAAGGTCGAAGTCTCCGAGCTTTTCCGCTCTCTGCTGAAGTATGATTTCGACGCCGGCGCGCTGCATGGCGACATGGACCAGCGCGCGCGCATGCAGATGCTGGCCAATTTCCGTGACGGCAAACTGCGCTACCTCGTTGCGTCGGACGTTGCCGCGCGCGGCCTCGACATCCCCGACGTCAGCCACGTCTTCAACTACGACGTGCCCATCCATGCCGAGGACTATGTCCACCGTATCGGCCGCACCGGCCGCGCCGGACGCTCGGGCAAATCCTTCACCATCGCGACCAAGTCCGACACGAAATACATCGACGCGATCGAACGGCTGATCGGCACCAAGATCGAGTGGCATGACGGCGATCTGTCGACGGTCGTCGCCAGCGAGGGTGCAGAGGACGATGCTCCCCGCCGTGGCCGCGGCGCCCCGCGCCGCGCCGGCCGCAAGGACGATGACCGCAAGGACAGGAGCGAACGCAAACCACGCGAACGCCACGCCAAGCAAAGCGAAGATGCAGCACCGGGTGTAGCGCGCGAGGAACAGCCAGTGGTGGCCGAGACCGCGGTCGCCGATATCGGCGAGCGGCGCGCGCGCAAGGAAGCGATCCGCTCGGAAAACACCGAGCGCCAGGCTTCGCCCGAACGCAAGGTTTCGCCCAATCGCAGCGAACAGCGTGCGCCGGAACGTGGCGACACCAGACCGCAGCGCGACGCCAATCGCCCTGCCCGCCAGCGTCAGGAAGACAATGACGCGACCGTCGGCTTCGGCGACGACATGCCTGCCTTCATGCGGATCGTCGCCAAGGTCTGATAAGTCAATCGAGGTTCGTGTGTCCAGGCACGCCGGCGCGCCCGGCGGGCGCGCTACGCTGCAACCGGATCACCGTTACATCGGTCCCGGCATCATCTTGGTCGGTTTCTCCAGCATCGGGAACTCGGCATTGCTGCATTCCACGTTCGGGTTCGTTGGGCTGAACATGCCGTTCGGGTTCTCCTTGAACAGCCACGCATGAAGATCGTAATGGACGAACTCTTTCGGGATAAGAGGATAGTGCCCCTCCATCGGTCCCTGGAAGGTTTGGCCAAGGAGCTTCGGAGGTTCCTTGGTGTCTGGCGTCAGAGGTACCAGCCATTCCACGGCCACCAAGCGCAAGCCTTCTTTGGTCGGTTCGTAGATCAACACGTTTGGACGCATCGGGTCGAGTTTCTGGCCGACGCTGGGGACATTGACGAAATGGATGCCCATGGCGCCCTTCGGGTAATCCATCGCGCCGGGAATTTTTTCTCCGGTGTAGTGGACGCAGCCAACGGTCGATAGATAGAGGTCGCGAATGGCGGCTGTATAGTCCTGATACTTGTCGAGCGATTTGCGCAAGGCATCGATGTCGGCCTTGTTGGCGTCCTCGGCCTGGGCCGTGGCCATGCCAAGCCAAGCGCCAATGACACCTGTCAGAACGAGGACGCCGCAACGCCCAAGGCGAGCTATTCTTGTCATGCATTCCTCCCAGATTTTCTGATCTGGCCGTGCAAGACCGAGGCGTCGAAGATATTGATTGCGCGGCCGGTTGTACCGCCTCATCCCCTTTGGAACGACGTCGATTCTATTCCTTTCTGCAGCTCCGGGAAAGCTGTTCGTTAGAGTTACCTAATACTCTAAAGGCGGTTGGATTGGACTGAAGGGCAAACATTCCATCCAACAAAAACGGCCCCGCGGGGCCGTTTTTACGTTTGGTGCCGAATTGCTCAGGTGAGCGGTGAAAGCTGGATCTCGACGCGACGGTTCTGGGCACGGCCGGCCGCCGACCCGTTGGAGGCGATCGGACGTGTTTCGCCGAAGCCGGTGACGGCGAAGCGGCGGGAATCGACGCCCTGCCCGGACAGATAGTTGGCGACCGCCAGCGCGCGGCGCTGCGACAGGTCGAAATTGTGTTCGTCGCCACCGGTCGAATCGGTGTGGCCGAACACGTCGACCGTGGTCTGCCGGAACTTGTTCAGCACAAGTGCGACCGAATTCAGCACCGGATAGAAGCCGGGCTTCACCGCGTCCTGGTCGACGTTGAAGGTGATGTCGGACGGCATGTTGAGGATGATCTGGTCGCCGGTGCGGGTGACGCTGACGCCGGTGCCCTGAAGCTGCCGGCGCAGTTCGGCCTCGTTCTGGTCCATATGGGCGCCGATGGCGCCGCCGGCGAGCGCGCCGACGCCTGCGCCGATCAGTGCATTACGGCGATCGTTGCCGCCAGCGAGCAGGCCGAGCCCCGCACCCGCCAGCGCGCCGAGGCCGGCGCCGGCCGCAGTGTTGGAAACCTTCTGCTCTCCGGTATACGGATCGGTGGTGGTGCAGGCGCTCACGAGTACAGCCGTCGCCACGACGACGAGCACAGTCTTTTTCATTCGGTAGTCCCTCTCCAAACCGCGGTCACGCCGACGGCGCGCCACATCAGCCCTTCCGGTTCCTTGTACCATGAAATGCGGCGAAAAGCGGAACGGGAAAAGCGGCTGGACAGGGCTTTTCCCAGTCAATTCCACGGCCGCCATATTGCGCGATTTTGATCGGCGACCAGAGATTAACGCTACCAGAGATTCTTGCCGTCGATGACGACGACCTCGACCTGGTCGAGGTCGAAATCATCGAACAGGCGCGAGTTCACGCTGATCTTCGGATTGCCGAAATCCGGCTTGCCGGTCGACCAGTCAGGCGTTTCGGTGAAGGTGCCGCAGCCACAGGTAGCGCAGAAACCGTGTTTGATCGTTTTCGATCCCCATCGGTAGAACGAGACATTCTTGAGCGGGCTGGTGAGCTTGAATTGTGAGGGTGTGTAATAAGCCCACAACGCGCCGCGCTTCGAGCAGAAGGAGCAGGTGCATTGCGTCACGGTTTGCGGCGCTTGCGAGACCTCGAATGTCGTCGCCCTGCAGTGGCAGCTTGCCTTTATGGTCATGAACGCCTTCCTTACGATTGCCCGCCCGCGCGGCAAGGCAACATAAAGAGACGCTTCTGACAACCGCCTGTCAGCAGACTCACTCGCCTGCGTCGGCTGATGCATGTCGTTAGCCCAAAACCGCTACGCGCCCTCGGGTTAAGCCCGAGGACGTGCTTTTGGGCATGCATCAAAACGACGACGGCGGCACGAACAGGCAGATGGTCTTTCCGTCATTGGCGCCGGCGACCGAGCACCAGTGATATTCGCCATCGGGCGAATTCTTGATCCGTGCATCGCTGTAGGCCACGACCTCCCCTGTACCCTTGATGACATAGCCCTCGGGGCGCTCGCTGATCGACGTCTGCGAGACCGCGCGGCAATCATAGCCCGAGCAACAGGAGAACGGGTAACTCCAGCCTTGCGGCTTCGCCGCGGTCGGCGTGGCGTCATGGGCCAAAGCGGGCGCTGCAAATGTGACGGTGGCGGCCGTCAGAGCCACCACTGCCATGATTGAATTCAGGAGGCGGCGCGCCGTCTGGACGGCTGAGGCCGGTCGGGTTGTGAGAGCAGGCATGGGCGCAGTTCCTATCAACGAGTTATCAAGCGTTTCGCTTGCCCGTTCCCGGAACGCATCTTCCCAGTGGCCGGATCGTCAGGTCGCAGATACGCCGCGTCCGGCCATAAATGCTTTTTTCCCCCAGCCGTCGGATGCTGGGCTGATTCCTTGGTTGGCGCAAGAAATTGCTGTGCAAACCGAGCGCCGACTTCTGCGGCAGGAACCAGCCTGCCGGGGTTGACGAGGTTGACCTCATCAACCCCGGCAGATGGGCTCGCAGACAACGAGATCAGCTCGCAGTGGTTCCGGGCCAAGCGCCCGGCAGGCCTGCCACAGCTAGCCCGGAGGTACAAATCATTCTCGAAAATTCGATGAAAAACAAAGCTATAAAGCGGTCGCTCAATTAGCGTGAGAGCCTGTTACTTAAGCGTGATGTTCCTGCTGCTTTGGTGCGTAGGCGCCTCAGTCGATGTCGGCAACCGCTTCGCCGGCGCCGCCCTCGATGCGCTGCGACAGCGAGGCCTCCATGAAATCGTCGAGGTCGCCGTCCAGCACGCTCGACGGACTTGTGCTCTCGACGCCAGTGCGCAGATCCTTCACCAGCTGATAGGGCTGCAGAACGTAGGAGCGGATCTGGTGACCCCAGCCGATATCGC
Organism: Mesorhizobium sp.; assembly: GCF_004962245.1. Classification (GTDB taxonomy): domain Bacteria; phylum Pseudomonadota; class Alphaproteobacteria; order Rhizobiales; family Rhizobiaceae; genus Mesorhizobium. Next base: position 312,025 of record NZ_SUHQ01000003.1, on the reverse strand, counting down.
TCTTGGACGCTTCGGTGGCGTTCGCCACCGCCTCGCGCTTCTTCAACTCTTCCTCGTAGAGCCGCGAGCGCAGCATCTCCCAGGCCTTCGCCTTGTTCTTGTGCTGGGAGCGCTCGGCCTGGCAGGCGACCGCGATGCCAGTGGCGAGATGGGTGATGCGGACCGCCGAATCGGTGGTGTTGACGTGCTGGCCGCCCGATCCGGACGAGCGATAGGTGTCGATGCGGACATCCGATTCGGAAACGTCGATCTCAATTGTATCGTCGATCACGGGATAGACCCAGACGCTGGCGAAGGACGTGTGGCGGCGCGCATTGCTGTCATAAGGCGAAATACGCACGAGACGGTGGACGCCGGATTCCGTCTTCAGCCAACCATAGGCGTTATGGCCCTTGATCAGCAGCGTGGCGGACTTGATGCCGGCTTCTTCGCCGTCATGCACTTCCAGCACCTCGACCTTGAAGCGGCGCCGCTCGGCCCAACGCGTGTACATGCGCAGAAGCATCGAGGCCCAGTCCTGGCTTTCGGTGCCGCCGGCGCCGGCATGGACTTCGAGATAGGTGTCGTTGGCGTCCGCCTCGCCCGAAAGCAGCGTCTCGATCTGGCGGGCCTTTGCCTCGCCGCGCATCGAGCGGATCGCCGCTTCCGCCTCGGCGACGACGCTCTCGTCGCCTTCTTCCTCGCCAAGCTCGATCAGGCCGATATTGTCTTCCAGCGCCTGGGTGAGGCCTTTGACCGCGGCGATGCCTTCCTCGAGGCCCTGGCGCTCACGCATCAGCTTCTGCGCCTCCAGCGGTTCGTTCCAGAGGCTCGAATCCTCGGCACGCACATTCAGGTATTCAAGCCGCTTTATGGCCTGATCCCAGTCAAAGATGCCTCCTCAGCAGGGTTATCGCCTGCCTGATTTCGTCGACAATGTTCTGCGTTTCCGCGCGCATGGCTGGCTGTTCTGTCCCGTGCTGAAATGGTGCCCCATGACTGAAATAGCGCTTGGGGTTGGCGCGATACATAGGGACGGCACCGCCGCCTGTAAAGCGAAATGGGCCGGCTCGAAAGCCGGCCAGGAATACCTATCCTATCTCAATACAAGCCGCCGCCGCCAGACTGGATGGCTTGGTTGGCCTGTGGCGACAGCGCGCCCCCGGCGGCGTTGGAGCCGTCCGCACCCATGCCGATCACCCAGTAGCTGTCGGCGGGGCCGGTACCCGGCTTGAAGGCTTCGATAAAGGCGCTGGCGTCGTCCGGGTTGGCCCGCATGCCGGTCTTGCGATTGATGGCGATCAGCTTCATGCCTTCGGGAACCTGGAAATCGATATTGGGCGTGCCGTCCAGCGCCACCCGCATGAAGTCCTTGAAGATCGGCGCTGCGAGGCCGCCGCCGGTCGCGCCTTTGCCAAGACCTTTCGGCTGATCATAGCCCATATAGAGGCCGACAACGAGATTGGGCGTGTAGCCGATGAACCAGGTATCCTTCTCGTCGTTTGTCGTTCCGGTCTTGCCGGCGATGTGGCGACCGAGTTCAGCGACGGTGGCGCCGGTGCCGCGCTCAACGACGCCCTCCATCATTGAGGTGATCTGATAGGCGGTCATCGGATCGAGCACCTGCTCGGAATTGTCGACCAGTTCCGGCTCAGGCTGATTCTGCCATTCGGCCGCGTTGCAATTTTCGCAGCCGCGTTCGTCCTGCTTGAACACCGTCTTGCCGTAGCGATCCTGGATGCGGTCGATCAGCGTCGGCTTGATCGACTTGCCGCCGTTGGCCATGATCGAATAGGCTGACACCATGCGCATCACCGTGGTCTCGCCCGACCCCAGCGCCATCGGCAGATATGGCGCCAGGCGATCGTAGACGCCGAAGCGCTCTGCATATTCCGCAACCAGCTTCATGCCCATGTCGTTGGCAAGGCGCACCGTCATCAGATTGCGCGACCTCTCGATGCCGGACCGCAAGGTCGCCGGGCCTGCTGTCCTTCCATCGTAGTTCTTCGGCGTCCAGGTGGTGTTGCCGCTCTTGATGGTGATCGGGCCGTCCATGATCACCGAAGCCGGCGTATAGCCATTGTCGAGGGCGGCCGCATAGACGATCGGCTTGAACGACGAACCCGGCTGCCGCATGGCCTGCGTGGCACGGTTGAATTCGGACTGCGCGTAGGAGAACCCGCCGACCATGGCCAGAACGCGCCCGGTATGGGGATCCATGGCGATCAAGCCGCCTTCCACTTCGGGGGCCTGGCGCAGGGTATAGGCCCCGTCCGTACCCTCTTTCTTCTGCACGAAGATGACGTCGCCCGGCTTCAGCACCTCCGCCGGCGACTTGGCCTTGACGGTCTTGCCGTCGACCACATGACGCATGGCGAAGCTCATGTCCTCCCGGCTGACGGTGCCTTCGATGCGATCCTTGACGAGTTCGCCCGAAATCTGCCGGGTCGGCCGAAGGCCGATGGTCAGGCCGCTCGCCGAGCTGTCGAGCACGACGGCGAGCGACCATTCGGGCACGTCGTCCAGTCCCTTGACGTCGCTCAAAGGCACGCCCCAGTCGCCCGACACGTTGATGGTCGTTACCGGCCCCCGATAGCCGCGCAGCGTATCGAATTTCATCAGGCCGTTCTGCATGGCTTTGCGGGCGATGAGCTGCATCTTGGGATCGAGCGTCGTACGGACGGACAGGCCGCCCTCGTAGAGCGCATTCTCGCCGTAGCGCGCGCTGATCTGGCGTCGCACCTCCTCGGTGAAGTATTCGCCGGCGAAAAGATAGGTGCCGGAGCGGCGTGGCTTGACGCCGAGCGGCTCGGCCTTGGCCTTCGCGCCTTCCTCCTGCGTGACGTAGCCATTGTCGACCATCTGCTCGATGACCCAATTACGGCGGTCGATGGCGCGGTCGGCATATTTGAAGGGATGATAATTGGAGGGCCCCTTCGGCAAGGCCGCCAGATAGGCCGCCTCCGACACGGTGAGCTCGTTCACTGCCTTGTCGAAATAGGTGAGTGCCGCGCCGGCGACACCGTAGGCGCCAAGCCCGAAGAAAATCTCGTTAAGGTAGAGCTCGAGAATGCGGTCCTTCGAATAGGCCTGCTCGATGCGGAAGGCGAGGATCATCTCCTTGATCTTGCGCTCGTAGGTCTGGTCCGAGGACAACAGGAAGTTTTTCGCCACCTGCTGGGTGATCGTCGAGGCGCCGACCTGGCGCTTGCCCGAGCCGAAATTCTGCAGATTGACCATGATTGCGCGGCCAAGGCCGGAAATATCGATGCCGGGGTGATTGTAGAAATTCTTGTCCTCGGCAGACAGGAAGGCCGCCTTGACGCGATCCGGCACCGCCTGGATCGGCAAATAGAGGCGCCGCTCGCGCGCGTATTCGGCCATCAGCGCACCGTCGGATGCATGAATGCGGGTCGTCACCGGCGGCTCATACTTGGCGAGGACCTCGTAGTCGGGCAGATCCTTCGACAAATGGCCAACATAGATCGCCACGCCCGCCGCGACCAAAAGGGCCAGCGCGGTGCCGACGCCGAAGAAATAGCCAATGAGACGAATCATGCCCGCTCCAGTCCTTGGTTCGGGAGTCTCCTAAAGGAAGCCGCCTTTCGCGCAAGCTTTCCAGACAATCCCGACCGGTAATCGAAAACCCATGTCGCCACCATGTGGGCAAAATACGGCAGCATGGGATTTCGGCCTCGAATGGCGGAAATAAAAGTACAAGGTGTTGTCGCCGTGCAACCCCTGCCTGTGGTCGTGGGCAACGGCGGGCATCTCAGCCTCCGGCTCCTGCTCCGGCCCTGGCTGAGGCGAACAGGGCGATGGCATCCGTTATACTCTGGGCTGCCTTGCTGCGCCAATCGGCGCTGAGCAACTGCGCCTCGTCCTTGGCGTTCGACAGATAGCCGAGTTCGACCAGCACGGATGGGACATCCGGCGCCTTCAACACCTTGAAGCTGGCCGAACGCTGTGGATTGTTGATGAGGCCGACGCTGGTGGAGAGCTGGCCGACCAAAGTGTGGGCGAAACTCATCGAGAAACTGTGCGTCTCGCGGCGGATCAGGTCGATCAGGATGTCGGTCACTTCCTTGTTGTCGTCCTTGATTTCCATGCCGGCGAATTGGTCGGAAAGGTTTTCACGGTCGGCCAGCGCCTGCGCTTCGGGATCGGAAGCCCTGTCGGAGACCGTATAGACGGTTGCGCCGCGGACGCCCTTGACCCTGATCGTGTCGGCGTGGATCGAAATGAGCAGATCGGCCTCGTGCTGGCGGGCAATGCGCACACGGTCGTCCAGCCGCAGGAATTGGTCGGTCTCGCGCGTCATGAACACGTCGTATTTGCTGGCTGCGGCAAGCCTGTCGCGCAGTTCTTTGGCGAAGGCGAGCGTGACGTCCTTCTCGACCGTGCCGTTCAGGCCCTCGGCGCCGCCGTCGATGCCGCCATGGCCTGGATCGATGACGACGGTGAAGCGATGGCCTGGATTGGAGATCGGCCCGGTACCGACCCTGCCGCCCTTGTCGGAGGAGACCGTCGAGCCGGTGGTCAGCGCCTGATTGGCAAGGGCGGCGTCGAATTCCCGCGCGGATGCCGCCGACATGTCAATGGCGATACGATAGCCGCTGCCGTCATCGTTCTTGAGCACGTCGAGCCTATCGACGGCAAACGGGCCCTTGCCGGTCAGGATCAGCCGCGATACCCCCTCGCCGAGATCGCCGTAACGCACGCCCCTGACGAGGCCGCGCGCCTTCACATCCTTGGCATTGATGGCGAACTTCGTGCTTGGCAGGTCGACGACCAGACGGTGGGGGCCGCGCAGCAGGAACCATCGGACGTCCGGCTCGCGGTTGAAATTCATGACAATGCGCATCTTGGTGGCATCGCCCGCCATCTTGTAACCCGTCGCGGCGAGCGGCGCTTCGGCAGCAAGGGAAACCGGCGGAAAAGCCAGACAAATGACAGCCAGCAAGAGCAGACAAGCAGCGTGGAAGAAAGCACCTCCGGCACGACCACCCTTGTCTGTGAAGGCTGCCAGTCCCATTTCTTTCCAGTCGCTCCGGTTTGGCGCCATGCGCCCAGTCTGTTTGTCGGAGTGTCGGCGTCTTGCCGAAGTGGCCGCGAACTCGATTAACGATTGGTATCCAGAGAAGGTTAACCAAGCCTTTTCATGCAAGGGTTAAAGCTGTGCTGCCGTTGCGGAACTGCTTTTTGCCGGCATCGGAATCGGGGTTGCCTTCCAACCCGCCAAATCATAAAAGCGATGGTGGATCACTGCAATCCTGGAACCGTCCTTCTCCGCAGCCTCCTGCTACAGGTCAGATGAACGACGGATCCTTTCGCCCCAGGCGAAAAAGGTATCAGGTGATCGCGACGAATTTCGCAGATGCGAGCCCGTGGCGGGGGAGTCGCCTGCGTGAGGAAAACGGCCGGGATTGTCCCGCGCCGGCTCTGTACGAGCAAACAAGCTGGTCCGGTTTTCCCGGGCTTTGGTTCAAAAAGGTTCTGCTGGTTACGATGGCTTCAAGCGCAATCATGGAAAGGTCCGCAGCAAACCGCGCCATTATGGCTGCGGGCGGCACCGCCATGACGCTCAGGCAGCGGCCGGCGGACATTCAGATGTCCGGCACCCATGTTCATCCGCAGCGGCGGGCCTTGCCCCGCAAGCTGCGCCCGATGACGGTTGCCGGAGGGAAACGAAATAATGCCCAACAAGATGCTGATAGACGCCTCCCACCCGGAGGAAACGCGTGTTGTCGTCGTTCGCGGTAACCGTATTGAAGAATTCGACTTTGAATCCCAGGACAAGAAGCAGCTCAAAGGAAATATCTACCTCGCCCGTGTAACCCGCGTCGAACCCTCCCTTCAGGCAGCCTTTGTCGAATATGGCGGCAACCGTCACGGTTTTCTCGCCTTCAGTGAAATTCATCCCGACTACTACCAGATTCCGGTCGCCGACCGTCAGGCGCTGCTGCGCGCGGAAGCGCAGGAAGCTGAAGATGAGGACGACGAGGACGGCGAAGGCGACGACCGCCAGAGCCGCGATCGCGGCCGGCGCGGACGCCGGCGCGGCGGCAAGAGCCGCGATCGAGGCGAGCACAAGCGCGATGCAGGTGCGGCCGATTCTGCCGAATCCGATGAGGGCGGCGAACACAACGAGAACGGCGAGGACGCGATCACGGAGAGCTTCAATGCCGTTTCCGAAAATGCGGACATTGTATCCCAGGCTTCGGAACGTCGCGAAGACGTCGCCAGCCATGAGGATGTTGCCAGCAACGAAGAGACTGGCAGCGGCGAGACTGATAACGATGAGACTGATAGCGATCAGACTGGGCCTTCAGAAGGCGGACCCAATTCGATCGCCGCCAGCATCGATGCGGATGTGATTTCCGAAACAGTGCCGCAGGCGGAGCCGGCTGGCGACGCCGCGTCCACCGACAATGATCGCGGCATGCTGGAAGAGGTGCCGTCTTCGCATTCCGACGACCATGAGGTCGAATCGGTCGGCGCCGAGGATGCGCTGGAAGAAGCGCGCAACCGCCGCAAGCCGATGCGCCGCCAATACAAGATCCAGGAAGTGATCAAGCGCCGGCAGATCCTTCTGGTGCAGGTCGTGAAGGAAGAGCGCGGCAACAAGGGCGCGGCGATCACCACCTACCTGTCGCTTGCCGGCCGCTATTCGGTGCTGATGCCGAACACGGCGCGCGGCGGCGGCATTTCGCGCAAGATCACCAACGCACAGGACCGCAAGCGGCTGAAGGAGGTCGTCGCCGATCTCGAAGTGCCGCAGGGCATGGGCGTCATCCTGCGCACGGCCGGCGAGAGCCGCACCAAGGCCGAGATCAAGCGCGACTACGAATATCTGATGCGGCTTTGGGAAAACGTCCGCAATCTGACGCTGCAGTCCACGGCCCCTGCCCTGGTCTACGAGGAAGGCAGCCTGATCAAGCGCTCGGTGCGCGACCTCTACAACAAGGACATCGACGAGATCCTGGTCTCCGGCGACGAGGGCTATCGCGAGGCCAAGGACTTCATGCGCATGCTGATGCCGAGCCACGCCAAGGTCGTGCAGCCGTTCCGCGACACGACACCGATCTTCGTGCGCAACGGCATCGAGGCGCAGCTCGACCGCATGCTGCAGCCGCAGGTGACGCTGAAGAGCGGCGGCTACATCATCATCAACCAGACCGAAGCGCTGGTCGCCATCGACGTCAATTCGGGCCGCTCCACCAAGGAGCACTCGATCGAGGACACGGCACTCCACACCAATCTGGAAGCGGCCGAGGAAGTCGCACGTCAGCTTCGGCTGCGCGATCTCGCCGGCCTGATCGTCATCGACTTCATCGACATGGAGGAGAACCGCAACAACCGCTCCGTCGAGAAGCGGTTGAAGGATCACCTCAAGAACGATCGCGCCCGCATCCAGGTCGGCCGCATCTCGCATTTCGGCCTGATGGAGATGTCGCGCCAACGCATCCGCGCCAGCGTGCTGGAATCGACGATGAAGCCTTGCCCGCATTGCGGCGGCACCGGCCATGTGCGGTCTGATTCGTCTGTCGCGCTGATGGTGGTGCGGGCGATCGAGGAATTCCTGCTCAAGGATTCGCGCAGCCACATCACGGTGCGGACGCCGGCGGCGACCGCGCTCTACGTGCTCAACCACAAGCGTGGCACGCTGGTGGAGCTCGAAAGCCGCTTCGGCCTGACCATCACCGTCGAAGCCGACGACACCGTCGGCGCCCAGCATTATGCGATCTTCCGCGGCGCGCTGGCGGAAAAGCCGGAAGGCTTTGTCGAGGTGCGCACCTTACCCGCCTATGTCGAGCCGGAAGAGCCCGCCGACGAAATCGTCATCGAGGAGGAGGAGGACGAGGCTGTTGCACCGGCGGAGCAACCGCGCCACGCTCAACAGCCGCAGCAGCCAAGGCTCGGCGAGGATGGCGAAGGCCGCGACCGCAAGCGCCGCAAGCGCCGCAGACGGCGTGGCGGCAAGGATCGCGACCGTGAGCACGGCGCGCCCGTGGAAGGTGCTTATGTCTCGGCGGCAGCGGATGGCGTTGCCGAAGCTGTGAGTGATCAAGACACCGGAGCAGACCACGAGGCGCAGGTCGGCGTCACTGAGGCGGTCGAAACGTCGGATGACGGTCAGGGCAAGAAGCGCCGGCGCGGCAAGCGCGGCGGCAAGCGCAATCGCCGTGAAGACGGCGACGGCGTGGTCGATGCCGGCACGGCCGAGTCGATCGATGCTTCCGAGAGCGAAGTCCTGGAGGGCGTAGCCATCGCCAGCGAGGCGGAGGTGGCAGCAACGCCGGTCGAAGAGCCTGCGGCCCTTGCCCCGGCCAATGATGACACGCCGAGCGTCGAGAAGCCGAAGAAGCCGCGTCGCGCCGCCAAGCCGAAGAAGGCCGCGGCGGACGTCGTCGCCGAGGCGCCGGTTGCCGAGCCGGAAGCCTCTGCAGAGCCTCCCGCACCTGTTTCGGAGGAAACAGCCGCGGCCGCCGTCGAAAAAACGCCGAAGGTCCGCCCGTCGCGACGCAAGCCTGTGCCGGTAGATGCTCCGGTTGTGCCGATCGTGTCGTCGACTGTTGTCGACGAGGCAAAGACCGAGGACAAGCCGAAGCGTGCCGGCTGGTGGCAGAAGAAGGGCTTTTTCTAAACTTTTCAGTTGATTAGCCTGATCTCCTGATAAAAAGAATCCCGCGCTGTCCAAAGACGGCGCGGGATTTTTCTTGCCCGGCCCCAAGCGGCACCAGGCTCAACCGTGTCCACCCGGGGGCATGGCTCACTGACATGCTTGCCCGCATCACCGACGGTCACCCGATCAACCGGATCGAAAACTCCTTCCACGGGTTTACTGGGCCGCGGACCGGTGAGCACGGCCCCACTTACCTTGTACCGGCGAGCGTGAAGTGGCAAAGCCTCCTTCAAAATTTAGCGAAGGAGTCGAGCGTGAACAAAATCGTCGAAGTTCTTTTGTACACATTGAAATCCGGTACCGGTCCCGAGTTTCACAAAATCATGACCGAAGTCAGCGTTCCGCTTCATAGGAATAACAACATTGATGTTGTCTCCTTTGGAAACTCGCTTCACGACCCTGATGGCTACTACCTCGTTAGGGCCTATGACAGCCTCGACCATCTCAATTCGTCACAACAAGTCTTCTATAAAAGCGATGCGTGGAGGAACGGCCCGCGCACAGATATTGTTGAGCGGATCAGCACAAGCCTGAAATCCGTGCTCGAACTCAACCATGAAGCTGTCGAAGCACTCAGACGAAGCGCCTCGTAACCTCGCGCCGAAAGTCAAGATGATTGAAGGTAGGCTCAGTCTGCCATTCCCGCGCCATCAAAAGGCGCCTCAGGCCGGACGCTTACGGCACATGCGCTATGGCGCGAAGACCGACCAGTTCATCATCTTCGCCAGCCTTTCCAACGCGATCGACCCCAGCCTGGAATTGCCGTTGGCGTTGAGACCGGGCGACCATACGGCAAGCGAGGCCACGCCCGGCACGATCGCCAAAATGCCGCCGCCGACGCCGCTCTTGCCCGGGATGCCGACGCGAAAGGCGAAATCGCCGGAGCCGTCATAGTGGCCGCAGGTCAGCATCATCGCGCCAATGCGGCGGGCGCGCTCAGCCGACACGACGGAATGGCCGGTCGCCGGGTTCCTGCCGCCATTGGCGAGGAAGCGGCCGGCCAAGGCCAGTTGCCGGCAGCTCATGGCGATGGCGCAATGATGGAAATAGACGCCCAGCGCCAGGTCCGGCGCGTGGTTGAGGTTGCCGAAGGATTTCATGTAGTTGGCAAGCGCCAGGTTGCGAAAACCGGTGGCGCGTTCCGAAGCCGCGACCTCACGGTCGATGATGATGGTCTCGTCGTCAGCCAGGAACTGGATGAAGCGCAGGATCTCGCCGATCGCCTCGCGCGGCTGGTGGCCGGCGAGCAGGATGTCGGAAATGACGATGGCGCCGGCATTGATGAACGGATTGCGCGGAATGCCGTTCTCATGCTCGAGCTGGACGATCGAGTTGAACGGGTTGCCCGAAGGCTCGCGCCCGACACGCTGCCACAGCGCATCGCCGACATTGCCGAGCGCCAATGTCAGCGTGAACACCTTCGAGATACTCTGGATCGAAAACGGCTCGTCGGCGTCGCCCGCCATCAGCACGCGGCCATCATTGGTCACGGCGGCAATGCCGAACTTCCTTGGATCGACCTTGCCGAGTTGCGGAATGTAGGTCGCGACGTCGCCGCGATCTGTGCGCTCCGCCATTTCGGCGGCAATTTCGGTTAAAGCCTGTTCGAGTCCCGGCATTCGCGTCCCGTTACCTCAGCCAGCGTTCGATGCGCACCATCGCCTCGACCATCTCATCGTGGCTGCCGGCATAGGAAAAGCGCATGGTCCGATGGCCTTGAAGCGGATCGAAGTCGCGGCCGGGCGTCGCCGCCACATGCGCCTCGGCCAGCATCCTGCGCGCGAAGGCCATGCTGTCGTTGGTGTGCCTGGTGACGTTGCAGAAGGCGTAGAAAGCCCCGTCCATCGGGGCGGCCAGCGCAAAGCCGAGTTCGGGCAGGCGTTTCATCAAAAGCTCGCGGTTCCAGGCGTAGCGCGCCTTCACCGCCTCCAATTCCCCGGTCGCCTTGAACGCCTCGATCGCGGCGATCTGGGACAGTTCCGGCGGTGAGATGTAGAGACTCTGGGCGATGCGCTCCACCGGCCGCACCAATTGTTCCGGCAGCACCATCCAGCCTATGCGCCAGCCGGTCATGCAGTAATATTTCGAGAAGGAATTGATCACCGTCACATCCGGGCCGTAGGCAAGCGCCGTGGTGTCCGGCGCGGCGTAAGCCAGCCGGTGATAGATCTCGTCGGAGATCACGGCGATGCCGAGCTCTTCCGCCGCCATCACCAGCGCCGACAGCTCGTCGGGCGGGATCAACGCGCCGGTCGGATTGGCCGGGCTGGCGAACAACACGCCCTTCAGCTTCTTGTCGCGATGCGCCGCCTTCAGGTGTTCGGCGTGGAGATAGGCGTCACCGTCGAGCTCGATCTCGACGATCTCGATGCCGAGCGCGGCCATGATGTTGCGATAGGCCGGATAGCCGGGCGCGGCGATGGCGACGCGGTCGCCTGGATCGAACATCGCCAGAAACGCCAGGTTGAAGGCGGCCGACGATCCGGTGGTGACGGCGATCCGGCTGGGCGGGACGTCAAGCCCGTAGTGGTCCGCATAGTGCTGCGCGATGGCCTCGCGCAAGCCCGCAAGACCCAATGCGTCGGTATAGCCGATGCGACCCATCTTCAATGCATTCGCCGCCGCTTGCCTGACCCCGGCCGGCGCCGGGTCGGACGGCTGGCCAACGGCCATGGAAACGACCGGCACGCCCCTGGCTTTCAGCCGATTCGCTTCCGCCAGAATGTCCATGGCGTGGAACGGCTCGACTTCGCCGCGACGCGAAAGCGATACAACCATTTGACCTCATTCCTTATCGGCCCCTTGGGTCGGCCCTTGCCGGCTGCCGGCGCCTAAGCTTTGGCGTCCCGCGCCGCACAAATGCCCGATTGATGTGAGGATCACAAGTTCAGTAAAGTTTCAGTGCCGACTTTTCATCCTTCGCCCGCTCGTCTACCAGTGGACCTGCCATGTTGAGCCGACCCAAATCGACGATTGCCAGGGCAGCGCGCGTCTTCGCGACGCTTTCGCTTGCCGCGACGGTTGCTGTAACCGGCACGGTCAGCGCTTTCGCGCAAAACGTGCCGGTGGTGCGCGATGCCGAGATCGAAGCGCTGGTGCGCGATTACGCCCGGCCGATCTTCAAGGCGGCGGGCCTGCCGGAAGACGGCGTCAACATCGTGCTGGTCAACGATCAGAGCTTCAACGCCTTCGTTGCCGGGCGCCGCATGTTCATCAACACCGGCGCCTTGATGACGGCGGAGACGCCCAACGAGATCATCGGCGTCATCGCGCACGAAGCCGGTCATATTGCCGGCGGGCACCAGCAAAAATTGCGCAACCAGCTTGAACGCGCCAAGACGATGGCCATCATCGCGACGCTGCTTGGCGCTGGCGCGATGGTCGCCGGCGCCACCACCAACAGCCGGGGCCTCGCCGGCGCCGGCATGGGTGTTGCGGCTGGCGGCGGCGAGATGGCGCAGCGCAGTATCCTCGCCTATCAGCGCACCGAAGAGATGACCGCCGACCGCTCGGCGATAACCTATCTCAATGCCACCGGCCAATCCGGCATGGGCATGCTGAAGACGTTCGACCGCTTCCAGAGTGCGCTGTCGCTGTCGGGGGCGCAGGTCGATCCCTATCGAATCAGCCATCCGATACCGCGGGACCGCATCTCCAATCTCGAAGTGCTGGTGAAGAAGAGCCCTTACGTCGACAAGGTCGACTCGCCGGCGCTGCAGCAGCGGCACGACATGATGCGCATCAAGATCGCCGCCTATATGGGAGGCCAGGCCGCCGCATCGCGGCTGATGCGCAAGGATCCGGGCAGCCTCGCCTCGCGATATGGCGACGCGCAGACGGCCTATCTTTACGGCAATCTGGCCAAGGCGCTTGCCAAGACCAACGCGCTGATCAAGGAACAACCAAAGAACCCCTATTTCCAGGAATTGCGCGGCGACATCCTGATGAAGGCGAACAGACCGAGGGATGCCGCGGAAGCCTATGCCAAGGCGGTCAACCTCGATCCGGCGCGATCCGGACTGCTGCTGGTCTCTTACGGTCAGGCACTGATGGCCACCGGCACGCCCGATTCCCTGGAGAAAGCGGTGGTGCAGATCAACAAAGGCCTTGGGCGCGACCGGGAAAACACCGCAGGTTACCGCTATCTGGCGCAGGCCTATGGCGAGCTTGGCAACATCCCGGCCGCGGATCTTGCAACCGCTGAGGGCCATTTCTATTCCGGCGCCTACAAGGATGCCAAAATCTTCGCTATGCGTGCGCAAATGAAAATGAAGCGCGGCGAGCCCGGCTGGATCCGCGCGCAAGACATCATAAACTACGCACCATCAGGCAAGAAAAAGTGAACTTTCCGGCCGTGCGCGGCGACATATAGTCGGACCGATCGAGGTCAGACCAATCGGGCCGGAAACCAGGCGAGAGGATCAGGGATAATGAACAAGGCAATTCTGCTGGGCACCACGGGAACGGCGGTCGCTCTCGCCATGCTGGGTTTCGGGTTCGTGACCGGAAGTCCGCAGACGGCAAGGGCCGATGCCGCGCAGATCGCCCAGACGGCGTCCGCCGACACCAAGGTCGACCGGGCCGAAGTCGAGGGTATCATCCGCGACTATCTCTTGAAGAACCCGGAAGTGCTGCTGGAGGCGCAGGAAGCGCTCGAGGCCAAGCAGAAGGAGGCGCAGAAGGTTGCAAGCCTCAACGTCATCAAAGATGCCAAGGATGAGATCTTCAACTCGGCCTTCGACGGTGTCGTCGGCAATCCGGACGGCAAGGTCACCATCGTCGAGTTCTACGACTACAATTGCGGCTACTGCAAACGCGCCATCGATGACATGCAGGCGCTGACGACAGCCGATCCGGACCTGCGCTTCGTGCTCAAGGAGTTCCCGATCCTCGGCCCGGATTCGCAAAAGGCGAGCGTCGTCTCGATGGCGTTCCACCTGATGATGCCGGAGAAATACGGCGAGTTCCACAACGCGCTGCTCGGCGGCCAGGGACGCGCCACCGAAGCGGCGGCAGTCAAGGTGGCGCTTTCGCTCGGCGCCGACGAGGCAAAGCTGCGCGAAAAGATGAAGGACCCGTCGATCGCCGAGGCCCTCTCCAAGACCTATGACCTTGCCAACAAGCTGGCCATCACCGGAACGCCCTCCTATGTGGTCGGCAACGAGGTGGTGTTCGGAGCGCTCGGGCAGGCAGTGCTGGCGGAGAAGATCGAGGCGGCCAAGGCCGCACTCTGATCGACCACGGGTTTCGGCGCAGGCCATTTCCCACCTGTTGTGGACAGCGAAAGAACCCACTTGCGCTCTTTTCGCAGGCGTTTAAGCCCATTATAGAGGCCCAGTGCGCCGGCTGACGCCGGCGCTGATATGGTGGATTTGAAGTTCCTGCTATCTTGGTGGCATCAGCGTTCAGGAACTTCAAATCCACCATATCAGAAATGTATAAGTTGCCAGTGTGGCTTTGAATCCGAAATTCGTTCAAAGCGCTGCTTTGAGGTATTGCCAATTTCGGATTCGCCACACTGGGAAAGGTCGGCATTTTGAAAACGGTTTTCGTCCTGAACGGTCCCAACCTCAACGCGCTCGGCAAGCGCGAGCCAGGCATCTATGGCGGCAAGACGCTTGCCGCGATCGCCGACGATTGCAAGCAGGCGGGTGCGGCACTTGGGCTCGATATCGATTTCCGTCAGTCGAACCATGAGGGCGACCTCGTCGACTGGATCCAGGAAGCCGCCGACAAGGCTGTCGGCATCGTCATCAATCCGGGCGCCTACAGCCACACCTCGATCGCCATTCACGACGCCATCCGCGCCATCGCGCCATTGCCCGTCGTCGAAGTTCATCTATCCAACATCCATGCGCGGGAATCATTTCGCCACGTCTCCATGGTCTCGCCGGTCGCCGTCGGCATGATCTGCGGGTTCGGGCCGCTCGGCTATACACTGGCGCTGCAGGCGCTGGCCGCACGCCTATGATCGGCCAACAAACAGAAGGCTCGAAAATGTCGATAAAGAAGAACGGTGTTGACCAGCAGCTTATCCGCGATCTGGCGGGCATACTGAACGACACCAACCTCACCGAAATCGAGGTCGAGCTGGGCGACTTGAAGGTCCGCGTGTCACGACAGGCGCCGGCCGTGCATGCGGTCGCCGCACCGCAGCCCGCCTACACGCCGCCAGCAGCGCAACCGGCGGCCGCAGTGGTCCCGGCAGCGGCCGACATGTCCAAGAATGCGGTGGCCTCGCCCATGGTCGGCACCGCCTACCTGGCGCCGTCGCCCGACGCCAAGCCGTTCATCGAGGTCGGCCAGCAGGTCAAGGAAGGCCAGACGCTGCTGATCATCGAGGCGATGAAGACGATGAATCAGATCCCCTCGCCCCGTGCCGGCACGGTGACGGCGATCCTGTTCGAAGATGCGCAGCCGGTCGAATATGGCATGCCGCTTGTCGTGATCGAGTAGAGCCGGGAACAGCTGAAAATGTTCCAGAAAATCCTCATCGCCAATCGCGGCGAAATCGCTTTGAGGGTGCTGCGCGCCTGCAAGGAGCTCGGCATCCAGACCGTGGTGGTGCATTCGACCGCCGACGCCGACGCCATGCATGTGCGGCTCGCCGACGAGAGCGTTTGCATCGGCCCGCCGCCGTCGCGCGACAGCTACCTCAACATCCACCAGATCGTCGCCGCCTGCGAGATCACCGGCGCCGATGCGGTGCATCCCGGCTACGGCTTCCTGTCGGAGAATGCCAAATTCGCCGACATCCTTGCCGCGCACAACATCACCTTCATCGGCCCGTCCGGCGATCACATCCGCGTCATGGGCGACAAGATCGAGGCCAAACGCACTGCAAAGCGTCTGGGCATTCCGGTGGTGCCCGGCTCCGACGGCGCGGTCACCGAGGAGAAGGAAGCAAAGCGTATCGCCGCCGGGATCGGCTATCCCGTGATCATCAAGGCGTCGGCCGGCGGCGGCGGACGCGGCATGAAGGTGGCGCGCAGCGAGGGCGATCTTGAAGTCGCCTTGCAGACGGCGCGATCGGAAGCCGGTGCTGCGTTCGGCGACGACGCCGTCTACATCGAGAAGTATCTCGAAAAGCCGCGCCACATCGAGGTGCAGGTGTTCGGTGACGGTGCCGGCCGCGGTGTGCATTTCGGCGAACGTGACTGCTCATTGCAGCGCCGCCACCAGAAGGTCTGGGAGGAGGCGCCCTCGCCAGCGCTCAATGCCGAGGAACGCGCGCATATCGGCGGCGTCTGTGCCAGGGCCATCGCCGATCTCGGCTACTCCGGCGCCGGCACCATCGAATTCCTCTACGAGAACGGCGAATTCTACTTCATCGAGATGAACACCCGCCTGCAGGTCGAGCATCCGGTGACGGAGGCGATCACCGGCATCGACCTCGTGCATGAGCAGATCCGTGTCGCCTCGGGCGGCGGGCTTTCGGTGCGCCAGGAAGATATCCGCTTCCAGGGTCATGCCATCGAATGCCGCATCAATGCCGAGGATCCGCGCACCTTCACTCCGTCGCCCGGCACGATCACCCATTTCCACACGCCGGGCGGCCTCGGCATCCGCGTCGATTCCGGCGTCTATTCCGGCTACAAGATCCCGCCCTACTACGACAGCCTGATCGGCAAGCTGATCGTGCACGGCCGCAACCGCGTCGAATGCATGATGCGGCTGCGGCGGGCGCTTGACGAATTCGTTGTCGACGGCATCAAGACGACGCTGCCGCTGTTCCGTGATCTCGTCGGCAATGCCGACATTGCCAACGGCGAGTATGACATCCACTGGCTGGAAAAATACCTGGCCGAAGAGGATTAGATCCTGAACTTGTATTTTTAGATATGATGACGCGATGACCCGTCCCTACGCGCCAGGCTATCGCATTCCGACCGACCTGCTGCTCAAGGCCTACGCCTCGGGCGTTTTCCCGATGGCTGAAAGCGCCACCGATCCTGAAGTGTTCTGGGTACGGCCGGAAACCCGCGGCATCATCCCGCTCGATGGTTTCCATGCGCCCAAGAGCCTGAGGAAGGTGATCCGGAAAAACCTGTTCGATATCCGTTTCGATTTCGACTTCGAGGCAACCATCGACGGTTGCGCCGAGAGGCGCGAGGAACGCCGGTCGACCTGGATCAATGCGCCGATCCGCGAAGCCTATGTCGAACTCCATCGGATGGGCCATTGCCATTCGGTCGAAGCCTGGCGCGAGGGCCGGCTGGTTGGCGGCCTCTACGGCGTGTCGCTCGGTCGGGTGTTCTTCGGCGAAAGCATGTTCGCCAGGGAAACGGATGCGTCAAAGGTCTGCCTGGTGCATCTGGTCGAGCGCCTGAAGGAACGGCGCTTCGCGCTGCTCGACACGCAGTTCACCACCGAGCACCTCAAACGCTTCGGCGCGGTCGACGTCCCGAGAGGCAGATACGAAAAGATGCTGGCTGACGCGCTGAAAGGCGAAGCTGTCTTTTTTCCCTGATCTGCGCCAGCTTAGCTTTTTGCAGCAGGCTCAAGAGGCGTCTGCGCGTGGAACATCATCTTCCAGCCATCGGCGCGATGGACATAGCCGGTGCTGACCAGCGCTGCATAAGGCTCGCCATTGTCGCGAGTGGCATGGGCCTCATAGGTTAGCATGACAATGTCGCTGCCCGGCTCGATGATCCCCTTGAGCTCTATGTCGAGATCGCGCCAGCGGTTAGGGTCCGTCGCGGTTTCGGCCAGATCGGCGTTGCTCATCGCTTGCGCCATCTGTGGGAAAGCCACCAGGCATTCGGTGTCGGCATTGGCTTTGAAATAGGCAGCGTCGCCCGTCCAGAACCCTTTTTCGAGCTCGAGAAGCTCGCCTTTGTTGGCCATCATGGGACATCCTCCGTATCGCCAGCCATGACCAACGCACGGACAACAGGGCGGTTCCGGAAGATTCAGCGTGCAATCCCGAACAGGGATCCCGTGCGCCTGGCGTTCTAATTGGCCTTGGCCTCGGGCGCCGGCACATCCGACTTCTGCTTGCAGGCCTTCAGCCAGACGTCGTAGACGGCGTGCTCGACGGCATTGAGGCCGGGGCTTTCGGCAAACATCCAGCCGGTGAAGATGCGGCGGATTTTCCGGTCGAGCGTGATCTCATCGACCTCGACGAAGGAATCGGTCTTCGGCTCTTCGGTTTGCGGCCGCGAATAGCAGATGCGCGGCGTCACCTGCAAAGCACCGAACTGCACCGTCTCGTCGATATAGACATCGAAGGTGATGATGCGGCCGGTGATCTTGTCGATGCCGGCGAATTCGGCGACCGGGTTGGTGATGCGTTCCGGTGCCGCAGGTGCCACTGGCGCCTCCGATGCCTCTGGTGCCGCTGGCGCCTCCAATGCCTCCGGTGCCGCTGGCGCCTCCCATGCCTCAGGTGCCGCTGGCACCTCCCATGCCTCCGGTGCCGCTGGCGCCTCCCATGCCTCCGGTGCCGCTGGCGCCTCCTGCGCCTGTGCAACGGCCATGCTGCAAGCGGCAAAAGCGGCGACCGCCGTCAGTCCGCCTATCGAGATTCGGCTGAAAATGCTCATGCAAGGGTCCGGTGGTTTGCGCCCGGGGTGATTCTGTCGCGCCCAAGGCTAGTCGCTGCTGTCAGATCAGCAAGCAGCTAAACGCCAATTGTGGCGATAAAGGACCGACCCGCGCCTCGACTAGCGGTTAGACTCTGGGACGAGCGGTTACGATCCCGGCGTCCAGGCGTCGTAGTCGCCTGTCACCTGCGGGCGGTGCTGATTGGTCAGCACGGAGCCCTTTGGGCGATAGGCGGCGGCACTTCCGGTAAGGTTCGGCTGATGCGGCTTTTGCCACTCGCGTGGCTTGTAGTTGTCACTCGGCGGCGCGGTATCGACGCGGTGGTGCATCCAGCCATGCCAGCCGGCCGGAATCATCGAGGCTTCCGAATAGTTGCTATAGATGACCCAGCGGCGGGTGCGGCCTTCCGAATCGACACCGCCTTCGTAATAGACGTTGCCAGCCTCGTCCTGCCCGACCTTCTTGCCATGCCGCCAGGTGTGGAAGCGCGTTCCCAGCGTCTGGCTGTTCCACCATGTGAAAAACTGCAGCAGGAAAGTTTTCATCCAAGTCCTCTTGGCAAGTCCTCGTGGCAAGTCTCGCGCGACGGCAGCGGCGGCGCCTGTTTCCTGCTTATGGCGTCAGCCTATGGCGAAGGCAAGGGTTTTGCCGCAAGTGCCGCGCAAATGCTGACGGGAAACCGATGCAAGCTTCACGTTTGCGGGGCGCATGCCTTGCCAAGGCTTCCTCGTCTTTCTAAAGCTCTGCGCGCCCGGTGCCGTGTCCAGCCTGGTGACGGTTGAGGAGGTAAAGATGACCGCAGACGCATCCGACCCCGAACTGCGGACCAGCGCCAGCTCCATCCGCCTGCGCAAGGGCGGCGTGCCGATTGTCTGCCTCACCGCCTATACCTACCCTGTCGCTCGCCTGCTCGACGATCACGTCGACCTGCTTCTGGTCGGCGACAGCGTCGCCATGGTTCTCCATGGCCACAAGACCACGCTGGG
Organism: Mesorhizobium sp.; assembly: GCF_004962245.1. Taxonomy (GTDB): domain Bacteria; phylum Pseudomonadota; class Alphaproteobacteria; order Rhizobiales; family Rhizobiaceae; genus Mesorhizobium. Next base: position 292,828 of record NZ_SUHQ01000003.1, on the reverse strand, counting down.
CGCCTCGCTGGAGATGATGATCGCCCATGGACAAGCGGTGATGCGGGGTTCAGCCAGAGCCTGCGTGGTGGTCGACATGCCGGCCGGAAGCTATGAGGATTCGGCGCGCCAAGCCGTCGCTTCGGCGCGGCGGATCGCCGGCGAAACCGGTTGCCAGGCCGTCAAGCTGGAGGGCGGCGTCACAGTTGCCCCGCAGATAGCGGCGATCGTCGCTGCCGGCATTCCGGTTATGGGACATATCGGCTTGCAGCCGCAATCGGTGGAAAGCGACGGCGGCTACAGGATCAAGGGCCGGACGCAGGAGAATGTGGCGGCCCTTTTTCGCGACGCGGACGCTGTCGAAAAGGCCGGCGCGTTTTCGGTGGTCATCGAAGGCACCGTCGAGACCGTCGCCGCCGACCTCACCCGGCATATTTCAATTCCAACCATCGGCATCGGCGCCAGCAGCGACTGCGACGGCCAGATCCTCGTCATCGACGACATGATCGGCCTGACCGTCGACCGCGTGCCGAAGTTCGTCAAGCAGTATGCCGACCTGCGCAGCACCATATCGCAGGCGGCGGCCAGCTATGCAGCGGAGGTGCGAAGCCGGACATTCCCCGGCCCAGACCACGTCTTTTCCGCCACAGCCGACAAGGGCAAGGCATGAGTGGGGACAAAGCATGAGTGAGGACAGGGCATGAGTGAGGACATGGCATGAGCCGGCCTCACGTCGTCGACAGCGTCGCCGCGCTTCGCGCACAGGTCCGCGACTGGCGTCGTGATGGCCTCGGTGTTGCCATGGTGCCGACCATGGGTGCGCTGCATGACGGCCACATCTCGCTGGTCAGGATCGCGCTCGAAAAGGCCGATCGATGCGTTGTTTCGATCTTCGTCAATCCGACGCAGTTCGCGCCGAGCGAAGACCTCGACAAATATCCGCGCCAGCTCGCCCGCGACCTCGACCGGCTGGCCGAGGTCGGTGCACAGCTCGCCTTCACCCCTGATGTGGCGGAGATGTATCCTGCCGGCTTCGCCACGAGGATTTCGGTCGGCGGGCCAGCCGCCGGGCTGGAATCGGACTTCCGGCCGACCTTCTTCGACGGCGTCGCGACGGTCGTGGCAAAGCTCTTCCTGCAAGCATCGCCCGACTATGCGATCTTCGGTGAAAAGGACTACCAGCAGCTTTGTGTCGTCAGGCAACTCTGCCGCGACCTCGATCTGCCGGTGGAAATCATCGGCGCGCCAACGGTACGCGACGCGCGTGGCCTCGCCATGTCGTCGCGCAACGCCTATCTCGGCGAAGCCGAGCTCGAGGTTGCGCGCAACCTAAACGTCGTCTTGCGCCAGACGGCGGCGGCACTCGCGGCAGGCAGCGACGAAGGCAGCACGACCGCCGAGGCCAGCCGCGCGCTCGTCAAGGCTGGCTTCGACAAAGTCGACTATATCGCCGCGCGCGAGAGCCTGACGCTCGCCCCTTGGCGGAGAGACCGTGACGGACGCCTGCTCGCAGCCGCCTGGCTGGGCAAGACCAGGCTGATCGACAATGTGGAGGTTCCTTCCGCTTAGTTTGGGGGGCCTCACCTGCTCAATCCCCGACAAAAATTCGGAACACCGGGCCGGTTCCGTTACAATTCGGCCAAAATCATGGTGCGATCCTGCGCGCTCCAGGGGCGCAGCATCATGCACGGCTGGAAAGAGAAGGGTTTCTGGCGCGGATCCTCAGTCTTGATACCGACACATGTCGAGCGGTTGCTCCCCCATCTGTTGCTGCTTGCATTGATCTGCATCGCGGTCGTCTTCCGGCCGCTCCTGCCTGTCGATGAAACGCGATATCTCAGCGTCACCTGGGAGATGTATCTGAGCGGCCAGATCTTCGTTCCGACGATGAATTTCGCGCCCTATCTGCAAAAGCCGCCGCTGCTGTTCTGGCTTATCGACCTGGTGTGGGGCATTTTCGGCGCAAGCCGGATTGCCGCGATGCTCGTCGTCTTCGTCGCCTCGTCGCTTGTCATCTGGCTGACGACGCAACTAGCAAAAACCCTGTTTCCCGAGCGCGACGACATCGTAAGCCGTGTCCCCTGGCTCGTCGCCGGAAGCACCGTCTTCGTCATTTATTCGACCCTGATCCTATTCGACATGCTGCTGACGGTTTTCGTGCTGGCCGCGCTTTTGTCCTTGCTTGCCTTTGCCAGGAGCGGCAACCGTTGGCACGCCGTGCTGGCGGGATTGTTCATCGGACTGGGTGTTTTGACGAAAGGTCCGGTGGTGCCTATCCATGTCGGCGCCCCCATCCTGCTCTATCCGTTCTGGCGCGATCGGCAGGCCGGGCTGACAACGCCGAAATTCTTCGCCGGGGCCAGCCTGGCAATTCTCGCCGCATTGATTCCGGTGGCGATCTGGCTGGTGCCGGCGACCATCCTGACGAGAGGCAACTTCGTCTACGACCTTGTCTGGAACCAGTCGGCAGGGCGTGTCACCGGCAATCTGCACAACTCCCATAGCCGGCCGTTTTATTTCTATGCCGTGCTAATGCCGATCATGCTCATACCGTGGATCTTCATACCCGAAGTGTGGCGGCTGAAACTGGGCGCCCGGATACGTGGCCTGGTCGATACGAGATCGCCGGACCTGCGCGCGTTGCGCCTGCTGTCGCTCTCGTTCGTTGCGATTTTGCTCATTTTCAGCGCGATATCCGGCAAGCAGCCTCACTATATGGTGCCGACGTTGCCATTTGTGGCCATCCTGTTCGCGTATTTCATGGCGGAGATTCCGCTCGCGAGGCTTAGAAACCCGGCCTTCGTGCTGCTTGCCATTTTCGGCATCGGCCATGCCATAGCATCAGCGACCGTCTTCAAACGCGACGATCTCAAGCCGCTGGCCAGCTTCATCGACGAGCGAAAGGATGCGGACTGGGCTGTCGCCTTCGACTACCAGGACGAGGTCGGCTTCCTTGCCCAATTGCAAAAGCCGTTTGAAACCACCGACCATCCCGAGGAATGGCTTCGCTCCCATCCTGGCGGCTATGTCATTGGCAAATCCAAGGCCCCTGCCGCGTCGGAGCAAACTGCTTTCAGCCTTCGCGTGGAGCGAGGCTATCTTGTCGTCCTCAAGGGCCAACACTGACGACGTGGCACCCCGCAACCGACCGGCGCAGCCCGTGCAACGCAACTGACCGGGACGTGCCCGGGCAGCCAGACCTATCCGATCGCCTTCTCGAAAATCAGTGCCGGCAGCCCTGAGCCGCCGCCACAGTCGGCGGTGTTGCCGGCGGGTAAAAACCCTTTCGCGCGGTAGAAGGCGACGGCCGGAGCGTTTGCCTCTTCCACTTCGACACGCAGTGTCCGCGCCTCCGGAAAGCTGGCCTCGACCTCTTCCAGCAATGCCTGGCCGATCCCTTGCCTCTGGCAGGTCGGATGCACGTAAAGCTGGTTCAGCATGACGATCTTGGCATCCGTGGTGGCTGCGGCGAAAGCCATGCCGCCGATGCGCTTGCCGTCGTCCGCCACCAGGAATTCGGAATTCGGCCGTGCCAGCCGCGCCTTGAGCGAGGCGATCGAATGCCATTCATCTGATATCTCGGTGACTTTGGCGGCACCATAGATGCTGTCGTAGGTGGCGTGCCAGGTTTCAACCAGCAGCGCGCGGACCGCGGCAAGATCGCGCTCGCCGGCGGTGCGGACGAACATCATCCTATTCGATCCCGAGCTTGGCCTTGACGAGGTCGTTGACCGCTTGCGGGTTGGCCTTGCCGCCCGTCGCCTTCATCACCTGACCGACGAACCAGCCGGCCATGGTCGGCTTGGCGCGCGCCTGCTCGACTTTGTCCGGGTTGGCTGATATCACCTCGTCGACCGCCTTTTCGATGGCGCCGGTGTCGGTGACCTGCTTCATACCGCGGCTTTCGACCAGCTGGCGCGGATCGCCACCCTCGTTCCAGACGATCTCGAACAGATCCTTGGCGATCTTGCCGGAGATGGTGCCTTCCTTGATCAGGTCGATCACAGCGCCAAGCTGATCGGGCGAAACGGGAGCATTTTCAATATCTTTGCCGGCTTTGTTCAGAGCGCCCAGCAGATCGTTGATGACCCAGTTGGCGGCGAGCTTGCCGTCGCGACCAGCGGCCACTTTCTCGAAATAGTCGGCGATCGCCTTTTCCGACACCAGGATCGAGGCGTCGTAGGTCGACAGGCCGAGCGAGGAGATCAGCCGCGCCTTCTTGTCGTCCGGCAGTTCAGGCAGATCCTTCGCCAGCGCGTCGACATAGGCCTGGTCGAATTCCAGCGGCAGAAGGTCCGGATCCGGGAAATAGCGGTAGTCGTGCGCCTCTTCCTTGGAGCGCATGGAGCGCGTCTCGCCCTTGTTGGGGTCGAACAGCCGCGTTTCCTGGTCGATCTTGCCGCCGTCCTCCAGAATGGCGATCTGCCGGCGCGCCTCGTAGTCGATGGCCTGGCCGATGAAGCGGATCGAGTTGACGTTCTTGATCTCGCAGCGCGTGCCGAATTCGCCGCCGGGCCGGCGCACCGAGACGTTGACGTCGGCGCGCAGCGACCCTTCGTCCATATTGCCGTCGCAAGTGCCGAGATAGCGCACGATGGTACGCAGCTTGGTGACATAGGCCTTGGCTTCGTCGGCGGAGCGCATGTCGGGCTTGGAGACAATCTCCATCAGCGCCACGCCGGAGCGGTTGAGATCGACATAGGACATGGTCGGATGCTGGTCGTGCATCGACTTGCCGGCATCCTGCTCCAGATGCAGGCGCTCGATGCCGACCTCGATGTCCTCGAATTCGCCCTGCCGGTCAGGGCCGACCGAGACGATCACCTTGCCCTCGCCGACGATCGGCTGCTTGAACTGCGAGATCTGATAGCCCTGCGGCAGATCGGGATAAAAGTAGTTCTTCCGGTCGAAGACCGACTTGTGGTTGATCTCGGCCTTCAGCCCGAGACCGGTGCGGATCGCCTGCTTGACGCATTCCTCGTTGATGACCGGCAGCATGCCCGGCATCGCCGCATCGACCAGGCTGACATTGGCGTTGGGTGCGGCACCGAAAGCCGTCGACGCGCCGGAGAACAGCTTTGCTTCCGAGGTCACCTGCGCGTGGACTTCGAGGCCGATGATGATTTCCCAGTCGCCGGTGGCGCCTGATATCAGGCGTTTGGCGTCGGGCGTGCGGGTGTCGATTAGGGTCATGGCGATCCAGATAGTTGTTGTTCAAATTGTCTGGCGTTGTCGGCCGATAAAATCAACCGTTCGCTAGATCAATCGGCCGGAACTGGCAAGGGAGGCCCTGTTGGCCGAGATCTCCCTGTTGACCCAGTTCCCTCTTGTTGACCCAGATCCCCCCTGTTGACCCAGATCCCCCTGTTGACCCAGATCAATGTCACCGACCCCTGACATGGCAATGATTGCGGGGGAGGCAGGAGTGACCGACATGAGTTTTCTCGACTACTTGATTTCAGTCGACGCCAGAACCGCATTGATGGGTCGCATGATGCAGAAGCTGGGCGTCGACCGGCAATTGAAAACCATACCCGACCACGAAGCCGTCACCAGCCGCGCCGTCGACCGCTGCCGTTCGTGCGGCCATCAGGACGAATGCGCGGTTTGGCTCGACGAAAACGAGCAACCGAACGATCCGCCGGACTATTGCCGCAACCGTGACCTGATCGCACGGCTGCAACATGCGGCCGGCCTACGCTAAAGTATGTCGGCCAAAAGCATGGCCTCGGTCTTGAGCCGAGGAGTGCAGCGGGTTGGGGTAATGACATGCATGAAAAGAACTCAAAGCGCGTCGCATGAATCCGTTCAGAAGCGACGCGCTTTAGACCGGCCGGCCGGTTGAAGAAACAGGCCGTCAGGCCGTCGCGATATAGGCCCTGATCTCCGCGGCCTCGCGCTCGACATCCTCGATGCGCCGCTTGACCACATCGCCTATGGACACGATGCCATCGAGCAGGCCGTCTTTTTCCACCGGCAGATGGCGGAAACGGCCACTGGTCATGATCTCCATGACCTCGTTGACAGTGTGGTTCTCATTGCAGATCTTCACTTTGGGCGTCATTGCCGAACGCACCGCTATATCCAGTGCGGCGGCTCCTTCCCTGGCGAGGACCCGCACGACATCGCGCTCTGAAAGAATGCCGACGATCTTGTGGTCACCATTGGTGATGACCAGCGCACCGATCCTGTGTTCGGTCAGGATGCGAATGGCCTCGCTCAGCTTTTCGTTCGGCCCGAGCGTCAACACATCATGGCCTTTTTGCTCGAGAATTGCCTTAACAGTCATGGCGTCCTCCTCAGTCTTACTTGCCGGTTCCTGCCCTGACCGGCTTAGTGCCAGACATCGTGCGCCGCGATCGATCGCATTTCAAGTGCGGCGCCTCAATGAGCATCGCATGTCGTTGTCGCAAAACCGCCGCACACCCTCGGTTCAAGACCGAGGGCATGCTTTTGGGCGACCTGCTTCAGGCCATGAACTCATCCGCCTGCTGCCGCCGATCGAAAGCGCGCAGGCCGAAGAAGCCGGCGACAAAACCGCCAATATGGGCCTCCCAGGCGATCTGGCTGTCCATGCCGGGCGCGAAGGCCATGAGGCCGGTGACGAGATTGATCACCATCCAGATGGCGAGAAAGGTCACAACGCCGCGCGAGCGGAACACCGCCGCCATCGGCAGCGGCGCGCCGGCGAAGGCGGCTTTGCCGGACGAGCGGTCGATGCGGAAGCCAAAGCGCGCGGCGGCCCCCATCATGCCGGAAATCGCACCCGACGCGCCGACCAGCGGCGCCTGGCCGAGCGGATGCAAGGCCCAGAACAGCACCACCGCCGCCAGCCCCGTCGCGGCGAAAAACAAGCCGAAACGAAGCGCGCCGAAGCGGTTCGCCAGCGGTGAGCCGAAAGCCGCCAGCCACACCATGTTGATGGCGAGATGGGCAAAGCCGCCATGCAGGAAGGCATAGGTGAAGGGGCTCGAAAACGCATAGAAATCGAGATCGAAGCGACCGGAATAGCGGATCGGAATGAAGGCGGTCCGGATCAGCAGGGAGAAATCCTGGTCGTCGGTGAGCCAGTAGAACCGGATCAGGTGAACGACGACGCAGATGCCGATCACCGCCAGCACGACGGGTGGCAGGTTGAACACCGGCTCGCGGCGCCGTTGCGGCTCTCGGCCGAAAGGACCGCCCTCGCCCTGCTCGATTTCCGATGGGCTTGCTGGTTCGCTCATATGCCTTGCGCTCGGCCGCTGGATTCGACTTCGCGAGCATGTAGGCCATGGTCAAACGAATCACAAACAGCGAATCGCCCACCCGAATCAAAATTGGGCGCGAATCAAAAAGAAGCCGTCCAAGGTTTCCCTTGAACGGCTGGTCGAGCACCCTGCTCCCCAAACTCTTGACTGAACTGCTGCCGATCGCTGCGAAACGACCACTTCTGGAGTGGTTTTGGCGTGCCACGGGCTTGGGCGCGGCGCAACGTAAACCACTTGTTAACCTTAACGACCCCCACCCGTGAACAAGTGTTAACGATGCTGGCACGCATCCTGCTCCGCAACGCATGTAGGTCCTCGGAGGGCGCCCTTCTGTTCACCGATGGGACATCAGACGACAGATTGCGCGGAGCAGCATAGCATGAACCAGAACGGATCGATCACGCTGTTCCATTATTGGAACCGGCTGCGTGACGGGCGCCCTGCCCCGAAGCGTTCGGAAGTCGAACCGGCCGACATCAAGTCGCTGCTGGCCGACACGTTTATCCTGGAAAAGGATACGCGCGGCGAAGCGGTATTCCGGCTCGCCGGCACCAGGCTTTGCGCGGCCTATGGCCGCGAGCTCAAGGGGTTTTCCTTCCCGTCGCTGTGGCGAGAGAAGGACCAGCGGCTTGTCTCAAGGCTGATCCACGGCGTCCTGGACCAGAAATCCGTGGTGCTCATCACCTATGAAGGTTTCAGCCGCAACGGTCGCACCAGCAAGTTCGAACTGCTCGCCCTGCCGCTCGACGGCGGAGTCGAAAATCCGCGCTGCCTCGGCGTGATAAGCGCCGCGGAAAAACCCTTCTGGCTGGGCGCGGATCCGATCGTCGACGCCTTGATCGATTCGATCCGCGCCGTCGATCCGGAGAAGGAGCCGATATTCCCCAAGAACCGTCCGGCCATCGACGTTCCCTCGCTTGTCCCGTCGGAACTCGATCCGCCTGAAACGATTTCGGCGCTTGGCCACGCGCGCCGCATCCGCCATCTGGTCGTATTCGACGGTGGGCGCGGGGAATAATCCCAAATCCTAAAGTAACGGTGGCGGGCTTTCCCCTTTGTTAACCTGCTTTGCTGTAATTTTCTGACGAAGTTCCTCGCATCAACGCGCGGGATGCCAAACGGGGTGTAGGCAGTCATGAGGTCAGCGGCGGTCGACACCGCGCCGTCTCGAGCTGAAAGGCGCAACTTTCAGCGCGTCCGCGTGAAGATCTATGGACGCTTCATGTTGGAGGATCGCACCGAACATCCGTGCCAGGTGGTCGACATGTCGCCGGGCAATGTGGCACTTCGCACCGAGCGCATCGGCATGCCAGGCGAGAAAATCATCGCCTATATAGATCACATCGGCCGCGTCGAAGGCGTTGTCACCCGCATCCTGCAAGATGGTTTCGCGATGACGGTCATCGCGTCGGAACGCAAGAAGGACAAGCTTGCCGCGCAATTGACCTGGCTTGCCAACAAGCACGAGCTCGATCTGCCGGAAGACCGCCGTCACGAACGCGTGGCGCCGCGCAATCCAAGCAGCGTGCTTCAGCTCGCCGACGGTCGCCAGTACCAGTGCCGCATCATCGACCTGTCGCTTTCGGGCGCCGCGGTCGAAATCGACGTCAAGCCGGCAGTCGGCGTCCAGGTCATGCTGGGCACAATGCGCGGCCAGGTGGTGCGCCATTTCGAGGAAGGCGTCGCCATCGAGTTCGCCGTCATCCAGCGGCCAGAGACGCTCGATTCCGAATTCAACGCACCCGGCGTCTGACAAACAACACATTGCCTTAGTCGAACCGGGGCCTTAGTCGAACCGGGCCTTAATCGAACCGGGCCATTTGCCAGGGCAATCGATTCAGACAAATGATGGCGTGCAATTCGTGTGAAGGCGATCGATTGTCGATGTCGGCGCCGTCCCTTGTAGCTGTTCGCAGATGGAAGGGGCAGCGCAAGCTTGAAGCGATTGCCCGGCCCGTTTCGGCCGGCTTTCTGGCGAACCCGCACCGGCCGACACGGCTTCGCGAAAAGCGCCTCAACAATTTTATACTGAAATGATTCAAATTTTATGTTTATTCTATAGGCGTTTTACTTAATATCTACTTCGCGCTTTTGCGTCGAATAAATCCAATCGTGTCATTGTCTCCTCAAACGGGGAGACTGGAACGATGACGAAGACGAGGGGCAAGCTGTTGCTCTTGGCAATGGCGATGCAGTTTTTCGCCGTGGGGGTGGCGAACGCAGCGGGATCTGCCTTCATGCATACCGGCAGCCGCACCACCCAGCCGGTCGGTCATTACGAGCTCTGTCAGCAGATCCCGCGGGAATGCAATGAGCGGACGCCGAAGCAGGCGCCGGTCGAGCTGACCCGCAAGCTGTGGGCAAGGATCGTGAGCATCAACAATTCGATCAACAACGAGATCGCGCCGCGCACCGACATGGAACTGTGGGGCAAGGAGGAAGTCTGGTCCTATCCCGACAGCGGGTTCGGCGACTGCGAGGACTATGCGCTGGCGAAGCGCCGCGCGTTGATGAGCATCGGCGTTCCTGCCGGCGACCTGCTGATGACGGTTGCGCGCCAGCGGAACGGAGATGGCCATGCGGTGCTGACCGTGCGCACCAGCCTCGGAGAGTTCATCCTCGACAATCTGGAGTCCAAGGTGCTGTCTTGGACCGACACCGACTACACCTACCTGAAGCGCCAATCGAGCCAGAATTCGGGCGCTTGGGTCACGATCAACGACGGCCGCTCCGACGCGGTCGCCAGCGTCCGCTAAGGACGCGACGTAAAAACCCGGTCGAGTCCCCACCCTCCCCGTCCCAACGACCGGGTTTAGGAGCCGGCCCCGTCCCCGGGCCGGCTCCACCGTTTCAAGCGGCACCGGGATCCTGATGGGTGACAATCCGACGTGCGCGTTGAGAATGGCGGAAGATGACCGGTGCGGACGTTGGTCCGATTGCGACAAGTTCAGCGCGCGATGAGCTTCGGCCGTGAACCGCCATGCGATGAAAATTCGAGGGATTTGTGATCAGAGGTCACTTCGAGAGGTTTCCGGACACCGCCAGGACACAGAAGGGATCGAATACAACCGAGCGCAAACTGAAACCAAAATTGAGACACAACTGAAACACATCGATGCGACAGGCGACATCCACGCGAAACGTTTTGGGGGGATGGTCGAGCCTCGCCCAGGCTAGGAGCACCCTAGGAGAGTCGCCGATGACACCCGACCAGATCAGACTTGTTCAGGATAGTTTTCGCGAGGTCCTCCCGATACGCGTGGCCGCCGCCGCTCTGTTCTATGAACGCCTGTTCGCGATCGACTCGAATCTTCGCGCCCTGTTTCTGGCCAGCGACATGCCCAAGCAAGGCGCAGAGCTGATGGCGAGCCTGGGCTCCGTCGTGCGCGGACTGGATCGTGCCAGCACTGTCCTCCCGATCGTACGCGAGCTCGCCAAGCGTCACGCGGCCTACGGCTTCAAGGAGCATCATTACCCGATCGTCGGACAAGCGTTCATCGACACGCTGGCAGCCGGCCTCGGCACTGCCTTTACGCCGGCGGTCCGCGAGGCTTGGGAGGCGGCCTACGCGTTGCTAGCCAGTGTGATGATAGCGGCTGCCCACGAGGATCAGCTCGCAGCGTGACTTGTACAGCCGTTAGCTATCACCCGTTGTCTTCGCATAGGCTGCAGCCAGATCAGTGGTCGCAGTCGTGGCTATGACGCCTTCCTGACCGTTTCGTCGATTGCCGAGGCAAACAGGCCAAGCATCTCTGATCATTGCCTGATGAACGCGCCCGTATAGGTCTGGCCGGCAAGTGTGTAGGTTCCGGACAGGGTTCCGTCGGGGAGCATCATAAAGGTGGCATCTGCGCCATTCGGCAGACGCTCAAGCTTCAACGTGTTCCCCACGATTTTCCCGGTGCCATCGGCTACGCCCGGCCTGTTGTCGGCCAGATCTCCCCAGGCATAGGTGACCGCCACCTTTCCTTTCGGAGAAACCGTCTGCACAGCCAGTTTGCCTTCGTACATGCCCTCCAGCCGTCCGGCCCATATACCCGAAAATGCAGCGTACTGTGTGGGAACGCCCTTGCTAGGAGGGGTGATCGTCACCGATTGATCAATCACTGCCGAGCTGGAAGGAAGAGCAACAGGACCCAAGGCAGGTTCGGGAGCAGCAGGCGGCAGTGCCTCAGGAGCCGATTGGCATCCAGCGAGTGCTAATGCCGCAAGACCAAGCATCGCGTTCCGCATCAAATCCTTCCCTTCGCTACCCCAAAGCCGCATCCCCCTCTGCGACGCGCTCTTCGCTTGAGGATCACCAGGAGCCTATCCAATGACAGACGCATCCGAAAGCCCGCTGGTCGGCCCAAAATTCGACGCATGATCAAACGCTCATTCCCCTGATCCTGTCGCAATCTTCTCCCATCGACGGCGCGAATGGTCGCGTCGCGAGAATGGAGACAAAGATGACCACTATCGATCACGCAAACTATTCCGCCTCGAGGGACAGGCTCGACGCGATCGGCTTCGCCAAATCGGCGATCCGCCTAGCCTTCCGTGCATTGAAGATGCGCAGCGCGCGAGTCGCGCTGCATTCAATGCCCGACTACCTGCTCAAGGACATCGGCATCGGCCGCTCAGAGATCGATCATATCACGTCCATGCGGCTTACAATTGCCAACAAAAGCGATCGTTTGAACGCGAATGATGCCGATCCGCGTTGACCCGGCCTGCTGACAGGCTCGACCGATGGACGCGAGAGGTTGCCCTGAAGTCGAGCCTGGGCCTTCAACACAAGAATTGCTCGACCGCGCAATCCCTGGCGGTCCCATCGCCGGGGATTTGGGGCTTTGAACAAAGCCCACGTCTCGCAAATCGTTTCGTCGCGCGTGGAAGCATGTGGATCATAGCAATTCCATGGCAAATTCCACGAACGCAACCACCCTCGTTCAAACGAAGCGCCGTCACAAGGAAGCGGTCCGGCAAATTCGCCGCACTAATCACTTGGAGAAGACGATGCAACACACCACCAAGGCCTCAAGACCACCGTTGAACGGCGTCGACACGCCGAACCTTCTGGCAACGATCAATTTTGTCGCCGGCCAGCCTGAATTGGCCAAGTTCCAGTTCCGCGCCCACAACGAGTGGGTCGAAGGCACCCACAGCAAGAGCGTCATGCTGGGCTTCCACGGCGCCGGCCAGGAACAGAAGCATGCCAAAGCCTATTACGCCGACAGCGACCACCCGGCCGTGCTGTGCGGCGCCGATCACGGCCCCACCCCGGTCGAATGGCTGCTGCATGCGCTCGCCAGCTGCCTGATGTCCGGCGTGGCGAACATAGCTGCCGCCAGAGGCATCAAGCTGACCAAGGTGCAGTGCTCCGTCGATGGCGACATCGATCTGCGCGGCATCCTCGGGATTTCCGACGAGGTTCGAAACGGCTTTCAGAATATCGCGGTGGCGTTCGAAATCGAGGGCGATGCGCCGTCCGAGAAGCTTCAGCAACTGGTCGAGCAGGCACGGGCACGGTCCGCGGTCTTCGACGTGCTGACGAACGGTGTTTCCGTTTCGGTCGGTGTCAAAACCATCCAGTGATCCACCCGGAAAGACGGTTCGGACGGGGGTCTGAACCGTCGTCCTCCAAAGCTGATGGAAACAATATGGAACACGCTGACGTTGTCATCGTCGGCGCTGGCCAGGCGGGCATCGCCTTGAGCCATTGCCTTCGAAAACGCGGAATCTCGCATGTCGTTCTGGAGCGCGGGCGCATTGGCGAACGGTGGCGGTCCTCGACATGGCGTTCGCTCCGCCTTTTGACGCCCAATTGGCTGAACTCGCTGCCAGGCTCCCCCTATTGTGGCTCCGAACCCGACGGTTACATGACGCGCGACGCGTTTGTGGAAACCCTGGTCGGCTATGCCCATCGATCGCAAGCGCCGGTGCGCTCGTACGTCGATGTCTTGTCGTGCGAACAGGATGGGCAAGGCTTCAGGCTGAGGACGACCGCAGGCGACTGGTCGGCGAAAGTTGTCGTTGTGGCCACCGGTCATTGCGATGTGCCAAGCATGCCCTTCCCGCCGCATGCCGGCGCGGATCAACCGGTCAGCATCCACGCTTCGCAGTACCAAAGTCCCGACGAGCTTGCATCGGGCGGCGTGCTGGTTGTCGGCGCATCGTCGTCGGGCATCCAGATAGCCGACGAGCTGCGACGCAGCGGCAGGCGCGTAATCCTGTCTGTCGGCAAGCACACGCGTTTGCCGCGCATCTGGCGAGACAAGGATATCTTCTGGTGGCTCTACCATATGGGATTCATGTCCCAGCGGCTGGACGAATTGACAGATCCCGACAGCGCCAGGCGACAGCCTTCACTTCAGCTTGCCGGTCGGGCGGATCGCTCCAATGTCGATCTGGCGACCCTTCAGGGCATTGGGGTCGAACTCACCGGGCGGTTGAGCCACATCTCGAACCGGACAATTGGCTTTGCCGATGATCTCGAGGACAGCATCACGGCGGCGGATGCCAAGCAGGAGCGGCTCCTTCGCCAGATCGACCAGTTCGCAGGTCACAAGTCCATGGGCCTCGGTCCTGCGCCGGTCAAGGTGCCGACAACCTGCCTCAAGCGCCTGTCGTTCGCGAACGGCATCATCGGCACCATCATATGGGCGACCGGCTACAGCCGCTCGTTTTCATGGCTGAAACTACCGGCCTTCACCGCCGATGGCGAACTGGCCCACAAGGACGGGATCACGACCGTCGCCGGCCTCTACGCGCTCGGCTTCCGCTTTCTGCGCAAACGCGATTCCAATTTCATTGGAGGCGTTGGCGCGGATGCGGAAGCGATCGCCGCTCATGTCTCACACTATCTCGGTCACAGCGGCCTCAAGGCAGCATAAGGACATTCCAATGCGTTCCAACGTTGTCCCCCTGCATTCTCACTACGACGCCATCATCGTCGGCGCGCGCTGCGCCGGAGCCTCGACGGCAATGCTGCTCTCCCGGGCGGGATTGCGGGTGCTGGCAGGCGACCGCCAGTCCTATGGATCTGACACGCTATCCACACACGCTCTGATGCGACCAGCCGCCATCCAGCTCTCGCGCTGGGGCCTGCTCCAACCGTTGATCCAAAGCGGTGCGCCGGTGATCAGGTCCACCACGTTTCACTACGGCGAGCAGGAGGTCACTGTACCCATCCGGCCCGAGCCAGATATGCCGGGCTTGATCGCTCCACGGCGCACGGTGCTTGACCGCATGCTGGTCGACGCGGCGCGCGCGGCGGGCGCGACGGTTCTGCATGACACTGCGGTCCATGATCTCGTGTTCGACCCACATGGCCGTGTACGCGGCGTCACGTTCAGGGATGCCGCCGGCCAAACTCGCGAGGTAAGCGCCGATATCGTGGTTGGAGCAGACGGGCTCGGCTCGTTTGTCGCTCGCAAGGTCGAGGCACGAACGCTGGTGCAGGGGCGGTGCTCGGTGGCACATGTCTTCGGCTACGCCCCCACGCCGGCGTTCTCGGGATATCACTGGTATTTCGGCCGGAACCTATCCGGCGGCATGATACCGACGAATGATGGGTTTGCCTGTATCGTCGCCTCCGTTCCGACCGAGCGGTTTGACGCAGAGTTCCGTTTCGATCTTTCCGCCGCACAGCGTGCCCTGGCAGCGCTGGCACCCGGATTGGGATCGCGGGTCTTCGGCAATGGTGGCGAACGTCTGAAGGCCTTCCGCGGCACGCCCGGCCGATTGCGGCAGGCATACGGCCCTGGCTGGATGCTGGTCGGGGATGCCGGCTTCTTCCGCGACCCGCTGACCTCGCATGGTATTTCCGACGCCCTGCGTGATGCCGAGGGGGCCGCGACGGCAATCCTTTCCTGTCGCGAGTCCGCATTGCGGGAGTTCCAAGAAATACGCGATAGCCTCGCACTGCCCATCCTTGAGACCACGGACGCCATCAGTGCGTTCGACTGGTCCCTCGAAGAGCTACCTGAACGTCACAAGCGCTTCAGCGAGGCGATGAAATCCGAGGTCGCTGTGCTCTTGGCCCGGGCGGCGCGCGATCGCCAGGTTCCGCCCATCCCGCAAGGGCTAGTGACGTCGCAGCTAGAGGCAATCTGAAACACAACCAAGGAACAAGGCTATGCAAACGATCATACGATCCGGATGGTCCGGAGTCCGCTTCGGAAAACCGGCAGTCGGAGCCAGTGCAGAGCGAAGGCGCGTCACTCGGGCCAGCGACATCATTGCCTTCAGTGACATGACCGGCGACAGAAACCCACTCCACTACGATGATATCCTGGCTTCCCGCACCGTATTCGGCCGTCTCATAGTTCAGGGCGGTGTCACTTCCGGCCTTCTCAACGCGCTGGTGGCCGAGGACTTGCCGGGACCCGGCAGCGTCTTTCTTGGCGTCGAGTGGAAGTTCCTCAAGGCTGTCGGAATCGGCGAGGAGATCATCGCGCGCGCGGAGGTGCTTAGCGTGCGGGAAGACAAGCCGATCTGCACGCTGTCAACCACCATCGCAAACTCGGCAGGCGAGGTTTGCCTGTCCGGCACGGCAACGACCTACACCGTGCCGCTCGATTAGCCGCCATAGGCTGACGGGCGGCGACGCATTTCCATGCTCTCCCACACGCTGTCTCCAACGGGCGGACCGCATGTTCGAGAAACTTGGCGGAATGGTCCGCTGCAAACCAAGGAGTCAACTTATGAACATCTCATTCGGTATCTATGCAACCCCGCCATCCACTCTGTGGAAGGACATCCGCAAAGGTCCGCCGCTCGAGGCAGTCCGGGAGCACCTCGACCGGGTGGTTGACTTCAGACGCCTTAGCGAGATCGCTCGCAGGGCTGAGGTCCGGTGACGGAGTCCGGGTCGAATGCGATGGCGGGCGTGAAGACACACACCCGCCGTCGGTTAGGATGCTGCAAACGCTTCGTCGCTAATGTAACGCCGACCATAAGATGCTAATGTAAGGCCGACCATACGGTTAGGACAGCCGGATTGAGCTCGGCATTCGAAGTGAGGGTTCTCGGCGACTTCACGGTTCGCTGTGACGGCGAGCCTGTGGCGCTAACGCAATCGCGCAAGACGCGGGCGTTACTCGCCTACCTGGCCGTGCAGCAAAAGCAGCAGCGCCGCGAGCGGCTTTGCGAGATGTTCTGGGACGTCCCCGATGATCCCAGAGGCGCGCTGCGTTGGAGTCTCTCGAAGCTGCGCCAGATTCTAAACGCCGACGGCGAGACACGGCTTATGGCCGACCGCAACGTGGTTCAACTGAAGCCGGGATCGATCTGGCTCGACTACGATCTGATCAGGGGCCTGTCGGCCGATGCGGTTGGTTCGCTGCCTACAGAGCGTCTGGAAGCGATCGCTGCGGCTTTCGCCGGTCCGTTCTTGTCGGACCTCTATCTGCCGCGCTGCCAGGCGTTCGAGGCTTGGCGCGTCTATTGTTCGAATGAGACCGAGATCCTGCGCCTTAAGGCGGTGCGCGCCCTTATCGGTCGCTACGGCGACGAGCCGGAGCGGGCGCTTGCCCATTTGCACACGCTGCAGTCACTTCTTCCGGACAATGATCTCGCTGACGAGATCGCCCGCATTAACGATCAGGCTCGACTGACCGTCGCCGCTGCCCCGATCCGAAGTGGCACGACGGCTGGACCTGTTAGCCGGCCGGCCCCCGAACCTCCGGTGACGGGACCTGCGCCCGACCCCGTCCTGTCGCCTTCGACGGAGGTTTCGTCGGGTAAGCAGCATATACGCTACGTCAATGCCCGCGATGGCACCCGGATCGCCTATGCCATCAGTGGATCCGGGCCAGCGATCGTGCGTGCCTCGCACTGGATGTCCCATCTCGACTTTGATTGGGAAAGCCCGGTTTGGGGACATTGGATCGACGGCCTGTCCAGCGGCTTCACGCTTGTACGCTACGATGGGCGCCTGAACGGCCTTTCCGACACAGTCTGTGAGGATGTGTCTTTCGATGCATTCGTGGACGATCTCGAATGCGTCGTAGAGGCTGTGGGCCTCGACCGTTTCGTCCTCCTTGGAATATCGCAAGGCTGTGCCCTCTCGGTCGAATACGCCATTCGCCATCCCGAGAAGGTCGCGGGTCTCTTGATTTGGGGGGGATATGTTCGTGGGTGGCGAGCGCGCGGAAATGCGGCGGAGATCGCCAGGCGCGAAGCAATCTCGACGTTGATGCGCCGGGGTTGGGGTCAGGACGACCCATTGTTCCGCCAAATGTTCACCAATCTGTTCATACCGGGTGCTAATCGCGTGCAGATGGATTGGTTCAATGAGCTGCAGCGCCGGACGCTCACGCCGGAAAACGCGATGCGGTTGAGCTATGTCTTTGCCGACATTGACATATCGCGATCGCTTGAGAGGCTGCATGTGCCAGCGCTCGTCCTGCATGCCAACGGCGACCGTGTCGCCCCCCTCTCGGAAGGTCTGGAGCTCGGGAGAACGATCCCCGGTGCCCGGTTCATCGAACTGGACAGCGCCAATCACATCCTGCTTGCCGAGGAACCCGCGTTCCGCGACTTCCTCCTCGAGGCGTCGGCATTTGCGAACGAAGTGCTTCAGGCGCGAACGGCAGTTACGGTCGATCCGAGGACCCGGCGACAGGCAACGATCCTGTGCGCCGATTTCCGATATGCGGAACAGGTGATGGAGAGCCTGCCTCCCGACGTTGCGCTCGAGCGGGTCGATCCTTTCCTCATGCAGGCCACCGCCCTCGTGCGCGACAACGGAGGAACGGTTCTGACGATTTCCGAGAATGAGCTCGTCGCGTCGTTTGGCGCGCCTGAGCCGCTCGAAGGACATGCTGCACTTGCCTGCCGGACCGCACTCGCGCTGCGCGAGCTCGCGCTCGGTCACGCCGATTGGATGACCGGCGTCCGTGCTGCACTGGACACAGGCATCGTGATCGTCGGCCCGGCACCTGACCGGGCTTTGGAGGTGCGCGGCGGGCCGGTGTCCGTGGCCCATACGCTGAGCCAGGCGTTGGGGCGCGATCTCGTGGTGGCAACCGCCAGGACCCGGGCATCGGCTGGCGGCTTCGTCGGCATGCAAGCGCTGGCAGTGCCACTTCTGTCGGAATACCCGAAGGACCAGCGGCTTTTTGAAGTGACCGAGATCAAACGGGGCCGCTCGCGCTGGCAGTTGCGTGCCGAAACGCAACTGTCGCCCTTTGTCGGCCGCGAGATGCAGCTGCAGCTTCTGAACAGGGCCTGGCATGACACGTCCGACGGCGAAGGCCAGACGATTTTCGTGGTGGGCGATCCCGGTCTCGGCAAGTCGCGCCTCACACATGAATTCGTTGGCGCCATCCCCCATGATGACGCCGAGAACCTGGAAGTCGGCGCGCTGGAAACGGACCTGCACAGTGGCTTCGTCGTGGTTCGGAAGCTGCTGCAGGCTCTGTTCGGCGTGGGCGACACCGAAGCGCCGGCGATCGCGATCGAAAAGGTGCTGGCCGTGCAAAGCGCGCGGGGATTCGACGAGCGGCTCCTCGATCCGATCATGGCAATCATGGAACTGCCCGTTCAGAGCTCGAGTTGGGCCACTATTTCCGGCCAGGAACGGTCGCGGCGTATGCAGGAGGCAGCGGTTGGGCTTTTATTGTTCCTTGGTCGCGGGAAGCCCGTCGTTCTCCTGGTCGAGGATCTCCATTGGATAGACGCCGAGAGTGAGGGGGTCCTGGTGCGGCTGGCGCAGGCAGTCCCCACTGTTCGCTGCCTGCTTATCCTGACCTGTCGACCTGAATACGATCGCAGTGCCTTCGCCGCTGCAGGAACTTCCGAAATCCGCCTGCCTGCGCTCAACACGGCCGAAGCAGCAGCACTTCTTGACTACCTGGTCGGCAGGGACCCCCAGCTTGAGCGGCTCTGCGGCGCAGTCTCGGATGCATGCAAAGGCAATGCGTTGTTCCTGGAAGAGACCATCCACGCCCTCGCCGAGACCGGCAAGCTGGAAGGGCAGCCGGGCCGCTACCGGGCTTCGGCCGACGTCGACGAGATCGTCGTTTCGGCGAGTATCCAGACGATCGTCGAGGCCCGGTTCGAACGTCTCGACAAGGATGCGAAGCGGGTCGCCGAGGTCGCCTCGATCTTCGGCGGAGAGATTCCGGTGCTTTTGCTACAAAAGATGGCGGCGCTGTCGAGCCTTCGCTTCGATGCCGCCCTACAGAATTTGAAGAAGGCCGATCTCCTGGTGGAGCTCCAGGTTTTTCCCGAGGCTTTCATCCGTTTCAAGCACGTCCTCATCCGAGCCGCAGTGTCAGGACGCATCGTATCGTCCGCGCTCGTCGAGCTTCACAGGGCTGCGCTCGCCGAACTCAAGACCTATTACGCGGACAGGCTTGAGGAACACAGCGAGCGCCTGGCCAGACACGCGCAACAGGCTCACCTTTGGGACGAAGCCGTCGGCTATCTCTTGATCTCGGCACGCAAGGCGATCAGGCGGTCGGCACACGCCACTGCGCTTGACCAGTTGGACCTCGGGGTTCGGCTGCTGAGGAAAAACGATGTTGCCGACGCCGACGAGCAAGAGATCGAGTTCCAGCTCGCGAGGGGCGTGGCCCTCATGGCGGCTCGCGGTTGGGGTGCGACCGAAGTGCTCGCCGCGTTCGAGCGTGCCGAGGAGCTTTGCGGTAAGATCGGCGACCAGGCGCGTCTGTTCACGGCACTGCGCGGGAGAGCTCAATACTATATGCTTAGCGGTAAGCCCGCAGCGGCGCAGGAACTGGCGTGCCGATGGGCTGGCATGGTTAAGGACGACAGCGATCTCGGTCTCGCGATCGAGACCGAGCACATGTTCTGGACAAACAATTTTTTCCTTGGGGAGACCGCGGCGGCCCAGAACCATGCGGAACGCGCCATCGGCCTCTACGACCCCGATCGCGATCATTATCTGACGTACAAGTACTCCGGTCATGACCCAGGCGTCTGCTGCCGCTGCTTCGCGGGGTTGTCAGCCTGGCTGGCCGGCGAGCCGGATAAGGCAAGGCTACGGTGCCAAGACGCAATCGGACTCGCCGGACGTTTCGAGCATCCGCTGAGCATGGCGCTTGCGTATTGGGGGACCAGTTACCTCCATATGTTCGCAGGGGACCCTGAGGCCGCGCTTCGGGCAGCGGAAAGCGAGCTGCAGATAGCAGAGAAGTTCCAGTTGCCGCTCCTTGTCGGCCAAGCCGCGTTCCAGGTTGGATGGGGGCAATTCCGGCTTGGGGAACGGGAGGCCGGCCTGCGCGGCATGGAGGAAGCCATATCCGCCATTCGCCGGACCGGCGCCGAAATGGGGCTGCCCTATCTGATAGGCCTTTACGCAGAAGCGCTGAGCGACAGCGGCAGGCTGGACAGCGCTCGCAAGTCGGTTGAAGCTGCCCTCGAGCTCGGCCGCTACAATGGAACCTATTTCCAGCTCGCTGAAGTCCTCAGGATCGAAGCCTGTATCCACGAAAAGAGCGATGGCGGATCTGACGAGATCGAGAGGATGCTCCACATGGCTGCGAACGTCGCTACCTTGCAGCGTTCCGCGATTGGTCAACTGCGTATCGCTTTGGAACTCGCTCGCTGTCTTCGAAGCCGTGGAGATGTCGAGAAAGCGCGTGAACTTATCGCGCCTCACCGCGAGCTTGTCGGTAAGCTCGATGACAGCCAGGATGCGCGCGCGGCGCGTGAGTTCTTCTAATCTAGCCAACGTGGCTACGTGACGTGTGCCCAGCGACCGCGCCGCCCGCCACTGCGGCTGAGCAAGCCTTCTCTAGCCTGAAATTCCCCAAGGCCATGAACCCTGCACGTTTGGTTCACAGAGGCGGACAATTTCAATAGGTTAGCGGTCACAGGATTTTGCGAAGCTAGACGAGAACGTCGTGGTAAATCTCATGAAGTACGGCTGAAGGGCCTTGAACCATTGGCAGCAGCCAGCTGATCGAGCTTGCCCCCTGGCGTAGCCGATCCGCCAACCTTACGCCGATTTAATGTGCAAGCGAGCGGGAGAATTGCCATAAAGCCTTGATATCATCCCAAGTCTCGGATCGTGCCGTCTCGTCTACTCAACTTGGGAACCGTAGACGGTATCCTTGCCAACCGGAGTGCCGATGGCCGCCTGGAAACAGATCGTTTTTGCACTTGTGATCCTCGTCGCGGCCGCGGCCGCCTGGCTTCGCTTTTTTCCAGGCGCGCCGGATGTGCTGGCGCGCTGGGGCATCGACTGGGCTTATGCCGCGACGCCTCCGACCGGGGCGGTCGACAAGACCGGGCAAGCAGGCGGCCGCAACGGCGCCGGCCAGCAGGTGACGATCGTCGCATTGCCGGCGGCCTCGGCCATCATCAACGATCGCTTGCAGGCGATCGGCACCGGCCGCGCCAACGCCTCGGTCACGGTCAATCCCTACAGTACCGGCCGTCTCATCGAGTTCCTGGTCGAGTCCGGCGCCCATGTCGAAAAGGGACAGGTGATCGCAACCCTCGATTCCGACACGGAGGAGATCGCACAGGACCGCGCCAAGGTTGCTTTGCAGGACGCGCAAGCCAAGCTCGACCGGGTCAAATCACTGCGGGCTTCCAACGCCGCGACAGCGGTCGCGGTTGCCGATGCCGAAGTGGTGCTGGCCAATGCCAAGCTGGCGCTTCGCGACGCGGAACTGGCCTTGCAGCGCCGCTCGATCGTCGCGCCGATCGCCGGCGTCGTCGGCATCCTGCCGATCGCCGCCGGCAACTATGTGACCAGCCAGTCGGCGGTCGCCACGCTCGACGACCGCTCCAGCATACTGGTTGAATTCTGGGTGCCGGAGCGCTTCGCCGCCGCCGTCAAGGTCGGCGCGCAGTTGTCGGCGACGCCCATCGCCAATCCCAACAAAGCCTATACCGGCACGGTTTCCGCTATCGACAACCACATCGACGAAGCCAGCCGTACCCTTCTGGTCAAGGCAAAGATCGCCAATCCGGCCGATTCGCTGCGTGCCGGCATGTCCTTCCAGATCACCATGAAGTTCCCCGGCGACAGCTATCCGGCAGTCAGTCCGCTGGCGATCCAGTGGGGTTCGGACGGTGCCTATATCTGGGCCATCGAGGACGGCAAGGCCAAGCGGGTGGCCGTGCGCATCATCCAGCGCAACACCGAGACCGTGCTGATCGACGCCCCGATCGTCAGCGGCGACATGGTGGTGACCGAAGGCACCCAGAGCGTCAGCGAAGGCGGCGAGGTCCGCATCGCCGGCGAAGAACAGCGCGCCGCGGACGCCGACGGCTGATGACCACAACCAACAATGCCGCCAGCGACACGGGCTTCACCGCGCTGTTCATCCGCAGGCCGGTGATGGCCTTCGTCCTGAACACATTGATAGCGGTTGCCGGCCTTGCCGCCTTCTACGGTGTCGAGGTTCGCGAACTGCCTGATGTCGACCGCGCCGTCATCACCGTTTCCACGGCCTTCGACGGCGCCGCGGCCGAGACCGTCGATCGCGAGCTGACCGACACGATCGAAGGAGCGGTTGCCCGCGTCTCCGGCGTCAAGTCGATCTCGTCCACCTCGTCCTTCGGCTCGAACCGCGTCACCATCGAGTTCAACGACGGCGTCGACCTCGATGTCGCCGCCTCCGATGTGCGCGATGCCGTCGGCCGCGTCGCCGACCAGATGCCGGACACGGCGGACGCGCCGCGCATCGTCAAGGCCGACGCCAATTCCGATCCGGTGATGCGGCTGGCCGTCACCTCCGACACCATGCCGGTGCAGGACATGACGGTGCTGGTCCAGGACCAGATCGAGGACACGCTTGCCGCCGTGCCTGGCGTTGCCGACGTCCAGGTCTATGGCGACCGTGACAAGATCTTCCGCATCGATGTCGACCAGAACAAGCTCGCCAGCCTGGGCTTCACCGTCGCCGATCTCAGGACAGCGCTGGCCTCGGTCGCATTCGACTCTCCGGCGGGCTCGATCACCTCGACCAACCAGGATCTCATCGTGCGCACGACGGCGGACGTGACCACGCCGGAGGAGTTCGAAAACCTCATCATCGGCGGTACGACGCGCATCCGCGACGTCGCCACGGTCACGCTCGGCCCCGACATCGGCCAGACCTCGCTGCGGTCGAACGGCAAGAACGGCATCGGTCTCGGCATCATCCGCCAGGCGGAATCGAACACGCTGGATATTTCGACCGGCGTGCAGGCCGCTGTCGACAAGCTGCAAGCGGATCTGCCCCAGGGCATGACGATCAAGGTTACCAGCGACGATGCGGTCTTCGTCAACGGTGCGGTGCATGAGGTCGAGATCGCGCTCGGCCTGTCCGTCTCCATCGTGCTGATCGTCATCTACGTGTTTCTCCTCGACTGGCGCGCAACGCTCATTCCGGGGCTGGCTATGCCGGTCGCCATGATCGGAACGATCGCCGCGATCTATCTCGCCGGCTTCTCGGTCAACATATTGACGCTGCTCGCTTTGGTGCTGGCGACCGGCCTGGTCGTCGACGACGCCATCGTCGTCCTGGAAAACATCGTGCGACGACGCAACGAAGGCATGGGACCGCGCGCCGCAGCTGTACTTGGCGCCCAGGAAGTGTTCTTCGCCGTGATTGCCACGACGCTGACGCTGGTCGCCGTCTTCGTGCCGATCTCCTTCCTGCCGGGCCAGACCGGCGGCCTGTTCCGCGAATTCGGCTTCGTGCTCGCCATATCGGTGCTTCTGTCCGCCATCGTGGCGCTGACCCTTTGTCCGATGCTTGCCTCGCGCATGCTGTCGGCTGCGCCGCTCCACCACGAAGGCGGCAATGGCGTCGGCGCCCGCATCGGCGGCGCGCTGAACACGCTCTACCGGCGCTGCCTGCGCATCTGTCTTGACGCGCCGTGGATCGTGCTTCTGGTCGCGGCGCTGTTTGCAGCCACCGCCTTCACGCTCTTTGGCACGATCCGCCAGGAACTGACGCCTACCGAGGACCGTGCCGTCGTGCTCATGCGCGTCGACGCGCCGCAAGGCGTCAGCCTCGACTACACGGCCGAGCAGATGCAGAAGATCGAAAGACTGATCCAGCCGCTGCGCGACTCCGGCGAAATCCGCAACACGTTCGAGAGCGCCGGCCGGAACGGTGCCTACAATGCCGGCTTCATGGTGATGACGCTGGCGCCATGGGATGAGCGCACCCGCAGCCAGCAGCAGATCATGGCCGACATCAGCCGGCTCACCCGGCAGGTGCCGAGCGTGCGCGTCTTTCCGATGCAGGCCAACAGCCTCGGCATTCGCGGCGCAGGCAACGGCCTGCAGTTCGCGCTGGTCGGCAACAACCGCGTGGCGCTCGGCGAGGCCGCGGGGAAGATCATCGCCGAAATGCAGAAGGATCCTGGCTTCCAGTCGCCCCGGCTCTCCGTCGACCCGACGCAACCCCAGCTTTCCGTGGCCATCGACCGCGAGCGCGCTTCCGACCTCGGCATCGACATCACCGGGCTTGCCAACACCTTGCAGGCCATGCTCGACGGCAATGATGTTGTCGACGTCTATATCGCAGACCGCAGCTACGGGGTGAAACTCGTCTCGACGACCAATCCGATCAACGATCCGACCGATCTGGAGAACATCTTCCTGAAGACGGCCGACGGCCGCTTCGTGCCGATGTCGACCATCGCCACCTTGACCGAGCGCGCCGTGCCGCCCTCGCTGACCCGCGAGCAGCAACAGCCGTCGGTGGCGATCACCTCGAACCTGAGCGGCGATCTCGCGCTCGGCCAGGCGCTCACCCGCGCCGTGGCAATCGCCACGCCGCTTCTGCCGCCGGGCAGCCGCATCGTGCCTTTGGCCGAGGCGGCGACGCTGGGCGAGACCAACAGCGCCATGATCACCATCTTCGGTTTTTCGCTGGTCATCATCCTTTTGGTGCTCGCCGCCCAGTTCGAGAGCTTCGTCAGCGCCATCATCATCATGGCAACGGTGCCTCTCGGCCTGGCCTGCGCGATCTTCGCCCTTTTGCTCAGCGGCACCAGCCTCAACGCCTACAGCCAGATCGGCCTGGTGCTGCTGGTCGGCGTCATGGCCAAGAACGGCATCCTGATCGTCGAGTTCGCCAATCAGTTGCGCGACCGCGGGCTCGGCGTGCGCGAGGCGATCGAGCAAGCCTCCACCATACGCCTGCGGCCGGTGATGATGACGATGATCTGCACCGTGCTTGGCGGCGTGCCGCTGGTGCTGGCGAGCGGCGCCGGCGCCGAGGCGCGCATCGCGCTCGGCTGGGTGATCGTCGGCGGCCTGGGGCTTGCCACCGTCTCGACACTGTTCCTGACGCCGGTCGCCTATCTGCTGCTCGGCCGCTTCGTGACGCCGAAGGTGGAAGAAGCATCACGGCTGAAGCGCGAGCTCGAGGAAGCCGCCTACACTAATGTCGAGCCGGCGGAGTAGGCCCTTCCGTTTGCGGAGGGGATACCGTTTGACTAATTGCCTGTGAAATCCGGCAGTCGAAAATATGGCCTTCGCGGATCAAAGGGATACTTTGGCTCACCCTTGCCCGCTGAAACGGCACCCGCGATCAGCACCCCTTTCGGTCCAAATTGATAGTCGATGCCGGCGCAAAGGTGGGCAAGATCCTGGTAGTTAAAACTACGCAGCGCACTACCACCTTCGAATGCGGCTGCTTTCAGTTGCTCAGGCGTGAGCGGGTCAATCATCCTATCGCGATAGGCTTTGACCTTGGCCTTATTGAGCTTGGACGACTGGCATTCGGCGCCGATAACCCGCGCCAGCATGATATTTCTAACTGCGGTCGCGGCTGGATCATCCAAAGGGGTCGAATATTTCTTGAGAAAATAGTTCGTACTCGGATCGTTGGTCATCGACTTGCGCCAAAAGGGCGGGAACTTGTCTGCAGCCTCGGCGAAAATTGTACTTGCCATCGACACAAGGACAACCCCGACAAACCGTTGTAACCGCATGGGCGTAACCTTGAGCTATTCTGATTCAGGGCCTTATAAACACCTTGCCATTCGGCTTGGCCAGTTCCGCCGGCACGCGCCCGATCGCCTCGTCCAGCGGCACGATCGCCGTCACATCGGTCGACCAGCGGCCGTCGGAAAAGCGCTTCTGCGCCTCCATGATCGCCGGTCCGCGGCGGTCGCGGAACTGGCGCATCCATTCGCTCAGCCAGAAGCCTTCGATACGCTTGTGCTGGAAGATCAACTGGCCGGGTTCGCGGATGACGGTCGTGTCGGGATCGAGCCGCCCATAGATGATCCAGCGCGAGCGCTTCGGCATGGCGTGGAAGATGGCCGAGGCCAGCGGCCCGGTCACCGCGTCGAGGAAGATGCGCGGCTGTTCGGTCTTGATCACTTCGCGCAGCATCGCCTTGAAGTCCGGCGCCTTCTCGTTGAGGACATGGGCTGCACCACTCTCCTTCAAAAGCGCGATCTGCTCGTCGCGGCGCACGGTGACGATCGGCCGGAACCCTGCCTCCTTGGCCAGGCCTGCTATCAGCTTGCAGAGCTGGCTGGCACCGGCGGTCATGATGAAGGCCTTCTCGCCTTCCTGTTTGACGATGTCGAACATGGCAAGCGCGGTGAGCGGATTGACGATCATCGCTGCACCATCCTCGTCGCGGACCGTGTCGAGCAGCGGGATGCAGACGACCGCTTCGGCGACGGCGTATTCGGCCCATGAGCCCCAATTGCTGACGCCAGTGGCGAAGGCGACGCGCTTGCCGACCAGGCTTTTGGGATAAGGCTCGTCGCCGCCGGCGACGACGATGCCGACGCCCTCGAAGCCAGCCGGCTGGCCCTTGACGCGCGGCTGGCCATACTGGCCCTTGATAAAGGCGACGTCGGACGGGTTGATCGAAGCCAGGCTGACCTTGATCAGCACTTGGCTTTGGCCGGGCGCCGGCACCGCGACCGCGCCCGGCTGCACATAGGGCTCCATCGCTTCCAGCGCGCTGCCGGAAGGTGTCCTGGTGTAGCCGTCGCCAACGAGCAGGAGCGCCTTCATCTCTGATGGAACGTCCATTGCTCTTCACCCCCTCACGAACGCGTGGGCACTTTACCCGTGGCAAGGATGACCGTACTTCGGGTAGCCTTGTCAACGCGAGTTCCTCACCCGGATGGCGAGAAGGCGCGGAGGAGTTGCTATGAGCTATGTCGACGAGCTGTTTTCTGTCGCCGGCAAGACCGCGCTGGTGACCGGGGCTGCGACCGGCATCGGCCGCATGGCGGCGACCGCACTGGTCAGGGCCGGCGCCACCGTGTTGATCGCTTCGCGCAAGGGCGAGGATTGCACTAGGGTTGCCGGCGAATTGAACGGCCTCGGCGGCTCCGGCCGGGCCGAGGGGTTTGCCGGCGATGTCTCCAGCGAGGCCGGTATCGCGGCACTGGTCGCCGAGGTCAAGGCGCGCACGGAGCGGCTGAACATCCTGATCAACAATGCCGGCATTTCCTGGGGCGCGCCGCTGGAAAGCTTCCCCTACCACGCCTGGGCCAAGGTGTTCGGCGTCAACGTCACCGCTGTGTTCCATCTGACGCGTGAGCTTCTGCCGCTGCTTGACGCCGCCGCAAGCGATGCCGATCCGGCCAGGGTGATCAATCTGGGCTCGGTGATGGGCACCCAGCCGCTGGCCGACGACGCATATTCCTACTCTGCCTCGAAGGCTGCGGTTCACCATCTGACGCGCATTCTGGCGATCGAGTTCGCAGCCCGCCGCATCACCGTCAACGCCTTTGCCCCCGGCCCCTTTCAGAGCCGGATGACGGCTTTCGCCACCGCGACCGAGCAGCAGGCAAGACATGTCGGCGACCATGTTCCGCTTCGTCGCATCGGCGCGCCGGATGACATTGCCGGCGCAACGCTCTATTTGTGCAGCCGTGCTGGCAGCTATATCACCGGCGCCATCCTGCCGATCGATGGCGGGCAATCGGTGCAGCATGGGCTGACACTGTTCAAGGAATGAATGAAGCCGCTCGCGCTCCGGGCGGTTTAATGGAGGACATCAGCGTGGAACCGATCAGTCTCGATGTGCTTCTGGCCAGCGTCGGCAAGGAAGTCGGCGTGTCGCCGTGGCGAGTGGTCTCGCAACGCATGATCGACCAGTTCGCCGATGCCACCGACGACCACCAGTTCATCCATTGCGATCCGGAGCGCGCCAAGCGCGAGACGCCGTTCGGCGGCACCATCGCGCACGGCTTCCTGTCGCTTTCGCTTTTGTCGGCGATGACCTTCGAGACCATGCCGCCGCTCGAAAACAGCAAGATGGGCGTCAACCACGGCTTCGATTCGCTGCGCTTCCTGGCGCCGGTGAAGACCGGCTCGCGCATCCGCACCCGTTTCGTGCTTGCCGACGTCAAGGTCAGGCCGTCGGGCTGGGTGCAGACGGCGCATGACGTGACCATCGAGATCGAAGGCTCGAAAAAGCCTGCGTTGACCGCGCGCTGGCTGACGCTGACGCTGATCGAACGTCAGCCAGAGGCGGCGTGATTGGCGCGAAATGGCGAGGCGGCGAAAGTTGCTCGCGGGCCTTGCGGCGAGGCTGATCGACGAGGGGAAGCAGGGCGGCACCGGTAACCCTGTTGGGGCGATCGCCTTGTCCAATTCCGTACAGCGTATATAAATTAGCCAGCCACCAACCGACACCGCCAACAAACCAAGGCAGGCGAAAATTGCCGCTCAGCGTCCAGACACGCCGCGAGAAACAAAAGGCCAAACTGCGCTCCGAACTTGTCGATGCGGCGCACAAGCTCGTGCAGGAGGAAGGCTATGAGGGCCTCACCATCCGCAAGCTGGCCAAGCGCGTCGGCTATGCACCGATGTCGGTCTATTCCTATTTCGCCGACAAGCAGGACATCTTGTTCGCGCTGGCCGAGGATGCGTTCCAGACTTTGGCCAAGCGTATTAAGGATCACCCGGCCGACGATCCGATCGAGGCGCTAAAGGTGATCATGGCCGAATACGCGGCCTTCGGCCTTGGCAATCCCAACGAATATCGCACGGTGTTCATGACCGAAAGGGTCAAGCCCCCGGAAGGCAAGACCTTCGCCGAGATGCAAGAGGGGAACCCGTTGATGAAAGTGCTGATCGAAAGGGTTGAGGCCTGTGTTGCCGCCGGCAGGCTCAAGGGCGATCCGCGCGCTATCGCCACCATGCTGTGGGCGGTCGGCCACGGCACGATCTCGCTGCTGATCACCTTTCCCTTCTATCCGTTCGGCGACCAGCAGGCTTTCGTGACGCGGATGTGCGATTTCGCGCTTGCCGCGCTGGCGACGCAGGACGTGCCCCCGCTGTCGGAGGCGCCGGTCAACTGCTGCCCGTAAACCGACGATCACCCCTGGGCGAAGGGCGAGATTAACAGTCTCGCCCGCCATGTTCCTGCGGCTCGCATGCCTTTCCCGTCTTTCGAACCTAGCCTTTCAAAAATCATCGTACATGTACGATTCCTGCTTGAACTCCGCATTCGCCGGCCGTATCTGTACGTTATGCCGTACATGTACGAACTCAATTCAGCCGCCGAAACCGGAGACAGACCATGAAAAAGACAATGCTCGCTCTCGCCGCCGTACTGGCATTCTCGGGCGCGGCCTACGCTGGCCAGAACCAGCCCGGCAAGCAGGCGCCGGCCGCGGCCTGCGTCGACGCCAGCGTCAAGCTCGATTGCGGTGCGACCGGATCGGTCGAAAAGACAGACACGGCCAAGGGCTCGACTGAAAACAAGGGCCCGCGGCTCGGCATCGACATCGATCCGTGGATCGTGCCCAGCACGTTCTGAGGTTCGAAAACAGATGGGCGGCAGGAAATCCTGACCGCCCGTTCTCGTGGCCATTTCAGCCGGCCCGCTGGACCTGGTGGAAGCTATTTCCTGCGCTTCTTCATTCCGGCCACAATCTTGGCCTTGCCGGGCTTTGCGGGAGCGCCGGAAATCGAAGTCCCGGTGATCGACACCGGATCGCTGGCGGGAAACGTATCCTCGAGCCCTTCCTCAAGCTCCTCTTCAATGTTCGGTTCTTGATGTTGCTCGTGTTCGAGAGAGCGCACGGCCGACGTCTTCTGGACCGGTGACTTCGGCGGGGATTTCGACGGCATCGATATTCTCCCTCGACTTGCTCGGGCAAACGGTCGAGCGCAGCGAATGTTCCTAAGCCGCCGCGTCGCCTGCTGCCTCAGACAGGAAAGTAAAAACATAGTCGGAGAAGGAACGCCAGCATTCGACCCGGAAAGTGTCTGCCGCTGTGCGCAACAGCACGATCTCGACCTTGCCCAGAATGGTGCGCGAGGCCGCGCCCACGGGAAAGGCGCCAAGCGACAGGTCCTGCGGACAGCCGGAATTGATCGTCGTCGCTGCCGCTGGGCCAGTGACCGATATGGCGACGTTGCGATGCGAGATGCCGACCGCCGAATGCAGCACTGTGACCTTGGCGCAGTCGGCGAGCGGGTCTTTTTCGGCCTCGTCGATGACCAGCCATTCGTCCGGCCCAAGCCACAAGGCCGTGCGCCCTGCCCTTGACGCCGAGGTCTTCGGCTTTCGCGGCAGGGTCACGCCGAGCGCCTTCGAAAGCGCAGCGATCGAAGCGTCCGGCGCGCGCAGCGAAATGCGCTCCGCCGGTGGCAACACAGCAAGCGTGACACCAGCGGCGGAAAGCTCCTGGCCGGCGAGCGCGGCGCGGCGTTCGGCCGGCGCGGGAGCAGCAATTTTGATAGCCTTAGCCATTGAGGCGCTCCCCCTTCTCGTCGAAGAACACCATGCCGGTGACCTCCACCTCGATCGTTCCGTCAGGCATCGGCACATAGAGCGTCTCGCCCATCCGATCGCGACCGCCGGCAACCAGAGCCAGCGCGATCGAGCGGCCGCAATTTTCCGACCAGTAGCTGGAGGTGACATGGCCAATCATTTTCATCGGGATCGCCTGCTTCGGATCCTCGACGATTTGTGCGCCTTCTTCCAGCACCACCTTGGGATCCTTGGTTTTCAGGCCGACAAGCTGCTTGCGGCCCTTGGCGACGAGGTCCGGCCGCGCCATGCCGCGAATGCCGACGAAATCGGTCTTCTTCTTGCCGACCGCCCAGTCGAGCCCGGCATCGTTCGGCGTCACCGTACCGTCGGTGTCCTGGCCGACGATGATGTAGCCCTTTTCGGCGCGCAACACGTGCATCGTCTCGGTGCCATAGGCACAGGCGCCGTGCTTCTGGCCCTCGGCCCACAGTGCCTCCCAGACGGCCTGGCCGTAATCGGCCGGCACGTTGACCTCGAAGCCGCGCTCGCCGGTGAACGACATGCGGAACAGCCTTGTCGGCACGCCGCAGATCCTGCCCTCACGCACCGACATATGCGGCAGCGCCTCGTCCGACATGTCGATGCCTTCGACCAGGGGCGCGATGATGTCGCGTGACTTTGGCCCTTGAACGGCGATGACGGCCCACTGCTCGGTGATCGAGGTCAGCCAGACATTGAGATGCGGGAACTCGGTCTGGAGGTAATCCTCCATATGGTTCATGACACGCGGCGCGCCGCCCGTCGTCGTCGTTACATGGAAGCGGTCCGGCGCCAGTCTGCCCACCACGCCGTCGTCATAGATGAAACCATCCTCGCGCAGCATGATGCCATAGCGGCAGCGGCCGGGCTCCAGTTTCTCCCACGGGTTGGTGTAGAGCAGTTCCATGAACTTCGCCGCATCCGGCCCGACCACCTCGATCTTGCCCAGCGTCGAGGCATCGAACAGGCCGGCCGTCTTGCGCACCGTGACACACTCACGATCCACGGCGGCATGCATGTCCTCGCCCGCCTTCGGGAAATACCACGCGCGCTTCCATTGGCCGACATCCTCGAAGACCGCGCCTTGAGCCTCGGCCCAGGGATGGATCGCAGTCTTGCGCGTCGGGTCGAACAGCGGACCCCGGGCGTGCCCGATGATCGAGCCGAACGTCACCGGCGTGTAGGGTGCCCGGAACGTCGTCAGGCCGACCTGCGGGATCGGCTTGCCGAGCGTCTCGGCGGCGATGGCCAGCCCGTGCATGTTGGAGGTCTTGCCCTGATCCGTCGCCATGCCGTTGGTGGTGAAGCGCTTGACGTGCTCGATCGAGTGCATGCCTTCATGCACCGCCTGGCGGATGTCCTTGGCGGTGACGTCGTTCTGGAAATCGACAAACGCCTTGACCGTCGTATCCGGCCCGGCGCCGGGCGCCGCACCCAGCATGCCGCGCGACCAGCTCTCGCTGGCGTCGACCTTCGGCTTGGTTCCCTTGACCACGCTGGCGCCGGCATCTTTCGCCGCCTTGGCGCCCGCCGCATAGGCTTCGTCGATCGTCGCCGACAACCCATCGGTGCCGTTGCAGGCGCCGACGGAGACGCAGTCCTGCGCATAGGTGCCGGGCACGAAGCGCTTGGTCTCGTCGTTGAAGGCGACCTTGCCGCGCGACTGCGAGAACAGATGCACCGACGGCGTCCAGCCGGCCGACATCAGGATCGCGTCGACGGGAATGGTGCGCTCGCCGCCGCCATTCTTCGGCTGCACGGTCATCGACGACACGCGCAACTTGCCGCCGGCGCGGATCGCCGCGCGGCCGAAATTGACCTCGATGCCGAGCGCCCTCGCCTCGTCGATCACCGGTCCGGTCGGATTGTCGCGCAGGTCGATGATCGCCGCCACGTCGACGCCGGCCTTCTTCAGGTCGATCGCCGCCGCATAAGCGGAATCATTGGCCGTATAGACGCCGACATTCCTGCCGACCGCGACGCCATAGTGGTTGAGATAGGTGCGCGCCGCAGACGCCAGCATGATGCCCGGCCGGTCGTTGTCGGCGAACACCATGTGGCGCTCGATGGCGCCCGTCGCCAGCACCACGCGCTTGGCGCGGACCTGCCACAGCCGCTCGCGCGGCAGCTCGCCGCCGGGGTTCCGCAAATGGTCGCTGACACGCTCGACCAGCCCGACGAAGTTCTGCGCGTAATAGCCGAAGGCCGTGGTTCGGGAGAGAACGCGGACATTGTCCATGTCCCTGAGCTTCGCGACCGCCGCCTGCGCCCAGGCAAAACCGTCCTGCCCCTCGATCTGCGCGCCGCTCTCGAAACGAAGGCTGCCGCCGAAATCCGCCTGCTCGTCCGCAAGGATGACGCGCACGCCGGTCTCGGCCGCTGCAAGGGCGGCGGCGATGCCCGCAGCACCTCCGCCAAGCACCAGCACGTCGCAATGGGCGAAGCGCGCCGAATAGTGGTCGGGATCGGGCTGGTCGGGGGCAACGCCAAGGCCGGCCGCCGCCCTGATCTTGGGTTCGTAGAAGTTCTTCCAGGCGGCCTTCGGCCACATGAAGGTCTTGTAGTAGAAACCGGCCGAAAACAGCGGCGATGCGATGTCGTTGACGGCGCCGACGTCGAAGGAAAGCGACGGCCAGCGGTTCTGCGACTGCGCCGTCAGCCCGTCATAGAGCTCCTGCACCGTGGCGCGCACATTCGGCGTTTTGCGCGCCGCGTCGCGCTTGATCTCGACCAGCGCATTAGGCTCTTCCGCGCCAGCCGACAGGAAGCCGCGCGGCCGGTGGTATTTGAACGAACGGCCGACCAGATGGACGCCGTTGGCGAGCAGAGCCGAGGCCAGCGTGTCGCCCTCGACGCCGCTATAGGACTGGCCGTCGAAACTGAAGCGGGCCGTCTCTGCCTGCTTGAGGCGCCCGGCGCCGGGAATGCGGAACGCTGCGATCATTTGGCGGCTCCCGGCAGTTTCGCGGGCTTCGGCTCGCCGGCCTTGTAGGTCATCAGGAATTTGTCGCTGACGGTGTCGCGCACGGCGTTGAAGAACCGCGCGCAGCCATGCATGTGCCGCCAGCGCTCATAGATGATGCCTTTGGGATTCGAACGGATGAAAAAGAACTTTTCGAAGTCGTCATCGGTCTCGCCGGCCATGTTTGCCGAACGCGCGATATGCGCCTCGCCGGCGTTGCGGAACTCGAGTTCCGGACGCTCTTCCTCGCAATAGGGGCAGCGGATGAGAAGCATGGTTTTCCTACAATTCGCCGTGGCCGACGCGGGCGCCGGCCGGTTGATCGCAAAGCCTCTGGCCTAATATCGCGAAGGGCGCGACGAGCCGGATGCGCTCCTCGACGCTTGCCGCGGCGCGAAAAAGCGCGCGGTTCGCCATGTTGCCGATGGTGAGTTGGATCGGATCCGTCGTGACGATGACGCCGCGCGGCTCGAATGGCTCGTCTTCGTCCAGATCGGATGGCCGGCCTTCAAAGAACGAGACGATCCTTTGGCCGCCGCTCCAGACGCAGGCCAGAATGCCGCCGTCGACGGAAAACGGCCATTCCGTCTCGTTTTCGGCGCGGCTGATCGGCTGTACACGCACCTCGTCCGGCGACGGAACGTGGAACAGGCCCTGCTCGCCCGCGAGCATCAACGGCATGGCGACAGCTATCTCGGCCATCATCAGTGCGCCACCGCCGCCGCTGCCGCCTCGTCGATCAGGCGGCCGGTGCGGAAGCGCTCGATGGTGAAGGGCGCGTTGATCGGATGCGGATCGTCCCTGGCGATGGTGTGGGCAAAGACATGGCCCGAACCCGGCGTCGCCTTGAAGCCACCCGTGCCCCAGCCGCAATTGACATAGAGGCCGGGCACCGGCGTCTTGGCCAGGATCGGCGAGCGGTCGGGCGTCACGTCGACGATGCCGCCCCAACTCCGCAGCATCTTCATGCGCGTGAAGATGGGGAACATCTCGCAGATGGCGTCGAGCGTGTGCTGAAGAATGTGCAGGCCGCCCGTCTGCGAATAGGAGACATATTGATCGGTGCCGGCGCCGATGACCAGCTCGCCCTTGTCGGACTGCGAGATATAGGCGTGCACGGTGTTCGACATCACCACGCAGGGGAATACCGGCTTGACCGGCTCCGACACCAGCGCCTGCAGCGGATAGCTTTCCAGCGGCATGCGCACGCCGGCCATGTTCATGATGACAGAGGAATGGCCGGCGGCAACGACGCCCACCTTCCTGGCGCCGATGAAGCCGCGCGTCGTCTCGACGCCCGTGACCGCACCATTTGGCGCCCGCTTGACGCCGGTGACCTCGCAATTCTGGATGATGTGGACGCCGCGCGCCGAAGCGCCGCGCGCATAGCCCCAGGCGACGGCATCGTGGCGCGCGGTGCCGCCGCGGCGCTGCAAGGCCGCACCCACCACGGGATAGCGCGCATCGCGCGAAATGTTGAGCGGCGGGCAGAATTCCTTGGCCGCTTCCGGCGTCAGCCACTCATTGTCGATGCCGTTCAGCCGGTTGGCATGGACGTGGCGCTTCAAGACCTGGATGTCGTGGACGTTGTGCGCCAGCATCATGACGCCGCGCGGCGAATACATGACGTTGTAGTTGAGCTCCTGGCTGAGCCCGTCCCACAGCTTCAGCGCATGGTCGTAGATACCGGCGCTCTCGTCATAGAGATAGTTGGAGCGGATGATGGTGGTGTTGCGGCCGGTGTTGCCGCCGCCGAGCCAGCCCTTTTCCAGCACCGCGACATTGGTGATGCCATGCACCGTGGCGAGATAGTAGGCGGTGGCCAGGCCATGACCGCCGGCGCCAACGATGATGACGTCGTACTCCTTCTTCGGCTCCGGCGAGGACCACTGTTCCTCCCAGCCCTTGTGACCGCGCATGGCCTCCCGGGCGATGGCGAATACCGAATATTTTTTCAACGTTCTGGCCTCGCAGATACCGGCCGGGCATCCAATCGAGCCCCGGCGCGCGAGGTGTATCACTAGCGAAACCGCGCTGCCACCCTTGCGCTGTTTGCGACGGCGCTTGCCGTTTTGCGCCGCGACAAAAAAGCCGCATCGGAAGTGACGAACGATCAAGCCCTGGCGCGAGGTCTTCGCAGGTATCGGGTGGCTCGCACCGCCGCGATCTGCGACCAAGCATCCGATTGCCGGCGACGCTGGCGCGAAGACAAGGATGAAAAAATGTTCGCACTCACCAACAAGGTCGCCATCGTTACCGGTGCCAGTTCCGGCATCGGCCGCGCCACCGCAAAACTCTTTGCCGAGGAAGGCGCCAAGGTGGTCGTCGCCGGCCGCCGTCAGGCCGAGCTTGATTTGCTTGTCGCCGAGATCGCGGACGTCGACGGCGCCGCAATCGCCCTTGCCGGCGACGTCAGGGATGAAGCCTATGCCAAGGCCCTTGTCGATCTTGCGGTGGGCAGCTTCGGCGGGCTCGACATCGCATTCAACAACGCCGGCTCCGTGGGTCAGATGGGACCGGTTCCCGACATGTTGCTGAAGACGTGGCACCAGACCATCGACACCAATCTGACCGGCGCCTTTATCGGGGCGAAATACCAGGTGCCAGCGCTGCTGGGGCGCGGCGGCGGCTCCCTGATCTTCACCTCCAGCTTTGTCGGCCGCACCGCCGGCATGCCGGGCATGGCCGCTTACGCGGCTGCCAAGGCCGGCCTGATCGGTTTGACGCAGGTTCTGGCGGCCGAATACGGAGCACAAGGGCTGCGCGTCAACGCATTGCTGCCGGGCGGCACCGACACGCCGGGGGCGACGACGACCACGCCGGAAGCGCGGGCCTTCGTCGAGGGTATCCATGCCCTGAAACGCATGGCGCAGCCGGAAGAGATCGCCCGCTCGGCGCTCTATCTGGCGTCCGACGCATCGAGCTTCACCACCGGGACGGCACTGTTCGCCGATGGCGGCGTCTCGATCAACCGAACGTGAGGCGTTTCGCGACCGGGCGTAGGCGAGCAAGAAACAGACGCCGGGCGATGGGATGTTAGAACGGACCGACACAACGAGAAGATCGCGCCCGTTGCGGACATATCCGATCGTGCCATAATGCGTTCGTATGACCCAGCATATCGGCATTGTCGGATGCTCCGCCGAAGGGGCCGCACTCTGTTACAAGACGATCTGCATCGAGGGTGCTCGCCTCCTCGGCCGTCATGCCCATCCCGAAGTCTCAATGCACACGCACTCGCTGGCCGACTACGTGACGTGCCTCGACAATGACGATCTGGACGGGGTTGGTGAGCTTATGCTTTCGTCGGCCCGCAAGCTCGCGTCCGCCGGTGCCGATTTTCTCATCTGCCCCGACAACACCATCCACCAGGCCATGCACTATGTTGAGCGACGATCCCCGTTGCCCTGGCTCCACATCGCCGAAGTCGTTGCACAGGAAGCAGCGGCGCGCGGCTATCGTCGCCTTGCCATTACGGGGACACGATGGCTGGTGGACAGTGAGGTCTACCCTTCCAAGCTCTCGGACCACGGTTTGCACTTCATGCGACCGTCCAGGGAGGAACGCGACGCGATAGATCGCATCATCATGTCCGAGCTGGTCGGTGGTATCTTCAAGCCGGAAGGCATTCGCACCTTCCAACAGGTCATAGAGCGGATGAAGGGCGAAGGCTGCGACGCGGTCATACTCGGCTGCACAGAGATACCGCTGATCATAAACGACAGCAATTCACCGCTCCCAACGCTGGACTCCACACGGCTGCTCGCACGAGCAGCTCTCCAGCGATCCGTGACGGAGTATGCGTGACTTCGGTGTTGGCTGCCCTCAAAGGGGATGCGTTGACGGCGTGCCGGTTTCCGCTTAGCGTGCAATGTCATGAACATAGCAATGGTTCTTGTCGTGGTAACTGAGCGCATGGGCAGGATGGTGTAACCATCCGGCGAAAGCACCCATGCGCGGTAAGCAGGCTCCTGACTGACGGGGCCTTTTTTATGCCCGGAGATCGGGCCACGCCTCGTCAGACTTTCACGATCCCGCTGACAAGAAACCACCATGGACGACAATCCCATTCAGAGTTCGTGTGCTCAAACCAGCCCGACGACTGCTCCGCCCCGGCTGACGACTCTCATCCTGCTTTCGGCACTCGCAGTGCTGCCGGTGAATATGATCTTGCCGTCGCTGCCGAACATTGCCGCGACGTTCCAGGCGGATTTCGCGCTCGTCAATCTTTCGGTTGCCGGCTATGCGATCGCCACCGCCCTGACAGAAATCGTCGCAGGCGCGATCTCGGATCGGTATGGGCGCAGGCCGGTCGCGTTGATGGCTATCTCCATCTTCATTGTCGCGTCCATTGGCTGCGCTTTGGCTACCAGTATTGGCGCTTTCCTTCTGTTTCGAGCGCTGCAAGCGTCCATTGCCGCCTGCTTTTCCATCGCGCTGGTCGTCATCAAGGAAACGTCCGGTGAACACAAAGCCGCAAGCAAAATTGGTTACCTCGCCATGGGATGGGCGATCGCACCAATGCTCGGGCCTATGTTTGGCGGGTTGGTGGACGAGTTGTTCGGATGGCGGGCGATCTTCGTCGCCTTTGCCATCCTCGGCGCGGCCGTCCTCGTTTTGTCCATGCGCGATTTAAAAGAAACCGCCCCGCGCTCGTCGAGATCGAACGGGAACCATCTTGCCTCATACGGGCAGCTCCTGAGTTCGGCACGGTTCTGGGCTTACACCCTGTGCATGGCCTGCTCCATGGGGACCCTCTATGTCTTCCTAGGAGGGGCCCCGTTGGCTGTCGAAAACTCGCTCGGCGGATCAAGCGCGAAACTGGGCTTCTACATGGGGATGGCCCCGGCGGGCTTCATCCTGGGCAGCTATTTGGCTGGCCGTTATGCCTCTCGGCTCGCGCTGAACACCACCCTTATTCTTGGGCGTCTCCTGACGTGCATAGGCCTGTCGGTTGGCTTGATCCTATCCATGTTGGGCATCACCCACGTTCTTGCGTTCTTTGGACCCTGCATGTCTGTCGGCATAGGCAATGGTTTGACCATGCCCGCCGCCAACACCGGCGTGCTGTCCGTGCGTGCCGATCTCGCCGGCACCGCCGCGGGGCTGGCCGCCGCGCTGACAATTGCCGGCGGAGCGCTCATAGCCTCTGTCGCCGGTCTGTTTCTTGCGCAGTCAGGTGCAATCCACGCGCTGCTCGGCATGATGCTGCTAACGGCATCGCTCGCATTGCTGGCGGCCCTTTACGCGGCTTTCGTCGATCGGCGTGCCTCCAGGCCGGATTCCTAGCGGACGGCCGTTTTCCAGCAGACGATGCCCTAGACTAGGAGCTATGTCGTAGTCCAACTTGCCAAAGCCAGAAGGTCGCGCAGCAAACATACAGCGAGCTATTGCGCCGCCGTGGGCTTGTCCACGAGTTTCTCAATCAGTCGCCTGAGTTCGGATGGTGTCGTCTTGCCTTCGCCTTCTTGAAAGGCGACGCTCCAAGGCCATGCCAGCAAGGACGCCAAGCAACGCCCTCCAGAACGGTAGTGAACGCTGGCCGCCAAGCACATTGGAACAGCCCCGACTCGCCTTCCCACGGACGGAGATCGAGGCAATGTTAGCCTTCAATTTCACCCTCTGGGTCGTGCCATGCTAGAAGTTCCCAACG
Organism: Mesorhizobium sp.; assembly: GCF_004962245.1. Classification (GTDB taxonomy): domain Bacteria; phylum Pseudomonadota; class Alphaproteobacteria; order Rhizobiales; family Rhizobiaceae; genus Mesorhizobium. The sequence goes on along the minus strand of NZ_SUHQ01000003.1, from coordinate 253,294 downwards.
ATCGATGCGAGCGCCACCGCCTGTTCAAGGCCATCGACGATGCCTTCAAGGCCGGCGATTTCGATGCCCTCGGCAAGGCCCTGGGCGGTTCGCCGCGCTGGTTCGACGAACGCATGCCGTTTGAGCTCAGCCTTGGCCATCCGCTGGAATATGCGATCTACTGGAGTCCCGTCGCCTTCGTCTCGGCGCTGCTCGATGCCGGCTCAAACCCGAACTATGAGGATCCTGACGGCTTTCCTTCAATCATTGCGGCGCTGTCCACCGAGCGCGCGGACAGGCACGAGATCATCAGCATCCTGCTCGATCACGGTGCCGACGCCGACATGCGGGGCGTCAACGACTGGACGCCGCTTCACTACGCCGTGGCCATACGCGACGCCGAGGCGATCCGCCTGCTTCTTGCCGCCGGTGCAGACCCGTCGCTCGAAACCCGCATCGACGATTATGCGACACCACTCGAGGGCGCCGAGGATGCTGGCTTCGAAGCCGGCGCCTCGCTCCTGCGTGAGGCGATGAACAGGCGAGACGGAATTCAGCGGTGACGGGCGCGGGCGATGGCCGATTTCGGTCGCAACCTTAGACCTTCCTCAGCCCTGCCTTGAAGCGTTTGCCGTTGGCGACGTAGTGCGCGGCCGAGGCGCGCAGCCCTGCGACCGTGGCATCGTCCAGCTCTCGCATCAAATGCGTTAGTCCGGCAGGCCTGCCTTGCGAAGGCCTTCGATATATCTGCTGCGATCGTCCGGTCGATAAAAGGGCGGCAGCACCTCGGCGAGATTCGAAAGCCGCAGCAAGGGATCGAACTCGCATAGCCGGGCCATCATTTGCTGCGCTTCCAAAAGCCGCCCCGCTAGCGCATGACCTGCGGCCGCAACACGCATCGCGCTTGCGTAATTCGGCTGGGATCGCAACGAGCTTTCTGCCCATTCGGCGGCGTCATCGTAGCGGCCAGCGCAGAAGTGAGCGAGCCCCGTGCAGAACTGCCAGGCAAACAGACGTGGATCCAGCGGGCTCAGGCGCATGGCGCCCGCAGCGTGTTCGACGGCTTTGTCCGGCTCACCAAAGCAAGCTCTCACCCAGCTGCTCAGGCCCCAGCCAGCCGCCAAATTCGGGTTGAGAATGAGCGCGCGATCGATGCAGACCGCACTGGTCTTGAGTTCGCCCCCAACATAACCAAGGACGTATCCACCATGGGAAAGCGCAATCGCGTCGTCCCTGCCGAGTTCGACCGCTCGCCTGGCCAATCGGATGGCTTCGCCAATCTCTTCCGCGCGATCAACCATCCAGCCGTTGCTCTTTCGAGTGGCGTAGCATCGCGCAGCCCGCGCATAGGCTGCAGCAAACTGCGGATCACGGGCGATCCCCGCCATGAAGAGTCGCAACGCCTCGTCAACGGCCACTTGATCGTTGACCGTGCGGTCAAAAACGGCGAGCCCGCGGAGGTAGTAGTCGTAAGCGTCCAGGCTTTCTGTCGGCTTGCGTTTGGCACGCTCGATCTCAGCCTCCTCCACCTTCGGCGTGATTGCACCGACTATGCTCGAGGCGACCTGGTCCTGCAGATCGAACACTTCGGCGAGCGTTCCGTCAAAACGATCGGCCCAGAGGTAGGCCCCCGTCGAGGTGTCGATGAGCTGCCCGGCTATGCGCAGGCGGTCACCCGCCCGGCGGACACTTCCCTCGACCACATAGCGCACCCCCAGCTCACGCCCGACCTGCTTTATGTCTATGGATCGTCCCTTGTAGGCGAAGCTCGAATTCCGTGCGACTACGAACAGGTGGCGGAAATGAGCCAGGGCGGTGACGATGTCTTCCACCATACCGTCGGCAAAATATTCCTGCTCTATATCACCGCTTAGATTCTGAAACGGCAGCACCGCAATTGATGGCTGGTCGTCGTGTCTCGTTGGGACTGCCAGCACCTGCGCCGGCGCCGCGACGCCAGGGCTTAGCCCGGACCGCTGATGTCCAGTTCGTTCGCGGGACTGCAGAGAAGCCGCCAGTGAGCTTGTCTGCGCCTCCGGCTCCGCATCCAGATGCTTTTTCAGAGCCGTCCGACAGAGCTCGAACTGGCGCAAGGCCGCGTTTTCGTGACCCCGATGAGCGTGGATCCGGATCAGCGCCCGATGGGCGGCCTCCGCGGTAGGATCTGAGGCGAGCAACCTCTCCGCGAGCCCTTCGCAGGCTGTCTCTTCCGCGGAGCCGGGCATGGGCAGCGCGAGGCTCAGCCGATCCACCAACTGCAGCGCCTTGCGCTGATACCTGTTCAGATAAGGTCCAAACCACTCATCCAGTTCCTCGGGAATGGCTTCCCCTGCAAGCACACCGCCGCGGTAGAGGTCCGCCGCGAAGGCGAGATCGGCCGCTCGGCCCTCCTCCAGTTTCCGGTCGAAGATCGCAATGTCGGCTTCATCCGGACCGGCAATCAGCGCGACGGCTTCCTGATCCCCATCGATGTAGACACTGGCATCTTTGCTGGTCGGGAACGAGCGCCGGATGTCGACCAGCGCTTGCCGCAGACTATTGCGGGCCTGCCCGTTGCTTCGCCCCGGCCAAAAGGCTTCGGAAAGCTGCTCGCGACGAAGGCCGCGGCGGCCCGCGAGGACCAGGGCAGCAAAAAGAAGCGAAGTCTTGCGCGTGGCGAAACGGACAGGCCGGCGCTCCGGGGAAGTAACCTCGAGGCCGCCCAGCAACCTGATCCGCACAGATCGTCTCCAGATTTCGACCGCCGCGGCAGAATAGCATCTCGGTAGCCAGATTTAACACCGATTTAACGGCGGTTCGTCGGACTTTTCACGCACAGCCGAACAGCCCGAAAACACCCGCATGGCACGCTCCCGCCCGCAAATCTCGAAATGGGAGACCAAAAATGGCTGACACGGAAATTCGCACCGGCAGGAGCGCGTCGAAAAGACACTTGTTTGGATCGAGCCTGAAAAGCGTAGCAATCATGATCGCCGCCTTCAGGGAGTGGCGTAGGATCGTCGCAAGACGCAGGGCGCTAGCCGATTTGACGCCCGATCAGCTGAACGACATCGGTCATCCGGAGGCCCATCGCGCCGTGCTCACCATTAAGGCAGGTCTGATCACGAACTTGATGTCGATGAGGTAAGATCGGCTTACTGCCGAATTAGGTCATCGGTTTTGCCTGGTGGGACTTCCTCCTGGTCGTCCGCTCCTGGACTTTCACCGCTACGCCTTCGTCAGCCCTGCCTTGAAGCGTTTGCCGTTGGCGACGTAGTGCGCGGCCGAAGCGCGCAGCCCTGCGACCGCGGCATCGTCGAGCTCTCGCATCAAACGAGCGGGCGAGCCGATGATCAGCGAATTGTCGGGGAATTCCTTGCCTTCGGTGACCAGGGCGCCGGCACCGACCAGCGAATTCCTGCCGATTTTCGCGCCGTTCAGCACGATGGCGCCCATGCCGATCAGGCTGTTGTCGCCGATCGTGCAGCCATGCAGCAAGGCGCGATGGCCAATCGTGCAGCCTTGTCCGATGGTCAGGGGAAAATCGACATCGGTGTGCATGACCGTGTGTTCCTGCACATTGGTGTCGGCGCCGATGACGATCGGCTCGTTGTCGCCGCGAATGACGACGCCGAACCAGAAGCCAGCGTTGCGGCCGATCTGTATGTCGCCGATCAGAGTGGCGTCGGGCGCGATCCAGTTGCTGTCCTCGTCCTCGAAGCCGGGGGCTTTTCCGTCGATCGCATAGAGCGGCATTTTTCGCCTCCGAATCGTCTCACGCTGAAAAATCAGCCGACCCTAGGAGAATGCCTGCCTTGGATGCAATGTCGAGCAGCGCGACGCCCAACACCAATGCCCAGATCGTCGCGGTGCAACCGCAAGAGATCAGCGCCGGTGCGGAAATGCGGCCTTGCCGCCAGGCATCCAGGGCTTCGTTGGCGAACATCAAGGGCCCGGCGCATGCCGTAGCAACCAGCGAGCGCAGGATGTGCGCTGGCGACACATAGGGCTCGACAAAAGCAAGCCGGCGGCCCGATATCAGCTCCATCGCCGATCCGACCAGGCCGCACGCCGTCAGCCCAAACATAAAAGCGAAGAGTGTGTGTTCGACCGGACCCATCTTTACCTTCCATTTACCATGAAATCGCACAGTCGTGTACGATAAGGCGTGATGCAAGAGCCGCGCCACGCCGCATGTGCCGCTCAGGGACACCCAAGGGGACGCGCCCCATGGGATATCTTTGACGGGCGGCCGATATTGAGGATCGCGATGAAGCAGGCAGCCACCGCCCACGGCCCGCAACTCACTGTCGTCGATTCCAGGCTGATGAAGCGGGTGTTCTACGTGTTTTCGGCGCTGGCTGTGCTTTCGGTGGCGATAAGCCTTGGCGGCAAATGGTTCGGCCGCTCGATCGCCATGGCCGGATACACCGACGACACGACGATCCACGAGATCGTGATCGGCAACAATGTCATCGCCGTGCCGGCCAATGTCATCCGTTTCGATCAGGCCCGGCGCGACGGCATCGCCTCGCGCCTCGACCTCTATCTGCGCTATCCCGAGATGGACGGTTACAGCGAGGCCGCCCGCGATGATTTCAACCACACTGGACCCAGCAAGGACATCATCTTCCTGTCGTTCGAACGGCAGATCATGTCGCGGGACATGAGCGGACGCTTCGCGCCGATCTACGGCGCATTGATCGTCCAGCCCGGCACACCCGGCCCGGGCGGCACGACGCTCTATGGCTTCACCGAAAAATCAGGCTATCTCAACGAGGTGCTGGCAGTCGGCAATCGCCCCGGCAAGGACCCGTTCGTGGCCCGCTGCCTGAGCGGCCCAAATGCCGCGCAATCGCTGGCGCCATGCGAACGCGACATCCAGCTCGGCGACAATCTCAGCCTCACCTACCGCTTTCCCAGGGAGTTCCTGGAGGACTGGCAGGCGCTCGACTCAGCCATCGCAGCCGAGGCTGCGCGTATGCTGAGGACCGGGCATTAGCGCCTGATCCATTCCGATCAGGATGGGGCCACAGGCCCCAACCGCGAATCCCTGGCTCAGCCCAGATCGATGTCGAGAATCGCCATCGAGAAATTGTAGTCGCCGTCGTCCTCGTCCTTGAAGACGATGCCGAGGAACTCGTCGCCGACATAGACTTCGGCCGAATCTTCCTTGCGCGGCCGCGCCTTCACTTCAAGCTTGGGGTTCTGGAAGACGCGCTTGAAATAGGCGTCCAGCTTTCTGATTTCGTCAGGCTTCAAAAGTTTTCTCCGATCGTCGGTCTTGCTAAAGCGCGTCGCGTCGGAAGAGACCCATGCGACGCGCTTTAAATCTTGTTTGATGATGTCGTTATCCCAAAACCGCTGCGCACGTTTGGGCGACATGCATAAGTGAGCGCGCTTCTGGCACGTCGACAATGGCGATGTAAAGGCAAGCCGACCGGATATGCGAGAACCGACAGGCGCCAAAGCCGGCAAACGGAGTTCGGTCGCCCGTCCCGCAGACTTGAGTCAGATATCGAAGCTGACGACGTGATCCATCGTCTGCGACGGCAGAAGCTGGTCCATCTGCCGCGAGGGCTGGTCGCAGCCGGTCTCGCCAACGACGCGGGCCGGCACGCCGGCAACCGTCTTGTTGTGCGGCACCGGCGACAGCACCACCGAGCCTGCCGCGATCTTCGAGCAATGGCCGACTTCGATGTTGCCGAGGATCTTGGCGCCGGCGCCGATCAGCACGCCGTAGCGGATCTTGGGATGGCGGTCGCCGCCGGCCTTGCCGGTGCCGCCCAGCGTCACGCCGTGCAGGATCGACACGTCGTCCTCGATCACCGCCGTCTGGCCGACGACAAGACCTGTGGCGTGGTCGAGGAAGATGCCCCTGCCGATGCGGGCGGCCGGATTGATATCGGTCTGGAACACCGAGGACGACCGGCTCTGCAGGTAGAGCGCGAAATCCTGGCGACCCTGGTTCCACAGCCAATGCGCCAACCGGTGGGTCTGGATGGCATGAAAGCCCTTGAAATAGAGCACCGGCATGATGAAGCGGTCGCAGGCCGGATCGCGGTCGTAATAGGCCTGGATGTCGACGCGCACCGTTGCCGACCAGTCCTTGTCATCGGCTAGCATCGCCTTGAAGGTCTGGCGGATGAGATCGGAACCTATGTCCTGATGATCGAGCCGCTCGGCCAGCCGATGGATGACCGCTTCTTCCAGGCTTTCCTGGTTGAGGATGGTCGCATAGAGGAATGCCGCCAGCAGCGGATCGCGATTGACCGCCTCCATAGCTTCGTCGCGGATCGAGCGCCAGATCGGGTCGATCGGCTTCACCGAGGTGGGGCGGGCAATCGTAACGCTGTTCATCGATATTCTCCGGCCATCTAATGTCTCCGGCTTGGCGGCTTGCCTATTCTCCGGCCGCATAATGCGCATCGCGATCAAAGTGCTTCAGGCGAAGCGCATTAAGTGTCTGTTTTGAGCATGTCGTTGTCCCAAAACCGCTGCGCACTTTTGGGCGACATGCTCTATAAGCCAAATCATAGCAGGGTTGAACTCAATTTTCCTTAGTGCTTTGTCAAATGGATTTGGTTCACGGAAATTCAAGCGGCCATGGAAAACGAACCCTTGATCGACGAGCCGCTGAAGCGCGAGCTCTCCGCGCTTTACCGGGCCGAAGGCCGCCACTATCACAACCTCGCCCATATCGAGGCCATGCTGGCGCTGGCCGGCGGCTATCGGGCATCCTTGCACGACGCCGAGGCGGTCGAGGCGGCGATCTGGTTCCACGACGCCATCTATGACAGCCGGGCCAAGGACAACGAAGCCAGGAGTGCCGCCCTTGCCGAGGAAAAGCTCGCCGGCCGCACCGATGCGCAGCGCCTCGGCCGCATCACGGCGATGATCATCGCCACCGCGACGCATGAGTTACCGCAATTTGGCGATGAGAATGCCATCCGCGACGCAGCCCTGTTCCTCGATATGGACCTGGCGATCCTGGGTGCGGCGCCGGATGCTTTCGACGCCTATGAACAGGCGGTCCGCCGCGAGTACGGCTGGGTGGAGGAGCCGATGTGGCGTGCCGGCCGCAGTGCCGTTCTAAAGAGTTTCCTCGCCCGCCCGCACATCTTTCACACCGAGGAATTCCGGCAGCGGTTCGAAGCACAGGCCAGGCAGAACATCGCACGGTCGATCGAAGCGCTTGAGGCATGACCTGAAAGGCTTCTTCCTTCTCCCCTTGTGGGAGAAGGTGGATTGCCGCGAAGCGGCAAGACGGATGAGGGGTGTTGGCCGGAGCGCTGTTGGTGCCAAGCTGGAACACCCCTCATCCGGCCGCTTCGCGGCCACCTTCTCCCACAAGGGGAGAAAGGAGAGGCGCACCTACACCCAAAGCGGGTTCTCCGCATAGAACTCCAGCACGCGCTGCTTGAAGGTCTTGTCGCCGACGGCCAGCATGTGGTCGCGGCCCTCGATGTGAAATGCCTTGGCGTTCGGCATCAAGGCGGCCAGTTCGTCGGGCGAACCGCCGATATCGTCCTTGGTGCCGACGGCAATCAAGGTCGGCTGGGCAATGCGCGCGATGTCGGCCTCGGCCAGCAATTCCCGCGAGTTGGCGATGCAGGCGGCCAGCGCGCGGCGGTCGCTGCGGGTCTGGTCGGCGAAGGCGCGAAACGAGCGGCCGCGCGGATGGCTGGTGGTGTCGGGATCGTCGGCCAGAAGGGCGGCGGCGATCGGGTCCCAGTCGCCGACGCCGTCGACCATGCCGATGCCGAGACCGCCGAACACCAGCGTCGCCACCTTGTCCGGGTCGGAAAGCGCCAGGAACGCCGATATCCGCGCGCCCATCGAATAGCCCATGACATGGGCGCGTTCGATGCCGAGATGGTTCAGCAGCGCCGCCCCGTCGGAAGCCATTTTTGCGGGCGTATAATCGGCCTCTTGATAGCTCTTCGACGAGGCGCCATGGCCGCGATTGTCGAAGGCGATGGCACGGTAGCCGGCATCGTTCAGCGCCTTGAACCAGCCGGGCGACACCCAGTTGACGTAATGGGTCGAAGCAAAGCCATGGATCATGAGCACCGGATCGCCCTGCCCCGATGCCGGCTGGCGGTCGAGGAAGGCAAGGTCAAAACCGTCATGGGAGAAGAACTGCATCTGCGACGGATCCTGCGCGTTCAGTTGTGCGCAGTGCCGATTGCCGGGTGGCGCAGCAGGTCGCCGTCCTCGATGCCGCCCCTGGCGGCGGTGCCCGCCTTGAGCTCGAGCACGAAACGAACCGGCTCGCCGGGCGAGATGATCGCTTCGGATTGCGGCTTGCCCTGCTCGATCGCCCGTATCTTGCCGTCCTGGTCGACGAAAATCAGGTCGAGCGGCATCGGCGTGTTCTTCATCCAGAAGCCCACATCCCGCGTCTCCTCGAATACGAACAGCATGCCATGATCGTCGGCCATCTCCTCGCGAAACATCAGGCCGGCCTCGCGCTCTGCGAAGGTGTCGGCGATTTCGATGGAAAACGAGCGCTCACCGGATTTCGTCACGGCGACCAGGGGCTGCGGATCGACGGGAAGGATCATCGCCCGGCTGTCCGCCGAAGCCGGTTGCTGCGAATGGAGGAAAGCGCCTGTGGCGACGACAAAGGCGATCGCGGCGCAGACTACGCCCGTTGTCAGCCAATTCCTGTGAGTCATTCAAAATCCTCGGCCGGAAATCGTCCTAGACCATGATCCCGAACCTATGGTTCGGAAAAGATCATGGTCAAGCAAAAGCACCAGGTCCCGTCGCGATTCGATCGGGATGGACCTAATGCGAGACCGGCAAGGTGCCCATATCCGGGTGAATTTCGGCAGCCATAAGGCCTTTGTCGCCGCGCCCGAAGCGGACCAGAACGACCTGCCCCGGCCTGAGTTCGGTGATGCCATAGCGGCGCAGCGTCTCCATATGGACGAAAATGTCCTCGGTGCCCTCGCCCCGGGTCAGGAAACCGAATCCCTTGGTGCGGTTGAACCATTTCACCAGCGCCCGCTCAAGGCCGCTTTCCGGCGTCACCGACACATGGGTGCGCTGCTCCTGCATCTCCGCCGGATGGGTCGCCGTGGTGACATCCATGGAGAGCACACGGAACGCCTGCAATCCACGCTCGCCCTGCTTGACGAGGCAGACGACGCGGGCACCCTCCAGGGCGGTCTGGAAACCGTCCTTTCGAAGACACGTCACATGGAGGAGAATATCGCCGGAGGAGCCGTCATCGGGAAGAATGAAACCGTAGCCCTTGGCCACGTCGAACCATTTGATGGCGCCCGCAATCTCGACAAGCTCGGCCGCGTCGCCGCCCTCGTCTCGATTCAACGCGTTACCGGTTCCGTCCCGCCCCATGAAAGAGGCCTTTTCCCCCATAAGAACGCCCCCCTTTTTCCAAGAATACCGCAACTGATTCTTGACGTCAGATTAACACTGCGGTTTCCGGTGTGTGCAAGACCTGACGTGCCTTTTTTCACGGTTCATTGCGGGAATACCGGATTTGTTGTTTGCCGGCGCGGCCGGTTATCGGCAATTGCCCTTTGGCCGGGTGGCCCCTATGTTCCGCCGCAACGCAACATTTCGAGGAAAATCACATGCGCTATCTCCACACCATGGTCCGCGTCGCCGACATCGATGCATCGCTCGATTTCTATTGCAACAAGCTTGGCCTCAAGGAGGTGCGCCGCCACGAAAACGAACAGGGGCGCTACACGCTGATCTTCCTCGCCGCTTCCGAAGACGAGCAAAGCGGCATCGCCGACAAGGCGCCGCTGATCGAGCTCACCTACAATTGGGACCCGGAAGACTACAAGGGCGGCCGCAATTTCGGGCACCTCGCCTATGAGGTCGACGACATCTACGCCACCTGCCAGCAGCTGATGGACAAGGGCGTCACCATCAACCGGCCGCCGCGCGACGGCAACATGGCCTTCGTCAAATCGCCGGACGGTATCTCGATCGAGCTTTTGCAAAAAGGCCCGCCCAAGGCCAAGGCCGAACCCTGGGCGTCGATGGCGAACACCGGAAGCTGGTAGCCAGTCGCATTATCGGGAAGAATCCGCTCATGCCGACCAGCCATGTCGATGTCGCCACCGAACATGCGAGCCGTTATCTGCAGCAGCTTTGCAAGCATTGGGCGCACAAATTTCCCGTCGAATTCGATCCAAACCACGGGACAATCGATCTCTCACTGGGTCGCACGGTTCTGGACGCCGATGCGGCAGCGCTCCACATCGCGGTGACATAAGATGAGCCCGGCTCGCTGGAGCGCCTGGAAACGGTGGTCGCCGACCACATCAAGCGCTTCGCTTTCCGCGAAGAGCTGACCTTCGATTGGAAGCACGCTCCGGCAGCGTAAGCGACTGCGTTCAGCCGCCTCGGCCGGCCATCTCCAGCAGCGCCAGCACCGTGCGCCAGTTGCGCGCGGTGCCGGGCACTTTCAGCGTGCGTGGGATGAGGTTGGCAAACACCGATTTGCCGAGGCCTTCCGGCGCGTGCAGATAAAGCACATCGTCTTTGATCTTGAAGCGTTCGGGACCGGTGCATTTTTCGGCCAGCCGGGCGATCTCGTCGGCGGTCGGCGCGCGTTCCAGGGCAAAGGCGTGGAGCTTGGTTGGCTCCCCGGCGACCTCCGGATAGGGATTTTGAGCCACCAGCCGCTCGAACCAGCCGAGATCGCGCACCATGATGCGCGAATGAAATCCCCACTTCCGCTCGAAGGCCGCTTCCAGCTGTTTGGTGAGCGTGGCCGCACCGCCCTTTGTCGACCGGAACACGACGTTGCCGCTCTGCACATAGGTGGCGACATCGGTAAAGCCGAGCTGCTCGAAGAATGCCCTCAGTTCCGCCATCCTGACGATGCGGTTGCCGCCGACATTGATACCGGAAAACAGCGCGATGAAGGTTTTGGCCTGGGCACTCATATTCGGGCGCTCATATGATGAACCCGGCCAGCGTTTCGTTGTCGGTGATGTCCTGATACTGGACGCCCTCGGCTTCGAAATTGGCGTTGAGCAGCTCGAAATTGCGGCGGTCCTTGGTTTCGATGCCGATCAGCACCGAGCCGAAATTGCGCGCCGATTTCTTCAGATATTCGAAGCGGGCGATGTCGTCGTCTGGCCCCAGCATTTCGAGGAAGTCGCGCAGCGCGCCCGGCCGCTGCGGAAAGCGGATGATGAAGTACTTCTTCAGCCCCTCGAAGCGTAGCGCCCTTTCCTTCACGTCCGGCAGCCGCTCGAAATCGAAATTGCCGCCCGAAACCACCGCCACGATGGTCTTGCCCCTGATCTCCTTCTTCGAAAAATCCTTCAACGCGTCGATCGCCAGTGCGCCGGCCGGCTCCAGCACCACGCCTTCGACATTCAGCATCTCGATCATGGTCGCGCAGAGCCGGTTTTCCGGGATCAGGCGCACCGTATCAGCGGCAAATGCCCGGAGATGCCGCAACGGTTCGCGGCCGATCTCGGCCACCGCCGCGCCATCGACGAAATTGTCGACCTTGGCGAGCTTGACCCGCTTTCCGGTGGCGAGACTCTGGCTCAGGCTTGGCGCGCCGGCCGGCTCGCAGAAGACGAAGCGCGTGTCGCGGCGCTGGTCGGCGAAATAATGCGTCACACCCGCGGCCAGACCGCCGCCGCCGACCGGCAGCATGATGATGTCGGGCATGCGCGCGCCGGGCATCTGGTCTGATATCTCGTAGGCGACGGTCGCCTGCCCCTCGATGATGTCCTTGTGATCGAAGGGCGGCACCATATGTGCGCCGGCGCTTTCGGTGAACTCGAAGGCGGCGCGGTAGCAGTCGTCGAAAAAGTCGCCGACCAGCTTGATCTCGACGAATTCGCCACCGAACAGCCGCGTCTTGTCGATCTTCTGCTGCGGCGTCGTCACCGGCATGAAGACGACGCCCTTTTTTCCGAAATGGCGGCAGACGAAGGCAAAGCCCTGCGCATGGTTGCCGGCGGAAGCGCAGACGAACAGTTCGGCATCGTTGCCGGCTTCCAGCGCCTTGCGGAAGAAGTTGAAGGCACCCCTGATCTTGTAGGAGCGCACCGGCGACAGATCCTCGCGCTTCAGCAGCACGCGCGCTCCGGTCTTCTTCGACAGATAGTCGTTTTCCTGCAGCGGCGTCTCCGGAAAGATCTGCCGGATCGCGACGGCGGCGGCAGCGACGCGGGAGGAAAAACTGGTCATCGGAAGAATCACCTCAGGTCGCATGATGTTGGCAGGCAGCCATCGCGCCAACGGATTCCTTGGCCGGCGACGTTTGAATCCGAACGCAAGCCGAAGCCTATTGCATAATTCGTCGTTTGCGGCCACCGATGCCTCGTCGGCGCACCAGGACGGCATCGCGCTCGCCGACCAGGCTTTGCGCGAGGAAATCGCCGCGCGTCACCCCGAAGCCTGACGCCGCATCAAGGCGCGCCGCGCCTTCATGACGGACGTGCTCGGCATCCCTCTCAAGCCGGAGGTGCTGCCCTTCTCAAACATCCCCGCCTTCCTGCCGCCGTTCTGGCTTTCGCGCAACAGTGCGATGGCTGTCGCGAGGCGCTGACCAGATTTCGGCTGGACACGACTTACTTCTGCCGCACTTCGGCTGTCCGGGAGGGGTCGCGGAGGTTGGATAGGCCTTTCGGCCGGAGTGGAATGTCAGAGTTGAAGAAGATTTGCATCCTTGTCCTTGCCTTGCTCGTTGCCGGCTGTGGCGGCCGGCAAACCGAGGAACTGCTCGGCAGCGCCATGGTGTCCGCGCCGGTGACGGAAATCGCCGGCAACCACAGCATCTTCATCGCCACAACGCGTAAGCGCTCCGAAGACCCCAACAAGGTTTTCGACCGCGAGCGCTCGGCCACGCTGAACTATGCCCGCGCCAACGTCACCGTGCCGGGAATCCACGAAACCGGTCGGATCGAGCGGCGCTCGCGCGGCAAGTCGAACGACCCGGCCAAATACTTCATGGCCTCCGACGTCGTCGGCTACGACACCGCGCCGCAATTCTCCAGCGCGCTCAGCGCCGACATCGCCGCGCGCGGCGGCCGCGTCATGGTCTTCGTCCATGGCTACAACACCGGCTTCGACGCCGCCGTCTACCGCGTCACCCAGATCGCCCATGATTCCGGCTACCCGGGCACGCCGGTGCTGTTTTCCTGGGCGTCGGGCGCCAAGACCAGGGACTATGTCTACGACAGGGAAAGCGCCAGTGCTGCCCGCGACCAGCTGGAAGTGACGCTGAGGATGCTGGCGCAGACCGGCGCGCGGCGCATCGACATCGTCGCCCATTCGCTGGGAACCTGGGTCACCATGGAAGCGCTGCGCCAGCTTGCCATCAACGGCGACCGCGATCTCAGCGGGAAGCTCGGCGACGTGGTGCTGGCCTCGCCCGATATCGATGTCGACGTGTTCAAGAGCCAGATGCGCCGCTACGGCAAGCCGAACAAGCCCTTCATCCTGCTCCTGTCCGACGACGACCGGGCGCTGCGGCTCTCCGGCCTGATCGCTGGCTCGCGGCCGCGCGTCGGCGACTACAAGGACGCGGCCGACCTCGCCGATTACGGCGTGAGCGTCGTCGATCTCTCCAGCGTCAAGGGATCGGATCGCTTCAACCACACCAAATTCGCCGACAACCCCGAGCTGGTAAAGATGATCGGCCAGCGGCTGCGCGAGGATGACGGATTTGCCAGCGACCGCGAGGTGACCGACCGCATCAGCCTGCTCGGGCAGTAAGGTGTTCGTCGTGCAGGTCCACGATTGCAGCGGCGTCGGATCATTTTGAACTGGACCGGGCCGGCCTCTGCCTCTATCGAAATAGCCAAAGACGTCATACGGTTGACGTCCGTTCGGGAGCCTGCGTGACCGTGCGTTCGAAGATCTTCCTCGTCGTTGCGCTCGCGCTCGCTGTCACCGGCTGCGCCGGTCGGAAGACACACGACCTTCTCAACACGACGGCTGTCACGGTGCCTGCCTCCGACATCGCTGCCAAGCATGAGATCTTCGTCGCCACCACCCGGAAGAAAGCCACAACCGATCCGCGGCAGGTGTTCGATGGCAATCGCTCGCTGACCACCAGCTTCGCCCGCGTCGACGTGACGGTCCCGAAAGTTCATCAGGTCGGCGCCATCGAGCGGGTCAAAGGGGCCGCCAACAGCAACCCGGCGAAGGACTTCACCGCGACGAACGTCGCCTTCTATGAAGGCGCTCCGCAATTCGCCAAGGCGGTCGGCGCCGACATCGCCATGCGCGGCGACCGCGCGCTGGTTTTCGTGCACGGCTTCAACAACGGTTTCGACGACGGTATCTACCGGCTGACGCAGATCGCGCACGACACGAAATATCCCGGCACGCCGGTGCTGTTCTCATGGGCGTCGAGCGGCAAGACCACGGGCTACATCTACGATAAGGAAAGCGCCAACGCCGCGCGCGACGATCTCGAAGAGACGCTGCGCATGCTGGCCAAGACGAAGGTCAAGAGCATCGACATTATCGCCCATTCGATGGGCACTTGGGTGACGATGGAGGCGCTGCGCCAGCTTGCCATCACCGGCGATCGCGATCTTGACGACAAGCTTGGCTACGTCATCCTTGCCTCGCCCGACATCGACGTGGATGTGTTCAAGAAGCAGATGATCCGCTACGGCAAGCCCGACAAGCCTTTCGCCATCCTGCTTTCGGGCGACGATCGCGCCCTCCAGCTCTCGGCCCTGATTTCCGGCGACAAGCCGCGCGTCGGCGACTACGGCGATGCGGCCGACCTCGCCAGCTATGGCGTGTCGGTGATCGACCTGACCAAGACGAAAGGCGGCGACCGCCTGAACCACGCCAAATTCGCCGACAATCCGTTCCTGGTGCAGTTGCTCGGCGACCGGCTGCGCGCGCCGGCCGGCCTGGCATCGGAAGAAGCCAATCCGGCGCAGCCGATCGACAATCTCGGCCAGGGCCTCGGCAAGGCCGTCGGCTCCGTCGCCGAGATCGTCATCACCACGCCGTTCAGGGTGCTGACCATCGCCACCGGCGGATGAGCAGGCGTGTGGGCTCGCGCCTTGGTCGATGTCAGACGAACAAATCGACCTTCCGGAACGGGAACGTCGTCACGTCGATCAGTCCGACATCTGAAATCCTCAGTTCCGGAATGACGACCAGCGCCAGCAGCGAGTGCTGCATGTAGGCGTTGTTCAGCGAACAGCCCATCTTGCGCATCGCCTCGGTGAGCTTGTCCGCCTTGGCCGCGACGATTTCGGCGCGCTCGTCCGACATCAGCCCGGCGATCGGCATTTCGACCAGCGCCAGCTCCTTGCCCTTGGAAAACAGCACGACGCCGCCGCCGACCTCGCCCAGCCGGTTGACCGCCAATGCCATGTCCTGCTTGTTGGTGCCGACGACGATGATGTGGTGGCTGTCATGCGCCACGCTGGAAGCCATGGCGCAATCGCTCATATAGCCAAAGCCGGAGACGAAGGCATTGGTGACGCCGCCGGTGCCCCGATGGCGCTCGACCAGCGCGATCTGGCAGACGTCGTTGCGGCGGTCCATGGCGACCAGCCCGTCCTCGACCGGAAGATCGGCCTCCAGCGCGCGCGTCGGCGCCTGGTTCTCGATCACGCCGATGACGCGCACCCGCACCTCGTTGGCGCCCTTGGGTGCCACGATGTCGAAATCCCGTGACTTGAGCTTCCTGCCGAGCTTGACGGTGTTCTTCGCCGTCTTCGGATAATCATAGGCTGGAATGTCGATTTCGAGCTTGCCGCCCTTGGCCAGCCTGACACCGCGGCCATAGACCTCGTCGATGGTCATTGCGGCCAGATCGGAGATGATCAGCAGATCGGCGAGCCGCCCCGGCGCGATCGAACCCAATTCGCGCTCCAACCCGAAATGCTGGGCGGTGTTGAGCGTCGCCATCTGGATCGCCGTCACCGGCTTCAGCCCCTGGCTGATGGCGTGCCGGACCACCCGGTCCATATGGCCTTCATGCACGAGCGTGCCGGAATGGCTGTCGTCGGTGCACAGGATGAAGTTGCGCGGGTCGAGCCCGCCCTCCGTCACCGCCTTGATCTGCGAGGCGACGTCGTACCAGGCCGAGCCCAGCCTGAGCATCGCCTTCATGCCCTGGCGGACGCGGGCAATCGCATCCTCGGCGCGCGTGCCTTCGTGGTCGTCCTCGGGTCCGCCGGCGACATAGCCGTGGAACGGCAGGCCGAGATCACGCGAGGCGTAATGGCCGCCGACGGTCTTGCCCGCCCTCACCGTCGCGGCGATCTCGCCCGCCATCACC
Organism: Mesorhizobium sp.; assembly: GCF_004962245.1. GTDB lineage: Bacteria > Pseudomonadota > Alphaproteobacteria > Rhizobiales > Rhizobiaceae > Mesorhizobium. Next base: position 237,063 of record NZ_SUHQ01000003.1, on the reverse strand, counting down.
GGATCGTTGGCGGCGACGCCGGGAAAGTTCATCACCTCGCCAAGCCCGATGATGTTTTCCCACGTCATTGCTTCGGCGACATCGGCGACCGTCAGCTCGGCACCGGCATGCTCCAGCCCAGGCGCGGAGGGCACGCAGGACGGCATCTGCACATGCACGTTAACAGGCATGGCGACGGCCTCGTCATGCATCAGCCGCACGCCCGGCAGGCCGAGCACGTTGGCGATTTCGTGCGGGTCGATGAACATCGAGGTGGTGCCATGCGGGATGACCGCGCGACAGAACTCCGTCACCGTCACCATGCCGCTCTCGACATGCATGTGCGCGTCGCAAAGGCCCGGCACGAGATAGCGCCCACCGGCGTCGACCACCTTGGTGCCTTGCCCGATGGCGTGACCGGCATTCGGCCCGCAATAAGCGAAACGGCCGCCGGCAATGGCAATGTCGGTGCCGGCGATGATCTCGCCGGAATGAACGTTCACCCAGCGCCCGTTGCGGATGACGAGGTCGGCAGGCTTCCTGCCCATCGCGACATCGACCAGATGCGTCGCCATCTCGGCCCAGGGTTTGGGTTTGGTCGCATTCGCGGTCTTCGCCATGAAGAGACTCCTGTTTTCCCGACTGTGCCAAGCCGCAGAGGTTTTGACCAGCGTGGAACTGTGGGGCGTACGTGGCCGCTCGGCCAAGGCTTTTGCGTCCCATAACGCGATTAGCCTGCACAGCATATCTGTTCTTGCTTTGTGCCGGCAGATATGCTAACAACTTCCACATGGTGCTTATTGCGCCAACGACCCGCCTACCGAGGCGGGTTTTTTGTTTCAAGCTGCGGCGCCGTTCTTCAGAGGCCCTGCCGCCACCGTTGACTTCACGTCTCAAAAAGATGTTGGATCGACAATCCGAAATCCTTGGGGGGAACACATGACACGTTTCTGGAGAGCGCTCGGTTTCGTCACCCTGTTTCTGGTCATGGCAGGGTCTGCCTCCGCTGAAGAGCGCTGGCAGACCCTGCCTGAGCCGGCGGCCATGCCCAAGCCTGACCAAAGCGGCTACGCACCGGTCAACGGTATCCAGATGTACTATGCCGTCTTCGGTGCCGGCGATCCGGTGCTGCTCATCCATGGCGGCCTTGGCCATGCCGACATCTGGGCAAGCCAGGTCGCGACGCTGTCCAAAACCCACAAGGTGATCGTCGCCGACAGCCGCGGCCACGGTCGCTCCACCCGCACCGATCAGCCCTACGGCTACAGTTTGATGGCATCGGACTATCTGGCGCTGCTCGACCACCTCAGGATCGACAAGACCGCGCTTGTGGGCTGGAGCGACGGCGGCATCATCGGCATCGACATCGCGCTCCACCATCCCGAGCGGCTGACAAGGCTCTATGCGCAGGCCGCCAACGTGACCACCGACGGCGTCGATCCGGGCGTCATGACCGACAAGACTTTCGGCGCCTATATCGTGCGCAGCGGCAAGGACTATGCCCGGCTTTCCAAGACGCCCGGCGAATACGACGCCTTCGTGGCGCAGATGAGTCATATGTGGGAGACGCAGCCGGCGTGGACCAAGGAGCAGCTCGGCACCATCACCACCCCGACGGCGATCGTCGCCGGCGACCATGACGAAGCGATCAAGCGCGAGCACACCGAATACATGGCTGCGGCGATACCCGGCGCCAAGCTCATCATCCTGCCCAACCTCAGCCATTTCGCCTCGTTGCAGGCGCCGGACGAATATAACCAGTCGGTGCTTGACTTCATCGACGCGAAGTAAGGGCATCGTCCAAGCCACGGATCGCAGAAGACGGCTTGACGGTCCTTGTCTGGCGTCTGAAAAGGGCTGGCCTGCGGACGTGGCGGAATTGGTAGACGCAAGGGACTTAAAATCCCTCGATCTCTGATCGTGCGGGTTCGATCCCCGCCGTCCGCACCAATTTGAAGTTATTGAATAAAAAGGGCTTTCGGCGGTGAGCCTTCTCGCTCATGCTGATCGAGCCGCCGTGTCACTCGCATCCGAATTGCGGCGGCGCCGATTACACGCCTACATTGGTGGCGGCGCGCCTTCTTTTCCGCAAAGCTCCGAATCGCGAGGCCACTGGCAACGCGGGGTCGGCGGGTTCAGGCAATGCCCATCGAAAGATGGGCCGCCGACTTCCCCGCGGGCGCGCGTTGCCAGCCTGGTCGGCGGCCTCACGTTGAGAAGCAAAACCATGGGTGTGCCCTCGGTTTTGCTTTCGTGATCACCACCAGGCACGGCGAATTCCAGCTCCACCACCCTCACCTTCCGATCGGATTCAGCTTCAGATGCTGGATCAGGATGATCGTCTTGGCGTCGATAATGCGGCCGTCGGCGATACCGGCCAAAGCCTCGTCGAGCGGCATTTCCAGAACCTCGATGTCCTCGCCTTCGTCAGGCGCGCCGCCGCCGTCGGAGATGCGGTCGGCGGGCGAGTAGCGCGCGACGAAGAACCAGAGCCGCTCGGTCACGCTGCCAGGGCTCATATAGGGCGCAAACAGCCGTTCGACGTCCTTCAGGCGGTAGCCGAGCTCCTCTTCCGCCTCCTTGCGGATGCAGGTTTCCGGATCGTTTTCATCGAGCAGGCCGGCGCAGGCCTCGATCAGCGGCTCGCGGTGGCCGGTAACGTAGGCCGGGTAACGGAACTGCCGCACGAGCAGAATGGTAGAGCGCTCCGGGTCGTAAGGCAGGATCACCGCCCCGTCGCCGCGATCGTAGGTCTGGCGGATCTGCGTCTCCCATTGCCCGTCACGCCGGCGATAATCGAGGACGGTCTTTTTCAGAACGGCCCAGTCATCGGAAAGGACTTCCTCCGAACGGATGCGAATGCGGTCTTCCATGATGAGCTCCATGTTGCCGGCGCGAGGGGTAGCCGCGAACCGGCCTTTGCGCAATCCCGACAGCAATTGGTCCAGGGCAATCGTTTCAGTTTTGCGCTGCCCATCCGCCTGCGTTCCAACGTTGGCGGTTGGCGAAAGCCGAAGCGGCATCCGATCTCCCCCCTTGCGGGGGAGATGGCCGGCAGGCCAGAGGGGGGTGGGAAGGATCGCTGGCCTTTGACTTCTTGGCGTGTTGCAACTGGAATCAGCTTGAGGGCGCAATTGCAATTGGTTGACAGGTCGGCGGGACAGCACCCCCCTCTGCCCTGCCGGGCATCTCCCCCGCAAGGGGGGAGATCGGCAGCTTCGTCGACCGCGCCTGCTGCGTTTGAGTTACCCGGCAGGCAGAGGGGCACCGCTTCACCGCCTCGTGTCTGGCGCCGGTACAATCCATTGCCTAAATAGCGACAATCCCTCCCCGGAGTTTTTTCATGACCGCATCCCTGTTCCAGCCGATCACGCTTGACGGCCTCACCTTTCCCAACCGCATCGCGGTCGCACCAATGTGCCAGTATTCCGCCGATGACGGTTCCGCCAGCGACTGGCACCTGTACCACTGGATGAACCTGGCGATGTCCGGTGCCGGCATGGTCACCGTCGAGATGACCGACGTCGAGCGGCGCGGCCGCATCTCGCATGGCTGCCTCGGCCTTTATTCCGACGACAACGAGGCAGCCGCCCGGCGCACGCTGGATGCCGCCAAGCGCGTCGCCGGCCCCGGCACCAAGTTCGGCACGCAGCTTGCCCATGCCGGCCGTAAGGCCTCCAACCAGAAGCCGTGGGAAGGCGGCGGACCGCTGAAGGCCGATCAGGATCCGTGGCCGATCGTGTCTGCCTCGGCAATAGCCTACGATACAGGCTGGCAGGTGCCGCGAGCGCTGGAGGACGAGGAGATCCTGCACATCATCGAACGCTTCGCTGATGCGGCACGGCGGGCCGAGCGGGCCGGCTTCGACTTCATCGAATTGCACGCGGCACACGGCTATCTGATCTTCCAGTTCCTGTCGCCGCTTTCCAACCAGCGCACCGACCGCTGGGGCGGCTCGCTGGAAAACCGCATGCGTTTTGGCGTCGAGATCGCCAAGGCGGTGAGAAAGGCAGTCCCCAAGCTGATGCTCGGGGCGCGCCTGTCGGTCAAGGAATGGGTCGATGGCGGCTTCGATGTCGAGGACGCGATCGAAGTGGCCAAGGCGCTGAAGGCAGAGGGCGTCGCCTATCTCTGCTGTTCGAGCGGTGGCAATTCGCCCCTGCAGAAGCTGCCGACAGGTCCGGGCTACCAGGTGCATCTGGCGGAAGCCGTGCGCAAGGGCGCCGGCATTCCGACGCGGGCCGTCGGCCTGATCGACGACCCGAAGCAGGCCGAGGCGATCGTCGCCGAGGGCCGCGCCGACATGGTGGCTCTGGCCCGCGCCTTCCTCGCCGACCCGCGCTGGGCGTGGCGCGCCGCGGCCACTTTCGGCGAAAAGATCCACCCGGCGCCGCAGCTTGCCCGCTCGGTGACGACGATGCAGCACTGGATGAAGGCGGCCGGCTGACCGGCCCGTTTAAAATGGCTGCGACCCCCAAGGCCGCGGCCCCAGTGACTCACAGCCCTTGAGTCCTTCCACGCCGAGGCCTTGCAACCAAATCGGCCGCTCCGCGTTGGCGGCGATGATGGACAACAAGCCTTTTGAAAAGCCGGTCGTGGTCGAACTTGGCCATGTCGGCAAATACCGTAAAATCCGCAGCACCCAGGAAGCGGCCGAGTGCCTGATGACGGTCTGGCCGCTCAATCGCGGCCCTCGGCATCGCGATGCCCTCGACACTTGCTTAAAAGTGCTGGAAGGTTATCGTTCGACAGCGGATGCGCGCCGGGCATTGGTCGAAGCCGCGAAGGAATCGGACGTGCTGGTTCCCGACGACAGGCTGCCCGAAGACAAACTGCCTGAAGACAAACTGCATTGAGCGGACCGAGCTTTTTCCACCGGAGGATTTCATGGCGAAGCTGACCTACAAGATCGTCGAGCATGATGGGGGCTGGGCCTACAAGGTCGGCTCGACATTCTCGGAAACCTTCCCCACTCACGATGACGCGCTGCGCGCCGCCGAGATCGCTTCGGCCGAGCAGCAGGTCGCCGGCACCACGGACGGCATCCAGTACGAGGACGCCGACGGCAAATGGCACGACGAGCTCGCCGATGGCCGGGACCGGCCGCAAACCGAAGTTTCCGATTAAGGTATGTTGCTTCCGAAAACCGGAGCGGAGCGTGCTTTTGGGTATGAGAGCACCGGAAGTGCAGGTATCAGCCGTTTGCAGGCTGGCGTCACCTGGATTTCAACGTACCTCAGGCTGGTCTCGTTGCTGATGGCTTCTGGCGCCTCCAGTTTTAAGAATTGGGCCTGGCAAGCCATTCTCTTGCTCCGATCACGGACATGGCTAATTTCAGTCCCTGGCGGGAACGCCAGAGGTCATGAGCGACCGAGACGAGCGCTTGCCACGCGGCGGCTTTACAGGCAGGCTTGGTAGCGCTACCGTTTCATCATCGCGCGTGACCAGGGAGGAGCTTGGGAGCTGCCGCGGCCAGTTTGGAAAGCGGTTTCCTTCGAAGACGTCGCAGGAAGCATTCGGGAGGGAAATCGATGGCGTCTGTCGCGATTGGCGATGTCTATAAATCATTCGGAACCGTCGAGATTCTCCATGGCGTCAGCGTGGATATAGACGACGGCGAGTTCGTCACGCTGGTCGGACCGTCGGGCTGCGGAAAATCGACCCTTCTCAGGATGATAGCCGGCCTGGAAAAGATTTCGCGCGGTCAGATCGCGATTGGCGAGCGTGTCGTCAACAATGTCGCGCCAAAAGAGCGCGACGTCGCCATGGTCTTCCAGAACTACGCGCTCTACCCGCACATGACCGTCGCGGAGAACATGGCGTTCTCGCTCATGCTCAAGGGTGTTTCGAAGGCCGAGAGCGGCGCCAGCGTTCAGCGCGCCGCCGAAATCCTGGGGCTGGTGCCGTTGCTGTCGCGTTATCCCCGGCAACTTTCCGGCGGCCAGCGCCAGCGCGTCGCCATGGGCCGGGCGATCGTGCGCGATCCGGCAGTCTTCCTGTTCGACGAGCCGCTGTCCAATCTCGACGCCAAGCTCAGGGTGCAGATGCGCGCCGAGATCAAGGAACTGCACCAGCGCCTGAAGACCACGACGGTCTATGTCACCCACGACCAGATCGAGGCCATGACCATGGCCGACAAGATCGTCGTCATGCATGACGGCCTGGTCGAGCAGATCGGGCCGCCGCTGGAACTCTACGACCGGCCGAACAATCTTTTTGTCGCCAGCTTTATCGGCTCGCCGGCCATGAACCTGCTCAGGGGCGAAATCGTTATCGACGGCTCGCCGTCGTTTCGTGGCTCCGGGGGAATTTCAGTCCCGTTGGCCACGGCACTTTCCGTCGGCAATGGCGAGCCGGTGGTACTGGGAATACGGCCCGAGCATTTGCGCCTGTCCGACCATCAGGGCATTCCGGTCACCGTGGTGGTGGTCGAGCCGACGGGGTCGGAAGTGCAGCTCATCGGCCGGACAGCCGGCGGCGAAGAGATCGTCGCGAATTTCCGGGAACGCCATTCCTTCACGCCAGGCGAAACCATCCATCTTACGGCCGAGCCCGGCCTCATTCATCTCTTCCACGGCCAAACCGGACAGCGATTCGCTACGCGTACCGATCAGTAAGGACCACACGGCAAAGACAATAAACAGGAGGAACGAGCATGAAATTCACCAGACGTGACGTGATCCGCACCACCGCCGGCGTGGCGGCGGGAGCCTTGGGAAGCCGGTTCGTCGGCTCTTCCGCCTTTGCCCAGGAGGGGTTGACATACAAGCCCGAGGACGGCGCAAAGCTGCGGCTGCTGCGTTGGTCGCCCTTCGTACAGGGCGATGAGGATCAATGGCTGGCCAACACCAAACGGTTCACCGAGGCGACAGGCGTCGAGGTCCGCGTCGACAAGGAAAGCTGGGAGGACATTCGCCCCAAGGCGGCGGTAGCCGCCAATGTCGGCTCCGGCCCGGATCTCATGCTGGTCTGGTTCGACGACCCGCACCAGTATCCCGACAAGCTGCACGACGTCACGGAACTGGGCGAGTATCTGGGCACGAAATACGGCGGCTGGCACGATGGACCAAAGCAATATGCGACGCGGGAGGGAAAATTCCTCGGCCTGCCTCTGGCCACCATCGGCAATGCCATCGTCTACCGGGAAAGCTGGGTGAAGGAAGCTGGCTTCTCGGAGTTTCCGAAGGACACGGCAGGCTTCCTCGAGCTTTGCAAGGCGCTGCAAGCGAAGGGGCATCCGGCCGGTTTCACGCACGGCCATGGCGTCGGCGACGGCAACAACTACGCGCACTGGCTGCTTTGGAGTCACGGCGGCCAGATGGTCGACGAGAGCGGCAAGGTGACGATCAACAGTCCCGAGACCCTGAAGGCGATCGAATACGCGCAGGAACTCTACAAAACTTTCATTCCCGGCACCGAGAGCTGGCTCGACGTCAACAACAACCGCGCCTACCTGGCCGGCGAACTGAGCGTCATCGCCAACGGCATTTCCGCCTACAACACGGCCAAGATCAACAAGGACAAGGATCCGAAACTGACTGAAATCGCCAAGGACACACGCACGACCAACCTGCCGATCGGTCCCGTCGGCAAATCCGTCGAGCTGTTCCAGGTGACCACGGCCGTGATCTTCGACTACACGCCCTACCCCAATGCGGCCAAAGCCTATCTGCAGTTCATGTTCGAGGAACAGCAAATGGCGGAGTGGGTCACCTCCTCGGCCGGCTACTGCTGCCAGACACTCAAAGCCTTCGACAACAATCCCGTGTGGACGGCCGATCCGAACAACGCCGCCTACGCCAAGGCCTCCGCGACGCTGCGTCCCAACGGTTATGCCGGACCGCTCGGCTATGCCTCGGCGGCGACCATGGCCGACTACGTCCTAGTGGACATGTTCGCCAAGGCCGTGACCGGCCAGGCCACGCCCCAGGAGGCGATGGAAGAAGCGGAGAAGCGCGCGAACCGGTACTATCGCGTCTGATCGCAGCGCAGCCGGGCAGCCGCAACCGCGCTGCCCGGTCCGGTTTCGCAATCGCGTGGCGGCCGCTCGGGCCGCGGCGCCACCAGACCTCATGAGGACCATCCCATGGCCGTGCCGTCCGTTGCCGTTCAGCCGCGTCCGTCGATCCTGTCTCGCCTGGCCGAAAGCCGGAACGCCCTTGGCTTCGGCTTCATGCTGCCAGCGGCAGCGCTGCTGCTGGTCTTCCTGACCTATCCGCTCGGGCTCGGCGTCTGGCTCGGCTTCACGGATACCCGCATCGGCCGCCCCGGTATCTTCATCGGCACCGAGAACTATCAATATCTGTGGGATGACGCCGTCTTCTGGCTCTCCGTCTTCAACACACTGCTCTACACGATAAGCGCCTCGATCCTGAAGTTCGCGCTCGGCCTCTGGCTGGCGCTTATTCTCAATCAAAACCTTCCCTTCAAATCGTTCTTCCGCGCGATCGTCCTGCTGCCGTGGGTGGTCCCGACGGTGCTGTCGGCCATCGCCTTCTGGTGGATCTACGATTCGCAGTTCTCCATTCTGTCCTGGGCGCTTATGGAAATGGGCCTGATCGACCATCGCATCAATTTCCTCGGCGATCCGGAGAACGCGCGCGCTTCGGTCATCGCGGCCAATGTCTGGCGCGGCATTCCGTTCGTTGCCATCACGCTGCTTGCCGGCCTGCAGACGATTCCGCAGTCACTCTACGAGGCCGCCACGCTCGACGGCGCCAGCCGCTGGCAATTGTTCCGCTTTGTGACGCTGCCGCTGCTGACGCCGATCATCGCCATCACCATGACGTTTTCGGTGCTGTTCACCTTCACCGATTTCCAGCTGATCTATGTGCTGACCCGCGGCGGACCGGTGAATGCAACCCATTTGATGGCGACGTTGTCTTTTCAACGCGGCATTTCCGGAGGTCAGCTTGGCGAGGGCGCAGCGATCGCGGTCGCCATGATCCCGTTCCTGCTTGCGGCGATCCTGTTCAGCTATTTCGGCCTGCAACGCCGCAAATGGCAGCAGGGCGGCGGAGACTGACATGGCTATGATCAAGGAGGCCGAGATCAAAAAAACGAAACGTCCGGAACTCGACGAAGGCGGCATGGGCTACCTTCAGAGCCTGCCTCGGCGCGTGGTGACGGTCTATCTGCCGTTGCTGGTGTTCGTGATCGTGCTGTTGTTCCCGTTCTACTGGATGACGATCACGGCGGTTAAGCCCAATCACGAGATGACCGACTACGCCAATTTCAACCCATTCTGGGTCGTGCACCCGACCCTGGAGCATATCCGCTATCTCCTCTTCGACACGTCGTATCCGGGCTGGCTGCTCAACACGATCATCATCTCGACCGCTGCGACATTCCTTTCGCTGCTGGCTGCGGTGTTCGCGGCCTATGCGATCGAGCGGCTCAGGTTTTCCGGGGCGCGGCAGGTCGGCCTCGCGGTCTTCCTCGCCTATCTCGTGCCGCCCTCGATCCTGTTCATCCCTCTGTCGGTGATGGTCTTCAACCTTGGGCTTTACGACACGCCCTTCGCCCTCATCCTCACCTACCCGACCTTCCTGGTGCCCTTCTGCACCTGGCTGCTGATGGGTTACTTCCGCTCCATCCCGTTCGAACTGGAAGAATGCGCGCTCATCGACGGGGCGAGCCGGTGGCAGATCCTCACCAAGATCGTGCTGCCGCTGTCGGTGCCCGGCCTGATTTCCGCCGGCATATTCGCGTTCACCCTGTCGTGGAACGAATTCATCTATGCCCTGACGTTCATCCAGTCGTCCGAAAACAAGACCGTACCCGTCGGGGTGCTCACGGAGCTTGTCCGCTCCGACGTCTATGAATGGGGAGCGCTGATGGCCGGCGCACTGATCGGCTCGCTGCCGGTGGTCGTGCTTTATTCGTTCTTTGTCGAGCACTACGTGTCCTCGATGACCGGCGCGGTGAAGGAATAGCGCCTGCCGCAAACGCGCGGCCGGCGATGCGCCGCGAACCTGAAGCGATTGCCCTGCTGCAGCAGGGCAATCAATACCGCATTGCCGCCGGCCATCCTCCGCGCTATCTCAGGTGACCTTTTGCCGGAGCCTCCCATGCCCGAAATCGTCACCGCCGCCATGCTCGTCATCGGCGACGAGATTCTGTCCGGCCGCACCAAGGACAAGAATATCGGCCACCTCGCCGACATCATGACGGCGATCGGCATCGACCTGAAGGAGGTGCGCATCGTTCCCGACGAGGAAGACGAGATCGTCGCCGCGGTGAATGCCGTGCGTGCCCGTTACACCTATGTCTTCACGACCGGCGGCATCGGCCCCACGCATGACGACATCACCGCGGATGCGATCGCCAAGGCCTTCGGCGTGCCCTGCGAATACGACGCCAAGGCCTATGCCATGCTGGAAGCGAGCTACGCCGCGCGCGGCATCGAATACACCGAGGCGCGCAAGCGCATGGCGCGGATGCCGCGCGGTGCCGACCATATCGACAATCCCGTCTCCATCGCGCCGGGCTTTCGCATCGGCAACGTCCATGTGATGGCCGGCGTGCCGTCGATTTTCCAGGCCATGCTCGACAATGTGGTGCCGACGCTGAGGGCTGGCACCAGAATGCTGTCGGCCACTGTGCACTGCCCGTTCGGCGAAGGCCTGGTCGGCGGACCGCTGGGCGACATTCAGAAGGCGCATCCGGATACGATCATCGGATCCTACCCGAAATATGGCGACGGCAAGTTCTGGACCGAGCTGGTCGTCCGCGCCCGCAGCCAGGAAGCGCTGGATGCCGCCCGCGCCGATGTCGAAGCGATGGTCGCTGGGATCGCCAGCACGGCCAGTTGATCCAGGCCGGAACCAAGCATGGTGCTATAACGTTCCTCGCGGGCGAGTTCCGATCGCCGTAAAATGAGGGATTACCATGCGATTCAAGACCATTGTCGCGATACTGCAGAACGAAGAGGACGCGGAGCGCGTGCTTGAATGCGCGATTCCGCTTGCCGACAGGTTCCAGAGCCATCTCATCGGCATTCATGCCGAAGCGCTTCCCGTCCCCTACACCTCGGCCACCGGCTTTCCGGACACCGAGTTCCTGCAGGTTTCGGCCGACATGAACAAGGAGCGTGCCGAGAAATTGCGGGCGATCTTCCTCAGGCATATCGAGGATTCCGGCCTGTCCTTCGAATGGCGCAGCCTCGAGAGCTTTTCCGGAGACAGCGCGCTGTCCGGCATCTCAACCGTTCGTACCGCGGACCTGATCATCGCAGCGCAGCGCGAATCTGGCGGCGATCCGAGCGCCGACGTTGACACACTGGTCTACGATGCGGGCCGGCCGGTGCTGGTCGTGCCGCATTCGGGTCCGCTCGTCACCAGTTTCAAGCATGTGCTGCTCGCCTGGAACGGCAGCAAGGAAGCCGCCCGCGCCGCCTTCGACGCCCTGCCCTTCATCATCGAGGCCGAGAAGACGGATGTCGTCGTCATCGACCCACCGGATACGCTCGACGAGGCGCCTGAGGCAGCCGGCGCCGAAATCGCAGCCGCCCTGTCCAGGCATGGCGCCACGGTCAGCGTCTCGGTGCTGCAATCAGGCGGCCTCTCGGTCGACGACGTGATCCAGACCAGGGTTGTCGAAACCGGCGCCGACCTGCTCGTGCTCGGCGCCTACAGCCATTCCTGGCTGCGCCAGCTTCTGTTCGGCGGGGTGACGCGCACGGTGCTGCGCACCGTGCCGGTAGCGGCTTTCCTGTCGCGGTAAGTCGAAAAGGGCCAGATCGACAAAGGGTAAGTCCACAAGGATCGCTTGCCGCCGCCCTTGCCAAGGCCAAGGCTTTCCAGTTAATTCCGCGCGCATTCCCTCAAGTGTCTGCGCGCGATCTCGCGCGCTGCGGAGTGCGCGAAAAATGTCCCTTCCCGAAAAGGCCTTTCCTGTCTCCTGGGATCAGTTCCACCGCGATGCGCGTGCGCTCGCCTGGCGGCTTGCCGGCGCCGGCCAAGGCCAATGGAAAGCGATCGTCTGCATCACGCGCGGCGGCCTGGTTCCGGCCGCCATCATCTCGCGTGAACTCGGTATTCGGGTCATCGAGACGGTCTGCGTCGCCTCCTATCACGACTACACCAGCCAAGGGCAGTTGCAGGTGCTGAAGGAGATCACGCCGGCACTGCTTGCCGACGACGGCGCCGGCGTGCTGATCATCGACGACCTCACCGACACCGGCAAGACGGCGGGCATCGTGCGCGCCATGATGCCCAAGGCGCATTTCGCCACCGTCTACGCCAAGCCGAAAGGCAGGCCGCTGGTCGACACCTTCGTCACCGAGGTCAGCCAGGACACCTGGATCTATTTTCCGTGGGATATGGGCTTCACCTACCAGAAGCCGATCGCCGACGACCACATCAGCTGATTCGCGCAAAGCCGCTCCCCCGGAAGTCACGGCGCGCACTTCTTGCCGGCGAGCACTTCTTGCCCGCGAGCACTTCTTGAAAGAGTGCCGCGGCACCCGATATTTCCTGAATCGAGACCTCTTGGCGTGGTTAACCAGTCCACATGAGGTTTTTTACTTTTATTGCCTATGATTAGCCGTAAGATTCGCAAGACGGCGAATGATTCTGGAAGTTGGGGCAAGCTTCTCCGATGTTGACGAGGCCAGCAACGCACAACCATCTGGCCGAAAGGGTCCAGCGGCTCTTCGGCACGGCGCCGTGCCGCCTGCAGGTTGCGGCACTGCCCTGGCGCGATACTGAGCGCGGCATCGAGATCATGCTGATCACCAGCCGCGATACCGGCCGCTGGGTGCTTCCCAAGGGCTGGCCCGAGGCCAAGGAACCGCTTTGCGAGGCGGCGGCGCGCGAGGCGGGCGAGGAAGCCGGACTGCGCGGCACGATCTCCCACGTTGAAGCCGGCCGCTACTTCTATGCCAAGGCATTGTCTTCCGGCGAGGAAGTGCCTTGCGAGGTCCTGGTGTTTCCGCTGCAGGTCGACAAGATCGCCGACCGGTGGAAGGAGAAGCGGTCGCGCACCCGCAAATGGGTCAGTTCCACCGAGGCCGTGCGCATGGTCAACGAGCCGGACCTTTGCCAGATCATCGCCTATTTCTGTGCCGACCCGCACCAATTCTCCTGAGCGAGACATAGGGCGGCGGACTTTCAAATCGGATCGTCCCACCGCTCCCAAAACCGGTGCCCACCTTTGGGTCCGATGCCTCAGGCTTACCGGCCAAGGCGACAAACCTGCCGTGCATCGCCGGCATTGTGCTTTTGGCGGCGTCAAAGAATCGATTTGGCCACTCCGGCGCGGGCAAAATCGAAATCCTGCGGGCCGCTTTCTATCCCCGTTATCCACATGTGTGACACACAAGATGTTGGGGGTCACAAAAGCTACGCAAACGAATCCTTGACGGCGCAAAACGAGTCGCCTTTTATAGGCCATGCGCTCCTGTTGAGAGTGCGACCGGAAAGTTATGAGCCCGGTCTTTTTCCCGGATTATGTGCGTTTTGGCCGCATTTCCGCCTGGTTACGAGGCCGGCGGGAGCGTTGGGATTGTGGGGTTTTTTGGGGGCGAAAGGGAAAAATGTCGGACTGGAATAAATTGTCTGTTAACACTATATTTAGTGTTTGCAGGTAGGTTCGACGCTAGATAGTGTGAAGTTCCCTCGATTGAGGGAGTCGCAAAAAGTTTCAGTTTTTGAGGGACCCGCAGGGTTCGTCGGCGCGTTGGACAGTACTCCGCAAGGAGTTCGACCAGCAAGGCGGGCGGAGGCTGTGAAAGGGAGCCGGCTGTTTTCGAACGCCGGCAGACGGCGGACATGCGCGTTTCGCATTGGGGGCAGAAATCCCTGGGGAAAAGCGCTATATATAGACAAAAGGAATAGGGCCAATGCGCATCGAGCGTCGCTTCACCAAGCCAGGACAATCAGCTTACGCGGAGATCGAATTCCGCAAGGCGCTTTCGGAGATCAAGAATCCGGACGGCTCGGTGGTGTTCCGCCTGGACAATATCGATGTGCCGGCGCAGTTCAGCCAGGTTGCCGCCGACATCCTGGCGCAGAAATATTTCCGCAAGGCCGGCGTGCCGGCGCGGCTGAAGAAGGTCGAGGAGAATGACGTCCCCTCCTTCCTGTGGCGCTCCGTTGCCGACGAGGCGGAACTGGCAAAACTGCCTGAGGCCGAGCGCTACGGCTCCGAGATCGATGCCCGCCAGGTCTTCGACCGCCTCGCCGGCACCTGGACCTATTGGGGCTGGAAGGGCGGCTACTTCAAGTCGGAGGAAGACGCGCGCGCCTTCCGCGACGAGCTCGCCTATATGCTGGCCACCCAGCGCGTCGCGCCGAATTCGCCGCAATGGTTCAACACCGGCCTGCACTGGGCCTATGGCATCGACGGTCCGAGCCAGGGCCACTTCTATGTCGACCCGTTCACCGGCAAGCTGACCAAGTCGAAGTCTTCCTATGAGCATCCGCAGCCGCATGCCTGCTTCATCCAGGGCGTGCAGGACGATCTCGTCAACGAAGGCGGCATCATGGACCTGTGGGTGCGTGAAGCGCGCCTGTTCAAATATGGTTCCGGCACCGGCTCCAACTTCTCGTTCCTGCGCGGCGAAGGCGAAAAGCTGTCGGGCGGCGGCCGCTCGTCCGGCCTGATGAGCTTCCTCAAGATCGGCGACCGCGCGGCGGGCGCCATCAAGTCGGGCGGCACGACGCGCCGCGCCGCGAAGATGGTCATCGTCGACGCCGACCATCCCGATATCGAGGAATTCATCGACTGGAAGGTCAATGAGGAGCAGAAGGTCGCCTCGCTGGTCACCGGCTCCAAGATCGTGAAAAAGCACCTCGAAGCGATCATGAAGGCCTGCATCAACTGCGAAGGCCAGGACGACGATTGCTTCGACCCGGCGATCAACACCGCGCTGAAGCGTGAGATCAAGGCGGCCAAGAAGGACGGGGTGCCGGAGAACTACATCTACCGCGTCATCCAGTTCGCCAAGCAGGGTTACACCTCGATGTCGTTCAAGACCTACGACACCGACTGGGATTCGGATGCCTACCTCACCGTTTCGGGCCAGAACTCCAACAATTCGGTCTCGCTGAAGGACGATTTCCTGCGCGCCGTCGAGCAGGACGCCGACTGGCACCTCACCGCCCGCAAGGACGGCAAGGTGCTGAAGACGCTGAAGGCCAGGGATCTGTGGGAAAAGATCGGCTATGCCGCATGGGCGTCGGCCGATCCGGGCCTGCACTTCAACACGACGATGAACGACTGGCACACCTGCGCTTCGGCCGGTGCGATCCGGGCGTCCAATCCGTGCTCGGAATACATGTTCCTCGACGACACGGCCTGCAACCTCGCTTCGATCAATCTGCTGCCCTACCGCAACGCGGACGGCACCATCGACATATCAGCCTACGAGCATACGGTCCGGCTGTGGACCATCGTGCTGGAAATCTCGGTCATGATGGCGCAGTTCCCGTCGAAGGAGATCGCCAAGCTCTCCTACGAATACCGCACGCTCGGTCTCGGCTACGCCAATATCGGCGGCCTGCTGATGACCTCGGGCATTCCCTATGATTCCGACGAGGGCCGCGCTATCTGCGCAGCACTCACCGCTGTTATGACCGGCACGGCCTATGCCACCTCGGCCGAGATGGCCTCCGAACTCGGCGCCTTCCCCGATTACGACCGCAATGCGCAGAACATGCTGCGCGTCATGCGCAACCATCGCCGTGCTGCCTATGGCGACAGGGACGGTTACGAGAAGCTGGCGGTCAACCCGGTGCCGCTCGTCGCCTCCGACCTGAAGCAGCCTGAGCTTGCCGCCCATGCCAAGGCGGCCTGGGACCGCGCCATCGAACTCGGCGAGGAGCATGGCTACCGCAATGCGCAGGCAACCGTGATCGCGCCGACCGGCACGATCGGCCTGGTCATGGATTGCGACACCACCGGCATCGAGCCCGACTTCGCACTGGTCAAGTTCAAGAAGCTGGCCGGCGGTGGCTATTTCAAGATCATCAACCGCGCCGTGCCGGAGGCGCTGCGCACGCTTGGCTATTCGGAAGCGCAGATCGCCGAGATCGAGGCCTATGCGGTCGGCCACGGCAATCTCAACCAGGCGCCTGCCGTCAACCCCGGCTCGCTCAAGGCAAAGGGTTTTACGGACGACAAGATCGCGGCACTCAATGCAGCGCTGAAGTCGGCCTTCGACATCAAGTTCGTCTTCAACCAGTGGACGCTGGGGGCGGACTGGGTGAAGGAGACGTTTGGCTTCACCGACGAGCAGCTCAACGATTTCTCGTTCGAGATGCTGCCGGCGCTCGGCTTCTCGAAGAAGGACATCGAGGCCGCCAACATCCATGTCTGCGGTGCGATGACGCTGGAAGGCGCGCCGTTCCTGAAGGCCGAACACCTGCCCGTGTTTGACTGCGCCAGCCCATGCGGCAAGATCGGCAAGCGTTCGCTGTCGATCAACAGCCACATCCAGATGATGGCGGCGGCGCAGCCCTTCATCTCGGGCGCCATTTCCAAGACCATCAACATGCCGAACGACGCGACGGTGGAAGACGCCAAGGGCGCCTACATGCTGTCGTGGAAGCTGGCGCTGAAGGCCAACGCGCTCTATCGCGATGGCTCGAAGCTCTCCCAGCCGCTCAACGCCTCGCTGCTTGCCGACGTCGAGGACGACGAGGACGATGCCGTCGAGCAGCTGATCGCGGCGCCAGCCTCACAGCGCGCCGTGCAGGTGACCGAAAAGATCGTCGAGCGCGTCGTGGAACGCCTCTATCGCGACCGCGAGAAGCTGCCGAACCGCCGCAAGGGCTACACGCAGAAGGCGGTTGTCGGTGGCCACAAGGTCTATCTGCGCACCGGCGAATTCGATGACGGTCGTCTCGGCGAGATCTTCATCGACATGCACAAGGAGGGTGCTGCCTTCCGGGCGATGATGAACAACTTCGCCATCGCCATCTCGCTCGGCCTGCAATATGGCGTGCCGCTCGAGGAATATGTCGAGGCCTTCACCTTCACCAAGTTCGAGCCGGCCGGCATGGTGCAGGGCAATGACGCGATCAAGAACGCGACGTCGATCCTCGACTACGTGTTCCGCGAACTTGCCGTGTCCTATCTCGCACGCCACGACCTCGCCCATGTCGACCAGTCGGATTTCGACAAGACCGCCTTGGGGCGCGGCATCAACGAAGGCAAGGCGACGCCGTTCTCGAAGGGGCTGACCCGCGGCGCCTCGCCGGTCAAGCTGGTGTCGGGCATGGGTGCCGAGCCCAAGGGCTTTGGCGGGGGTTCAGGTCCCTCTCCCGCTACCATCCCTGTCCGCTCTGCGCCGACCGCCTTCGCCGGCTCCAACGTGCTGGCGCTGAAGCCGGCCAGCGACGAGGCCATCGCCTACAAGCGTGACTACGAGGAGCGGGCCAGGGAGCTGGTCGAGGACATCGTCTACGAGGAAGCGTCCGACGAGGCTTCGGGGGCTTCGGCGCTGTTCACCGACGCCGCCGCGCAGGAGGCCGCCGAGGCAAAGGCGCTTGCCGCCAACCGGCGTCAGCAATCCTTGATGCAGGGCTACACCGGCAACGAATGCTCGGAATGCCACAACTTCACCATGGTGCGGAACGGGACGTGCGAGAAGTGCGACACGTGCGGGGCTACGAGCGGGTGCAGTTGAGGAAAATCTGCATCGCTAAAACGTAACATCATCGGCCCGGTCGTAAGATCGGGCCGAAATGGTAGCAAGAACAAAGAGGGTACATTACTCATAGCCAGCCAGAGGCGTCAAATGTCAGAAGTCAAATCGATCTCAAGAACACCGCCGGCGGAAGTTCGGCGGCGGCTTAGAGCGGAAGTCGGCTTTGGATGTCCGATGTGCGGCTCTCCGCACTTGGAATATCACCATTTCAACCCTACTTGGGCTGAGCAAAAGCACCACGATCAACAGGGCATGATCGCATTGTGTGCTGTGCATCACGCTGCCGCTGACTCAGGTGCATTCACAAACGACCAACTTTTGAGTCTGAAGCAGGCCAACCATGCTTCTGTACAAAGTAGCTTTCAATGGCGAAGGAAACACACCGTATTCGCTTGCGGTGGGAATTATGCCTATCGATGCGGGAGTATGCTTCGCATAGGAGGAATAGATGTTGTTTATTTTGAAAAAGACGATTCAGAATGTGATACATTATCGTTAAACATATATGACGTTTGCATGAATAGAATTTTTGCTATGCGAATGAATGATTGGATCGCGAGAATAAATGTAGATGATATCGAGGCACCGCCATCAGCACGAACACTCGTGTTCAAATCGGCCATTCATCAGGTTGACGTCAGAATCGAATTTAAAGATCGAAAAATGTTGAGCCCAGATGAGCAGGCTATCTCTGCCGAATTTGGAATTCCTACTAAAGAAAACGTCGTCTTCTGCTTCTTTACAGGAAAAATGCCTGCACCACTGCCCATCAAGTTCAACGAACGCAACATCCAATTCGGCGGTATGACACTCGAAGGTAGTCGTATGGCTGGCTGTGGTGTCGGCATACAGGTTGGTTAGAACCGCGAGTTGGCAACCCACCGCACGTTTCGTTTCCCACGTCATGGCGTGGATCCTCGAGTTTGCGTTCCGCTTCGCGTTCGCACTGCGATAACGAAAGGGAGCCGGCAGCTAATCGCAAGTGACGCGACTTCCTCATTCTACTTCCGCCGCCGGTCCGCCAGACCTTCTCCTCGCCATGGTCGACGTGGTCTTCATCGATACGGTGCAAAGCCATCGCGACCGATGTGCTGGCTTGGATTTCGCGAAAATCGTCGCGATCTCGCCAACGAAACAGCCGCAGCAAGGATGTCGCGGCTGTTTTCGGATTGTCCGTCAGGGAGGAAGCCCGCGCGGCCGAAGCGGCCCCACCCCGATCTGCCGCTCGGATCACCCCTCCCCTCAAGGGAAGAACTACCCCCTCACCGTCAGTTCACGGCGCTGATGTTGCCCAAGCGGAGAAACAGCGTTTCGCCGGAAGAATCATCGACGCCGTCATTGTCGGTGACGACGAAGACGTCGCCGTTCTTGTCGATGGTGAAACCTTCGACCTTGTCGACGACATAGCCGTTGGTGGCTGATTTCAGGTCGCCGAGGATGTCGCGCACCAGCGTCTTTTCGACCACGGGCAGTTCGCCACCGAGCTTGGCCGGTTTGAAGGCCTCGAGCGCCACCGAATAGACGCGCTTCACCTTGGCCAGGTCGCCGATCAGGTTGTCGCGTTCGAGGATGTAGAGCTTGCCGTCATGCGCGGTGATCTCCGACAGGCCTATCCAGCCAGCTTCGGCCGCTTCGAGCGGGTAGCGCACCGCCGACCATTCCTTGGCCTTCGGCTTGTAGGCCAGAAGCTTGACATGGCCCTTTGGATCGTCGGCCCATTCGCGCTGCACCGCCATCACCAGCGTCAGGTCGTCGCCCTCGCCGATCATGGTGATGCCTTCGAGACCGAAGCGGGTCTGGTGGGCGAGCAATTCCATCGGGAAGCCGATCTCCTGCTTGATCTCGCCCTTGTCGTCGACGCGCAGGATGGCGTGCGGGACGAGCTTTGCCGGATCGCCTTCATTGGCCAGCCAGAAGCCGCCTTCACCGTCGGCGACAAGACCTTCGATGTCGAGCTTCTGTGCGGGATGGCCGGCACGCGTGACGATGGTCTTACCGGTGATCAGCGCCGGGGTCTGCGTGGCATCGATCTCGAAGATCGAGGGCGCGTTGGCGTAGAACGAGTCCGAGGCCGCGAAGAGCTTGCCGGCCGCGTCGCCGGCCGCGAGCGCCGAAAGCGCGCCCCAGCCGAGCGGCGTGCCGTCTTCCGTGAGCTTTGCCGTGATCATCGGGTACGTGGCGGGACCCTCGGAGCGCTCGTAGATCATGACGTGCGAGCGGGCGAGCCCGTCCTCGACCAGGTCGGCCTCGTTGGCGGTGACCAGGAGATTGCGCGACGGGATCGCGACCAGGCCTTCCGGAGCGATGCCGGACGGCAGGATCTGGACAAACCGAGGTTCCGCACCCGTGTCCTTGTAGACGCCGACAACGGAGCCACGCTCCGAAGCGACGAAAATAAGCTTGTCTTCGCCGAACGTGCCGGTCTCGAGACCTTCCGGCTCGATGCCCTTCTTGTTGCGATCGTCGGGATAATGGCCGGCATTGGCGACCTCGTACTCGAAGGACGGGCCGGATTCGTAGAGAACCTCGCCCTTCCTGCTGAAGATTGTGAAGCCGCGCGAGCCGCCCTTGTAGTCGCCTTCGTTGGCGACGACGAGACGGTCATTGTCGAGCCATTTCACGGCGTCGGGTTCGCGCGCGACGTTTTCCATCTTGCCGTCGAAGGACAAGGCGCCGTTCTTCTTGGTGTCGATCTTGTCCAGCGTGACGGAGCCCGCGGAGAAGTGGGTGACGATCGCGCCGGTTTCGACGTTGACGATGGCGATGTGATTGTTTTCCTGCAGCGTGACCGCTATCTCGCCGGCCTTGTTGAAAGAAACGAATTCCGGCTCCGGATCTTCCCCCGCGACTTCGGCAATGCCCGCCAGGTTCACGGTCTTCATCGTCGCGCAGTCGGGCTGACCTTCGGCAAGCGTGAAAATCTTGAGGTCGCCTGCCGGCATCTGCGGAATGTCCCCGTCGTTCAGATCCTCGTCGCGCTCGTTCTCAATGGCGATGGCCAGGAACTTGCCGTCCTTGCTGAAGGCCAGCGAGTCCGGCTGGCCGCCGAGGTCGCAGGTGCTTTCGATCGCCTTGGAGGCAAGGTCGATGACGGTGAGGTTGCCCGAAGGTTTGGCTTTGCTCTCCGACGTGTTGACGCCGGCCAGCACCTTGGCGCCGATGGCCACAACCGAGGTCGGCTCGCCGTCGATCTTGACGATGCCGCCGGCCTTGGGCGCCTTGGGATCGGTAAGATCGATGAAGCCGACCGCACCGAGCGGGCTGTCGGAATAGACCAGCGTCATGCCGTCTTCGGTGGCCGCGATGATCTCGGACGAAGTCGGCGTAGTCTTCTTGACGTCCGCCGGGAGGTTTCCGGCGACCGCGAAGCTCGCGACCCGGTTGAACATCATGTCGGCGTAGGCCGGCAGCGAAACGGAGGCAGCAAGCGCTGCCGTCAGGACGAAAAGCGCGGAATGGCGGGGCACGGGTGGCGTCTCCTGTTCGAATGGAAGCCACCTGCTTTGGGGGAACGACATTTCAAAGCGATGACGGATCCATGACAGTTCCGCGACAGGCGGTCAGGGTCCGTCGATATCCACATCATGCCGGCCTGCAAACGGCGGCTTTGTGCGACCGCGATCAGCGCCGCCGCCGCAGGCGCGCGAGCAGGAAGCTCCAGTCCCCGAAGGTGAGCCAGATCAGCAGACGAAGGCCGAGAAATCCCGGCGTCACACGCAAGAAAAAGGAGGAAGGAGATCCCCTACTCCGCCTCGGCCACCATCTGCCGTCCGCCTGCCCAGTTTTGCCACGCTCTCTCGTCGCCGTTGAAGACGTTGAGGTCGATGCGCCCCCTCACGCCGTGCGACAGGCCGGAGCCGGAATACTGCCAGAACACCCATTTGCGGCCGGGATAGACCTTTGACGGGTGCTGCGCCACCGCGCGCAGCCAGAACGGATAATCGGGGAAAGCGCCACGCAGATTGTCGCGGTAGAAATCAGGCGCGGTGTAGATGATGGGCCGCTGGCCGTAGTGCCGTTCCAGCCTGTCCATGAAGACCTGCATCTTCTCCAGCACCTTTTGCCGCGACGGCCGCCGCTTGCATCTCGATTCGCCGTTCCACTCGACATCGATCACCGGCGGCAAGGCGCCCTCCACCCTCGGCACGTTGCGGATGAACCAGTCGGCCTGCTCGCTGGCGGTGCGGCACCAGTAGAAGAAATGGTAGGCGCCGCGCTTCAGGCCGGCGGCGTCGGCATTGCGCCAGTTCTTCCTGAACATCGGGTCGAGATGGTCGCCGCCGTCGGTCGCCTTGATATAGGCGAAGTTCGCGCCCTGCGCGCGCAGCTTGTTCCAGTTGACGTTGCCCTGCCAGCGCGAGACATCGACGCCGTGAACGGCGAGATGTCTCGGCGATACCTTGCCGAAATTGATCGGTTTGGCGTCACGAAAACGATAGCGCTGGACCGGCTCGGCAAGGATTGCTGCTGCCCGTGCCGGCCGCTTCGGCGCCACCAGGGCAATTGGCTCGGCGGGTGGGTCGATGCGTTCCGCAGGCTCCGGAGCGGCCATCGCCACGGTCTGCTCCATCGCCTCTTCCTGCGCGAAGGCGGGTACGGCATCGGCCGTATCGACCGAGGCCACCGGCGCGGGCGGCCGCACAACCGAGCTGGTCGTCTCGCTGGACGGAATTTGCAGCGCGTCGACGCCGGACGTGGATGTACAGCCGGCGAGGCACAGGGATGCGATCGAGAAGATGACGACGCCTGGTAACCGCATCTGGACCTGTACGCAAAAACACAACAGACCGATGGCAAGACAACGCCGCCGGACAACCAGTCCAGATTACTAACGAGAAATTACCAACAAAGTTTGAATCAAATTGTTAGGGAGTCTTCATCGAAACGACGGCGCCCCGGGTGACACCAATCTCCCCACCGGTGGGGAGATGTTCGGCGGGACAGACGAGGTGCGGAGGATCGCTGACCCTGTCAGGCACCAACGCCTAGCTGCACAACCACAGCTTGTCGCAGGTCCTGGCTATCATGTGGGCCGGCGGCACAAAGCGATCATTGACGGGGCTGACCGGCGCATCATCTTCCGCCCGGCGAACCTTTTCTTCAAGCAGCGTGCGAAGCTCGGCCGGCCGCACGCGATCGCGTTCCATCACGAGCTTGACCATCGGATCACTCAAAAGCTCGTCCAGGGTGTTGATTCTGTCATTCATCCGTCGCCTCCTCGACTGCCGACCCGCCAGCAAAAGATAGGTGGCAATGATGGCTCGCCAATGACGCTTTGTCGGCTATCTCGTGTCCCGGATGAAAAAAATTGGGCACCCTGCGCTTCAGTTCGGCGGCGGGGCGCCTTCATATTGCGGCAGTCCGTCGTCGAGCTGTACCCAGGGCTGCCTCGAGGCGGTCCATATGTGCATCTGCGGCTTGAACATCGAAGGGTCGTCGAGCGACCCTGAGGTGATGCCGATGATGCCGGCGGAATCGCGCCGGGAGAACATCGTCGTGCCGCAGCCCGGGCAGAAGCCGCGCTTGAGATCTGGCGAGGAATTCACCGTCGCCACCGGCCCGTCGATGGTCACGTCGTCGATGCGGAACAGCACACGTGCGTTGAACGCCGCGCCCAGCGCCTTCTGGCAAAGCCGGCAATGGCAGACGCGCTCGTTGATCGGCGCGACATCAGTACGGTAGCGTACCGCGCCGCACAGGCAGCCGCCTTGATATTTCACCATGCCTGCGCCCTTTTTCCTGAGATTAGCGGCAAGGTAGCCGCCGACGTAGCGGCGTCAATTGAAAAGCCTTGATGGCGCCATCTGTTGGCGTGATGGCTGTGCCGGCCTCGTCAGGCGCGACGCGCAACGAGCGTCGCCGGCCATCTCGCGGGAGACGGCCGGCAGGCAGATACCGGGCGGTCAGTTCGTTTCGTTGACGATCTCGTCCCAGGTCTTGACCTTGGTCTCGCCATTGAGGAAGGGCAGCGCCGTGGCCACCAGTTCCGGCGCAAAGAACATGTCGTAGTGGGTGCGGTTCGGCAGGATGGCAAGGCGGTTCTGCGACAGGTTCTCGCGCATCCAGCCGGCGTCCTTCAGTCCGCCGCCGAGCATCTGATAGAACTTGATCTCGTGCTCTGGCCGATACATGTCGCTGTCGCCGAAAGCCAGCATGACAGGCATCTTCAGCTTCGGCACATCGGCGGAGTAGTCATAGTCCTTGCGCATATAGGCGCCGAGCTGGTCGAGCAGCTTCGGAAAATCCTGCGGATGCGGCGCGACCGCTACGTAGGATTTGTACATCGGCGTGTCCTTCATCATGTCGGCCATCGCCGCGCCAACCTGCGCCTGCTGGGCGCGCATATCGGCATAGAAACCGTCCGAGGCATAGCCCGCCGACACCAGCACCAGGCGGCGCACGGCCTCGGGATGCTGGACCGCCATACGGAAGGCGACACCGCCGCCCAGCGAATAACCCATGACGTCAACCTGCTCATAGCCGAGCGCCTTGACGATCGCCGCCATATCGTCGCCCATAGCCTCAAGGCTCAGCGGCCGGTCGCCGAGCGCGGTGCGGCCATGCCCCTGCAGGTCGACGCCGATGACGGTGCGGTTTTCGGCAAGCTTCGGCAAGATCGGCGCAAACATATCGGTGGTGCCGAGCCCGCCATGCAAGAGAAGCAGCGGCTCACCCTGGCCGTAGATGGCGTAGTAGTAATTCAGGCCGTTGATCGGCAGCAGGCCGGATTTAGCCGGCTTCGGCAGGGCCGTGGTTTCGGCGACCATGGCAGGCTTTGCCTCCTCGGCCTTGGTGGAGCCCGGCGCGGCGAAGAGCGCTGCAGCCGAGGCGAAAATGGCGAAAAACATCGATCTGGACATGTCGGTCTCCTTGCGTCCCGCTAACATCAAAGCGCCTTGGCGATTTCCTCGAGCTGGTCGGCGCACTGGCCCCAGCCCTCGTGAAAGCCCATCTTCTCGTGCTCTTCGCGATCGGCGACGGACCAATGCGCAACCCGGGCGATGTAGCGGGTCTTGCCCTCGCCCTCATCCTCGAAGGTCAGCACGACCGTCATGAATGGCTTTTCGGACGGCTCCCACGCCTTTGTATAGGCGTCGGTGAGAACGATCTTCTTGCCCGGAACGACTTCGAGGAACACGCCGGGGTTCGGGAATTCATTGCCGTCGGGTCCCGCCATGACGACCAGGCTGGAGCCGCCGGTGCGCACGTCCATTTCGGCGCGCGGCGTCGTCCACGGCTTTGGGGCGAACCATTGCGTCACGAGCTTCGGCTCGGTCCAGCAGCGATAGACGTTCTCGCGCGGCGCATCGATGATGCGGGCGAGAACCAGTTCGCGGTCGGAGCTGGGGGCGATGTCGAGCTTGGTGGTCATGGTGGTCTCCTCACTTGCTTGCAAAAGAGTTGGCTTGGATTCTGGTTTCCGTCTCAAGGACGAGCGGGCAACGCGCGGCCCGACAGGGTCCCGCGAAAAATTTCGCTAAAGCGGGATGCGTTCAAAATTGAACTGGGCATCCCGCTCTATCTATTTGTTTTAGCCGCATTTCTGCGACGCCAAGTGGAATCACTTGGCTGCAAAATGCTCTAGGCCGACCAGGCGGACGGCTGAATGAAGAGTTTAGTGGCGCTTGGCTTGCACCAGATAGGCGTCGATGTCGGTCTCGCCGAGCCACTTCGCTGCTTCCAGCCGGTGCAGGCCTTCGACCAGGACATGGCGCTTGCCGTCATGGCGCACCTGGATCGGCATCTTCATGCCGTTTTCCAGAATGTCCTCGGCCAGGTGACGGACGGTTTCGGGATGCAGCGTCTTCCTGCGCGCGGCCGGCACATAGATGTCGTCCACCTTGACCTTTTGCACTCTCAGCATGTCGACTCCCGTGGCAGAAAAGGCCGCCTGTGATAGTCCGTTTGGCGAAGAGGGCCAAGTGCGTCTTCAACCATTGTAAATGCGATCTTCAAGCGGCGTCGCGGCGATCAGGGCCTGCAGCCCCGAGAGCAGCGCTTTTTCGGCGCGATTCATCGTCTTGTCGGGGTTCACCAGCAGGAAGATGTCGATGGCGGGCGGCGCTTGATAAGGCGGCAGCCGCCACAGCAATCCATCGGCCACATCGCGCCGCGCGACATGCAGCGGCAGCGGCCCGATGCCGAGCCCGGCAACGATCATGCGGCGCACCTCCTCCAGGCTCGAGGATACACCGACAACGTCGGCGTCGAGCTTGGCCTCGCTGCGCAGCAGCGCGACCGGCCGCAATGCGTCCGAAATGTTGTCTGTTTGGAACGATACGGAAGGCTCGCCCCTGAGATCGGTCAGTGTCAGGCCGGCTCGCCCGTAGAGCCTGTGCTGCGGCCCGCAAAAGAAGCCGAAGAATTCGCGATAAACCATGGTGTATTCGAGCGCCGGATCGCGCTGACTGACTAGGCAGATACCGAAAGAGGCGCGACGCTCTCGCACCTGCTTGGCCACTTCGGTGCTTGCCGCGACCGAGATGGTAAGGCTGGCGCGCGGATAGTCGCTGTGGAATTGCGACAGCGCCCGGTCGAACAGCGGCGAGACGACGTGGCTGGCCATGGCGATGTTGACGTGGCCGGTGACATCATCGCTGACGCCCCGCATCAGCAGCGGCAATTGCGATATGGTGCCAAACACCTCGATGCTCTGCTCGTAGAGCAGGCGTCCAACCTCGGTGAGCTCGAAGCGCGTGGCATCGCGCTCGATCAGTCGCCGACCAACCCGATCCTCCAGCCGGCGCAAGGCATTGCTGACGCTCGGCTGTTTCAGATTGAGCCGTTCGGCCGCGCGGGTGATGCTCTTCACTTCCGCGATGACCACGAAAGTTCTCAGAAGGTTCCAGTCCAGATCCCAGACCAGCCTTTCGGGGCGCGGCGAATCCATTCCTGATATCTATGCTCTCTATTCCTATTATCTATTTGCGCAATGCTATCGCAAAGGCAATCATGAAATCCGGACGGCACCTCGATGCGTCCCAAAAACAAGACTTTGCGCTCCATCCAGAGGACAAGAAACCAGATGAACAGAGTATTTTCCGGCATTGCGGTCGCAGCCTTGCTGCTTGCCTCGACCTTCACGGCCGTTTCAGCCAAGGCCGACGACCTTGAGAAGATCAAGACGGCGGGCGAGCTGAAGATTTCCATGAGCGGGCAGTATCCGCCCTTCAACTTCGTCAACGACCAGAACGAGGTGGTCGGCTTCGACGCTTCCATCGGCAAGGCCATCGCCGAGCGCATGGCCGTCAAAGGCACCATCATCACGACAGCCTGGGACGGCATCATCGCGGGCCTGCTCGCCAACAAATATGACACCGTTGTCGGCTCCATGACCATCACGCCGGAGCGCGAGAAGGTGGTCGATTTCGTCGGCCCGTACTACCACGCCGGCCGCGCTGTCTTCGTGAACGAGGCCTCGAAGGTGCAGAGCCTCGACGAGTTGAAGGGAAAGACCCTTGGCGTCACGCTCGGCGAGACGCATGAGAAGTGGGCGCGCGAACAGGGCGGCTGGGAACTCCGCACCTACAAGGGACTGCCGGAACTGATGCTGGAGCTGAAAGCGGGCCGCGTCGACGCTATTGTCGTCGATAACATTCCGGTCATGGTCGCCATCAAGGAAACAGGCGAGAAGATCCGCAGGCTCGATACGCCCGGTATCGAAGGCGGCAGCGTCGCCATCGGTATCGCCATACGCAAGGACAATCCGGAGCTGAAGGCTGCCATGCAGAAGGCGCTGGACGACATGATGGCGGACGGTACCTACGAGAAGATCTCGATGGAATGGGTCGGCAGCGACATCCGCTGATCCTGACCATCCAAGGTTCCTGCCGCCAGAGGAGCGGCTGAGGTCGAGCATCACTCCTGCTGGATGTCGGAATGGATTTCTCCCTGATGCAGCGTGTCTTCCCGTTCTTCGTGGAAGCCGCCTTTGTGACGATCGAGATTACGGCGCTTGCCCTGGTTCTGGGTCTGGCGGCCGCGGCATTGGCTGCGGCCGCCAAGATGTCGAGATCCGCAACGGTGCGGACAATCGGCACTCTCTATGTCAGCCTCTTCCGCGGCACGCCCTGCCTGATCCAGCTTTTCGTGCTTTATTTCGGTGGTCCGCAGATAGGCATCAATCTGGAGCCGTTTGCGGCCGGCGTCATCGGCCTCGGTCTCAATATCGGCGCCTATATGGCGGAATCGATCCGCGGTGCGCTGGTTGCCGTCGACCGGGGCCAGACAGAGGCTGCGCGCACAATAGGCTTCAGCCGTTTCCAAACGCTGCGCAAGGTCGTGCTGCCACAAGCCGCGCGGCTGATGATACGGCCGCTCGGCGTCAACACGGTGGCGCTGTTGAAGGGGTCGGCTCTGGTTTCCACCATCTCGGTCGTGGAATTGACCTACACGGCCCAGCGCTTCATCGGCTCCACCTACAAGCCATTCGAGATCTTCGGTGTCGCGGCCTTGCTCTATATGGCCATGGTCTACGCCGTTGTCCGGGTCGTCGATCTGCTCGACAAGCGCTTCGCAATCGTCTGACCGGAGAGCGCGATGCAAGGTCTCGATTTCACCGTCGTCCTGCCCTACTGGGACCTTTTGTTGATTGGCGCCTGGTGGACCGCGCTGCTCACGGTCGCGGCGGGAGCACTCAGCTTCGTCTTCGGTATCCTGTTCGCGGTCACAGTGCTCTACGCGCCGGCGATGGTCGCCTACCCCGTGCGCGTCTTCATGTGGGTGTTCATGGGCACGCCGCTGCTGCTGCAGCTCTTCCTGATCTATTTCGGCCTGGTGCAGATTGGCATCGACATCCCTGCCCTCGGCGCCGGCATCGTCGGACTTGGCCTGCATTTTGCCGTCTACAATGCCGACGTCATCCGCGCCGGCATCGTGGCGGTCGATATCGGCCAGACCGAAGGGGCGCGCAGTATCGGGTTCGGCAAGTGGCAAACGTTGCGCTATGTCGTGATACCACAGGCCGTCCGCAACACCGCTCCGCCGATCGGAAGCAACATGATCGCGCTGTTGAAGGAATCCTCCATCGTCTCGGTCATCGGCATCGCGGAACTGGTTCATTCGGCCCAACTGGCGATAAGCGAAACGTTCCGGCCGTTTGAATTCTACGTCACGGCGGCCGCGCTCTATTACATTCTGAACCTCGTGCTCGAAGCGGGTTTGCGCCGGTTCGAGCGGCATGTGGAGGTTTCTCGATGAGCACGCGGCAGCCGATGGTGAAGGTCCGCGGCGCACGGAAATCATTCGGCGCCGTGGAAGTCCTCAAGGGCATCGACCTGTCGGTCGATCGCGGGCAGATCGTGGCGGTCATCGGACCGAGCGGCTCGGGCAAGAGCACGTTGCTGCGGTCCATCAACCATCTGGAGGCGCTGGACAGCGGCGAAGTCTGGCTCGACGGCGTGCAGGTCAACCAGCCACTGCGCGGCCAGGCCTTCGAGCGGCATATCAACAAGGTGCGCCAGCAGATGGGCATGGTTTTTCAGCACTTCAACCTGTTCCCGCATCTGACCGTACTCGACAATATCACCATGGGACCGGTGATCCTGAAAGGGATGTCGAAGAGCGAAGCGCATGCGCTTGCGCATGGCCTCTTGTCCAAGGTCGGACTGGCCGACAAGATCGACGACTATCCCTCGCGGCTTTCAGGCGGCCAGAAGCAGCGCGTGGCCATTGCGCGCGCGCTCGCCATGCAGCCCAAGGTGATGCTGTTCGACGAGGCCACCTCGGCGCTCGACCCGGAACTCGTCGACGAGGTCAATGCGGTGATGAAACAGCTCGCTGCCGAACACATGACCATGCTGATCGTCACGCACGAAATGCGCTTCGCCGGCGAAGTGGCCGACCGGGTGCTGTTCATGGACGGCGGCGTGGTGGTGGAGGAAGGTCCGCCGTCCGAAATGTTCCGCGCTCCGCAAAAGGAGCGGACCCGCACGTTCCTGAAGAAATATCTTTCCGCGTGAGCCAAACCATGAACAGCACAATCGACAAGTTCCCCGATTTCGGCCTGACGCCCCACCAGCGCCGGCAAGCGGTGCGCGGCCATTATTACGAATGGCCGGGGATGGATGGCGAGCGCGGCGAAATCTGGTGCTACAGCGACCGCTTTTCGTACCGCCGGGGCGAGACGGTGGCGCTGCATGTCAGCTCGACGGCCTCCAGCTTCAGCATGTCGATCGTCCGCGACGGCGGCACCGAAACGCAAATGTTCGAGAAGGCTGATATCGCGGCTCGCTGGCAGGATACGCCCGACCAATGTTCGGTCGTGGGCTGCGGCTGGGACGCGTCGTTTGAATTCCGCATTGGTGACGACTGGCCGTCCGGAGCCTACCGCGTCACGCTGACGGGGGACGGCCGCGACGGCAAGCCGATCCGCTGCCACCATCTTTTCATCGTCAGCCCACAGCCCGGCAAGAAACGCGGTCGTGTGCTGCAGGTTGCAGCCACGGGCACATGGCTTTCCTACAACACCTGGGGCGGATCGAACCATTATCAGGGCATCACCGGCCCGAACCGCGACCAGTATGCGCCTGAAGTGTCGACGCAGCGGCCATGGTGCCGCGGCTTTGTTGTCCTGCCGAGGGAAGCGCCGCGGGTGCCGCTCGAGGTCACCGTGCCGCCCAGGACCGTGCCGCGCTATCCGCATATGGAGTGGGCCTTCGCCACGGGCCATTCGAAGAAATACGCCTCGTCCGGCTGGGCAAGCTATGACAGCCACTTCTTTCGCTTCACCGAGCGTTCCGGCTATGCCGTCGACCTCGCCAGCCAGCACGATTTGCATTTCTCGCCCGAAATCCTCGATGGTTACGACTGCGTCGTCTTCGTCGGCCATGACGAATACTGGACCTGGGAGATGCGCGACGCGGTCGATGCCTATATCGAGCGCGGCGGCCACGCGGCACGCTTCGCCGGCAATTTCATGTGGCAGACCAGGCTAGAGGACGAGGGCCGCCGGCAGGTCTGCTACAAATACCGCGCCCGCGCCGAGGATCCGGTCTATCGAGGCGGCGACGTGACCCGCGCTACCAACTCCTGGGAAGCGCCGGAAATCGGCCGGCCGGGTGCCATGACCTTCGGGCTCAATGCGACCAGGGGCCTCTATGCCGGGTGGGGCGGTTGCGCGCCGCGCGGCGTGCGCGGCTTCCCGGTCTACCGGCCGGAGCACTGGGCCTTCGCCGGCACCGGCATCTATTACGGCGACCTGCTCGGCGCCGACAGCCATGTCTATGGCTACGAGGTCGACGGGCTCGACCACGAGATCCGCGGCGGCCTGCCCTACCCCACCCCTGACAGCGGCGCACCGGACGGACTGCAGATTCTTGCGGTCGGCATGGCTGCCCAAGTCGAGGAGAGCGCCGACATCGCGTTCGAGGATCAGTTCCTTGGCGACGAAGACGGCCGTTTCACCGCCGAGACGCTGTTCGGCGAGGCGAGCGACGCCAATCTCGACAAGGTCAAGCGCGGCAACGGCATGATCGTCAATTTCCCGCGCGGCAAGGGCGAGGTGTTCCACGCCGGAAGCTGCGAATGGGTCGCCGGCCTGCTAAGACAGGACGCGATGGTCGAGCGCGTCACCAAAAATGTTCTCGATCGTTATCTTGGAAAGTCCTGACATGCTGAAGTCCCAGACCCCTGCCCCGGAAACCGAGGCGCGCCCGCCATCGCATCTGTTCTATCTGTCCAGCCTGCGCCGGCCGCTGGTCGACCGCGCCGAAGGCATCTACATCTGGACACAGGACGGCCGTCGCTTCATCGACGGATCGAGCGGACCGATGGTCGCCAATATCGGTCATTCCAACCGCAACGTGCTCGATGCGATGAAGCGGCAGATGGACCGCGCCACCTTCGCCTACCGGCTGCATTTCGAGAACGAACCGGCCGAGGAACTGGCGCGGCAATTGGCCGCCAAACTCCCAGAAGGCTTGGACCGGATATTCTTCGTCTCGGGCGGTTCGGAAGCGACGGAATCCTGCGTCAAGCTGGCGCGGCAATGGGCTGTCGCCACCGGCCAGGCCAGTCGCTGGAAAGTGATCACGCGCTTTCCTTCCTATCATGGCGGCACGCTCGGGGCACTCGCCGTCACCGGCGACGACGCGCTGGCCGAGACTTTTGCGCCGATGATGCAGGTCATGCCTGCCGTGCCGGCGCCTGCCGCCTGGCGCGATCGCGACAACCTATCGATGGAACAGCGCGGCATCCGCTACGCCGACATGCTGGAGGAAAAAATCCTCGCCGAGGGACCGGAAAGCGCGCTCGCCTTCATCATGGAGCCGGTCGGCGGCGCTGCCACGGCGGCGCTGGTGGCGCCGGACAGCTACTACCCGCGCATCCGCGAAATCTGCGATCGCTACGGCATCCTGCTCATCCATGACGAAGTGATGAGCGGCGCGGGCCGTACCGGAAAATTCCTCGGCGGCGACCATTGGAACTGCAAGCCCGATATCGTCGCGCTGTCGAAGGGGCTGGGATCTGGCTATGCGCCGCTCGGCGCGCTGGCGGCCCCGATGCGGCTGGTGCAGCCGCTGCTTGCCTCCGGCGGCTTCCAGCATGGCCACACCTATGCCGGCAATCCGCTCGCCTGCGCCGCCGGGCTCGCCGTGCTCGGCGAAATGGACCGTCTCGACCTGATCGCCAATGCCGCTGACAAGGGCGACCTTTTGATGGGCGAGTTGAAGGGGCTGGCCAAGCGGTTTCCGTTTATCGCCGACGTGCGCGGCAAGGGCCTGCTCCTAGGTGCCGAAATGGTCGCCGACCCCGATACGTTGAGGCCGATCGCGCCGGCGAAGAAGGCCACCCAGCGCCTGCTCGACCTCGCTTATGAGCGCGGCCTGATCATCTATGGGCGCAAGGTCAAAGGTGGCGTCGACGGCGACAATTTCATGGTGGCGCCGCCGATGATCGTCACCGCCGAGCAGATCGGCGAGATCGTCGCCATCATCGGTGACTCGCTGCAGGTGCTGGCGGGCGAGCTCGACCTGCCGGTCGAAGGCTGAAAATGGCGCCACGAAAAGTCATCATCACCTGCGCCGTCACCGGGTCGGTGCACACGCCATCTATGTCGCCGCATCTGCCGGTGACGCCGGACCAGATCGCCGCGGAGGCGATCGCCGCGGCGGAAGCCGGCGCCTCGATCCTGCACCTTCACGCTCGCGATCCGAAGGACGGGCGGCCGACCGCCGATCCTGATGTGTTCATGCAGTTCCTGCCGCGCATCAAGCAGGCGACCGACGCGGTGATCAACATCACCACCGGCGGCTCGTCGCTGATGACGCTCGACCAGCGGTTGGCGGCTCCGCTCAGGGCCGAACCCGAAATGTGTTCGCTCAACATGGGCTCGATGAATTTCGCGCTGTTTCCGATGCTCGACCGGCCAAGGCAATGGCAGCACGAGTGGGAGTCCAAGCTGCTGGAAGCCACACGCGATACGATCTTCAAGAACACCTTTGCCGACATGGAGACCGTGCTCGAAAGACTTGGAAAGGGCTGCGGCACACGCTTCGAATTCGAATGCTATGATGTCGGCCACCTCTATTCGCTGGCGCATTTTCGCGATCGAGGGCTGGTGTCGGGACCTCTGTTCATCCAGTTCGTGTTCGGCATACTGGGCGGTATCGGCGCCGATCCCGAGAACCTGATCCACATGAAGCGCATCGCCGACAAATTGTTCGGCGACAGCTACCAGTTTTCGGTGCTGGCCGCCGGACGCCACCAGATGCCGATGATCTCGATTGCGGCGGCGATGGGCGGCAATGTCCGCGTCGGGCTGGAGGACAGCCTCTATGACGGCCGCCGGTTGGCGAATTCCAATGCCGACCAGGTGCGCCGTATCCGCGGCGTGCTCGATGGGCTGTCGCTGGACGTCGCCACGCCCGCCGAGGCGCGGGAGATGCTGGCGCTCAAGGGTGGGGATAGGGTAGCGTTCTGAGATGTTTGCTCTCCGTCCCACCCCTCTTTTGGCGCCCTGGCTGCCGTGACAGTCACCAACCCACCGTCAAGAGACATTCTCATCCGGCCCGGCACAGTCGAGGACGTCGAAACCATCCATGCCACGATCCTGCGGCTTGGCACTCATATCGGCGCGCCGGAAGAGATCGTTTCGACGGCCGACGATCTGCGCACCTACGGCTTTGGCGAAAAGCCTTCTTTCTCGACGCTGATAGCCGAAGTCGGCGGTGAGTTTGCCGGCCTGTGCCTGCATTTTCCGATCTTTTCGACCTGGATGGGGCGGCCCGGCGTCTATGTGCAGGACCTCTATGTCGAGGACCGGTTTCGCGGCCGCAGGATCGGCGAACACCTGCTGCGGCGTGTCGCGCGAGAATGCCGGAAAGATGGCGGCGTCTACCTCAGACTGTCCGTCGACACCGACAATGTAACTGCCAGGGCCTTTTACGAAAGGCTGGGCATTGCCTGGTCGAACTACGAGCAGGTGCAGAAAATAGTCGGCGAGGCCTTCTTCGCTTTCGCCGATGCGCCAGTGGACGAGGGGAAATAATGAAAGCCTTCTATGCCGAAGAACAGAAGCGTCACGATCCCAATGCATTCCTCTCCAGCGGTGCCCAGCAACCCAATCCGGAAAAGCCGGAACGCGTCGAACGGCTGCTCTCCGGTGCGAAGGCCGCCGGCTGCACCATCGAGCGGCCGAGGGATTATGGACTCGGACCGATTGCTGCGGTGCATACGCCCGAGTATCTTGATTTTCTCGAGCATATCTTCACGCGCTGGCAGCGCATCGAAGGCGCCTCGGCGGAAGTGATCCCCAATATCCATCCGATCGCGCGGAACGGCTCTTATCCGGCCTCGGCGGTCGGCCAGGCGGGATACCACATGGCTGACACCGCCTGCCCGATCTCCGGCGAGACTTGGGCTAGCGCGCTGTGGAGCGCGTGGAGCGCGGTCGAGGCCGCCGAGGCGGTGATGGCGGGCGCGCCGGCCGCCTACGCGCTGTGCCGTCCGCCTGGCCACCACGCCTTTGCCGACGTGGCCGGCGGCTTCTGTTTCATCAACAATTCGGCGGTCGCCGCGCAGACGCTGCGCAGGCAATCAGCGCGGGTGGCGATCCTCGACGTCGACCTGCATCACGGCAACGGCACGCAAGGCATTTTCTACGCGCGGCCGGACGTGCTCACCGTCTCGCTGCATGCCGATCCGGTACGCTTCTATCCGTTCTTCTGGGGTCATGCCGACGAACGCGGCGAAGGCGCCGGCCTCGGCTACAATCTCAACCTGCCGCTGGCGCGCAAACCGGGGATGCCGCGTTCCTCGAAGTGCTGGATGTGGCGTTCCAGCGCATCCGTGCCTTTGCGCCGGAAGCGCTTGTGGTGGCGCTCGGCCTTGACGCCTTCGAAGGCGATCCGTTCGGCGGGCTATCGGTGACGACACCGGGCTTCTCGCGCATCGGCGAGGCCATCGCCGGCCTCGGCCTGCCGGCGGTGATCGTCCAGGAAGGCGGCTATCTCTGCGACGAACTCGGTGACAACCTTACCGCTTTCCTCACCGGCTTCGGCGACGGCATGAAGCGGTAGCTTTCGTGGCTCGTCGCGTCAGGATCGTTCCTGCCGTAGCATGGCGGTGACGCGATGCACACTCTCCAGCGTCTCGTCGATCTCGGCAGCGGTATTGTAGTGGGCAATGCCGATGCGCACGACGCCTTGCTCGGCCGGAATGCCAAGCTGGTGGACGATCTCCCAGGCGTAGTTGTGGCCTGACCATAGGAAGATGTTTTCCGCATTCATCTGCCGCACGATCGTCTCCGGTACGATGCCGTCGACGGTGAACGAAACTGTCGGCACGCGCTCCCCGACACGCGCCGGATCGGTGATGCCGTGGATCGTCAGGCCTGAAATGTCCGACAGGCCGTCGATCAGCCTTTGCGCCAACGGATTTTCGTAAGCGATTGATCTTTCGAACGCCTTGGTGATCCTGGTGCGGCGCGAACCGCCGCCGCCTGCCGCCGCGCCCAACTCCGCAAAATAATCGATCGCGGCCGTCAGTCCGGCCATCAGTTCGATCTGCGGCGTGCCAAGCTCGAACCGTTCCGGCAGAGCGTCGGACGAACAGCGGCATTTGTACGGTTTCAGCCTGTCGATGACATCCAGCCTGCCCCACAATATGCCCATATGCGGGCCGAAGAATTTATAGGCCGAGCAGATCAGGAAATCGCAGCCGATATCCCTGACGTCGATCAGGCCGTGCGGCGCGAACTGCACGGCGTCGACATAGACCAGCGCGCCGGCCTGCCTGGCGGTGCGGGTCAGCGCTTTTACCCGATTGATCGAGCCGGTCAGATTGCTGGCATAGTTCAAGGCCACAAGCCGCGTCCTGTCGGTGAGCAGCGTAGCAAGCGCCGCCTCCTCGATCTGCCAGCTCTGCTGGTCGAACGGCAGCCAGCGCACGACGAGGCCCAGGTCTTCGGCCAATTGCAGCCATGGCGACACATTGCCTTCGTGGTCCATGCGGGTGAGGATGATCTCGTCACCGGGTTTCATCGTGCGGCCGAGCGTGCGCGACATGTGGTAGGTCAGCGTCGTCATGTTGGCGCCGATGACGATTTCCTGCGGGCTCACAGCACCGAGGAAATCGGCCATCGCCGCATGGGTCTCATCGACGATCTGTTGCGCCGCGATCGTGGTTTCGAAGAAGCCGCCGAGATTGGCGTTGGTGGTCAGCAGGCAGCGTGACACCGCGTCGGCGACCGCTTGCGGCACCTGCGTGCCGGCAGGGTTGTCGAGGTAGATGCGGCGGCGGCCCTTGTCGGTCAGCGACAGTGCCGGAAATTTCTCGCGCACAGCCTCGATCGGAAAATTCACTTCTGCCCCCTTCCCTTTGTAATCATTTTATAACTTCGCTTCCGGCCGTATTGCTCACGGACACGGGTTGCCGACACGCTGGTGGATTGCATCGACCGCCTTCTGCATATCCTCGGTCCAGACGACATTGGCGGAAGACAGCGCCATTTCGAGCTGCGCGATGGTCGTCGCCCCGATGATGCTCGAGGTGACGAAAGGCCGGCTCGCGACATAGGCGTTGGCGAACAATGCCGGCTCCATGCCGAAAGACCGCGCCAGCTCGTTGTATTCCAGCAGCACTTCCGCGGCATTCGGCGTCTCATAGCGCTGGCCGCGGTTGAAAAGCTGAGAACGCGAGCCCTGCGGCCGCGCGCCATGATCGTACTTGCCGCTCAGATAGCCTTGCGCCAGTGGGGAATAGGCGAGAAACGAAACCTGTTCGCGCTCGCAGACTTCGGCGAGGTTCACCTCGAAGCTGCGGTTAACGAGATTATAGGCGTTCTGCAGCGACACCAGACGCGGACCGAGGCCCTTGTCGGCTTCGGCGATGAAGCGCATGACGCCCCAGGAGCTCTCGTTCGAAAGACCGAAATAGCGGATCTTGCCTGCCTTCACCAGTTCGTCGAAGACGGCAAGCGTCTCGGTGACTGGCGTCTCGCCGGCCGGCGCGCCGATGGAATCGGCTCGTAGCGCTACGGCACCGACGCGGTTCGGGTTGGCGCCCCACGGCACGGCACGCTCCGGCCAGTGGATCTGATAGAGATCGATGTAATCGGAATTGAGCCTGGTCAGCGATTTTTCGACGGCATCGAAGATGTCGGCGCGCACCAGCTTCGAGGGGCGCCCGCCGCGGAACCATGCATTGGCGGTGCGGCCAACCACCTTCGAGGCGAGGATCACTTGATCGCGATTGCGCTTCGCCTTCATCCAGCTGCCGATGATCGTCTCGGTCCGGCCTTGCGTTTCCGCCTTGGGCGGGATCGGGTAAAGCTCGGCGGTGTCGATGAAATTGACGCCGCGTGAAAAGGCCATGTCCATCTGGGCATGGCCGTCCGCTTCGGTATTCTGTTGGCCCCATGTCATCGATCCCAGGCAAATCTGGGAAACAAGAAGATCGGTCCGACCGAGGCGGCGTTTGTGCATGGAACTTTCTCCGGTGGGAATTTTGTGCGGCTGCGCGGGGAGAAGCTTCAGCATACAGGAAGACGCCGGCCATCTCCAAGCCCCGCGCCAGTGGGCCAGCGACTTTCCGAGACGCAGAACCAGGGGGGCGCTCGATGCAGTCAAAAATCAATGTGGCATGGCTGCCATGCAAATGCTGCACTGCACAATTGTCATCATTTGCTTATATTGAGGCTCGGGGAGGACCAACCAGGGGCTTGAATCATGGGTTTCCTCACTGAAATGTTCGCCCGTCCGCGTCCGCAGGAACATCTGCGCTATCGCGCGGCTCTGGCGCTGCTTCATTCGATGAGCAATGCCGACCGTGCGGACATCGGCATCAAACCAGCCGACTTCCCGCGCGTCGCCCGCGAAATGTCCTCACGCTAGTCAGGTCGTGAGATATCCCGGCTCGACCGGGATATCTCCTACCCAATTCTTCAACGCGATCCCATAAAGATCGCCTTGCTCAGCGGCACGCCGTTGTGGCGCAGGATGTCGTAGGCGGTGGTCACGTGGAAATAGAAATTGGGCATGGCGAGATGCAGCAGATACTGCATGCCGGCCATCGAGAATTCGCGCTGGCCAAGCTTCAGCGCGATCATTCTGTCATCGGAGCCGTCCATATCGGTAGCCGAGAATGTCGCCAGATGGTCGACGGTCTTGGCGATGCGCGCCTGGAGATCGGCGAAGCTCGCCTCGTTGTCTTCGTATTTGGGCACCTCACGGCCGGCCAGCCGCGATGGCGCTCCTTTGGCGTGGTCGGTGGCGATCTGCACCTGCCTGGTCAACGCGTACATGTCCGGCGCCAGCCTCGACGTCAAAAACACCTGCGGATCGATCTTGCGGTCGAGCGCATTCTGCTCGGCGATGTCCAGCACATTGGAAAGCGCCTTCAGCCTGGCCGAAAACACCGGCACGGACGCTTCGTACATCGATATGGTCACGTGAATCTCCTATCCGGCGGGAGCGCCGACCGCGGGACGTAGCGCCTTCCCAGGCGATTCTTCAAGCGTCACCGCGTCGCCGCAATCGGTATGATAGAGTTCCTCGTCAGGTGGAGATTCCCGATGAGAAGCGCCTTCTTTGCAGCGACCGCTTTTTTCTCCCTTGCCGTGACAGGCCAATCAGTGCTCGCTGCCGAAGCGCCCTACATCGATGACCGGTCGGACGCCGAAGCGGTCATTCGCTCGCTCTACAGCGCTATCAACCGGCAAGAATTCGCGCGCGCCTGGGAC
The DNA here is from genome assembly GCF_004962245.1 of Mesorhizobium sp. Taxonomy (GTDB): domain Bacteria; phylum Pseudomonadota; class Alphaproteobacteria; order Rhizobiales; family Rhizobiaceae; genus Mesorhizobium. The sequence goes on along the minus strand of NZ_SUHQ01000003.1, from coordinate 198,250 downwards.
TATTTCGGCGACACCAAGCCGGCGAAGGATTTCGATGCCTTCGTCAAGGGTTATGACGGGACGGACAAGGTCGAAGTCAAAACCGGCGGCGTGTCCGAAGACGGCGCGGCCGGCAGCATCTACTACAATGTTCCCGTCGCCATCCGGGCGACGGCGAAGGACGGAGCCGAACATGTCTTTGCCGGTTGCTACACGCTAAGCCAGATCAATGCCTCGATCCAGGAACCGCCGTTCCGCTCGATCTTCATCGACAAGGGCGCGCTGAGGCCGGCTAAGGCCGATTTCGAGGACGCCGTGCCGGAAAGCTGTGGTGACGGCCCGCCGCCGCCGAAGAAGGATGCGGCGCTGGAGCAGGCCAAGAAGGCGTTTGCGGCCACCTATGGCGAACAATGCGACAAGGAAATGCCTGGCGGCGATCCCATGGGAGAGCCGGACGCCTACTCGCTCCGCTATAAGGATGCGAGCGCCGAGGCCGATGAGCCCGAACGCGAGACGCGGCTGTTCCGCTTCTTTTGTTCGATGGCCGCCTACAATGAGAGTGCCGTCTATTACATCGCCGACGATGTATCGGGCGTCCGGCAGCTACAGTTCGCCTCGCCGGAACTCGACATTCATTATGAGAACAACAACAGCGAAGGCAAGGTCGAGGCGATCAACGTCATCGGCTTCGAGACCGACGACCAGTTGATCAATTCCGAATATGACGACGCCACCAAGACGATCTCGTCCCTCAACAAGTGGCGCGGCGTCGGCGATGCCTCGTCGGCCGGGACCTATCTGTTTCGCAACGGCAATTTCTCGCTGGTACAGTACGACGTCGACGCCTCCTATGACGGCGAGATCAATCCGGAGACGGTGGTGGACTACAACACCGCGCCTTAAGGGGCCTTCGACAGCATCCAGTTGAGCGTGCCGCGCCAGTCCGTCATGCGGATCGGCGTGCCGTGCGTGCCGGTCTCGAAACGGACGAAGCGGGCCGGGTAGGCTTTCGATCTGGCCAGGATCGAACGGAAGAAAGCTTCCTGTTTCTCGACTGGAAAAACCGGGTCCTTGCTGCCCTGGCCGAAAAAGACCGGAATACGCCGCTTGAAAGCCGGGCTCGAGAAGAAACTCTCATCCCACAGCGAGCCGAGCAGCAGCAACCCGTCGATGCGGCCGCCCATATCCTTGCGGGCGGAGAGCTTCCAGCACAGCGCGCCGCCCATCGAGCCGCAGGCAACGAATATCTTCGCGCCCGGCGACCGTTCGGCATAGTGGCCGATCAGTGCGGCGATCTGGGCCGCGCCGGTATCGCCGAAGTCGGAAAAGTCCGGCGACAGATAGAGCCCGCCATTGCCGGCCATCAGGTTCTTGATACGGTTGAAATTGCCGCCGAAAGTGAAATCGTCGACGCCTTGCTTTCGGCTGCCGCCCTGACCATGCAAATAGAGCACGATGATGCCGGCGCCTTGCGTGCGGCCGACGGCGACGTGGCGGATATTGCCAGCGTCGCTCTTCAGCAGCAAATCCTGCTGCGCCTTGCGCACACCAGTGTCGACATACCGCGCATGCGCGCGGCGCTCAGGCACTTTGTCGCGAGCGTTGATATCGCGCAGCTCGCGATAGTCGATGACCGTATAGGCGCCGTTGTCCTGGGATGAGAGCGTGGCCGGATAGGCAAACAGATCATCCTTGAACGGCTTCAGCGTGAGAACGTCGGCGTAAGCGGCACAAGAAAACAGGAAAAATATTGAAATCAGAAGGGCACGGGAGCCCCTCTGGTGTAAATGCGTAAAGCGGGGTGAAAGGAAGCGGAAAGCCATGCCAAAGGCATCGTTTTTCAGCTTCGGTTTGTCAATCCTGCAGCAGGCCGCCGGCGCCTTCCAGCGCCTCGCGCGTGTCGACATCGATGGACGCACCCTTGCCGATCTCGACATCGACGACATCGAGCCCCTCGGCCTCGACCAGATGGCGCGCGCCGGTATCACCTTCGAGATGAGCGATCGCTGCAAACAGCGAACGCGGCAGCAGCACCGGGTTGCCACGCTTTCCCTCATGTGAGGCGCGCACGACCGATCGGCCCTCGGATTTGCGGAATGCATCGATCAGCCTGTCGAGGTCGTTCGACGAGACGCCAGGCATGTCGCCAAGCACGATCATGGCACCGGCAGCGTCGCCGGCAACCCTCGCGATGCCGGCCTTCAGCGACGAAGACAGGCCGTCGGCGAAATCCGGATTGTCGGCGAAGGTCACATCCAAGCCCGACAACGCCGCGCGTACCCGCTCACGCTGGTGGCCGGTGACGACGATTGTATCAGAGGCTTTCGCGCCGAGCGCGCGTTCGGCGGTGCGGCGGACCAGCGGCTTGCCGTCGAACAGCGCCAAAAGCTTGTTCGGCCCACCCATGCGGCTGGAGCGGCCGGCGGCCAGCAGCACGACATCGACCTTCAACTCGGCCCTGGCAGGCAGCGGCTCGCGCGGCTGCGGCCGCGTCGGGATTTCCATCAACAGCCCGCCGACACCCATGCCGGCGATGTCCTTGGCGGTCACGTCGAGACCGGCGATCAACCGGTCGAGCACCCAGTCGAAGCCGTTCTCCTTGGGACTGCGGGCGCAGCCCGGCGCGCCGATGACGCGCTTGCCGCCAAGCGTGCCGAGCACCAGCAGATTGCCGGGATCGACCGGCATGCCGGCACGGATGACGGTGCCGCCAGCCTTCTCGATCGCCGCCGGGACGACGTCGCCAAAATCGCTCATCGCCGAGGCGCCGAAGATCACCACCATATCGTTGTCGCGCGCCAGCGCGGCCGCAGCGTCAGCTACAGGCGCAATTTCGTGCGGCGTGCGGCGCTCTGCCGTCAGCCGGCCGCCCGAGCGCGCCAGGCGCGCTTCGGTGACGCGCAGCGTCTTGTCAAGCATGCTCGGCTTGATGCCTGGCAGGACCGTCTGGATGACGCCGACACGCACCGGCTGATAGGCATTGACGGCAAAGATCTCGCCGCCGGCGCAAATCCTTGTCACCGCATCGACCAGAGCGGAGCCGACCGCGAAGGGAATGATCTTCACAGTCGCGACCATCTGGCCTTTTTCGACCGGCGCGTGCTGCGCCAGCGTGGCGATGGTGATGGTCGGATCGACAGCGTTGATGGCGTCGATCATCGCCGCATCGACGGTGAATATGCCGGCGGCCTGGGCGTGAAGGTTGACCCGGCCGGTCGCGGCGGGCTTGGCCTCGATGTTGCGATGGATCATGCTTTCGGCGATCTTTTCAGCGGCAGCGTCCTCGCCGAGATCATCGGCAGCCAGAACCGCCGCGACGACCTCCGACACGCCGGCCGCCTTGAGCAACGACACATCGTCGGCACTCAGCCTGTGCGCCTTGCGCAGGCGCCGTTCTCCGGCGGTTGTGGCGTGCGCCAGCACTGCGCCTTCGGCCGCGTCGATGGGGATCGAGCCGAATTTCACGCTGCAGCGTCCGTAGAGCGCCGCGCGTCCTTTTGGACGCGCAAAGGACGCTCTACTACTTCAGGTCTACGCATCGTGCTTCTCCAAAATCGATTCCGATTTTCGGGCCGATGCGGTAGCTTCCAGCCCACGCGAGCGAAATGCCTGGATCGCCTGTGCCAGCACAGCGACCGCTATCTCGGCCGGGCTGGCCGCGCCGATGTCGAGGCCGATCGGCGCGTGGATGCGGGCGATCTGGTCGGCGGTCGCGCCCAATGCCAGCAGGCGCTCGACGCGCTTCGCATGGGTCTTGCGGCTGCCGAGCGCCCCAACATAGAAGCAGTTGGCGTCGAGCGCCGCTTTCAGTGCGAAGTCGTCGATCTTCGGATCATGGGTAACGGCGGCCAGCGCCGTGTAGCTGTCGAGCGGCTGGCGCGAAAGCACATCCTCCGGCCATTCGGCATGCAGCGCGACATCGGGAAAGCGATCTGACGTTGCGAAGGCCGTACGCGGATCGACGATCTCCACGGGATAGCCGGCGATCTTGGCCATCGGCGCCAATGCCTGGCTGATGTGGACGGCGCCGATCACCAAAAGGCGCGGCTGCGGCAGGTAGGCGTTGAGAAAGAAGGTTCGCCCCTCCGCCTCGACCGATCCGGAATTGCCGGTGCGAAACGCCTTCGCGATCGCAGCGCCCAATTCGCCGGCGACCTGATCGCCTTCACGCACGATGCGGTCGCGGCCATCGCCAAGATCGGTGACCAGGATCGCCGCGCGGCGGGCGCGGCGTTCGGTGTTCAGCGTCTTCAGCGCATAAGGATCCATCTGAGATTAACCCAACCGCTCGACATAGACCTTGATACGGCCGCCGCAGGACAGGCCGACCCGCCAGGCGGTTTCATCGGCGACACCGAATTCCAGCATCTTCGCTTTGCCGCTTTCGATCACATCGACCGCCTCGGCCACCACCGCGCCCTCGACACAGCCTCCAGAGACGGAACCTTGGAAATTGCCTTCCGCGTCGATGACAAGATGGCTGCCGACCGGACGCGGCGCCGAGCCCCAGGTCTCGACCACTGTAGCGATCGCGACGTTCTTGCCATCCTGCATCCAGCCTTCCGCGACGATCAGCGGATCGCGGGCCTCATCCAGATAAATGCTGTTTTCCATCACGGTTTCTCCTGGAGAAAACATATGGCTATGCGGCGTCTCTCGCGCCACCCTCGATCCACCGGCGTGGATCGACCGACCGCGTCGACTTCTTGTCCAGCGAGGCGCACAGATCGGCAAGCGCATCGAGATTGTGCACCGAACGGAATTCGTCGACATGCGGTAGCATTGCCTTGACGCCTCGGGCGCGGGCCTCGAAGCCATCGAAGCGCAGCAGCGGGTTCAGCCAGATCAGCCGCCGGCAGGATTTGTGCAGGCGCTCCATTTCCTCCGACAGTCCGGCGACGTCGTCGCGCTCCAGCCCATCGGTGATCAGGAGAACCACGGCGCCCTGTCCCAACACGCGCCGCGACCATAGCCGGTTGAATTCGGCTAGCGTGTCGCCAATGCGGGTGCCGCCCGACCAGTCCTTCACCGCTGCCGAACAGTCGGCGAGTGCCGCATCGGGATCGCGATGGCGCATCTGCCGCGTCAGATTGGTGAGCCTGGTGCCGAAGACGAAGGCATGCACGCGCCGGCGCTTTTCCGTCAGCGCATGCAGGAAATGCAGGAAGATGCGCGTGTACTGGCTCATCGAGCCGGAAATGTCGGCAAGCACGACCAGCGGCGGATGAACCTCGCGCGGCGACCGGAATTTCGGCAGGATGAGCTCGCCGCCAGTGCGCGCGGCGGATCGCATCATGGCGCGCGGATCGATGCGGCGGCCATGCGCGTCGGATTTGAAGCGCCGCGTCCTGACCATGTCGAAGGGCAGTCGCAACTCGGCGATCGCTTTCTTGGCGTCGGCCATCTCGGCGGCATTCATCTGGGCAAAGTCCTTGCCCCTCAGCACCTCGTTACCGGAAAAGGTGAAGCGCGCGTCGACCTCGATCTCGGGGACTTCCCGTACCGGCTGGTTTCTCTCATGGCCCTCGAACATCGCCTGGCTGACGCGGTTTTCGGCAGCGCGGGGTTTTTGCTTCTCTTTGTTATCGGGCGCCACCGGCGAAAACATCGCCAGCATCTTTTCGATCAGCTCGTGCGATTTCCAGAACAGCCGAAAAGTCTCGTCGAAGGTGGGATGGTCCTCGTGCCGCGACACCAGCACGGCATGCAGCGTCCAGTAGAAATCGTCGCGGGAACCGATGCCGGCAGCCAGCACCGCCTCGATCGCATCCTTGACCGTAGCTGGCCCGACCCGCATGCCGGCCTTGCGCAAGGTGCGGGCGAAATAGACGATGTTGTCGGCGATCCGCCCGTCCGGCGTCGCCTCTTTCGGTTCGGGACGCGGCGCTGTCATCGCCCTACTCCGCCGCCGAAAGCTCGGCCTTCACCTCGTTGAGGATGCGCCGGCCTTCGCCCTGTTCGATGCGGGCAATATCGTCCTGGTATTTCAACAGCACGCCGATCGTGTCTGAAACGGTTTCCGGATCGAGCGCCACCTTGTCGAGTTCGGTCAGCGCGCCGGCCCAGTCGATGGTCTCGGCGACGCCCGGGACCTTGAACAGCTCGATCTGGCGCAGCTTCTGGATGAACGAAACCACCTCGGCCGACAGCCGGCTGTTGGCCTGCGGCACCTTTCTGCGCACGATTTCCAGTTCGCGCTCGGCATTCGGATAGTCGACCCAGTGATAGAGACAGCGCCGCTTCAGCGCGTCGTGGATCTCGCGTGTACGGTTGGTGGTGATGATGACGATCGGCGGCTCCTCCGCCTTGATCGTGCCGAGTTCGGGCACCGTCACCTGGAAGTCCGACAGGATTTCGAGCAGGAATGCCTCGAAGGCCTCGTCGGTGCGATCGAGCTCATCGATCAGGAAGACCGGGGCGGCGCCCGCCTTGCCGGTCAGCGCGTCGAGCACCGGGCGGCGGATCAGATATTTTTCGGAGAATACGTTGCGCTCCATATCGGAGCGATCGACCTTGCCGGCCGCCTCCTCCATGCGGATCTCGATCATCTGCGCGGCGTAGTTCCACTCGTAGACGGCGGACGAGACATCGAGACCTTCATAGCATTGCAGGCGGATCAGCCGGCGGCCGAGCGCTTGCGCCAGCACCTTGGCGATCTCGGTCTTGCCAACGCCGGCCTCGCCCTCGAGGAACAGCGGCCGCTTCATGCGCAGCGATAAAAACAGCACGGTCGCCAGCGACCGGTCCGCCACATAGTCCGCGCCGGTCAGGAGATCGAGCGTCTCGTCGATCGTCCGCGGCGCAGGGCGCGGTTTCAACTCGATCATTCTCTCTCCGTGAGTGCAACCATACCTATCACAGAACGTGGTAGCCGCGGTCGTGATAGATCAGCGGCCGCAAATTATCGCCGATGCGCAGGCCTGTCACCTTGCCAAAAAGCACACGATGGGTAGCCAGATCCTTGGTGTCGACCAGTTCGCAGTCGAATACGGCGAGCGCGTCTTTCAACGTCGGCGCACCGGTCGAGATCACATCCCACTCGCCCAACGCGAAACGTTCCTCGACCGGCAGGCCGGTGAGGCCGGAAAAGCCGACCGACAGCGCCTCCTGATGCGAAGCCAGCGTGTTCAAGGCGAACTTGCCGTTTTTCACGAACGGCTCGTTCTTGGGATTTTCGCGATTGAGACAAACCAGGACGGTCGGCGGCGTGTCCGAGACCGAACAGGCCGCAATAACAGTCGCACCACGCCTGCCGGCGGGACCATCGGTGGTGACCACATGGACGTGGCCGGCAAAATGGCTCATCGCGTCGCGATAGGCCTGCGGCCCTATGTCGTTCTTCTTCAGCACCGGCGATTTCCATGGTTTGAAGCGAGATGAACCCACGCGTTATATATGGCGGCATATTGCATGCACAAGCGAAGTGGTTGACATGCATCCTGAATTTCGCGTGTTGCGTGGAAGCTAACCAGCCTTTAGGTCTTGGCGGGAAATAGTGCCGGCAAACACGCGACCGGCGCGGAGGATTTCTTCGCTCGCATGCTACCCAGGACAACGACAATAGCGGTGCTGGCCTGGCTGTCTCTCGCCGGCAATGCGGGCGCTGAAACGCTGCTGATCGGCGTCGCAGCACCATTGTCCGGTCCGTCGGCTCTCCTCGGCAAGCAGATCGAGGCGGGCGCCGGCCTGGCGGCAGAGGCGAACGGCGCCGAGATCAAGACTGTCGACGACGCCTGCACGGCCGATGGCGGCGCTGCCGCAGCGAGGGAATTCGCCGCGGCGAAAGTCGGCGTGGTCGTCGGCTTCCTCTGCACCGAGGCGATCGAGGCGGCGCTTCCGATCCTGAAGGACGCCAACATACCGGTCATCACCGTCGGCGTGCGCACCGAAAGCCTGACCGACCGCCGCGCCAAGACCGGCTGGCCGGTCTTTCGTCTCGGGCCGCGCGGCGATGACGAACGGAACGCCGTTGCCTCCATCCTCGCCCGCCAATGGCAGAACGACCTGTTCGCCATCGTCGACGACGGCACGATCTACGGCCGCGAGATCGCAGAGACGCTTCGGGCAGCGGCCGAACAGGCGGCGCTGAAACCAGTGTTCGTCGACACGTTCCGGCCGCAGCTCGACAACCAGATCGGGCTGATCGGGCGGCTGAAGAGAGCCGGCGCCACGCATGTCTTCGCCGGCGGCGATGGCGACGACATCGCCATCATGGGCCGCGACGCGGCCCAGCTCGATGCCGGCATCACCTTTGCCGGTGGCGAAGCGCTGCGCGCTCCACCCGGCGACGTGCCCTATGCGACGGGAACGCTGATGATTGCGCCGCCCGAATGGGCCGATGTTGCCGGACCCAAAGTGCTCGAAAGCTTTGCCGCACAAAAGATCGAGCCGGACGGCTACACGCTGCCGGCCTACGCGGCGGTCGAGATCGCCAAGGCGGCCGCGGACCTGGCGGAAACCTCCGGCAAGCCACTGGCCGATGCGCTCACCGCGCATGACTTCAGCACCGCTATCGGGTCGATCCGCTTTGACGGCAAGGGAGACTTGACCGAAAACCTCTATCGGGTCTTCCGTTTCAACGGCGCGCAATTCGTACCGGCGGAGACCAGATGATGTTTCGTACAGGGCCGCGCAATCTCATAACCGATGTCGCCGGCCTGCGTGTTGGCAACGCTTCCGATGTGGGGCTGAAGTCGGGCGTGACGACCGTATTATGCGACGAACCGGCGGTGGCTGGTGTCCAGGTCCTGGGCGGCGCGCCGGGCACCCGCGAAACCGACCTGCTCGAGCCGCACAATTCGATCGAGGCGATCCATGCCGTGGTGCTTTCCGGCGGCTCGGCCTACGGCCTCGACGCCGCCTCCGGCGTGCAGGCGGCACTGCGCGAAAGGGGCATCGGCGTCGAAGTCGGCGGCTTTCGGGTGCCGATCGTGCCGGCGGCGATCCTGTTCGACCTTCGCAATGGCGGCGACAAGGACTGGGGCCGTTATCCGCCATACCGTGAGCTTGGTTATGAGGCGGCACAGGCAGTCGGCATCGACTTTCCGCTGGGCACGGTCGGCGCGGGCACGGGTGCGCTGAGTTCCGGCCTGAAGGGCGGTCTCGGCTCGGCCTCGACGGTGCTCGACAGCGGCGTCACCATCGGGGCACTTGCCGCCGTCAATCCGACCGGCTCGGTGACGATTGCCCGTAGCAGGCACTTCTGGGCGGCGCCCTTCGAGATCGGCGACGAGTTCGGCGGGCTTGGCTATCCCTTTCCGATGCCGGAGGACGCGAGAAGGATCCTGCTGAAGTTCCGCGACAAGCAGGTGGGCGGCAACACGACCATCGCCGTCATCGCCACGGATGCCGTTCTCACCAAGGCCGCCGCAAAACGCCTTGCCGTATCGGCACATGACGGTTTCGTGCGCGCCATTTGGCCGACGCATACGCCGGCCGACGGCGATCTGGTTTTCGCGCTGGCGACGGGCAAGAGCGGCATCGAGCTCGCGCCCAACGACGCCATCGACCTCTACGCAGCGGCCGGCGCCACCATGGCGCGCGCCATCAGCCGTGGCGTCTTTGCCGCGACGCCAGCCGACGGCGACCTGTTTCCGGTCTGGTCGTCCCGCTGAATGCGCGACGCCGTACCCAAATGGGCCGTGATCAGGTCGGGTCGGATTTTTCTTCCTCGAAGGTGACCGCGACATCCGAGTTTGCGGACAGCCGCACTTTCTGACCCTCGACCTCGGCAACGAGACTGAGAGGAATGAAGTGGTGATGCCCTCTGTGAGCGCCCTCGCCGCTGTCACGCTTGGTCAACTTGATTCGTTGTCCTTCAACTTTATCGACGGTGCCGACATGGACGCCATCGGCGCCGATCACTTCCATATGTTCGCGAATCCTGGCTGCATCGGTCATGGGTGGGGTCTCCATTTGAAGCTGCCGACAATAACAAATGACGGCATGATTGGATGCATCGGCATTGCGTTTCATACCGCACGACGTTTTGACCGCATCGTGATAGGGGATTGAAACGAGCTCTGCCGCCGGATTGGAAAAAAGCATGCGAATCCTTGTCCTGTTTGTCGCTTTCCTCCTTGCCCAGTTTGCAACCTCGATCGCCGCCCATGCCGGTGATGTCGCCGAGCTTGAAATCCTCGGCTTCACCGGAGATGGCGGCGTCTTTGCCTTCGAGGAATATGGCGTCCAGGACGGATCGGGATTTCCCTACGCCAATCGCTATTATATCGACACGACCAACGACAGTTTTCTCAAGGGCACGCCGATCAAGGTTCGGCTTGACGACGAGAGCGCGACGCTCGACGCGGCGCGCCTTGCGGCCCGGCAAAAAGGCGAAGCGATCGTCAAACAGGCGGAACTGGCCGCGAACCGCGGCATCACCGCCGGCTTCAACCCGGTGACCGAACTGTCGGCCGATCCGTTCCGCATGGCGGTTAACCCGCGGCCGATCTTTTCGCCGGTCGACGATCCGCTCGAGTTCCGGCTCGACGAGATCGGCCTGAACAACACCGAAAGCTGCCAGAGCCTGGGCGAGATCAACGGCTTTCGCCTGCTGCGCATCGAGGCGAAAGACGGCGGCAAGACTGAGCTTCTGCATGAAGACAAGTCGATCCCCAAAAGCAGAGGCTGCCCGAACGGCTATCGGATCGGAGCGGTGCAGACATTCTCCTTGCAGGGCCTCAGCGCCTATGCCGTGCTGATCGCGGTGCGCCAATACGGCTTCGAAGGGCCGGACTATCGCTGGATCGCGGTGACCGGCCGGCTGTGACGCCGCTCCCCGTCATACGCGGCCGGGTCCTGGGTCGTATCCGCAAAGCCTTGCCGTCGCCAGGCGCTGCGGTTTGCGGCGCCCTGTTATGGGCTGCGGCGATGGGCGCCAGCGCGCTTGTCAATCTGCTGTTGGACGATTGGGAGACGCCGGCAAGGATCCGCTTCGTCTCGTTGCTCTATGCGGCCGGCGGTGCGCTCGCCTTTCCGGTTGGCCTGTTCCTGGCGCGGTTCGTCTCGGTCGGACGGCATTGGGAGGTCGCCTTGGCGGCCGCGTTCGTCTGCCTTCTCGCCGCTACGATAGGCTTCACCGGCGGGCTCTTTGCGCTGCACTACCGTTCCTACTATGTCCAATGGCATGCACCTCCACTGACCATCGCCTGGTCCATCCAGTTCGTGCACACCGTGGCGACAGCGTTCTATCAATTCGTCGTTCTGGGCATCCGGCTTTATTTTCCGCTTGGTTTCATCGCGCTCGCTCTCGCCAGCATCTGGTTTGCGTGGCGGCAGCGTTGAGCATTTTGTCTGCCTCTGTTAGGACGCGGGCGAACGCCCTCGCACGTCAGGACTGACCGATGATCCCTCGCTACTCCCGGCCGGAAATGGTGGCCATCTGGTCGCCCGAAACCCGGTTCCGCATCTGGTTCGAGATCGAGGCCTACGCTTGCGACGCACTGGCCGAGCTCGGCGTGATCCCGAAGGAGGCCGCCAAGACCATCTGGGAAAAGGGCGGGGCCGCGAAGTTCGACGTGGATGCCATCGACGAGATCGAGCGCGTGACCAAGCACGACGTCATCGCCTTCCTCACCCATCTCAGTGAATTCGTCGGACCGGATGCCCGCTTCATCCATCAGGGCATGACATCCTCGGACGTTCTCGACACCTGCTTTGCCGTGCAGCTCACCCGCGCCAGCGACATCCTTCTGGCCGACATCGACGGCCTGCTTGCGGCGCTCAAGCGTCGTGCCTTCGAACACAAGGACACTGTCACGATCGGGCGCAGCCACGGCATCCATGCCGAGCCGACGACCTTCGGCGTCAAGCTGGCGCAGGCCTATGCCGAATTCTCGCGCTGCCGCGAGCGGCTGGTGCATGCGCGAGAGGATATTGCGACCTGCGCGATCTCCGGTGCTGTCGGCACCTTCGCCAACATCGATCCCTATGTCGAAGAGCATGTGGCGAAGAAACTCGGATTGAAGCCGGAGCCGGTGTCGACGCAGGTGATCCCGCGCGACCGTCATGCGATGTTCTTCGCGACACTCGGTGTCATAGCCTCGTCGATCGAACGGCTGGCGATCGAGATCCGCCATTTGCAGCGCACCGAGGTGCTGGAGGCGGAAGAGTATTTTTCGCCCGGACAAAAGGGCTCGTCGGCGATGCCGCACAAGCGCAACCCGGTACTGACCGAAAACCTCACCGGGCTTGCGCGCATGGTGCGGTCCTTTGCGCTGCCGGCGATGGAGAATGTGGCGCTTTGGCACGAGCGCGATATTTCGCATTCGTCGGTCGAGCGCATGATCGGGCCGGATGCCACGGTGACGCTCGATTTCGCGCTGTCGCGGCTGACCAGCGTGGTCGACAGATTGCTCGTTTACCCCGACAACATGCTGAAGAACATGAACAAGTTCCGCGGCCTCGTGCATTCGCAGCGCGTGCTTCTGGCGCTGACCCAAGCGGGCGTCAGCCGTGAGGACGCCTACAGGCTGGTGCAACGAAACGCCATGAAAGTATGGGAGCAAGGTGCTGATTTCCTTGAGGAACTGCTCACCGACAAGGAGGTCACAGCAGCCTTGCCCGAAGCCGAGATCCGTGAGAAGTTCGACCTTGGCTATCATACCAAGCATGTCGACACGATCTTCAAGCGCGTGTTCGGAGAAGCGTGATGATTTCGGCAGCCGGAGATTTCGATTTTCTCGCCCTGCCGGGGCGTGGCAATTCCGGGCCAGACCACTGGATGTCGCACTGGTGCCGGGCGTTCCCCAATTCGAGCCGCGTGCTGCAGGCCGAATGGGACAGGCCGAACCCCGAGGACTGGATTGGCCGGGTGGACGCTGCGATTGCCAGGGCACCTCGGCGCGTGGTGCTGCTTGCGCATTCGCTGGCGGTGGCGACGGCGGTGAAGTGGGCCGCCAGTGCCAGCGAAGGCCAACTCAACAAGGTTGCAGGGGCATTGCTGGTTGCGGCGACCAATGTCGAGGACCCTGATCCGTCCTTCGATCTGGTTCGTCCCTTCGCGCCGATGCCGCTGAAACGCTTACCCTTTCCGACGCTGGTGGTGGCCAGCCGAACGGATCCGCGCGTCACCTTCGACCAGGCGACTGCCTTCGCAGCGGCCTGGGGCGCGGACCTCGCCGACGCCGGCGACCTCGGCCATATGGGGAACGAGACCCGCCTCGGCCTTTGGCCGGCGGGCCTGCTCATGCTCGGCCGCCTGCTGGAAAAGGCCCGCCTCTAACAGGCTTCCGAAACGCTCAAGCCTTGCCGGGAACAGTCCTGATCACTGTTCCCCATGGGTCTTCGCGGGTCGTTGTCGCGGTCACATTGTCCGATCGCATTTCGACCCACGCGAGGCCGGATCGGGAAGGATCGCGGCGACCGGCGCCGGAGCTCTGCCAGGCGTTGGCGCCGATGTGGTGGTGGTAGCCGCCTGACGACAGGAACACCGCCGCGCTGCCATATTTCGCCACCGTGTCGAAGCCGAATTCCTGATGCCACCAGGCTTCGGCGTCTTCCGGCCTGCCGACGCGCAGATGGACGTGGCCGATGATGCTGTTGTCCGGCGTGCCCTGCCAACCGGCATCGCCGGCTGGCACTTCGGCAACGACGGACGAAATGTTCAGTCGTTCGGTCGCCATCGCCACCTTGTCGCCATTCCACTTCCAGTCCTCGTGACGGCGGTCGGCATAGATCTCGATGCCGTTGCCTTCAGGGTCGGTCAGGTAAAGCGCCTCGCTGACCAGATGGTCGGACGCGCCCTCGATGCCAATCTTGTTGGCGACGGCGTGGTTGATCCAGCGGCCGAGATCGGCCCGGCTGGGCAGCAGGAAGGCAGTGTGGAAGAGGCCGGCGCTGCGCGGATCGTCGGGTTTCGCCGAGGTATCCGCCTCGATGTCGAGCAAGGGGCGGTTACCGGCGCCTAACGTGATCGCGCCGCCGGCGCGGCTCAATTCCCGCAGACCGACGACATTGCGATAGTAGGCGGCCAGGTTTTCGGCGTCGCGTGCGCGCAAGCCGACTCGGGCAACGCTGACCGGGGTCGTGGCGGCAAAAGGCAGTTCGCTCATCAAAGTCTCCGTTCGGGCGGCCTTCGACGAGATCCCCAAAGCCAGGAGCGCGGCGCCACCTACCATTGTACGTCGTGTCAGTTCCAAGTCCTGGTTCTCATACACGGCTGTTTCTTTCCGATGACAGATCGTCGATCGCGATCGTTCACACAAGATGGCAAGAAGCGAACATGGTGTTCACTATTTTGGGCGAATCGCACGGATCAGACCCAATCGCGCCTGGCGCTGGCCAAGACCGCTTCACATCTTTTGGGATCATGCGCGGTTGCACCACATAACATCGCCCGCTACATGCGCGTCATGAAAGTCAGGGATGCAGACATTCTCATCGTGCCGGGCTACACCAATTCCGGCCCCGACCATTGGCAGAGCCGCTGGCAATCGAAATTGTCGACGGCGCGCCGCGTCGAGCAGGCGGAATGGTCGAAGCCGGTGCGCGAGGACTGGACGGCGAGCGTGGCGAAGGCGGTCAACGAGGCCGAGCGGCCGGTCGTCATCGTCGCGCATTCGCTCGGCGTCGCGACGGCAATCCAGGCAATGCCGCAGTTCCAGCGCCCGGTCGCCGGAGCCTTCTTCGTGGCGCCTCCCGACGTTGCCAATCCCAAGATTAAGCCCAGGCACCTGATGACCTTCGGCCCCTACCCGCGCGAGCCGCTGGCATTTCCTTCCGTGGTGATCGCCAGCCGCAACGACCCGTTCTGCACGTTCGACGTTGCCGAGGACATTGCCGGAGCCTGGGGCTCGCTGTTCATCGACGCCGGCGAGGCCGGCCATCTCAATGCTGATTCCGGCTTCGGCCCGTGGCCCGAAGGATCGATGACCTTCGCCAAGTTCCTGACGGATCTTTAGGACCCGATCGAGTCCCTCACGCTTTTCAACAGGGTCTTTGCCCCCAGACCGATCAGCGCGTGTTCGGAGCCCATGGCCAGCAGCCGATAACCCATAGACACCACACGGCCGGCGATGGCTGGCTCGACGACGTAGATGGCGGCATGCTTGCCGGCCTTGCGTGTCCGCTCGGCGATCGAGGCGACAGTTTCCATCATGCTTTCCAGCGTCGAGTTGACGGTGGTGCCGTTCGACCAGGCAATCGAGAAATCCGATGGGCCGACAAATATCCCGTCGATGCCCGGCGTGTCGAGGATGCCGTCGAGCGCATCGAGGGCGGCGCGCGTCTCGACCATGGCGAAGGCCATGGTGCGCTCGTTGCTGTCGCGCAGCCAGTCGGCATGGTCGCCCTTGCCATGGCGCGGAAAGGCATAGGTCGGACCCCAGGAACGCTCGCCGAGCGGCGGGTACTTCATGGCGGCGGCAAACAGTCGCGCGTCCGCCACCGAATTCACCATCGGCGCGATCACTGCCTCGGCGCCGAAGTCGAGCGCGCGGCTGGCCATGTCGAAGCGGCCGACCGGAATGCGCACCAGCGCCGGTTTGTTGGCGGCCAGCACAGGTCCAAGGCCGCGCAGCACACTGTCCTCGTGGTGTCCGCCATGCTGCATGTCGAGCGTGACGGCGTCGAAACCCTGTCTGGCGAGGATTTCCACAGTCAAGGCATCCGGCACGCCGGACCATGCGGTGCATAGCGTTTCATCCGCTGCCAGGCGTGACTTCAGGGACATGGGCGCCTTTCCTCATTGGCTCTCGCACCGGCCCGGAAATCGGAATCGATTCTCCGGAAGGGCACGATGCGAAACTCAAGGTGTTGGAGCGTATGCGCGTTCGAATGGACGCACGACGCTCAAATACAGTTTCAGCCGGAAACGGCCGCAAAGGCAAAGAAAAACCGCCCGGATAGGCCGGGCGGTCGATTGGTCCAGAAAGTCGATTGGGTCAGAGAAAGATCAGGTGTTCTTGATCTGTTCAATCGCCTGCGCCATCAAATCGTCCATGGTGCGACGAATCTGATGGTCCGACTGCTCGACCCCGGCTTCGTCGAAGTCCTTGCGGATCTTGCGGAAAACGTCGTGATCGCCAGATTCCTCGATGTCGGCGACAACCACCTCTTTGGCATAGGCTTCGGCGTCGGCACCAGACTTGCCCAGCTTTTCGGCGGCCCACATGCCGAGCGCCTTGTTGCGGCGCGCCGAAGCCTTGAACCGAAGTTCCTCGTCGAATGCGAATTTGCGCTCGAAGCCCTCTTCGCGATCTTTCATGCTGCTCATGGCATCCCTCCGGTCAATTCCGATTCGCTGGTAGTTGAATATGTGTGTTGCCGCAGCACAAACCAAAAGGCCGCAGGCCGGTCAATATGCTACGTCGCGTGCTGCGCTGCGGCATTTCATTCCGGAAAGCGGTTGATTGAAAGGATTGCCGATTGAGCAAACAGTGGGATTGGGATAGACACCGGCATTGAACCCTACCGTTGCCGCACTAATTTAGGCAGACGGACAGGAACTGGTCGTTTGCCGCCTGCCCGGAAATCCAGAGAAAAAATCAGATGAAAAATCGCCGCCGCATTTATGAAGGCAAGGCCAAGATCCTCTATGAGGGACCTGAGCCGGGAACGCTGATCCAGTTCTTCAAGGACGACGCGACCGCTTTCAACAAGAAAAAGCACGAAGTCGTCGATGGCAAGGGCGTGCTCAACAACCGCATTTCCGAGCACATCTTCAACCATCTCAACCGGATGGGCATTCCGACCCACTTCATCCGCCGGCTCAACATGCGCGAGCAGTTGATCAAGGAAGTCGAGATCATCCCGCTCGAGGTGGTGGTACGCAATGTCGCCGCCGGTTCGCTGGCCAAGCGCCTCGGTATCGAGGAAGGCACCGTGCTGCCGCGCTCGATCATCGAGTTCTATTACAAGGCCGACGCGCTCGACGATCCGATGGTATCGGAGGAGCACATCACGGCTTTCGGCTGGGCAAGCCCGCAGGAGATCGACGACATCATGGCGCTCGCCATCCGCGTCAACGACTTCCTTTCCGGCCTGTTCATGGGAGTCGGCATCCAGCTCGTCGACTTCAAGATCGAGTGCGGCCGCCTGTTCGAGGGCGACATGATGCGCATCGTCGTCGCCGACGAGATCTCGCCGGACTCGTGCCGGCTGTGGGACGTGGCGACGCAGGATAAGCTCGACAAGGACCGGTTCCGCCGCGACATGGGCGGGTTGGTCGAAGCCTATCAGGAAGTCGCCCGCCGCCTCGGCATCATGAACGAGAATGAGCCGCCGCGGCCCGCCGGGCCAGTGCTTGTCGCCTCGACCGATGGTGTCAGAGGCAAGCCGCACTGACGTTTGTGCCGCTCAACACGTTCAACAGGAGCATATTCAGCGTGATCAAGGCCCGCATAACCGTAACCCTCAAGAACGGCGTGCTCGACCCACAAGGCAAGGCGATCGAACACGCGTTGTCCGGGCTGGGTTTCGGCGGCGTCGGCCAGGT
Source organism: Mesorhizobium sp. (assembly GCF_004962245.1). Classification (GTDB taxonomy): domain Bacteria; phylum Pseudomonadota; class Alphaproteobacteria; order Rhizobiales; family Rhizobiaceae; genus Mesorhizobium. The sequence continues at coordinate 180,834 of NZ_SUHQ01000003.1, read as the reverse complement.
GCGGCAGGGCAAGGTTTTCGACGTCGAACTTGCGGAGAGCGACAAGGCCAAGGCCGAGGCCGACCTTAAAGCGATGTGCGACAAGCTTCTGGCGAATACGGTGATTGAGAACTATAGTGTGGCGATTACCTGAGGTTGTGCCGGAGGGCAGATGGCCGAGATTGATGGAAGCTTGATATTTGAAGTCCTCAAGTCCATTCAGTCGCGGCTGGACCGGATGGATTTGACGCTTGGAGAGGTAAAGTCCGAGCTGGGTTCCATCCGTGGTCACCTCATCGCCACCGAGGGAGACGTGAAGAACATCTATGGCGTACTGGCTCGCCAGGACGAGCGCCTGGAACATATTGAACGCCGCTTAGACCTGCGCGAACTCGCCGAAGCCCAGAGGCCTTACGAACCAAAATGAAATCAGCCGTCGTCCTCTTGCCTGGCCTCAACCGCGACCGCGACATGATCGCGGCGCTGACCAAGATTTCGGGAACGCCGCCTATCACCGTCTGGCAGACCGACACCGAAATCCCCGACGTCGACCTGATCACCATTCCGGGCGGCTTTTCCTTCGGCGATTATCTGCGCTGCGGCGCCATTGCCGCGCGCATGCCGGTTATGCGGGCGGTCGCCGAAAAGGCGACCAAGGGCGTCATGGTCATCGGTGTCTGCAACGGCTTCCAGATCCTGGTCGAGGCCGGCCTTTTGCCGGGCGCCCTGATGCGCAACACGTCGCTGAAATTCGTCTGCCGGCAGGTCAAGCTGCAAATCACCAACGCCAACACGATGTTCACCCGCCGCTATCAGCCGGGCCAGATCATCCGCTCGCCGGTGGCGCATCACGACGGCAATTATTTTGCCGACGCCGAGACGCTTCGCAGGCTCGAAGGCGAAGGCCAGGTCGTGTTCCGCTATGCCGAAGGCACCAATCCCAACGGCTCGATCAACGACATTGCCGGCATCATCAACAGCCAGGGCAATGTGCTCGGCCTGATGCCGCATCCCGAGAACCTGATCGAAGCAGCACATGGCGGCAGCGACGGCCGGGCGCTGTTCGAAAGTGCTCTCGGCATCGCCGCTTGATATCTTCAGCACTCATCTTTTTTCGAATTCGAATAGGCGCCGCATGAGCCTGAGACAGACGATCGCCCGCCTCGCTCTCGTCGCCACCGCTGGCCTTGTGCTCGCCTCCTGCCAATCTAAGCCGAAGAGCGCGCTGACGCCTTCGGGCAAGAGCGCGGCGCTGCTTGCCATGGAACAGGTGGCAATCGCCGCCCACAAATGCTGGATCGCCAGCAAGGACCCTGCCTTCAAGCCCTATCAGATGGCCAATGAGCTGAATTCGTTCACCGGCACACCGCGGTTCCTATTGGTCCCAGTCAAGCATTATGGCGGAAAACCGTTGCTGGTCGTGCAGGCGCAAGGCAATTCACGCCGCATCGATGTGTTCGGTCCGCTGATGGCCGAGCCGCTTGGCGCGCGCATAAGCTCGGACATTGCCCGCTGGCAGACAGGCAACTCGGCCTGCGGCGCGGCCGCATAGGGCTGTGAGCCGCTTCCTGCAGATCGCCGGTCTGGTCATAGGTTTGGCCGCGCTTGTCCTGCAAATCTGCATCACCGTTCCGGCATCGATGGAAGCCGGCCGCAGTTTTGTTGGCTCGCTGGTCTTCTACTTCAGCTTCTTCACCATCCTGACCAACATCGGCGCGGTGCTGGTGCATGTTTCGCTGCTGTCACCCAGTGGCTACGCTTGGTTCCCCGCTTTTGCCGGGCCGCGGATGCGGGCGGGCGTAGCGGTTGCCATAACCCTGGTCTTCATCGTCTACGCGACGGTTCTGGCGCGCCTTTGGCAGCCGCAGGGCTTGTTCCTGCTCTGCGACGTCCTGCTGCACTATGTGACGCCGGTTCTGTTCGTACTGTGGTGGCTTGTGGTAGGCGCCGATGGCTCGACGCGGTGGCGCGATATTTCCTGGTGGATGATCTATCCGGTCGCCTACCTCGCCTACGTACTGGCGCGGGCGCCGATATCAGGCGAAGTGCCCTACCCGTTCCTCGACGTCGCCAAGAACGGCGCGACCAGCGTCGCCGTCTCGGCGCTCGGCATCACCGGGCTTTTTCTCGCGCTGTGCATCATCGCCGTGTCTGTAGACCACGGCGTCTCACGGATCAGGAGTCCCGGCGTCCGCCAAGGCACGAAAAAGGCGCCCTGAAACCGTGTCGCCTTCCCAAAGATGCATACAAGCACTCGGCTTCAATCCCAGAACGGCCTCAGCCCTTCACGATGGGCGTCGCAGCGAGAGATCCCGATATCCTTGAGCTGATCGTCCGTCATCTCCAGCAATGCCAGCCGGCTGCGCCGGCGTTCCAGCATGCTGCCAATCCGGCTCGCGAGCGACCTGACCATATGCACCAGGCGCCCGACATAGCTTCGCCGGCCCGAAGGACGCGCTCCGACCAATTCAGCTCTCGAATGGTGGATTGACCCGATTGTATTCATTTTCTTGCTGCCAAAACTCGAAATTGTGCCTCTTTTTCGCACATCTCATATGCATTGACTCTCAAATCGGTGCAATGTAGAGAATTGTCACCATGACAAATTGGCTTCCAGACCTCACGGGCTCCGGCCCTCTTTATCAACGGCTGGCGGATTCGATTGAAACGGACATCGACCGCGGCGTGATCGATGCCGGGGCGAAACTGCCGCCGCAACGTGATCTGGCATACGACATCGGCACGACCGTCGGCACGGTCGGTCGGGCCTATCAATTGTTGCGCGAGCGGGGGCTGGTAAGCGGCGAAGTCGGACGCGGAACCTATGTCCTGGGCCGGCATGACACCAAAACCGATCTGCTGCCATCCGACCCGCACGTGGAAGGCACGCGCTATATCGATGCGCCTCGCGGCAAGCTGCGCTTCGACAGCACGGCTGCGCCTGACATCGGCCAGGGCGATATTATCGCCGATGTGCTCTCGCGTACGGCGCAGGACCATCCCTATGAGATTTCAAGCTATACGCGAGATTTTCCCGACCGCTGGTTCGAAGCCGGCAGCCGCTGGCTCTCGCGCAATTCGTTTCGCCCTACCCCTGACGGCATCGTTCCGACGCTCGGCACCCATGCCGCGGTTATGGCGGCGATTGCCGCGCTCACCACGCCCGGCGACACTATCGCCTTCGAGCACCTCACCTACTCGCAGATTTCACGCAGCGCCGGCCTGATCGGCCGCCGGACCGCGCTGGTGACGTCGGACGAGGACGGCATCGATCCAGGGGATTTCGAGCGCGTCTGCGCGCAAAAGCACCCGAAAATGATGTTCCTGATGCCGACCGCCAAGAACCCCACACTGGTGACGCTGTCGGCAACGCGCCGCGAGGCCATCGCGCGGGTCGCGCGCGAATACAATGTCGTCCTGATCGAGGACGATCTCTATGGCGATCTGACCGACGACCCGACGCCGCTATTGGCCGAATATGCCCCGGAGCGGACCATCGTTGCCGGCGGCCTGTCGAAGTCGGTCGCAGCAGGTGTTCGCGGCGGCTGGCTCGCCTGTCCGCCGGCCTATCGCCACCGGATCCGGGTCGCTCACAAGATGCTGACGGGCGGCCTGCCCTTCCTCCTGGCGGAAGTGTGCACCCGGCTGGTGCTGTCCGGCCAGGCCAGCGAGATGCGCAAGCGCAGCATCGTCGAAATCAACGCACGCATCGCAATCGTGCGCGCGACGTTGGCCGGGTTCGACTTCAAGGCGGTGGACAATGTGCCCTTCGTCTGGCTCACCCTGCCTGATCCATGGCTTTCCGGCACCTTCAAGAATGCCTGTCTCGAGCATGGCGTGCTCATCGACGACGAGGACGAGTTCAAGGCGGGCCGTTCCGAGCAGGTTTTCCATGGCGTCCGTTTTGGCGTTTCACAGCCGCAGCGGCGAGAGGACATCGCGGGCGGTGTCGGTATAATCCGGCGGCTTCTGGATGAAGGCCGCGCCGGCTACGACAGCTTCTCCTGAACCGACTTGAAACCGACAAGTCGCGTAGCGATCTTTCGCTACTTGCTGCACCCGGTGGCTTTCCATCGTTTTCGTCGCTTGATGGGGTGTATCGGCCTTCGCGCTTGCGATAAGAGGGGACTCGATCCCAAGGATACGAATTGCCGCCCATGACCATTTCCAATTCCGTGCCGATCACTCCGGAACTCATCGCCGCGCACGGGCTGAAGCCCGATGAATATCAGCGCATCCTCGACCTGGTCGGGCGCGAGCCGAGCTTTACAGAGCTCGGCATCTTCTCGGCGATGTGGAACGAGCATTGCTCCTACAAATCCTCGAAAAAGTGGTTGCGCACGCTGCCGACCACCGGGCCCCGGGTCATCCAGGGTCCGGGCGAGAATGCCGGCGTGGTCGATATCGGCGACGGCGACTGTGTCGTGTTCAAGATGGAGAGCCATAACCACCCCTCCTACATCGAACCCTATCAGGGGGCGGCGACCGGGGTCGGCGGCATCCTGCGCGATGTCTTTACCATGGGCGCGCGGCCGATCGCGGCGATGAACGCGCTGCGCTTCGGTGCGCCGGACCATCCCAAGACCAAACACCTCGTTGCCGGCGTCGTTTCCGGAGTCGGCGGCTACGGTAATTCCTTCGGCGTGCCAACGGTCGGCGGCGAGGTCAATTTCGACGCGCGCTACAACGGCAACATCCTGGTCAACGCCTTTGCGGCGGGGCTCGCCAAGACCGATGCCATCTTCCTGTCGGAAGCCAAGGGCGTCGGGCTGCCCGTCGTCTATCTCGGCGCCAAGACCGGCCGCGACGGCGTCGGCGGCGCCACCATGGCCTCGGCCGAGTTCGACGACAAGATCGACGAGAAGCGGCCTACCGTTCAGGTCGGCGACCCCTTCACCGAAAAATGCCTGCTTGAAGCCTGCCTCGAACTGATGGCGTCCGGCGCCGTCATTGCCATCCAGGACATGGGGGCTGCCGGCCTCACCTGCTCGGCGGTCGAGATGGGCGCCAAGGGCGATCTCGGCATCGAACTCGACCTCGACAAGGTGCCGGTGCGCGAGGAGCGCATGAGCGCCTATGAGATGATGCTGTCGGAGAGCCAGGAGCGCATGCTGATGGTGCTGCGCCCCGAAAAGGAAAAGGAAGCCGAGGCGATCTTCCACAAATGGGGCCTCGACTTCGCCATCGTCGGCAAGACCACCGACGATCTGCGCTTTCGCGTGCTACACCAAGGCGACGAAGTCGCCAACCTGCCGATCAAGGACCTTGGCGACCAGGCGCCGGAATATGACCGCCCCTGGACCGGGGCGAAGAAGCCGGCGCCGCTGGCGGCCAGCGATGCACCGCAGGCGGATGTCGCCGAGGCCTTGCTGAAACTGCTTGGCGGACCGGACCTTTCGTCGCGCCGCTGGGTGTGGGAGCAATACGACACGCTGATCCAGGGCAATTCGCTGCAGCTTCCGGGCGGCGATGCCGGCGTCGTGCGCGTCGATGGTCATCCGACCAAGGCGCTCGCCTTCTCCTCCGACGTAACGCCGCGCTATTGCGAGGCCGACCCTTACGAAGGCGGCAAGCAGGCGGTGGCCGAATGCTGGCGCAACCTTACCGCCACCGGCGCCCTGCCGCTCGCTGCCACCGACAACCTCAATTTCGGCAATCCGGAACGGCCCGAGATCATGGGCCAGTTGGTCGGCGCCGTGAAAGGCATCGGCGATGCCTGCCGCGCGCTCGGCTTTCCGATCGTCTCCGGCAATGTCTCGCTCTACAACGAAACCAACGGACAAGGCATCTTGCCGACGCCGACCATCGGCGGCGTCGGACTGATCGCCGACTGGTCCAAGATGGCGCGGATCGGCTTTGCCGCTGGGGGCCAGATGATTGTACTGGTCGGCGCGCCGTCAATGTGGGGAACGCATCTCGCCCAGTCGGCCTATATGCGCGACATTCATGGCCGCACCGACGGCCCGCCGCCGCCGGTCGACCTCGACCATGAGAAGCGCGTCGGCGACCATGTGCGCGCCCTGATCGACTCCGGCGTCGTTACCGCTGCGCATGACGTTTCCGATGGCGGCATTGCTGTCGCGCTGGCCGAAATGGCGATGGCGTCCGGCATCGGTGCGACCGTCCCCGGCCTGGTCGGGACCGATCCGATCCCGGTCTGGTTCGGCGAGGATCAGGGTCGCTATCTCTTGACGCTGTCGATCGATCCGCAGAGCGACGAATGGGACGCCATTCGCGAACAGCAAAGCAAGCTCGGCATCTTCGCGCCGTGGATCGGCTCGACCGGCGGTACTGACCTGAAACTCGGCGAGGCACGGGCGATCCCTGTCGGCGAATTGACCGCTGCCCACGAATCCTGGTTTCCTCGCTTCATGGCAAACGAGGTCGTGGACCCGTGATATGATCGAGTTGCGCCGTTTCGCTGTGGTTTATCGGCCATTTCGACCATATCTATGAGATCACGACCGGAACAAGGAATCCTCGCATGGCAATGGACGCGCACGACATCGAACGGCTGATCAAGGAAGGCATTCCGGACGCCAAGGTGACGATTCGCGACCTGGCTGGCGACGGTGACCACTATGCCGCCGAGGTAGTGGCCGAAAGCTTTCGCGGGAAAAGCCGGGTCCAGCAGCATCAGATGGTCTACGACGCGCTGAAAGGAAACATGGGCGGCGTGCTGCACGCGCTCGCTTTACAGACCAGCGTGCCGGACTGAGCTTCCACGTCCACCCCTCTCTCACCTTTTCGCCGAGACGGCTATGATCGGCCCTGCCGGGTATTTTCCACCGACGATCATCCTCTCGCCATTCGACAGCGCCGAGACCACCCCGTCGAAGAAAAGCGCGTTGGGGCAATGCAGCGCATCACGAAACAGGCGTGCAAAGCTGCCGAGACTCACCTCCGAGCGTGAGATCGCCAGCACGACCGTGTCGGCATCGCGCACGCCGGCACCATTGCGGACATAGCGCGAGGTGCCGTTCGCCTCGAAGCGAGGATGAACTCCTCCGTCGATCACCAGCATCGGGCCGGATTGCGTGGCGAACGCCACATCCGGCTTTGCGGCGGCATAGGCATTCGTTTCCATGATCGCCGCCTTGCCGTCCTTGCCGATCAGGAACACGCCATTCGGCTTCAGGAAGAAATTGCCTTCGCCGTCAGCGAGGTTGAGTGGCGCCACCTCGCGACCCTTTTTGACGAGAAGCCCGACCGGCGTCAGATCCTCATGATACATGCCGGCGTTCATGGCGAGCAGCGGCCTGCCCTCGCCCGACATCGCCGTGTCGAATTTTTCCAGCGACCCAAAGGCCTTGCCATCTGCGCCGGCGTGGAAGACAGCGACGTCGTAACTGCGAAGATCGATCTCGCAGACTACGTAGGGAACCGCCTCGAAGCTGAAATCCCGGCAGGGTCCGGGCAGGTCGCCGCCGACGGTGAGAGGCGGTCGCGCGGATGGTCTGAACCACCAGATCAAGGCCAGCGTAACAAGCAGGACACCCATCAGGACTGCCGCGCAGTGTCGTCTTTTCATCGCTCCCCGGGGAATTTGCTGGCCGATGCTCTTGGCCCAATATCAGGCCATCCTTTGCGCCATTTGCGTGACGATGCGGCAAACGTCTTGTTTCGGGCAACCTATGGGTTTATTTGAAGGGTATGTTTCGAGCCTGACTCTCGCGGGCATGAAAGGATTCTCCATGAGCGGTATCAACGACTACATCGACAGCGAAGTGAAGGGCAACGAAGTCGTTCTCTTCATGAAGGGCACGCCCGGTTTCCCGCAATGCGGATTTTCCGGTCAGGTCGTGCAGATCCTCGACTACATCGGGGCCGACTATAAGGGCGTGGACGTGCTGACCTCGGCCGAGCTGCGGCAAGGTATCAAGGAATACTCCAACTGGCCGACGATCCCTCAGCTCTACGTCAAGGGTGAGTTTGTTGGCGGCTGCGACATCATCCGCGAGATGTTCCAGGCAGGCGAACTTCAGACGTTCCTCATCGAAAAGGGCGTGAGCGTCAAAGGCGCCGCCTGACGAACACGCCGGGGAGCCCCCACCTCGGCAAAAAGTTTCCTCCCTGGTATCGGGAGACAAGACGAATGAATGCGCCGGCGCGCCGGCGCATTTTCGTTTGAAGATCGGACTTTGCCGTGGACCAGCATGCACAAGCGCCGCAACAGGCAAGCACCTTGCCTATTCCGCGCTGGGAATTCATCGCGCTGTGCGCGGCATTGATGGCGCTCAACTCGCTGGCCATCGACATCATGCTGCCGGCGCTGCAGCAGATCGGCGCCTCGCTGGGCGTGGAAAATGAGAACCACCGCCAATATGTGATTGCCGCCTATATTCTGGGCTTTGGCGGCGGGCAGCTCTTCTTCGGACCAATCTCGGACCGTTTCGGACGCCGTGCTCCGCTCGTCGCCGGACTGGTGATCTATGTCGCGGCGGCGGGTGCTGCGGCAATCGCCCCGACTTTCGCCACTCTTATCCTGTGCAGGGTCGTGCAAGGCATCGGCGCCGCGGCCACACGCGTCATCGCCGTCTCGATCGTGCGCGACACGTTCGATGGCCGGCGCATGGCCGAAGTCATGTCGCTGATCTTCATGGTGTTCATGGCCATCCCGGTGGTGGCCCCCGGCATCGGCCAGCTCATCATGCTGTTCGCGACCTGGCACGTGATTTTCATCACCATGGCGGCAGGAGCCCTGATCGTGGCGGCGTGGGCGCTGCTACGCTTGCCCGAAACGCTGCATCCCGAATATCGCCGGCCGCTGACGGTCTCATCCATCGTCGGTGGTTTCCGCATCGTGCTGACCAACCGGATGGCGCTTTGCTATGCCTTCGCCAGCACTTTTGCCTTCGGCGCGATGTTCGGCTTCATCAACTCGGCGCAGCAGATCTATGTCGGCGTCTTCGGCGTCGGCGAGATGTTCCCGGTGATTTTCGCAGGGATAGCCGGGGTGCTTGCTTTTTCCAACTATCTGAATTCGCGCCTTGTCGGCCGCATCGGCATGCGCCGCTTGTCGCAGAGCGCGCTGCTCTTGTTTCTGGCCATCAGTCTCGCCTGGCTGATCGTTTCCATCCAAATGAAGATGCCGCTTTGGCTTTTCATCACCTTCTTTGCCTGCGCGATGGTCCCCTTCGGCGCACTCGGCGCGAATTTTAACGCGCTTGCCATGGAGCCGCTCGGCCAGCTGGCTGGCACGGCATCGTCCATTCTGGGTTTCATGCAGACCTTCCTCGGCGGCCTGCTCGGCACGCTGATCGGCCAGGCTTTCAACGGCACGGTGACGCCCTTGGCCGCCGGCTTCTGCAGCGTGTCGCTCGGCGCATTGGTGATGGTGCTGATCGCCGAGCGCGGCAAATTCTTCCAGCCGCAGAACCCGCCGGTCTAGTTCCGGCAGACGGCGGCGACAGAAGACGATTCGTGCTGCGAAAGAACGGTCGATCGGACGGCGAAGACCTGCCTTCTCCGCGATGCAGCCTGCCCCTGGCGAGGCCGTTCCCGAGAACGGCACTGAACTCCTAACCGTAAGCCATCCGTAAGCTGCGGTCGAAGAACCTCCATCTTGACAACCCAATCAGCTGACAACGCCGACTGGGTCGCCAGCTTCGATCAGCCTTGTCGTGAACATGGAGGCCATTATGGAGAAAGAAAACTTGGATCTCGAAGGGCTGGCCGAAGTGCCAGTGCGCCAGCTCTCCAAATTCCTGAGAGTGATCGCAGAGTACAATCTGTGGGATGAGGTCGAACAACAGCTGAGAGCTCACGGCTGCGATAAAGTGCTCATGAGCTTCGAGCCTGTCAGGTCGATCGGAGCCATCGCCGAGGCCAGGGCACGAGAGCTGGCAGGCAAAAGGCCGGATACGCCTTCCAAACTGGCCCGTTGCGGATGCAACGGTCCGCTGGGTCCTCGACCAGGCCCGGTAACTCCGGGAGGTTCGAACGCCGGCGCGGGTAGCGATGGTGGTTCCACGCGTCCGCGATGGTTGGCAGTCCGGGTCGACTCATTTGTCGAGCGTATCGAGCGCAGCTCGAGCTAGCTTGGGTTTAGTGGCGCACCATGCCGGCGTCGACATTCAGCGTCTGGCCTGTGATCCAGCGCGCATCGTCGGAGGCAAGGAACGACACCACATCGGCAATATGTTCCGGCTGGCCCTTCCCTTTCATCGCCTGAAGCATCTCGACGAAGCCGAACGCCTCATTGTGCGGGCTCGCCTTGACGCCGTCGCTCTCGATCAGACCGGGCGTCACCGCATTGGCGGTGATGTTGTATTTGCCGAGTTCCGTGGCGAGTGCCCGGGTGAAGCCGATGACACCGCCCTTGGCCGCGACATAGGCGGCCATGTTCGGCGTGCCGGCAAAGAAGGTGTTTGAGGCGATGTTAATCACCCGTCCGGCCTTGCCGGCTGCACGCATCTGGTCCGTTCCCGCGCGGCTGACGATGAAGGTGCCAGTCAGATTGACGTCGATGATCTTGCGCCAATGGTCGAGATCGACATCATCCCAAGCGACGAACGGCACGATGCTGGCATTGTTGACCAGAATGTCGATGCCCCCGGTCAGCGCCTGGATCTCGGCGAAGAGCGCTTTGACCGAAGCAGGATCGGAAATGTCGGCGGCAATCGCCTTCGCCTTTCCGCCGATCGCGGCCGCCGCCGCCTCGGCGCCTTCCGCGTTGATGTCGCTGACGATGACGGTCGCGCCATCGGCGGCCAACCGCGCGGCGATCGCCTTGCCGATGCCCTGTGCGGCCCCGGTAACCAGGGCCGTCTTTCCCCCAAGCCGTTCAGTCATTTCCGTACTCCATGGATTTGTGATGCTGTGAAATCATCTCAATCGTCGGCGTCGATAACGGCCAGCGCCGCGTCGATACCTTTGCCGACCGCGAGTTTCTGGCCCAAAGCATTCATCGCGCCGCCAAGTGCTGTCAGCGCCGCGATCGCATAGATCGGCTGGGCGGTAGGGCCCATATGGCCGATGCGCGTCAGCTTGCCCAATGTTTCGCCGCGGCCAGACGAAAACACCACGCCGTAGCGGGCGCGCGCGGCCTGGCGAAGCGCCTTCTCGTCGATGCCTTCGGGCGTCCGCACGGCGGTCGTGGTGGGCGACGCGATGGTGTCGCTGGCGGCCCAGATCGACAGGCCCAAGGCGGCAACGCCCGCGCGCATGGCCCTGGCGGTGAGCGCGTGGCGCGCCCACACCGCCTCCGCTCCCTCGTTGAGGTAGAGGTCGAGCGCGACGTCGAGCCCGCTCATCTCCGCGACGGACGGCGTGAACGGAAACGGCTGGTCCTTCGACCATGCATGTTCCCAGTCGACGATGCTGAGCATCGACGCGCGCGGCGCCAATGGATTTGCCTTCATCCTGGCCCAGGCCCGCTCGCTGACGCCCATCATCGTGAGGCCGGGAGGCGCACCCAGGCATTTGTTCGGGCCGGTGACATAGATATCGGCCTTGCAGTCCTGTGGATGCGTTTTCATGCCGCCGAAGGACGAAACGGCATCGACGATCAGATAGGCGCCATGCGCCGAAACCAGCGCGCCGATGGCGTCGATCGGGTTGATGGTGCCCGACGGGGTGTCGTGGTGGCAGACGGAGACGATGGTGATTTCCGGATGCGCTTTCAGCATCTCCGCAACCGCCTGCGGGTCGATCGCCTCGTTGTAGGGCACCTCGATTTCGAGCAGATGCGGCGAATAGCGCTTCGCCCAATAGCCAAACCCCTTGCCGTAGACTCCGGAGGCAAGGTTGAGCACGACATCGTCGGGCGCGATCAGGGAGGCTGCGGCGGCCTCCAGGCCAAGAACCGGTTCGCCATGAAGAATGACCGGTTTGTTCGACAGCCGCATCGCCTTCTGCGCCTTATCGACCACACCCTCGTAGAAGAGCTGGAACGCTGGGTCGTAGTCGTAGAGCACGGTACGGGCGAGGCCGCGCAGCACGTCGGGATAGGCGTTCACCGGCCCCGCGGTCAGCGTGATGACCGGTTCGGCATGTTCGAAATAGCGCATGGTCTTGTCTCCGGTCGGTGGCGATCAGCCGTAGAATTGCGTGCCGGTCTTGTAGGTTTTGAAGTTTTCCATGTCGTGCGAATACATCAGCTCGGCGCCATGGTCCTCAGCGAGCTTCTTCACCTTGCGCATCGAGTTGACACCTGCCACCGGGTCGATGTGAAAGGACGCCTGGCACAGCGTTTCAAGGCTCTTCTGCGTGTAGGCCGCATCGATCGTGAACATGATCGGCTTGCGCTTGGGGAACTCCACCAGCAGGCTGTAGTGACCGATCGAGTGACCGGGCGTCGAGATCAGCTTGACGCCCCTGGCAAGCTCGACATCGCCGTCGATGCCCTCGAAGGTCGAGTTGGCCCGCGTCGTGCCTTCCAGCAATTGCGCGGTCGCGCCACGCGCTTCGGCAGCTTCCGCCGAGAAGCTCAGATCGGAATAGCCGAGATGCTCGAAAGGCTGGGGATTGCAGGCTTGAGGCACCTCGGTCCGGTGGCAGATCTTCTTGGCATGCGGAAAATATTTGTTGCCGCCACAATGGTCGAAGTGGAAATGCGAGTTGACGACGACGTCGATATCCTTCGGCTCGAGGCCGAGCAGCGCAAGGGCGCCGGGGATGGTCTGGTGCTTTTCCTGGATCGGCTTTTCGAAAGGCAGCACCTTCATCACGTGATCGTAGTCGTAGCCGGTGTCGATGAGAAACCGGCCCTCGGCATGCTCGATCAGGATCGAATAGACGGGAAAGCGCACTTCGCCGCCGGGGCCGCGATTCCAGAACACGTGATAGCCGTCGAGAACGAGCGAGCCGCCGTCGAGCAGGTAGACTTTGGTATCCGACATTTTTGTCTCCTCTTCTTTGGCGCGGGTCCCGTCCGCGCTTGAACTGTGATCAGCGCGCGCCGCGCTCGTATGGAATGCCGAGCGCCGCCGGCAGACTGGCCCGCCGGCCGAACAGCACCAGCATGATCATCACCGCCAGGAACGGCAGCATCTGGATGATGTCGGTTGGTATGTTGATGCCGGCCACCTGCATGGCGGTCGTCAAGGACAGGCAGACGCCGAACAGCAACGCGCCGAACAGCACCCAGACCGGGCGGCCGCGCGCCAGCATGGCCAGCACGATGCCGAGAAAGCCCGCTCCATTGGTGATGAAGGGAATGAACAGGCCGGCCCCGACATTGGCGAGAAAGGCGCCGCCAAGTCCGGCCAGCGCTCCGGTCGTCAGCACGGCGATGGTACGGGTTCGCATGACGTCGATGCCCGCAACATCGAGTGCTGCCGGCTTGTCGCCCGCGGCCTGCAGGTTGAGGCCGAGCTGCGTGCGCCGATAGATGTGGCCCATGGCGAAAACCAGCGCGATCGCCAGATAGACGATCAAATGCTGCCTGAACAGCGCCGGGCCGATGACCGGAATGTCCGACAGCAACGGAATGACCGTGACGTCCACCGCCGGCAGGCGGGGATAGCTGCGCGAAAACTGGAAATGGTGGAGCAGTGCCGTCAGGCCTTCGAGTCCTAGGGTCAGCGCGATGCCGATGACGATCTGGTTCAGCCCGATGCGTACGCACAGCAGCGCCATGACAAGCGCCACCGCGATGCCGCCGGCAGCGCCGGTGAAAAAGCCGAGCCACAGCGATCCGGAATAGAAGGCGCCGACGAAGCCGAGATAAGCGCCGGCCAGCATCATGCCTTCGATGCCGATGTTGAGCACGCCGGCCTTTTCCGACATCTGTTCGCCAAGGCCGGCGAGCAGCAGCGGGATCGCCGCGGTGACCGCGCCGAACAAAAGCGCGCTGAGAAAGACTTCGCTGAAGAGCCCGGTCATGGCTTCAGACCCTCCGCGACTGGTTGTAGCGGTGATCAATGTATTCGGCGAGCGCGAGCACGATCAGCACGATGGAGACCAGCACCAGCGTGAAATGATTGGGCACGCCGAGCCGTCGGGCCGCACTCTCGCCGCCGATCGAAAGCACCGAGAGCAGAAAGACGAAACCGATGGCGGCAAAACCGTTCATGCGGGCGAGGAACACCACGGGGATGACGGCCAGACCATAGGCAGGGTTCCAGTCGGCGCGAACGTTACCTTGGACGCCGAGAATATCGACCGCGCCGGCAAGGCCAGCCAGCCCGGCCGAAATGGCGAAGACGGCAATGGTGAGCTTCGGCACGCCAAGTCCCGAATGGATTGCCGCGCGGGGGTTTGCGCCGACGATCCGCAGCTTCAGCCCGAACGCCGTGCGCGTCATCACCAGATGCACGATGATGATCGCCGCCAATCCCAGAAGCAGGCCGCTGGTTATGGTCGTTTCGAACAGCCGCGGCAGCCTGTCCTCGACCGGCAAGGTGCGGGTCTGCGGCACGGTTGTGCCCGGATCGCGAAACACCAGCTTGACCAGCACGTTGGCCAGCGAGGTGCCCAGAAACGTCATCATCAGCGTGGTGATGATCTCGTTGACGCCCTGATAGGCGCGCAGCAAGGCCGGCACCAGCGACCAGATCATCGCGACCACCATGGCGATCAGGAACGAGCAGACGAGCGCCAGCCAGGCCGGCATGATCTGCACGAAAACCGGAGCGCTGGCAGCGGCCGTTACCGCACCGAGCAGGAACTGGCCATCACCGCCGAGATTCCACATGCCCGCGCGAAAGGCCACAATCAGGCCGGCGGCAAGAAACAGCAGCGGCGCCATGCGCGTCAGCGTCTGCTGGATGCCGAGCGGCGAGAGAAGCCCTTTCTCGAGGACAAAGCCGTAGTAGGCAAGCGGATCGACGCCGACAGCAAGCAAGATGCAGCCGGCGATGATCAGTGCGGCCAGGATGGGGCCGAGCGTCATCAGCAGCCGATGCTGGATATCGCGGCGCGTTGCCACCGCGGCGGTGGGGTCGAGGGCGGTTGCGCCCGCGGAGGGGGCGGTCTCGATGCTCATGCGGCGAGCCCAATCATCAAGCGACCGACCTTGGTGCGGGCATCGTCGGCATTCTCGACGGTACCGACGAGCGATCCGTTCGAGATGACGGCGATACGGTCGCACATGCTGAGCAACTCCTCGAGGTCGGTGGAGATGAGCAGTACGGCAAGGCCGCGTGCCGCCGTGTCGCGGATTCGCTGGCGCGAAGCCAATGTGTTGGCGAGATCGAGCCCATATGTCGGCTTGTTGAAGATCACCACCTTTGCGCCTTCGGCAAGTTCGCGCGCCAAGAGCACCTTCTGGATATTGCCGCCGGAGAGCCGGGCGACCGGCGTTTTCAGACTTGGCGTGCGCACGTCATATTCGCGGACGATTTGAGCGGCGCGCTTGTCGATTTCAGCGCGCTGCTCGACGCCTTTGCGCCAGAAAGGCGCCGCGCCCACCTGCTTGAGGAAGAAGTTGATCGAAACCGGGAAGGTTCCGACCGTGCCCTCGCCGAGCCGGTCGTCGGTCAGGTAGCGAAGGCCTCGCTCACGGCGTTCGCCGACGCTCAGCGCCTCGATGGGCGCTCCCTCCAGCCGCACCGAACCGCCCATCGTCGCACGCTGGCCAGCCAGCGCCTCCGCCAGTTGCTTCTGGCCATTGCCGTCGATGCCGGCGATGCCAAAGATCTCGCCCGGACGGATATCGAACGAAATCGACGACAGGCACGGCGCCTCGTCTGTCGGCGCAACCGCAAGATCGTGGACCTGAAGCAGCGGAGCCGCTTCGGCGTGGATGACGCGAACCGGACGCTCGGCCGCTTCCGGGTCGTCCTTCCGCTTGCCGAACATCAATTCCACGATCTCCGAAATGATCGCCTGCTCGCCCAGCGCGCGAAATCGCTCAGGCGGGATTTCACCGACCTTGCGGCCGAGTTTCAGCACCGAGATGCGATCGCCGAAGGCAGCCGCCTCCTTGAGCTTGTGGGTGATGAAGACGATCGCCAACCCCTGCCCGACCAGGCGGCGCATCAGCGCGCCCAGCTCCTCGATGCCCTTCGGCGTCAGCATCGAGGTCGATTCGTCGAGGATCAGAAGCCGGGTGTTGCGCACCATCGCGCGCAGGATCTCGACCTGCTGCTGCTCGCCGAGCGAAAGCTCGGACACTTTAGCATGCAGCCTGACCGTAATGCCGAGCGTCCTGGTGATTTCGGCAACGCGTGCTTCCAGCTCCTCGGTCTTGGGGCGCTGCCACCACGGTCCACCGAGCAACAGGTTTTCCGCCACCGTCAGCGTCGGCACCAGCATCATATGCTGAAATACGGTTCCGATGCCGAGCGCCAGTGCATGGCGCGGCGACGTGATCGCGGTAGGCTCGCCATCGACCAGTATGCGCCCCTCGTCCGGCTGCTGCAGGCCCGACAGCATGCCGATCAAGGTGGATTTTCCAGCGCCATTTTCACCGAGCAGCACATGCACCTCGCCGGGGCGGATTGCCAGATCGACGCCGTCATTGGCGACCACCCCTGGGAACCGTTTGGTCACGCCCTCAAGCGCGACGATGTCGCGCTTGTCGACCGACAATGAGGAAGCAATGCTCATGCAAGACTCGGCCTTGAAAACATGAAATCGGTCCGGAGGGGTGAACTGGTCACCCCTCCGGAAGTCTGCCTTTGATCGCCTTACTGGGCGACGCTGGTCATCAGCGCCCTGACGGCTGCTGCATCATAGACCGGCTCGACCTTGGTCTTGCCGGAAATGACGTCCTCGCGCAGCGCCTGGATCTTCGCCCAGACATCGTCCGGGATAGCAGCGGTCTTCAGAAGCTTGACCGAATCGTCCTTGAGGCCGATCGAGTAGCTCTTGGTGCCGAAGGTGTCCGCCTTCAGGTCGGCGATCATCGCCGCATAAACCGGCTCGATGTTCCAGACCACCGACGACAGCAGAAAGCCTTTGTCGATCGGCGTCTTGTCACCGATGACGTCGATGAAATAGACCTTGCCGCCATCACCGGCCTTGGTCGTCTCGACCGCCTGCAGCATTCCGAAGCTCGAGCCGTTGCCCTGGCCGAAGATGATGTCAGCGCCCGATGCGATCACGCTTTCAGTGACGCGCTTGCCGCCGGCCGCATCGCTGTAGGCGGCCGGTCCGATCACCGCATAGGTGACCTTGACGTCCGGGTTCTCGGCCTTCACGCCCTGCGCGAACGCCGCCGACTGCGAGTTCCACGATGGCGGCTCGCCCGAAACGACGATGCCGACAGATTTGGAGCGCGACATCTTGGCGGCGAGACGGCCGGCAAGATACGCACCTTCGTGGCCGCTCAGCGTGTAGTCGGCGACGAGCCCCTTCTCGAGACCGGTCGGCGTGTCGACGATCGCCACCGGGACCTTGGTTTCCTTGGCGATTTCGGGAGCCGCGGTATTGTAGCCGCTGGCATGGGCGATCAGCAGGCTGGCGCCGTCGGACGCCAATTCGCGCAATGTCGGCCGCACGTCGCCATAGCCGAGCCCCTGCGCCACCACGATCTCGATGCCGGCCGCTTTGGCCGCCGCTTTTGCAGCGTCGATGCCTTGCTGGTTCCAGCCATAGTCGGTGCCTTCTTCCGGCGCCAGGATGGCAATCGACTTGACTTCGGCGGCAAGTGCGTTGCCAAGCAAGAGACTGCTTAATATAAAAGCGCTTACGCTGCTCTTCAGAAACTTTGACATGTTACCCTCTCTGGTTCGGTTGACCCAATATATTCTTATTGTTATTGCGCATAAGCGAGGTATACTACCTGAACAATTATATCAGGATTTCAGGCAAGGTGGTTGTGCGATACATCCTTCCGGTAATGCTGGCGTTCACGTCGTTCGCCAACGCGGTTGAATTGCGGCACGTGACTGTCCGGACCGGCACCGACGGACTCGATCCCGTGCCGCTGACGATTTCGAATGCCGGGCGCGAGGCGCTTTCCTGCAATGCCGACTTCGCCCACTGGTATTCGGCCACGATCGCCTCCGCGGCGCCTGGCAAGAGCGCTCGTGTCGAGCTGTGGTTCGATCCCGAAACCGGGACGTATACAATCCTCAACGACAAGCGCGAAAACCTGCCCGTCGAGCGGCTGTGGTGCGGCCTGGCCAGCCAGGTATACGCCACGCGCGTGCAGATCGCGCTCGACCGCGCCAGTGCCGCAAAGGGGCATCTGGCCGTGACGTGCAGCAGCGCGGACGACAGGCTGGCCTGCAAGTAGACGCTCGCTTTTTGCCAAGTCAGACACCGCCCCCGGCCTTCACTCTGCCGCCAGGAATTTGTCGGTGAAGACGTCGTCTGCCGACAGGGCCGTTTTGAGCACGCCCTGGTCCGTCAACGTCTTCAAGGTCTCTTCCCATTGCGCCTTCGTCATCCAGCCGAGGCCGTGTTCCTTCGTCGCCGGGCTGTTGAACGTCGAGGCGATGTCGGCCTTGAGCTGGGCCAGCAGGACATCCTTCTTTTCCGTGTAGCCCGGAACGGCCTTGGCCGTGATCTCGGCAGCTTCTTCCGGATGCGCCGCGACATAGTCGAAGGCTTCCCTGTACGCCTTCACGAAGCGCCGCACGACATCGGGCTTGTCCTTGATCATCGCTTCAGAAGTGAACAGCCCCGAGCCATAGGCCTTCCAGCCGTGATCCGCGCCGAGCATGATGCTCAGGGAGCCGGGACCGCCGGCCTTGGCTTCAAGTTCGGGAACTTCGGCGTCGAGATAACCGACCACCGTCTGCACACGTCCGAGCAGCAGGTAGCTCTCGTAAGGCGGCGAGACGCTGTTGAGCGTCATGTCCTTCTCGCTCATGCCGTTGGCGGCCAGGAAGCCCCTGAAGAAGATGTAAGTGGAGCCTGCCGGGTGGATGCCGATGGTCAGGCCCTTGAGGTCGGAAGGCTTGGTCAGCTTGAGCGTCTTGGCGAGCGAGATAATGCCCAGCGGGGACTGCTGATTGACCGCTGCCAGCGCCACGACGGGAACATTCTGCGACCTTGCCACGGCAAGCGTGGGAAGATCCCCGAAGCCGAACTCGGCGTTACCGTTGCCGACGAAGCGCATGGCATCCGGCGAACCGGACCCCTTGCGGACCTCCGCCACATCGATGTCATTCTTGGCGAAAAAGCCCTTTTCCTTGCCGACGAAGAACATAGCGTGATTGCCGCGCACCACCCAGTCGAGCTGGACGTTGACGGTGTCCGCCGCAAGGGACGCGTTCGAGAAGCCAAGCGCGCCGACAAACGCCGCAAAAGTGGCTGCCTTGATAAGAGAGCGTCTCAGCATTGTTGTTCCCTTCTTTTATCTTGGTTGTCCTAGGCCTGGCTGAATTTCGGCGCCCAGGGCACGACGATGCGTTCGAGAAATTCGGCTGCGTAGTAGAACGCGATGCCGAGCACGGAAACGAGCAGCAGCGCCGCGAAGACAAGGGGCGTGTCGAGCTGGGTCGACGCGAACTGGATCACGTAGCCGAGCCCGTCCGAGGCTCCGGCAAATTCGCCGACGATGGCGCCAATCACACTCAGGGTCGCGGCTATCTTGGTCCCGGCCATCAGGCTCGGCAGAGAGTGGGGAACACGGATCCTGAACAGGATCTGGGTCGGGCTGGCACCGACCGAATGCATCAGCGAAAGAAGCGAACGGTCGACTGATTGCATGCCGGCCAGCATCGACAGCGTCACCGGGAAGAAGGCGATGACCAGGATCAGGCCGATCTTCGGTGCGAGCCCATAGCCGAACCAGAGGATGAAGATCGGAGCGAGCGCGACCTTCGGAACGTTCTGGAACAGCACCACGAGCGGATACAGAGCGCGCCCCAGCCAGTCGAAACGCACGATGACGAGAGCCAGCGCTATGCCGACCACGACCGAGACAAGGAAGCCAAACAGGATTTCGCCTGCCGTGACCACCGTTGCCTGCGCGAGCGTGTCCCATTGCGCGACCAGGGATCGTGCAATCTCGGAAGGGGCAGGAACGATAAACGAGGATATGGAGAATATCCGCACCGCGGCTTCCCACAACACGATCGTCACCAGCAGAAGGATGACCGCCGGAAGCCAACTGCTTGTCGCCGCGTTCCAGCCGGAAACGGGCTGCGACGTGGAGGTATCGATAACGGATTGCTTGCTCAAGACGCGTCTCCCGGCTGATGACTGGAGCGCAGCATCCCTCGAAGCTGAAGCACCAGCCTGACAAATTCGGGGATCTCGGCCACGGAAGCGTCGCGTGGGTAGGGCAGAGGAACATCCAAGCTTTGCGTAATGCGGCCCGGTTTGATTCCCAGCACATGAACCTGGCGGGACAACTGAATGGCTTCGTCGATCGAATGCGTCACGAAGACAATCGTCTTGCCGGTCCTCTGCCAGATCTCCAGCAGCGATTGGCCCATCGAATCGCGGGTGATCGCGTCGAGGGCGCCAAACGGCTCGTCCATCAGCAAGACCGCCGGATCGAGCGCGAGGGCCCGGGCGATGGCGACCCGCTGACGCATGCCGCCAGACAATTCGTTTGGGCGCTTGTGGGCGGCATCGCCAAGTCCCACCAGCTCCAGCATCTCCTGCCCACGCGCTCGCAACGCTGAGCGCGACATCGACTTGTCGGCGATACCCAGCAGCATTGAGGCATTGTCGACGGCGTTTTTCCACGGAAGCAGGTTGGCATCCTGAAAGACGAGACCGATCATCCGCTTGCGCGCCGCCTCGCCTGGCGAAGCTCCGGCGATCGAGACGCTACCGCTGCTTGGACTGACCAGCCCAGCCAGCACTTTGAGCAATGTACTCTTGCCACAACCCGAAGGGCCGATCAGGGAAACGAACGAACCTTGCGGAACCGAAAGGTCGATATCCCTGAGGATCAGCTGCCGGTTCTGATCCGTGCCCATGACCACCGAAACGCCTTTGGCGGAGATGAGGTCGGCGTGGCGCATATGGGCCGGTCTGCCACCGGCGGGTCGAATGGTTTCAACCTGCATGGTCGGTCACCCCATGCATTGTCGTTGGCCGCAGCCGCGTGGTCTTGATGGTACAGTCCACACAAGCAGCCGACCGGGTGAAATCCCCAACACGGCCAGCCTCGTGCGCAACTTGTGCCATCGTCTATTCCCGGCCCTCGAGTATGCGGCGCACCGTGACGAGCTTGCGCGCCCGTTCGCCTTGCAGCGCCTTTATCTGCTCGGGCGTGTAGGAGAACATGCCTTCGCCCGACTTGATGCCGAACTTCGACGCCCCGGTCTTCTCCAACACGACCGGGGCAACGTCATCCCGATTGGAAAGGTCGGCGTTCAGGAACGAAGAGACGGATTTGTAGATATCGAGGCCCGCCATATCGAGCAGCGCCATCGGCCCGATGACGGCGATCTTGAAACCGATGCCCCATGAGACGCAGGTGTCGAGATCCTCCGGTTCGATAACGCCGCGCTCCACGAGGTCGACCGCCTCGCGCAGCAGCGCGTAGAGCACGCGATTTTCGACGAAGCCGGGGACATCCTTCTTCACGACCACCGGCAACAGGCCGATCGAGCGGATCAGGTCGCGGATCGTCGCCACGGTTTCCGGCGCGGTCTTCTCGCCGCCGATCACCTCGATCATCGGAATGATGTGCGGCGGGTTCGACCAGTGCATGCCGACCATCCGCTCGGGATGGGAGATATGGGCCTGCAGCCTGGTGATCGGGATGCCGGACGTGTCGGAGGCGACGATGACCGAAGAGCCGATCAGCGGGTCGATGGCGCGATAGGTCTCGGCCTTGATATCGATATTCTCAGGCACATTCTCGATGACCAATTCCGCCGCATCGACAGCCTCGGCGATGGTCCCCACGAAGCGCACCGCGCCTACCCCCGACGCGGGCGCCTTGATGTCGAGGCGGTCCAGAACCCCGCCGGCCATGTCGAGCATGCCGCGGGCGCGTTCGACCGCGACATCGGAAACATCGTACGCCGCCACATCGAGCCCACCGCGCGACAGCCGCGCGGCGATGCCCGGACCCATCGTTCCCAGTCCGATGAGGGCGGCGCGCTTGATCATCATGCGGCCTTTGCGGGTGCGGCGGCAGTCGCCGTCTTGAAGGCCGGGCGCGCCGCGATGGCGGCCACCCAGCGTTCGAGATTAGGCATTGACGGCCGGTCGATCCTGAAATCGATGCAGCGTTTCAGGATCGGCGCGCAGGCGATATCGGCTATGGTCAGCTTACCGAGCGCCAGGAAATCCTTGCCGGCCAGATGCCCGTCGACGATCTTGAGCTGCGCCACCAGATCCTTCACCTGCTCCTTGTATTCGGCGGTGTGCTCCTCGGGCGCCAGCTTCGCGCCCTTGAAGGCTGCCAGATAACCGGGATTGACCGCTGCCAGCAGAAAATCCATCCAGCGCTCGACCTCGGTCTTCTCCGCCGGCGTGGCGCCATGCAACTGTTCGCCGCCGGATGCCGCGAGATAGCGCAGGATGGTGTTGGACTCCCAGATCACGGTGTCGCCGTCGACCAGCGTCGGGACTTTCGACGTCGGATTGAGCGCCTTGTATTCAGCCGTCTGGGTGTTTTCGAACTGACGTCCATAATCCTCGCGCTTGTACGGCGCGCCAAGCTCCTCGAGCATGAAGAGCACCTTTTGAACATTGCCCGATGTCTGGCGACCTAAGAGCTTGTACATGTCGTCTCCTCGATTGTGTCGTGGCCTACTTGCCGGCCGGCAGCGGCTTGTAGACGATGGCGTCCATTTCGATCTTGGTGTTGATGACGGCCTTTGCCTCGACCGTCGTGCGTGCCAGCACCGCGTCGCCGATCCCTTCGAGGAACGCCTTGTTGTAGCGGCCGAAGTCGCGCGTATCCTCGAGATAGGTGGTAATCCGGACGACATCGGAGAGCGTCGCGCCCTCATGCGCTATGACACGCGCGATGGTCTTCAGCGTGGCCAGCGTTTCTTCCTCAATTGTGCCGCTGATCATGTTGTTGTTCTCGTCCTTTGGCACCTGACCGGAGACGAAAATGAAATCGCCGGCACGCACCGCCGGATGAAACGGCAGGTTCGGATTCTTCTTGCCGATGGCGTAATGGCTGTCGGATTTTCGCGTGCTGTCGCTCAACATGCCCCCCTTAGAGAACGCTGGTTTCGATGATGTCGACGCCACGGATGCGGTCGATCAGGTAGACGATACCGCGGTCGTCGATGGTGACGTCGTTGGAAGAGGACCGCTCGGCGCCTTCCGGCGCATCGGGCGTGAAATGGCCAACCTCCTTGGGTGCGAACGGGTCGGCGATGTCGACCAACCGCAGCCCTTGAGCGAACCAAGCAAAGGGAATGATAGTGCCCTTGAACCGCTCGGAGGGCTGATGGCAGCCCGTCATCGGCGGTTGCGGTGCGCCGTCGGTGTCGAGGCCAGGCACCTGGAAGGTCGAGATCGGCAGCGGGTTGGTGTCGTCGGTGATGTCGTAGATCCAGGTGAAGGCCGGCGGCGAAGGCCGAAGTTTGGCTACATCCTCGTCCGCCACCACCATGATCTTGCGGCCCTTGAGCGGCTGCGGGATCGGCAGGCAGGTATGCGTAGGGTGCGGAAAGCTCGGGCTCGAATTGACGTGAGAGACAAGCTTCGGCTTCGAAATGTCGGAAATGTCGAGGATGAACAGGCCGTGATGCCAGTAGCTGACATAGAGCCGGTCGCCCATGCGCAACGGATGGTGGCAGCGCGGCGTGACATAATCATGCCACGGGTACTCTTCGCCGCCGCCGGTCCACTGGCCTGGGATCCACCAGCGCCCGACCTCGACCGGATTCACCGGATCGATCAGGTCCAGGATCATTACGATGTTGCCGACATAACCGTCGGCGGTTGGCGAGATATAGGCGTAACGACCGTCATAGTCATAGCGATGCACGCCGTGACCGCCGGTCATCCACTTCGAGATGAGCCTCGGCTCCGACGGTCGGGTCGTGTCGTAAAGCGCCAGGCCACCGCCGAAATCGGCCGGGCCCGCATTGCCGAAGCGCTCGTGATTGATGATCATCAAGCCGTCCTGCGCGCGCACCTTGTGCGAGTGCCAGCCCGGCGGAACGTCGATCGTCGCGATCTTCTTCGGATTGCGCGGGTCTGAAATGTCGACCAGCGTCGTGCCGCTCGGCGGTCGCATATGGCCGATATAGAGGACATTGCCGTCGACCCAGACCTGACCTCCGCCCGGACAGTCGACATGGCCGATCTGCTTGGTGTTGAACGCCGAAACCAAATGCGTACGCCCTTGCTGCTGAAAGGTCTATTCGGTGTCCACGCCGCGATGGGGCGGCGTGGACATTCTTCGCCGCGAGATCAGACGATGCGGAGCAGATCGCCGGCCTGGTTGCGGCCCCAGCGCTTGTAGAGGAGCAGCGCCTTTTGGGTCGGCGCGTCGGTCGCGCCGAAGAATATGACCGGTTCCGTAGAGGAGCCGTTGACATGCTCGACCCAGGAACCACCCGGTATGGCGATCGTGTCGAACTGGTTCCAGTCGTAGCGCTTGCCCTCGATGATCGAATGGCCATTGCCGCGGAACGGCGCCAACAGCAGGCTGGCGGTCTCGCGCTGCGGCAGCGTCTTTTCGCCCGGCCGCAGCATCTGGACGTAGAAGTTGATCGTGCGGAAGACCGGGCCGCCAGTGGTGGGGTCGACATAGTCGATGACGATGCCTTCGTGCGGATCGCCGTCCCAATCCTTGTGCGCGTCAAGGATCGCTTCCATCTTTTCCCAGCGATAGACATACATCGGCGACGACAGGCCGCCGCCGCGCTTGTGATCGACGAAGCGCGGCATCAGGCCGCCTTCACCATAGATTCGCTGCGAATAATCGGCCGGGAAACGGGCGGTCTGTACCTTCCTCTCGACTTCCTTGCCGTCGACCATCTCGGTGTATTTGTGGTCGAAATGCACGGCGTGCAGCGTCTCCACCAGCGGCAGGTCGAGAACCGAAAGGTTGACCGCCTGTTCGCCGCCGACCGTGCCGTGATTGTGCCAGGCGTCGTTGGGCGTCAGCACCATGTCGCCAGGGCCGAAAACCACATCCTCGCCCTCGACGCCGGTAAAGTTGCCCTTGCCTGTCAGGCCAAAACGGATGGCGCTCGGCGAATGCTTGTGGGGCGGCATGATCTCGTCTGGATCATTCAGGCGGTAAGCGGTGTACATGGTGCTGACCGATGCGCGCTTGGGCGCGAGGCCCGGATTGACCAGGATCAGCGACCGGCGCTCGCTGTCGTCCATGGTCACCAGTTCCGCGGCGCGCTGAAGCAGCGGCTCGATGTCGGTATAGGACCAGACGAAGGGAATTGCTTTTGACGTCGCCATGAGCTGCTTGATCTCGTCGTGATCAACGCCTTCCGACGTCGCCCAAAACGGAAACATGTTCTTTTCGTAGAGGGCGTCGTAAAGGCCCTTCAGCGCCGCCTTCTTGTTGGTGACGGTAAGGTCTGCTGGTTGCGCCACGGACATGTTTGACACCCCTCTTCACGAAGAAAATGCGTTTAACCAACTCAACCGTATTCGGATTGGTTTTGCTCGACAATCCCAAAACTGAGAATTTTTGAAGTTTTTGGTTGGATGCTTTTTTGAACGGCAAATGCCCTGAAAAATGGCACAAAGGATCGAAAATGTGCGAAAAACCGCCCAATCCGGCAGGTGCAGATCGATCCACGGCGACCGCGGCAAGCACGCGGCAGCCCAACCAAACCCGAATTTTTATATTCAACCAAAGGATTAGTGGTTGAACCCGGGCGACGCCGGTCAGGCCACCATGCTTTGTTCGGCATGGCTGCGGATCAGGTCCGAGGCCTTTTCGGCGATCATGATGACCGCCGCATTGATGTTGCCGCAGACGAGATCCGGCATGACGGAAGCGTCCACCACGCGAAGGCCGGCAACGCCGCGCACCCGCAGTTGCGGATCGACCACCGACTCGGCGTCGACACCCATGCGGCAGGTGCCGGCCGGATGATGCACGGTGATCGATGTCTTGCGGATATGCTCGTCGATCTCGTCATCGCTTTCGCATTTGGGGCCTGGGAAGAATTCCGCCCCGACGAAAGGCGCCATCGACGGCTGCGCGGCCAGGTTTCGGGCAATGCGGAAGCCGGCGCGGAGCGACTGCCAGTCACGTGGCGAAGACAGGAAATTCTGGTGGATCAGTGGTGCGGCCAACGGGTCGTTCGACGCCAGTCTCACGCTCCCCCTGCTCTCCGGCTGGACGGCGACGATGCGGGTCGCAAAGCCGTCGGCGAAGGGCGCCTTGAATGGCGACATGTAAGGCCACGCAGCAAGCGGTGCAGCCGTGAAAAGCAGCTGCACGTCCGGCAACGGCCGGCTTGCATCGCTTTTCAGGAACGCCACGACCCCGCCAGGCACATCTCCCGAAAATCCTTTTCCGGTGAAATAGGTCTTGACGAAATCCAACCCAATACGATCGGCCCGCATCATCTTGAGGAATGGTCCCGGCTGCTTGCGCCGATACATCAAGATGACCGAAACGTGGTCCTGCAGATTCTTGCCGACCTGCGGACGCTCGACTTTCGTCCCGATACCATGCGCCGCGAGCTCGCCACTATCGCCGATCCCCGACAGCATCAGCAGCTGAGGCGTATTGATGACGCCGCCGGCAAGCAGAACCTCACGCCGCGCCAGTACCTGGTGGGCCGCACCGCCTCTGGTGTAGGCGATGCCCGTCGCGCGCCCATCCTTCAGGAGAACCCTCGTCGCCATCGCGCCTGTCAGCACCTTGACATTGCTGCGGCGCATGGCGGGACGCAGATAGGCGGACGCGGTCGAGCAGCGGCGGCCGTTGGCGATCGTCATTTGCAGGCGGCCAAAGCCTTCCTGCACGGCGCCATTGTAGTCGTCGGTCTGCGGGTATCCGGCGTCACGGCTGGCCGTGGCGAAGGCATCGATCAGTTCGTCCTTGTAGCGGCAGAACTGGGTGTTCAGCGGCCCGCTGCCGCCGCGATAGTGGCTCGCGCCCTTTTCCCAGCGCTCCTGCTTCTTGAAATAAGGCAGCACCTTGTCGAACGACCAATCGGTCAGGCCGCTCGCTGCCCAGCGGTCGTAGTCGCCGCGATTGCCGCGCACATAGGCCATGGCATTGGTGGAGGAGGAGCCGCCGATAACCTTGCCGCGCGCGCATTCGACCTTGCGCCCGCCGACATTGGCCTCGGGCTCGCAGAAATACATCCAGTCGTGACGGCGCTCGGTCAGGATCTTGCCCCAGCCGAGCGGGATGTGGATCATCGGATCGCGATCCCAATCCCCTGCTTCCAGAAGCAGCACGGAAACCGCAGGATCTTCACTCAGGCGGTGTGCAAGCACGCAGCCGGCCGACCCGGCTCCGACAATGACATAGTCAAAGGTTTCCCCAAACGGCATGCACGGTCCTCGAGACAAGGACGGCCCGCCGCATGAGAGCCGTCAAAACAACTGCGGCACTCAACCACTGCGCAACTGATGTTGTCAACCATCGCATGCAGATGTAAATTGGTTGAGTTGGTTGAGTGCCGTTCCAGCAGTTTCGTGTCACAATGTGACAATCGGACGTTGAGTCGGCGCTGCCGATCGGACAGGAGATTTGGTTTTGAGCGCATTCGAGCCGCAGATCGTACCATCGGATCTCGATGACATCATTGCAGCGATCCGCCAGCTGCAGCAGGGCGGCGGCAAGCTTCCTTCCGAGCGTGATCTTGCCGAACATCTGAACGTGAAGCGCCATCAGCTTCGCAAGGCGCTCGAGCTGCTGCGTCGGTCAGGCGACTTGAAGCCGGCGCGCGCCAGGCGTGCGCCCACTGCCCTACCCCGATATGGCGAAGAACTTGTCAGGGTAACCAACCCCATCGAAGTCCTGGAGTTGCGCCTGCTCATGGAGCCGGGGCTTGCCCGGTTGGCATCGCTGCGCGCCTCCTCGTTCGAGACGGCCCGGATCCTCGATGCGGCAACCACGCCGGAGAATGCTTCGTCGGGGGCGGTCGATTTCGCTTTTCATCTCGCTATCGTTGCAGCAGCCCGCAACCATCTTGCAGCTGAATTCTACAAGATGCTGCGTCAGGTCGGGGTCGATGCGCGGGTGAAGATCGCACGTACCGCGGCACCCACCTGCCCCAAGCGGATCGCCGAGCGCGACGGCGAACATCGGCTGATTGCCGAGGCGATCTCGAACCGCGACCCGGAAGCAGCCGAGGCGGCTATGCGCGCGCATCTGCTGTCCGTGCAAAGGCAGATCACGGAACGGTCTAATGCCGGCGCCTTTGCCGCATGATCGTTTCGCGTTCTAGCCAGCCTGCCTGCTCGTGGGGACTTTCAATTTGATGCGTCATTTCGACGTGCTTGTCGTCGGCGCAGGATCCGCCGGCTCGGTTGTGGCCAGCCGGCTAAGCGAGGACGGATCGTGCCAGGTCGGCCTGATCGAAGCCGGGACCATGCCGTCCGATCCCGATATCGCCGACCCGCTGAAATGGACGATGCTGCAAGGCCGCGCCTATGACTGGGCTTACAGGACGGTGCCGCAGCCCTTTACCGCGAACCGCGTGCATGAATGGCCACGCGGAAAGATCGTCGGCGGTTCGAGCTGCCTGCACGCCATGGCCTATGTGCGTGGTCATCCAGCGGATTTTGAACCCTGGGCGGCAGCCGGCGGCGAGCGCTGGTCCTATCAGGGGCTGTTGCCGGGCTTTATCCGCAGCGAAGCTTTCACGGCCTTCGACGCGCCGTCGCGCGGCCGCAGCGGACCGCTGGACGTCTATCTGCCCGATGCGGAGGTCAGCCCCGTCGTCCGCGCCTATATGGCTGCCGGGC
This sequence comes from Mesorhizobium sp., assembly GCF_004962245.1. GTDB lineage: Bacteria > Pseudomonadota > Alphaproteobacteria > Rhizobiales > Rhizobiaceae > Mesorhizobium. The sequence goes on along the minus strand of NZ_SUHQ01000003.1, from coordinate 152,178 downwards.
GGGCCAACGGCATCCCTGTCCTGACCGACCACAACAGCGGCGAGTTGGCCGGCACAAGCCCCAATTCGCTGAACATCCGCGATGGCAAGCGCCTGAGCGTCGCCGACGCCTATCTGCCGCCGGAGGTGATAGTGCGACCGAACCTCGCCTTGCTCACGGCGCATGAGGTCGAGCACCTCCTGCTGGATGGCCACCGGGCAACCGGTGTGACTGCTACATGCAAAGGAGAGACCGTAACGGTCTCCGCCGACAGGATCGTTCTTTGCGCCGGCGCGGTGACCTCGCCGCTCATCCTCATGCGGTCGGGCGTTGGCGATCCGGATACGCTGAAGCGCGCGAGAATACGCTGCCTGGCCGACCGAAGCGATGTGGGCCGCAATCTGCAGGACCATCTGCTGGCTCTTGGAAACGTCTACAGCACGAAAAAGCCGGTGCCGCCGTCCCGCCTGCAGCATTCCGAATCGCTGATGTACCTGCACGGCAGCGATCCGACCCGTTCGACGGGAAGCCCCGACATCGTGCTCGCCTGCGTCGTCGCTCCATCAGCCGCGGATGGCTTGAGGGCACCGCCCTACGGCTCGGCTTTCACGATTCTATGCGGCGTCACCCACCCAACCAGCCGTGGGCGCATCGCGCCGAGCGGGCCGGACAGCGGCGATGCGCCCATCATCGACCCGCATTACCTCGAAACCGAACACGATCGGGCGGTGTTCAGGACGGCCTTGCGGACGGCGCGCGCGATTGGTCATCATGCGGCGCTCGACGAGTGGCGCGACGTCGAAATTCTGCCGGGACCACCGGTGCAGTCGGACGACGACCTCGACGCTTTCATCGCGAGCGCTGCCTCCACACATCATCATCCCGCCGGTACGTGCAGGATGGGTGGGGATGCAGACGCCGTCGTCGACCCGGATTTGCGGCTGAACGGCTTCGACAACATCTTCATCGTCGACGCGTCGGTGATGCCGACGATCCCGAGCGGACCGATCAACGCCGCGATAGTCGCCATCGCGGAAAGCTGGGCGTCAGCTCCACCCGGCGCATGACCCGAAAATCCCTGACGGTCTATTCCGCCCAGAGTTCACGGCGCAGTTCGCGCCAGCTTTCCTTGTCCGGTGCGACCAGCAAGCCACCTCCGACGTGCGAAGGCAGATAGGCGCTGCCGTCGAAATGCGCGGCGTAACCGCCGGCCTCGGCGTGGATCAGCACGCCCGCCAGATGATCCCACGGCATCAGCTTGTTGTAGACGACGAAATGAGCGTGGCCACTCGCCAGCAGACGGTATTCGTGAGCCGCGCAGCGATAGCCGAACTGCGACAAGGATTTCGTCTGGTTGCGCGCCAGCCGTGACCGTTCCGGCTCGGGCATGTATTGCCAGGAAACCGCGCCGGTCATTTGCGAGATCGGTGCAGGCTCGGCGACATGTACCTTCTCCAGAGTGCCATGCGCGTGCCGTATGTGGCTGCCGGCACCCTTGGCGCTAATCAGCCAGTCCTTGCCGATGGGATCGTGAATGATGCCGGCGACGGTCTCGCCCTTCACCACGACGCCCAGCATGACGCCGAACAGCGGCACGCCGGAGGCGAAATTGAAGGTGCCGTCGACCGGATCGATGACGAAGGCGAGATCGGCTTCGCCGAGGCCTTGGAGCAGCGCCGGATCGTCGGAACAGGCCTCCTCACCGACGATCATCGCCTGGGGGTAGCGCTCACGCAGCCTGACGGTGATCAGCCGCTCGGCATTCACGTCGGCCTCCGTCACCAGGTCGGCCGCCGAGGTCTTCTGGCGGACCTCGCCCTCATCCAGCCGGCGAAAGCGCGGCATGATCTCGGCAATGGCGGTGTCGGACAGAAGGTTGGCAAGCCAGTCGATCTCGGTATCGTCAAATATCATCGGGAATGTCTTGCCTTGTGGTGAGAGTCTCGTTGAGGGCGGCGAAATCGAACAGCTTTCTGTCGAGCAGGTGCGAGGGCCGCACATTGGTCATGGCGTGGATCATCGTGTCCTTGCGGCCGGGCATGCGCTTTTCCAAGTCGTCGAGCATCGCCTTCATCGCATTGCGCTGCAGCCCATCCTGGCTGCCGCACAGATCACACGGGATGATCGGGAACTTCATGGCGCCGGCGAATTTTTCGAGATCGGCCTCGGCGCAATAGGCGAGCGGCCGCAGCACCATGACGTCGCCGTCGTCGTTGAGCAGTTTTGGCGGCATGGCAGCGAGGCGACCGCCGTGGAACAGGTTCATGAAGAAGGTTTCCAGTATGTCCTCGCGGTGGTGACCGAGCACCAAAGCCGAGCAGCCCTCCTCCCGGGCGATCCGGTAGAGATGACCGCGTCTGAGCCGTGAGCACAGCGAACAGTAGGTGCTGCCCTCGGGAAGCTTGTCGGTCACCACCGAGTAGGTGTCCTGATATTCGATGCGGTATGGAATGGCGTGGCTATTGAGATAGTCGGGCAGGATGCGTTTCGGAAAATTCGGCTGGCCCTGGTCGAGATTGCAGGCCAACAGTTCGACCGGCAGCAGCCCGCGCCATTTGAGGTCGAGCAGCACGGCGAGCAGGCCGTAGGAATCCTTGCCGCCTGACAAGGCGACCAGCCAGCGGTCGCCAGGCCTCACCATCGAAAAGTCGTCGAGCGCCTGACGGGCGAGCCGCAGCAGCCGCTTGCGCAGCTTGTTGAACTCGACGGAGGACGGCACATCGGCAAACAGCGGATGAAAGCCGCCTTCGGCATCGGCGATCGGTTCAAGTGTTTCGGCGTTCGGCAGCATGTTCATGGCGCGTCGGCCCCAAAGTCCTTGTTGCCGCCCCGGATTAGCGCATCGGCCCGAAAATCGAAATCGATTTTCGAAAGCACGATGTGCAAATAGAAAGAACTAGAGCGTACTTTGTGCGTCCAAGCGGACGCACGTCGCTCTAGCGTAGCAGACAAAGAAAAGGCCGCCTCGATGGGCGGCCTTCGATGATATCGCAGACGACACGTTCGATCAGCGCGAATAGAATTCGACGACCAGGTTCGGTTCCATCTGCACGGCGAAGGGAACATCCGACAGGCCGGGGATACGCCCGAAGGTCGCAGTCATCTTGTTATGGTCGACCTCGATGTAGTCAGGCACGTCGCGCTCGGCCAAGCCCACCGATTCCAGGACGATCACCAGTTGCTTCGACTTTTCGCGCACTTCGATGACGTCACCCGGCTTGCAGCGGTACGAGCCGATGTTGACGCGCTTGCCGTTGACATTGATGTGACCGTGATTGACGAACTGGCGGGCGGCAAAGATGGTCGGCACGAACTTGGCACGGTAGACGACCGCGTCGAGACGCGATTCGAGCAGGCCTATCAGGTTCTCCGAGGTGTCGCCCTTGCGGCGGTTCGCCTCTTCATAGACCTTGCGGAACTGCTTTTCCGAAACGTCACCGTAGTGACCCTTCAGCTTCTGCTTGGCGCGTAGCTGCAGGCCGAAATCGGAAAGCTTGCCCTTGCGGCGCTGGCCGTGCTGGCCGGGACCGTATTCGCGCTTGTTAACCGGGGATTTCGGGCGGCCCCAGATGTTTTCGCCGAGACGGCGGTCGATCTTGTATTTCGCAGATTCGCGCTTGCTCATCGCATTCCCTTTCAAAACAACACACCCGGAACCTCATGGTCCGGGTGAAGGAAACGCGCCCTCCTCTGGCCTCCGTTTTCGAGACCTGACAGGGTTTTCCCACGCAACGCGGCGGAAAACCCACGGGACACGTCATTCTAGACAAGACCTGAGGAAGAATAGATCGGCTTCCAAAACGTCTTGCGCACATAAAGAAACCACCGGGCGTTGCGGCCCGGTGTTGATGGGCTGATTAAACGGAGATTTAGCCGGTGTCAAGCTTGCGGCGGCGTCGGTGGCGGCAGACGGATGCGGTCCTCGACGTTCAAGAGGAAGATGGTGTGGGGGCATGGTCATCGCAAGGTCATCCGCTTAAAGGTACGGCGTTGCCGCGCGGCTTGGCAGCGGCGCCACGCCTGCCGAGGGGCGACATCAACACTTCTATTCAAAGCTCGCGGTTCGGCCGCGGGCTTTGTGACCGTTGTTGGTCGCGCGAAATCGGAACCGACCGCCCGGCGGGGTATGCCCAGTCGGAAGCGGCGGCTAGTGCTTCGACTTCTTCTCGGGCAAGCCCTTGCGCTTGGTCTCGGCGAATTCCTCGAGTTGCTTTTCGCTCATGGATTCGTACATTCCCTTCGACGCGCCTTTGAGTTCGCTTTTCTTCGTCTCGCCACGCTTGGCGGACAATGCCGCGCCGGCGGCTTTCTGCTGGGCCTTTGATGTGGCTGGCATGATCGTTTCTCCCGTTTGCAGTGAGGGAAAAACGCACCGGTCCAGTTGATGTTCCCAATGCATATCGCCCAAAAGTGCTCAGCGGTTTGGGACAACGGCATGCAGAAGAAAGACTTCAGGAAATCGCCAGCCCAAATCCCTGCATCAGGCGGCGCATCGGAAAATCGGCTCTCTTCGAGGTGAAGACAGCAAGGTCGGCGCCTTCCACCAGCGTCTCGTCGCGACCTGTGGCCTCGATGTCCGTGAGAAGCGAGAGCGCCCTCCGCGCGATCGCTTCGGCGGGGTCGAGCCAATCGACCGGCCAGGGTGCTGTCTTGCGCATGCGGTTGGCCAGGAAAGGGTAATGAGTGCAGGCAAGCACGACGATATCGGTCCGCAGTTCATCATGCTCGACGAAGCATGGCGTGATCTCGGCACGCACGGCCTCTTCGTCGACAAAGCCCTCGCGCATATAGACTTCGGCCAGTCCCGCCAGATTGTCGCTGCCAACCAGCCGGACGTGGCATTTCTGAGCCCATTTGCTGATCAGGTCGCGCGTATACTGGCGCTTGACGGTACCTGGCGTCGCCAGCACCGAAACCAGCCCGGAGCGCGTGCGTTCCGCCGCCGGCTTGATCGCCGGCACAGTGCCGACGAAAGGATGGCCGGGAAATCTTTCGCGCAAGGCATCGATGACCAGCGTCGAGGCGGTGTTGCAGGCGATGACCGAAATGGCCGGTGAAAACCGGTCGAGCAATTTGCCGAACAGCTCCAGTATATGTGTCCTCAGTGCCGGTTCTTCCCAAGCACCATAGGGGAAGGCCGCGTCGTCGGCGACATAGACGAAGCGGCGGTCGGGCATCAGCACGCGCGCTTCGCGCAGCACCGTCAGGCCGCCGATGCCGGAATCGAACATCAGGATCGGGCGGGCATTTGAGGGGTCGGTCATTGTCATCGATTGCGAGAGGAGGCCCGGGACCACGTGAGGAGGCTGTCTGATGCTTTGGCCAATGATGCTGGCGCCATCATGGTCTTGAAGAGACAAGATGGTCACTCATCCGAAATAACATTCGGTTACTAGTGATTGCCCAACGATTGGTCCTAATCTTTGTCTGTCGCCTTGCCGGCGCGCGCCGCCGCTGCCGGAAGCCGTCTTGGATCATCGCCCGGCGATCCGTCGCCGCGCGGCATGGCCGGCGAGAACCTGTCCAACGATGATATGATACCACGCAGCACCTTGAGCTCCGGCTCAGCAAAGCCGGCGCGCGTCAGCACCGCGCGAAGATTGTCGACCATCTTCGGCTTCTTCGGTGCCGGGCGGAAATAGCCGCGTGCTTCGAGCGCGCCTTCCAGATACGCGAACAGGCCGTGCAATTGTTCCTTCGTCGCCGGCATCATGTCAGGGCTGGAAAAATTGGTTTTCGTCTCATCTTCCAAGCCCGACTTCATCCATTCATAGGACATCAGCAGGGCCGCCTGGGCGATGTTGAGCGAAGAAAAGGCGGGATCAACCGGGAAGGTGACGATCTCGTCAGCCAGGCCGACCTCGTCATTGTAGAGCCCGAACCGCTCGCGGCCGAACAGGATGCCGGTGCGTTGTCCGGCTTGCTGGCGCGCTCTCAGCGCCCTGCCCGCCTCGACCGGTCCGCGCACCGGCTTGAAATTATCGCGCGCGCGCGCCGTGGTGGCGAAGACGAAGTTCAGGTCGGCGACCGCCGAGGCCAGATCGTCGAATACTCTAGCGGCATCGATGACGTGGTCGGCGCGGCTCGCGGCGGCGCGCGCCTTCTCGCTCGGCCAGCCGTCGCGCGGATTGACGAGGCGCAGCTCAGCAAGGCCGAAATTCGCCATGGCGCGCGCGACCATGCCGATATTCTCGCCGAGCTGCGGTTCGACCAGGATGATCGCAGGGGCGGGAAGGATGTCGTCGTTGCTGGCTTGCATAGCGTCAATGAACTGCTGTTTGCGGCATTTCAGCGTCCCCTGCCATATCCAGCCGGGAAAATGAAGCTTTCGCAAGGAACGCCCAAACGCCACGGCCGAACCCGCCCGCGCGGATCGCCGTTTGCGCGGCCAAAAATGCTTTGATATACGGGCCGCATCCCCGGCCGAAAGCCATGCGGGCAAGGCCGTTCCGATCCCCAACAATGAGGCATTCTTTCCATGGCGAAGATCAAGGTGGCGAACCCGGTCGTCGAACTCGACGGCGACGAGATGACCCGCATCATCTGGCAGTTCATCAAGGATAAGCTGATCCACCCCTATCTCGACCTCAAGCTCGAATATTACGACCTCGGCATCGAGCACCGCGACGCCACCAACGACCAGGTGACCATCGATTCGGCCAATGCCATCAAGAAATACGGCGTCGGCGTGAAATGCGCGACGATCACGCCCGACGAGCAGCGCGTCGAGGAATTCAAGCTGAAGAAGATGTGGAAGTCGCCGAACGGCACGATCCGCAACATCCTCGGCGGCACCATCTTTCGCGAGCCGATCATCATGAAGAACGTGCCGCGGCTGGTGCCCGGCTGGACCAAGCCGATCATCGTCGGCCGCCACGCCTTCGGCGACCAGTACCGCGCCACCGACTTCCGCTTCCCCGGCAAGGGCAAGCTGACCATCAAGTTTGTCGGCGAGGACGGCACGGTTATCGAGCACGACGTCTACGATGCGCCAGGCGCCGGCGTCGCCATGGCCATGTACAATCTCGACGAGTCGATCCGCGAATTCGCCCGCGCCTCGCTGAACTACGGCCTGCTGCGCAACTATCCGGTCTACCTCTCGACCAAGAACACCATCCTTAAGGCCTATGACGGCCGCTTCAAGGACATTTTCCAGGAAGTCTACGAGGCCGAGTTCGAAGCCGAGTTCAAATCCAAGAAGCTCTGGTATGAGCACCGGCTGATCGATGACATGGTCGCCTCAAGCCTGAAATGGTCGGGCGGCTATGTCTGGGCCTGCAAGAACTATGACGGCGACGTGCAGTCCGACACGGTGGCGCAAGGCTTCGGTTCGCTCGGCCTGATGACCTCGGTGCTGATGACGCCGGACGGCAAGACAGTGGAGGCGGAAGCCGCGCATGGCACCGTCACCCGCCACTATCGCCAGCACCAGAAGGGCGAGGAAACCTCGACCAATTCGATCGCCTCGATCTTCGCCTGGACCCGCGGTCTCGCCCACCGCGCCAAGCTCGACGACAATGCCGAGCTGGCTCGTTTTGCCGACACGCTGGAAAAGGTCTGCATCCAGACCGTCGAGGCCGGCTTCATGACCAAGGACCTGTCGCTGCTGATCGGTCCCGACCAGCCATGGCTTTCGACCACCGGCTTCCTCGACAAGATCGACGAGAATCTGCAGAAGGCGATGGCCTGAGCATACGAGTAGAGTGATCAGGCGAGCGGCATGAGCAGGCCCGTCGTCTACGGGGCGGACTACAGCGTCTATGTGCGCATCGTCCGCCTCGCGCTCGAGGAAAAGGGCATCGACTACGAACTTGTGCCGGTCGACATCTTTGCGGCGGACGGCATTCCGGCCTGGTATTTCGAGCATCATCCGTTCGGCCGCATCCCGGCCTTCGCGCATGACGGGTTTCGTCTCTACGAGACCAGCGCGATTGCCAGATATGTCGACGAGGCTTTCGACGGCCCGGCGTTGCAACCGGTCGAAGTCCGGCCTCGCGCAACCATGAACCAGATCATCGGCATGCTCGACGCCTATGCCTATCGGGCGATGGTCTGGGATGTCGCCGTTGAGCGGCTGGAGAAAGAAGCGCCGGATGAGGCGCTGATTGCCGACGGGCTTCGGCGGGCGAGCACGGCGCTGAGGGCGCTCTCCTCGCTGAAAGCCGCCGGGCCGTGGTTGCTGGGCGATCAGCTGACGCTGGCCGACCTGCACGCCGCGCCGATCATCAGCTATTTCGTCAAGGTCGCCGAAGGGCGGAACTTGCTGGCCGAGTTCTCCGATATTCATGCTTGGTGGACGCGGGTCTCAGGACGATCGAGCTTCGCCAATACCGAACAGGCCGGTTGACCTGCGACGCTAGCTAAGACTTCCAGAGACCAATTGTCGATGTCGGAGCCGCCCCTCATCCGCCTGCCAGTCCCTTCTCCCCGTATAGGGACGGGGAGAAGGGACTGGCCGCAACGTCGGCGCTTGTTCTGCAACGCCGGCGATTGGCGAAACCATCGATGGCTGCGTCTTTCTCCCCGTCGCTATACGGGGAGAAATGTCCGGCAGGACAATGAGGGGCGGCGCCACCCTCGAAAAGAAAGTAGAAGCATCCTGACTGAAGCGGTTGCCCGACAAAGCTCGCGCTGATCAGGCAGCTTCCAGAGCCGCCTTCACCGCAGCAATCGCGTCCTCGGCCTTCGAGGCATCCGGGCCGCCGGCCTGGGCCATGTCAGGGCGGCCGCCGCCGCCCTGCCCGCCCAACGCCGCGGACGCCACGCGGACCAGATCGACGGCGTTGAAGCGGCCGGTCAGGTCGTCGGTGACGGCCACCACGACGCTTGCCTTGTTGTCCTCGCCGGCTCCGACGAAGACGACGACGCCGGAGCCGAGCGACTTCTTGCCGGCATCGGCCAGCGGCTTCAAATCCTTTGGCGAGACGCCCGATACCGCCTTGCCGAGAAAACCGACACCGGCAATGGTCTCGTTCTCGGCGGGAACACCGGTCGGCGAGCGGTCACCCAGCGCCAGCTTCTTGCGCGCTTCGGTCAGCTCCTTCTCGAGCTTCTTGCGCTCGTCGAGCAGCGCCTCGACGCGGGCCGGCACGTCGGCCGGCGAAATCTTCAGCGTAGCGGCGACCGCCTTCAGCCGCTTGTCCTGCTCGTCGAGATGCTTTCTGGCCGCCTCTCCGGTCAGCGCCTCGATGCGGCGTACACCGGCGGCGACCGCGCCCTCCGACACCAGCCGGACCAGGCCGATATCGCCGGTGGCGCCAACATGGGTGCCGCCGCACAGCTCGACCGAGTAAGGCTTGCCCGCCTTGTCACCGGCAACCCCGGTGCCCATCGACACGACGCGGACCTCGTCGCCATATTTTTCACCGAACAGCGCCATGGCGCCCTCGGCGATCGCGTCGTCAACGCTCATCAGCCGCGTCGTCACCGGGCTGTTCTGCACGACGATCTCGTTGGCCATCGCCTCGACGCGTTCCAACTCCTCGGCTGAAATCGGCTTCGGGTGGGAAAAGTCGAAGCGCAGCCGTTCCGGCGCAACCAGCGAGCCCTTCTGCGCGACATGGGTGCCGAGCACCTCACGCAGCGCCTCGTGGACAAGATGGGTCGCCGAATGGTTGGAGCGCAGCCGCGTGCGCCTGATATGGTCGACCTTGAGCTCGACCGCTTCACCGGTCTTGACGGTGCCCTTGCTGACCTTGCCGAAATGCACGAACACGCCGTCACCCTTCTTCTGCGTGTCGGTGACGTCGATCGTAAAACCTTCGCCCGAAATCACGCCGGTATCGCCCATCTGGCCGCCGGACTCGCCATAGAATGGCGTCTGGTTGACGACAACGCCGACAGTCTCGCCGGCAGTGGCGCTCTCCACCGCGGCACCATCCCTGACCAGAGCTTGGACGATACCCTCCGCTTGCTCGGTGTCGTAGCCCAGAAACTCGGTCGCGCCCGCTTTCTCGCGGACAGCGAACCAGACGGTTTCGGTGGCCGCATCGCCCGAGCCGGCCCAACTCTTCCGCGCCTCGGCCTTCTGCCGCTCCATCGCCGCATTGAAGCCGTCGAGGTCGACCGAAACGCCGCGCTGGCGCAAGGCATCCTGGGTGAGATCGAGCGGGAAGCCATAGGTGTCATAGAGCTTGAACGCCGTCTCGCCGTCGAGCCGGTCGCCGCTGCCGAGCGTTTCGGTTGCGTCGGCAAGCAGGCCGAGGCCGCGCGCCAGCGTCTTGCGGAAGCGCGTCTCCTCGAGCTTCAGCGTCTCGGTGATCAGCGGCTGACCGCGCACCAGTTCGGGATAGGCCTGGCCCATCTCGCGCACCAGCGCCGGCACCAGCCGCCACATCAGCGGATCGCGGGCGCCCAAAAGCTGCGCATGGCGCATGGCGCGGCGCATGATGCGGCGCAGCACATAGCCGCGACCTTCGTTCGACGGCAGCACGCCATCGGCGATGAGGAAGCTCGATGCGCGCAGATGGTCGGCAATGACGCGGTGGCTCGCCCGGTTCTTGCCTTCCGCCTTGACGCCGGTCGCCTCTTCCGAGGCACGGATCAGCGCCTTGAACAGGTCGATGTCGTAATTGTCGTGCTCGCCTTGCAGCACGGCGGCGATGCGCTCCAGCCCCATGCCGGTATCGATCGACGGGCGCGGCAATTCGATCCGCTCCGCCTTCGTCACCTGCTCGAACTGCATGAAGACGAGGTTCCATATCTCGATGAAGCGGTCGCCGTCCTCGTCCGGGCTGCCGGGCGGGCCGCCCGGAATGTCGTCGCCATGATCGTAGAAGATTTCCGAGCAGGGGCCGCAGGGGCCGGTATCGCCCATCGCCCAGAAATTGTCGCTGGTGGCGATGCGGATGATCCTGTCCTCCGGCAGTCCGGCGATCTTCTTCCAGAAGCCCGCGGCCGCGTCGTCTGTATGGTAGACGGTCACCAGAAGCCTATCCCTGGCGATGCCGAACTCGCGGGTGATCAGGTTCCAGGCGAGCTCGATGGCACGCTCCTTGAAATAATCGCCGAAGGAGAAATTGCCGAGCATCTCGAAGAAGGTGTGGTGACGGGCAGTGTAGCCGACATTGTCGAGGTCGTTGTGCTTGCCACCGGCGCGCACGCATTTCTGCGAGGTCGTGGCGCGCGAATAGGGACGGCTTTCCAAGCCGGTGAAGACGTTCTTGAACTGCACCATGCCGGCGTTGGTGAACATCAGCGTCGGGTCGTTGCGCGGCACCAGCGGGCTCGAGGCGACGATCTCATGCCCCTCTTTGCGGAAATAGTCGAGAAATGCCGACCGGATCTCGTTGACGCCACTCATGAATACTGCCTTTTCGTGAGAACCGCCGATTGCCGGCGGAAAATAGACATGGCCTTTTAGCGGTCGCACCGCACCCTGTCCAGAAACACGGAATTGGTCCAAATCGCGGCGTTCGCCGGCTGTTCAGGGCGGCCAGAGCCACCGCCAAAAAAGCAAACCGCCGGCCCAAGGCCGGCGGCATGACACATCGATTACACCAACTCAATTCGGGATACGCGAATTCAAACGGGTGCTCCGGCTGGCACAGTCTACATCGCGCCCGCTTCGTCCTCGAAACCGTCATCGCTGCTCTCGGCGCCGCCATCCTCGAGGAATTTCTCCGCGATCAGCCCGGCATTCTGCCTCAGCGCCAGCTCGATCTCGCGCGCCGTGTCAGGATTGTCGCGCAGGAACAATTTTGCGTTCTCGCGGCCCTGGCCGAGACGCTGAGAATTGTAGGAGAACCAGGCGCCCGACTTTTCGACCACGCCGGCCTTGACGCCGAGGTCGACCAGTTCGCCGGTCTTGGACACGCCCTCGCCATACATGATGTCGAACTCCACCACCTTGAAGGGCGGCGCCAGCTTATTCTTGACCACCTTGACGCGGGTCTGGTTGCCGACGACCTCGTCGCGGTCCTTGACCGAGCCGATGCGGCGAATATCGAGGCGCACCGAAGCATAGAATTTCAGCGCGTTGCCGCCGGTCGTGGTCTCGGGCGAGCCGAACATGACGCCGATCTTCATGCGGATCTGGTTGATGAAGATGACCATGGTGTTGGAGCGCGAGATCGAGGCGGTCAGCTTGCGCAGCGCCTGGCTCATCAGGCGAGCCTGCAGGCCGGGCAGCGAATCGCCCATTTCGCCCTCGATTTCGGCACGCGGCGTCAGCGCCGCGACCGAATCGACCACCAGCACGTCGATGGCGCCGGAACGCACCAGCGTGTCGCAGATCTCCAGAGCCTGCTCGCCGGTATCGGGCTGCGAGATCAAGAGGTTTTCGAGATCGACGCCGAGCTTGCGGGCATAGACCGGGTCGAGCGCGTGCTCGGCATCGACGAAGGCGCAGATGCCACCCTTCTTTTGGGCTTCCGCCACCGTATGCAGCGCCAGCGTCGTCTTACCCGAGCTTTCCGGCCCGTAGATCTCGACGATGCGGCCGCGCGGCAGCCCCCCGACGCCAAGCGCTATGTCGAGGCCAAGCGAACCCGTCGGCACCGTTTCGATCTCGACGACCTGCTCGTTTGCGCCGAGCCGCATGATCGAGCCCTTGCCGAAGGCGCGCTCGATTTGCGACAGCGCCGCATCCAGAGCCTTTGATTTGTCCACTGCTTTGTCCTCTACAAGCCGCAACGTGTTCTGAGCCATGATACATCACCCCTTGGTCGTCAATGAAGGCCGGACCATCCGTAATCCTTATCAATTTGTACCTTTTTTGTTCTCGTTTGGCAAGGGGAGACAAATGCCTGAAAAACAAACAATATCCGGATTTGTTCTTTTTTTGTTTCGCGTTTTCAACCCAAGATATATCCCGCTTCCCTCGCAGGATTGTGCTGCCATCTTCCGAATCGCGCCTTCGGTTGCCGGGTTCCGCCGGACAACCTAGGCTCCACCCGGGCAATCAGCAAAGGTCATCTCGCCGGCATGATGAAGTCGCCGACAATCCTGGGCGTAGGCGCCACCTATATATTCCGGCGCGGCCAGGTTTCGAGCGCCTTCGTGCCGGCGGCGTCAAATCCCGGCACGATGCGCGAGGATGTCGGCGGCGGCGTCTTCAATGCGCTACGCAGCGCGGTCCGGCGCGGCGTCTCCGGCTCGCTGCTTTCGGTGCGCGGCGGCGATGTTCTGGCCGACACGGTCGCGCGCGCCATCCTTGCTGCTGGCATTGCCGATCTCTCCGTGGTGTTCCTCGATCGCACGACGCCAACCAACACGGTGCTGGTCGATCGCGACGGCGAATTGATCATCGGCCTTGCCGACATGGCGCTCTACGATCTGGCGCTTCCCAAGCAGATCCGCCGTGCCAAGGTGCGCGAGGCGATCGGCATTGCCGACGCGGTCCTGTGCGACGCCAACCTGCCGCCGGCAGCACTTGAGCGGCTGGTGGCGCTCGCCGCCGGCAAGCCGGTTTTCGCCCTCGCCATATCGCCGGCCAAGGTCGCGCGGCTCGCGCCGGTGCTCGGCAATCTGGCGCTGGTCTTCATGAACCGGAGCGAGGCCATTGCACTCGCCGATGACGGTATCGGCGCCACGGAGCAAGCTATCGTCGACGGCCTGAGGCGAGCCGGCCTCAAAGGCGGTGTGGTGACGGCGGATGACGGTCCAGTGCTGGGGTTCGACGAAGCTGGCGCCTTCTCGATCCTACCACCAGGAAAGGTCGTGGACGGTACTGCCGATGCGCTGGCGGGCGCAACGGTCGCCGCCCTGCTGCGCGGCCTGACGCTGCGGGCGGCACTGCGCGAAGGCGTCGCCGCGGCAATGCTCGAGAGTCCAGGGCTTGCGCCAGCCTTCACATCGGCAAGTTTTGGCGAGGCCGTGGCGCTTGTGCCCGAGGCGCAGCAAGTGGCGTAAGGCGATGACCAGCGGAGAGGCAGCTTATTTTCCGGCCCGCAGGCCCGCCTCATAGGCCCGGCGCGCCCACACCGCCATCTCGTCCGGGTCGTCGAAAGCGCTGTCGGGAATGCTCCAATATGGCATGGACACCAGCTTGCCGTGCCTCGAGCCGGTGTACGTCCACTGCGTGCAGCCAGCCGCTTCGAACTCGGGCGCGCTTTCGGCGTCGGCCTTCAGCAAAAGCTCGCCGCGAAGCACGATCGCGACGATGACGCCGTCGAAATAGATGCCCTTGCCGCCGAACAGCTTGCGAATGCTGACCGGGCCGAGCCCTTCGAAAAGTTCAGCGATGCGTTCATTGTCCATACCACGATCATGTCATCCGGATTTCCCCTTGTCATCGCCGCAACCAAAACCATGCTGACAAGTTGAAAAGCCAAATTCGTCGGAGTTTTTCCATGCCGCTTCTGCTCAAAGGGTCCTGCCGGTGCAATGCCGTCCGCTTCGAGGTGGAAAGCCACACGCCGGTGCCGTTCATGCTTTGCTACTGTTCGATCTGCCGCAAGCAGCAGGGCGGCGGCGGCTTCGCCATTAATCTCGGGGCCGATTTCGATACGCTGAAAATCAAGGGCAAGCGCAATCTTGGCGTCTACCAGCCGAGATCGAGGACGACGAGCATCCGCAATGCGAGATCTCGTCAGGCGAGCGAAATTTCTGCAGGAAATGCGGATCGGCACTCTGGCTCTACGATCCTACGTGGCCGGAGTTGGTTCATCCCTTCGCCTCGGCGATCGACACAGACCTGCCGAAGCCGCCAAGCAAGGTGCATCTCATGCTGAAATACAAGGCGAACTGGGTCGAGCCCGAAATCGGCGAGGGCGACAAGACGTTCGACCTCTATCCCGAGGATTCGATCGCCAGTTGGCACAAACGAACGGGAATGTGGGTGGATTAGATCTACGGGAAAGCGGAAGGTCAGGCCGACGCGCGCGCCTCGGCCAGTGCCTTCAGATCGGCCGGCTTCAGTTCGACCGATTCGCCGCAGCCGCAGGCCGAGCTCTGGTTCGGGTTGCGGAAGGTGAAGCCGGTGCGCAGCGTCGTCTGCTCGAAGTCCATCTCGGTGCCGAACAGGAAAAGCGCTGCCTCGGGCGCAACATAGACGTGGGCGCCGTCGCGCTCGATATGGTCGTCCTTGGTGTTGGGCTCGGTCACCAGGTCGACCGTGTATTCCATGCCGGCGCAGCCGCCCTTCTTGATGCCAAGGCGAATGCCGTGCGCATTCTCACGGGTCGCGACGATCTCGCGCACCCGGTCGGCAGCCTTTTCGGTCATCGTGATGACGGCGAAGCGTCCCATCTTTTCTTTCTCCATTCTCTGCAGGTTCAAGGCCTGCCGAATGATTCCTCACCTAAAATGGTGAAGTTTTCTGCCTGGCGCAAGTGCACCTCAATACCAGCCCACCGCGACCTGCGCCTCTTCCGACATGCGGTCGGGCGACCACGGCGGATCGAAGGTCATGTTGACCTCGACGCCGGAAACGCCTTCGACGGCGCCCACGGCATTCTCCACCCAGCCGGGCATTTCGCCGGCCACCGGGCAACCGGGCGCGGTCAGCGTCATGTCGATCTTGACCGAACGGTCGTCCTCGATGTCGATCTTGTAGACGAGGCCAAGCTCGTAGATGTCGGCCGGGATTTCCGGATCGTAGACCGTCTTCAGCGCCGAGACGATATCGTCGGTCAGCCGCGCCAGTTCGTCGGCGGGGATGGCCGAGGCGGAAACCGCCTCGTCGGTGGCCGTTTCCGAAGTGGTCTCAGCGGTATGGCCTACATCATCCATGATCGTCACCCGAAGAATTTTCGCGCTTTTTCCAGCGCATCGGCCAAAGCGTCGACTTCGGCCCTGGTATTATACATGCCGAACGATGCCCTGCATGTGGACGTTACACCGAAACGTTTCAACAGCGGCTGCGCGCAATGCGTGCCCGCGCGGACTGCAACGCCTTGCCTGTCTATCACCATCGACACGTCATGGGCATGAATGCCCTGCAGCTCGAAGGAGATGATGGCGCCCTTATCAGGCGCATCGCCAAAGATGCGCAGCGAATTGATGGCGCGCAGCCGCTCATGGGCATAATTCTTCAGATCGGCCTCATGGGCGGCAATGCGCTCGCGTCCGATCTTTTCCATGTATTCGAGCGCAGCACCGAGCCCGATCGCCTGCACGATCGGCGGCGTTCCGGCCTCGAAGCGGTGCGGCGGATCATTGTAGGTGACGATGTCTTCAGTCACTTCCTCGATCATCTCGCCGCCGCCCATGAACGGTCGCATGCGCTCCAGCATGTCCTTCTTGCCGTAGAGCACGCCGATGCCCGAGGGACCGTAGACCTTATGGCCGGTGAAGACGAAGAAATCGCAGTCGAGATCCTGCACGTCAACAGGCATATGCACGGCGCTCTGGCTGCCGTCGACCAGCACCGGAATGCCGCGCGCGTGCGCGATGCGGACGATCTCCTTGATCGGCGTCACCGTGCCCAGCGCATTCGACATGTGCGTGATGGCGACCAGTTTGGTGCGATCAGTCAGCCGCTTTTCGAACTCTTCGATATGGAAGACGCCGAGATCGTCGACCGGCACCCAGACCAGCTTGGCGCCCTGGCGCTCGCGGATGAAATGCCACGGCACGATGTTGGAATGGTGCTCCATGATCGAAAGGACTATTTCGTCGCCCTCGCCGATATTCGGCATGCCGAAGCCATAGGCGACGGTGTTGATCGCCGCGGTCGTGTTCGAGGTGAAGACGATGTTGTCGGTATCAGGCGCGTTGAGAAACCTCTGTACGATCTTGCGCGCCTTCTCATAGGCGTCGGTCGCGGCATTCGACAGGAAATGCAGGCCGCGATGAACGTTGGCATATTCCTGGGAATAGGCATGCTGGATGGCGTCGAGCACGGCCTGCGGCTTCTGCGCCGAGGCGCCGTTGTCGAGATAGACCAGCGGCTTGCCATAGACCTCCCGCGATAGGATCGGGAAGTCGCGGCGGATAGCCTCGACGTCGTAGGGGATGTTTTCGACTTTCTGGTCCATCTCGAAGTCCTTGCCGCACTGTGCCGCGTTCGTTCCAACACCCCTCATCCGTCTTGGCGCTTCGCGCCAATCCACCTTCTCCCACAAGGGAGAAGGTTAAGCGCGTTACCCGTGCGCGACGAACCAGCCGTCGAGCCTTGCTTCCAGCGCCTCGACGATCGCCTCGTCGTCCAGCTCCTCGATCACCTCGGCGACGAAGGCCTTGACCAGCAGGCCGCGCGCGGTCTTCTCGTCGATGCCGCGAGCCATCAGATAGAACAGATGGCTGTGGTCGATTTCGGTAACGGTCGCGCCGTGGCCGCAGACGACGTCGTCGGCGAAGATTTCGAGTTCCGGCTTGGTCGAGAACTCGCCATCATCCGACAGAAGCAGCGTGTTGCAGGCCATCTTGGCGTTGGTCTTCTGCGCATATTGGTGGACGTTGATGCGCCCCTGGAAGACGCCGCGCGCCCTTCCGGTCACCACGTTGCGGATCACTTCCGTCGATGCCGTGTGCGGCACGGCATGGTCGAGCACCATGGTCACGTCCGTATGCGTCTCGCCGGCAAGCAGGTTGATGCCCCGCAGCGTGAAGTCGGCGCCTTCGCCGGTGGTCTTCACCACGATCTCCTGGCGCACCAGCTTGCCGCCGGCATTCATCACGAACAGCGTCAGCTTCGCACCCTTGCCGAGATGCGCCTTGAACTGGGCAAGATGCGTCGCCGTATCCGGTTGCTCCTGCACGATCAGCCAGGTCACGTCGGCGCCCTCACCAAGCAGAAGCTGGCTAACCGAACTCACCAGCGCCGCGCCCTCGCCCGTCTGGCGCTCGACGATCACAGCCTTGGCGCCGGCACCGACGCGCACAGCCAGCCGCACATGCGTCTGGCCGCCGGATTGCAGGTTCTGCAGTTCGATCGGCTTGTCCAGCTCGGTGCCGTCGGCGATGTCGACAAAATAGCCGTCAGCAACGAAAGCGGTGTTCAGCGCGCCGATGGCATCGTCGGTGCCATAGCGATCGAGCCCCGGCGCGATGCTGCCGTCGGTCAGCTTTTCCGACAGGCGCTGCACGGCGATGCCCTCGATATCGGGCATTTTCGTGCTCGACACGCCATTCAGGACCGGCAAGACGGCGGAGCCTTCGACGATTGGCGCAATGGCGTTCGGGGCGGCTGCGGGATCGAAGTCCGGCACCGAAGTCAACAATCGGCGCAGGTCCGTGTAATGCCAGGATTCGATACGCCGCGTCGGCAGGCCGGCCTTGATCGCCTCGATGGCGTCGTCGCGCTTCAGCATCACCGTGCCGTCGCCCGGCAGCAGCGACAGCCGGTCGTCAAAGGCGTCGATCAGCGCCGTCTCGGCCGGCGTTCGCTGGGGTGTGGTGTGTATATTCATCAGTTTCAACCCGCCTTCTGGCATCTCACGCGGCTTCGCCGATCACGCCGGCGTAGCCGTTGGCTTCGAGGTCGAGCGCCAGCGACTTGTCGCCGGACTTGACCACCTGGCCTCTGTAGAGCACGTGCACGCTATCCGGCACGATGTATTCGAGCAGGCGCTGGTAGTGGGTGATGATGACCATGGCGCGGTCTGGCGCGCGCAATGCGTTGACGCCTTCCGAGACGATCTTCAGCGCATCGATGTCGAGGCCGGAATCGGTCTCGTCGAGCACGCACAGCTTCGGCTCCAGAAGCTTCATCTGCAGGATCTCGGCGCGCTTCTTCTCGCCGCCGGAGAAGCCGACGTTGAGCGGCCGTTTCAGCATCGCCATATCCATGTTGAGCAGGGCGGCGGCGTCCTTCACGCGCTTCAGGAATTCCGGAATCTTCAACGGCTCCTCGCCGCGCGCCTTGCGCTGCTCGTTCATCGCCACTTTCAGGAATTCCATCGTCGCCACGCCCGGTATCTCCATCGGATACTGGAAGGCGAGAAAGATGCCTGCTGTGGCGCGCTCGGCCGGATCCATTTCGAGGATCGACTGGCCGTTGTAGAGGATATCGCCTTCGGTGACCTCATAGTCCTCGCGCCCGGCGAGAATATAGGACAGCGTCGATTTTCCCGAGCCGTTGGGTCCCATGATGGCGGCGACCTCGCCGGCCTTCACCGTCAGGTTCAGGCCGCGAATGATCTCGGTGCCGTCATCGACGATGCGGGCGTGGAGGTTTCTGATTTCAAGCATTTTTTCTTCCAAACAAACTAGAGGTCTTATCCGGCCGTCAGGCGAGCCACTTCAACGCCGCAAGGATCAAAGCCACCGAAACCGCGCCAAGCAAAGCCACTGACATTGGCTGTGTTTTCAGTTGCGGCGACCAGCGAAATGCAAGGAAAACGCCAACGCCCCCTCCTACAGGAGTCAGAACCTTGTCGATAAACTCAGCAGCACTCATCAGCCGACACTCCCCTCGAGGCTGATGCCAATCAGCTTCTGCGCCTCGACGGCGAATTCCATCGGCAGTTGCTGGATGACGTCCTTGACGAAACCGTTGACGATCAGCGCGATCGCCTCTTCTTCCGGGATACCGCGCTGCATGACGTAGAACTTCTGGTCCTCGGAGATCTTCGAGGTGGTCGCCTCATGTTCGAACTGCGCCGTCGCGTTCTTGGCTTCCATGTAGGGCACGGTGTGCGCGCCGCACTGGTCGCCGATCAGCAGCGAGTCACAGTTGGTGAAGTTGCGGGCGTTGGTCGCCTTGCGGTGCGCCGAGACCTGGCCGCGATAGGTATTCTGCGAGAAGCCGGCGGCGATGCCCTTGGAGATGATGCGGCTCGACGTGTTCTTGCCGAGATGGATCATCTTGGTGCCGCTATCGACCTGCTGATAGCCGTTCGACACGGCGATCGAATAAAACTCGCCGCTGGAATCGTCGCCGCGCAGGATGCAACTTGGATATTTCCAGGTGATGGCCGAGCCGGTCTCGACCTGCGTCCACGAAATCTTCGAGCGATCGCCGCGGCAGTCGCCGCGCTTGGTGACGAAGTTGTAGATGCCGCCCTTGCCTTCGGCATCGCCGGGATACCAGTTCTGCACCGTCGAATATTTGATCTCGGCATCGTCGAGCGCGATCAGCTCGACCACCGCTGCGTGAAGCTGGTTCTCGTCGCGCTGCGGCGCCGTGCAGCCTTCGAGATAGGAGACGTAGGCCCCCTCCTCGGCAATGATCAGCGTGCGCTCGAACTGGCCGGTGTTCTTCTCGTTCATGCGGAAATAGGTCGACAGTTCCATCGGGCAACGCACGCCCTTGGGCACGAAGACGAAGGAGCCGTCGGTGAACACGGCGGAATTCAGCGTGGCGTAGAAATTGTCGGAGGTCGGCACGACCGAACCGAGATATTTCTGCACCAGTTCCGGATGCTCGCGGATGGCTTCCGAGATCGAGCAGAAGATGACGCCGGCCTGCGCCAGCTCCTTCTTGAAGGTGGTGACGACGGACACCGAATCGAACACCGCGTCGACGGCGACGCGGCCCGACTTGTAGACATTGTCGCTGGGTTCCTCGAGTTCCGACGCGTCGGTCTTCTGCACGCCGGCGAGGATTTCCTGTTCCTTCAGCGGAATGCCGAGCTTTTCGTAGACCCTCAAGAGCTCAGGATCGACATCGCTGAGCGAGGTCGGCCCCGGCGTGCTCTTGGGCGCCGCGTAGTAGTAGAGGTCCTGGAAGTCGATCTTCGGATAATGGACGCGCGCCCACTTCGGCTCGTCCAGCGTCACCCAGCGCCGATAGGCTTCCAGACGCCATTCCAGCATCCAGGACGGCTCGTCCTTCTTCGCCGAAATAAAGCGGATAATGTCTTCGCTCAGGCCCTTGGGGGCCTTGTCCATCGCGATTTCGGTCTGGAATCCGTATTTGTATTGGTCGACGTCGATCTTTCGGACCCGATCGATCGTGTCCTGCACAGCAGGCATAGGCGTTCTCCATCCACGCCGGGGTCAAGGCCCGGCAGTTTTCAAACTATGGCACCGCAAAACGAGTAGCCGTGAGGCAATCGAGGCGGCGTAAGTTCCATATAGTGCGTTCCCACCGGAAATTCACCCGGCCACGATGAAACGCACGGCTCTACCAGGCCAGAAGGCCTGCGTTCATTTTTCTTCGAGCATCGAATTTTCCGAACACTTTTCGGTTCGATGCCCCTGCCGCACTCAGGCGGCCTCTTCCCTGCCCGCCTTTTCCCTACCGGCTTGCCGCGAGGCAATATCTGCCAGCGCAGCGCGGAACAGTTCGATGTCCTCGGCGCTCGTTGCGTGGCCGATGGACACGCGCAAAGCGCCAAGGCTGTCATTGTACCCCATGGCTTTCAGCACATGGCTCGGGCCGACCTTGCCCGACGAACAGGCGGACCCAGCCGACAGCGCCACGCCGGCCAGATCGAAGGCGATCTGCGCCGTCTCAGCCTTGATGCCCGCAATAGCGAAGAATGTCGTGTTGGCAAGCCTCGGCGCGCCGGTTCCAAAGATTTCCGCATCCGGCATCAACATTTTCACGATGGCCTCGATCTCGTCGCGGCGGCGAGCGACCGCATCGACGCTCTTCAATCCGATCAGGGCTTCGCGCGCCGCCGCGCCAAAACCGGCGAGCGCGGCCGGGTTTTCGGTGCCGCCACGATGCCCCTTTTCCTGGCCGCCGCCGGCGATCAAGGGCCTTGGCATCATCAGGTCCGAGGCGGCGACGATGGCGCCAACGCCCTTGGGACCGCCGATCTTGTGCGAAGACAGAATCAAATAATCGGCGAAACCTGCCGACATATCGAGCGGAATGCGACCGGCTGCCTGCACGGCGTCGACAATCAGGATGCCGCCCGCCGCCTTGACGATTTCGGCGACGCGTTCGACGGGCTGGATGACGCCGGTCTCGTTGTTGGCGGCATGGATCGCCACCAGCGGCAGGCCGTCCGACTTGTCATGCGCGGCGAGCGCCGCGGCCAAGGCGTCCAGCCTGACGACGCCATCGGCGTCGACGCCGATGCGCGTCACCTGGGCTGCCGGAAATCGCCCGCCGTTCAGCATACAAGGATGGTCGGCTTCGCACACATAGAGCCGGCTCATGCGCACAGTGCCGCGCCCCATCTGCCAATCCGGCGTCAGCAGCGTCGAAGCTGCTTCCGTCGCACCGGAGGTGAACACGACATGCTCGGCCCTGGCGTTGGCCATCGCCGCGACATCGCGCCTCGCATTCTCGATCAGCCGCCGCGCGGCGCGCCCCTCGGCATGGACCGACGACGGATTGGCGGCGACGTCGAGCGCGGCAATCATTGCGGCGCGTGCCGTAGCAAGCAGCGGCGCGCTGGCATTATAGTCGAGATAGGCGCGTCTTCCGGCCATTTTCGTTTCAATCGGTCCCTTCAACAGCCATTCCGCGAGGATAGCGCGTTATTTCCTTGAAATTGCAAGGCAAGCCGTCCTATTTACGCCACTTGCGGCGCGGGTGGCCGAGCCATGACATTTTTGGCCATCCAGTTTTGAACAATTCTAAACTAGCTTCTAAGAAGACGCTCGCCCTGCGTCAAGGCCAGAGGAAGAGTTGTTCCGGGCGCCGCGCATTCATATGCCATGTGGAGTATTTTATGCCTGAGGTCATTTTCACCGGTCCGGCCGGCCGCCTGGAGGGTCGTTACCAGCCTTCCAAGGAAAAGAGCGCGCCGATTGCCATCATCCTGCACCCGCACCCCCAGTTCGGCGGCACGATGAACAACAAGATCGTCTACGACCTCTTCTACATGTTCCAGAAGCGGGATTTCACCACGCTTCGCTTCAATTTCCGCGGCATCGGCCGCAGCCAGGGCGAATTCGACCATGGAACCGGCGAATTGTCGGATGCGGCCGCGGCACTTGACTGGGTGCAGTCGCTGCATCCGGACTCCAAGAGCTGCTGGGTCGCCGGCTATTCGTTCGGCTCGTGGATCGGCATGCAGCTTCTGATGCGGCGGCCCGAGATCGAAGGCTTCATCTCGATCGCGCCGCAGCCCAACACCTATGATTTCTCGTTCCTGGCGCCCTGCCCGTCGTCCGGCCTCATCATCCATGGTGATGCCGACAAGGTCGCGCCGCCAAAGGACGTGCAGGGGCTGGTCGACAAGCTGCACACGCAAAAGGGCATCACCATCACCCAGAAGACCTTGCCCGGCGCCAACCATTTCTTCTCCAATGACGCGGATCTCCTGCTCCAGGAATGCGCGGACTATCTCGATCGCCGTCTGGCCGGCGAATTGTCCGACCCGCGGCCGAAACGGTTGAGATAGCCGGCGACAGAAATGTACCAGCCCCCTCATTTCCAGGAAACGCGGCAGGACGTCCTGCACGGGCTGATCCGGGCGCATCCGCTTGGCCTGCTGATTTCAAATGGAGCCGAGGGGCCGGTCGCGAACGCGATCCCTTTCCTGCTCGACGCCGAAGTACCGCCGAACGGCAGGCTGCGCGCTCATCTGGCGAGAGCCAATCCGCAATGGCGCCTGCTGGCCGACAACCCGGCATCGCCCGTGCTCGTCGTCTTCCAGGGTACCGATGCCTATGTGACACCGTCCTGGTACGAGACCAAGCGCGAGACCGGAAAGGTCGTGCCGACCTGGAACTACGCCATCGTCCAGGTGCGCGGCACCGTCAGGGTGGTCGAGGACCAGGACTGGCTGGCCCAGCAGATTTCCGACTTGACGGTGTCTCAGGAAGGCGCTCGCGAAGCACCCTGGGCGGTGACCGACGCGCCGGCCACCTTCATCCAGTCGCAGATCAAGGGCATTGTCGGGCTGGAAATCGAGATCACGGACATGCAAGGCAAGTGGAAGGTCAGCCAGAATCGGCCCATCGCCGACCGCAGCGGTGTTGCCGAAGGGCTCGAGAGCGAAGCGAACTCACTCGATATGATCCGGCTGGTACGATCCTACGGCGGACTGGACTGCAAGTAGTCCCGCTCAGGGCCTGGCTGCCTCCGGGAAAAGCACCTGCGACGGGCGTGCCGGCTTGCGCCACGTCGCGCGAAGCCTGAATGTCTTCTTGCGGATCGGCAATCCCGCCGCCGTGTGGCGGAAGATGAAACCGAGCCGGGCAAAGATCAGCGCCACAATGACGGCACAAGCCATGCCGAGGCCGAAGCCCGCGATCGTATCGCTTGGATAGTGCGCGCCGACCACAACCCGCGTCGCCGCTATCCAGACGGTGATGGGCAAAACAACGTATTTCCCCCACGATGGGAAAAGAAGCATCACCATTGCCGCGGCCGCGCCCATATTCGTCGCATGGCCGGAGGGAAAACTGGCGAAATACGGGTCGAACTTGAATGGGTGGAACGAGAACAACCCTATATCCAAGGCTGGCCGCGCCCGGCCGAAGACGTACTTCAGAACCGTCACCGTCAGCCCTGACAATCCGACCGCGCTCAGCATGAAGAAGGCGAAGCAGGTCCAATTGTATGCAACCATGCGCCAACGCCTCGAAAGGGCTTGCCAGTCCAGCAGATTGACCGGCACGAACAGCACCAGGGGCGGGAGGAGAAACCACCCGCCCAACCCGAAATTGGTAAAAGCCCTGGCAACTGCCATAAACCCGCTCGGCAAGTGCGCCCGCCAGCTGACGAAAGCGCCATCCAGGAAAACCATGCTAGCAACCGTCAGCAGCAGATAGGCACCTGCCAACGCCGGCCACGGAATCCAGGAATAATTGGCCGGTCGCCTCGCAAATCGGGCACGAACGATCGCTATCGTTTGCTGGAGATTGCCCACCGACCGAGCCGGCAGCTTTCGAAGCAACTCAAGAACCGGAGCTCCGCGACCAATGCTCATGCCAAACCCCGGTCTTTCATTGCGAAACCGAAGTCAGTCGGCGATCCGGTATAGACCAAGCGACATTTTCTCCCCCGACGAATAATTGACGCCATCGATCCGAGCGATGCGGTTCGCCGACCTGCCCTGCCCTGCCAGCAGGTCGTCCAGCCTCTTTTCTTCGCCGACCGGCGCCAGCGCCAACGCGCAGGCGGGATCGGCAAGCAGATGTTGCACAGTACCATCGACATTGGTCAATATCGTTTTTGTGCCCACCAGAAATACCAGGCTCGGTTCGTGATACCCGGCGGAGGCGAGCACTGTCGTCTCGCAAGGTTGATTGGCGCGAAGCGCAGCCTCGATCTCGCGGCTCATCCAAATCGGTTTCAATGACGGCGCGATGACACCGAACAGCAAAGCGTAGGTGACACCGGCGCAAATCGCGATTGCCCCGATACGGCCGAGCGGCACTCGCAGGTGGCGCGAGAAGCCGAGATAGCCGGCCGCGAGTGTGGCGGCGGCCGCTGGAACGCTCCACCATGAGAACGCGCCGTTCAAATAGAGCGGCGCGGCAATGCAGAGCACGGCAAGGCCTATCGTGACCAAAGCGAGGCCAAAGGCGGTCGCCCACCACAACCATTTCTGCCAGCGCAGGAGCGGCGCATTCGCCTCCTTTGGATTCAACGTCAAAAGCCAGCCAACCAGCAGCGCCATGCCGGGATAGGCCGGCAGGACATAGTGCGGCAGTTTTGTCGGGATCAACTCGAACAAAAGCCAGAACGGGATGTACCAGGCGAGGCAAAAGCGGAGCCGGGGATCGTCGCGCAGGCGGTTGAGGGCCTGGAGCCCGGCACCGAGCGCGATCAGGCCGAAGGGCCACATGAACAGCGAATAGGTCAAGACATAGAAGCCGGGCGGGGCACCATGGGACTCCCTGCCCTCCGCGACCTTGCCGAGCATATCCTTGCCGACGGCTTGCTGCAGGAAGGTGCCGCCGCTTTTCCAGGTGATGAGCGCGAGCCAGGGCAGCACGATCAGCAACACGAGAGCCAGGCCACGACCCGCCTTCAGCTTCGACAGCCAGCGCCAGTCCCGCTCGAACGCGAACAGCACGGCGACCGTGAGCGCCGACAAGAGCGGCGCGATCGGTCCCTTGATGAGGATTGCGCCACCCTGGGCTGCCCAGAAGATCCATGGCAAATGGCCGGCGAAGGCTTCGTTCCGGCGCGAGGCCGTATAGATCTGCGCCAGAGCGCCTTGCGCCGCGATACAACA
Organism: Mesorhizobium sp.; assembly: GCF_004962245.1. Lineage (GTDB taxonomy): Bacteria > Pseudomonadota > Alphaproteobacteria > Rhizobiales > Rhizobiaceae > Mesorhizobium. Next base: position 126,283 of record NZ_SUHQ01000003.1, on the reverse strand, counting down.
GGCCAGCAGGACCGCGTCGGTCTTGGCGTCACGCCCCTCGAAAGCTGTCGCGAAGATCGCGGCCATGACCAAGCCGGCGGCCAGACCGGCGCTGGCGCCGAAAAGATTGGCTCCTGTCCACGCCGTCGCCACAACGGCAATGGCGATGCCAAGGGCCGAGACGAGCCGATACACCCAGACCGGCGCTGTTGGCCCTTCGCCGCTCAGCGCTACGGCTGCGGATTGCAGCCAGTAGATTCCTATCGGCTTCTGGTAGCGGGAGCCCTCCTGGAAGCGAATGTCGACATAGTCGCCGGTCTCGACCATCTGCTTGGTGGCCTGCATGAAGCGCGGCTCATCGCGGTCGAGCGGCGGCATGGTCGCCAGCCCCGAAACCGTCATCAGCAGGCTGAACAGGAAGAGAAAAAGGTAGTTCCTGCTCGCCACGTCGGCCCCTCCCCGTTCGCTTGCTATGGAGGCAGGCGCTCAATCGACCTTTGTCATCGCCGCCTTACGCTCGTTGGCGATTAGCCAGAGATTGCGGATATAGATGAACAGACCCATGGCTTGGCCGGCGATAAACACCGGATCCTGTCGCTGGATGGCGTAGATCAGCAATAGGCAGCCGCCGCCGAGCGAAAAGAACCAGAAGGCGATTGGCACAACGCTGCGCTTGGCTCTTTCCGAAGCGACCCACTGCACGACGAAGCGCATCGAAAAAAAGAACTGGGCGACGAAGCCGAGCAAAACCCACGCATCGAATTGCTTGACGAAGACTTCGTGAAGCCAGGTCGCTAATTCCTGAAGCACGTTAGCCATGCCTGATTTCCTCTGTTTTTGGCATTCTCCGGCGCCTTCGGCGCAGCCACCAGACGCCGGCGAGATCAAGCACCCCTTGCAGGCCGCGATCGAAAATCCCGTAATTCGACTTGCCGTGGCGGCGGGAGCGGTCGACGACGTCGCAATGCACGACCTGGTACCCCTCCTGGATAACGAGGGCCGGAACAAAACGGTGCGTGCCATCGAAGAACGGTAATTTCCTGAGGATGTCGGTATGGATCGCCTTCAGGCCGCAGCCCGTGTCGCGGGTCTCGTCATGCAGGATGGCCTTTCTCAGCCAGTTGGCAAAACGGGACGCCAGTTGCTTGATCTTGCTGTCGCGGCGCTTCAGGCGCTCCCCTTGCGCAACACCGAAACCGGGACCGGCCTGGCGAAGAGCATCGACCAGCATCGGAATATATTGAGGATCGTTCTGGCCGTCGCCATCGATCGTGGCGACGATATTGCCGCGGGCCGCCCATGCCCCCGAACGCACCGAGAGAGACTGGCCCGCGGATTTCTCATGCCGCAGGTGGCGAAGCGGAAAAGGGTGAAGTACTGCCTGGGCGCCAAGCACCGAAGCGGTGTCGTCGGTCGAACCATCGTCGACGACGATCACCTCGAAATCGCGCCCAGCCATCGCCGCCCCGATCTCGTCGAGCAGAAGCGGCAGGTTCGCCGCCTCGTTCCGGCAAGGGATGACGATGGATATCTCCGGCATGTCGCGTCGGGCTCTGTCACAGGATATGGCATTCGATTCGATGCCGTGCGGTGCCGTTCCAGCGGGTCAGGTGCTGCAAGAACCCACTGGCGCGGCGCTTCATTACGCCAGCCGAAACGATGAAGCAAGCATGCCGGATGTCATCCACGCAGGCCCGCAAAACCGGATTCCCCTTTTGCTGATCGCGCTTGGATGCTAAACGCCCGCGTTCACGCATACCACGCCCCAGCCGCAGCGGTTGGGGCGCTTTCGGGAAAGATAAAATGTCCGCCTTCAAGTCCGATTTCCTGCGCATCATGAGCGAGCGCGGTTTCATCCACCAGATTTCGGATGATGCCGGCCTCGACCAGCTTTTCGCCAAGGAAACTGTGACCGCCTATGTCGGCTACGACGCCACGGCGACCAGCCTGCATATCGGCAATCTGATTTCGGCGACCATGCTCTACTGGCTGCAGGAGACCGGCCACCGGCCGATCGCCCTGATGGGCGGCGGCACCTCGATGATCGGCGATCCTTCCTTCCGCGACGAGCAGCGCAAGCTTTTGACGCGGGAGGCGATCGCCACCAACATCGAGGGCATCAAGCGCATCTTCGGCCGCATCCTGCGTTTTGGCGACGGTGCGGGCGACGCGATCATGGTCAACAACGCGGACTGGCTGATGAAGCTCAACTATGTCGAGTTCCTGCGCGATGTCGGCCGGCATTTTTCAGTCAATCGCATGCTGACCTTCGATAGCGTCAAGCTGAGGCTCGAACGCGAACAATCGCTGTCGTTCCTCGAATTCAATTACATGATTCTGCAGGGTTATGATTTCGTCGAGCTCAGCCGGCGATATGGCTGCCGCCTGCAGATGGGCGGATCGGACCAGTGGGGCAATATCATCAACGGCGTCGATCTCGGACACCGCATGGGCACGCCGCAGCTTTACGCCCTGACCACACCGCTGCTGACGACATCGTCAGGCGCCAAGATGGGCAAATCGGCCAAGGGCGCGGTCTGGCTGAACGGCGATCTGTTTTCGCCTTATGATTTCTGGCAGTACTGGCGCAACACCGAGGACGCCGACGTCACGCGCTTCCTGAAGATTTTCACCCGCCTGCCGCTGTCCGAGATCGCACGGCTCGCCGCTCTTGGCGGCTCGGAGATCAACGAGGCCAAGAAGGTCCTGGCAACGGAAACGACGGCCATCGTGCACGGCCGCGAGGCAGCCGAGCAAGCCGAGGAAACCGCGCGCAAGACGTTCGAGGAAGGCGCGCTCGCCGAAACGCTGCCGACCGTCGAGGTGGGCAAGGCCGATCTGGAAAGCGGCGTCGGCATATTGTCGCTGTTCGTCACCGCCGGGCTTGCCGCGTCCAATGGCGAGGCGCGGCGACACATCCAGGGCGGCGGCGTGCGCCTGAACGACCGGCCTGTGTCCGACGACCGCCAGGTGGTGACGCTTCAGGATTTGAGTCCGGAAAACGTCATAAAGCTTTCACTGGGCAAGAAAAAACACGTTCTGGTACGGCCGGTCTGACCAGAGGCCGACCCATCCCCGATAGAATCGGGATGGAATTCCGTTTTGTTTGATCATGATCTTTTTCCGAACCGGAGGTTTTGGGATCGTGTTCTACCGATACTCGAAGATCGACCTGAAAATTCCGGGCGCGATCACTGACAGTGGATTGACGTCCAGTTTCGGCTTGTTGGCGTCGCCCCTGAGCCGGTAGGTCACGCCGATCAGGCCGCCATCGCGACCGTTGCCGAGCAGCGCGCCGAACAGAGGCAGTTCGCCGAAGATGCGGTTGAGACCATAGACCGGCATGAACGTGCCGGTCATGTCCATGTTGTTGTCCTGGTCGTAAAGCGTGCCCTGGAAGGTGGTGCCGATGCGTGGGCCGCGCAGCACGCCATTGGCCAGCTTGAGGTAGCCGGTGCCCTTCTCGATCTGGGTAAAGCCGCGCTCGAACTTCACTCTCGACGTGTCGATGTCGGCTTTGACAGCTTCGTTGAGGCTGCGGCTGTCGCCCGCCGGCGTCGTCGACACGAGCGAGGCGAGTTTCGGCTCGTTGACCACAAAGAAATTCCTTGCGTCGACCTGGCCCTTCATCGGCCCATCGCTTGCCCCGACGAGCGCAAGGGTTATCGAACCGCCCTCCATATGCTCGTAGATGTTAAGGAACCGCAGGATGGCGCCGGCATCGGCCGATGTCATGTTGAGCGCGCGCCTGCCGGCGCCGGTCGTATTGCTGATGCTTATGGCAGCACCCGAACTTGCCGTGGCGCTCACCTTGAGCCCGTTCACCCTGGAGCCGGCGGCGCTGTAGTCGAGCTTCAGGCTCGACAGTGTCTCGTTGTGGAAGCCGGTCAGGGAATTGACATCGGCGCTGACGGAAATCGCGTCGGACCCGGTGGCCTTGGTGGCGGTGTCGACGTCGGACGTGAATTGCCTGATCAGCGAGCGCGCATCCAGCGCGGTGCCGCTGATGTCGATCGCGTAGCCCTTGCCCGATCGTTTCACCGACACGGCAACGTCGTCTCCCCGGTTCAACGTGACCTTGCTGAACCGCGCCGAGGACAGGGCGCCGTTGACCAGCACCACGTTGCCGTCGATCGAAAAGGTCTTCCCATTCAGGTCGAAGTCGGACAGCGTCGTGGTGCCGCCGGATTTGGTCATGGCAAATGTGACGTTGGCGGGAATGCCGGGTCCCTTGCTCCAGCCTGCCCAGGGAATGTTCAGCCTGGCATTGGTCAGGTCCGCCGAAACAGTCTCACTGTTGCCGCCGCTCTTGTCGATCGCAACCTTGACGGTTCCGGAAAGCAGGGCCGACAAGCCAGGCATGGCGGTTGCACGCATCTTGTCGTCGAGCACCAGCGCCACTTTCCGGCTGCGTGGCGGCCCGGCCTTGTTGAGCGGCTCGATCAGGTCGAGCTCGGCTGGAATGCCGTTCAGCAGCGTCTTGGCGGAGATCACGGCCTGATCGGGCGCGACCGTGATCGAACCGTCGGCGTCCGTCACCGTCTGTCCTTCGAACGGCTTGGCCAGCGACAGGCCCTTGTAATCGAGCGCCACCAGCCAATCTCGTTTCGACGGGTCGACGCCGGACTGCAGCGGAATGTCCGCCCTCACGTGGCCGGTCACCGTGCCGGACAGGTCGTCCGGCAGCAGGCCGACATGGCGCATGGCGTTGATCGGTTCATAGGAGGCAAGCTCGGCGATTGCAGACGCCTCGCCGGCAACGTCGATGTCGAGCGCGCCGATCACCGGCGGGCGGTTTGCCGCCTTGACCGTCATCGTGCCATTGCTTGCCGCCACCGTGCGGCCGCTGGCCATATAGACGCTGCCCGACGACAAAGCGATGTCGACATCGTTGCCGTGGAATTCGACAACGCCCACGGCATCGCGTATCGGCGGAATGTGGCCGGCCGTGTCAAAGCGCGATCCTTCGATCTGGAACCGGCCGAACACTTCGTCGGCGGAAAGCGGAATCCCATTGCCCAGGCGCCCCGGCACGACCTGGAACTGCAGGCTGGCGTCGACGACGCGGCCGCCGAACAGGTTTTTCAGCACCCAAAGGCGGGCCTTGCCCGCGGAAAACCAGGGCCACAACTGCTTGACATGCGAGACCGGCATGTCGTGCACGTTGAAGGCGACAGATATGCCCGGCACCTTGCCCTCGACGAACTCGACCGAAGCTGTACCCAGCGCCTCGCTGGTGGACCCGGACCTGATCCCGATCTGGTCGGCCACGAGCTTATGGCTCCTGGTCTGGTAGACACCGGCGACGCGGGCGATGAAATTGAGCGCGGGTTCGGACGATTCCGATGGTGCCAGCGTCGAACGGTCGCTGGTCAGGTCGTAACGGTAGGACGGCTCCTCGCCCGCTGTTCCAGTCGCCGGCTTAGGCCCGATCGAACCGGCGAAATCGAATGTCGAGCGACCCGTCCTCACCTGCAGCCGGTCTACCTGGATCTTGTTGGCGCCGGCGACAAGCGTCGCATCGAGATCGACGTCGGCCGAAAGCTCGCCGGCACGCGGGCCGAGATCGAGCACGGAACCGGCAAACGACACCGACGCCGTCAGCCGCGACGCGTTCTCGCCGGATCCTTCCGATCCCGCCAGCTTCAAGGCAATCGCGCCCATTTTTCCGCCTGAAGCTCCCGTAGTCTCGTCGGCCTCCGCTACCTCGACGCTGGCGTCCAATGCCGCCACGCGTCGGGTCGTCGTATCGCGGGTGGCTGAGGCAGCGATGGTGAGCGCCCTGCCGTCGACATCCGCATCCGATGAAAACTTCAGGCCGCCCGGTCCCGACTGGGCAACGGTGGCATCGGTGATCCTGACCAGTTCGACCAAGCCGGCCTCAGGCAGAACGAGGTCGACATTGCGGAGGTCGATCCGGCGCATCGAATCCTCCTGAACCGTATCGAGCGCGTGGTTGATGTTGCCGAAGATAGCATCGGCCAGTCGTTCCGGATCGATGAGGCCGTCTTGATTGCGCAGCGCCACTGTCCAGTCGCCGCCCGACGGCATCGCCGCCATCACGATGCGCGCGTCGGAAATCCTGGCGCTGGTGAGCCGCACCTCGCCCGAAAGCAGCGGGATCAGCCTCATGCCGAAGCGGACCCGTCCGGCATTGGCCATCGGCTTGCCGTCGGCGGTCTTGAGGCTTACGTCGCTGACCTGTAGTGCGATGAAGCTCGATCCGTCGAGCGTGAGACCGGCCGGTCCGACCGTGACATCGACGTCGACGCCGGCCAATTTCTCGATAGCCGTTTCCGCTTCGGCCCGTAGCCGCTCGGCGCCGAAACCGGACATGCCGATCGCATACACGGCGACGGCGGCCAGCAGCACAAGGGCAACAAGGCCGGCAGACAGCCGCGCAAGAACACGAACGCCGCGGCCGATCGACGCCTGGCCGAGCGGCGGTACGCGGCACGCGGACGGGAAGGCCCCCAGGTCGGTGATCTCATCACGCCTGAATCTGATCTTCTCGTGCTGCGGCTGCTCCTGATCCACACAATTTTCCGTTGAACGAACTCGACCGTGGACGAATCCCAGTTTGACATTATATCGATGCGGCTTGGCGCGTAACCACCAACAAGGGCATCGATATGGCTGATCTCGACGTGGGCGATCTGGCGCCGCAATTCGACCTTCCCCGCGATGGCGGCGGATCGCTCAGCCTCGCGGCATTGCTGGGAAGGCCGGTGGTGCTTTACTTTTATCCGCAGGACGACACCACAGGCTGCACCAATGAGGCGATCGGCTTTTCGCAATTGAAGCCGGAATTCGAGAAGGCCGGCGCCATTGTGATCGGCCTCTCGCCCGATAGCGTCAAAAAACACGACAAATTCAAGGCGAAGTATGACCTCACCGTCGATCTGGCCGCCGATGAGGAGCGTAAGGTGATCGAAGCCTACCATCTGTGGGTCGAGAAGAAGCTCTATGGCCGCCGCTATATGGGCGTCGAGCGCGCCACCTTCCTGATCGGCAGCGACGGACGGATTGCCAGGATCTGGCGGAACGTCCGCGTCAAGGGCCATGCCGAAGCGGTGCTGGAGGCCGTCCGCACGCTTTGACGGTGACGCCGGCAGAAGCCCTGAAAGCCTCACGTGAATCGTCAGGCGCCGAAATCTGCACCTCGTGTCCTCACGCCGATTCGGCTGCAACCCATGGGCTGCAAGGCATTGCGCTGAAGCAACCGACCGTTAACCTTAATGATGTGTAATGAGGCTTGTCGTTGATGTCGTAACGAAAGCTTGGTCCCGTGAACGCAGCCAGTCAGTCAACGGTCTTTGGCAGGCGCAAGGAGCCCCACACGGTCATTATCGCCCGGGGCAACGAGATAAGGCATTTCACGATACGGCCATGGGTGGCCGCGTTTTGCGGCTCCGCGCTGGCGGCGATCGCCATAGGCTATCTGCTGGCGACCTCCTACCTCGTGCTGCGCGACGACCTGATCGGCGCGACCACGGCACGGCAGGCGCGCATGCAGCAAGCCTATGAGGACCGTATCTCCGCACTGCGAGCCCAGGTCGATCGGATCACCAGCCGCCAGCTCCTTGACCAGCAGCTCATGGAAACCAAGGTTGGCGAACTGCTGGAACGACAGAGCCAGCTCAGCCTGCGCCATGGCCGCCTCGCCCCGATCCTCGAACGCGCCGGGAGCGACGTCGGAACGACGCCTGCCGCGGGTGCCGCTGCGTCCGCAAAGCCGGACCAACGCGCCGACGCGACCGACGCCCAGCAGCAGGCGTATTCGGTTGCCAGCGTCGGCGCCCTTGGCACAGGCGATATCAAGCCGTTCTCCTTGTGGTCGACCCGCTCCGATCCGGCGCCGAGCGACACGGCGGCTGATCGTGCCGACAAACTCTTCGTGTCGATCAACGAGTCGCTCGAGGCCATTGAAAGCCAGCAGCTCACCCGCATCACCGCGCTTGCCGACAACGCCTACAGAAACGCCGATGCGATTTCACAGGCGCTCGAGTCGGCTGGCCTGCCGGTCGACAGCGACTTCGGCAGGAGCGACGCCGGCGGCCCGCTCATACCGCTCGACAGTTCGATGGTGTTCGACAGCAAGGTAAGAGAGCTCGACGAGGCCCTGGACGCACTCGACCGCCTGAAGACGGAGGCGCGACGGCTGCCGCTCGCCAATCCCGCCCCCGGCCGCTCCGTCACCAGTCCGTTTGGCGTACGCACCGACCCGCTCCTCGGCACCGCCGCGTTGCATTCGGGGATGGATTTCAGGGCGCCGACCGGCATGCCTGCCAAGGTCACGGCGCCCGGCGTGGTCGTCAAGGCCGGCTGGAACGGCGGCTATGGCCGCATGGTCGAGGTCGACCATGGCAATGGCTTTGCGACGCGCTATGGCCATCTCAGCAAAATCAGCGTGACCGTCGGCACGAAGCTCAACGCCGGCGACGTCATCGGCAAGACCGGCAGCAGCGGCCGCTCGACCGGTCCGCATCTGCATTACGAGATCCGCCACAATGGCGAAGCCATCGACCCGCTGCGTTTCCTGAGAGTCGGCAAGAAGGTCGCGCAGTACCTTTGATCTAATTTCCTGGCACAGTTGCAGCCTATCGGCTGCACCTGCTTTTTTGGCGCTGGCGGGACAGCGCCCCCTCTGTCCTGCCGGACATCTCCCCGCTTGGGGGGGAGATCGGCGGTTATCCCGGCTTTCGCCAATTGCCAACGTCTCATGAATGGGCGCCGCGCCAAAGCTGCCAATCTCCCTCCTTGTGGGGGAGATGTCCGGCAGGACAGAGGGGGGCGTGAAGGATCTCGACATAACCGTGATCGCGCGCGATATTATTTTTGAATTCCATTTGACTGAATAAATCTTTGGTGCGAACCTCATGTCTCCTAGGGGCGCAAGAGATGGCACTGCGGGGGACCAATCAGGAGTTCGGGCGACCTTACAACAGGCGCATCGTGCTCGAATCCATTCGCCTTCATGGTCCGACCGCCCGTGGCGACATTGCCAGGCGGGTCGGGCTCACCGTCCAGACGGTATCGACCATCGTTCGCGAGTTGGAGGAGCACGGCTATGTCCTGTCCACGCGCGAAGAGCCGCGAGGACGCGGGCTGCCTCCGGCGACCCTCCGGATCAACCCGGAGGGCGGCTATGCCGTCGGCATCCACGTCACCCCCCTCGGAATCAATGCGGCGCTGATCAATCTGAGCGGAGACGTGATCGAGAGCACCTACCGCGAAGCCCTCAACGCAACGCCCGATCATGCCTTCAAACTGATCGGCGCGATGGTGCTTGAGTTGACCGGACTGCGGCCCGGCGGTCGCGTTCTCGGCATCGGCATGGCGCTGCCCGGCCCTTTCGGCGTGGAATCGATGAGCTTTATCGGCCCGACGACGATGGCCGGCTGGAAAGACGTGGCGCTTCGGGAACGGCTGGAAGCCTCGACCGGACTGCCGGCGTTTTTCGAAACCGACATGGCGGCTGCCGCCATGGGCGAGCGCCTGTACGGGCTCGGGGCGGGATATTCCGAATACTACTATCTCTATTTCGGTGTCGGTCTTGGCGGCGTCATGGTTCATGACGGAAGCGCCTTGCGCGGCGCCTGGGGAAATGCCGGCGAGATCGGACACATCCCTGTGGTGCAGGATGGCGAGCCTTGCCCCTGCGGTAATCGCGGCTGCCTCGAAAGATACCTCTCGCTCGAAGCGCTGCGGCGCCGGAACGTCAGCGACGCCGAATGGGTTGATGAAGTCGGGCCGATCTTCCGCAACGCCATCACCATCGTCGAGAATCTGTTCGACCCCGAAACCATCATCCTCGGCGGACTGGCGTCCACCGATCTGCTTGAACGGCTGGCCGGCTCGGCTGCGAACCTTCCCAACTCGGTTTCGGCGCGAGGAGACCGCACGACGCCTCGCGTCACCGTCGCACACGGCGGGCAGCACGCGGTGCTGCGCGGGGCCGCAGCCCTTGTTGTTTCCGGCGTGCTTTCGCCGCGCTTCGGCCAGATATTCACGACCGAACGCGGACGCGGGCGCGATCTCCTGCATAGCAAGGGGATCGCGGCATGATCGGAGCTCAGCCTGGCATGAGCGAACCCCTGCTGGTGCTCGACAACGTCACCAAGAACTATGGCGCGATCGAAGCGCTCAAGGGGATCAGCTTCTCGATCGGCAAGGGCGAGGTGGTGGCGCTTCTGGGCGACAATGGCGCCGGCAAATCCACATTGGTCAAGATCATCGCCGGCGGGCTGGAGCCGACCTCCGGCCGCATGCTGTTCGAGGGGAAGGACTTCCTGGCCAAGTCTCCCGCCGAGGCCAAGGCCGCGGGGATCGAGACGGTCTACCAGGATCTTTCGCTTTGCACCAATGTCGACGTGGTGGCCAATTTCTTCATGGGCCGCGAGATCACCAGGAAATTTCTTGGCGTTCCCGTGCTCGACGAACCCGCCATGGAGAACGTGGTCAAAAAGGCCCTCGCCAGCGCAGGCACGCGCATCCCCTCGTTGCGCACGAACGTCGAGCACCTCTCGGGCGGCCAGCGGCAGGCGATCGAGCTCAACCGGTTCGTGCATTTTGGCGGCAAGCTCGTGCTTCTCGACGAGCCGTTCGCAGCACTCGGCGTCGAGCAGACGCGGCGCGGCCTCGACATGATCCGCCAGGTGGCGGGCCAGGGCATCGGCGTCGTCATCATCACCCATATCATGCAACAGGCCTTCCAGGTCGCCGACCGGATCGTGGTGATCCGGCAAGGTGTCGTGGCGGGCGATGTCGCGCGCAACAAAACAAGTCCCGATGCGGTGATCGACATGATCACCGGCGAGACGCTCGCCGGTGCCGGACCGGCAAGCTGAGGGACAAAATGAGGGGTCCGGCGCAAAAGGAGCGAACGACATGAAGAAAATACTTCTTGCTGTCTTCGGTATCCTGGCACTGGCCTTTGCCACGCTCACGCCGGCATTCGCCCAGTCCAAGGGCACCGTCTACTATATGGTGCCGACACTGCTCGACGAATTCCAGACCGGCTCGGTGAGCGCTCTGGAATTGTTCCTGAAGCAGGTCGGCTACGAGATGAAGACGCTGAACGCCGATAACAAGACCGACGCTCAGCAATCGCAGATGAACGACGTCATCGCGCTGAAGCCGTCGGCGATCATTCTCGCAGCCGTCGATTTCAATGCGCTCAAGCCGTCGATCGAGGCCGCCCGCGCCGCCGGCATCCCGGTGGTCGAATTCGACCGCCAGATCACCTCAACGCCCTCCGACTTCACGTCGGTGGCGGGAACCGTCGAGATCGGCCACGTCGCCGCCGATCAGACCGAGACGCTCTTGAAGGCGAAGAACGGGTCGGTGAAAGGCAAGGTCCTCCAGGTGCTCGGCGATCCCGGCGACCCCTACACGCTCGACATCCAGAAGGGTTTCGAGGAGAAGATGAAGGCGTTCCCGGACGTCACGATCATCTCGGTTCCGGCCATGCAATGGGAAGCCAGCAATGCCGGCACCATCGTTGCCGACCAGATGCTCGCCAACCCGGATATCGACCTGATCTTCAGCCACGCCGCCCATCTCTCGGTCGCTGCCGTCGCCTCGCTCGAGGCCGCTGGCAAGAAGCCGGGCGATGTCATGCTGATGAGTTCGAACGGTGCTCCGGTCGGCCTCGACCTGATCCGCAAGGGTTGGCTCAACGTCGAAGTCGAGCAGCCGCTCTACGCTCAGGCCGCCGCCGTCGCCATGTTCATGGACAAGGTCGTCAACAAGCAGGAGATCAAGCCGGGCGAGTACGACGTGCTCGGCCTGAAGTCGACCGTGACCATTGAGGCCTGGGGGCCGAACATCAAGATCCCCGGCGCTGCAATCACCAAGGAAAACGTCGACAACCCGGCCTTCTGGGGCAATATGAAACCGCCTTCGGACACCGTGAAGCCGGTCGAATAGCCAAGTCGCCTGGGGCTCCGGGCCACGCCGGCCCGGAGCTCGACCTCCGCAGCCCAGCACGTCCGAACGGACGTGCAAGGAACGCTGCAGCGATTTCAATCCGCGCATGATGCTCCGGGAATCGAATTGATTTTCGGGGGCCACGCGCCAGCCGGATCAGCACATGAATCCCCGCACGCGCCGCGCCCTTGAGTTCGTCCTCGACAATCTTGTCTGGTTCATGCTGGTCTTCGTGCTGGTGGTCTTCTCCATCTTCGTTCCGAACTACTTCCAGCTCGGCATATTCGCCAACATCATCGAGGCATCGAGCGTGCTTGGCGTCATGTCGATCGGCCTGGCGCTGGTCATCATCACCGGCCACATGGACCTGTCGGTCGAATCCGTGGCGGCGCTCAGTGCCATGGCGGTCGGGATCCTGTTCTGCTCGTCGGGTATCGGCCTTGGTGTCCAATTGCACCCGGAATGGCTGATGGTCCCGGTTTCGCTGCTTATTGCTTTGATCGTCGGCGGCATCATCGGTGTAATCAACGGCTACCTGGTGGTGAAGGTGAAGATGAGTGCTTTCATCATCACGCTGGCGTCCTACATCTGGGTGCGGGGCCTCGTGCTGGTTATTTCCGGCGGCCGCTCGGCACAGGATCTTGCGCCGGCAATCCGCTGGTTCGCCATACAGCGCCTCCTTGGCCTGCCGCTCACCGCCTGGATCGCCATTGCATGTTTCGTGATCTTCTCGCTGATCATGGCCAAGACACCATTCGGCAGGCACCTCATCATGATTGGCGGCAACGAGACCGCAACCTTCCGCGCCGGCATCCGCGTGAACCGCAACCTCGTCATTGCCTTCGTTCTCGCTGGCGCCATCGCCGGCCTGGCCGGCTGGCTGCTGGCGATCCGCACCTCCGGCGCCACCGCCAATCTCGGCGTCGGCCTGCTGTTCAACGCCTTCGCCGCCGTCGTCATCGGCGGTGTCAGCCTGAAGGGCGGCGTCGGCACCTTGCCCGGCGTCTATGCCGGCGTGCTGTTGCTGTCGGCCATCAACACGGCGATCAACCTCATGGGCCTTCCGGCCAACTTCACCCAGGTGATCCACGGCCTGCTCGTGCTTGCCGCCGTGCTGCTCGACGCTTTCAAGCAAACCATTCGCCAGAGGCTGGCATGACCGGCCGTCCAGAGATCGGAAGACTTTCGGACAAGGTCGCGCTGATCGTCGGCAGTGCCCGCGGCATCGGCAAGGGCATCGCACAACGCTTCGCCGAAGAGGGTGCGAAGCTGGTCCTGGCCGATACTGAGGTCGAGGCCGGGCAAGCGACCGCGGGCGAGCTCGGTGCCGCCTTCATCCGCACCGACATCTCGCAGATGGCGGATGCGGAGGCCGCCGTCGCCCTGGCGCTCGAACATCACGGCCGTCTCGACATCCTGGTCCAGAATGCCGGCATCTACCCCTGGCAGTTGTTGGAAAACACCAGTCCGGATGACTGGGACCGTGTCATGGCGGTCAATCTGCGCGGCACTTTCAATGCCGCCCGTGCCGCGCTCGTGCCGATGAAGACGCAGCATTTTGGCCGCATGCTGTTCACCTCCTCCATCACCGGTCCGCACGTCACCAGCCCCGGCCACGGTCATTATTCGGCGACCAAGGCCGGCATCAACGGCCTGATCCGCTCGGCCGCTCTCGAATTTTCGGGCTATGGCATCACCGTCAACGGAGTCGAGCCGGGCAATATCCTCACCGAGGCAATCCAGCTGCATCGCGGCCCGGCCTTCATCAAGAACATGGAAGACGCCATCCCGCTCGGTCGTCTCGGCAGTCCTCGCGACGTGGCCAATGCCTTCCTATTCCTCGCCTCGGACGATGCCAGCTACATCACCGGCACGACCATCATCGTCGACGGCGGGCAGCTGCTGCCCGAAGGCAAGGATTTTCGGTTGCTCCCGCCATGATTTCCTGCGCCAGGCAATGGCGGCCGATCGCGCAGCGCTTGCCTGATCTGCCTCAAGACCGGCGATGCGCCCAACTGCCGAGAGATTGCATCTATGTCGCCAGGCGGCTTGCCTTTGCGCCAGCGAAGCGATCGACCCACTGCACGTCCTGACGATGCCTTGGGATGAGCGGTGGACAATTCCCTGCCCAAACATCGATAGTCCGCAAGGCCAATTTGAAGCGTCAGGTCGCGACTGGGATGCGGCTTTGCAATCATTGGCATCGTGAAATGGCTCGTCCGTGGCGACGAGTTGGGCGTTGACGACGGTGAAAGGTGTGGTGCGTGACCGAGACGTTTCTCTATTTCGCCTACGGATCAAACATGGACATTCGACAGATGACGGAGCGCTGTCCCGGCGCCGAAGTCGTGGGCACGGGTTATTTGCCAGGCCATGCCCTGTGTTTCCCCAGGATGTCTGTGAAACGCAATTGCGGAGTGTCATCGGTGGAACCTCTGGAAGGAGCCGAGGTCTGGGGCGCCGTCTACCGCTTGACGGCCATCGACCTGGCTCTGCTCGATCAGAAGGAGGGCTACCAGCCCGGCCGGAACCGGAACCTGAACAGCTACACTCGCCTCCCGGTAATGGTGACAATGAATGGCGTGGCAACCGAAATGCAGATCTACGTCGCCGAACCGCAAGCTGGGATGTTTTTGCCGGACACGGCCTACCTGCGGCATATTCGGGATGGCGCCAGACATCACAAGCTGCCGGATGACTATTTGGCCTGGCTTGAGACGCTGGCCTCAAGCCAAGAGGCTTGACTGCTGACGCAGGCGAACGCCCCGAAGCGGTCGCATAATGGTGGCAATTGGTGGGCGATGACGGGCTCGAACCGCCGACATCTTCGGTGTAAACGAAGCGCTCTACCAACTGAGCTAATCGCCCGCTCCGGGCCGGACCTTTAAGCAGTTAGGGCAGGCTTCGCAAGGCCAAATGAGCACGCAATGCCCTCGCCGCTGACTGGTTTCGGCAACAAAGTTCGGCTTGTCAAAAAACCTTCTCCTGTTTGCTGTTATGCTGTGACGGCGCGCTTGACACCCAGTGGCGAACCCCTTATCCACCGCCCAACGACGAACACGGCAATACGTGCTCGTCTGTGCGCGGGTGTAGCTCAGTCGGTTAGAGTGCCGGCCTGTCACGCCGGAGGTCGCGGGTTCGAGCCCCGTCACTCGCGCCATTTCTCAATCACTTGGCCAGTTGGGTGGGTGAAGACGTCTGAATGCCGGGCCGGCAATTCGGAGTGCTGCTGTCTGCCGATCAGCCGCCGGTCCGCCTTGCCGATCTCGCACAACCTCCTTATGTCTAGTTGCAAGGGGATGGAGTCCCCCAAAACCGCCCGCAAGGGCTGATGACTCCTGCCGCGTGGAGACGCGCGGGGGGAGTTGGACGATTGGACCGACCCGCCGCGCCGCGGGTTTTTTGGTGCCCGAACTCCACGCACCCGAAATTGCCCGGTCCGGCCGGAAGGAGTGCGCAATGGAGAAGGTCTGGCTGGTTTCGAAGCGCGGCGATGAGCCGCCAGCAAAACCATCGTAGCCATCGGTATTCCGAAGCATGAAGGACATTCTCGAAGGGTTGATGTGGGTCATTCTGGGCAGCGCTATCGGCGGTCCGGCCCGGTACTTCGTGTCCGGTTTGGTCGGCCGGCACATCGGCGAGACGTTTCCCTGGGGCACAATGGTGACCAATGTCAGCGGCGCCTTCGCTATCGGGCTGCTCGCCGCAGTGGCGATCGGCGGGACGTTGCCGACGCCTGCCGCCTGGCAGTTCGCCGTCACCGGATTTCTTGGCAGCTACACCACCGTGTCCTCGTTCAGCGTGCAAACGCTGGCACTCGTTCGCGATGGCCAATTCCTCCGGGCCGGCGGCAACGTGATCTTGTCTCTTGTTCTCTGCCTGTCTGCGGTGGCGCTCGGATCTGCGGTCGGCTCTATCATGCTGGGTGCCAGCGTATGAAGCGAACCGAGGAGATCCAGGCCGACAACCAGTCCTTGCCATCATCGCACCCAGGCAAGGCCCGATGGCGGGCAGTCCCTGAGGCCGTGAAGCTCTACCTGATCGTTTCCGCCGGCACCGTCATCGGCAGTGTTCTGCGCGCCCTCGCTTCGATCGGTACCCTTGCCTGGCTTGGTCCCGGTTTTCCCTGGGGCACCTTGCTCGTGAATGTCATCGGTTCGTTCGTCATCGGCTTCTATGCGACCCTAACCGGCCCGGGCGGACGTGTCTTTGCCGGGACGCACCAGCGCCAGTTCGTCATGACCGGAATTTGCGGCGGGTTCACCACTTTTTCGATGTTCAGCCTTGAGACGTTCAGCTTCGTGCAGAAAGGCGACTGGCCGATGGCAGGACTGAACGTCGGCGTCTCGATCACGACCTGGCTCGTTGCAGTGTGGCTCGGCCACATAGCCGCATCGCGCCTCAACCGGTTGGGAGGAGTTTGAACCATGCAGATACCGAGACAGGCAGTGCTTCTGCGCATTTTCATTGGCGAGGATGACAGGGACGACGGTCACCCGCTCTACGAATCTATTGTGCTCAAGGCCCGCGAAATGGACCTGGCGGGCGCGACGGTGTTGCGGGGCGCCATGGGCTTCGGCCATTCGAGCCTGCTGCACACGGCAAAAATCCTCAGGCTTTCGGAAGACCTGCCGCTGATTGTCGAGATCGTCGACAGCGAGGACAAGATCAATGGCTTCCTGCCGGTGCTCGAAACGATCATGAGCAGCGGCCTGGTGACGCTGGAGAAGGTCCAGGTGCTGCAATATGGTGTGAACGAAAATTGACATGCTCCGGCACCTGCGGACGTGCCCTTCGGGTCCGATAGTGCGGGATACGCTATCGACCGCACTGGTTCCGTGCTGCTTCAGATCCAGGACCGATCTCAACCCCTGGCGAGCAAGGCCTCGACTTCCTCCAGCGTCGGCATCGACGGCGCGGTGCCTGGCCGCGTGACCGAAATGCCGGCGACAGCACAGGCGAAGCGGACCGCCTGCAGCGGTTCCACCCCTCTCGCCAGTGCTGCGGCCAGGCCGCCATTGAACGCGTCGCCTGCCCCGGTTGTTTCGACCACGGGGCCGGCATTGATCGCGCCGACATGGTCGGAGCGCTGGGCCGCATGCAACAGCGCGCCCTTCTCGCCGAGCGTCACGATAACCGCGCCGACGCCCTTTTTCAGCAGACTGTCGGCGGCGCGGCGGGCGTCGTCGATGGAGGACACCTTGATGCCGGTCAGTTCCTCAGCCTCGGTCTCGTTGGGCGTGACGTAGTCGCAGAGCGGATAGATGCGGTCAGGCAGGCTTGCCGCCGGCGCTGGATTGAGGATGGTCGTCACCCCTGCCCCGCGCGCGATCTCCAGCGCCCGCAGCGCCGCCTCGATCGGCTGTTCGAGCTGGGTGACGAAGACGCCGGCCGAGCGGATCAGGCCGGCATGGGCCTCGATGTCCTCGGGCGAAATCAGCATGGCCGCGCCGGGGCTGACGATGATGGCGTTGTTGCCGGTCGTCTCCTCCACGAAAATATAAGCCGCACCCGTGTAACTCTCCGGCGTGTCGATGACGGCGCTCTTCACGCCGGCCTGCGCCCACGTTTGCCTGGCCATCTCGGCAAAGGGATCGACGCCAAGGCGCGTCAGGAAGGTGATGTCGGCGCCGAGCCGGCCGGCCGCGACCGCCTGGTTGGAGCCCTTGCCGCCCGGGCCGAGCGTGAAGGACGTGCCAAGGATCGTCTCGCCCATGCGCGGCTGCCGGGCAGCGCGATAGGCGGTGTCGGCGACGAAGACGCCCAGTATGACGACAGGCTTGCCGGACGCCATGCGCCTACTCCGCATCCGGTGGCACGACGCCCTTGCGGAACGCAAAACAGCCATAGAAGCGGCGCTCGCCGGTCTGGATGACGCAATAGGCCTTCTTGGCGCGCTCGTAGAAGGCGTAGCGCTCGACCGAGATCATCGGCCAGGCCTTGCCCTCCGCGGCGTCGATCTCTCTTTGCACTTCCGTCTGTACGGGTGGAATCTCGTCCGGCTTCCCGACGATCTCCATGCGGGCGGCTGCGTCGTCGACGAAATTGTCCAGCGGATAGAGCGACAGCACCGCCTTGACCACATCCGCGGCCGGCGCGTCGATGCGCAGCAGCCGCCCGAGCACGGTCTGGCGCGCCACCGAATCGGACGGGAAATTGGTGTCGGCAATGATCAGATCGTCGCCATGGCCCATCGCCCGCAGCGCCTGGAGCACGTCGGCGTTGAGCAGCGGATCGATCCCTTTGAGCATGGCATTCCTCCCGAACGGGTTTTTGATGTGAAATCAGAGCCGGTGGCCGGTCTCTGCGTCGAAGAGATGGACCTGGTCAAGCCGGGGTTTCAGGTGCAGCGTGTCGCCGGGCTTGAAGTCGTGGCGCTCACGGAACAGCGCCACCATCTCGCCGTCGCCGAAGCGCAGGAACACCAGCGTCTCAGAGCCGGTCGGCTCGACCACCGAAATCTTCGCAGGCACGCCGTCGGGATGGATTTCGAGATGCTCGGGCCGCACGCCGTAGACGACATTGCGCCCGTCCTCCACCTTGCTGTTCGTGGCAATCGGGAACGGCGTTCCTGATATCTCGACGACAGGTTTGTCGGCCTTGCGCACGACACCCTTGAGCAGGTTCATCGACGGCGAGCCGATGAAGCCGGCGACGAACAGATTGGCCGGCCGGTCGAACAGTTCCAACGGGGCGCCGACCTGTTCGATGCGGCCGTCGCGCATCACCACGATCTTGTCGGCCATGGTCATGGCTTCGATCTGGTCGTGCGTGACGTAGATGGTGGTGGTCTTCAGCCGCTGGTGCAGTTCCTTGATCTCGGTGCGCATCTGGACGCGCAGCTTTGCGTCGAGATTGGACAGCGGCTCATCGAACAGGAACACCTGCGGGTTGCGCACGATGGCGCGGCCCATGGCGACGCGCTGGCGCTGGCCACCCGAGAGCTGGCGCGGATAGCGCTTGAGATACGGGTTGAGGTCGAGGATGTCGGCGGCGCGCTTGACCCGCTCTTTGACCACCGCCGGATCGGTCTTCCGCAGCTTCAGCGCAAAGGCCATGTTCTGCTCGACCGTCTTGTGCGGATAAAGCGCATAATTCTGGAACACCATGGCGATGTCGCGCTTAGCCGGCGGCAGATGGTTGACGACGCGGTCGCCGATGGCGATCGTGCCGCCCGAAACGGTTTCCAGTCCCGCCACCATCCTGAGCAGCGTGGACTTGCCGCATCCCGAAGGACCGACCAGCACCACGAATTGCCCGTCGGCGATGTCGACGCTGACATCGTGCAGGACCTTGACCGTTCCGAACGCCTTGGCCACATTGCTGATCGCGACTTGAGCCATTGGCCCCCCTTTCGTTGCGGTGAAGCTAAACAACGCGAACGGCTAGGGCAAGTCAGTCTCTTATAGATAAAAAACCAATTGTCGTTGACACGGCACCTGGTTGTGAGAATAGTGAAAAGTGCTGAGGTTCTGGCCCTGTTCCGTGCGCCGGCTCGCTTGTCCGGACAGGGAAATCGAAGTGTCGCGG
The DNA here is from genome assembly GCF_004962245.1 of Mesorhizobium sp. Classification (GTDB taxonomy): domain Bacteria; phylum Pseudomonadota; class Alphaproteobacteria; order Rhizobiales; family Rhizobiaceae; genus Mesorhizobium. Next base: position 106,843 of record NZ_SUHQ01000003.1, on the reverse strand, counting down.
GAGGAAAGTTTGGGCCGCCATTTCCAGGAGCCGCTGTTTTTGGGGAACACGATCAGCGCTTCTGTATCCGAAACAATCATCATTGAGATTCTGGGAGGAACGAGATGAAAGTCAGCCTTTACAACCAATTCATGCGCGCGGGAGCCACGCGCCGCGATGTCCTCAAGGGAGCGGCCAGCATGGCCGCGATCGCAGCGGCATCCGGCGCCGGGCTTGGCGCGCTGACGCGCCCGGCTTCCGCCGCAAGCGAGCTGCGCGCGCAGATCCTGCAGATCCCCGGTGTCGGCAAGGGCCAGCCGACCGATGCCGACTTCCAGCAGGTCGGCGAGCTTTGCCTGGAGGCGACCAAGGCCAACGTCAAGGAAGGCGAATTCGCCGGCGTCCAGCTCACCTTCATGGGGCTCAACAACCAGAACCTGCACAATGTGCTGTTTCGCGGCTTCCTGAAGCCGTGGGAGACCTATACCGGCGCCAAGATCAACTGGATCGACCTGGCACAGGCGGATTACAACGCCCGCCTGCAGCAGTCGATCGCCACCGGCACCGTCGATTTCGACATCATCGAGATGGGCGCGCCATTCGAAGGCGACGTCTGTGGCAAGGGCCTGACCTCCGAAATGCCGGATTGGGTCAAAGAGCAGATCGACATGAACGATGTCGTGGCCTATCTGCAGCCGCCGGTCGGCACCTGGGACGGCAAGCAGTACCGCGTGACCGTCGACGGCGACGCGCACAACTTCAACTACCGCACCGACGTGTTCGCCGATGCCGACCTCGCCGCGGCGTGGAAGGACAGCGGCGGTGGGGGTGAATGGGGCGTGCCGAAGACCTGGCAGCAGGTGCAGGCCGTGACCAAGTTCCTCAAGGGCAAGCAGTTCCAGGGCCAGGACGTCTTCGGCTATCTCGACGCGCCCAAGGCGTGGGGCGGCTTCGGCTTCTACTTCCTCGGCAGCCGCGCCAGCGCCTATGCGAAGCATCCCGACGACAAGGCCTGGCTGTTCGATGCCGATACGATGAAGCCGCGCATCAACAATCCGGCCTGGGTGCGGGCGATTCAGGACGTGATCGACGCCCTGCCCTCCGAGCCTGCCGACCAGATCAATGCCGACCCGAACACCACCGCCTTCCAGCAGTTCCTGGCCGGCACCGGTTCGATGGTCACCTGGTGGGGCGACGTCGGTTCCAACGTCAAGACCAACGACTCGTCGGTCGTCGGCGACGTCACCGGCTTCTCGATCCTGCCGGGCTCGGACGACGTCTACAATTCCAAGACCGGCCAGTGGGACAAGCTCGCCAGCGGCCCGAATTATGCGCCGAACTGCGCCTATCTCGGCTGGGGCGTCTACGTCATGGCGCGCGTCGATAGCGACGAAAAGAAGAAGAAGGCGGCATGGTCCGCCGCGGCCCATCTCGGCGGCAAGGACCTGTCGATCTGGACGGCCATGTACCCGTCCGGCTTCCAGCCCTACCGCAACTCGCATTTCGACATTCCGGAATGGGTGGCGGCCGGTTATGACGAGGCGTTCATCACCTCCTATCTGAAGTCGGAGGCCGACAGCTACAACCATCCGAACGCCGCGATCGAGCCGCGCATTCCCGGCATCTTCCAATATTACAGCGCCGCCGAGGACGTCCTTGCCAACACATTCGCCGGCAAGATGACGGCGCAGGAAGGCGCCGACGCCATCGCAGCCGCCTGGGAGAAGCTGACCGACCAGATCGGCCGCGACAACCAGATCAAGCTCTACAAGGCCTCGCTCGGCATGTAGGCTGAAACCGCAGTGAACCGTGGTCCGGCGACACGAAGCCGCCGGACCGCAGCTTGACCGACCAGCCGGTCATGGAAGCCTTCAGTGAACGGACGAGACGCGTGGCTGACCAGACTTTGCCCACGAATGCGTGGCCGGCAAACGCCGCTCCATCCGATCTGATATCGCCGGGCAGCAAGCGGCTCGGCAGGGCGTTGATGGCTATTGCGACGCTCGGCCTGCTGGCGGTGATTGCAATCCAGATCCTGTACAAGACAGAGGTCGACACCATCGGCTTCGAGACCTGGCGGCCGGTCGTCTATGCGTATGTGCTGTGGGGCGTTGCGCTCGGCGTCGGCCAGGTGCTGACGCGCGGCGAAGACGGCCAGCGCGCGCTGTTCCTGCTGCCGGCGCTGCTGTTCACCATAGCCATGGTGATCTTCCCGACGCTGTTCGGCTTCTACATCGCGCTCACCGACTGGAACCTCAGCTCCTTCTCCGGCCGGAAATTCAACGGGCTCGACAATTTCTGGCAGATGCTGGCCGATCCCTACTACCGCAACGCGCTGCTCAACATGGTGCTCTATGTGCTCGCCGTGCTGGTCGAGTACGTCATCGCCTTTGGCCTTGCACTGCTTCTCAATGCACAGATCAAGGCGCGCAAATTCTTCCGCGTGGTCTTCCTCATGCCGTTGATGCTGTCGCCGGTCGCGGTGTCGTGGATGATCGGCAAGTCGCTGATGGAATACCGGTTCGGGCCGGCCGCGGCGCTGGCGCGCCAGCTTGGCTGGGAAAACCCGGCCTTCTTCTCGAATCCGATCACCGCACGTATCTCGATCATGGTGCTCGATGCCTGGACCTTCATCCCGTTCATGATGATCATGCTGCTCGCCGGCCTTCAGGCGATGTCGCGCGAAGTGCTCGAGGCCGCCAGGGTGGACGGCGCCAATGCCTGGCAGACCTTCTGGCAGGTCACCTTCCCGCTGATGCTGCCGGTGTCGGTGACGGCGATCATCCTGCGCATCATCTTCAAGCTGAAGCTCGCCGACATCATCATCACTGTCACCTCGGGCGGACCGGGCGGCGCGACCGATTCCGTGTCGAGCTTCATTTACCGCGAGTACCGCGACCGTTCGAATGTCGGCTACGGCACCATGCTGGCGATGGCCTACCTCATCATCATCATCGTGTTCGTGACGTGGCTGTTGAAAGCAGCCAACCGCTTCGTGCGTAACGTCAATTGATTGGGGCGGCGACATGAGTGTTCAGACCACCGACTATGCCGCTTCCGAAATCCGCTCGCCGGCGAGCTTTGTCGCCAACCGCGTCTTCATCTATGGCGCGCTGGTCTTCTGGGCCTTCATCTGCCTGTTCCCGATCTACTGGACGATAACCACTTCGTTCAAGACGGCGGTCGACGTCACCCAGGGCCATCTCATCCCGTTCGTCGACTTCCAGCCGGACTGGAAAGGCTGGCGCTCGCTCGGCCTGTCGCCGGACTCGATCTTCAGGACCTCGACGGTGCGCGACGAGTTCATCAAACGCTTCATGAACTCAGTCATCACCTCGGTCGGCGCATCGAGCCTCGCCATCGTCATAGGTAGCCTCGCCGCCTACGGCCTTACCCGCTATCGCTACAAATTCGGCTGGTTCAAGAACCAGGATATTTCCTTCTTCTTCCTGTCGCAGCTGATCCTGCCGCCGGTCGTGCTCGCCCTGCCCTTCCTCGTGCTGTACCGCGAAGTCGGCATGCTCGACACACGCATCGGGCTGATCCTGCTCTACACGCTGATGGTGCTGCCGATCGTCATCTGGATCATGCGCGACCAGTTCAATTCGATCCCGGTCGAGCTGGAGGAAGCAGCCCTCGTCGACGGCCTGTCGATCTGGGGGGCCTTCTTCCGCATCGTCATGCCGATCGCGCTGCCGGGCATGGTCGCCGCCTTCATCCTGGCAATGGTGCTGTGCTGGAACGAGTATTTCTTCGCCGCCCTGCTGACCTCGACCGACGCCAAGACCATTCCTGTCATGGTGGCGAGCCAGACCGGCTCGCAAGGCATCAACTGGTGGTCGATGGCCGCCCTTGCCACCGCCGCGATCACGCCGCTCGCCGTCATCGGCATCGCGCTGGAGCGCTATCTGATCATGGGCATGACCGCGGGTGCGGTGAAGTAGCAGGTCTGGCCTTCCCTTCTCCCCTTGTGGGAGAAGGTGGATTGGCGCGTAGCGCCAAGACGGTTGAGGGGTTCTGGACGGGGTGTGATGGCGCCAAGCTGGAACACCCCTCATCCAACCGAGCTTCGCTCGGCCACCTTCTCCCACAAGGGGAGAAGGAACAACCGCGCTAGGCCGTCAATATCGCCCGCAAATGCTCGAGGATCCTGGCGACGCCCTTTTGCCCAAGTTCAGCCGAGGCTTCCGGCGCGCTCGCCGTGTACCAGCTCTTGTTGTCTGCGAAATGAGCGGCATCCACCGCTTCGGGGCACAGCGCCAGCATCAGCGACGTCTCGCCGATGCCGGCATGATCGAACGGATACTGGCCGTTCATCGCGGCCGGCATCAACGGATGCACCTGCACCCAGTTGAAGAAATTGGCGCCCAGCTCGGCATAGTAGTCGGCCATCGTCTCCGAGCCCCACCAGCCCTCGCCGCGCTCCTTCTCGAGGAAGCGGAAGATCGCCTGGCGGCCGGCGGTCTTGAAGGCGAGGTCGGTCGGCATGCCGGCGGCAAAATTCTCGGTCTGGTGGTGGATGATGGCGTGGATGTTGCGAAAGCCGATGCGCAGCAGGCTGTAGAACAGCTCTTCGCCGAACGGCGCCAGCGCATTGCCGCCGACCTGAACCGACCCGTTGCCTTCCGGCACCGCCACCGCGTAGCTCGCCGCGCCGTAATAGAACGGCGGCAGGATGACGATGTCGGCTTGCTTTTCGAACAGCTCCAGCATCTTGGCGACCGCCAGCGTATCCATGCCGACTGCCATGTGCTCGCCATGGTATTCGAGCACGCCGAGCGGGAGCACGACCGGCCAATTCTCGGCGATCGCCTTGCGGATCTGGTGCGGCAGCATCAGTTCATAGCGCATGGCATAATCCTGAACAGACTTGTGCTGGTATTCGTCATGGCAGGCCACCAGCTTGCCGGCATCAAAACCCATCTGGATTGTTTGGTCACATCTTCCCCGAACAGCTTGTTTTTGCTCATGCTATCACCGCGAAAATCCGTGTCCAACGGCCGCGAATGCTTTTGATGTGCCACAGGCATGATAGTGTCGGGGCAAATGCAAATGAGGAAACGGCAGGACATGAAGACACGGCATTTCGACCGCATCGGCAATGGCGGCATCGCGTTCACGGAACTCGGCTTCGGCACGGCGCCGCTCGGCAACCTCTACCGCGCCGTCTCCGACGAGGATGCCAATGCCACGCTGGAGGCGGCATGGCGGGTCGGCTGCCGTTACTACGACACCGCGCCGCTCTACGGGCTCGGCCTGTCGGAAACACGGCTCAATCCGTTCCTGCGCTCGAAAAAGCGCGACGACTATGTGCTGTCGAGCAAGGTCGGCCGCATCATGCGCGCCTGCCCGCCGGACGAACGCACAGGCATTGGCAAATTCTTCGACACGCCGTCGCGCCGCGAGGTCTACGACTACGGCTATGACGGCGTCATGCGCTCCTTCGAAGCCTCTCTGGAACGCCTTGGCGTCGATCGCATCGACATCCTGTTCGTGCATGACGTCGACATCTTCACTCACGGCAGCAAGGAGGCCTCGGATCAACGCATCGAAGAGTTCATGCGCTCTGGCTATTATGGGCTGCTGGCCCTGCGTGACCAGGGCGTCATCAAGGCGTTCGGCGGCGGCATCAACGAATGGCCCGTTGCCCAGACACTTGCCGAGCGTGGCGACTTCGACCTTTTCCTGCTTGCCGGGCGTTATACGCTGCTGGAGCAGGAAGCGCTGCAATCCTTCCTGCCGCTATGCCAGAAGCGCGGCATCGGCATCGTTCTCGGCGGACCGTATAATTCCGGCATCCTGGCAACCGGGCCGAAACCCGGGGCCTTCTACAATTATTCCGAAGCGCCGCAGGACATTATCGACCGCGTCACGCGCATCGAGGCCGTCTGCAAACGCCACGGCGTGCGCCTGATCGAGGCGGCGCTGCAATTTCCGTTGCTGCACCCGTCGGTCGTGTCGGTGATCCCCGGCGGCCAGCGGCCGAGCGAGGTCGAAAGCAACCGGTCGCTGCTCGACGCAAAGCTGCCATCGGAACTCTGGGCCGATCTCAAGAAGGAAGGGCTGATGCGCGCGGATGCGCCGACGGCATGATGCCTGCCGCCCATAAGCATGCCCTCGGTCTTGAACCGAGGGTGCGCAGCGGTTTTGGGATAATGACATGCGTCAGAACAAAAAGCGCGTCGCGTGAATCTCATTGGATGCGACGCGCTTTAGAGCCGCCGCTCCCGTCTCGACACTGCGAGCACCCAGAACGGACGCAAAGAAAAGCCGGGCATGCCCGGCTTTCCTTATCTCTGAAAAGGGTGAGAAGGCGCTTAGTTTACTGCGTCCTTGAGGCCCTTGCCGGCCGAAAACTTCGGCACGGTGCGCGCCGGAATCTTCACTTCCGCACCGGTCTGCGGGTTGCGTCCGGTCGACGCGGCGCGTTTTGACACGGTGAAATTTCCGAAGCCGACAAGCCGGACATCGCCGCCCTTCTTCAGTTCGCCGGTGATCACGGAAAACACCGCATCGACCGCCGACTGCGCGTCACCCTTCGAAATACTCGCGGCATCGGCGACAGCGGACACCAGTTCGTTCTTGTTCATAAAAATTCCCTTCCATGAGAAAACCGGAACGTACGACTCATCCGGCAGGAAACGGACTTTAGAAAGAAGCGCTTCTGCAACCAAGTCGAAAAGCGTCAAAAAAATCGAAAAAACCCCGGAATTCTGGGGTTTTTCACATGAAAAAGCCGGGCTCAGGGCCCGGCTCTCTCTTTGTGCATTGCAACTTTAGCAATAACTAACGCATGACCCCGAAAACCGGTTTCGGTTTTCGGAAAGGATCATGCGCAGACCCAAAGGCGTTAGAGCGTCCTTTGCGCGTCCAATTGGACGCGCGGCGCTCTAATGAGCAAGCGACTTGCCGGCGTCATCTCCGGCGTCCACGGTAGCCGGCGCATTGACCGGTTCGACCCACTCGATCGGCTCCGGCATACGCACCAGCGCATGACGCAGCACCTCGCCGACTCGCGAGACCGGAATGATCTCCATGCCGCTCTTCACGTTGTCCGGAATCTCCGCCAGATCCTTGGCGTTCTCTTCCGGGATCAGCACCTTCTTGATGCCGCCGCGAAGTGCTGCAAGCAGCTTCTCCTTGAGCCCGCCGATCGGCAACACCCTGCCGCGCAGCGTGATCTCGCCGGTCATCGCGACATCGGCCTTGACCGGGATGCCGGTCAGCACCGAGACGATCGCCGTCGCCATCGCCACACCCGCCGACGGTCCGTCCTTGGGGGTAGCCCCCTCCGGCACGTGGACGTGGATGTCGCGCTTGTCGAACAGCGGCGGCTCGACGCCGAAATCGATAGCCCGCGAGCGGACATAGGAGGCCGCCGCCGAGATCGATTCCTTCATCACGTCGCGCAGATTGCCGGTCACCGTCATGCGGCCCTTGCCGGGCATCATGACGCCTTCCACCGTCAGCAACTCGCCGCCGACTTCCGTCCAGGCAAGCCCGGTGACAACACCGACCTGATCGTCCGCCTCGACCTGACCGAAGCGGAAGCGCGGAACACCAAGGTAATCGGCGAGATTGTCCGCCGTGATGTTGATCGTCTTCTTCTTCGTCTTCAGGATCTCAGTCACCGCCTTACGGCCGAGCTTCATCAGCTCGCGCTCCAGGCTCCTGACGCCCGCTTCACGGGTGTAGGTCTGGATGATGCCACGGATCGCGTCCTCGCCGACGGAGAACTCCTTCGGCTGCAGCGCGTGATCGCGGATCACCTTGGGCATCAGATGGCGCTTGGCGATCTCGACCTTCTCGTCCTCGGTGTAGCCGGCGATACGGATGATCTCCATGCGGTCCATCAGGGGCGCAGGGATGTTCAACGTGTTCGCCGTCGTCACGAACATCACGCTCGACAGGTCGTATTCGACCTCGAGGTAGTGATCCATGAACGTCGAGTTCTGCTCGGGATCGAGCACCTCGAGCAAGGCCGACGACGGGTCGCCTCGGAAATCCTGGCCCATCTTGTCGATCTCGTCGAGCAGGAAGAGCGGGTTGGACTTCTTCGCCTTCTTCATCGACTGGATGACCTTGCCGGGCATCGAGCCGATATAGGTGCGCCGGTGACCGCGGATCTCGGCCTCGTCGCGCACGCCGCCCAGCGCCATGCGGATGAACTCGCGGCCGGTCGCCTTGGCGATCGACTTGCCGAGCGAGGTCTTGCCGACGCCGGGAGGTCCGACGAGGCACAGGATCGGCCCCTTCAGCTTCTTCTGGCGGCTCTGCACGGCGAGATATTCGACGATGCGGTCCTTGACCTTGTCGAGACCGAAATGGTCGGCGTCGAGCACGTTCTGCGCGTAGGCCAAATCCTGCTTGACCTTGGAGTTCTTGCCCCACGGTATCGACAGGATCCAGTCGAGATAGTTGCGCACGACGGTCGATTCAGCCGACATCGGCGACATCGTCCTGAGCTTCTTCAGTTCGGCTTCCGCCTTTTCGCGGGCCTCCTTGGAGAGCTTGGTCTTCTTGATGCGCGCCTCGATCTCGGCGGCCTCGTCGCGGCCGTCCTCGCCCTCGCCGAGCTCCTTCTGGATCGCCTTCATCTGCTCGTTGAGGTAGTATTCGCGCTGCGTCTTCTCCATCTGGCGCTTGACGCGCGAACGGATGCGCTTCTCAACCTGCAGGACGGAGATCTCGGCTTCCATGAAGCCCATCGCCTTTTCCAGCCGCTCCTTGACCGAAAGCGTGGCCAGCATCTCCTGCTTCTCGGGGATCTTGATGGCAAGATGCGACGCAACCGTATCGGCGAGCTTGGAATAGTCGTCGATCTGGCTGGCGGCACCCACCACTTCGGGCGAGATCTTCTTGTTCAGCTTGACGTAGTTCTCGAAGTCGGTGACGACGGACCGGGCCAGAGCCTCGACCTCGACCTCCTCCTCCTCCGGTTCGACCAGCACCGCGGCGCGGGCCTCGTGGAAGTCGGGACGGTCGGTGAACGACACGATCTTCGCGCGCGAGGCGCCTTCGACCAGCACCTTCACGGTGCCGTCCGGCAGTTTCAGCAACTGCAGCACGTTGGCGAGCGTGCCGATGTCAAAGATGGCATCGGACTCGGGATCGTCGTCGGCGGCATTCATCTGGGTCGCGAGCAGGATCTGCTTTTCCTGACCCATCACCTCTTCCAGCGCCTTGATCGACTTTTCACGCCCGACAAAGAGCGGAACGATCATGTGCGGGAACACCACGATGTCGCGCAGTGGGAGGACTGCGAAAACGCCGTCGCTGGGAGCCTTGGATATTTTGGCCATTGTCCAACCTTTCATATCGCGGCCGCCAATCGGCCAGCCGCGAATCTCATATTAACGACCGAGGATCGTTCCGCCTACCACCGTTTGTGACGGGAGTTTTACAGCACAGAATTCGGCACCACGGCCTTCCCCCGTTAGTTGGAGGCACGGGGGGCAAAGATCAAGGGTCAACACGAATCCGTTCATCCAATCGCCGTATCCGTTCATCACAACGAGGCATGTCCGCAACAGCAAAACGGCGCCTCGCGGCGCCGTTTCAACAAAGTCCATTGCCGGCTCACGTCAGGCGCTGACGTTGCCTTTCTTTTCCTTCTGCTCGGAATAGATGTAGAGCGGCCTGGCGTTGCCGGAAACCACCTCTTCCGAAATAACCACTTCGCGCACGCCTTCAAGCGCCGGCAGCTCGAACATCGTGTCGAGCAGGATCGCTTCCATGATCGAGCGCAGGCCACGCGCGCCGGTCTTGCGCTCGATGGCGCGCTTGGCGATCGCCGACAGTGCGTTCTCGTGGAAGGTCAGGTCGACATTCTCCATCTCGAACAGCCGCTGATACTGCTTGACCAGCGCGTTCTTCGGCTCGGTCAGGATCTGGATCAGCGCCGGCTCGTCGAGATCCTCCAGCGTCGCCAGGACCGGCAGACGGCCGACGAACTCGGGAATGAGGCCGAACTTCAACAGATCCTCAGGCTCGACCAGGCGGAAAACATCGCCGGTGCGGCGATCCTCGGGCGAAGCGACGATGGCTCCGAAACCTATCGAGGTCTTGCGGCCGCGATCCGAGATGATCTTGTCCAGCCCGGCGAAGGCGCCGCCACAGATGAACAGGATGTTGGCGGTGTCGACCTGCAGGAATTCCTGCTGGGGATGCTTCCTGCCGCCCTGCGGCGGCACGGAAGCGACCGTGCCTTCCATGATCTTCAACAGCGCCTGCTGCACGCCTTCGCCCGACACGTCGCGGGTGATCGAAGGATTGTCGGACTTGCGCGAAATCTTGTCGATCTCGTCGATGTAGACGATGCCGCGCTGGGCGCGCTCGACATTGTAGTCGGCCGACTGCAGGAGCTTCAGGATGATGTTCTCGACATCCTCGCCAACATAGCCGGCCTCGGTCAGCGTCGTCGCATCGGCCATGGTGAACGGCACGTCGATGATGCGGGCCAGCGTCTGCGCAAGCAGCGTCTTGCCGCAACCGGTCGGGCCGATCAGCAAAATGTTGGATTTCGCCAGTTCGACGTCGTTGTTCTTGCCGGCATGCGCGAGGCGCTTGTAGTGATTGTGAACGGCCACCGACAGCACGCGCTTGGCGTAGGGCTGGCCGATGACGTAATCGTCGAGAACCTTGAGGATCTCCTGCGGGGTCGGCACGCCCTCCCGCGACTTCACCATCGAGGTCTTGTTCTCCTCGCGGATGATGTCCATGCAGAGCTCGACGCATTCGTCGCAGATGAACACCGTCGGGCCGGCGATCAGCTTGCGCACTTCGTGCTGGCTTTTGCCGCAAAACGAGCAATAAAGCGTGTTCTTGGAATCACCGCCGTTGTTGCCGACCTTGCTCATTTTCATGTCCTTTCATAGCCGCCCGCCGATGGTCTGGTTGAAAGGGCGCATATTCAATCTATCGCGGGAAATCGCCGCCGCCAGTGTCCCAGCTCCCGCAACGTCTTCCGTACGAAACACATATCAGAAAACGTCGCAATGATTCGCACCAACCCCACACGAAGCTAAGCCGTCGAAAATCAACATAGGCTTAACGTAGGCAATTGCTCTCGTCGAGGGAACAGCCAATTGTGGCCGAAATGCTGCAAGCGGCCCCAAAAGCGTGTTTTCCCACCATCCAACTGCCACCGGGCTTATGCGGCGGCAACCTCAGCCGGCTCGCGCGACGAAATGACCTTGTCGATGAGACCGAAATCCCTCGCCTCGTCAGCGGTCATGAAGTGGTCGCGGTCGAGCGTCTTCTCGATCTCGTCGTAGCTCTTGCCGGTGTGCTTGACATAGACCTCGTTGAGACGGCGCTTCAGCTTGATGATGTCCTGGGCGTGGCGCTCGATGTCGGAAGCCTGGCCCTGGAAGCCACCAGAGGGCTGGTGGACCATGATGCGGGCATTCGGCGTGGCGAAACGCATGCCCTTCTCGCCTGCGGTGAGGAGCAGCGAGCCCATCGAGGCCGCCTGGCCGATGCACAGCGTCGACACCGCTGGCTTGATGAACTGCATGGTGTCGTAGATCGCCATGCCCGAGGTGACGACGCCTCCGGGCGAATTGATGTAGAGGTTGATTTCCTTCTTCGGATTCTCCGCCTCGAGGAACAGGAGCTGCGCGCAGACCAGCGTCGCCATGCCGTCCTCGACCGGACCGGTGATGAAAATGATGCGCTCTTTCAGCAGCCGCGAGAAAATGTCGTAGGCCCGCTCGCCGCGATTGGTCTGTTCGACCACCATCGGAACGAGGTTCATGTAGGTTTCGACGGGGTTCTTCATGGACTATCCCTTTTCAAAGGTGGGATTCCGGCGCCGGGAGATGAGCAAGTCGGGCAGAATCGGTTCTGGATCGTTGTCCTGTAAATAGGATGTCGGCTCACCCTAGCGCAAGGCCGCCCCTCCTAGCCATCTGGTTAAGTCGAATCAAGCCTTCTGCACAGGATTCGCCCGAAGCGGCACCGGCTGCTCTTGAAGCGGTGCTGCCGCGCTGCCGGTTAGCAGTTTCTTAACCGCGTCGCTTAACGAAATGTCTTGAAATCGCTTTCCCCTGGTCCGGCTTCCCTTACAATTCAACGTTGAACTTGTGTTTTGAAGTTCAAACAGGGGGAGTGCCATGATCAGGAAAACCGCTTCCTTGGCCATTGCCGGCCTGACCGTTCTCGGCACGGCGTCAGAAACGGCGGCCGGCGGCCGCGCCGTCGAATGCTACCAGCAGGTCAACAGGCCGGCTGTGTATGAGACCGTCTACGAAAACGTGCTCGTCAGCCCGGCCGGCCAGCAGGTGGAGTATGATCCCGCGATCTACGGGACGCGCGAGCGCGTTGTGCAGATCGCGCCCCAGCGTGTCAGCTACGAGATCGTGCCTGCCGTCACCCGAACCATCTACCGCAAGGTGAAGATCGATGACGGCGGCTATTCCTGGGAATGGCGCGTCATCCATGGCCGCAAGGTGCTGTGCAAGATCAGGCACACGGCGCGCTATGAACGCGTGGCCGAGACCGTGGTGGTGCAGCCGGAGCGCCGACGGCGCGTCGTCATCCCCGCCGAGTATGAGAGCGTGGCCGAAGAGGTTTTGGTAAAGCCGGGATATCGGCGGATCATCGACGTTCCCGCCTCCTACCAGACAGTGGCGCGCCGGGTGGTGGTCCGGGAAGGCTCGTCCGGCTGGCGGCGCGTGCATATGCCGAGGCATTGCCGGTATTAGATCAGGCCGTTTCGGCGCGCAGCCAAGCCTTCAAACCGGCGACGTCGCCCTTGCCGATACAAGCCGCGACGCGCCTGCCGACCGCCGCGCCGAACTTGTAGCCATGGCCGGAGCAGGCCGAGACAACAAGGCATTTGCCCTTCTCATGCGCCAGGAACTTTTCGTCGGCGGTGAAGGTATAAGCGCAGGTGACGACCTCGGTTATCCTGTATTCTTCGACACGGGCGATCGGCGGAGAAAACAGGTCGCGGATCGCCTCACCCTCGCCCGCCACCGGCTGGCGGTTCCAGTCGGCGTCGCTGGTCGGCACCCGGTGCAGCCCAGAGCCGAACTTCATGCCGGCGCCGCCGGACGGCGGGATCACGTAGCCGTCAACAGCGCCGCCGACATCGAGGATGACCGGCGCTGCCTGCCATGCCGCCTTCAGATCCGCCGGCGGTTCGACATAGGCAAGCGCGGTGCGATAGGTCTTCAGATCGCCGCCCAATTCCGGAAACAGTCTCAGCACCCAGGCGCCCGCGGTGACGACGATACGGTCGGCCTGCATCGTTTCGCCGCCTTCAAGCAGGATGCGGCCGGCCTCGGCGTCGACTTCCGTCACCTTGCTATTTTCATAGACATTGGCGCCGTTCGCCCGCAGCCATTCGGCGAGTCCCGCCGCGATCTTGCGGCAATACAACGCGCCGCCCTCCGGCGAGAAGCAAGCGTAGCGAAAGCTTCCGGTCTCGAGGAACGGCCAGCGCGCAACGGCCTCGCCCGGCTCGATCATCTCGAAGGGAAAACCGCCGGCCACCAGCCCGTCGCGCATCTGTTCGGCGTCATCCCCCTCCTCGCGCGAAATGCAGATGAAACCTCGTGGATCGAGATGGTTTTCGCCGAGATCGGCCCACATCTCGTCCCAGGCTTCATAGGCTTCGGTGATCAGGCGGCCATAGCCCGCCGCTGCGCCATAGGCGCGGCGGATGATGCGATGATGATCGCCCGAGGCCGCAAGCGGATTGGGTATCGGCCCTTGCTCGACGATAGAGACCCGGTGCCCGGCCTTGACCAGCGACCATGCCGTCGAAAGCCCCGCAATGCCTGCGCCAACCACAATCACATTCATCAAGTCAGTCCTTCCGCAGCCGCTTCGGCTGGCTCAACTCATTGGGCTGTCGCGCGCCAACATACGGTCTGGCACCAAGCTGGCAAGCCTTGGAGCGCCGCGCGTCCGATGGACGCGTAAAGGACGCTCCAACACTTTGAATCTGCGCATGATCCTTTCCGAAAACCGATTCCGGTTTTCGGGGTCATGCGTTAATTGTCTGGCATGACCAAATTGATGCCGCCCTATCTTGCCTTCGATCCATCGACGCGCCGCCTGCGACTGAACCCGCACGAGCCGGCTTTCTTCCAGAATCCTTACGAGACCTATGCCTTCATGCACGGCGCATCGAGCGCCTTCTTCTGGGAAGAGTTCGGCTTCTGCTGCTTTGGCGGCTTCGACGACGTCAACCGGCTGCTGCGCGACCGCCGCTTCGGCCGCCAGAACCCGGCCGGCATCCCCGACAGTCGAGGCATCGGCCAGGACCGCACGCATCTCCAGGCGTTCGACGGCATCGAGGCCAATTCGATGCTGGAGCTGGAACCGCCCGTGCACACCAGGCTCAGGACGCTGGTCAACCGCGCCTTCGTCTCGCGCCAGGTCGAGCGGCTGCGGCCGCGCGTCGAGGCACTCGCCAATGAACTGATCGACCGTTTCGAACCGGACCAGGTCGACCTGCTGCCGGCTTTCGCCTCGCCTTTGCCGATCACCATCATTGCCGAAATGCTCGGCGTGCCGGTCGAGATGGGGCCGCAACTGCTCGACTGGTCGCATCGGATGGTCGCCATGTACATGTATGGCCGCACACGCGAGACCGAAGAGACGGCCAATCGCGCAGCACAGGATTTCTCGGACTTCTTGCGCGGCTATGTTGCCGATCGGCGCAAAAAACCCGGCGATGATCTTTTGTCGCTGCTGATCGCGGCGCAGGAGGGCGGCCAGAAGCTCTCAGAGGACGAGCTGGTGTCCTCGGCCATTCTGCTGCTCAATGCCGGCCACGAGGCGACAGTCCACCAGACCGGCAATGCCGTGCGCTCGATCCTCGCGCAAGGGGGCGACCCGCGCCGCTTCTTCACCGCGCCGGAAACGACCGCGGCGACCGTCGAGGAGTGCCTGCGCTTCGACGCGCCGCTGCACATGTTCACGCGATATGCCTATGAAGAGATCGAGGTCTCTCCAGGCATTCTCGTGCACCCCGGCGAGACGGTCGGCCTGCTGCTCGGCATGGCCAACCACGACCCGGCGGCTTTTGCCGAACCCCTCGCCTTCAGGCCGGATCGCGCGGACCAGAAGAACGTCTCGTTCGGCGCCGGCATTCATTTCTGCATCGGCGCGCCGCTCGCCCGGCTCGAATTGCAGGTGTCGCTGAAAACCCTGTTCGACCGGCTGCCGCAGCTGCGTCTTGCCGAACAGCCGCGCTTCCGCGACACCTATCATTTCCACGGGCTGGAAACGCTCGCCGTGCACGTTTGAGAACAGCGGACATCAGGCCGAGTTCGCATGACCGAAAAGATGACATTCGCTTTCTTGCAGGAGCCTCCTTTCTGCTTCACCGACGCTTCCGGAGATGTCTCAGGCTGCGACGTCGAGCTCGCGCGGAAGGTTTGCGAAATGTTGGGGCTGGGGGCCTTTTCGCCCATCAAAACCGAGTTCGCCAAACTGCTTCCCGGGTTGGCCAAGGGTCAGTGGGACATGACCACCGGCCTGTTCGTTTCGGACGAACGCAAGAAATCCGTCGACTTCACGCGACCGATCTGGGTGCTGCAGGACGGGTTGCTGGTCGCGGAAGGCAATCCGCGCGAATTCAAGGGCTATCGATCCATCGCCGCAGATAAGGAGGCCTTGATCGGCGTCATATCGGGCCAGATCCAACATCAGACGGCTCTGCAAAATGGCGTTCCGCCCGAGCGGATAAGGATATTCGCCACGCAAGGAGGCGCGGCCGATGCCGTCGCTGCCGGTGTGGTGCATGCCTATGCTAGTGTCGCCATGGCGCATCGAGGCTATCTGACCGAGCGGCCCGACGCACCGCTTGAGGTCATCGACGTTCCGGCAGCCGAAAGACAGCCAGCAGCCGGCGCGTTCGCGCTCGCCAAAGGCAACGCGATCCTGCGGCAGCGCATCGATTCATGCCTCGATGGTTTGCTTGGAAGTCCCTGGCACAGGGACATGATGAGCGGATACGGATTTTCCGGTACCGACATCGACCGCCTTCTGTGAAGCCCGAGGCTCTAGAGGCGGATCACATACTCCTTGCGAGTCGTTTCAAGCACTTCCCAGATTCCCTTGAAGCCTGGCCTGAGCACGAAACTGTCACCCGCCCTGACGGTGCGCGCCTCGCCGCCGTCTTCTGATATCACCGAGACGCCGGACAGGATGTGACAGAACTCCCACTCGTCATACTCAATGCGCCATTTGCCCGGCGTCGCCTCCCAGATGCCGGCATAGAGCCCGCCGTCGCGTTCCTCGATATTCCAGGTACGGAACACCGGATCGCCTGAAATCAGACGATCCGGCGCCGGTGCGCCAAGTTCCGGTTCGACGCTGCCGACGTCGACGGAGAGAAATCTTGGCGCGCTCATGGAAGCTCCTTCCAGCATGGATCAAACCTTGGCGAGGGCCTGTTCCAGATCGGCAACGATGTCGTTGACATCCTCGATGCCGACCGAAAGCCTGACCGTATCCGGCCCTGCTCCGGCCGCGACCTTCTGCTCGTCGGACAGTTGCCGGTGCGTGGTCGATGCCGGGTGGATGACCAGCGATTTGGTGTCGCCGACATTGGCGAGGTGGGAGAACAGTTCGAGCGCCTCGACGAATTTGATACCCGCCGCATAGCCGCCCTTCAGGCCGAAGGTGAACACCGCACCCGCGCCAAGCGGAGCGTATTTCTTCTGCAGCGCGTTGTTCTTGTCGCTGGGCAGGCCGGGATAGGACACCCAGGCGACCTTGGGGTGATTGGACAGCCAGGCGGCGACGGTGACCGCATTGTCGCAGTGGCGCTGCATCCTGAGCGGCAAGGTTTCCAGTCCGGTCAGGATGAGGAACGCATTGAAGGGCGAGATCGCCGGGCCCATGTCGCGCAGGCCGAGCACGCGCGCGGCAATGGCGAAAGCGAAATTGCCGAAGGTCTCGTGCAGGACGAGGCCGCCATATTCGGGGCGCGGCTCCGACAGCATCGGATACTTGCCGGATTTCGACCAGTCGAAGGTGCCGCCGTCGACAATGGCGCCGCCGATCGAATTGCCGTGGCCGCCGATGAACTTGGTCAGCGAATGCACGACGATGTCGGCGCCATGCTCGATCGGCCGCACCAGATAGGGCGAGGCCAGCGTGTTGTCGACGATCAGCGGCAGACCGTGCTTGCGGGCGATGTCGCCGATCTTCTCGATGTCGACGAAGACGCCGCCCGGATTGGCCAGGCTCTCGATGAAGATCGCCTTGGTCTTTTCGTCGATCTGGCTTTCGAAGGTCGAGATGTCATTGGTATCGGCCCAGCGCACCTGCCAGCCGAAATTCTTGAAAGCGTGGCCGAACTGGTTGATCGAGCCGCCGTAAAGCCTCGTTGCGGCAACGAAATTGTCGCCGGGCTGCATCAGATTGTGGAAGACGAGCACCTGCGCGGCATGGCCCGACGCAACGGCCAGTGCTGCCGTGCCGCCTTCGAGTGCCGCGATGCGCTCTTCCAGCACCGCCTGCGTCGGGTTCATGATGCGGGTGTAGATGTTGCCGAAGGCTTTCAGCCCGAACAGCGAGGCGGCATGGTCGGTATCATCGAAGACAAAGGAGGTCGTCTGGTAGATCGGCGTGGCACGCGCGCCCGTCGCCGGATCTGGCTTGGCGCCGGCATGGATGGCGAGCGTGTTGAAACCGGGCGTGCGGGTCATCGAATACCTCCCTTTTGAACCTTCTGAAAAGCGCCGGGCATTCTTGGCGAAGCCCGGTCGCGAATGCAAAGAAGAAAATGCCCTTCAGTGCACGATCTGTGATCGAGGCACGAGAAAATGTGCCGGTTACCGGAAAAACTTTCCGTCTACTTCTGGCGAACGCCGAAACTCTGGAATCCCGGCCGCATCAGCGGCTTCTTCGACGACAGCACGCCGGAATTGACGCCGGTCCAGCCGATTTCGCCCGACAGCTTGCCATACTCGATCTTGGGGCAGCGGTTCATCACCACCTTGATGCCGGCGGCTTCGGCGCGCGCGGCGGCCTCGTCATGGCGCACGCCAAGCTGCATCCAGATGACTTTCGGCAACGGATCGAGCCGCAAAGCCTCGTCAACAATGGCCGGAGCTGCCGCAGGATTGCGAAAAACATCGATCATGTCGATCGGCTCGGGAACATCGGCGAGGCGGGCATAGGTCATCCGGCCAAGGATTTCCTTGCCGGCCTGGCCGGGGTTGATCGGGAACACCGAAAACCCCTTGCCCAGCAGGTACTTCAGCACGAAGTAACTCGGCCGCACATCGTTGGCGGATGCGCCGACCATGGCGATGGTCTTCACCGAATTGAGGATGCCGGTGATATAGGCATTGTCGTAGGCGTCGTGATTCATGCCTCGTCCTCATACAGCGCTTCGGCGAGAAAACCATCCGGATCGCTGCAGAAATTGCGCATCATGCGGAAATGATCGGTGTCATGGAAATCGGTCGGGTCGAGCCCGAACCGGCTGATGCGAAACAGCCGCGCGCCGGGACAGGCCATCAGCAGCGGCGAATGCGTCGCCATGATCACTTGCGCCATGCCTGATAGATCCATCCGCCGCAGCATCTTGAGAAGCGCGATCTGGCGCGTCGGCGACAAAGCGCTTTCGGGTTCGTCCAGAATGTAGATGCCTTGCCGGCGGCAGCGTTCCTCGAAGAAGCGGATGAAGCCCTCGCCATGCGACCAGGACAGGAAATCGGGCGGCGGCGGCCTGAAGGGATCTTCCAGCGCCGCCTGGTCAAGGTAACGGGCCACGGAATAAAAAGATTCGGCGCGGAAGAACCAGCCGGCGGTGACTTTCGGCAGCCAGTGGCCGCGCAGCGTTTCCGCCAATGCCGCGCCGCTCCTGTCGATGGCGCGGGAGTGGTCGATGGGCATGTAGCCCTTGCCGCCGCCGGCCTCATCGTATCCGGCCAGAGCACCGATCGCCTCGAGCAACGTCGACTTTCCGGTACCGTTCTCACCGACGATGATGGTGATCGGCGTGGTGAATTCGAGTCCGAAATCGTGGCTGCGGAAGATCGGCAGATTCCAGGGATATTTTTCCCAATCCGCGACCCGCGCTGGCTCGATCAGGATGCGCTTGAGATAGGGAGCCTTCAGTCGCGTCAGTTGCTTGCGATATGCCATCTGGAAGAAGGATCAGTCCGGCAGCGAGATGCTGCCGTCTTCCGCAATCGGAAAAGCCGGATTGTGCGCCACTTCCCAGATATGTCCTTCGGTATCGGCGAAATAGCCGTACCAGCCGCCCCAGAAGGCACGGCCGGCCGGCTTGACGATACGACCACCGGCCTTCTCGGCCATCGCGAGCACGTCATCGACCTCTCTGTCGGAGCGGGTGTTGTAGGCAAGGTAGACGGCAGACGGCGCCGTGCCGAAAGTGATGCCTGAATCCGCTTCGGCGCTTTCGCGCGGAAACAGCCCGAGAATGACACCGCCCATCTGGAAGAAGGCAACGCCGTCGGTGATCCCGGCATACCGGCTCAGACCCATCGCCTCGTAGAAGCGTGTGGCACGCTCAAGATCGTCGACGGCGATGGTGATGATGGAGACGCGGGGCTCCATGTCTATTCCTCGGTCCATTCCGGCTTGCGCTTGCCGATGAAGGCGCCGATGCCTTCTTCCGCGTCGCGCGCCAGCATGTTGTCGACCATGACGCGGCCGGTGTAGGCATAGGCCTCGGCGAGCCCCATTTCGGCCTGCGCGTAGAAGGCTTCCTTGCCGGTCTTCACGACCAAAGACGACTTGGCAGCAATGGTTTGCGCGTATTTGGTGACAATCTGATTCAGATATTCGCGCGGCACCACACGATTGATGAGGCCAAACTCCTTGGCCGTCGCCGCATCGATCGTCTCGCCGGTCAAAAGCATCTCCATCGCATGCTTGCGCGAGACGTTGCGCGACAGCGCCACCATCGGCGTCGAGCAGAACAGGCCGATGTTGACGCCCGGCGTGCAGAAGGTCGCCTCATGCGAGGCGATCGCCAGATCGCAGCTCGCGACCAGTTGCGCCCCGGCCGCCGTTGCCAGCCCATCGACCTCGGCAATCACGGGCCTGGGGTGACGCACGATCGCCTGCATCAGCGCCGCGCAAGCGGAAAACGTCTCCTCGAAAAATGCCCTGCCGCGGTCGGCGTCGGCGCGGCGCGCGGTCATTTCCTTGAGGTCGTGTCCGGCGCAGAACACCTTTCCGGCCGCCGCCAAGATGATGACGCGGACGGATCTGTCGGCTTTCGCGCGGTCAAGCTCCGCCGTCAGAGCCGCCATGACCGCCAGCGACAGGGCATTGGCCGGCGGGTTGGAGAGCGTGAGGCGCAGGACGCCCGCGTCCAGCCTTGCGACAACCGGACCTTCGGCAACAGCCGGCTTGATGGCGACGATTTCAGCCATGGGTCGTTTCTCCAACCTCTTCATCGGCCGGCGGCATCGGATTCGCGGGCCATGGAACAAAAGAACTAGCACGCTGCCGATTGAAGAACAGCCTTGAGACGTGTTTTCTCGGCGGCGCGACCTCAGCCAAGCGCGTCCGCCTTGAGACCGCCGGCCATGCCGGCGCCATATACAGGAAACCGCCTATGCCCGCCCAAGACAATCTCAAGCCGGTGCTGACTGCCGCGGAGGTCAACGCCTTGATGGCCACCGTCTATCCCCAGCTCAATGACCAGTTCACCTTCTATGAGGCGATCGACGTGTTCCCGGGCGGCTGCACTGTGCGCCTGAATGCCGGCGAGCGGCATTTGCGCCCCGGCGGAACCGTGTCAGGCTCGTCGCTGTTCACGCTTGCCGACATTGGCGGCTATGTCTGCGTGCTTTCGCATGCCGGGCCGGATGCGCTTTCGGTCACCACCAATCTCAACATCAATTTTGTCCGCAAGGCCGAGGCCGGGCCGATCGACGGCCATTGCCGCATCCTGAAGTTGGGCAAGAGCCTGATGGTGTTCGATATCGACATCGTCGCCGGACCGGCGGGACATACCGTAGCGCACGCCACGGGAACCTATTCGATCCCACCGAAGCGAGCCGACAGTGTGGTAAAATAATACCTTTTACCTAAAGCTTTGTTTTTACTTCACTTTACCTGTCGTCTGGCTTTTCACCAGCCTTGACGCCATAGCTCCCCTTCGCCTATAAGCCGTCACGAAGCAGCGGCCCGCAAAGGCCGCCGTTTTGTTATTGGCGGCGGGCAGGCGCTCTCCCTCAATCCAAGCAACAAGAAACGCCTTTCTCCTATTGTTCGAAATGGGGAAGGTCCGAACCGAAAGCAGAAATCCATGGCAACCTTTTCGCAGAAGCCTGCGGATGTGGTGAAGAAGTGGGTGCTGATCGACGCCGAGGGTCTCGTCGTCGGCCGTCTCGCCACTGTCATCGCCAATCATCTTCGCGGCAAGCACAAGCCCACCTTCACCCCGCATGTCGACGACGGCGACAACGTCATCGTCATCAACGCCGACAAGGTGGTGTTCACCGGC
Organism: Mesorhizobium sp.; assembly: GCF_004962245.1. Classification (GTDB taxonomy): domain Bacteria; phylum Pseudomonadota; class Alphaproteobacteria; order Rhizobiales; family Rhizobiaceae; genus Mesorhizobium. Next base: position 85,404 of record NZ_SUHQ01000003.1, on the reverse strand, counting down.
AAGAAATTCACCGACAAGGTCTATTACTGGCACACCGGCCACCCCGGTGGCATCAAGCAGCGCACCGCGCGCCAGCTGCTCGAAGGCCGTTTCCCCGAGCGTGTCGTCGAGAAGGCCGTCGAACGCATGATCCCGCGCGGCCCGCTCGGCCGTCGCCAGATGAAGAATCTCCGCGTCTATGCAGGCACGGAACATCCGCATGTCGCCCAGCAGCCCGTCGTGCTCGACGTGGCCAAGCTGAACGCCAAGAACAAGAAGGTTTCGTAAAATGGCTGAGCTTTCCTCGCTCGCAGAACTCGGAACTGCCACCGGCAACACCAACGCGCAGCCGGCTGCACCCGTCCATGTCCAGAAGCTCGACAAGTCGGGCCGCGCCTATGCCACCGGCAAGCGCAAGAACGCCATCGCCCGCGTCTGGGTGAAGCCCGGTTCCGGCAAGATCGTCGTCAACGACAAGGTGTTCGCCGAATATTTCGCGCGTCCGGTCCTGCAGATGATCCTCAACCAGCCGATCATCGCCACCAACCGCGCCGGCCAGTACGACATCGTCGCCACGGTCATCGGCGGCGGCCTTTCCGGCCAGGCCGGTGCCGTGCGCCACGGCATCTCCAAGGCGCTGACCTACTACGAGCCGGAGCTGCGCGCCGTGCTCAAGAAGGGCGGCTTCCTGACCCGCGACAGCCGCGTCGTCGAACGCAAGAAGTACGGCAAGGCGAAGGCCCGCCGCAGCTTCCAGTTTTCCAAGCGCTAAACAGCGCTTGGGGCCAAGTTCTCGAAGCGCTACGCGTTTGCGAGTTCCCCACAATCGAAAAGGCCGCCTCCGGGCGGCCTTTTTCTTTTGGCGACTTCACACAGGCATCAGGCGTGATCGGCCGGTATCTTGATGAAGTCGATAAACGCGCGCAACGGCGCCGGCACGAGGCGCCGGCCGGGATAATAGAGGAACGGTCCCGAGAAGCTCTGCCACCAGGGTTCGAGGATGGGTTCGAGCGCACCGCTCTCGAAGTGAGGGCGAAGCCAGTCTTCGAACAGGCAGACGATCCCGGTGCCCGCGATGGCCGCATCGACGGCGAGATCGGCCGCGCCGCCGAGGGTCACAAGAAGCGGCCCCGTCGGATCGATCAGCACAACCTCGCCGTCGCGCTCAAATTCCCACGGCGGTGGCGTACGGCCAGAGAAGCGGCCGCGCAGGCAGGCGTGGCCGAGCAGGTCGCGCGGATGTTGAGGCCGGCCATGGCGATCGAGGTAAGCAGGGCTGGCGGCGGTGGCGAAGCGTTGCACGCGCGGTCCGATCGGCACCGCGATCATGTCCTGCTCCAGCCGCTCGTCGTAGCGGATGCCAGCGTCGCACCCTTCCGCCAGTACATCGACAAAGCTCTCCTCGGCGATCACCTCCAGCCGGATGCCGGGATAGGCGGCGAGAAACCTCGGGACGATGCTGGGGAGGACGAGCCGCGCCGCGCTGACCGGCACGTTGAGGCGCAACGTACCTGCCGGCCGATCGCGGAAGCCGTTCACCACGTCAAGTGCTGCCTCGACTTCGGTCAACGCTGGGCCGAGCCGGACCAGCAAGCTCGCACCCGCTTCGGTCGGAGAGACACTGCGCGTCGTCCGGTTGAGCAGCCTGACACCGAGCTGCGTCTCGAGGCGGCGGACGGCTTCGCTCAAACCTGATGCACTCCCGCCGCTTGCGCGCGCACCCCCGCGAAAACCACCGGCACGCGCCACCGCCAGGAAGGCGTTGAGATCACCCAGTTCGATACTCACTGTTCGCTATCCTGCACAACCTGTGCAGATAGTAGCGGGTTATCGGGACAGCGGACAGCGTCTATTTCTTCCCCATCATTCAGGAGAAAGATCATGTCCAGCATCGACCAGTCCGGCACATTCACTCTCGGCGACCGCACCGTGAAGCGGCTCGGCTACGGCGCTATGCAGCTCGCGGGACCAGGCGTCTTCGGCCCGCCCAAGGATCGCGACGCAGCCTTGGCCGTGCTGCGCGAAGCCGTTGCGCAGGGGGTGAACCACATCGACACCAGCGACTTCTACGGCCCGCACGTTACCAACCAGGTCATCCGTGAAGCGCTCGCGCCCTATTCCGACGACCTCACCATCGTCACCAAGATCGGCGCCCGCCGCGGCGTCGATGGCTCCTGGCTTCCGGCCTTCTCTCCCGAAGAGCTGACCCAGGCGGTGCACGATAATCTGCGCAATCTCGGCCTCGACGTGCTGGACGTGGTCAACTTCAGGATCATGTTCGACGTGCATGGCCCCGCCGAAGGGTCGATCGAAGAACAGCTCGCCGCGCTGGCCGAGCTGCAGCAAAAAGGCCTGGTGCGTCATATCGGGCTGAGCAACGCCACGTCGGCGCAGATAAAAGAAGCACGGCGGATCATCGAGATCGTTTGCGTGCAGAACCAATACAATCTGGCGCACAGGAGCGACGATGCCCTGATCGACGAACTTGCGCGTGACGGCATCGCCTACGTGCCGTTCTTTCCGCTCGGCGGCTTCAACCCGCTACAGTCGTCCACCCTATCCGGCGTCGCTCTGCGCCTCGGCGCCACGCCCATGCAGGTCGCGCTGGCTTGGCTGCTTCGCCGCGCGCCCAATATCCTGCTTATCCCCGGCACCTCGTCCGTCGCGCATCTCAGGGAGAACCTCGCCGCAGTCGAACTCGATCTGCCGGAGGACGCCGTCAGGGAACTGGACGGCATGGCGATGGCCGCCTGACGGCGCAACATTCGAGGTAGCGGGCATCCCCACGCCCGCTGGAAACCGCATCTAGTTGATGCTTGCGGTGTTCGCCGGCCGCGCCTCATCAGGATAAGGCACGCGATAGCCGTTCGCCGCCAGCCAGTCGATGGCCAATTTCGGCTCGTCGGTCTGGATGATGGTGGCGCCTCGCTCGGCCCAGAAGCCATAGGTCTCGCGCGGTAGACTGGCGAGCACCGCCAGTTCGTCGCCGCGACCGCCGGCGATGAAGCCGCCCGGCTTGTTGACGATGGCATAGGTGTTGGCCCAGATGTGCCAGTCGCCCCTTATCGCCGCCGCGCGCATGCGGGGGCTGAACAGCGGCCCGCCGGTCTCGGTCAGCGTCTCCGCCCCGGCCCGCCAGTTGATCAATTCGATCGCGGGCGCCGAAAAGGCTCCGCCGACTTTCTCGGCGAAACCGGCGTCGCGCACCGCATCGTCGGCGATGATCGGCATGAACTGGAAACCGCTGCCGATCGCGCTCATGGCGGCTTTTACCGCGGCAATCCTCTCAGGATTCCATAGATTCTCCTTGACGATCACCTGTTCGGCCATGCCGAGGTCGCGGGCGACCGCAATCATGCCGGCCAGGCTATCGACGTCGAGCTTGTTGTCGATGTTGACGAGAATCCTGTCTTTGGTCGCCATCAGCATCTCGCGCAGTGTCGAAACCGGCTCATCGGTGACGGCGCCGGTACCTTCGATCACAAGCCTGCAGGTCTTGAGTTCGGCCAGCGTGCGCTTGATCACCTCGCCCTTGCAATTCGTCGTGCGGTCGAGCCAGCTGTCATGCATGACGACGTACTGGCCGTCCTTCGACCGCCTGACGTCGACCTCGACGATTTCGGCACCAAGCACGATCGATGCCTCGACGGCGGCGATCGAGTTCTCCGCATAGAGCGTCTTGCCGGCCTGCATGCTGCCGGCGCGGTGTGCCACCACCATCACATGGTCGCGCCACTGGTTGGCATGCTCGAAACGGTCGAGAATCTGTCCGGCGCGTGTTTCACCTGCCGATGCATGGCCAAGGGAAACCGTCAGCGCGGCGGAAAGCAGAAGGCTCAGCCAGGTCGTTCGCATGAGAATCGCTCCGTACCGGATCGACACCCGGTTAAGCGACGCACGTGACAGCCCAGTGAACGAAGCCGGCTTCGTAAACGCCGGAAAGTCAGGTCACTGCGGCCATTTCTGAACCTCACACGATAAAGGCAATCGGCAGGTTGCCGGCAATCAGATTGCCGAAATTGATGCCGCTGTAGCGGTCGATGTGGCCGACCTGGCGCCCATATCTGTTCCGCTCCCCGGCCGACACCTGGCCCCGCTCGCGGGGCGGCTGGCTACTTTCGGTTGTATTCGTGCTTATCTGCGCAATTGCCGGGCCCGCCATGCGGGCTCGCCCGGCAAGCAAGAATTTGTGACCGGGCCCGAATGGCCATGCTCCTCGGAAGGGGTCGCATTTCTGAGAATTATGTCCAATAAGGTTGCGCGTCGACGCACAGGAGATCGCTTCATGCCGAATAGGAACATCGACCACGCCTTCACCGCCCGCTCCAAGACGGGCGCTTCCTTCGAGCCGACCTATGCCGGCGCGCTGTCGTTCATGCGACGCAAATACACGAAGGACGTGAAGGGCGCGGATGCGGTGGTCTGGGGCATCCCGTTCGACGCCGCGGTCACCAACCGTCCGGGTGCGCGCTTCGGGCCGCAGGCGATTCGCCGTGCGTCGACCATCCTCGACAACGATCCGCAATATCCGTTTTCGCGCGATCTGTTCGAACATCTCGCCGTGGTCGACTATGGCGATTGTCTGCTCGACAGCGGCAATCACCAGAAGACGCCCGGGACGATCGAGCGCGAAGCGGCAAGAATCCTGAAGTCAGGCGCCTTCCTGCTGTCGCTCGGCGGCGACCATTTCGTCACCTGGCCGCTGCTCAAGGCGCATGCCGCCATTCATGGGCCGCTGGCCCTGGTGCAGTTCGACGCCCACCAGGACACCTGGCCGGACGACGGCAAGCGCATCGATCACGGCTCCTTTGTCGGCCGCGCGGTCAAGGAGGGCATAATCGACCCCGACCGTTCGATCCAGATCGGCATCCGCACCCATGCGCCTGACACGTTTGGCATCAAGATCATCTACGGCCACGAAGTGGAGGAGATGCGAGCGTCGGACATCGCCTATGCCATCGTCGACCGCACCGGCGGCAGGAAGACTTATCTCACCTTCGACATCGATTGCCTGGACCCCGCTTTCGCGCCCGGCACCGGTACACCGGTCGCCGGCGGGCCGTCTTCGGCAAGAATCCTGTCGGTGCTGCGCCAGCTTACCCAGATCGACATCGTCGGCGCCGACGTCGTCGAGGTTGCACCCGCCTACGATCACGCCGATATAACGGCAATTGCCGGCTCGATGGTGGCCATGCACTATCTCGGGCTTCTGGCGGAACGAAAGGCCCGGCTCGAAGAGCTGAACAACGGCAATCACAGTGCTGCCGGATTGAATCAGGCAAGCGGCATATAGATTTGAAATACCAGGGAATTCAGGCAGCCAATGAAACCGAAAATCTTCATCGACGGCGAACACGGAACCACCGGTCTCCAGATCAGGACGCTGCTTGCCGACCGCAGCGACGTGGAGATCATCTCCATTCCGACTGAGCGCCGCAAGGAAACGGCAGCTAGAGCGGAATTCCTCAACGCTGCCGATATCGCGATCCTGTGCCTGCCGGACGCAGCCGCGAAAGAGAGCGTTTCGCTGATCACCAGCGACACCACCAAGGTCATCGACGCCTCGACCGCGCATCGCGTGGCCGAAGGCTGGGAATATGGCTTTGCCGAAATGGACAAGCACCAGGCGAAGGCAATCGCCAACGCGAAGCGCGTCGCCAATCCGGGCTGCTGGCCGCAAGGTCCGATCGCGACGCTCAGGCCGCTGGTGGCGGCTGGGCTGTTGCCGCCGGATTTTCCAGTCACCGTCAACGGCATTTCGGGCTATTCGGGCGGCGGCCGCCCAATGATCGAGGACTATGTCGCCAAGGGCGAGGATGCGCCGGAATTCCTGCCCTACGGGCTGACCCTGCAGCACAAGCATGTGCCGGAGCTCAGGACCTATGCGAAGCTGTCGCATGATCCGATCATGCAGCCGGCGGTCGGCAATTTCGCGCAAGGCATGATCACGGTGGTGCCGCTGCAACTCGGCGGCCTCGACTATGTGCCGACCGGCGCCGAGCTTCATGCGGCGATTGCCGACCATTTCGCCGCCATCGAGGGCGGCGTGGTCGAAGTGGCGCCCTATGCGCATCTGGAGCGCGTGCCGGAGATCGATCCCGAAATCTACAACGGCACCAACCGGATGAAGGTCTATGTCTTCGCCAATGACGACAGAGCCCAGGCGCTGCTGCTCGCCGTCTACGACAATCTCGGCAAGGGCGCCTCGGGGGCGGCCGTACAGAACATGGATTTGATGCTCGGCCTCAAGCCCTGAATGAACGTCCCGGCATTTCCAAAACGCTGGAAAGTCAGCGCGCCAGAACTGATTGCAGAGACCTTCAGCAGCCGCATCTGGAAGGTTTTTCGCGACGACGGCTCGCCGGCGATCGTCAAGGCGCTCAAACCTTTCGATGACGTCGAAGACGATCTGCGCGGCGAGCATTTTCTCGCCTGGCGGCGCGGCGAAGGTGCCGTCCGCCTGCTTGGCCGCGACGGCAATCGCATGCTGCTCGAATACGCCGGCGACAGGATGCTGTCGCACGACCTTGCCGAACATGGCGACACTGCGTCGACCGAGATCGCGGCCGAGGTGATGGCAAAGCTGTTTTCGCCGTCGAAGCACCCTGCCCCATCTGATCTTCAGCCGCTGCGGGCACGGTTTTCCAGCCTGTTCAAGAAGGCGAAGACCGATTGCGACGCCGGCGAAAAGAGCCTCTATGTCGAAGCGGCTGCGACAGCGGAACGGTTGTTGGCCGATCCTGTCGACGTGCTGCCGCTGCATGGCGACCTGCATCACGACAACATCATGCACGGACCGCGCGGCTGGCTGGCGATCGACCCGAAGGGCGTTCTCGGCGATCCCGGCTTCGATGCGGCGAACATGTTCTACAATCCGCTCGACCGCGACGACCTTTGCCGTGATCCGCCGCGGATTGCCCACATGGCCGAGATCTTCGCCAAGACGCTCCGCCAGACGCCGTCCGCCATTCTGGATCACGCCATCGCCTATGGCTGCCTGTCGGCTTCATGGCATCACGAGGATGCCAACGCGGTCGAGGAAAGCCGCGAATTATCCGTCGCCATGGCGATCCGGACGGTGCGGTTCAGTCTCTGACGGCGATCTCGTTGGGCAGCGGATACGGGCCTCGGGTAGCCCGCCAATGCGCCGCGGCAAAACCCAGCAGGACAAGCGCGAACGCCTGATGCGTCAGCGCCATGTGCAGCGGCACGTGCATCAGCAGCGTGCCGATGCCGATCACGGCCTGCACCAGCACCAGCAGAAACAGCAACGTCGCGCGGCGCGCATGCGTTGTCTGGGGCTGGTGGCGGTGTGTCGCGATCATGTGCCAAAGTGCGGTGACGAAGATGATGTAGGCGCCGAGCCGGTGGATGAACTGAACCGTCTTCGGGCTCTCGAAAAAGTTGCGCCATGCCGGCTCGAGCACCATCAGATCGCCGGGGATGAGCTTGCCGTCCATCAGCGGCCAGGTGTTGTAGCTCAGGCCGGCATCGAGTCCGGCGACCAGCCCGCCGAGATAGATCTGGATCAGCGCTAACAGCACCAGAAAGCCCGCCACACGCTGCGTCGAACGATCGGCGGCGGGCTCGGAATGGGGAGCCAGCCCTCGCGCGACCACCATGATCGCGGTGAAGATCAGCGCGGCCAGCGTCAGATGCATAGCCAGCCGGTACTGGCTGACGGAGACCCGGTCGACCAGCCCCGACGCGACCATCCACCAGCCGATCGCGCCCTGCAGGCCGCCGAGAACGAGGATACCGACCAGCTTTGGGCCAAGCCCGCGTTCGATGCGGCGCGTCGCCCAGAAAAACACCAACGGCAAGGCAAAAACCACGCCGATACCGCGCGCCAGGATCCGGTGCACCCATTCCCACCAGAAGATCGACTTGAACGCTTCGATGCTCATGCCCTCGTTGAGCTCGGCGTATTGCGGGATCTGCTGGTAGCGCTGGAACTCCTCCTGCCACTCGGCATCGTTGAGCGGCGGGACGATGCCGTGGATCGGCTTCCATTCAGTGATCGACAGGCCGGACTCGGTGAGCCTGGTAGCGCCGCCGACCAGCACCAGCGCAACCAGCACCAGAAGCACGACGTAGAGCCAGCCGCGCACCAGCGCCCGGTTGTGAAGGTCGCGGTCGCGGGCCAGATAAGGCGCAGCGGATATGGCAGCCATGGGTTCGTCCCGGCGGGTTGGTGTCGCGGATTGGTGAACCATCGCAACCCAACTGGCAAGACCGGCCAGCGCGGCACGCCGTCGCGCCGCATCTGGCGGGTTGCGTGCCTCTTCCGTTGGGCCTAAGCGGTAGCAATCAACGAGATCGCGAAATGCCCATTCGCCTGAAGAAGCTGATCGGAACGTTCCTGCTGGTGGCGCTGGTCATCGTCTATGCGCTGGTCGCATCGGTCGTGGCGGTTGCGCAACTGGCGGAATCGGGACCGTGGACGCATTTCCTGTTCTTCCTTCTCAGCGGCATGCTCTGGGTGCTGCCGGCCATGGGCATCATCAAATGGCTGATCCTGGAGCCCCCGCGGCCGAAGGACTGAGGCTCGCCGTCAAATGGTGACGACCATCTTGCCGGCGTTGGCCAGCGGCGTCGTCACACCCGACAGCATCGTGCGGATATAGGCAACGCTCTGATAGCGGCCGTTGACCGAAATGCGCGGCAGCGCATGCAGGAAGCCGGCGTGTTCGGCGCGCAGCACGCCGTGGCGTGTCGTCACCGCCGAGGCATAGCCGGCGTCGCGGGCAAAGCCGACTTCGCGGCCGCCGACGGCGCTGGCATAGCCATAGGGGTAGGCGAAATGGCGCGGCTCCTCGCCGAGTTCCGCCTGCAACATGCGCCTGACGTCGTCGACCTCGTGACGTGCATCGGCTTCGGAAAGCCGCTTCAGATTGCGATGGTTGACCGTATGGGCGCCGATCGTCACCAGCGGATGCCCGGCCATGGCGCGGATCTCGTCCCAGTTCATCAGCGTGCTCTGGCGCGGCCCGTCCAACTCGATACCGTTCGACCGTGCCAATTCACGCAGCGCCGCCCGCTGGTCCTCCTCGCGGACCTCCAGCGTCAGATAAGCCTGCAGGCGCGCAATGGCCTGGAGTTTCTTGCCCGGGGTCGAGCAGTCGATCTTGATGCGGCCTTGCGGCGTCGGCAGGGTCAACTCATCGCGCGCGTTGACGATGTCCTCGACCGCCTCCCACCAGAGATCGGCGGCGCCGTTTATCAGCCCCGGAGCGACATAGATGGTGACCGGCGCGCCGTGCTTTTCCAGCACCGGTAGCGCCTCGGTCATGTTATCGCGGTATGCGTCGTCGGCGGTGATCGCCGCGAACTGACCGCCCTTGCCGCCGGCCTTGACGCGCTCGATCGCCTCGTCCAGCGTGACGAATGCATAGCCGTTCGCCTTCATGTCGGCGATCACAGCGTCAAGGAACTCAGGCGCGATGGTGAGATGCCGGTTGACGCTATCGGGTTTTTCCGGCGTGGCGGTGACCCGGTGCAGCATCAGGATGGCGCCGATGCCGCCGACAAACGGCTTTGCCAGCGGGGCAAGGCCGGTATAGCGGACGACGTTGAGCGCCAGTTTCCGGATTGCCTCGCCCCCGTCGATCATTCATTCACCTTTTGCGCCTAGGCTCATTCAAGCATGGAATGCGCCTAGGCGAGCCCCCAATCGCGGTGAATACGCCCTAAAGGATTGAGGTATGGTTGACGCCATCGTGTCATTTGACGGCAATCAGCTCGAAGCCATGGAGGCGCCACGCGCGTTGCCTGCGGGTCACGCGGGCCTGTCGGTCTCGGTCGCCGACGGCGCGGCATTTGCAGCCTATGCCGAGTTCTGTCGTTCGGCGCTGTTCGCGCCCGCACAGAGCCCGGCCTGGATCCTGAACTGGGCCAGACATGCCGAAGCGGACGCCGTTTTGGCGACACTGAACGCCGAAGGCCGGCCGGTTTTTTCGCTGGTGCTGGAAGTCACCCGCAGTGGTCCGTTCCGCGTCGCCCGTTTCATGGGCGGCCGCCATGCCAACGGCAATTTCGCCGCCGCCGACCCGCTTTGGCTGACCAAGGCGGATGGTGCGGCGATCCGCTCGACCCTGGCGGTGATCGCCAAGGCGCGGCCGGACATCGACCTCGTCGCACTGGAACGGCTGCTGCCCGATCTCGACGGCATCGCCAATCCGCTTGCCTCGCTTCCGCATTTTCCGAGCCCCAATCTGTCGCTGGCCGTCGACTTGGCGGGAGGCTTCGATGCGCTGCTGTCGCGCGCGAGCGGCAAGCGCAAGCGCAAGAAGCACCGCTCGCAGACGCGCAAGTTCGAGGCCGTCGGCAGCCATCGCCGCATCGAGGCCCGGACGGCGGACGAGGTCAACCGACTGCTCGATGCGTTTTTCGAGATGAAGGAATTCCGCTTCCGCAAAATGGGCATCGCCAATGTCTTCGGCGAGCCGGAGGTTCGTGCTTTCTTCCGCGCGTTGTTCGTCGAAGCGCTTTCCGACGACAAGCCGCCCTTTTTGCTGCATGGGCTCGAGGTCGCGGGCAAGCTTCGTGCCGTTACCGGATCGAGCCGTTGCGGCAAGCGGCTGATCTGCGAGTTCGGGGCGATCGCCGAGGACGATCTCACCCATACCAGCCCCGGCGACTTCCTGTTCTTCGACAACATCCAGGAGGCGTGCGAGAGGGGGTTCGATGTCTATGATTTCTCGGTCGGCGACGAACCCTACAAACGGCTGTGGTGCGATATCGAGACCCAGCATTTCGAGCTCCTGATTCCGCTGACGATGAAGGGCCGCGCGCTGGCGCTTGTCCTGCGCCAAGGCGCGCGCCTGAAAGCCTTCATCAAGAACAGCCCGACAATCTGGAAGCTGACCAAGATGCTGCGCCGCAAGACGGCCGGACAGGCAACACCTGCCGCGGGCGAAGACGACAGCTGACGGGTTGTCGGGATTCCGGGACCTCTGAGAGAATTGTCGAGCCGTCTCAGGCGGCGGAGCGCCGCCCGGGCACCGGCGTCCCTGGCGTCTGATGGCCGATCGGCGTCACCAGTGTCAGGTCGGGATAGCCGCTCTCGATCAGCTCGATCGCGGCCTGCGCCACCTCGTCGTCCGGCTCCAGCATCGACAGGAAGACCTCGGTGCCCTCGCCCACCAGGCGGCTGATGCCTTGCGCGTCGGTGGGTCCGCATTCGACCACGACCAGATCGTAGGCGGTGGTCAACGATTGCATGATGATCGGCAGCCGGTCGGCGGCGCGCATGGCGCGGACCGGATCGGCGGTGCCGACGGGAATGACGTGGCAGTCCGAATAGAGATCGGGATGGATCACGTCGCTGAACACCGCTTCGGAGGCGAGCAGATTGGTAATGCCCGGGAAAAGCCTGCTGTCCAGCATCGGCCGCGAGGCAGCTCCGGAGGCGGTAAGATCGAGCAACAGCACACGCAGGCCGGCGTCCGAGGCCTCGCGCGCCACCAGGACCGCCGAGGCGGCAGCCTCATCGCCTTCCGGCGAGACAAATATGGCGCGTGCGGCACCACTGGCGATCAGTTTTTCAGCGGCATTCTCGATGTCGATCTCGCCCAGGGTGGCACGCGCCGGTTCTGGCTCGGCGACCTCCCGCTCTTCTGTCGGCTCTTCGGGAGTCGACTCTTGGGGGCTCGGCTCTTCGGCCGTCGCGACCGTATCAGGCGCCGCGGCACCATAGGCTCTCGCGGCGGTGTAGGGTTCCGCCTCCGGTTCAGCCTGACGCTCCCCCGTCTCCTGGAAGACGGCAGGTTCCTGGCGGACGACCGGCATCGCGACCTGTTCGATCCGCTCGAAGCGGGCGCCGGCGGCCGGCCGCATGGCGCGACCCGAAAACAGTTCTTGCAGAAGCGTCACGATCGCCATGAGCAGCAACGAGCCAACGAAGGCCGCACCGGTAATCGGCAGGATCTTCGGGAAATAGGGCTCCGACGGCGCCACCGCGCGGGAAAAGACACGAGCGTCGACCGGCAGATAGTTGCTGTCCTTGCGCGAGGACGCTTCACGGTAGCGGGTCAGGTAAGATTCGAGCAGCTGGCGCTGAGCGGTCGCCTCGCGCTGCAGCGCGTCCAGTTCGACCTGCTGGTCGCCGGCGCGCGCCGATGCGGCCTTGAGCGTGTTGACGTCGGCGACAAGCTGGTTCTCGCGGGCCTGGGCGGTCTGCGCCTGCGTCATCAGCCCCTTCATGATCTTCTCCGCCTCGTTGCGGATCTGGCGATCGAGATCGACAAGCTGCGACTTCAGCGCCCGGATGCGCGGATGGTTGTCGAGCAAGGAGGTCGAAAGATCGGCGATGTTGGTCTTGAGCTCGACCTGCCGCTCGCGCAGGCGCTGGATGAGATCGGAAGACAGCACCTCCGGCACCGCATCCAGCGAGCCGCCATTTTGCAGCGCCCTGCGCACGCTGTCGGCAGTCGCTTCCGCCGAGGCGCGATTGGCGCGCACCCGCGACAGTTCGCTCGACAGTTCGGACAGCTGTTGCGTGGCGAGCACCGAATTGTTGCCGCCCATCAGGAGATCGGACTGGGCGCGATAGCTTGCCACCTTGGCCTCGGCATCTTTTACCCGCTTCGACAGGTCGGCGATCTCAGGCGCCAGCCAGTCGGTTGCGGCGGAATTCGATTCGGTCTTGGCATTGCCCTGGACGGAGATGTAGGCGTCGGCGATGGCGTTCGGAATTTCGGCGGCGAGCCTGGGATTTTCCGAGGAGAATTCGATGACGATAACGCGAGACTTTTCAACGCGGTAGACGTTGAGCTTCTCGCGCATCGTCTTCAGCACGCGTTCTTCCGGCGGGATCTCGTTGGGGTCGCTTTTCAGGCCGGCGATGACCAGCAGACGGCTCAACATCGGCATGTCAGCCGTCTCGTCGAACTCGGGAAGCCGCGACAAATTGAGCTTCTGCGCCACCTGCTTGAGGATATCGGTCGAGGAAATGACCTCGACCTGACTGGTCACGCCTTCCTCATCCAGAATCGGCTTATCGTTGTCGTTGGTGCCGTCGGGGCGCGTGTAAACCGACTCACGCGTTTCGATCAAAAGCCGTGTTTCGGCCTTGTAATGCGGCGTGGCGAGCCAGGCGAGCGCTAACGCCAGGCCGGTTATCACCAGCGCGACGACAAGAATGCGAAGCCAGTTCCTCGCAAGGCTTGCGAAGAGTTGCCTGAGATCGACGTCGACATCTGCGGCCGCGGATTGAACGGACATGCATCCTGCTCCGGTACTTAAAGCGCGTCGCGTTTGAACAGATTCATGCGACGCGCTTTAAGTTCTTGTTTTCCTGCATGTCGTTGTCCCAAAACCGCTATGCACTTTTGGGCGGCATGCATTGGTCAGGTTGCACCGTAAACAACTATGGTAACTCAGCCGTTAATATCGCGGTAAGCATCCGTTAGGGTTTATTCGCAAGGTGGCAACAAAAGCACCAGAACCGGCCATCTTTTGTCCATTGCCGCCACTTCGGCAGCGTGCCTTTACCGGCCATTAACCCTAACGGGATGATAACGGACCTCGATCCCTCAGCGTTTGCCGCGGTGTAACGGCGGCCAGTCGAAGGTACGTGTCCGGTCATGAAAAGCACTGCTTCCCTCTTCCGCGCGCTGCTCGCCGTGTCGTTGCTTGCCGGCTGCTCCAGCTACCGGCCGGCGCCGGCAGCCTTTCATAAAACGCTCGACCAGCCCTATCGCCTCGGCGCCGGCGACCGGGTCCGCGTCACCGTGTTCGAGCAGGAAGGATTGACCAACATCTACAGCGTCGACCAATCCGGCTACCTGTCCATCCCGCTCGTCGGCGCCGTGCCGGCGCGCGGCCACACCGCCCAGCAACTCGAAGGCGAGATCGCCGACAAATTGCGCCAGGGTTACCTGCGCGACCCGGACGTTTCGGTCGAGATCGACCGGTACCGACCGATCTTCATCATGGGCGAAGTCGGTGCCGCTGGCCAATACTCCTATGTTCCCGGCCTGACCGTGCAAAAGGCGATTGCGATCGCTGGCGGGTTCAGCCCGCGCGCCAACCAGGAAAGCGTCGACATCACCCGCGACATCAACGGCAAGGTCATGACCGGTCGCGTGCCCACCTCCGACCCGCTTCTACCCGGCGACACGATCTACGTTCGCGAACGCCTGTTCTAGACCACGTGGCGGACACACTCAGGATCGTCCACTGCTTTCGCTCACCTGTCGGAGGGATTTTTCGTCACGTGCGCGACCTGACCGAGGCGCAGGTCGCCGCCGGGCATTCCGTCGGCATCGTCTGCGATTCGACGACGGGAGGCGACTTCGAGGAACACCTGTTCGAACAGATGAAAGGCAGAATGGCGCTCGGCATCCATCGCACGCCGATGCAGCGACATGTCGGGCCGGGCGACCTCGCCTCGGCCTGGCGCACCTTTGGGATCATCAAGGAATTGCGGCCGGACGTGCTCCACGGGCACGGCGCCAAGGGTGGCGCCTATGCCCGCCTGTTCGGCTCATTGTTGCGGGTATCAAGGTCTCGCGTAGCCCGCCTTTATTCGCCTCATGGCGGCTCTCTTCACTATGACGAGACGACCGCCATGGGGAAGCTGTTCTTCGCGCTCGAACGGTTCATGGCGTGTTTCACCGACTATCTTCTGTTTGTCTCCGATTATGAGAGGCAGACATATCGCAGGAAGATCGGCGAACCGCCCATCCCGAACAACCTTGTCTACAACGGCCTGCGCGCCGCCGAGTTCGAGCCGGTGCGGGTCGAGCAGAATGCGGCCGATGTCCTCTATATCGGCATGATGCGCGACCTCAAGGGACCGGACATCTTCATCGACGCGCTGGTCCTTGCCGGAACGCGGCTTGGCCGCCCGTTGAAAGCGGTGATGGTCGGAGACGGCGACGACCTGCCGCGCTACCATGCACAAGTGAAGCGGCTCGGGCTCGAAGGCCATATGCGCTTCCTGCCGCCGATGCCGGCGCGCGAAGCCTTCGCGCTGGCCGAACTGGTCGTCGTCCCCTCGCGCGCGGAAGCCATGCCCTATATCGTGCTGGAGACGCTCGCCGCCGGCAAATCGATGATCGCCACCGCGGTCGGCGGCATACCCGAAATCCTAGGCATCGGTTCTCCCGCGCTGATCCGGCCCGATCCGCGCGAACTCGGCGACAAGATGAGCGCGGCGCTGGCCGACCTCAAGGGCTACGGCAAGCTGATGCCCGATACCATCGACCTCAAGGCACGATTCGGCGCCGACGTGATGGCCGGCGCGATCGAGACGGCCTATTTCGCCGCGCTCAAGCGCTAACCCCAAAGCTTCTCCAAAGCCACCAGTTGTTTCAAGGGTTTCTTAGCTCTCTTTTGCTACTCACCTGAGGGAAGCTTTGCGGATACATCATGAACGAAATCGACCCCGCGCGCCGCTTTTCGATAGACGCGGTGCGCAAATTCGACGGTCCTGCCGAGAGCCCGACGTCCGGCGGCATGAATGACGTCGCCCGTCAGGTCGCGACGCAGTACCGGCGCGATACCATGTCGCCGATCATGGTCAGCGGCGTCTTGCGCATGGTCGAATTCGCGCTGTTGTTCCTGTCCGGTCTCAGCCTCTATTTCCATTATGTCGGCTTCTTCAACCATCTCGCCTGGCAATATCCGCTGACGATCGCCGCCGCCTCGTTCCTCGCCGTGGTGCTGTTCGACGTCACCGACTGCTACCAGATCGTTTCGCTGCTGCGGCCGATCGCCAGTTTCGGCCGTCTCTTGCTGGTCTGGGCCGGCACCTTTGCCTTGATGGCGCTCACGGCATTCATCATGAAGATGTCGGAGGATTACTCGCGCCTGCTTTTCGGCACCTGGTTCGTCGTCGGTTTCGTGCTGATCTTCGGTCTCAGGCTCATGATGTCCAAGCTGATCCAGCGCTGGGCGCGCGACGGGCGCATGGAGCGCCGCGCCGTCATCGTCGGCGGCGGCACGGCGGCGGAAGTCCTGATACGCTCCGTCGAAAAGCAGCCCTACAACGACATCCGCATCTGCGGCATCTTCGACGACCGCGGCGACAAGCGCTCGCCACCTATCGTCGCCGGCTATCCGAAGCTCGGCACCGTTTCCGAGCTCATCGAGTTCGCCCGAATCGCCCGCATCGACATGCTGATCGTGTCGCTGCCACTGACCGCCGAATCGCGCGTCCTGCAGCTTTTGAAGAAGCTGTGGGTGCTGCCGGTCGATATCCGGCTCTCGGCGCATTCGAACGCGCTGCAGTTCCGGCCGCGCTCCTATTCCTACATCGGCTCCGTGCCGATGCTCGATATCTTCGACAAACCGATCAACGACTGGGATTCGGTCGCCAAGCGCGCCTTCGACATCGTCTTCTCGATCATCGGCATCATCGTGTTCTCGCCGGTCATGCTGGTGACCGCAATCGCCATCAAGCTCGACAGCAAGGGACCGGTGCTGTTCCACCAGAAGCGGCATGGCTTCAACAACGAGATCATCGAGGTCTACAAGTTCCGTTCGATGTACACGGACAAGGCAGACCCGACGGCCAAGCAGACGGTAACCAAGAACGACCCGCGCGTCACCCGAGTCGGCCGCTTCATCCGCAAGACCTCGATCGACGAATTGCCGCAGTTCTTCAATTCGCTTTTCGGTTCGCTGTCGCTGGTCGGCCCGCGCCCGCACGCCATTGCCGCCCAGTCGCATAACCTCCTCTACAATGAGGTGGTCGACGGCTATTTCGCACGCCACAAGGTCAAGCCCGGCGTCACCGGCTGGGCGCAGATCAATGGCTGGCGCGGCGAGATGGACACCAACGAGAAGATCCGCATGCGAACGGAGTACGACCTCTACTATATCGAGAACTGGTCGCTGCTGTTCGATCTGAGGATCCTGCTCCTGACACCGATCCGGCTGCTCAACACGGAAAATGCCTATTGAGCGCCGTCACGCGTGAACTGCCGCCGGCCGCGGTCAACGCCAAGCTGATCGCGCTGATTGCGTCGGGCGCGGTTTTCCTCGGCGTCTTCCTGTCCGGTTTTGTCATCGACGAGCCGGCGCCATACGACCTCTACATGGCCGGGCTGATGGCAGTGTGGGCCTTGTTCGGCCTGCGCATATCGCGCGCGGCAGCACCGCTGCTGGTGCTGCTGGTGATCATGAACATCGGCGGCATGATCGCGATGACCCAGATGTCGGATATTGCCAGCACCCCGCTCTATCTCTCCGTGTCGCTGTTCCTTGCCTTCACCGCGGTGTTCTTCGCCTCGGTGACATCAGTCCAGCC
This sequence comes from Mesorhizobium sp., assembly GCF_004962245.1. Lineage (GTDB taxonomy): Bacteria > Pseudomonadota > Alphaproteobacteria > Rhizobiales > Rhizobiaceae > Mesorhizobium. Next base: position 68,168 of record NZ_SUHQ01000003.1, on the reverse strand, counting down.
CAATCTCTACCGGCTGATCTTCCTGGCCTATGTGATGTCGGCGGTGCTGACCTCGCTGCTCGGCATAGCAGGCTATTTCCATGCCTTCCCGGGGGCGGAGATCTTCACCAAATACGACCGCGCCGCCGGCGCCTTCCAGGATCCGAACGTGTTCGGACCGTTCCTGGTGCTGCCCGGCATCTACCTGCTCTATCTCCTGCTGACAGGCCCCGTCTCACGCATGCCGTTGCTGGCGGTGCCGCTGCTGATCATCACGGCCGGCATCTTCTTCTCGTTCTCGCGTGGCGCCTGGGGTATGTTCGGCGTTGCGGCAATCCTGCTCACCGGCTCCCTGTTCCTGCAGAGCGCCAGCGGCAAGTTCCGGCTGCGCGTCGTCGTCATGACCATCGCTGCCGTCTCGCTGCTGGTCATCGCAATGCTTGTCATCCTGCAGCTTCCGGGCGTTTCGGAGATGTTTTCCAGCCGCGCCCAGCTGGAGCAGAGCTATGACACGGCCCGCCTCGGCCGCTTCGCCCGCTATACGATCGGTTTCCAGATGGCGCTGGAGCATCCGCTCGGCATCGGTCCGCTCGTCTTCGGCACGATCTTCGGCGAGGACACGCACGACATCTGGCTGAAGATGCTGATGGACTATGGCTGGCTCGGCTTCGTGTCGTTCCTGACGCTGACCTGCTGGACGATAGCAGCTGGTTTCCGCATTCTCCTGCGCGACAGGCCGTGGCAGCCCTATCTTCTGTGCGCCTATGTCGCCTTCATCGGCAATATCGGGCTGGGCACCTTCATCGACATCGACCACTGGCGCCATGTCTATCTGCTGCTCGGACTGATCTGGGGCGCCATCGCGCTCGAATACCGCCATCAGCGGCAGTTGCGGCCGGCGGCGCAGCCCATGCCGGCGGCTGCGATTCCATCTGGAAGAAAAGCCGCCGAATTCGGTTGACCGGAACCGGGTTATCACGATACATCGCGACCGGTCCGGAGTGTAGCGCAGCCCGGTAGCGCACTTGACTGGGGGTCAAGGGGTCGTCGGTTCGAATCCGGCCACTCCGACCATTAAGTCCTTGAAGTCCAAGGCTTATTGAAATCCGGGGAACTAGGAACAACGCGAGATCGGGAAATTGGGGCCTTTCGGGGGCCTTTTCCTTTTGCGGCCACCGTGACTTTTTGGGGCCGTGCCCTCCAGCCGATCAGTTCGCGTCAAGCCCAGCACCAGCTCAGTCTTTTTGATACAACACCCGATCGATACCACACACCAAATGGGGGATGAGGTGCGGTGGCCCTTCGAAACCGGCATCGAATGTAGCCGGCAGATACTCCCATGAGCACGCATGACGCACGTCAGGACTCAGCTATCATTTTAGGCGCGGGAGTGTCTAACTTTCGCTTGACCGGCGCCGCCAGGCATCCCCTACACCTGCAGCGCCGGTCACCCGCTGTTCTCGCTTCCCATGGGCTTCCAGGGGCGTGGAGGACACGGATGCGCTGCAGTCAAGGAATCGGTGCTCGAGCCGCGCGGTTTCGAACCCCGGCGATTTGATACCGCATCGTTCTCCGCCATTTCGCTTGCTGTCGGTACCGGTTCACCTGCAGCACAATCCCATCGACATGGCGCGCAGGCCGCCTCCTTCTCGAAGGCGGCCCCCGCCGTCGGACCGGCCACAAAAAACGGCCATGAGCTTGGGTCGAGAGCGCGCCGGCTTGAATTCGGCCGCTCCGACCGTGTTGAGCAGATACTCTTGGGTGCCGCGGCTAGGAGACGGGTCGATTTTCCGCGGATTGTGCGAGCACGGCTGTATCGATCAACGCGCTTTCCGGAAGCCGAAGCGCAGAGGCTATTCGCCGAAGCTTCGACGGGTCGGCATTCTTCCCGTTTTCCCGTTTTCGATGTCCGCGATCTCATCGACCGCCAGGCCGCACGTCAAAGACAGCTCTTCCATGCTGTATCCCCTGGTTTCCCGCATGGCTCTGAGGGCGCTTTGATCAGGCGCAGCTTCGATTGCCGCCAGTTCGGAGAAGGGTTCTTTTTTTGCTAAGTGGGGCATTGGCAACTCCATGGGCTGAAAGAGTTTGATCAAATAATGATGTTGCCTGGGACGGTTGCGAGAATGCCCGGTCATTAACGATTTGCCAAGCACCAAAAAAACCGTCACGGCATCGTGATACCGACCGGCGCAGGCTTGGCATGGGCCGCGGCGACGCCGGCGCGGGATGCCATTCCGACCAGGTTCTTTCGACTGGCTGATCGTCGACCTGTTCGACGGTTCCGAGCCGCTCGCTCGTCAAGTGACTGTCACTGGCCGCCAGCCGCTTTGAGGGACCAGCGGCTGGAACTTGATGTAAGCGCAAACGTATCAGGGGGTCGCAAATTTTTTTGAACCCACGTGTGAACTTTTCCTCTGTGAGCCGCACCAAGATGGCATGGACGCCAAGAAGGCGATCCCCAACCAGAAGGACGCCAGAACGGCGATCCTCGATCCAGAGAAGGAAATGCTCACATGACCAATATCTCGAACTTCAAGCGCCTTTCGCTCGCCGCTGCCATCGTCGTCTCGGCATTCGGCTCGATTTCCGCTCCGAGCTCGGCCTTCGCCAACGGCACGCATCCCACCGGTGACGGCGGCGCGGTTTGTAAGGGCGCGGGTCACTGCCTGGTGCTGCAACTCGACTGCAAGGGCACATACACGGACGCCACCGACTCCAACGGCACCGTCTACGGCAAATGCAGCCAGACCGCGCAGGTCAGCCCGAAAAACAAGCTCAAGCTCGCGCGCTGATCAATTGTCATTGACAAGAAACGGCGGTCGTCCGCGGGACGACCGTCATTTTCTTTTGTCTCAACGTGCTGACTTCGATGTCGCTCGCGACGTTTTCTGCTGGCGGCTGAGCAACAGGCTTGCGACAAGCCCGACCACAACCAGCCCGACAGCGGCCGCTGTCGCCGGATGATCGCGCGCCGTCTTCTCGATCGCCCTGCCTTGCCTTCTGATCGCAGGCAGAGCATCACTGAAGCGCTCTGCAATATCCGAGTAATAATCCGATGCGGCGTCACGCCCATCCTCGTAGTAGGAGCCGCCCCGCCTGGACACGGCTTTCCTCAGCGCCGCCAGTTCCCTGGAAAGGGCCGCGACCTGCTTTTCAAGGTCGATGTCGGAGAGGGTCGAAAATAATGCCATGATGTACGTCCTTCCTTTGCGGAAGAACGCATGATTCCCAAAGCAGTTCCGGTTTCCGCCGGCGATCGATCGGCCCTTAAAGCGTGTCGCGTCTGAACAAATTCATGCGACCGCTTTAAGTTCTTGTTTCATGCATGTCGTTGCCCCAAAACCGCTGCGCACCCCGGTTCAAGAAAGGGCATGCTTTTGGGCGACATGCACTACAGCGCCGCGCGTGCATGATCCTTTCCGAAAATCGATTCCGATTTCGGGGTCATGCGCTAGCGCACCTGATCGAGCAGGCGCTTGCATTCCAGAAGGTCGAACAGCGCCTCCTGCAGCAAAGCGCGATTGTCGCGCGAAAGTTTCGACGTGCCCGGTTGCACCGGGCCTTCGTCGTCGGTCTTGCCGATGCCGAAAAAGCGCCGACTGGGTTTCACCTTGGGCTCGCCAACCAGCATCTCGTCATCCGCGCCGCGCGGCTGGGCAGCTGGCGTCAGCGGCACCGCATCGGCCTGCCGGCGTTGCGCGATCGCTTCGACGGCCGCCATGTCGCCATTGCCGATGGCGACCAGGAAATGGTTGCCGTTCTCGCGCAGCAGCTTCTGCACGCCCTTGATCGTATAGCCCTGGTCGTAGAGCATGTGGCGGATGCCCTTGATCAGTTCGACATCCTGCGGCCGGTAGTAGCGGCGGCCGCCGCCGCGCTTCATCGGCTTGATCTGATTGAAACGCGTTTCCCAGAAACGCAGCACGTGCTGCGGCAGGTCGAGATCTTCTGCGACCTCACTGATGGTGCGGAAAGCATCGGGGCTCTTGTCCATGGGCGAAATCCTCACGCTGGAGCATGATCCCGAAAAGTGGGAATCGGTTTTCGGACAAGATCACGCTCAACAAAGAGTCATTCCGATCCGGCCTGTCCTGCCGAATCGGGCTTTATTTCAGCGGTTTATGAAACAATATTCAAGCCCGGCGTCAAAGGGGGCGGCGGTTTTCAACCGAAGCCTTGAAGCAAGCGCTACTTACCGCCCTTGGCCTTGCTGTTCTGATGGGCGCGCAGGATGCGGTTCTTCAGCACATTCGACGACTTGAAGGTCATCACGCGGCGGGGCAGGATCGGCACTTCCTCACCGGTTTTGGGGTTGCGCCCGATGCGCTCGTTCTTGGAACGGACATGGAACGTCGCGAACGACGACAGTTTCACCGTCTCGCCGCGAACGATCGCTTCGCAAATCTCGTCCAGAACCGCTTCGACGAGTTCCGCCGATTCAGTACGCGACAGGCCAACCTTGCGGTAAACGGCTTCTGCAAGGTCGGCGCGCGTAAGTGTCTTTCCCCCCATGCGAACCGTCCCATCAGCTCAAAAACATAAATCGATACAAGCAAAGGCAGAACCTAAGTAATTGATCCGGCAAGGTCAAGGACCGAACCTGTCAGTTCGGCACTTACCAGCGAACCAAAACCGCACCCCAGGTGAAGCCCCCGCCCATCGCCTCGAGCAGCACCAAGTCACCCTTCTTGATGCGGCCATCGGCGACGGCCACCGACAGAGCCAGCGGCACGGAAGCAGCCGAGGTGTTGCCGTGCAAATCGACCGTAACCACCACTTTTTGCTCTGCTATTCCGAGCTTCTTGGCGGAAGCGTCGATAATTCGTTTGTTGGCCTGATGCGGCACGAACCAGTCGAGATCCTCAGCGGTGATGCCGGCAGCCGAGAACGTCGCCTCGATGACGTCGGTGATCATGCCGACCGCGTGCTTGAACACTTCGCGGCCTTCCATCCTGAGATAGCCCACCGTTCCGGTGGTCGATGGTCCGCCATCGACGAACAGCTTGTCCTTGTGGGTCCCGTCGGAGCGCAGGCTGGCCGCCAGCACGCCGCGGTCGGCAATGCTGCCCGTCCCCTCTCCTGCTTCCAGCACCATCGCGCCGGCGCCGTCGCCAAACAGGACGCAGGTCGAACGATCGCTCCAGTCGAGGATGCGCGAGAAGGTTTCCGAGCCGATCACCAGCACGCGTTTGGCCAGGCCGCCACGGATATAGAGGTCGGCGGTCGTCACCGCGTAGACAAAGCCCGAGCACACCGCCTGCAGGTCGAAGGCGAAGCCGTGATGCATGCCGAGCCGGTTCTGGATGTCGACGGCGGTGGCCGGAAACGTGTTGTTGGGCGTCGAGGTCGCCAGCACGATCAGATCGATGTCATCAGGCGTCAGGCCGGCATTGTCTAGGGCTGCGCGCGCCGCCGCCTCGCCGAGCGAAGCCGTCGTCTCGTCGTCGGCAGCGATATGACGCTGGCGGATTCCGGTGCGCTGGGCGATCCACTCGTCGGAGGTCTCGACCATGCCTTCGAAATCGGCATTCTTCATGATGCGGCGGGGCAGCGCGGCGCCTGTGCCGCGCACGACTGATCTGATCAAGGCTCTTTCCTATTCCTTTGCGTCGGCAACGACGTCGGATTTCCTGGATGTCTGGGCATGCGGATTGCGCGCATGGAACAGGTCGAGATCGGCTTCGATGCGATCGAGCAGATTGTTACGCACCATGTCGTAGCCAAGCTCGATCGCCGCCGCGAAGCCATCCGAATCAGCCCCGCCATGGCTTTTCACCACGATGCCGTTCAGACCCAGGAAAACACCGCCGTTGGAGCGGCCGACATCCATCTTTTCGCGCAGGCGATCGAAGGCGCCCTTGGCGAATATATAGCCGATCCTGGCCATCAGCGTCCGGTTCATCGCGGCGCGCAAGTAACTGGCGATCTGTCTTACCGTGCCTTCCGCCGTCTTCAGCGCGATATTGCCGGCAAATCCTTCGGTGACGACCACGTCGACAGCGCCCTTGCCGATATCGTCGCCCTCGACGAAACCGTGGTAGTTCATCGAGGCCATGTTGGCCTCGCGCAACATGCGGCCCGCCTCCTTGACCTCTTCCTGGCCCTTGATCTCCTCGACGCCGACATTGAGCAGGCCGACACTCGGCCGTTCGATGCCGAAAACCGAGCGCGCCATGCCGGTGCCCAGAATGGCGAAATCAATCAGCTGATGCGCATCCGCACCGATGGTGGCGCCGACGTCCAGCACCACGCTCTCGCCGCGCAATGTCGGCCAGAGTGCTGCGATCGCCGGGCGATCGATGGTCGCCATGGTGCGAAGGCAGAATTTCGACATCGCCATCAAAGCACCGGTGTTGCCGGCCGAGACGCAGGCATCGGCAGTGCCTGCCTTGACTGCCTCGACCGCTTTCCACATGGACGACTTCCAGCGGCCATGGCGCAGCGCCTGGCTCGGCTTGTCGTCCATACTGACCGCTATCTCGCAGTGGATGAACTCGCTCACTGCCGCCAGCTTGGGGAGTTTTGCGAGCTCGGGGCGCACCGCCTCCTCGCGACCATATATGACGAAGCGGATGTCGGGACGCCGGGTCGCGACCGTCATGAGCGCCGGGATGACCACGCTTGGTCCGTGATCGCCGCCCATGGCATCGATGGAAATCCTGATCACGCGGTAATCATCTCACAGTTTGCTTGAGCGAGCGCTTGGCGCTTGCGACGGTTCGGGGCTCGCGAAGGTTCGGCGAAAATAGCGGTTTTGGGCTGCCGCACAACCGGCTTTTCTCCGATTGGGTCGGGTTTCAGGATTTTCCCAGCAGGGAACGCAGCTTTTGCTGGAATTCGCTTTCCGCAGTCCCGGCATCGTCGGCAGCCTCCATCGAAACGCCTTGCTTGCGCGGATAGGGATCGATCGCCAGTCCAAAGAACTGTTCGGCGAGCGCCCCGACATCGATCGTATTGCCGGAAAATGTCTCCGGGCTGTCCGGCCCTTCGGCATCGAGCAGAATCTCGCCGCCGCCCTCGAAACCCTGCCGCCCAAGCTTGGACTGCTCCGGCAGGAACAGCCCGTCGACCGCTTCGTCGATATGTGCCTCGACCGGGTCGAGGGTGACGATGCAGGCCTGGGTGATGTCGGCTTCGACACGGCCGCTGACCTTGACGCCGTTGCGCTTCCATGGCGCCACCAGCAGTTCGGCGCGGTAGCTCTCGACCGAAAGCAACTCGTGCTCGCTTGCCAGCGCGGCACGCTGCGCGGCGTCGGCCTCGATCACCACCGGCAGCCCATTTTGCGGAAGCCGGGCGACATTGGCCGCGAAGGACACGGGGCTTTTGAGATCGGCGTGTTTCATCTTTTCCTTAAATAGTCTTGTTTTCCCTAAATAGTCTTGGCGACGGGGAATGCCACTGTGCCGGAAACAATCGATTCGGTCGGCTGTTCCGCGAGTTGCCTGGAGGCGTCGGCGACGTAGCCTGCCAGATGCTTGGCCTGCGGCCAGGCGCCGGCATCGGGCCTGACATTGCGGGCAAGAGCAGCGGCGAGTGCATCGTGGTCATGTCGTTCCAGCGCATCGTCATAGGCGGCGGTGCGGCCATAGAACATCTTCGCCAGTTTCTTCATGCGCTTCGGCACGCCGACGTCGCCGATGCCCAGTTCCCGCAGCGAATGCTCGACATCCGTGAAGAACTCGTCGATCAGCACCTGCGCGACCTCCCCGGCAACACCGCCCTCCCCACGCAGCCGGTGCTGGAACAGGAACATGTGCAGCGACAGCATCTCGAAGCGGCCAAGCGGGGTGTCCGGTACATTCCACTCGGAATAAAACAAAGTTTGCCGCGCCGCTGCCACGATTTGTGCGTAAAGCGCCTCGGTGATAGCGCGGTTGGCGTGACGTTCGCGGCCGAAAAGGCGCTGGAACATTGAGGGTGGTCTCCTGGGGACCGTTTGTTGAATTGGCCTTGTTGCATCGGCGAGCAAGCTGGTTTACCGGTTTTGCGGCCCAGCGCAAGTTGCGGCCAGCTAATGGAGTTGTAGTTGCGCGCGCTGAAATTCAAATCGACTTTTCTGCCCGGGTCCGCCGGCGTCGTCTCGCTGCTGGTGGTCGCTTCGGCGCTTTCCGCCTGCAACTCATCCAAGATGATCGGCGATCTCAATCCGAGCGAGACGCTGACGCAGGGCTATGTCATCGACCAGCAGGCGATCGACCTGGTGCCGGTCGGCTCGAGCCGCGAACAGGTGCTTCTGGCGCTCGGCACCCCGTCGACGAAGGCGACGTTCGACAATGAGGCTTTCTATTACATATCGCAGACGCGCAAGCGCTACGTCGCCTTCGACAAGCCGAGGCTGGTCGACCAGAAGGTGCTCGCCGTCTATTTCGGCGAGGATGGGCGCGTCAGCCAGATCGCCAATTACGGCTTGAAGGACGGCAAGGTGTTCGACTTCATCTCACGGACCACGCCGACCGGCGGCAAGGACCAGAACTTCCTCAGCCAGATCATCAACGGCGCCAGCAAGCTGGCCCCCGGCCTCCCCGGTGGCGGCGGCAGCACGCCCGGCGGCACCTGATCCATCCGGGCAGAATCGGCTCCTCTTCCCTTCTCCTTTCCTGCTTCGCTGGAAGCAGTGCCCATCTCAGGCGACCGAAAACCCGCAGGAGCGATCCTGCGGGTTTTTGTTTTGAGACAGCAGCAGCACCGCAGGTTTCGACCTCGCACGCTTGAATGCAGCCCGGACCCATCACAGGCATCAAAAACAAAACCCGCGGGATCTCTCCCGCGGGTTTGGTTTGTGGATTTCGGCCCCGGAAAGGCCGAGCGGCCTCAGCCGTGCGCGAGCACGGCCAGCAGCAGCAGGGCGACGATGTTGGTGATCTTGATCGCCGGGTTGACTGCTGGACCAGCGGTGTCCTTGTAGGGATCGCCGACCGTGTCACCGGTCACCGAGGCCTTGTGCGCCTCGGAGCCCTTGAGGTGCTTGACGCCGTCCTTGTCCGTGAAACCGTCCTCGAACGATTTTTTCGCGTTGTCCCAGGCGCCGCCGCCAGAGGTCATCGAGATGGCGACGAACAGGCCGTTGACGATGACGCCGAGCAGCGAGGCGCCAAGTGCTGCAAAGGCGGACGCCTTCGAGCCCGAGATCAGCAGCACGCCGAAATAGACGACCAGCGGCGCCAGCACCGGCAGCAGCGACGGAATGATCATTTCCCGGATCGCCGCCTTAGTCAGAAGGTCGACCGCACGCGCGTAGTTCGGCTTTGAGGTGCCGGCCATGATGCCCGGATCCTCGCGGAACTGCTTGCGCACCTCCTCGACGATCGCGCCCGCCGCGCGGCCGACGGCCGTCATGGCGATGCCGCCGAACAGATACGGGATCAGGCCGCCGAAGATAAGACCGGCGACGACGTAAGGGTTGGAGAGGTCGAAAGAGACTTCGCCCATACCCTGGAAGTAAGGATATTTGTCGCCATTGGCAGCAAAGAACTTCAGGTCGTTGGAGTAGGCCGCGAACAGCACCAGCGCGCCGAGACCGGCTGAACCGATGGCGTACCCCTTGGTCACCGCCTTGGTGGTATTACCGACGGCGTCGAGAGCGTCGGTGGACTGGCGCACTTCCTTGGGCAAGCCAGCCATTTCGGCAATGCCGCCGGCATTATCGGTGACAGGGCCGAAGGCGTCGAGCGCGACGATCATGCCGGCGAGGCCGAGCATCGTGGTGACTGCGATCGCCGTGCCGTAGAGGCCGGCGAGTTGGTAGGTCGATATGATACCGCCGACGATGACGATCGCCGGAAGCGCCGTCGATTCCAGCGAGACCGCAAGGCCCTGGATGACGTTGGTGCCGTGACCGGTGACCGAAGCCTGGGCGATGGAGTTCACCGGGCGCTTGTCGGTGCCGGTATAGTATTCGGTGATCACCACGATGAAGCCGGTTACCGCGAGACCGATCAGGCCGCAGATGAACAGGTTCGTGCCGTTGATGGCCATGCCGGCGACCGTGCCGATCTCGCCCCAGCCCAGCGTTAACGAGGTGGCGGCGCCGAGCCCGACGATCGACAGCAGGCCGGTGACGATCAGGCCCTTGTAGAGTGCGCCCATGATCGAGCCGTTGGAGCCGAGCTTGACGAAGAAGGTGCCGACGATGGACGTCAGGATGCAGGCGCCGCAGATGGCCAGCGGATAGAGCATCGTGGCATCGAGAACGGCGGTGCCGCCGAAGAAGATGGCAGCAAGGACCATGGTGGCGACGACGGTCACCGCATAGGTCTCGAACAGGTCGGCGGCCATGCCGGCGCAGTCGCCGACATTGTCGCCGACATTGTCGGCGATCGTGGCCGGATTGCGTGGATCGTCTTCGGGAATGCCGGCTTCGACCTTGCCGACGAGATCACCGCCGACGTCGGCGCCCTTGGTGAAGATACCGCCGCCGAGACGGGCGAAGATCGAGATCAGCGAGGCGCCGAAGCCGAGCGAAACCAGCGCGTCGATGACGACACGGTCGTTGGGCTGAAGGCCCATGAACTGGGTCAGGATCATGTAGTAGATCGAGACGCCGAGCAGGGCCAGGCCAGCGACCAGCATGCCGGTGATGGCGCCCGACTTGAAGGCGATCTCGAGGCCGGCCGCGAGGCTGTTGGAAGCCGCCTGCGCGGTGCGGACATTGGCGCGCACCGAGACGTGCATGCCGATGAAGCCGGCGGCGCCCGACAAAACGGCGCCGATCAGGAAGCCGATGGCGGCGGTGATCGAAAGCAGCCACCAGGCGAGCAGCAGCACCACGACGCCGACGATGGCGATGGTGGTGTACTGGCGCGCCAGATAGGCCTGCGCGCCTTCGCGGATGGCCGCGGAGATTTCCTGCATACGCTGATTGCCCTGATCGGCCGCAAGGACCGAACGTGTTGCCCAGATGGCGTAAAGGACTGAAAGCAGGCCGCAGGCGATGACAGCGGAAATTATGGTCATTGCCGAATTTTCCTCGCTTGATGGCCCAAAAGAACCCCTCCCTGGGCCGTTGAGACGGGAAGCGGATTCCGCCAAGCGGAATCCGCTTCCTTCGCACCGGCTTATGCGAAACAGGGTTGCGAACGTCAAGATATTGTTCGGTTTTTGCCCGGCTTTCGCCTAAAAGCTATGTGCGCCAGCGCCGCCGCCTAATTAGATCGATTGAAATCGGCTGGCGGTCGTCAGCTTTTGCGCAGGTCGCCGTCAGGCTGGACAACGAAGATCAGCACCGCCAGCATGGTCATGTAGAACATGAATGCCTTTTGCTGACCATTCCAGACGCTGGACTGCCACATAGCGAACCATTCGCCGCCCACCACCATGAAACCAAAGTACCAGATCAGGAAACCCAAGGTGGTGGCGATCACCGCGAACTTCTTGGCGTCGTTGAAAGCCTGTCCGCTGGCATTGCGCGCCTGCCACAAGGCATTGCGGAGACTGTCGAAGCCCTCGATCTCGACAGTGGTTGCGCCGTGGGTGATCTGGTTTCTTTTGTGAAAGCTGGAAGACAGTATGATTTTGCAGTGATCCGCCGCCGCTGGATCGCGGGCGAGACGGGCACCAAGCTCGAACTGACGCTCGACCACCCGGCCCGTTCGGGCGGACACTGAAAACCAGAGAACTTCGCCCGAGACGCTATCGCGTCTCCCGCCCCATGCGGCGCGCCGTGTAGCGCTCGATCGCCGACAGCCCGTCATAGATCAGCACGGCAAGGGCCGCGACGATCAGGCCGCCCTGCAGGACGAAGGCGAGGTTGTTCGACAGCAGACCGGCGATGATCACTTCGCCCAGCGTTTTGGCCGCCACGGTCGAGCCGATCGTGGCGGTGGCGAGGCCGATGACCACCGACAGCCGGATGCCGGCGAGAATGATCGGCATACTGAGCGGCAGCTCGACCTTGACCAGCCTTTGCCAGCCGGTCATGCCGGCGCCGCGCGCCGCCTCGACCACATTGACCGGCAGCGTCGTCAGGCCGGTCAGCGCGTTCTCGAAGATCGGCAGCAGGCCATAGAGAAACAGCGCGATCAGAGTCGGCTTCTCGCCGAAGCCGACGGCCGGCACGGCCACAGCCAGCACCGCCACCGGCGGAAAGGTCTGGCCGATATTGACCAGGCTGCGCGACAGCGGCAGGAATTCGACGCCGGCCGGCCTGGTGACCAGGATGGCGAGCGCCACGGCAACGATGGTGGCGGCCACGGTGGCGATCAGCACGGTCCTCAGATGCAGCAGCGTCAGCGTCAGCAGGCTGCCCTGGTTGTAGATCGCCGGCGCGTTGTTCTCGGTCAGCGGCTTTAGCAGCGGTTCGAACCAGCCGGGATTGGTCACGAAGGCAACCAGCAGCCCCACCAGAACAAGCCTGAGCAGCGACGGAAGCCAGGCTTTCATGCCGGCCTCGCCGCGCGTTTCACCAGCCCGTTCACCGTCACGCGGCCGAGCGGCTTGCCGTCGGCGCCTTTCACCGGCAGCGCCGGTCGGCCCGACCACAGCAGTTCGGCCAGCGCATCGCGCTGGCTGGCGTCGCCGGGGATCGCCTCGCCTTCGGCGGCGCCCTTCTCGACTGCGTCGCTCACCCGGCCAAGCGACAGCAGCCTGAACGGTTTTTCGCTGGCGCCGACCAAGGTCTCGACGAAGGCGCTGGCCGGCTTCGCCAGGATCTCGGCGGGCTTGGCATATTGCACCAGCTTGCCGGCATCCATCACCGCGATCTTGTCGCCCATATGCACCGCCTCCTCCATGTCATGGGTGACGAGGATGATGGTGGTGCCGAAGCGCTTCTGGATCGCCAAAAGATCCTCCTGCGCCTTGTTGCGGATGATCGGATCGAGCGCGCCGAACGGCTCGTCCATCAACAGCACGTTGGGTTCCGCGGCGAGCGCGCGGGCGACACCGACGCGCTGCTGCTGGCCGCCGGAGAGCTCGTGCGGATAGCGTGGCCCGAACGCCTCCGGATCGAGCTGGTAGAGCGTCATCAACTCGTCGACACGGCGCTTGATGCGGACCGCATCCCAGCCGAGCAGCACCGGCACGGTGGCGATGTTCTGCGCCACCGTGCGATGCGGAAACAGCCCATGGCCCTGGATGGCGTAGCCGATGCTGCGGCGCAGTTCGTAACCGGGCAGCGAGCGGTTGTCGGCGCCGTCAAGCTTGATCACGCCCGCGGTCGGCTCGACCAGCCGGTTGATCATGCGAAGCAGCGTCGTCTTGCCGGAGCCGGAGGTGCCGACGATGACGGTGATGGTGCGCGGCTCGATCACCATCGATACATCGTCAACCACCGCTGTCGCGTCGTAGCGCTTGGTAATGCCTTCGATCTCGATCATGCGGGTTGTGCCTCGCGTCTCTTGGTGGAGGTCATTTCGATGACCGCGTCGAGGATGATGGCAGCGGCAAAGGCCAGCGCCACCGTCGGCACGGCGCCGAGCAGCACCAGGTCCATCGCCGTCTGGCCGACGCCCTGGAACACGAACACGCCGAAGCCGCCGCCGCCGATCAGCGCGGCAATGGTGGCAAGGCCGATGTTCTGGACCAGCACGATACGGATACCGGTGAGGATCACCGGAAAGGCCAGTGGAAACTCGACGCCGAACAGGCGCTGGCTGTCGGTCATGCCCATGCCGCGCGCTGCGTCGTTGGCAGCGCGCGGCACGCCGGCAAGGCCGACCACGGTGTTGGCCACCACCGGCAGCAGCGAATAGAGGAACAGGGCGACGAAGGCGGGTGCGGTGCCGATGCCGCGAATGCCGAGGGAGGCTGCGCCGGGCACATGCGTTGCGACCCAGCCGAGCGGCGCGATCAACAGGCCGAACAGCGCGATCGAGGGAATGGTCTGGATGATGTTCAGGACGTTGAGCACGCCGGCCCGCAATTTTTCGACACGGTGGCAGAGGATGCCGAGCGGCAGGCCGACGACCACAGCTGCCGCCAGCGAACCCAGCGCCAGCGTCACATGCTTGGAGCCTTCCCTCCAGAAGCTGTCGGCACGGTTGGCGTATTCCTTGAGGATCGACAGATTGTCCCAGCTTCCCGAGACCAGCAGCAGGCCGACCGCCGCTGCCGCGACGACAAGCACGCCGATCCGCGCCGATGGCGACAGGTTCAGCCTTGTCAGCACATCGGCGAGCAAAAGCGTAAAGGCGAAGATGAGCAGCCAGAAACCCGAGGCCGGCGAGACGCGGGCAAAGGTATTGCCCTCAGGCGTCAGAAAGCTGCCGGCGACACCGATCAGCAGCGTCAGTGCTGCAAGCGCAACCACACTGGCGGCAAGGCGCAGGATCAGCGGCGTCTTCAACAGCGCGATGAGCGCCGCGGCGACGACGATCGCCAGCAGCAGCGGACCGATCTCTGGTGGCAACGCCTCCAGAATCGACCGCGCTTCGCCGGGCACGATGCGGTTGGCACGGAAGGTGGCGAAAGGCGCCGCGAAAGCCGCATAGGCAACGATCGCGGCGATGACCACGCCGAGCTTGTCGAAGCGGCTGGTCATCGAAGCCCCCCGAGCGGGGAGATTGGTAGCTTCGTGAAGAGCGCCCGTCCGGCGGCGTTGGAGATTGGCGAAAGCCAAAACGACATCCGATCTCCCCCCTTGCGGGGGAGATGGCCGGCAGGCCAGAGGGGGGTGGGAAGGATCGCCAACTTTCGAGCGTCAGCTCGTCCATAAAGACATCTGCCGAGGGACGTGGCTGTGACGGGCCGATAGGCCAGCGGGACAGCACCCCCCTCTGTCCTGCCGGACATCTCCCCCGCAAGGGGGGAGATCGGCAGTTGCAACGGGGCGCCTCTCACCAGCGTCATTTTCAAAGCTGGGTGACTATTTCAAGAACCCATTCTTCTTCAAAAAGTCCTCGGCGACGCCCTTGGCCGGCTCGCCGCCGACCTGCACGCGGCCGTTCAGTTCCTGCAGGGTGACGAGATCAAGCTTGGCGAAGACCGGCTTCAGCAACGTCTCGATCTCGGGATGCTCCTTCAGCACCGCCTCGCGGATGATCGGCGCCGGCTGATAGACCGGCTGCACACCCTTGTCGTCGTCGAGCACGACCAGGCCGGACGGCGCGATGCCGCCGTCGGTGCCGTAGACCATGGCGGCGTTGGCGCCATTGGTCTGGTTCGCGGCGGCGGCGATGGTCGCCGCGGTATCGCCGCCGGACAGCGTGATCAGCTGGTCCGGCTTCAGCGTGAAGCCATAGGTGGTCTGGAAGGCCGGCAAGGCAGCAGCTGAATTGACGAACTCGGCCGAGGCCGCCAGCACCACCTGGCCGCCGCCCGAGACGTATTTACCGAAGTCGGACAGCGTCGCCAGCTTGTTGGTCTCGGCGACCTCCTTGCGCAGCGCGATCGCCCAGGTGTTATTGGCTGGCGACGGCGACAGCCAGACGATCTTGTTGGCGTCATAGTCGAGCTTCTTGGCCGCCTCATAGGCCTTCGCGGCGTCCTTCCACACGGGGTCGTCGGCCTTTTCGAAGAAGAAGGCGGCATTGCCGGTGTATTCCGGATAGATGTCGATCTCGCCGGCGGTGATCGCCTTGCGCACCACCGGGGTGCCGCCGAGCTGGATGCGGTCGGTGGTCTGGATGTTGTTGGCGTTCAGCACCAGTTGGATGATGTTGCCGAGCACGCCGCCTTCGGTATCGATCTTCGACGAGACCACCACCTGGGCGCTCGCCGAGGCCGCGGTGATGCCGAGCGCCAGTGCCGCGCCGGTCAAAACCTTGACTGAAAACATTTCACAAATCCCTTGCTGAGAACCGGACTACGGCTGCCGCATATGAGCATGGCTTCAATGCCCCGTCGGGGCACACGGTTTCATAAGAAGAGGGATAGGCGCAATAATTTTGTTCGAACGCGGGTGAGGCCGCTGCCGCCTCGTCCCGACAGCGTCATGTCACTACAGCGCCGCGCGTCCGTTTGGACGCGCAAAGGACGCTGTAGCACTTTTGATTTTTGCGCATGATCCTTTCCGACCTTCGGTTCGGGGTCATGCGTTGGTCGGCCGCGCGCTCGTCATCTTCAACACTCCCAGCGCCACGAAGCACAGCACCGTCACCGGGAAGATGATCCAGTTCAGCATGTCCCAGCCCCAGGCATTGTAGACGGCACCCGACATCAAAGAGGCGAAGGCGACGGAGCCGAACAGGACGAAGTCGTGAAAACCCTGGACCTTGCCCTTCTCGGATGGCCGGTAGCTGTCGGCCACCATGGCGGTGGCGCCGATGAAGCCGAAATTCCAGCCGAGGCCGAGTAAGATCAGCGCCGTCCAGAATTGCCACAACGCCAAGCCCGAGAGCGCTATCACGGCGCAGCCGATCAGCAACACAAGTCCGGTCGCGACGATCCGTTCGGCACCGAAGCGATGGATCAGCGAACCGGTGAAAAAGCTCGGGGCGAACATCGCCATGACATGCCAGGAAATGCCGAGCGTGGCATCATCCGTCGACAGGCCACAGCCGACCATGGCCAGCGGTGCGCCGGTCATGACGAAGCTCATCAGCGCGTAGCTGCCGACGGCACAAAACAGCGCCGCAACGAAACGCGGCCTGGTCACGATCTCGGAGAGCGGCCGCGCGTCGCTATCGGCGATTTCCACTTTACCGGCTGCCTTGGCCGGGATGCGCAGGAACGACAGGATGGCGGCGCCGACCGCCGCCAAAACCAGGATGGATGCGAACGAACCGGCAAACATCACCGGTGCAAACAATTCGCGGGTGAAGATGACGATCTGCGGCCCAAGGATGGCGGTGACGATGCCGCCGGCCAGCACGAAGGAGATCGCGCGCGCCTTGAATTCAGACGGCGCGTTGTCGGCGGCGGCGAAGCGGAATTGCTGGACGAAGGCACCGCCGATGCCAATCACGGTCAGGCCGAAGGCGAACAGCCAAAAGCTGGCTTGAAACAGCGCCAGCGTGGCGACCAGACCACCGAGCGCGGTGACAATCGTGCCGGTCATGAAGCCGTCGCGCTGGCCGAGCCAGCGGATGATGGCGGCGGCCGGCAGTGCGCCGAGCGCCACGCCGACGTTGAAGCCGGTGATTGGCGCCGTCGCCAGCGACTTGTCGGAGCCGAGCAGATAGTGCCCGGCCAACCCACCCATGGAAATGGCGATGGGTGCGGCCGAACCGATGATTGCCTGCGAAGCGGCAAGGATGAGCGCCGTGCGGCGGGCTTCCCTGCCAGCCTCGATGATAACGATGGCTGTCATGAAGCGTCCTTGCCACGCCCCTCGCCGCGCACCCGGCGCGACACGCGATCGAGCACCGCATTGACCAGCTTCGGCTCGTCTTCTTCGTAAAACGCCTTGGCGATGTCGACATATTCCGAAACGATGACGGCCACCGGCACGTCCTCTCGCTTCATCAGTTCGTAGACGCCGGCGCGCAGGATGGCGCGCAGCGTCGAATCGAGCCTGGACAACGGCCAGTCCTCGGTCAGCGCCTGGCGGATGATCGGATCGATGGTCTTCTGGTTCTCGACCACGCCGGCGAGGATGGCGCGAAACCATTGCGCGTCCGCCTCACGATAAAGCGCGCCGTCGACTTCCTTGCCAAGCCTGAAGGCCTCGTACTCGGCGGTGATCTCGAAGATGCCGCTGCCGGCCACATCCATCTGGTAGAGCGCCTGCACGGCGGCCAGACGGGCAGCACCGCGCTTGTTGGCGTGGCGTACCGCGGGTTGGCCGGGTGATGCGGGTTCGCTCACGATCGCTCTCCCAGCTGTTGCTTCAGGGCTATCATAGTCAGCGCCGCACGCGCGGCAAAGCCACCCTTGTCGCCCTCCGAACGCCTGGCCCGCGTCCAGGCCTGCTCGTCATTTTCGGTGGTCAGGATGCCGTTGCCGATGCAGACCGAGTCCTGCACGGAAAGGTCCATCAGGGCACGGCTGGATTCATTGGCAACGATGTCGAAATGATAGGTGTCACCGCGCACGACGGTGCCGAGGGCGACAAAACCGTCGTAGTTCGTCCCGCCTTCGGCGGCGCCGTCGAGTGCGAAGGAAATCACCGCGGGAATTTCGAGCGAGCCCGGAACGGTGACGACATCGTATGTCGCGCCCGCTTCCTCGAGCGCGCTTGTCGCGCCTTCCAGCAGCGCGTCGGCAAGATCGTCGTGGAAGCGCGCCTCGATGACAAGAAGGTGGGCCTTCTTCTTCGGGCGGATGAACGCTTTGCCGTGTTGGGATGTGCCAGCCATTGATGTCTCCGGGAACGCCGGTGACTTAGGCCGAAGCCGGTTTGATCGCAAGCAGAAGATTGTTGGAGGCGCGGGAGGTCTGCCCAACTATCTCATTTTCCGGCGCGATGTCTGAAGCGGATCACCGGTGTCGAGGCTCAAAGCCCATGCCTGCACGACACGGTGGTCAATCACATGACCGGCATCAACATCGGCCAGAGCTTCGCGCGTCAGTTGCTCTCTGTGGAAGTCCTTCTGCTCTATCAAAGCCCCTCTTTCGCCGCCTCCGCCAAGCGCGCCGCGTAGCGGGCCATGGTGTCGATTTCCAGGTTGACGCGGTCGCCGACCTGGCGTTCGCCCCAGGTGGTCACCGTCAGCGAGTGATGGATCAGCAGCACGTCGAAGCGGGTGCCTTCGACCTTGTTGACGGTGAGCGATGTGCCGTCGAGCGCGACGGAGCCCTTGGGCGCGATGAATTTGGCCAGTTCGCGCGGCGCTTCCAGCGTGAAGCGCACGGCGTCACCCTCCTCCTTGCGCGCCACGATTTCGGCCATGCCGTCGACATGGCCTGAAACGATGTGGCCACCGAGCTCGTCGCCGATCTTCAGCGCCCGCTCCAGATTGATCCTCGTGCCGGACTTCCAGCCCATGGCTGTCGTCAGCCTGAGTGCCTCTTCCCAGGCCTCGACCTCGAACCACCTCGCATTGGCGCCGCGTTCCGGCAGCGCCGTCACCGTTAGGCAGACGCCGCCGCAGGAAATCGAGGCACCGATAGTGATCGTCTGCGGGTCATAGGCGGTGTCGATGCGCAAGCCGACGCCTTCTCTGAGCGGCTTCACGGCAGCGACGGTGCCAACATCGGTGACAATTCCGGTAAACATCAGACCCTATCTTTCAGTTTGACCATGATCCTGTCCAAAACCGGTTCCCACTTTTTGGGATCATGGTCTTATCCACTCGGCATAGCTGTCTTCGCCGAAACGCATGTCGCGCAATTTGCGAAATCCTGCCGGGATATGATTGGCGTCGATGGGCGATGCAATGCCGCCCTTGCCGATCGGCTCCTGCCCCTGGAACAGCACAATGCGATCGACCAGCCCTTCGGCGAGGAAAGCCTTGGCCACCTTGGCGCCACCCTCGACCAGCACGCTTGCCATGCCGAGCGCTGCCAGATCCTCAAGCAATTCCGGCAGCGCAATATCGCCTTCATACGTCTCGGTGCCAATGAAGCGCACGCCGACGCGTTCGAGCGCGGCCCGCCGGTGCGGATCGGCTTCGGCACAAGCGGCGACATAGAGCGGAACCCGGTCGACGCCGGCGACCAGTTTCGACGTCTCCGGCAGCCTGATCTGGCGGTCGAGCACGATGCGCGCCGGCGAACGGTTCTCCAGCCCCGGCAATCGCACCGTCAGCGCCGGATCATCCTCCAGCGCCGTGCCGATGCCGATCAATATGCCGTCGGCCTCGGCCCGCATCAGATAGACTTCGCGCCGGGCGATGTCGCCGGTGATTGAAACCTGCCCCTCGCCTTCCACGCCGATCTTGCCGTCGCTGGAAAGTGCAAGTTTCAGAATCACTTCCGGGCGCTTTTTAAGAGATCGAATCATATAGCCGGCCATCTGCTCGGCGGCTTCCGCCGCGAGCACCTTTTCGACCACCTCGACACCTGCGGCGCGCAGGATGGCGTAGCCCTTGCCGGACACGCGTGGATCGGGGTCGCTCGCAGCCCCGACCACCCGCGCGACGCCGGCATTGACCAGTGCGTTGGCGCAAGGCGGTGTGCGGCCGTGATGAGCGCAGGGCTCCAGCGTGACATAGGCGGTGGCGCCGCGTGCGAGCTCGCCGGCCTCGGCCAACGCCTCGGTTTCGGCATGCGGCCGGCCGCCGACAGCGGTGACGCCGGTGCCGACGATCATCGGTCCGGTGGCGTCGTCGCGTACGATCAGCGTGCCGACCGAGGGATTGGTCGAGGTCCGCCCGGCGTTCTTCCGCGACAGCCTGAGGGCCGCCGCCATGAAGCGGCGATCAAGAACCTCTTGTTCGGCTTGGCTGCGCCCGGACCCCGCCATGCTCAGCCGCCGTCCTCTTCCTTGAGCTCGTCACCCTTCAGTTCACCCAGCACGTCGTGGAAATCCTTGGCCTCGCGGAAATTGCGATAGACCGAGGCGAAGCGCACATAGGCGACATCGTCGAGCGACTTCAGCGCCTCCATCACCAGGCGACCGACTTCGCCCGAGGCGACTTCGGTCTCACCCGAGCTTTCGAGCTGGCGCACGATGCCGGTCACCGCGCGGTCGATGCGCTCGGGATCGACATTGCGCTTGCGCACCGCGATCTCCACCGAGCGCAGCAGCTTGTCACGATCGAACGGCACCTTGCGGCCGGATTTTTTAACGACGACGAGATCGCGCAACTGCACGCGCTCGAAGGTGGTGAAGCGACCGCCGCAATCGGGGCAGACGCGCCGCCGGCGGATCGCCGCGCCGTCTTCGGCGGGGCGCGAATCCTTCACCTGCGTATCTTCGGACTGGCAGTAGGGACAGCGCATGGAAGGCCTTCGGTTCGCGATTCTCGTGGAGCGAAAGGCTTAGAGGTTTTTGCCGCGATGGCAAAGTATTGGGGACAAGCCTCTCGCGCCCCAGAGATAGCGAGGCGCGCGGAAAATTGCCAGCATCATCCCAGACGGCAATACCGGCGATTACGGCGCGACGTCACCGGTCGGGAAGCCGCATGATACGCCGAGGCTGCGATAGGCCTTGGTGAAGCCGTCCATCGATACCGTCGCGACCGGCTTGTCGGCGAATGTGACATCGAGTGCGCTGGCACGGCGCATGGCCCGCAGCAGCGCCAGGCTGGTCTCGGTCTTGTTGTTCATCATCCACTGTCCGCCGCCATCCGAAATGGCATTGACGGTCGCCTTGACCTTGCCGTTGGCGTCACCGAACACCGCTGGAATGTTCTCGCCAGTCGGCAGTTCCTTGTTTTTCATGGCGATGACAAGGGTCGGATAGCCGTCGGGCGGCAGTGCATCACCGTTCGAGATGGCGAGCGTCAGGGTGCCGCTGGTACCGCTCGGGTCGAGAAAGGCGGTCGAGGCGGCGCAGGTCTTGCGCACATCCTCGCCGGTGTCGACCTCGTCGACGATGGTGGACCACGCGCCGAAGGTCTCCATCTTGGGCGCCGCCTGGGCAGGCGCGGCCTGGGTGGACGCGGCCTGCGCCAAGGCGAACCCGGATAGCGGCAAGAGGCTCACTGTGGCGAGCGCAGCAAGAGCGCCGAAGCCGGCAAGACGGAAAATTCGCATCATCGTCAAGGCTCCTTGTCCGGACCGCGCACTTGTGTCCGGCCGATAAGGGATGACTGCCTGCGTCAGGTCAACCGAGATAGGGATAGAGCGGAAAACGATCCGTCAACGCCGCCACCTTCGCCTTCACCGCTGCCTCGACGGCTGCATTGCCTTCGTCGGAATTCGCGGCCTTGAGCCCGTCCAGCACCTCGGCGATCAGTTTGCCGATCTCGCGGAACTCGGCCTGGCCGAAGCCACGCGTGGTGCCGGCCGGCGTGCCGAGCCGCACGCCCGAGGTGACGAACGGCTTTTCGGGGTCGAAGGGAATGCCGTTCTTGTTGCAGGTGATGTTGGCGCGGCCAAGCGCTGCCTCGGCACGCTTGCCGGTGGCGTTCTTCGGGCGCAGGTCGACCAGCATCAGATGATTGTCGGTGCCGCCGGAGACGATGTCGAGACCTGTCTCCTGCAGACTGGAGGCCAGCGCCTTGGCGTTGGCGGCGACGCTCTCGGCATAGATCTTGAAGCTTGGCTTCAGTGCTTCGCCGAGCGCCACCGCCTTGCCGGCGATGACATGCATCAGCGGCCCGCCCTGCAGACCCGGAAACACGGCCGAATTCATCTTCTTGGCGATGTCCTCGTCGTTGCACAGGATCATGCCGCCGCGCGGGCCGCGCAGCGATTTGTGCGTTGTGGTGGTCACCACATGGGCATATGGCAGGGGCGACGGATGCACGCCGCCAGCGACGAGACCGGCGATGTGGGCCATGTCGACCATCAAATAGGCGCCGATCGAGTCAGCGATCTCGCGAAAGCGCTTCCAGTCCCAGACACGCGAATAGGCGGTGCCGCCGGCCAGGATCAGCTTCGGCTTGGTCTCGTGGGCGGTCTTCTCGATCGCATCCATGTCGAGCAGATGGTCGTCCCTGCGCACGCCGTAGGAGACAACCTTGAACCATTTGCCGCTCATGTTGACCGGCGAGCCATGGGTCAGATGCCCGCCCGAGTTCAGGTCAAGCCCCATGAAGGTGTCGCCGGGCTGCAGCAGCGCCAGGAACACCGCCTGGTTCATCTGGCTGCCGGAATTCGGCTGGACGTTGGCGAAGTTGCAGCCGAAGAGTTTCTTGGCGCGCTCGATGGCCAGTTCCTCGGCCACGTCGACGAACTGGCAGCCGCCATAGTAGCGCTTGCCCGGATAGCCCTCGGCATATTTGTTGGTCATGATCGACCCTTGCGCCTCCAGCACGGCGCGGGACACGATGTTTTCCGACGCAATCAGCTCGATCTCGTGGCGCTGGCGGCCGAGCTCGTTACGGATTGCGCCGAAGATCTCAGGATCGGCATCGGCCAGCGTGGTTTCGAAGAAGGATTCGAATTTGTTCGACACTGCCGTTGCTGTTGCCATGGCTTGATATCCTTGAGGTCCGGGGGGTCTGCCGCGCCATTAACACAGTTGCTCCCGCCCCGCCACGTTTGCAGCGCGAAATTTGCTGGCCGGATTGCGGCAGAGCGGGTCTGCGGCTCCTATTTTCTTGTCTGTCGGCCCTTTAGCAGGGCCTCGGTGAGGGTGATCTCGGTAAACAGCGCCTGCATCGTATGATCGTTGATTTCGCGGCTGCGAAACATGGCGCGCACGGCTGCACGCTCTGCCTCGATGCCAGCGAGCCTCAATTCAAGCTCAAGCCGCCCGGCTTCGCGGGCCTCGGCGCGCGCTTCATCGGCCTCGTCGGAAGCTGCGATGCGGCGCCGGTAACCGGCGACGATGCTGTCGGCTATCGCCAGCCGGGCGCCGGCCTCCTCCCCCTCGCTGCCGTCATTGGCAATGCTCTCGATGCGGGCAATGGCCGCGTTGGCCGCGCCGACACGCGCCAGGCGCTCCTCGGCCGCCCCTGGATCCTCGCCCGGCTCGACCAGCCCGCGCGCGATCTTCGGCAAGGCAAGGCTGGCGATAACCAGCGAGCAGATGATGACGCCGGCGGCGAGGAAGATGACGACGTCGCGCGCCGGAAAGGGTGAACCGTCGGGCATGGCGAGCGGCAGCGACAGGATACCGGCCAGCGTGATGGCGCCACGCACGCCGGCCACCGAACCGGCGAGCCGCACGCGCAGGCCGAACGGCTCGGCCTTGCGCTTGCCGAGCCGCGCGGCAAGGCGCGCCGCGATGTCGCCGACCCAAATCCACAGGAAGCGCAGGCCGATCAGGCACAGCGTCAAGACCAGCACCGTGGCAACCGGCTCGATGAGCCAATGCCGGCTTGTGAGTTCGGGTGGCACCTTGCGGATGATGTCGGGAAGCTGCAGGCCGAGCAGGATGAAGAGCGCGCCGTTGAAGACGAAGGACAGCGTCGTCCACAGCGACATCGTCTGCATGCGGGCCGAGACGCTCAGATACCGGAAAATCCTGGAACCTCCGGTCAAGAGGCCGGCTGTAACCGCCGCCAGGATGCCGGAGGCACCGGCATGTTCGGCGCCGAGATAGGCGATGAAGGGTATCAGGATCATGACCAGCACCTGCGCCTCGGCCGGCACGCCGCCGATGCGGTTCAAAAGCTGCAGCGTCTTGGCGGCGACGATCAACGCCATCACGCCGGCCAGGATGCCGGCCGCCACGGCATAGAGGAAACTCAGCGATGCTGCGGCGAAGGAGAAGCTGCCGGTCAGCGCTGCCGCCACGGCGAAGCGGAACATGACCAGGCCGGACGCGTCGTTGAGCAGCGACTCGCCTTCCAGAATGTGCATCAGCCGGGCCGGAACCACATTCCTGTCGACGATCGAGGACACGGCCACGGCGTCGGTGGGCGACAGCACCGCTGCGAGCGCGAAAGCGACGACCAGCGGGATGCTCGGCACCAGCCAGTGCAAGGCGTAGCCGAAGCCGACGATGGTGAAGAAGACCAGCCCGATGGCAAGGTCGAGGATCGGCCCGCGCATCGCCAGCAACTCGCGCTTGGGTGCTGCTACCGCGTCGCTGAACAGCAGCGGCGGGATGAACACCAGCAGGAAGAGCTCGGGATCGATCTCGACATGGATGCCGCGCACCGGCCAGGCGAGTGCGGCACCTATGGCAATCTGCAGCACCGGCAGCGGCACCCGCACCAGCCGGACCAGCGCACCGGAAACCGCGACGAAGGCGAGCACAATCAGGATGAAGATGGCGACTTGCATGGCTCTGTACCGAACGGCGCTTTCCGGATCCTGCGCAAAGCGCGCCCTCCAGCCGGATACAAAAAGGCCGCCCTCACCGGCGGCCTTTTCAGCAAAAAGATCAGTCGCTTAGAGCGCAGAGGTGATCTGCAGCTCGTTGGCTCCGTCGAGCCCGTAGATGTCGTCGCGGAACTGCACGACGCCAGGCCCAGTCGACCAGGCCGAGATGTAGAGGAAATAGACCGGAACCGGATTGGTGACCTGCACCGGGATGTTCTCGCCGCTCTTGATCGAAGCCTCGAAATGCTGGCGGGTCCAGCCCGGCGTGTCGCGCAGAATCCAGGTGACGAGGTCGCGCACGTTCTGGACGCGCACGCAGCCCGAGGAATCGAAACGCATCATCTTGCCGAACAGGCTCTGCTGCGGCGTGTCGTGCATGTAGACGCCGTCCGGGCTCGGGAAATTGATCTTGACCGAGGCCATTGCATTGCCCGCGCCCGGATCCTGGCGGAAGCGGTATTTCGCCGCGTCGTCGGTCGACCAGTCCACGGTCAGCGGATCGACCTCGCTGCCATCGGGTGCAAACAGACGGATGTTGCTGTCCTTGAGGTAGTTGGGGTCCTTCCGCATCAGCGGAATGATGTCCTTGCGCACGATCGAGACGGGCGCGTTCCAGTAGGGATTGACGATGATCTCGTTGATCTTGGAATCGACGATCGGCGTCTGGCGGTCGATCTTGCCGACAACGGCAGTGTGGCGCAGCACGACACGGTCGTTCTCGACCGCCTCGATCTGGGCGCCCGGGATATCGACCAACACATACCGGTTGCCCAGCGTGCCGGCGCGCTCGTTCAGCCGCTGCAGATTGGTCTGCAGCTGGCCAAGCCGGACCTGCGCCGAAACGTTCATCGCCGCATACGTATATTGGCCAAGGGTCCCGTCCGCGGGCAGGCCGTGACGCGCCTGGAAGCGCTTGACCGCCGAGTCGACATACGAATCGAAGGCCTCTGAAATGCCGGCGCCCTCCGCCAGGTCACCCGAAACCATCAAACGCCTGCGCAATGGCACCACGTCGGGGTCGATGACGCCGAGCTGCAATTTCTTGGTGTCCGGAACCGGCCCCCAACCGCCCTGCGCGACAATGTTCTGATATTGCGCGATCGCCTGCTCGGTATACGCAACGGTCTGCAGGCTGACGATCGGCAGCGTCGAGGCCACCTTGCCGCCCTGGCTGGCGCGAGCGTCGAACTGGTCGTCCCAGTTGCTGCGGCCCGAGGATTTCAGGATATCCGCGATCACGTCCTGCGCGCTGGCGCCACCGGCGACCATCGTCGCTGCCAACGCGGAGGCTCCGGAAAGGAAGAAACGGCGACTGGTTCTCATGTACGCTCCAGACATTCCTGTAACAATTCTTTCAGCGGGCGATCCCGCCCGCACTCTAGTGTTGGCATCCTTAACAATTAGCCAACCATGGCCCTACCAATTCGGTGTAA
This sequence comes from Mesorhizobium sp., assembly GCF_004962245.1. GTDB lineage: Bacteria > Pseudomonadota > Alphaproteobacteria > Rhizobiales > Rhizobiaceae > Mesorhizobium. Next base: position 42,111 of record NZ_SUHQ01000003.1, on the reverse strand, counting down.
GAACGCGCCGGGCGCGACGCGCGTTCAGGGGACGCTTGGGCTCTTGCCGCAACATCACTCGCATTCTCGCTTTCACCGGGAATATGGCGGCAACGTGGCCCCGACCGCGATTTGGATCGGCTGGCTCATACGAAACGGAAAGACCGATGCTTTTCGGCACCGGTCTTCAGGTCGTGGACTTGCTCTGCGGCTGCGCTTCTTCGGCGCGGTTCCCTGTAGGGGATCTGCCTTACATGCGGTAGGCGATGGTGTCGTTCCAGAAGCGGTCCAGCCGCTGCAGGGCGCGGTTCATCTGCTTGAATTCTTCCGTGTTGATGCCGCCAACCTGCTCGATCGAGCCGACATGGCGCTCGTAGAGGCCGGCGACGACTTCCGCCACGTCGGCACCCTTCGGCGTCAGCGAGACCCGCACCGAACGGCGGTCGATGCGCGAGCGCTGGTGGTTGATGAAGCCGAGATCGACCAGCTTCTTCAGATTGTAGGAGACGTTCGAGCCGAGATAGTAGCCGCGCGAGCGCAGTTCGCCGGCGGTCAGCTCCGAATTGCCGATGTTGAAGAGCAGCAGCGCCTGGATGGCGTTGATGTCGGAACGGCCGTTGCGGTCGAATTCGTCCTTGATCACGTCAAGCAGACGGCGGTGCAGCCGCTCCACCAGCTGCAGCGATTCCATGTACAGCGAACGGATTGCCTCGCGGCGGTCGTCGGATACGTTGGCGGTCTTCGCCGCCGGACGCGAATTGATCATTGTCTTTGCCTCTCGTTTGTCGCCCTGGTGATTTTTTGTTTTTCACCTTGATCGCGACACTATCGAATACTCATAAAATTCGACTTAAACGCTAGGGCTAACAAGAGCTTACCGGTAATAGCTTTCGAAAGAGGCTTAATGAAGGGTCACCCGAACAAGGATGATTAACCTAAAGATTTAGCCAATGATTTCGGGCGGTGGTCACCAGCCCCTGTCACCGGGTCCGACGCTTCTGCATCCAGATCACAACGCGAAACACGATGTAGAGCAGCGCCACCGCCGCATGCGAGGCGACGATCAGCGGGCGGCGGCCGAAGAGCTCGGGAAAGCCGGCATACATGATGGTTTCGGTCACCGCGCAGATGAACCAGATTACCGGCCCCCAGGAGGCCAGCATCCACAGGCCGGCGGCGGCGAAGGGAAAGAAGACGGCGAGCATCACCGCTGCCACCTGCCAATGCACCGGCATCAGGTCGAAGCGCCACAACGGGCCGGGGTAGAAGCCGATCAGCCGGATCCAGTACAAGATCCCGAACAAGAGGCAGTAGCCCGATATGGCGCGCTGGAACCAGGCGAAGATGACCTCGACCATTGTGGGCTGGAGCACGACGCGTCTCGACGTGACCTCGCTCACAGCTCGAGTTCCCGTTCGCCGAGCGGCGCGAAATAGGCATCGACGTCGGCAGCGCTGACCTTCTCGATGCCTGCCGGCCGCCATTGCGGCGTCGAACCCTTGTCGATGATGGTGGCATGGATGCCTTCGTAGAAATCGTGGCCCGCAAGCATGCGGTTGAGGATGCGGAATTCCATCCGCATGCACGCGTCCATCGACAGCGTCAGCCCGGCGTTGATCTGGCGCCAGGCGACATGCAGGCTGGTCGGTGAGCGGGTGCGGATCGTCGCCAGCGTCTTTGCCGCGAATTCCTCGGCAGGTGCGGCGCGCTCCAGGCTGCCGATGACGTCTCGCAGCGACGGTTGCGCGAAATGTCGGGCGATCGCTTCCAGCGTCGGACTGTCCGTCTCGCGCCGGGCCGGGACGGAAAAACCGCGCAGCACCAGGTCGGGGTTGCCGGTCGCAACCAGCCGGTCGAGAATGCCGGCCTGGTCCTGCGCCTTGATCGTATGCGTCGCCAGGCCCGACCACAAAGCGTCGCCATAGCGGATGCGGTTTCCGGTCAGGGCCAGATACATGCCGAAACTGCCGCCAAGGCCCGGCAGGAGATGACTGGCGCCGACATCCGGGAAAAAACCGATGCCGACTTCCGGCATGGCGAACTGGGCGTTCTCGGTCATCACCCGATGCGAGCCGTGGAACGAGATGCCGACGCCGCCGCCCATGACGATGCCGTCGATCAGCGCGACATAGGGTTTGCCGAACCGCGCGATGCGCGCGTTCAGCCGGTATTCGTCGGCGAAGAAATCGACCGGCGGCTTTCCCGCCCGGCCGGCCTCGTAGATGTGGAGAATATCGCCGCCCGCAGAAAACGCCCTGCCCTCGGCCTTGACGACGACAACGTCGATCTCGTGATCCCGCTCCCAGGCGCGCAAGGCTCTGTCGAGCGCCTTGACCATGCGATGCGTGACGGCATTGAGCGCCCGCGGCCGCGTCAGCGTGACGATGCCAGCCCTGCCCAATCGTTCGAAGCGGATCTCGTCGCCGCCGCCAAAATCCATCGTAAGAGAATCCTCCCCCGCGCTTGCGGGACTGAAGTGCTAAAACGTGGCCTATGGGTGCGTCAATGCCGGCGGCGCAATCCTGCCGCCTTGGCCGCCGCCGGCGCCCGATGCTAGAACCATCTTGATGACGGGCTTTCGAACCGGACGTTGAGCCATGCCTGGATTTTTGCGTCCTACCCTTGTGGCGATCGGCCTGATGGCGGCATGCGCGACCGCTCGTCCCGCATTGGCCGGTGACGATCTCTATCGCGCGAAAACCATCGTCACTGGACAGGGCGAGGAAAACCGGCGGATCGGCTTCAAGGCCTGCCTGGATGCGGTTCTGGTCAGGGTCTCCGGCGATCAGCGGTTGCCGAAAAGGCGTGCCATGGCGGCGCTGCGCGACAAGGCTGGCAGTTTCGTCGCCGACTTCCGCTACCGCGACCGGATGGAAGGCATTCCGATCCACGACGAACAGGGCACACACGACCGGCCGCACGATCTAACTTGCCTCTACAGGCCTGATGTGATCGACAAGGTGCTTGCGGGACTCGGCAGCAAGCCCTGGCTTAGCGAGCGGCCAACGCTATCGGTCGTCCTGGCTGTGGACGATTCACGCCGGTACTTCGTCCTTGCCAGCGATGGAGACGAGAACCCGTACATGGTGGAGTCCCTTCAATCGGCGGCCGGCCCCATGGCGATTTCGATTGTCGTTCCGAACAAGGCCACGCTCGCCAAAGCCGGACTCATTTTCGAAGAAGTGCGTGCTATCTCACCTGAACTGCTGGGCAGCGTTGCAACAAGTGTCGGCAGCCGCCAGGTCTTGGCCGGCAGTATCGTGTGGAGCGATAAGGAACTGGGCTGGATCGCCGACTGGCAGTTGGCCAAGGGCGGCGAGACCTATCACTGGCAGGTGCGCGGGGTTTCCTTTGACGAGGCTTTCCGCGTCGCCATGCGTGGCGCCGCGCAGATTCTTTCTGGCAATGGGCAACCTTGAAACGCAACTCCCCCTGTGGCTCCCACAGAGAAGAGACAAGGAGATGCCTTGCAAGACTTGGGTTCCTCGCCCCCGCAAAGCGGGGGAGAGGTGGCCGCGAAGCGGTCGGAGAGGGGGCCTTTTCGCAGGGCGCAGTTCCCCCTCTCCGTCTCGGCTTCGCCGAGCCACCTCTCCCCCACTCTCGTGGGGGCGAGGAACCCCAGCTGGAAAGCTGGCACAATCGTGTCGCATTGGTCAGCGGCGAAGGCGCGTGGTAAAGCTGCCCGATCCGGAGTTTTGGCGATGAACAAATTCACCCCTGCAAAAGCTGCCGGCGCGCGCAGCGTCGACGAGATCACCGGCAGCCGCCGTTTACGCCGCATGCGCAAGGCCGACTGGTCGCGCCGCCTCGTCCAGGAGAATCGGCTGAGCGTCGACGACCTGATCTGGCCGATCTTCGTCGTCGATGGGAAAAATATCCGCGAACCGATCGCTGCCATGCCCGGCGTCTTCCGGCTGTCGCTCGACCTTGCCGTCAAGGAGGCCGAGCGCGCGGCAAAACTCGGCATTCCAGCGATCGCCACCTTCCCCAATGTCGAGCTTGGCCTGCGCGACCAGACCGGATCGCACATCCTCGATCCGGAAAACGTCATCAACCGCGCTACGCGCGCCATCAAGCACGCGGTGCCCGAGATCGGCATCATCACCGACGCGGCGCTCGATCCTTTCACCTCGCATGGCCACGACGGCATCTTGCGGGACGGCATCATCGTCAACGACCAGACGGTGGAGCAGGTCACGGCGGCCGCCGTCACCCAGGCTGCGGCGGGCGCCGATATCATTGCCCCGTCCGACATGATGGATGGCCGCATCGGCGCCATCCGCGATGCGCTCGACGCCAATGGTTTTCAGGACGTGGCGATCATGTCCTACGCGACGAAGTTCGCCTCCGCCTTCTACGGTCCGTATCGAGAGGCGGTCGGCACCGCCGGCCTGCTCAAGGGCGACAAGAAGACCTACTATCTCGACCACGCCAATTCCGACGAGGCCGTGCGCGAGGCCGAGCAGGATCTCGCCGAGGGCGCCGACATGCTGATGGTCAAGCCCGGCCTGCCCTATCTCGACATCATCCGCCGGTTGAAGGACGAATTCCGGATGCCGACCTTCGCCTATCAGGTGTCGGGCGAATATTCGATGATCAAGGCGGCCGCCGCCAATGGCTGGATCGACGGCGACAAGGCGATGCTGGAATCGCTGCTGGCCTTTAAGCGTGCCGGCTGCGACGGCATCCTCACCTACTTCGCGCCCGAGGTGGCGGCGATGCTGAAGGGCTAGGTAGCCGCGGCATTTTGCGCCACGAATACAACAACACTTCCGATGCTGATGGCAAGGACGTGCGGCTTGGCGGCGGCGTCGCCACGATCCGGCAATATCTCAGGGAAAAGCTCATCGACGACATGCATCTGGCGATATCGCCGATGCTGCTCGGTTCAGGCGAAAACCTCTTTGCCGGCATCGACATGTCCAAGCTCGGCTACCGATGCAGTGAGCAGGTCGCGACGCCGAATGCCACGCACGTTATCATCAAGCGCGATTGGGAAGTAGCGTGGGCGTTTTGTCTGCGTTTTTGGCGAAGCCCCCGGTGGAGGCCCCTTTCTCCCCGTCAATATACGGGGAGAAATGCCTGGGAGGGCAATGAGGGGCGGCGCAAGCGATCGAAGATTATGCCGCCCGACAATACCACCGAGGACAATATGACGTCAGAATAAGTTTGGTCGACGCAGTGATTTTGGCGGATTCAATTGTCGAGGTTGGCGCCGCCCCTCATCCGCCTGCCGGCACCTTCTCCCCGTATAGTGACGGGGAGAAGGGAACCCTGCCTCAATACTTCTCAGGCACGTACAGCTCGCGCGGCAGCACCTGGCGCTCGTATTCGGGATTGAAGACGCGCTCGGGCAGCGTGATCTCCTCGTGCGGGACCTCCTCATAGGGCATTTGCTGCAGGAGATGGTCGATGCAGTTCAGCCGCGCCCGCTTCTTGTCGTTGCCTTCGACGATGAACCAGGGGGCTTCGGGAATGTTGGTGCGGGCGAACGTCTCTTCCTTGGCCTTGGTGTACTGCTCCCAGCGCACGCGCGACTGCAGGTCCATCGGCGACAGCTTCCACTGCTTCATCGGGTCGTGGATGCGCATCAGGAAGCGCATCTGCTGCTCCTCGTCGGTGATGGAGAACCAGTATTTGACCAGCGTGATGCCGGAACGCACGAGCATGCGCTCGAACTCCGGAACGTCGCGGAAGAACTCCTCGACCTGATCGGGCTCGGCAAAGCCCATCACGCGCTCGACACCGGAGCGATTGTACCAGGACCGGTCGAACAGCACGATCTCGCCGCCTGCCGGCAGATGCGGGACGTAGCGCTGGAAATACCATTGCGACTTCTCGCGCTCGGTCGGTGCCGGAAGTGCTACGACGCGGCAGATGCGCGGATTGAGCCGCTGGGTGATACGCTTGATGACACCGCCCTTGCCTGCCGAGTCGCGGCCCTCGAAAACCACCACCAGTTTCTTCTTGTGATAGGCCACCCAGGACTGTAGCTTGATCAGTTCGGATTGCAGCGCGATCAGGTCGCGAAAATATTGCTGGCGATCGATCGAAGGCGGATGCGCGTTCTTGTAGATCTTGGCGATTTCCAGCGACAGCGCCGGTTCCGACATTTCCAGCTCGTAGTCTTCGTCGAGCGTGTCGGCGAGCTCCGCTTCCAGCCAATCCCTGGCTGGAGAATTCTGTTTTGATTCGGTCATTTGCGCTGCTCCCGCGTGCAAGCTCCAGCCAAGCGCCCGCCGCCCGGCCTGCCGGCCGAGATGGACCCCTGAGCCGACTTGAATACAGGCCGGCAATGACGGTTTTATTGCAGCTGGTCCGCGTGCCGTTCACCACTTCCAATCCGCGAAATGTGATCGCTCCGTCCCTGCGTCACGGGCGACAAGCGGCGCGAATTGTCCTACAAATAGCAGGCTCAGTTCGGGTTGCCTTCGAGGAACCCCTCTCTCAACACAACCGTGAGGACCTGACATGGAATACCGCACACTCGGCCGTTCCGGGCTGAAGGTTTCGACGCTGACCATGGGCACCATGACCTTCGGCGGCGCCGGTGCATTTTCAGCGGTCGGCAAGACCGATCTCGACGAGGCGCGCCGGATGATCGACCTCTGCATCGATGCCGGCATCAATGTCATCGACACGGCCAATGTCTATTCGAACGGGCTTTCGGAAGAGATCATCGGCGAAGCGCTCGGCGGCAAACGCAAAGGCGACGTGCTGATCGCCTCGAAAGCGCGCATGCGGATCGGCACCGGCCCCAATGACGAAGGCCTGTCGCGCTATCATCTGATCCGCGAGTGCGAGAAGAGCCTGAAGCGCCTCAAGACCGATGTCATCGACATCTATTTCCTGCACGAATGGGATGGCACGACGCCGCTCGAGGAGACCATCGCCGCGCTCGACACGCTCGTCAGCCAGGGCAAGGTCCGCTACATCGGCTGTTCGAATTATTCCGGCTGGCAGGTGATGAAGGCGCTGGGGATCAGCGACCGCCAGCACCAGCCGCGCTTCGTCACCCAGCAGATCCACTACACGCTGGAAGCGCGCGAAGCCGAATACGAACTGCTGCCGATCTCCGTCGACCAAGGGCTTGGCGTGCTGGTGTGGAGCCCGCTTGCCGGCGGATTGCTGTCCGGCAAATACCGCCGCGACCAGGCGACCTCGCGCCAGCTCAGCGGCTGGTCGGAACCGCCGATCCGCGACGAGGACCGGCTGTGGCGGATCGTCGATGTCCTTGTCGAGATCGGCAGGAGCCATGGCGTGTCGGCGGCGCAAGTGGCGCTTGCCTGGTTGCTCGGCCGGCCAGCCGTCAGTTCGCTGGTGATCGGCGGGCGGACCGAAGCGCAGTTCAAGGACAACATCGCCGCTGCAAGCCTGGTGCTTACCGACGACGACCGCAAGCGGCTCGACACGGTGAGCAGGCCGCCGGTGCTCTACCCCTATTGGCACCAGCAGTTCACGGCAAAAGACCGGTTCGGTCCGGCCGATCTGGTTCTCGACCGGGATGGTATCTGAAGGATCGCCACGGTTCTCGTTCCGGGATTCTGCATCTGCAGCAGCATTAGCTGACTGCCCTTCCGCAATGCTGCTGCAATCTTGCTGGTGGAAACACCGAGTGCGGAAAAGGCGGGAAGGCGATGAGAATTCTACTGATAGAGGACGAGAGGGAACTGGCGGATGCGCTGTCGGTGGCACTCGGCAAGCATGGCGTCGTCACCGACCACACGATGCATCTCGCTGACGCAATCGAATTGACGCGCCAGAATGTTTACGATGCGATCCTCCTGGACCGCCGCCTGCCCGACGGCGAGGGATTGACCTTTATCCCCGAATTGCGGCGGACAGGAACCGACACGCCGATCATCGTGCTGACGGCGCGCAACGAGCCGATGGAGCGTGTCGAAGGCCTCGACGTCGGCGCCGACGATTATCTGGGCAAGCCGTTTCTTGTCGAAGAGCTGATGGCCCGCCTGCGCGCTGTTCTGCGACGACCGGCGAGTCTGGCGGAACTGCATATCACCGTGGGTCGAATGGTGATCGATCCCCTGCATTTGAGCGTGACCGTCGACGCGATCCCGCTCGATCTGCCCAGACGCGAACTTCTGGTTCTGGCAGCGCTGGCCAAACGGAAAGACAAAACCGTTCTTCGGTCGACACTTGAAGCGGCGGTCTACAATTACGAAGAAGAGATCCAGTCGAACGCGCTCGATGCGCATATTTCCAGGCTGCGCAAGCGACTGCTGGATGCCGGCGCCGGCGTCGCGGTCCACAACATCCGGGGCGTCGGATATCTCCTGAAGGAAGAATGATGCGCGTGGCCAACAGGCTGAATCCATCACTTTGGTGGAAGCTGAGCTGGCAGCTCAGTCTCGTCATTGTCGCCGTGGTTGCCGCGGTGATCATCGGGCTTTGCATGTGGGCAACTACGGTCATGTCACCGAACGTCGCCGTGGAGGACAAAATCAGCGCCGTGTTGGCGGAGGCGGCGGAACGCGATCCGCAAGGAAAATTTCAACTGCGCGATACACCGAAGCTGCGGTCGCTCAAAACGCAGAACAGCGGACTTTGGTATGTCGCGGCCACAACGGACGGTGCTTCGGTATCCTACGGCACTGTTCCCGCGGCCTATGCTGAGCTCACCCATCTGGTGCAGCTGTTCCAGGACGCAGATATCAGGGGATCGGTCGGTACAGATGAAATTGCCTCGGTCGAAAGCGTAGAGACTCCGGTGGGTGAGGTCCGAATTCTGTCTGGCGGCTTTGCTGACAAGGGCTGGCCCGTTCTCACCCTTCTGGGCAGCACTTACCCGATCTATGTTCCATTACTCCTTGTCGCCTTGCCTGCGATCTTCCTTGCCGTTCCGCGAATTGTGAGGCGTGCTTTGGCCGGTGTGAGCGACGTCGCTCACAAAGCATCGCAGATCGAACCGCGCCGGCATGGAATACGCCTTCCGGTGGACGGTATTCCCAAAGAAGTCGCTCCGCTGGTCATTGCGTTCAATGGAACACTTGAGCGGCTCGAGAATGAGTTCCGGAAACGCCAGCGCTTCCTGATCGATGCGGCGCATGAGCTCAGAACGCCTATCGCGATCATGCAGACGCGGATCGATGGGATGCCCGAGGACCAGCATCGCCGGCGATTGTTGGCCGACGTGGCGCGTTTGGCCGAGACGGCCGAGCAGCTCCTCGATTTCGAGCGCAACGACCAGGCGACCGATCTCCACGAAACGGTCGATCTCGTCGAAATCGCGCGAATGGCCGTTGCCGACCTTGCGCCCCTGGCGATCGCTGCCGGCTACCAGATTTCTTTTCAAAGTGAAGTGGAAAGCCTCGAACGGCGCGGCAGTCCTTCCGCCTTGCCGAGAGCGATCAGCAATCTGGTTCGCAATGCAATCGACCACGGCGGCAATACCGGAATGATCACGATCTCGGTCTCAGCCGACGGAGAGATCAACGTGGCCGATGAAGGACCAGGCATACCGGCAGAGCATCGGGAACTGGTTTTTGAGCCTTTTTACCGTGTCACCCCACGAAGCACGGGCGCAGGTCTTGGTTTGAGCCTGGTGAAGCAGATCGTGGCAAACCACCGGGGTCAGGTCAGCATGACAAGCAGCACGACCGGGACGCAGGTTGCGATCCGGCTCTGATCGACGCCTTCGAGGCAGCCCCGTAATGCTGCGGCAATCCTAGCCGCGCACGGTCGTCCCGGAAACATCCGCGACGGAGATCAGAAAGCGTGCGCAACAATCCATCAATTGAACCATTTCCCCGACTTGTCGGATCCCCGCCGACATTTCCGTTAAGATGTCTGGCTTTGTCCCTGATCCTGGCGGTAGCCGGATGTACCGCGGTGCCTCTGACGGAAGGCGGGACGCTTACCTCTTACAGCAATCTTGGCGCCCCCAAGGGAAAGTTGTCCAAGAAGCGTATGTTTGTTGACGGGCAAGCTCTGGCGGTTGCGAAGACAGCGAGGATCGTTCCAACGACTTTCGTCTTCAGCGCTGCATCCCGGGTGAAATCGGCAGCCGACCGCTCACTGGTGTCGAACGCACTGGACCGGGCGCTCTGTGTCGCGCTTAGCGACAGGTATCAAATGGTCTCAGCCGGCCAGCCGGCCGATGTGACGATCCGATCCGTCGTCACCGATATTGTTCCGACAAACAAGATGATGGCGGGGGTCTCAACGGTCGTAACCGTAGGCAGCGGTTTTGTCTTGCCCTCCAGCGTGCCCGTCAGCGTGCCGCGCCTGCCCTTCGGCCTCGGAGGGCTTGCCGTCGAGGCGGAGGCCATTGATAGCGGTGGCGTCCAGCGCGCGGCAATGGTCTGGGCTCGCGGGGCGAACTCGATCCAGGACAACCCCCGCTTTTCGGAGGTCGGGGATGCCTACAGTCTCGCCGCGAGGTTCGGAAGTGACTTTTCCCGAACGCTCATCACTGGCAAGGAGCCGAAAGCATTCGACATCTCCATTCCTTCGAAACAGCGGATCCAATCCTGGTTTGGCGGAAAACCGAAATACGCCGCGTGTGACACATTCGGTCGAATGCCGGGATTAATGGGGGTCGTGGCCTCCAAATACGGTGCGCCGCCGGAATGGACCGACAAGAAGCCCAAGTCGCTTGCGGCGAACTGAAGTACCTTTCGCCAAGGCGCCTACTAGGCCGAGCCCGAGATAAAACGCCAAACCTCGGGATCCCACCGGCCAACCCCGCGAGCCCAGCCCAGGAGGTCCTCCCGGTCAGGATGCGTCAGATCCTTGAAGCTGTATGTCCGGCGAAGGACGGCCAATTGTTCACCGCGGGTCGGAGAGCGCCGGGCAAATTCGTGAGCACATCCGGCTCGAGGCCAAGCTGGTCGGCGAGGAAGGCCAGTGCGACCTCCGGGATCATTTCGCCGCGTTGGACCAAACGCCCCGGATAAAGAAGCGCGCAGTGCTGGAGCGCCAGGCCGAGCTGTGTCTCCGTCTGCCTGCGCTCATCGAGCAAGCGATGATCGGCTTCATCGAGGGTCCAGTAGCGGATCAGGGTCCGTCATCGACCGGAAGGGCCAGGAGTTCGTGCCGTTCGGCATCCATCAGAATTAAGCGACGCGGCATAGCACAAAATCAAAACTCTGCACCCTTCACATGACTTACACTACAAGACAGGGTATGTGACCTGGAAGATTCTGGCGCACCGATTTGTGGGCGTCACGCAAACGGACGTATAGATGACAGCCCTGATCGGATATGCGCGGGTATCCAAAGCCGACGGCAGCCACGACTTGCAGCGCGATGCGTTGATCAAAGCGGGTGTTCTTCCCGACCAGATCCATGGGGACGCCGAACGCGAGTTGATCTCCGAGCGCACCAAGGCAAGTTTGGCGGCAGCACGCGCTAGGCAGATATGTTCTCTGGTGCCCGGATGGCCAACATCCAGCTGGCTCGACGCGGTCGTCGCCGATCTCGCCGCATGAGAAGGTAAGCTGATGAAGTCGCCTTTCAGTCGAAAAGTCGGCCGTTTCGCCTATTATCTCCGCAACATCGCGCGAGACAGTGCGCCGCAGATCATTTTCAGGAGCCGACAGAATGCGATCGTTGGCAGAACGCGCCAGTACGATGCCGATTATCTGTCATGGCGATTAAACTACTACAACAAGCTCTCGGAAAGCGTGCAGGGCGGGCCGTACTCCTCTACTGTCAGCAGCATTCCGATGAGCAAGAGCATGTACTACTACGATCTGAAGGAGCATGCTCGTTATTTCCCGAGGCACCTGAAGCTAAATCATCTCTTCGGTGACCTGCGGAACGTTCCCGACAAGCCGAGCATCGTCAAGAGTCGTCCGATCGCAGGAGACAACCGAAATTCTGTCATCATGAAACTTGTGAAGTTTCGGAATTTCTATTTTCCGACAGACCCAAGACCTTTCACTGACAAGAAGCCGATCGCGGTTTGGCGTGGCGGCCAGAACAATCCGAAACGCCTCGAACTTGTTCGACTCTATCACTCGCATCCGCTCTGCGACGTCGGTCATACCCATGGTCCAAAGAATGACCTTTCACATCGCCAGTTCCTGCTGCCTGCCGAGCAGACGGAATTCAAATACATCATCTCCATCGAGGGGAACGACATGGCCACGAACCTCAAATGGATTCTTGCGTCGAACTCCCTCTGCCTGCAGCCGAAGCCCGAGATCGAGACCTGGTTCATGGAGGGGCGGCTTGAAGCCGGGAGACACTATGTCGAGCTACGCGACGACTTCGCCGATCTCGAGGACAAGATCCTCTACTACGAGCGCCATCCCGACGAGGCGATGGAGATTATCCGGAACGCGCACGCCCATGTCGCCCAGTTCCTCGACAGAGAGCGCGAGCAGCTCCTGTCGCTGCTCGTCCTCTGCAAATATTTCGTTCTGACCGGACAGATCGCGGCCGATCCCGCCTGGGCGGATCTGATCACGTCTCGAGCCGAGGGGGCGCTTGTTACGCGCCCGGCCGCGCAAATGTCCTCGGCGCTGGGTCGATAGGACCAAGGCCAATGACGTGATCTCGGCCGAGGCGCGCGACTTCCTGGCCGAGAAGCTCAACACGCCCCCTGTTGTAATGGAGCCCTCTGAGCCTGCGGCGGAACAGCGAGTGGCCATCGATCACTTGGAAGAAAAGTCGGCTTGTTATTCGTACCCCGGTCTCTCCTACATCATTGTGCCAGCGATCTTGCAACCCGGAGCCGCGTGAAACCCGCATCAACGGCCCATCCATCAGGGATTTCGCACGTGTTATGCCCAAGGCTATTGCGTCTGCACGTGCTGGCCGGATAGAGGTCTGATAGCTGCCGGGGGCGCTCACAATACATGTCGCAAAATCCGTGTTTCTTTTTCGCTGCCGATCAAAACTATTTCCCGTACGCCTGCTTGGCCGCGCGCCGTGTGTTGGACGTATCCGGCCCTATCAAGGGCTTTGTCCTTCAGACCGGTGTCGGCGCAGAAGACCTAGAGGTCGGTGACCGCTTACTAGGGTCAGCGGTCAGTATCCTTGACGTGTCGAACTTCATGGAAGCGACGAATTTTAATCCGGGCCATCTGACCTTGGCGACCTATATCAGGCTGTTCGCAGATCAATTGCCTGAATTCGAGCCCTACGATCATATCGTCTATGCCGACAGCGACGTGCTCTTCAATCGATCGATAGCCGACCTCGCCCACACACAACTGCAGGCGCCATTGTTGGCCGCTCATGATGAGCAATGCTATTTCGACACGAAGTATCGCCGACGCCTGCCGATGAAGCCCGGCGCGCCGAAATTCAATGCGGGCGTGCTGGTGTTCAACATGCCCATGGTGCGGCGAGAGGGGCTATTGCAGAGGACTCGAGAACTCGCCTCGCAGCGCATCGATGAAATGGACCAGGGTGCACTCAATGTCGCGTTTGAAGACAGATGGCAGACGATGCACCCCTACTGGAACGTCATGACGAATTTCAACAGCCAGGTACGGTTCGACAAGGCATTTGCGCGTCATTTCTCGCGTGGGAAGCCCTGGTCGAACCGTCCGATCGGTGTCGAGTTGGAGGCGTTGGCTATCTATCGTCAGCTTGCAAAGGACACGCCTTGGGCAGGTCATTTCGCCCGGCACGCGCGGTTCGCTTTCAAACAGTTTACCAGAAAGCTTGATGGCATAATGGGTTTCCTCGCCAACGACGAGAAACGCCGACGAAGATCCCTGTTCGACGCTGAACAGACCAGCAGGATTTTTGCAGATCACGCGGATCGGTTGATGATGGCCGTGCGATATCCCGAGCGCGTTTCGGGAATTGAAAGGTAAAAACGCACGCCGGCCTCGGCACCCTCTCCCGTTAGCCGTCAAACACCGTCAATGAACACGGGCGCTTCAGCGGGTCGCGCAAGGCCGAGCACGGAAGTGACGGTGCTGGCCTATAATCGCTGGACCACGGCATGAGGGAGCGTTCGTATCAGACGGCAGTCAGCACGGCCTGCAAGGAATTGATCGGTCGCCGTCCGGCATCCGCCGTAGTCGTTGTAGTCGTCAAGGATCATGAGCCCGCCTGGGCTCAGCACCTCCAGGGTCCGCTCAAGGCAGAACTTGACCGGATCGTGCCAATCGCAATCGAGATGGGCCAACGCTATTCTGCTTTTCGGATGAAAGCGCACAGTGTCTTCGAACAGGCCCTTGTGAAAGACGATTCTCTCGCCATCGACCGGGACGCCAAAGTCCGTGAAGCTGGCACTCACCTTGTCGAACAGATCGCCTTGATACCCGTAATACGTGTCACCGCCAATGCCCTTGGACCGTCCCGATCGGATGGTCTCGTAACGAGCCTTGGATTTTTCATCGTCCTGTTCGGTCGGGCTCGGAATCATGCCAAACACATCGTAGCCGTGAAAATGACGGTCGCCGTCGAGCTCGGACGCGATGTAGATTGCCGAGCCACCGAGTGCGATACCGAATTCGATGAAGTCGCCGGGGACCTTTTCGCGCCTTATCTGCCTGATCGCATCGCGAAGGCTGATAAACTTTGCGTCCGAAAGATACGTCAGCCGAGCGCGCTGCACCGAACGGGCGACGGCCGGCACTCTAAGCCCGTTCGCATTCTTCAGTAAGCGTCGAGTCAATCCTGACAGCATCGTGTGAGGCTAGGCAGCAGCCTAGAGATTTGCAAGCGCAGTGAAGACTGCCTCAAATACCGGCCGCTATTTCAGCATCCTGCCGATGGCATTACGCCTTTTGCGCACGGATCGGGCGGTCTTTGCCATAAGTTTCTTGATTCCGCGCTCGGCAAAAAGGAAATCGGCAATCGGTCGGTCATTGGTCCATTGAATACCGCCACCAGCCGACAGCGTGGCATTGACGAAGATCATGTCTCCGCGCGTCGCCACGATGTCGACGTGTGAGAGAGCAAAATTGATGTGTGATAGGAGGGCGTCGCCGGTCGTGAAGTTGTTATGTACTTTCATGCAGGCGCGGCGCCACTTCTTCGGGTTAAGAAAGTATGTGAAGATCACTTGGCGGCCCGACGCATGCGCAGCAAGTGCCCGAAAAAATCCGGCTAGATCATTGATATATTCGAGTGATCCCGCACAAACGACAACATTGAAAGGCACGTTTGGTAGCCTGAACTCCTTGTTGAAGTCTACGACAAAGGTTCCAGGAAGATCATCGACGCAATCGACTGGCACATATGTACAGGCGGGGGGAATGAACCTCTTCAGCTTCTGATCGCCCGCGCCAATGTCGAGAACGGTGTCTGTCGCTCGGATTAGCTTTGCAATGATACCTGCCCTGAATTCCCAATCGGGCTGTGCCCCGGCTGCTACGCTGCGCCATTCGTCAATATCTGTTTGCATCTTTCGCCCCCTAGACAGTATCGCTTGATACATATGCCCTAGTTCGCGTCAGAGACAAGCTGGTTACGAAATATACAACAAACGATCGACATGAACGAGCGCGGCAACAACACTCTGGTCATCAGCTATCTGTAATTTAGCTTACTATAAAGTGCCCGCTAAGCTGAATGGGATTGAGTGGTTTGTGGTTTTTGAGACCAAGAAGCGCGGGCGTGCCAATCCTCGCGGCCAGATGGCGGGCGAGCGCGCGCAGATCACAAATAGTAAATGCCTGAGCGAAATATTTGGCACAAAGCCGGCCGATTACGAGCCGCGCCGAGGTGAACAAGAAG
Organism: Mesorhizobium sp.; assembly: GCF_004962245.1. GTDB lineage: Bacteria > Pseudomonadota > Alphaproteobacteria > Rhizobiales > Rhizobiaceae > Mesorhizobium. The sequence goes on along the minus strand of NZ_SUHQ01000003.1, from coordinate 26,466 downwards.
ATGGTGCTCGACAGGACCGGGGCCGCCCGCCTTCGCAACAAAGCCGTTCAGACGCCAAACTCGCCATAAAGCTCCGCTGGCAGCTAAAGCGACGTCGGAACTTTCACTTTCACGCCATGGGCTTCCAAACGTGCGCGAAGGTCACTGGCGATGCGCTTTTTCACGTCATCGAATGCCGGTTGGCGTACGGGTAAGCTTTCGATGCGCGTGCGCGGGAACCACTTTGTTCGAACTGACGGGATACCGATCAGGTCGATGACCGCAGTCCGGCCGTCGCTACGACCGGTGTAAACGACCGGGATGCCCATCGCCGCGCAAGGCATGGCGCTGTGAATGCGGCTGGTGACGACCAAGCCCGCATTGAGTCGATAGAAGTCGAGCAGGTTCTTTGCCGCCTCAAATTTGACTTCGCTCGCTATCGGAAACGGCAAAATGTGCCCGATCTGGCAAGCCCGCTTGCGCTCCGACCGCGCGAAGTGGCGCCGTTTCTGATCCACAAGGATCACCTTCGGCTCGGCAGGTTCCTTTTTTCGGGCCGGGAAAGTCATCGTCGCGCAACCGCTTACATAGGCATCGACACCCCATGACTTGATGATGTCGGCCGTCGCTTGATCACGGCATCCGATCGGCGCAAAGCGCTCGAAATATGCCTTATGCTTTTCGAACACGGACGCGACCTTCGGGGTCAGATGAAAGCCGAAGAAGATCGGCGTGATCGCCGGTGCAGGTGGCCAGTTCTGCGGCTCGTGCGTGAACCAGCCGTTCATGAGGACGACGCACGGCTCACCATCGTATCGATGCAAGAAGTCACGGTCGACCAGACTATATTCCTGATCGATGTGCTGCGCGACAGCGAGCGTTTGTATATTGTCTCCGATGTTGGTGGTGTTAGGGTAGTTCAGCAGTGCGATATTCATTCTCTGTTCTCAGGCCCCGCGGCATAATGAATCCCGAGGTCCGTTACGCCTGATGAATGCAGAGATCAACATCAATTGCCACGCTCGGAGTTAAGACGCGCGGACCGATGCAGCCCGGCGAGCCTGCGGCGGAACAGCGCCTGCGGTGCGATATCGCGCATGGCGTTGCGGAACCGCGTGCAGACGGCTTGCCGGCTATCCATGGAGCCGATCGGCCTTTGCGGTGTTGTGTTTGTAGCCCAATGCTCCTAGGCAGGGGCTAAGAGCCTTCAGGTCTGTGAAAGGAAGAGATATGGCGCGAGCACCAAATTACGGCCAGGAACGCAAGGAACGTGACCGGCAGAAGGCCGCCAAGAAGGCGGAAAAGCTGGCGGCCAAGAACGCAGCCAAGGAACGTTCGAGGCCCGAAGACGAGACCACGTCCGAAACCGAAACGGAAACGCAAACGGCGGAGTAGAACTGCGGGACAATCGCTTCAGACAAAAGATAGCTCCGACTCATGTTGGAATGATCCACTGTCGAAGTCGGCGCCGCCCCTCATCCGCCTGCCGGCACTTGTCCCCGTATAGCGACGGGGCGAAGGGGGCTGGCCGCAACCTCGGCACCCTTTCTGCAACGCTGGACATAGGTGAAATCCTTTGCGAAGGCGTCTTTCTCCCCGTCACTATACGGGGAGAAATGCCCGGCAGGGCAATGAGGGGCAGCGCAAACCTGAGCGATTGCCAGAGTAAAACGGCATCCGGCCCGCGAGACTGATCGGATCGCCCGGAAGCTTGCCGTGTCTTCAGGCCGGCGCCTTGTCGCTGACGAAAACGTTCACTTCGCGCGCGGCGGCTATGAAGGCGCGCCTTGCGGTCATGGCCGGTTTGTCGCCGGCCAGCGCATCATGGCAGGCCTGCAGCGCTTCGCGATGCTTGGGGCTGCGCTTGCCGGGCCAATTGTTGAGGAGGTAGTCGGAAGCCTCCCGGGCGGTCCGCAGGAGCTGCGTGGTTCCCGCCGTGCCTGACTTGACGGTCACGGGGGTTTCAAATCGGTTGTTTTCCATCGCCGCTCTTACGCCATCGGCGCTCGCGAAGCGAGGCCAAAGTGGCTGCCCGCGCAATCAGGCCGCGACGACGGCAAATCCCCTGGCGCGCAGGCCGCGCCGGTCATTGTGCAATGATGTCACCAGCCGATCGCGGCTGCCGACGATATGGGCCGAAAGCCGGCGTGCTGCTTCAGCGGCATCGCCAGCCCGCACCGCTTCCAGAATGGCATGGTGTTCGGCCCAGGCACGGCCGAGTGCCGCCTCGTCGCGCACCTCCAGCCAGCGAGCGCGCGACAGGCGCGTCATGGCATCGCGAACCGCCCTGAACAGGAACTCGTTGCCGGACGCGCGTGCCAGCTCGATGTGAAAATCCATGCCGACGCGGTGCCATTCCTCGCGCGGAGTGCCGGCGTCACAGGAGTCCAGCATCGCCTCGATGATGTCGACGGCGCTCCTGTCCTCCAGGGCGCAGGTCAGCCGGAGTGCCGCGACCTCGACCGCCTCGCGATAGACGGCGATCTGCTCGAGTTCGGCCAGATTGATGGGCGACACCGTCCAGCCGCGCCCGTCGCGGCAGACCAGACCTTCCGTCTCGAGGCGCAGCAATGCGGCCCTGACCGGGGTACGCGAGGCGCCGAAGCGGCTCTCGATCCAGCGTTCCGTCAGCCGCTCGCCGGGACCGACCTCTAGGCCGAGGATCATCTCGCGAAGCTGTTTTTCGACATTCTGCATCTGCGACATAGTGGTTCCGTTCCGGCCATTTCTTCTGGCGATCGGCGGTTGGCCAGCGTCTACCGATCATGTTTGAGAAGGCCGCATTGACAGCGGCCGAGCTTGCGTCCATGACGGATACCGGCTTGGTATCCCAAAATGGTATCCGCAGCAAGCCATCGATGCCGCCTGGAGCGGGATGCGTTGAAATTGACCTGGGCACCCGCCCTATCTATTTGTTTTAGCAGCATTTCTGCGGCACCAAGTGATTCCGCTTGGCTGCAGAATGGTCTAGCCGGGCAGGGCGAAACATGCCGCAACACAGTACCCCTGCCACGCAAGGCACGCACAATATCCATTGGCGGCGCAATCTCGCGGTGTGCTTTGCCGGCTCGTTCAGCACGCTTGTCGCCATGACCCTGCTGTTGCCCTTCCTGCCGCTTTATGTCGAGCAGCTGGGTGCCGAGGGGCACGCGGCGATCGTGCAGTGGTCCGGCATCGCCTATGGCGCGACGTTCTTCGCCGCCGCGCTGGTGGCGCCGCTGTGGGGACGGCTGGGCGACCGCTACGGCCGCAAGCTGATGCTGGTGCGCGCCAGTTTCGGCATGGCCATCTGTATGTCGCTGACCGGTCTTGTGGAGACTGTCTGGCAATTGGTGCTGCTGCGCCTGCTGATCGGTTTCGCCGGTGGCTATTCCTCAGGCTCGACCATTCTCGTCGCCATGCAGACGCCGAAGGACCGGTCCGGCTGGGCGCTCGGCGTGCTGTCGGCCGGCATCACCGCCGGCGCCCTCGTCGGTCCCCTGCTCGGCGGCGCGCTGCCGCCCTTGATCGGCATTCGTGCCACCTTCCTGCTCGCCGGCGGCGTCATTTTCCTGGCGTTCCTGGCAACCACATTTCTCATCAAGGAGAACCCTCGGCCAGCAGCCGACAAGGCAGCACCGACCGAGAAGCCGAAAAGCGGCTGGTCTCAAATTCCCGACAAGCGCCCCATCGTCGCCATGCTGGCGACCGGCATGCTGCTGAGCTTCGCCACCATGTCGATCGAGCCGATCATCACGGTCTACGTCCAGCAGCTCATCGAAGACCAAAGCCGCGTCACGCTGATCTCCGGCGTCGTCATGTCGGCGGCGGCACTTGGCGCCATCCTGTCGGCCTCGCGTCTCGGCAAGCTCGCCGACCGCATCGGCCACTGGAACGTCATCATTGGCGCGCTTGCCGTCTCGGCGCTGCTCTTGATCCCGCAAGCCTTCGTCACGCAAGGCTGGCAACTCGTCGGCCTGCGCTTCCTGATGGGGCTGGCGCTGGGCGGTCTCTTGCCCTGCATCACCAGCGTCATCCGCCACAATGTTCCGGATGGCGTTGGCGGCAATGTGCTCGGCCTGTCGATCTCGGCGCAATATGTCGGACAGGTCGCCGGGCCGCTGCTCGGCGGCTTCGTCGGCGGTCATTTCGGCATGCGCGCGGTGTTTCTCGGCACATCGGTGCTGATGGCCGGCGGAGCAGTGTATAACTGGCTGGTCCAGTCGCGCCGCTCGCGCGACATGCTGGTGCAAGCCGGCAAATCCTGACATGGTTTACGGAGGTAGCCCAAATATGAGCACGGTCGAGCAACCAGCAGGCGGCAGCGGCCGCATCCTCGTTTTCGCCGGCGGCCTGTGCGGCGCGGCCGGCGTGGCGCTCTCCGCCGCGGCGGCGCATCTGGGCGGCGCTTTCGTCAGCACGGCAGCGTCCTTCCTGCTCATGCATGCGCCGGTCCTTGTTGCCGTCGGCCTCGTCGGCGCAAACCGGATCCTGCGAACCGCAAGCTTCATCCTTCTTGTCGGGCTTGTCTTGTTCTGTGGTGATCTCCTCGCCCGGGACTTCCTCGGCTCGCGGCTTTTCCCGATGTCGGCGCCGATCGGCGGCACCTTGCTCATCGCCGGTTGGCTGGCGGTTGCAGCCTCCGCACTGGTGCGCCCGCGCTCCTGAGGCGTCACTCCCGCACCCATCGAGGGGAGCTTAGCCTTCCCGCCTCAAGGTGCGGCGCTTGCGGGCAGACGGTCGCGCCCGTTTCCGCCAACCGACCGCCAGTTCAGTTGACGGTCAGTCCGACGATATCAATCTTGCCGGCGTTCGGGCTGGACCGGCAGGCCGCGATCATGTGCGGCCGGCTTGGTCAGGCGCCGCCGCTCCGGCCTGTCGGTGGCCGGCGAGATGCCCCAATAATTGCGGTAGATGTCTTCGAACAGATGATTGATCGGATGCATGACTTGGTTCCCTTCTTCAATTTGAATCGATCCAATCGACAGGCCTGAAAAAGCGCTGCCGATCAGCTCCGCTTGCGCTCCACGAGAAAACGCAGATCGCGAATCCACGGACCGGCGCCGCCGCGACGTCTCCGGGTCACTGCGTTCGAGGTGATGCTCCAGTCGTTGCGATAGACGTCTTCGAACAGATAATTGACGGGGTGCATGGCTCTCTCCTTCCTGAATCGATCCAATCAGCCGCTGGCGCTGAACTTGGATCGATTCAAAAATAGACCTCACCCCACAAATGTCAAGTAAAAATTTGAATCGATCCAACGAAGATGCTAGATAGGAATCCGGAGGCAGAAAAGAATGGCGTCATCCACCGAAGGCAACAGAAGACCGGTCCGGCTGGCCGACATCGCCAGGGCTGCGGGGGTTTCGCACGGCACCGCCTCCAACGTGTTCAGCCGTCCCGAGATCGTGCGCGAGGAAGTCCGCGAGCGGGTCAAGGCGGCGGCCGAGGCGATGGGCTATGCGGGTCCGGATCCCAAGGGACGGCTGCTGCGCGCCGGCAAGGTCAACGCGATCGGCGTCGCCACCACCGAGCCGCTGTCCTATTTCTTCGACGATCCCTTTGCCCGCACGATGATGGCCGGGATTTCCGAGGCATGTGACGCCACCGGCGCCGGAATAGCGCTGGTATCCGCCGGCAATGAGGAGAAGCTCGCTTGGAACATCCAGAGCGCGCTGGTCGACGGCTTCATTCTGTTCTGCATCGAGGGCGGCTCACGCCTCGTCGAGCTGACGCGCGAACGCAAACTCCCCTTTGTCGCGCTCGAACTCGGCTTCGACGACGACACTGTTTCGGCAATCGGCGTCGACAATGTCGCCGGCGCCCGTCTGGCGGCGCACCATCTGGCCGAGCTTGGCCATCGGCGCTTCGCCGTTCTGGCGTTGCCTTTCGCCGACGACAGCACCGGCCTTGTCTCGCCGGAGCGGATCCGCACCGCGGTTTACACCGGCACGCGCGATCGCCTCGTCGGCTATTTCGAGGCGCTTTCCCGGTTCGGCGTCGATACCACCAAGGTGCCGGTCTACGAGACCGAAAACGACGAAGCCAGCACAAAGGCCGGCCTCGAAACGATCTTCGCCGCTGCAGAATCGCCGACAGCCATCCTGGCAATGTCGGACCGGATGGCCATGATCGCAATCGAGTGGTTGGCCGCGCGGGGCATGGCGGTCCCCGACGACGTCTCCATCGTCGGCTTCGACGGCGTGCCCGACGCCGCGCTTTGCGATCCTCCGCTCACCACGGTCGCCCAGCCGATCGCCGAGATCGGCCGCCGGGCGGCGCGAACGATCCTCGATTTCGACGGCACGGTGCGGCGCGAGACGCTCGGCGTCGAGCTTGTCGTCAGGGCATCTTCCGGGCCGCCGCCCGAAACAGCTTGAGCCCGGAATGCTTACGGGTTGGCACCTGTCGCCATGGCCCCCACACCGAAGGACGCATGGACAGGCGGCGCCTCGCCGCGGACCGGCTTGCTCTTGCCGCCGATACCCGACAGCCACTCGAGATAATAGGCGAGCGCGAACTGCATGGCGATGCCGGCGGCGATCAGCAAACTGTCGTAGGCAAATCCGCCCGGGTTGATCAGCTTCATCACCTGCGCCGCCATGGCGATCACCGTGCCGGCGATGAAAACCGGCAGCGATCGTTTGCCCAATATGGCGAGCGGATGATCGCGGCCTGTGCGGAACAGGTTCGAGACCGAAGGAAAGGCCACGATCAGATAACTCACCGCCAGGATGTGCAGCAGCCTCGACAGCGACAGGAATGTCTTGTCGAAACCGGCCAGCACCACGGGCAGATCCAGCCACGACACCCGCCCCCACAGCGGGCTGTGCACCCAGACCAACGCCACAACGACATAGGTTGCCGCCGCGCCGACCAGCCAGCGATTGACCGGAATGGTGCCGCCGCGCCTGATATGCAGCATGCCCGCCATGCCGATGGTGAAGAGGAACTGCCACGACAGCGGATTGAGGAACCAGAAACCGGGCTCCGGATAATTGGGCGGGGCGATCTGGTAGATCCCGGCAACCAGCCACAGGACTCCGGAGAGTGCGAGCGCCGCCATGGGCCTGTAGCTGACGAGGAGCAGGAGGGCCGGCGCCATCAGCAGCAGCACTGAATAGACCGGCAGAATGTTGTTGTAGCCGAGCTGATGGCCAAGCGTGACGATGCCGATCAACGCTTGCGGCGGGTTGCTGATCAACGGCCCGATGTTGATCATCGTCAGCATCTCCGGCCGCTTCGCGAACACCGCCGCCGCGCAGAAGATGGCCACCACCACCATCGTCGTGACGATGTGGGCGAAATAGAGCACGCCGGCGCGGCGCCATAATTTCAGTGTCGCCATGAGCCGGTTTCCGGGCTGGAACTTTGAGCCGTAGGCGAGCGCGACGGACATGCCCGAGATCAGCACGAAGGCCTCCGCGGCATCCGAAAAGCCGAAATTCTTGTAGGTCAAGGTTTCGAAAACGGTGCCCGGCACGTGATCGACAAATATGATCAGCAGAGCGAGAGCGCGGAACACGTCAATACGTGTATCGCGACGTGTATCGCGATCCGGCGAAATTGGCATGGTCATCGATAAAAGGCCTCAAAGCTGGTTGTTCATGCCGGCAATGCGACCGCCCGGCGCACCGCTTCGATTCCTCCCGCAGGAGAAATATCAGCGGAAAACGGGTTGAAATGCGCCCGGTTCAATCAACTTTGTAGAGGCTCGAAAATATTCCGTTTTGAAGCCGGCAAATTAAGAAAAATCGCATGAAATCAAAAGGATGCAACTATGGTGGAAAAACCTCCGGAAGATGGCTTTTTGCGGCACGACCTGGCGTTTTCCTACCGCCTTTACCGACCCGCAGAACCAAGTGGCGAAAGCCTTTTCCTGCTGCATGGATCGGGCGTCGACGAGACGACACTGGTGGCGCTGGCGCGGCAGATCGCACCGCGCGCCGTGCTGGTGGCGGTCCGTGGCCGCATCGTCCAGGAGGACGGTTTCCGCTGGTTCGCGCGGATCACGCCGACGCGTTTCGAACAGGAGAGCATCCGCGCGGAGGCGGACGCTTTCGCGGGCTTCATCGCCGAGGCCGCGAAGCGCCACGGTCTCGATCTCTCCCGAACGGTTTTTCTCGGCTATTCGAACGGCGCCAATCTGGTCTCGACCGTGATGCTGCTGCATTCCGGCCTCATCGGACGGGCAGCATTGCTGCGCCCGATGCCGGTGCTGGACGACGTGCCCCCGGCCGACCTCGGCAAGGCGCGCGTGCTGATCATTGCCGGCGCAGCCGACCTGACCTACGCGCCCTTCGCACCGGCGTTAATCGCATTGCTCGAATCACATGGCGCCGAGGTCGATGCCCGCACCATTGCCTCCGGCCACGAAATCGGCGATCGGGATGCCGACATCGTCAGGCAGTGGCTGGCCGGCCCGGCAATCGCCGTCGCGCAGGCGAATTGATGAGCCCGAGGTTTTACCCTCGCCCCATCCGGTTCCACGCATCCAGCCCGGCGATCTTGTAGGCTTCGGCCAGCGTCGGATAGTTGAAGGTGTTGTTGACGAAGAAATCGACGGTGCCGCCGAGATTGATCACCGCCTGGCCGATATGGATCAGTTCGGTCGCGCCCTCGCCGACGATATGCGCGCCGAGCAGCCGGCGCGTTTCGATCGAGAACAGAAGCTTCAGGAAGCCGGTATTGACGCCCATGATGTGGCCGCGCGAGGTCTCGCGGAAGCGCGCCACGCCGACCTCATATGCGCCGCCGCTCTCGCGCACCTGCTCCTCGGACTGGCCGACGGTCGAGATCTCAGGCACGGCGTAGATGCCGTAGGGAAAGGTTTGCGGCGGCGGCGGCAAGGGCTCGCCGAAGGCGTGGCAGGCGGCCACCCTGCCCTGTTCCATCGAGGTGGAGGCGAGGCTCGGAAAACCGATGACGTCTCCGGCGGCATAGATGTTCGGCGCGCTGGTCCGGAAGGTCTGCGGATCGACCTTGATGCGGCCGCGGGAATCGGCCTCGATGCCGACCACGTCCAGGCCGAGCGCGCCGACATTGCCGGTGCGCCCCGCGGCATAGAGCACCATCTCCGAGCGTATGGTGCGGCCGTCGGCAAGCGTCACCTCGGCATAGTCGGGTTTCGAGGCGATCTCCTTGATGGCGCTGCCCAGCCGGATCGTCATGCCGCGGTCGCGCATCTGATGGATGAAATCGTCGACAATCTCGCGATCGACGAAATCGAGGATGGTGTTGCGCGGCTCGACCAGAGTGACCGGCACGTCGAGCGCGGAAAAGATCGTCGCGTACTCGACGCCGATGACGCCGCCGCCGATTACCGTCAGTGTCCGCGGCAGGCGCTCGAGTTCCAGCATCTCGTCGCTGTCGAAGATACGGGTCTTGTCGAAGGGGACGTCGCGCGGCCGATGCGGGCGGGTGCCGACCGCGATCAGCGCGTTGGCAAAACCGACCTCGCTGTAGTCGCCGGTGTCCGTCGTCAGGCTCGCTCTGTTGGGACCGAGAAACTTGACCGCAGCGCGCGCGCTCCTGACCGTGTTGCGCATGAACTGGTGCTGCAGCACCTCGACCTCGTGATCGAGCGTCTTGTGCAGGCGCTCGATCAGATCGCCGACCGAAATGTCCTGCTTGACCCGGTAGCCGCGCCCGTAGAAGCCACGTTCGCGCCAGCCGGAGAGGTTGAGCACAGTTTCCCGCAGCGTCTTCGACGGGATGGTGCCGGTGTGCACGGAAACACCGCCAAGACGCCGGCCCCTGTCGACCACCAGCACGGATTTGCCGAGCTTGGCCGACTGCACCGCGGCACGGCGCCCGGAAGGCCCGCTGCCGATGACCAGCATGTCATAGTCCATGTCGTCCCCTCGCCCTGCCACCCGACCCCGAAAACCGGTTCGGTTTTCGCCGGAGGATCATGCGCCGATTCAAAAAATGCCAGAGCGTCCCTGTAGCCATAACGACCCGCGGCGCTCTCAGTGCATTGCTGCGCTGCAGCAAACTAACGCCATCCGCGCTGCGAATTCAACCGGTTCAGGCTGCGCCCGGCGCTGCTTCCCATCATGTACCGTGGAAAGGCTCGATCTTGATTCCGCCGCAAGACTTCACCATTTCAACGCCAGGCGGCCCGCACTCTATCCCGGGCCTGATTACGAGGAAATGACATGAGCGCGCGCGTTCTCGACGGCGAAATCATCACCACCAGGCTCGATGACATCAGGGCCTATGAGGGCGTGCGCACGCGGCGTGTCCTCGCCTTCATCATCGACTATTGCATCGTCGCGTTGCTCACCATCCCGTTCGCGATCCTGGTGTTCTTCCTCGGCCTTTTGACGCTAGGCCTCGGCTGGATGCTGTTTTCCGTCCTCGTACCGGCCGTCGCCATCCTCTACATCTGGAACACGCTTGGCAGCGCCGACCAGGCCACGACAGGCATGAAGATGATGGGGATCCGGCTCGACCGTCTGGACGGCACCCACATCGACGGGCTGACGGCCGTGGTGCATTCGGTTCTGTTCTGGGCCGGCAACGTGATCCTGACGCCGCTGATCCTTCTGGTGACGCTGTTTGCCGACCGCAAGCGCACCCTGCACGACCTGCTGCTCGGCACGGTGGTCAGCCGCAGTGACCGCTGAGACAGTTTTTTACGAGTCCCCGCGAGCGTTTGTGCACAAATGTGAGGCATCCAGTCGGCTTCGCCTTCACAATCCTGTTGAATTTTTCGCCGTGCGCGCCAAAGGTAGAGAGATTCGCAGGAGTGTTTCCAAGGTTCGATGACTCACCATCCTACCCAGTCGCCGCAGTTCTTCCTGACCGCGCCGTCGCCATGCCCGTATCTTGAGGGCCAGTTCGAGCGCAAGGTGTTCACGCATCTGGTCGGAGACAAGGCGCCGGAGATGAACGACCTGTTGACGCAAGGCGGCTTCCGCCGGTCGCAGAACATCGCCTACAGGCCGGCCTGCGAAACCTGCCGCGCCTGCGTTTCGGTACGCATCCTGGCCCAGGAATTCACCACCAGCCGCAACATGAAGCGGGTGATACACCGCAATTCGGACCTCGTCGGCGCCATGCACGACGCACAACCCTCCACCGAGCAGTATTCGCTGTTCCGCAGCTATCTCGATGCCCGCCATCGTCGCGGCGGCATGTCCGACATGACGGTGCTCGACTACGCCATGATGGTCGAGGACACGCATGTCGACACCAAGGTCATCGAATACCGGCGCCGCGGCCCCGACACCTTCATCACCGGCAAGGGCCAAGGCGAGCTGATCGCGGTGGCGCTCACCGACAAGATGGCCGACGGCCTGTCGATGGTTTATTCCTACTTCAATCCGGACTTCGAGGATCGTTCGCTCGGCACCTTCATGATCCTCGATCACATCGCCCGCGCCCGGGCGATGGGCCTGCCCCATGTCTATCTCGGCTACTGGGTCAACGGCTCGCGCAAGATGAACTATAAGATGCGCTTCATGCCGCAGGAGCATCTCGGCCCGAAAGGCTGGGAACGCTACGACCACGAAGCGGTTTCGCGCTGATCCGCTCTCTCGCCAATCATCCTTAAAACCGTTCCAAGGAGGATGCTGCTGGCTTTTCGGCCGTTTGGCTGGAGGGACAGACGCTGGCCAATTTTGCGCCCGGCCTCCAAACTCGTTGCGAGAACTGCCGCATGTCGTCTCATATCGACCACCAGAAGGGTCTTCTTATCACCGCCATCGGCGGGCTGACGCTGACCGTCGACATTCCACTGATCCGGCTCGCCGACGGCGAGGCGTGGACAATCCTGCTGCTGCGCACCGGCACCACCTTGGTCGCGGCGCTGATCATCTGGGCTGTCTGGCGCTCGCTGAGCAGGAACGCGCCGCAGCTCATCCCCGGCTGGTCGGGCCTCGTTGTCGCCATATGCTACGGGCTAACCTCGGTCACCTTCGTCACCAGCGTCTACCACACCACGACCGCCAACCTGGTCTTCATCCTCGCCTTCAACACCGTGTTCGCGGCGCTGCTGTCCTGGGTGCTCCTGAAGGAGCGGCCGCGACCGGCCACGGTGGTCGCGATGCTGGTCATGATCGTCGGCGTCGCGATCATCGTCGGCGATTCGATCGGTACCGGGCACCTGTTCGGCGATTTCATGGCGCTGTGCTCGGCTTTCTTCATCGCACTGGCCATCACCCTCTCGCGCGCCAGCGGCAAGGATATGGGATTCGCTTCGCTGATCGGCGTGATCCTGCCCCTGGGCGTCGCGGCGTTCATGGTCTCGAGCGAAGGCCTTCAGGTGAACGCGCCGTGGTGGATCATCTTCAACGGCGCCGTCATCATGCCGATCTCGTTCTTCTGCCTCGCCAACGGACCGAAATACATTTCCGGGCCTGAGGTGGCGATGTTCTATCTGCTCGAAACTGTGCTGGCGCCGGTCTGGGTATGGATGGTCTTTGCCGAAACGCCGTCGCGCAACAGCATGATCGGCGGCGCGATCCTCATCGTCGCGCTGGTCGCCCATTCGCTGTGGCAACTGCATGAAGGGCGCAAACGCCGCGCAGCCCTTGCGGTCAGTCACCCGGCCTGAGACGTCTTCTCGGCAACGATTTCGATTTGCGGCGGAGCACCTTCCGGCTCCGCCGGTGCCGCGGGGGCGAGTTCGTCGGCCAATTCCACCTCGCGCAGCCATTCGCGCCAGATCGCGACCAGCAATGCCATCAGCACCGGACCAATGAACAGGCCGAGAAAGCCCATCGTCTTGACGCCGCCGATCAGGCCGAAAAAGGTCGGCAGGAACGGTAGTTTTATCGGGCCGCCGACCAGTTTCGGGCGCAATGTCTTGTCGACGATGAACAGTTCGACGGTCCCCCAGATGAACAGCGCCAACCCGGCCATCAGCGAGCCGCTGGCGGCGAGATAGATCGAGACAAGCGTGAAGGACAGCGGGGCGCCGCCGGGGATCAGCGCCATGATGCCGGTCAGGGCGCCGAGCGTCACCGGCGACGGCACGCCGGCCAGCCAGTAGGCCACGCCCAGCACCACGCCCTCGCCGATGGCGATCACGGTCATGCCGGTCACCGTCGAGGAAATCGTCGCCGGCACGACGCGTGAAATCCGCTCCCACCTGGCCGGCAGGATGCGTTCGCCGAGACGGTCGACCTGCCCTGCGAAATGCTCGCCGTCGCGATAGGCAAAGAACAGCGCGATCATCATGAACAGCAGCGCCAGCAGAAGCCCGAAGGCGCTGCCGCCGGCGGCCAGAACGCCGCGATAGATGCTGCCGATGTTGGCGCCGCTGATCAGCTGGATCAGTTCGCCGATGCCGCCGGGATGGCCGACATTGCGCGTCCACTGCTCGTTGAGCCAGTCGCCCACCACAGGCAGCGTGGCGATCCATTGCGGCGTCACCGCGCCTTCGCGGTTGGTCACGATCGCCCAGCCGACCCATTCGCGAACTTCGTTGGTGGCGTAGGCGCCGGCGAGCGCGATCGGCACCACCAGGAAGGTGAGGATGAACAGGATTGCCAATGTCGCGGCGACCGTGCGGTTGCCGCCGACAGCAGCCAGCAACCGCCGATAAAGCGGCCAGCTGGCAAAGGCGATGACCAGCGCGGCCAGCACGGGGACCAGGAAACCATGAAAGAAATAGACCCCGGCGGCGACGATCAGCACCAGGAGCCAGCGCGCCGCCGACAGCGGCGGAATGACGGCGGATCTGACCGGCGTCGACAGGCCGAACAGGCGCTGCTGGCGTTCCGGTTTCGGGATCTTAGCTTCTTTCAAATGCCCATCTCTCCCAAACGCATCTGCCCCGCCTCATGTAGCGATGCTTATGCAGGATCATAGTGCAGCAATCGTGACGATAGTCCAAATGGCGATGGAATTGCCGGTGCAATTGGCGACGTCGCGGGACAGCACCCCCTCTGGCCTGCCGGCCATCTCCCCCGCAAGGGGGGAGATTGGCTGTCATGTCGGCCTTCGCAAATCGCCAACGTCAGAAAGCGGGCGGAAAGGGCGAAGCTTCCGATCTCCCCCCTTGCGGGGGAGATGTCCGGCAGGACAGAGGGGGGTGTGAAGGAATGCCAGCGCTTGAGGCATTCAAGCTTGACACTACCTCTACCCAAACTTCCCCGTCCTCGGGAATCCCTTCGGCACCATGCGTCCGGCCGAGGCCCGGGCGCCGATCCATTCGACCAGCTCTTCACGCGATTTGGTGAAGGTGCGGTCGGCCGAATCCTGCCAGGAGAGACCGCTTGCAAGCGTGAAGGTCTTGAGGTCGAGGACGCCGCCATCCTTGTATTTCTGCAGGCGAACGCCCTTGCCGCGCCCCATCTCCGGTATTTCGGCGAGCGGGAAGACCAGCATCTTGCGGTTCTCGCCGACGATGGCGAGATGGTCGCCGGCGACCGGCACACAGCGCTTGGCCTCGTCAGGCGCCTTGACGTTCATCACCTGCTTGCCCTTGCGGGTGTTGGCGACGACTTCCTCTTCCGGCACGATGAACCCGTTAGCGCCGTGTGACACCAGGAGCAGCTTGCGCTTGGGATCATGGACAAAGGCGGTGACGATGTCCTGGTCATTGTCCATGTCGACGATGATGCGGATCGGTTCGCCATGGCCACGCCCGCCCGGCAGCCTGTCGGCGCCGATCGTGTAGAACTTGCCGCCGGTGGTGAAGACCAGCACCTTGTCGGTGGTCTGGGCGTGGAAGGCGAGCTTTAGGCTATCGCCCTCCTTGAAGGTCAGAGCCGAATGGTCGGTCAGGTGACCTTTCATCGCCCTGAGCCAGCCCTTTTCCGAAACGACCACGGTGACCGGCTCGCGCTCGATCATGGCGTGGGCGATATCGGTCAGGTCGTGTTCGGGCGCGTCGGCGAACTGGGTCCGGCGCTTGCCGAGCTCGGTTTCCGGTCCGAATTTCTCGCGGATACTGGAGACTTCCCACTTGATCGTCGCCCACTGCCTGGCGTCGGACGCAAGCAGCGCTTCGATCTGCTTTTTCTCGGTGGTGAGACCATCGAATTCCTTGCGGATCTCGAATTCCTCGAGCTTGCGCAAGGCCCTGAGCCGCATGTTGAGGATGGCTTCGGCCTGGTTGTCGGTGAGCGACCAGCGAGCCATCATCACTTGCTTGGGCTCGTCCTCCTCGCGGATGATCCTGATCACCTCATCGATGTTGAGGTAGGCAATCAGATAGCCGGCGAGGATCTCCAGCCGCCTTTCGATCTCGCCGAGGCGATGCCTGGAGCGACGGAGCAGCACGTCGCGGCGGTGCTCCAGCCATTCCTTGAGCACGCCTTTCAGCGACAGCACGTTGGGTATCTTGCCGCGCGACAGCACGTTCATGTTGAGCGGAAAGCGGCTTTCGAGCTCGGTCAGCTTGAACAGCGATTCCATCAGGATACCGGGATCGACCGAACGGCTCTTCGGCACCAGCACGACGCGGATGTCCTCGGCGCTCTCGTCGCGGATGTCCTCGAGCAGCGGCAATTTGCGCGCCATCAGAAGCTCGGCGATCTTTTCGATCAGCCGCGCCTTCTGGACGCCATAGGGGATTTCGGTGACGACGATGTTCCAGGTGCCCCTGCCCTGGTCCTCCTGGCTCCATGTCGCCCTGACGCGGAAACCGCCGCGACCGGTTTCGTAGGCTTCGAGGATCGAGGCCCGGCTGTCGACGATGATGCCTCCGGTCGGGAAATCCGGACCTTGCACGAAGTCCATCAACGTCGTCACCGGCGCATCAGGATGGTCTATCAGATGCAGGGCGGCATCGCAGAGCTCGGCTGCATTGTGCGGCGGGATCGATGTCGCCATGCCGACGGCGATGCCGGACGAGCCGTTAGCGAGCAGGTTCGGGAAGGCGCCGGGCAGCACGACCGGCTCCTCGTCCTCCTCATTGTAGGTCGGCCGGTAGTCGACCGCGTCCTCGGTGATGCCGGACAGCAGTTCGGTCGCCACATCGGTCATGCGCGCTTCGGTGTAGCGCATGGCGGCGGCGTTATCGCCGTCGATATTGCCGAAATTGCCCTGCCCGTCGACCAGGGGATAGCGCATCGAAAAATCCTGCGCCAGCCGCACCAATGCGTCGTAGATCGACTGGTCGCCATGCGGATGGAACTTGCCCATCACCTCGCCGACGATGCGGGCGCATTTGGCAAACCCCTGGTCGGGGTTGAGCCTGAGCAGCCGCATGGCATGCATGATTCGGCGATGGACCGGCTTCAGCCCGTCGCGTACATCCGGCAGCGCCCGGTGCATGATGGTCGACAGCGCATAGGCGAGATAGCGCTCTTCCAGCGCTTTCTTCAGATCGACCGGCTCGATGTTGTCGCCGCCGCCATCTCCAGGCGGCAAAAGCCTCTTACCCATGGGCTGGGACTAGCCGAGCGGGTGATTCGCGGCAAGAGGCAAGGCCCCTTCTGCAACACGAACTGGACGTGCGGCAGCGCCGACCAACATCAACCGGTTACATCCCGCTTCTATGGCAAGCGCGATGGACCGGGCGCGATGGACTGGGCGCGATGGACCGGGTTTGCGTTTCGTCGCTATTTCCGACCATTGTGCGGATGAACGCCTTTTTCCCGTCCAGTTCGTCACGGAAGGGTGACGGCGCAAGGAATTCGAGAATAATCTAGGACATACTCAAAACACTTCAGGAAACACTCAGGGAACTCGCGATGACGATCAAACGCTCGACACTCAACAAACTCGCTTTTTCGACCTTTTTGCTGACGCTGCCGCTGAACGCGGCCTTCGCGCAGGATGCGGCGGTCGCCGACCGTCTCAAGACGGCTCTCGCCGCCCAGGGCGTCGACATCTCCTGGACCGGGGTGACGGGCGATGCCTCCAGCATGGTGCTGCAAGGCGTGGCCGTCAAACCGGCGGCCGAGAACGAGGCGCTCAAGATCGGCGACGTCAAACTCGAAGGCGTGACCGAAGCCAATGGCGGTTATGAAATCGAAACCGTCTCGACTTCGGCGTTCCAACGCAGCGAGGACGGCGTCACGGTCGACCTCAGCCCCTTCATTATCCGCGACATGACGGTTCCCGCCGACGGCGCCACCGGTCCGCTGGGCTCGCTGATGATGTACAAGTCGGCCGAACTCGAGAACATGACGATCAAGGTCGCCGACAAGACCGCCTTCTCGATGGACGGGCTCGCCATCAAAGTCACCCCGCCGGCCGACGGCAAGGCGATGGAGTTTTCCGGCACCACGGAAAAATTCAATGCCGACCTGACGCTGATCGAGGACCCGAAGTCCAAGGACGCGATCAACGCGCTCGGCTACCAGAACATCACCGGGAACCTTGCAATGGAGGGCACCTGGCAGCCTTCGGACGGCAAGATGGAGCTGTCGAAATACGACATTTCCGTCGACAATGCCGGAACGCTCGGCATGACCTTCGGTCTCGGCGGCTACACGCTTGACGTCATCAAGTCGCTGCAGGAGATGCAGAAGAAGATGGCGGCTCAGCCCGAAGGCGCCGACAAATCGGCTGAGGGCATGGCCATGCTCGGCGTTTTGCAGCAGCTTTCGTTCAACAGCGCTTCGATCCGCTTCGACGACGATTCGCTGACCAACAAGGTGCTGGACTATGTCGGCAAGCAGCAAGGCATGTCCGGCAAGGACATCGCCAACCAGGCCAAGGCGATCGTGCCTTTCGGCATGGCGCAGCTCAACAATCCCGAACTGACGGCCGAGGTGTCGGCTGCGGTCGGCAAATTTCTCGATGATCCGCAGAGCATCGAGATCTTGGCCGAGCCGCCGGCAGCGGTGCCGTTCGCACTGATCATGGCAGGCGCCATGTCCAACCCGCTCGACCTGCCGAAGACGCTTGGCGTGACGGTCAAGGCGAACGAGGACTGAGCGGAGCAGTCGCTGGAAAGCAAAAAAGCCCGGCAGCGATGCCGGGCTTTTTGTGAATCAACAGAATCGGTTACAGGAGGTTTTTAAGGCTCTTTCTTGGTCACCGCGACGCGCAGCGACAATTCGCGAAGCTGCTGCGGGCTGGCTTCCGAGGGCGCGCTCATCAACAGATCATAGGCCTGCTGGTTCATCGGGAACATGGTCACCTCGCGCAGGTTCCTGGCGCCGACCAGCAGCATGACGACGCGATCGATGCCGGCCGCCATGCCGCCATGCGGCGGCGCGCCATACTGGAAGGCACGGTAGAGGCCACCGAAGCGCTCCTCGACCGTCTCGCGATCCAGGCCGACGATCTCGAACGCCTTGACCATGGTTTCCGGCAAATGGTTGCGGATGCCGCCCGACGCGATCTCGAAACCGTTGCAGACCATGTCGTACTGGAACGCCTTGATCCCAAGCGGATCCTCGCCGTTGAGCGCATCGATGCCACCCTGCGGCATCGAGAACGGGTTGTGGCCGAAATCGACGCGCTTCTCGTCCTCGTTCCATTCGTAGAAGGGAAAGTCGACGATCCAGCACAATTCGAAGCGATCGCGGTCGACGAGGTTCAGCTCCTCGCCGGCGCGGGTGCGCGCCGCACCCGCGAACGAGACGAATTTCTTCGGGTCGCCGGCAACGAAGAAGGCGGCGTCGCCATCGGCAAGGCCGAGCTGGAGGCGGATAGCCTCGGTGCGCTCCTCGCCGATGTTCTTGGCGAGCGGACCGGCGCCTTCGAGCTTTTCGCCCTCCTTGCGCCAGAAGATGTAGCCGAGGCCCGGCTGGCCCTCGCCTTGCGCCCAGGAATTCATGCGGTCGCAGAAGGCGCGGCTGCCGCCGGTCCTGGCCGGAATGGCCCAGACTTCGGCCTTCGGGTCGTTGGCGAGGATGTTGGCGAACACCTTGAAGCCGGAATCACGAAAATGATCGGAGACCGCCTGCATCTCGATCGGGTTGCGCAGATCCGGCTTGTCGGTGCCGTATTTGCGCATGGCGACGTCATAGGCGATGCGCGGAAACGCCTGCGTCACCGGCTTGCCGGCGGCAAAGGTCTCGAACACGCCGCGCATGACCGGCTCCATCGTCGCCAGCACGTCGTCCTGCTCGACGAAGCTCATCTCCAGATCGAGCTGGTAGAATTCGCCCGGCAGGCGGTCGGCGCGCGGATCCTCGTCGCGGAAGCACGGCGCGATCTGGAAATAGCGGTCGAAGCCCGACACCATGATCAGCTGCTTGTACTGCTGCGGCGCCTGCGGCAGCGCGTAGAAAGTGCCGGGGTGGATGCGCGACGGCACCAGGAAGTCGCGCGCCCCTTCGGGCGACGAAGCGGTCAGGATCGGCGTCGAGAATTCGGTGAAGCCGACCTCGTTCATGCGCCTGCGCATCTCGGCGATGATTTTCGTGCGCGCCACGATGTTCTTGTGCAGCGTGTCGCGACGCAGGTCGAGGAAGCGGTATTTGAGACGGATGTCCTCTGGATAGTCCGGCTCGCCGAACACCGGCAGCGGCAACTCCTTGGCCGCCGACAGCACTTCGATCTCGCGCGCGAAAACCTCGATCTCGCCGGTCGGCAGGTTGGCGTTCGCCGTCTCGGCCAGGCGCGCCTTGACCTCGCCGTCGACACGGATCACCCATTCGCCGCGCACGGTCTCGGCGATCTTGAAAGCCGGCGAATCCGGATCGGCGACGATCTGGGTCAGGCCATAGTGGTCGCGCAAATCGATGAACAGCAGGCCGCCATGGTCGCGCACGCGATGCACCCAGCCCGACAGGCGAACGGAAGAGCCGACGTCGCTCTTCCTCAACTGGGCACAGGTATGGCTGCGATAACGATGCATTGTCATTGGTAAGTCCGGATGTTGGATTGCGGCCAAGGCATGATGGCCCAGCCTGAAAATTTGCGCGAAAAGCACATGAGAGGCCGCCTTTGTCAAGGCAGGCGGCGCTCGCGCAGCAACTCGGTTCGAATTTCGGCCTTCGAGCCAGGCTGTGTGAAAATGCGTTGGGCGATATAGCCGATGCTCTGGCCGGTACGCGGCGCGCGGCTCGGGCAACGTCTGGAGAACGGACAGGAGTGCGGTTAATGAGCTTCGAACTGGTGATGCTTGCAGCAAGCTGCGTGCTCTGTTTGATCCAAATTATTATCTCCTCCCACGCAGCCAGTCTTCAGCGAGGCTATCGCTGGACGGCCAGCTCTCGTGATGCCGAAATGCCCCCGCTCACCGGAGTCGCGGGCCGGCTGGAAAGAGCCCTTCGAAACTTCCTCGAGACGTTCCCGGTGTTTGTGGCCGCAGTCTTCCTTGTCCATGTGCTTGGCCGTGAGAGCGCGCTCAGCGAATGGGGAGCTGGTCTCTATCTTTCAGCCAGGCTGGTTTACCTGCCACTCTACGCAGGAGGCGTCCCCCTGCTCCGTTCTCTCGTCTGGAACGTCGCGTTTGTTGGAATTGTCCTGCTTTTGCTGGCGTCAGTCTGGCCCGAGTTATAGTGCCGGCACGCCGTCACGATCTTCTGCTTTGATCGTGATTTGGGTGGTCGAGCCGTGTACAATGGCCGTCACATTGATGGGAGGACTACCATGCGCATTCGCACATTGACTGTCCTGATGACGCTGCTTGTCGGCACCTGTGCATTTGCATACGCCCAGCAGACAAAGCCGATGTCGATCGAGGTGTTTCCTTTCGAGTTGGAGGACAAGAGCGCTGGGGCAGGAATAATCCCCCCGGATGAACACGACAGGCGCTATCTGTCCGAGTCAGCACAGGTTGCGAAGGACATGCTCTCCCAGTCCGGACGCTTTACAATCGTCGATGTGCCAGCCGGGGATAAGCCGGCGGCTGTGCCGCACGGATTGCGCAACTGCGGGGGCTGTGAAGGTAAAATTGCCAAGGAGCACGGCGCGTCCCTTGCCCTGCTGGGCGTCGTAACGCGCGTCAACCGGACAGAGCACACCATGTTCATTCGTATCCTTGACGCTGAAACCGGGAAACCTGTTTCGCAGGGCTTTACCGATCTTCGCATGGGTGCGAACTACGCGTGGCCCCGCTCCGTGAAATGGCTGATGACAAACAGAATTCTGCGGTAGGGCGCGCACCGGCCGCCAAAGCCGTTCGGGAAAGAGAATAATCGAGCTGCGGCGGTCGTTCGCTCATCGATGGGCCAAGCATCCGGGTCTTTGCGATTGCCTGTCGTAAGGGGAACGATGACCGCCCGCCACCCAGCGCGCCATCGGGAGCGCGGAAGATCGGTCCTAAGCCGAAAATCAAACTGGAAAGCTGATTGCCGGTACTGGCCCAATATTGCCGGGAATTGCCGCTGGCATTGGCGCGGGCGATGGTTCAAGAAGGATCAACGACAGGCCTTCCTTCATGTCCTCCATCCGCCCGCTGATCCCGCTTCTTATTGCCGCCGCCATCCTGCTCGGCGGCAATGGCCTGCAGAGCACCTTGATCGCGCTGCGCGGCGCGCAGGAGGGATTTTCGGCCTCGTCGGTCGGCCTGATGGGCACGTTCTATTTCGCCGGCTTCCTGCTCGGCTGCCTCGCCGTCACCCGCATCATGAAGGCCGTCGGCCATGTGCGCGCCTTTTCCGCGCTGGCGGCGATCGCTTCCGCCGGAACATTGCTTTTGGTGCTGGTCATCGACCCGGTCATGTGGTGCGCGGTGCGCTTTGCCGGCGGGTTCTGCTTCGCCGGCCTGTTCACCATCATGGAAGCCTGGCTCAATTCCGGGGTCGCCAACAAGGATCGCGCGCGGGTGCTGGCCATCTACAGGATGGTCGACATCGGTTCGGTCACAGGCGCACAGTTCCTGATCCCGATCGTCGGCGCCGGCGGTTTCGCCATCTTCGCCATCATGTCGATCATGATCACGCTCTCGCTGGTGCCTGTATCGCTCGGCGACCGCTCCAACCCGACCCCGCCGGAAGACGTCAAGCTCGACCTGGCGCGCGTCTGGCGGATTTCGCCGCTCGGCTGCTTCGGCTGTATCGCCGTCGGTGTCACCAACAGCGCCTTCCGCACCTTGTCGCCGGTCTATGCCGAACAGATCGGCATGTCGGTCACCGACGTCGTCACCTTCGTCAGCGTCGGCATCTTCGGCGGCGCCATCATCCAGTATCCGCTCGGCTATCTGTCCGACCGTTGGGACCGGCGTTCCGTGCTGCTGATAACGACGTGCTGCGCGCTGTTTGCCGCGCTGGCGCTGGCGTTCTTGGCCGGGAGCAATCCGTTCCTCAACTTCCTGACCGTCTTCTTCTTCGGCTGCTTCGCCATGCCGCTCTACTCGCTGTCGGCGGCGCACTCCAACGACCGCGCCGACAAGGGCGAGTTCGTGCTGATCAACGCGGCACTGATGCTGTTCTATTCCTTCGGCGCCATTGGCGGACCGTTCGCCGCCTCGACGGCGATGCAGTATTTCGGGCCAAGCGCGCTGTTCGTATTCTGCGCCATCGTCTACGCCGTCTTTGCCGTCGTCATCCTGTACCGGATGCAGGTGCGATCCGGCGTGCCGGCGGGCAAACGCAGCCGTTTCATCGGCCTTTTGCGCACATCGACGGTTTTCGCCCGGCTGGCCAAGCGCAACGATGATTCCGACGGCCCCGGCAAGCACCGATGACGGCTCTGCGGCTTGACGAAAGCCCGCGCGGCTGAAATTGAAGGAGACCTTACCTTTTGCCAAAAGCGATTTGATGCACGTCATCACCACCCAAGAAGAACTCGAGACCGCTCTTGCCGCGTTCGAAAAGTCGGATTTCGTCACCGTCGACACCGAATTCATTCGCGAGACGACCTTTTGGCCGATTCTGTGCCTGATCCAGATGGCGGCGCCCGGTGTGACGGCGCTGATCGATCCGCTGTCACCCGACATCGACCTGAAGCCGTTCTTCAGGCTGATGGCCAACGAGGCCGTCGTCAAAGTCTTCCATGCGGCGCGCCAGGACATCGAAATCATCGTTCATCTCGGCGATCTGGTGCCGCATCCGGTGTTCGACACCCAGGTGGCGGCGATGGTTTGCGGCTTCGGCGACAGCGTCTCCTATGACCAGCTTGTCCAGAAGATCACCGGCGCCCGGCTCGACAAGTCCTCGCGTTTCACCGACTGGCGCCACCGGCCGCTTTCCGACAAGCAGCTCGACTACGCGCTTGCCGACGTCACCCATCTGATCGAGGTCTACCAGCACCTCAGCGCCGAGCTGGTGCGGGAAAACCGCGCCCACTGGCTGAACGAGGAGATGGAGGTGCTGACCTCCCGCGCGACCTACGATCCGCATCCGGAGGACGCCTGGAAGCGGCTGAAGATGCGGCTGCGCAAGCCGCAGGAACTGGCGATCGTGCAGGCGGTGGCCGCATGGCGCGAGCGCGAGGCGCGCGAACGCGACGTGCCGCGCGGCCGGGTGCTGAAGGACGACGCCATCTACGAGGTGGCGCAGCAGGCGCCGCGCGACGCGGCAGCGCTCGGCAAGCTGCGCACCACGCCGAAAGGCTGGGAACGCTCGGCGACGGCAACGGCGCTGCTGGGCGCGGTCAACGCCGCGCTTGCCTTGCCCAGGGAAGACATGCCGAAGCTGCCGAAGAGTTTTCAGCCGCCCGAAGGCTCCAACGCCGCAGCGGAACTGCTGAAAGTGCTGTTGCGGATCGTCGCCGAAAAGGAGGGCGTCGCCCCGAAGGTGCTGGCCTCCAGCGACGACATCGACCGCATCGCCGCCGAGGCCGAAGCCGCCGACGTGCCAGCCTTGCAAGGCTGGCGACGCGCCGTGTTCGGCGAGGCCGCGCTCAAACTGGTGCGCGGCGAGATCGCGATCAAGTTCGACAAGCGCAAGATCGCGGTGTTCGATTTGTAGCGTCTGCTACATCCTTTCCTTCTCCCCTTGTGGGAGAAGGTGGCCGAGCGAAGCTCGGTCGGATGAGGGGTGCTGGACGGATCGCGGCGCTGAGGACGCAAGTGATTCAAATTCTTCGATATTTTAACGCGGCGTTTCTTCCAGCACCCCTCATCCGTCTCGGCGCTACGCGCCGATCCACCTTCTCCCACAAGGGGAGAAGGGGAGTCAGCGCTGTCTCTGACCGGTCAGGTGGAAAACCGCGATGATGATCGCCGGTATCGCCAGAAGCGCGAATTTTGTGACGATCAGCGCCGAGGCGAAGGACAGCGAATCCGGATTGGCCGACTGGAAATCGGAGAGCAGGCGAGCCACCGCGATGTTCTGCGCATAATCGGCAAGCATGTAAGGCAGCACCAGGACAAGCGCGAACAGAAACTGGAGCTGCGCGGGCAAAGCCCGGAAGTTCTTCAGCCGCCGCCCCGTGGCCAGGATCAGGCTGGCCAAGGTCAGCGAGAGCAGCGCCGGGAACAGCAGGTCGAAGGTCAGATAGTGCCAGACGAGAATGATCTCGCTGCCGCGCCGGCCGAGCGCCGTCAGCCAGGCCATGCCCTCATCCGGGGTGAAACCGGTGAAGCGCATATCGAGCGACGGCAGGCCACCGCTCAACTGGCGGAAATAGAGGAACTCCATCGCCGTCATGACGATGAAAACCGCCACGCAGACAAAACATAACGCTGCAGCGTGGCGCGACAGCCGCAGCATCATTGCCGTCAGATTTCGCCCAAAGCCATGCTGATCAAATTCCTCCAGGATAATTCGGGCTTTCGCGGGTAATCGTGACGTCATGGGCGTGGCTTTCACGAAGTCCGGCGTTGGATATGCGTACAAAGGTGGCGCGTTCGCGGAAATCAGCAAGGTCGCGACCGCCGACGTAACCCATAGCGGCTTTCAGGCCGCCCGCGAGCTGGTGCAGCACACCGGACACAGGTCCTTTGTAGGGAACCTGCCCTTCGATGCCCTCCGGCACCAGTTTCAGCGTGTCGCGCACCTCGGCCTGGAAATAGCGGTCGGCGGAGCCGCGCGCCATGGCGCCCACCGAACCCATGCCGCGATAGGCCTTGAACGAGCGGCCCTGGTGCAGGTAGACCTCGCCCGGGCTCTCGTCGGTGCCGGCCAGCAGCGAGCCGATCATGGCGGCACTGGCGCCGGCGGCGAGCGCCTTGGCGAGATCGCCGGAATATTTGATGCCGCCATCGGCAATGACCGAGACACCCGATTTCTGCGCCGTCTCGACCGCCGACATGATCGCCGAAAGCTGCGGCATGCCGACGCCGGCGACGATGCGGGTGGTGCAGATGGACCCTGGCCCGATACCGACCTTGACGGCATCGGCGCCGGCATCGATCAGCGCCAGCGTGCCGTCTGATGTAGCGACGTTGCCGGCCAGGATGCGGACCGAATTGGACAGCTTCTTGGCCCGCGTCACCGCGTCGAGCACGCGTTGCGAGTGGCCATGCGCGGTGTCGATCACCAGAAGATCGACGCCGGCGTCGATCAGGCGCTCGGCGCGCTCGAAGCCGTCATCGCCGACGCTGGTGGCGGCCGCCGCGCGCAAGCGCCCCTGCACGTCCTTGGTGGCGTGCGGATTGAGCTGCGACTTCTCGATATCCTTGACGGTGATCAGCCCGACGCAATTGCCGTCGCTGTCGACCACGACCAGCTTTTCGATGCGGTGCTGGTGCAGCAGCCGCTTGGCCTCGTCCTGATCGACGTTTTCCTTGACCGTGATCAGGTTCTCACGGGTCATCAGCTCGTAGACTTTCTGCGCCGGATCGGAGGCGAAGCGCACGTCGCGGTTGGTCAGGATGCCGACCAGCCGTCCGACCTTATGCCCGCCAGCGCCGCCATTCTCGACCACGGGAATGCCCGAAATGCTGTAGGTGCGCATCAGCCCCAGGGCGTCGGCGAGCGTCGCATCGGGGCCGATGGTGACCGGGTTGACCACCATGCCGGATTCGAACTTCTTCACTTGCCGCACCTGCTCGGCCTGTTCGGCCGGCGAGAAATTGCGGTGGATGACGCCGATGCCGCCGGCCTGGGCCATGGCGATGGCAAGGCGCGCCTCGGTGACGGTATCCATGGCGGCGGAGAGGATCGGCACGTTGAGGTCGATATCGCCGGCGATGCGGGTGCGGATGTCGGTTTCGCCGGGCATGACCTCGGAATGACCCGGCTGCAGCAGCACGTCGTCAAAGGTCAGCGCCAACGCGCCCGTGGACGTTTCGATAATTTTTGCCATGGCCAGCCCTCGGAATGCATGAAAAGCGCTGGACCGGATGGACAGCGCCGACTCGTATCTTCCCTTTCAGGATTGGCGCTGGCTCGTAACACGTCCCGTCGCCGATGAAAAGCCGATTGCTTGCACGCGAGGGTGGTTTCAACTTGACAGGTGACGGCAACTATGCTAGGAATTAATTCACAGTGCTGATTTGCGCCAACGACCCGCCTCCGAGGCGGGTTTTTATTTGGGCGCCCTTCTTCGCTGGGCTCAGGGCTGACACGGCTGCCGACGTCGCGATGACGGTCGAATCCATGTTTTCCATGAAGAGAGCGACCGCCAGGATAAGCGGAATGGTGCGGTTCATGGAACGCGTCCGGATTTGAAGTTAACGCGATTGCTTGCCGGTCCCTCGGGGGCGAAGGGGGACAAGCCGACAGGCAGGGCGGTTACCACGGGTTGGGGCGGATGTCGCCTTAATTTGCCGTCACATTTGCGCGACGCCGGCAGCCGTGTCAGCCCTGAGCCCAG
>NZ_SUHQ01000039.1 GCF_004962245.1 Mesorhizobium sp. | reverse complement strand
GGAGATCGTTGCCCGAGGCGCGCAGGATGGCGAGATGAAAACGCGTGTCGGCGCGGGTGCGCTCCGGCAGCGTCGCCGCCGCGCCCATCTCCCGGCAGGCCTGGCTGATCTCGGCCATCTGCTCGTCGCTGTGCCGGATCGCGGCAAAGGCGCTGGCTTCCGGCTCGATGATGTGACGGAATTCCTGCACGGTTCTGAGGAACAATTCGCGATCAGGCGATGTCGCATACCAGGCGAGCACGTCGCGATCGAGCAGGTTCCAGCGCTCTTTCGGCTCGACCCAGCTGCCGATCTTCGGGCGCGAGGCCAGCAGGCTCTTGGCCATCAGCATCTTGATCGCCTCGCGCACCGCCGAGCGGCTGACGTTGAAAGTCTCGGACCATTTTGCCTCGTTGGGCAGGATGGTTCCCGGCGGATAGTCGCCGCGCACGATCCTGAGGCCGATCTCGTTGGCCAGCGACGCATGCACGCTCGATCCAGGCATACGCGCAGCGTCGGCACGGCGAACGCCGGCCGAGGCACGGCGAGAGGCGGCGGGTCGCTCGGCGGACGCCGCCTTGGCCGGTGTTTTTCCCTTGTTCGGCTTCCCGTCCCGCATGCGTTCACAAAGTCTGGATTCCGAAAGCTGTCAAGCACGGGAAAAGCCTCGGGCCGCAAAGCCCGCTTCTATGCACAGATCAGGCCGGATTCATCGCCCCGTCAGGCCGTCTTGACGTATTTCCGCCAACTATGCTCGGGACGAAAACCGAGCACATCCTTCGCCTTGCGGTTCGAAAGCAGCGTCTCGTATTCGCCGAGCTCGCCCTTGACCGGCACATCGGGATAAAACCGCTTCAAGAGTTCAGCCGTCGGCAGATCGGATGAGGTGTCGTCATTGGCGGCGTTGAACACCTGATAGCCGAGCCCGTCCTTCTCGATGGCGCGCAGCGTGATCTGGCCGAGGTCGCGCGCGTCGATGTAGCTCCAGGCGATCCGCTTGCGGAAACCCGGATCGGCGAACCATTTCGGAAACAGCGAATATTCATGCGGCTCGATGACGTTGCCGATGCGCAAGGCATAGATGTCGATGCCGCTGCGCAGCGCGAAGGCGCGCGCCGTCTTCTCGTTGACGATCTTGGACAGCGCATAGCTGTCCATCGGATCGACGTCATACTCCTCGTCGAGCGGGAAATGCGTCGGGTTGCGCGGTTCGTTGGCGAAGACCAGCCCGTAGGTCGTCTCGCTGGAGGCGATCACCACCTTGCGGATGCCGAGCTTCACCGCCGCCTCGATGACATTGTAGGTGCCGAGCGCGTTGATGCGGAACACCTCGTTGTCGGGCGTGATCATGATGCGCGGGATGGCTGCGAAATGCACCACGGCATCGACCGGCTGCGCGCGCAGCGATGGGTCGAACTCATGCAGGCCCATATAGCTCGACAGGGCGTTGAACACCTGCCCGCTGTCGGTGATGTCGGTGATCAGCGTGCGCACCTTGGGGTTGTCGAGCGGCTTGGTGTCGATGTTGAGCACCTGGCAGCCCTGCTCGACCAGATACTGCACGACGTGACGTCCGGCCTTGCCGCTGCCGCCAGTGAACATGATCCGCTTCGTCATTTTGCTCTCCACATTCCCTAGGATTCATGTGTATTGTCAGACAATATGGCATTCCGCAATCGCCTGCCACCGCCTGCGGCAAAAACCCGCTTCAACAATTCGCCTGCCAACGGCAGCGATGCTATCGACCACCCGCAAACAGGACGAACCGACATGACCACGACTGCCGCGAGCGAAAAGATCGGCTTCATCGGCCTTGGCCTGATGGGGCACGGAATCGCGAAGAACATCGTCGACAAGGGCTACGCGCTGACCTTTCTCGGCCGCAAGAATCGCGCGCCGGCCGAAGACCTGCTCGGCCGGGGCGCGAAGGAAGCGGCGACCTCGCGCGACGTGGCAGTCGCATCCGATATCGTCTTCATCTGCGTCACCGGCTCGCGTGAGGTCGAATCCATCATCCGCGGCCCCGGCGGCCTCAAGGAGGGCCTGAAAAAGGGCTCGGTGGTCGTCGACTGCTCGACCTCGGATCCGACCTCGACGGTGGCGCTTGCCGCCGAACTCAAGGCGCTCGGCGTCGACTATGTCGATGCCCCGCTCAGCCGCACGCCGAAGGAGGCTTGGGAAGGCACGCTCGACGCCATGGTCGGCGCGTCCGACGCAGTCTTTGCCCGGCTGAAGCCGGTGCTCGACACCTGGGCCGGGCGCATCGTCCATATCGGCGACACCGGCGACGGCCACCGCATGAAGCTGCTCAACAATTTCATTTCGCTGGGCTACGCGGCTATCTATTCCGAGGCGCTGGCGTTGGCCGAGAAGGTCGGCATCTCGCCGCCGCGCTTCGACAGCGTCATCCGCAACGGCCGCATGGATTGCGGCTTCTACCAGACCTTCATGCGCTGGACGCTTGAAGGCGACCGCGACGCGCACAAATTCACCATCGCCAACGCCTTCAAGGACCTCACCTATCTCGAATCGATGGCGGGTTCCGCCGGCATCGCCAACCCGCTCGGCAATGCCACGAAAAACGCTTTCGCCGGCGCCTTCGTCGCTGGGCCCGATCAATATGTGCCGATGCTGGCGACGCATATCGGCAAGGTCAACGGCGTCGACCTGACGCCGACGAAGGATGGGAAGCGCTAGAAGGTTTGAGGACGGCACGCTAGCGCCGCGACCGCCCGATGACGTCGTCGGTGTTGGCAAGCAGCCTGTGCACGGCGTTCCTTGCAGCCGCCGGGCGCCTGAGACGAATGTTCTTCTCGATCGCCTCGTGCAGGGCCTGTGCCCGCCGCTGGTCGCTGGTCTGGAGTGTGACGAAGACGAACAGATGGTCGAGCGCGGATTCGATCAGCACGCCGAGCGGCACAAGGAGATCGTTGCCCGAGGCGCGCAGGATGGCGAGATGAAAACGCGTGTCGGCGCGGGTGCGCTCCGGCAGCGTCGCCGCCGCGCCCATCTCCCGGCAGGCCTGGCTGATCTCGGCCATCTGCTCGTCGCTGTGCCGGATCGCGGCAAAGGCGCTGGCTTCCGGCTCGATGATGTGACGGAATTCCTGCACGGTTCTGAGGAACAATTCGCGATCAGGCGATGTCGCATACCAGGCGAGCACGTCGCGGTCGAGCAGGTTCCAGCGCTCTTTCGGCTCGACCCAGCTGCCGATCTTGGGGCGTGAGGCCAGCAGGCTCTTGGCCATCAGCATCTTGATCGCCTCGCGCACCGCCGAGCGGCTGACGTTGAAAGTCTCGGACCATTTGGCCTCGTTGGGCAGGATGGTTCCCGGCGGATAGTCGCCGCGCACGATCCTGAGGCCAATCTCGTTGGCCAGCGACGCATGCACGCTCGATCCGGGGATCAGCGCCGCGTCGGCATGGCGAGCGCCGGCCGGACGGGCGGCCTGTGTCTTGATCTTGGTAGGTCGCTTTTTTGATCTTGCGTCCGACATCCATGTTCCCCGGCACAGGCTGAACTCAAGGCACGGCAAAGCAGGAGCGTATCGCCCCGGCACTGTCACCTCGTGCGTTTTCGTGAACCGGTGTGACGGGGCGCCCGTCGATCGGGCGCCCCGAAAACTGCGAACCTACTTCTGGATGCAGGTGTCGACCGTATCCTTGGTGCACTCGTCGAGACCGGTGAAGACCGGATCCTCGACCGGCTTGCCTTCGATCAGGTCGATCATCACCGAGGGTGCCTTGTAGCCCATCTCGAACGGCCGCTGGCCGACCAGTGCGGTCACCAGCCCTTCCTTGGCAATCGCCACTTCGTCACCGATCGTATCGGCGGCGCCGATGACGAACTCGTTGCTGGCGATCTTCTCGGCCATCGGCTTGAACAGGTCGCGATAGGGCTGCGGCGCGCCGAACAGCGGCCAGCCGCCCATGATGCCGAAGGCGTCGAGATCGGGATTGGCGGCGAGGATATCGGTCATCGCCTGAACGCCCTTGGCGCCGTCGTCATTGGTGAACACCGGACAGCCGGCGACCTCGGTCCAGCCGCCCTCGCCGGCGAGCGCCGGGAGATCCTTCTGGCCTGAAAGCGCGTCGCGCATGCCCTGGGCGCGGCGCAGGATGTTGTCGGCCGCCGGATTGCCTTCGATGGTGCAGATCTTGCCGCCGTCCGGCTTGCCCTTCTTGATGTACTCGCCGATCTTGTAGCCCATCAGGTAGTTGTCGGTGCCGAGATAGGTCTTGCGCAGCGCCGCATCTTCCTTGCTGAGGTCGGCGTCGAGCGTCATGATCGGGATCGACGGATTGGCGCTTTTGATCGTCTGCGCGATCAGCGGCGCGTTGGACGGCGAAATGGCCATCGCCACGGTATCCGGCTTGCTCAGCATGTCCTGGACGATCTGGGCTTCGCCGGCCTCGTCCGAGGTCGACGCCGGACCGGTGTAGAAGCACTCATATTCCGAACTGGCGTTTTCCGAGTTCCATTTCTCGCACCCCTGGTGGATGGCCTCGAAGAATGGATTGTCGAGACCCTTCACCACGATGACGAGCTGTTTCTTGGCCAAAGCCGGCCCGGCGCTCAACGCCATGACGGCGACGGCGGCGAGCAATAGTGATTTCCTCATGTCAGTCCTCCCTTGAAACAGACGGACACGGCGTGCCCGCCATACAGATCAACCCGGATGCGCGATGACAGAGGTTCGTTTCGCGAGCGCTCGTGTCGCCAACCCAGGCCGATAAGCATTTCCAGATGCGGTCGCAGACCAGCGCGATAAACACGGACGCTGCCGATCCTCGACCGATAAACCTCCGCCGCCCCCGCCCGGCGAACCGGAACAGCAGATCGGCATAATCTCCTCCGGCACTTAGCTAATATCGGCTTGCAACCAACGTCAATTGCTATTTGTCCTACAAAACAGATTTTTCGAAAGGAGCCGCTGTTGACGCCAAGGGGGCATGTGCGTAAATGGGCGAAAGCGCTGTTTCCGGGAGGAGCTGGGGAGCGCGAGGCCGCGGCAGAACCGCAGGCCGGAAAGCACGGGAGGCAAGAAGGCTGGTGGCGGTTCTCGAACTCACCAACATCTCGAAACATTTCGGCGCCATCCAGGCGGTCAACGACGTGTCGCTGTCGATCGAAGCCGGACAGGTGGTCGGCCTGATGGGCGACAACGGCGCCGGCAAGTCGACGCTGGTCAAGATGATCGCCGGCAATTTCCCCCCGAGCCATGGCACGATGCAGATGGACGGCAAGGATCTGGTCCTGCACAAGCCTGTGGAGGCGCGCCAGCACGGCATCGAGATCGTCCATCAGGACCTGGCGCTGTGCAACAATCTGACGGCCGCCGCGAACGTCTATCTCGGCCGCGAGCTGCGCCGCGGCGTCGGGCCGTTTCGCATCCTCGACTACGCCGCCATGTACAAGCGCGCCGGCCAGATCTTCGCCGAGCTGAAATCCGAGACCCGCCCGCGCGACCTGGTCAAGCAGATGTCGGGCGGCCAGCGGCAAGCGGTGGCGATTGCACGCACCATGCTTTCACAGGCCAAGATCGTGCTGATGGACGAGCCGACGGCGGCGATCTCGGTCCGGCAGGTCGCCGAGGTGCTGAACCTGATCCGCCATCTGCGCGACCAGGGTATTGCGGTCGTGCTGATCAGTCACCGCATGCCCGACGTCTTTGACGTTGCCGACCGCGTCATCGTCATGCGGCGCGGCCGCAAGGTCGCCGATAAGACGATCGCATCGAGTTCGCCCGAGGAAGTCACCGGGCTCATCACCGGCGCCATAGAACAGGTTTGATGTCAGCGGGTTTCACCACGCAAGCAGATAAAGGTCGATAATGGCAGTCACACTTGACCAGACGATCGCGCAGAAACAGCACACTTTGCTGTCCAGGGTGTTTGCCAGCCAGACCTTCTGGGTGGTGATCGCGGTCATCCTCGCCTGCCTGTTCCTGTCCGTGGCCACGGATTCCTTCGCCACGACCAAGAACCTCTACAACATCACCCGCAACGTCACCTTCGTCGCCATCGTCGCGCTGGGCATGACCTTCGTCATCATCACCGGCGGCATCGACCTGTCGGTCGGCTCGGTGCTTTGTCTGTCCTCTATGGTGCTGGCCGTCACCATGCATGCCGGCTACGGCATCGAGATCGGCATTGCCGCTTCGATCGCGACAGCACTGACCATTGGCGCCTTCAACGGTGTCTTGATCGCCTATCTCGGGTTTCCGCCCTTCGTGGTGACGCTCGGCATGCTGTCGATAGCGCGCAGCCTCGCCATGGTCGCCTCCAACAACACTGTGGTCTTCCAGTTCGGACCGGACCACGACAAGCTTCTCGCACTGGGCGGCGGCGCCTGGGTATTCGGCATCGCCAATCCGGTGCTCTATACGATCCTGCTGGCGCTGATCACCGGCTTCACGCTGCGCTGGACGAAGTTCGGCCGGCACATCTTCGCCATTGGCGGCAACGAGCATGCGGCGACGCTGACCGGCGTTCCGGTGCGTCAGATCAAGGTCGCGGTCTACATGATCTCGGCGCTGGCAGCGGGCATTGCCGGCATCATCCAGACCGGCTGGCTGGGCGCCGTCACCACCAATCTCGGCGCCGGCATGGAGCTTCAGGTGATCGCCGCCACCGTTATCGGCGGCGCCAACCTGGCCGGCGGCATGGGTACAGCCTTTGGCGCTGTCGTCGGCGCGGCGCTGATCGAGGTGATCCGCAACAGTCTCGGCCTGCTCGGCATCAATGCCTTCTGGCAAGGCACCTTCATTGGCGGCGCCATTCTGCTGGCGGTCCTGTTCGATCGGATACGCAATTTCAGGCGCAACGACTAGGAACCATGATCCCGAACCGAAGGTCCGCGTCAGCGAAAAGTGGAAGCCGGCTTTTGCTGCGCTGACCTTTCGGTTCGGATAAGACCATGATCAAACAAAAGAGAGCCTGGTGACGAAATCGCTATTCAGCCTCGACGGGCGGCTGGTGCTGATCACCGGATCCGGCCAGGGCATCGGCTTTGCCCTGGCGCGGGGCCTCGCCGAGCATGGCGCGAGCGTGGTGCTGAACGGCCGCGACCCGGGCAAGGTCGGTGGCGCTGTGGCAAGGCTGCGCGACGCCGGCTTCGAGGCGCATGCATCGATCTTCGACGTGACCGACTTTCATGCGGTCGACCGGGACGTTGCCCGGATCGAGGCGGAGATCGGCGCCATCGACGTGCTCGTCAACAATGCCGGCGTGCAATTCCGTGCCCCGCTCGAGGATTTTCCCGAGGAGCAGTGGGAGCGCCTGTTCAAGACGAATGTCTCGGGCGCCTTCCACGCCGGCAAGGCGGTGGCGCGCTACATGATCCCGCGCGGCAAGGGCAAGATCATCAACATCGGTTCGGTGCAGAGCGAACTGGCGAGGACCGGCATCGCCCCCTATACCGCGACGAAGGGCGCGATCAGGAACCTGACCAGGGGCATGTGCGCCGACTGGGCGAAACACGGCCTGCAGATCAATGCCATCGCGCCCGGCTATTTCCGCACCGAGATGAATCAGGCGCTGGTCGACAATCCCGAATTTTCGGCCTGGCTGGAGAAGCGGACGCCGGCCGGGCGCTGGGGCAATGTCGACGAACTGATCGGCGCGGCAGTCTTCCTGGCCTCGGACGCGTCGTCCTTCGTCAATGGCCACACGCTCTATGTCGACGGCGGTCTGACCGCTTCGGTGTAGCCATACCGGCCTGGAAATATTCACCTTCTTCCTATCCCTCAGTCTGAAAATCAGCCGGCACGACCCATGGCGGGCACCAGGCGTGCGCATGCGCCTTGACGCAGGCCCGGACTGAGCCGCACTATCCCCATTGCAGGCGAAGGGAGGCCAGTCGCCTGCGGGAGGATATACCCATGACGGAAGCGATCAGGCTCTACTGGGGCCGGTTCGGACATGTTTCTGTCCTGAACGTCGCCAGCGACTTCGTCACCCATGCCCATGTCGAGGCGCATATCATCATCTGGCTGGAAGGCACGGCCGGCGAGATGACCATCGGCCGCGAGACGGTGCGGCTTGGACCCGGCACCGCCGCCGGCATCAATTCCTTCCAGCCGCACAGCCACGCTTTGTCCCGCGACGGCACGCCCGGCCTGTTCCTTGCCTTCTACATCGATCCGGACTGGGCCCGCCGGCGCCGCGACCTGCCTTCGTCCGCGCCGCTATTTTCAAGCCCGGCGATCACGCTGGAGCCGTGGCTACACAAGGCGGCAGCCAACCTTCTCGACCATCTCAGCGACAATGAGAGCATCGACGACATCGCCAATTACGAGATCGAGCGCTTCATCGACAGCGTGCTCGACGCCGCCGACGCCTCGGCGCCGCACGTGGCGCGCGCCCGCACCCACACCATGCAGGACTTCCGCGTCCGCAAGGCGATCCAGCTGATGAAGGCCAATGTCTGCGAACGCATCTGCTTCGACGATGTGGCGCGCAGCGTCGGCCTGTCGCGGCCGCATTTCTTCGCGCTGTTCAAGGAGCAGACCAATCTGACGCCCAACGTCTACTGGAACACGCTGCGCATGGAGGAGGCGGTGCGGCAGTTGCAATGGTCGCAGGAGCCGCTGATCTCGGTCGCCTGCAATCTCGGCTTCACCACGCAGGGCAATTTCTCGCGCTTCTTCCGCGACCATGTCGGCGTTCCGCCGACACTTTACCGCGAGGCGGCGCGGGCCATTTCCTGAGCCGCCGCCTGCCTTTTCAGCCTGCCTGTTTTCAGACTGCTCTTTTTCAGACTCATTGATAGGCGTTCAAGACGCATTGATAAGCGCCGCCGACCTTGCCGCCCTAGCCTTCTGAGCAGCCAACTCGCAAGGGAAACGATCACATGGCGAAAGTCACCATCTCCAGCGTCATCGACGCACCGGTCGAAAAGGTCTGGGCGCGCATACGCGACTTCAACGGTCTGCCGAGCTGGCATCCGCGCATGGTCGAAAGCCATATCGAGGACGGAAAGGACGCCGGCACGATCGGCTGCGTGCGCAATTTCCAGCTCGCCAGCGGCGCTCGCCTCCGTGAAAAACTGCTCGACTTCTCCGACGAGAACTTTCTTGTCAGCTACTCCATCCTGGAGACCCCGCAGCCGCTCACCAATCACAAGGCGACGCTGCAGTTGCGTCGGGTGACCGATGGCGACCGCACCTATGCCGAATGGACCGCCAGCTTCGACGCGCCCCCGGCAGAAGCCGACAAGCTGGCCGAAGGCATGGGCGTTAACGTCTTCCAGGGCGGTTTCAACGCTTTGAAAAGTCATTTCGCCGGCCAAAGCTGAGCAAAGGGAGCGTTCAATGGCGCTTGCACTGCAGACTTTTTCGACGGTGAAGGACGCGAATGCGGCGCTGAAAGCCGCCGGCACCCGCTATCTCGGCGGCGGCACGCTGGTCGTGCGCGCCGCCAATGAAGGCGATGTTTCGGTCTCCGGCTTCGTCAGGTCGACCGAGCCTTCGCTGTCTGCCATCACCGTTTCCGGCGGCAAGGTAAGCATCGGCGCCTCGGTGACCATGGCGGCGATTGCCCGTCATCGCGATCTCGCACCCCTCGCCCGCGCCGCGCGCGCCGTCGGCGGCCCGGCGATACGCAACATGGCGACCGTCGGCGGCAATCTCTTCGCCCCGGCGCCCTATGGTGATTTCACCGTCGCGCTGCTGGCATTGGATGCCTCCGTCAGCACCAATGGCGGTGACCTGCCGATCGAAACCTTCCTGGCAACACGCGAAAGCCATCACGCCATCATCACCGCGGTCGGCTTCAGCTTGCCATTGGAAGGTGGTTTTCGCTTCCTGAAAGTGTCGAGGGTCAAGCCGAAAGGCGTCTCGGTGCTGAGCATCGCCACCGTGCTGGAACAGGCGCCGGATGGCACCGTGTCTTCGGCGCGGATCGCGCTCGGCTGCATGGCCGATCGTCCGATGCGCGCGAAGGCGGCGGAGAACGCGCTGCTTGGCAGGAAACTCACCAGCGACGGCATCGCGCCGGCGCTGGCTGTGGCGAGCGAGGGCACTTCGCCCGTCACCGATCCGATCGCCAGTGCCTGGTATCGCAATGAAGTCCTGCCGGTCCATCTCGGCCGGCTGCTGCTCGCCTGAAAATACAAATCGGGGGAGCGTGCTTGCCCAACGGCAAGCGCGCAAGGAGGAAACATGGCAAAGGTCCCGGTTCAATTCACGCTCAACGGCGCGGAGAAGGCCGAATTCATCGACAGCGGCACGACGCTGCTCAACACACTGCGCGACAAGATCGGCGATACCTCGCCAAAGGGCGGCTGCCATCAGGGCACATGCGGCGCCTGCTCGGTCATCATCAACGGCGAGCTCCGGCTCTCCTGCCTGACGCTGGCCGAGACCTGCAACGGCGCTGCCATCACCACGACGTCGGGGCTTTCGGAAGGCGGCGTGCTGCATCCGCTGCAGCGCGCCTTTCTCGATGCCTTCGCCACACAATGCGGCTTCTGCACCCCGGGCATGATCATGGCGGCCAAGGTGCTGCTCGACCAGACGCCGAACCCCAGCCGCGAGGATGTTGTCGAGGCGCTGTCGGGCAATATCTGCCGCTGCACCGGCTACGAGCCGATCATCCAGGCGGTGCTGACCGCCGCGCGATCCAATTCGCAGAATGCGGCTTGAGGAGGTCGGGAAAATGGAGCTCCGCAAGAACTACTTCGCCGACCAGCGCAAGGACGATCTGCACGAGATCGGCCAGCCGCGGCCGCGTTCGGATTCGCCCGGCCATGTCACCGGCAAGACCGCCTATTTCGCCGACCGCAATTTTCCCGGCATGCTGCATCTGAAGATGGTGCGCAGCCCGCACCATCACGCGCGCATTCGCAGCATCGACACTTCCGAGGCGGAAAAGCACCCGGGCGTCGTCAAGGTGCTGACAGCCAAGGACGTGCCGCACAATGTCTACACCATCCTGATCCTGATCCAGATCGGGCCGGAGGACGAGACGGTGCTGGCCGACGGCAAGGTGCGCTGGAAGGGCGAGGCCGTGGTGGCGGTGCTGGCCGAGACCGAGCGTGCCGCGCAGGAAGCAGCAGCCAAGGTCAAGGTCGACTACGAAGTGCTGCCGGCCGTCTTCGACATGGAGGAAGCGCTGAAGCCCGGCGCACCTCTGGTCAACGAATATCACGGCCAGAACTACTATCTCTATGACAGCGGTGAATGCCGCAAGGTGCGCTTCGGCGATGTCGAGGCGGGCTTCGCCGGCGCCGATCACATCCTGGAACAGACCTACCAGTCTTCGCCGATCGAGCACGCGCCGGCCGAGACGACCGGCTGCGTCGTCGCGCCCGAGGGCAATGACCGCTTCACCTGCTACACCAACACGCAGGCGATGTTCTTCACCCTCGACAATGCCTCGATCATCCTGCAGATGCCCGGCAGCAAGCTGCATTTCGTCGGCGGCACCGTCGGCGGCGGCTTCGGTGGCAAGGTCGACGTCATCGTCGAGCCGATCGCCATCCTCGGCGCCAAGCTGACCGGCCGGCCGGTCTCCTTCATCTACAGCCGCGAGGAGGAGATGCAGATTTCGTCACCCCGCGCGGCCGAAAAGGTCGTCATCAAGGACGGCTTCATGAAGGATGGCCGCATCGTCGCCCGCAAGGTCACCGGCTACACCGATGCCGGCGCCTATTCGCGCCATTCACCCTATGGCGCGCAGAAGGGCGCGGGCCACTATCCCGGCCCCTACACGATCCCGAATGTCTGGATCGACACCTATTGCGTCTACACCAACCGCACCCCCTCCTCCGCCATGCGCGGCTTTGGCGTCACCATCGGCGACTTCGCGCTGGAGGTGCAGATGGACAAGCTTGCCCGGCTGATCGGCATGGATCCGCTCGAATTCCGCTTCATCAACGCTTATCGCGACGGTGACATGAAGGCGCATCGCCAGCCGACCGAGGGCGCGGCGCTGATCGAATGCATGCAGGAAGCATCGCGCGCCGCCAACTGGCCGGTGGCGGAGAAGTACCTCTCCATGTCGTCCTACACGAAGGGAGCTTGAGATGGCGATCAGGCGCGGACGCGGCGTGGCCGCCATCAACTATCCGACCGGCATGAACCTCGGCGGCGACCCGACCCAGGCGCTGGTGCATTCGACGCCGACCGGCAATTTCATGGTGACGCTGTCGTCAGTCGATCTCGGCCAGGGCATGAAGCAGATCATGGCGCAGATCTGCGCCGAGACGATCGGCGTGCCGACCGACCGCGTCGTCGTCGACACCGCCGACACCGACACCGGCCCGCACTGCATGGGCACCTTCGCCTCGCGCGGCACGCACCGCGCCGGCAACGCTGTCATCCAGGCGGCCAGGGAAGCCCGCCAGGTGATGCTGGAAGTGGCGGCCGAGGAGCTGGAGGTGAACGCCTCGGACCTCGAGACCGACGGCCAGGGCAACATCCTGGTCAAGGGCGCGCCGCAGAAGTCGATCTCGATCTTCGACGTCGCGCTGTCGGCGCATTTCAAGCGCGGCCGCTCGATTTCCGGCCGCGGCATGTTTTTGATCCCGCGCTCTTATCCCGAGAAAGAGACCGGCGCGATGAAGCCGTCGACCTGCTATGCCCATGCCTGCACGGTGGCCGAGGTCGAGGTCGACGACGAGACCGGCGAAGTCACCGTGCTGACGATGAAGAACGTCTTCGAGATCGGCCGGGCGCTGAACCCGAAAATGGTCGAGCAGCAGCTCGTTGGCGGTTCGTGGATGGGCATCAGCCATGCGCTCTACGAGACGACAGAACCCTATTACCCCAACCGCGACCATGGCGGCACCGACTTCAACCAATATCTGATGCCGGGGCCGGGCGATCTTGCGCAAACCGAGATCATCGTGCTGGAACGGCCTTCGGCCGACGGACCCTATGGCGCCAAGGGGCCGGGCGAAATGTGCGCCAACCCGCAGATTCCCGCGGTCGCCAACGCCGTCTTCGACGCAGTCGGCGTGCGCATAGACACGCTGCCGATCACGCCGGAGCGCATCCTGCGCGCGCTGAAGGCGCAAGCCGGCGCGCCGAACTGAGTGCTGGAAATGCCAAAGGCAAGCGCCGAGACTGTCGCGATCTCGCCGGAGGCGGTGGCGACCCGCCTCGCCGCCTCAAGCTATCTAGCCGATGAAAGCTTGGCGACCGCCATCTTCCTGGCGATAAGGCTGGGCAAGCCGCTGCTGCTCGAAGGCGCGCCGGGCGTCGGCAAGACGGAGGCCGCAAAAGCGATCGCCGAAGTGCTCGGGCGCGACCTCGTGCGGCTGCAATGCTACGAAGGCATCGACGCCGCGCATGCGCTCTACGAATGGAACTACCAGCGCCAGTTGCTTGCCATCCGCCATGCCGGGGAGCACGAGATCGACATCTATGACGACCGTTTTCTGATCGCGCGGCCGCTGCTGCAGGTGCTGAAGGCGCCGGAAAAACGCGTGCTGCTGGTCGACGAGATCGACCGTTCGGATCATGAGTTCGAAGCGCTGCTCCTGGAATTCCTTTCCGATTTCCAGATCAGCATTCCCGAGCGAGGCACCATTCGCGCGACGGCGCAGCCGATCGTCATCCTGACCTCGAACCGCACCCGCGAACTGGCGGAAGCGCTGCGGCGTCGCTGCGTCTACCACTGGATCACCTACCCCGACGCCGAGCGCGAGGCCGCCATCATCATGCTGCGCGCCGGCGACGTGGCGCAAGCCACTGCGCGCGCCGTGGCTTCTGCCGTGCGCGACATCCGCGCCCGCCCACTGGCCAAGCCGCCGGGCATCGCCGAGGCGGTCGAATGGGCGAATGCCGCGACGATCCTCGAAAAAGGCGGCAGCCCGTGGCCGGAAGCCTTTCGCCGCGCCATCGGCGTGCTGATCAAGGACGAGGAGGACCTGTCCTATATCGCGCCCGAGCTTGGCCGGATCGTTGAGGAGGCACTGGCGTGAGCGCCGCAGCCTTGCCCCGGGCAGCGGCGCCCTTGCTCGGCTTCGGCCGGCTGCTGCGCCGTTACGGCTTTCCGGTGGCATCCGAACAGGTGTCGGGCTTCATGCAAGCGGTGACGCTGCTTGGCCCCCGCTCGATGAATGACATCCACGAGGCTGCCCTCGCCACGCTGGCGCCGCCGCCCGACCGCCGCGACGAATTCGAGGCGCATTTCCAGAGCCATTTCTACGGCAACACCACGGCCGTGATCGAAGGCGAAGCCGACGAGGAAACCCGCATCAAGGACGACGGCGGCGCGAGCGAAGAAGAAATCCAGGTGGCGCGCCAAGAGGAAGGCGGCGAGCAGGCGTCCGGCGCCGAACAGTTGAGCACCCGCGACTTCCAGCGCGACGGCGACGGGTTGACCGCCTTCCGCCGCAGGCTGGCGTCTGCCCTGCCCGCCCGCCGCTCGTTCCGCACCGTGCGCACGCACGCGCGCGGCAAGCTCGATCTGCGCCGTTCGCTCCGCGAAATCGTCAGCGCCGATGGCGATGTCCCGTCGCCGCTGCTGCGCCGCAGGCAGACCGTGCCGCGCAAGCTGCTGATCCTGATCGACGTCTCCGGCTCGATGAGGCTGCATACCGCCGACTACCTCAAACTGGCACATGCGGCGGTGCAAGGCGCAGACCGGGCCGAGATCTTCACCTTCGGCACAAGGCTGACCCGCATCACTTCGGCGCTGCGCATTCGCGACCGCGACCAGGCGCTGGCCCGCGTGGCCACACTGGTCGACGACTGGGATGGCGGCACCCGCATGGGGCCGACGCTGCTCGCCTTCCTGTCGGTGCCGCGCTTTTCCTCACTTGCGCGTGGAGCGGCGGTCGTCATCCTGTCGGACGCTCTGGAGCGCGGCGATCATGCCGAGCTGGAAATGGCGATGCGCCGGCTGAGCGCACGCGCCTTCCGGCTTTCGCTGGCGACGCCGCTGGCCGGCGATCCGCGCTTCCAGCCGGCGACGGCAGCGCTTCGCGCCATCCTGCCGGTGCTCGACGATCTGGTCGATGGCTCGTCGATCTCGGGCCTCACCGATTTCATCCTGTCGCTCGCCCGCCCTGCTCCGGCGGCCGCGGCAATCTGGAAAAGGGTCTCATGATGCAAAAGGCGATCGACGCGCATTTCCACATCTGGCGCCAAAAGGACCAGCCATGGCTGCGCGGGCCGATGGTGCCGCGCATCTTCGGGCCCTACGAGCCGATCCGCCGCGACTATCCGATCGAGGAATTTCTCGCCGACCAGAAAGGCTCCGGCGTCGAGAAAGCGGTCTATGTCCAGACCAACTGGGCGAAAGAGGATTTCGAGACCGAGGTCGCCTTTCTGCAGAAGACGGCCGACGGGACCGGCTGGCCGCATGCCATCGTCGGCTATGCCGACATGACGGTCGATGATGTCCGGCCCCAGATCGACAGGTTGATCAAATACCCCCTGCTGCGCGGCGTGCGCATGCAGCTGCACTGGCACGAGACGCCGGCCTTCCGCTTCGCCGCTTCGGCAGACCAGGTCATCGATCCAAAGGTGCGAGCCAATGTGGCGCGGCTGAAGGACTATGGCCTGTCCTTCGACCTGCAGCTTTTCCCGGCCCAGATGAAGGACGGGCTGACGCTTGTCGGCGAGAATTCTGAGACCAATTTCATCCTCACCCATGCCGGCATGCTCACCGACATGTCGGAGGAAACCACGGAAGCCTGGAAGGCCGGTCTGCACACGCTTTCGGCGGCGCCCAACCTCTATGCCAAGCTCTCCGGCCTCGGCACCTTCGTCCACCGCAACGACCCTGCGCTGATCGCCTATATCGTCGACAATGCGATCGACGTCCTCGGCAGCGACCACCTGATGTTCGGCTCGAACTTCCCGATCGAGAAACTGTGGACCAGCCATGCCGAGCTGATCAAGGCGCACCGCCAGGCGGTGGCTAAGCACGGAGCGGCGGCCGAGGCGGCTGTTTTCTGGAATACCGCCGAGCGAGTTTACCGGCCGGTGTGAGGCGCGGCGCTAAGGGCCAGAGCGCGCTTTCGATCCTCTCGCTAGCGATCTTGCAGTACATTTAAGTGCGGAATAGCGCTTGTCATGGCATGATTGAGCGGAATTCCGCTTGACTTTGCCCGCCAATCAATGTATGCGGAATTCCGCTTTTATTCATCTAAAAATGCGGAAAAACGCATGAAACCGTCTATCTTCCAGTCTCTGGGAACTCAAATCAGGGAAGCCAGAGTGAACCGCCGATTGACGCAACCCGCGCTTGCCCAGCGACTGGGCAGGGATCGCGCGCGCATTTCCGAACTGGAACGCGATCTTGCTAACGAGCGCATCGGACGCGACAGGCTTTCCCTTTTGGTCGAGATTTGCGATGCGCTTGATCTGACGCCGTTGCTTGTGCCGAACTCCAGACTCTCTGCCGTCCGCGAATTGATTTCGCCGGAAAAAGCCCCGCGTGAAGCGACACCCGCACAATCCACCGCCTTTGACGATCTCTTCGTCGATCTGTCCGATGACGAGGACAAGTGATGACAGGCGTGGCAGCAGTTCTAGGCGTGTATCTTTTCGATCCGGAAGGCAACAGAAACCGTGTTGGTGTCCTGACGCGGGACCGCGACCGAGCAACTGCCTTTGTGGTGGACGAAGTCTATTTGCGAAATCCGGAGCGACCTACCCTTA
The DNA here is from genome assembly GCF_004962245.1 of Mesorhizobium sp. Lineage (GTDB taxonomy): Bacteria > Pseudomonadota > Alphaproteobacteria > Rhizobiales > Rhizobiaceae > Mesorhizobium. The sequence goes on along the minus strand of NZ_SUHQ01000039.1, from coordinate 34,336 downwards.
GCCTAAGCTGGCTGGTGCCGGGCGACGAAGCCACGACACGCGCACGACTTGCGGCGCGCGGAGACAAGATTGGCCTTCACGGGCATCTGCCCCCATGGTTCTCAGGACTGCTTCCCGAAGGCGCGTTGCGCGACCTTGTCATAACAGAGATGGGGCCGGGCAATCACGACCAATTCGACCTGCTGACAAGACTGGGCGCGGATTTGCCTGGCGCTATTCTGATCGCGCCGGAAACAGACACACCAGCTTCAGCCGGACCGCTCCGTCTCGAAAGCGTTCAAGGCCTCGACCTTGTACGACCAGAGGGCATGGTAAAATTTTCGCTCGCAGGCGTGCAGCTCAAATTCGCTGCCGTCGCCATAGGCAACCGGCTCACCGTGCCGGCGAGGGCCGGCGAAAGTCGCTGCATCCTGAAGGTACCGACCGCCCGATATCCCGGTTTGCCTGAGGCGGAATTTGCGGCCATGACCCTGTGCCGAATGATCGGTGTCAATACGGCGGATTGCCGGCTGATCTCGACCGATGCGGTCGAAGCAATCCCCAAAGCGTTTCTCAAGGAGGGAAAGCAGGCGTTTGTCGCCGACCGCTTCGATCGTCCGGGTGGCAACAAACGGATACATATGGAAGATGCCGCCCAGATCGTCGGAGCCACCGGTGAACGCAAATATACGATGGCCACATACGAGACCGTTCTCAACATGATCCGTCGTTTCAGTACGGACTGGCGCGCTGACGTTTTTGAAGGCCTGCGCCGGATCGTCGCCGACATCCTGATCGGAAATGGAGACAATCACCTGAAGAACTGGTCATTCTGGTTTCCCCACAATCGCGAAATTCGGCTTTCGCCAGCTTACGACATTGTTCCAACCATCTTTTTTGCTCCGAATGACAATCTGGCCCTGAGATTTGCCGGCACGCACACCTTCGCAAACGTCACCTTCAAACGATTCCGTCGTGTCGCTGATTTCCTCAAGCTCGACCCAGACTGGATCGAACGGGAAATGAAGGCAGTTGTCGAAACAGCGCTCGACCAATGGCCAAGAGCATCTTTCGACCTTCTGGATGAAGCGCGGGCCACGCTGCTCTTGAAGCGCTTAGACACACTTGCCGTGGTGCAGGAGACGAGAGGGTGAATACGAACAGCGATCTAAAATCGCAGACTACCTCATGTCACCTCGAACTGCGGATCGAGCGGGATCTGCATCGCGGTCACCAGATGGTTGGTCTGCCCGGCCAGCCCGATGATCGAGACCAGTTCGCCATGCTGCGCGTCGGTCATGCCCTTGGCCCGCGCCGCAGCCGTGTGCGAATGGACGCAATAGGAGCAGCCATTGGCGGTCGAGACGGCGATGTAGATCATCTCCTTGGTCAGCGGGTCGATGGCGCTCTCGGGGACCATTACCGCCTTGAGCTGTTCCCAGACCCGCCTCAACGAGACCGGATCGTTGGCCAGCCCGCGCCAGAAATTGTTGACGAAATCGGATTTGCGCGTCGCCCGGATATCATCGAACACGGCCTTCACGGCGGGAATCTTTTCCACCTCGATATCGCTGAGAAGTCTGGCAGTGGCCATGGCGGGCTCCTTTCGTTTTGATCTGCGTGTGAGGAAACGCGGCTATGCACGGCCGCGTGCATGATTCTTCCTCTGTCACTTCCGCCGACACAGGACAGACGCGATAGGCGACGACTGCCGCAGGTATCAGTTCCGTTGAAAATGGCCCGAAACCTCGGCCCCCGCGGCTGGTGGCAGCGTCAGGAAACGGAACGAGGCCGCGAGCCCGATAGCGCCGATCGTCAGAAAGGCGACGCGGAAGTCTACCAGGTCAAGCGCCAGCCCGCCCCTCACGATCTGCGACAGGTTGAGCAGCGCCGCCGCGACCGCCACGCCGAACAGCATCGCCACTTGCTGCAGCATGCTGGCCAAGGTCGACGCCGAACTGCGCTGCGATGAGGCCACGTCGGCGAAGGCCAGCGTGTTGAGCGCAGTGAACTGCATCGAACGCGTCAATCCGGCGATCAGCATCAGCGCCACCACCAGCGCTTGCGAGGTCTGCGGCGATATCGCCGCGCAGGCCATAATCGACAGCGATGCGATCACGCCGTTGACGACCAGCACTGAACGAAAACCGAAGTACCTCAGCGTCGGTGTCGTTACCGTCTTCATGCCGAGATTGCCGAGGAAATAGGCCAAGATCAGCATACCGGCATCGACGGGTCTCAGGCCGAATCCGACCTGGAACAGCAGCGGCAGCAGGAACGGCGTGGCGTTGATGGCAACCCGTAAAATGGTGCCGGCCGACAGCGTCGATATGGCAAAAGTCCGCACCTTGAACGCTGTGAGGTCGAGCAGCGGATTCTTTGCACGCGCCAGATGCCGCACCGCCAGCCAGCCGACGAGGATGCCGGTGGCAACCAGCGCCACGGTCGGCAAGGCGCCGTCTTCCGGATGGGCGACGCGCTCGAGGCCGTAGAGCATTGAGGCGAGCCCGGCCGAGGTCAGAAAGAAACCCGGCCAGTCGAACGGCCTGGCTGCGGAATCGCGGTCGCCGGGAATGAAGCGGGCGACCAGCGCCAGACCGGCCACGCCGAGTGGAATGTTGATGAAGAAATTCCAGTGCCAGGAGAGATAGGTGGTGATGAAGCCGCCCAGCACCGGTCCGATCACCGGCGCGAACAGCGCCGGCCAGGTGATCAGCGCGGTGGCGTTGAGAAGCTCGGATTTGGGGGCGTTGCGCAGCACCAGGATGCGGCCGACCGGCGTCATCAGCGCACTGCCCAGCCCCTGGACCGCGCGCGCGGCGACGAATTCGGTCAGGTTCTGCGAGATGCCGCAGGCGATCGAAGCCAGCGTGAACAGCGCGATCGCGATGAGGAAGACGTTGCGCGCGCCAACGCGGTCTGCGAGCCAACCGGACAACGGCACGAATACCGCCATGGTCAGCATGTAGACGGTGATGCCGATGCTCATCGCCACCGCCGGTACGCCGAAGGATTCTCCCATCTGCGGCAGCGATGTCGAGATGATCGTCGAATCCAGAAGCTGCATGAAGAAGGCGATGGCGACGATCAGCGCCACACGCCGCGCCGCTGTCGCGGTTTCGGGCAAGGCTTTGTTTTCGGGAATGGCGGTCATGCGCAGAACTGTCCGAAACTCCATCGGCACCGCACACTTGTCCGGCAAATCGATGACGCACCGGTTTGAACAGCATTTGGGCGGCGCCGTCCAGACATGGACCAACAAACTTTCGTGTCGTATCGCGAGCTGTTATGCGATGACTGAACCTCGCCACCGAACCAGCCCTTGACACTTCGCCTTTCTGACCGGGAACTGTGTGCATGAAACCAATCTACATCGATTATCTCAACGCTCTCGACATCGAAGCACTCGCGATGACCGATGCGGAAATCATCGAAGCGGTCGAGGCCGGGCTGGTGGCGCAGGGCAACGGCCAGACGGTGATCGAGCCGCGCGTCCATCTCGAGCCTGACCCATCCTTCAACGGCCATTTCAACGTCCTGCGCGGCTACGTCGCGCCGCTCGATGCGGCCGGCGTCAAGATCGTCGGCGACTATGTCGACAATTACCTGCACGGCCTGCCGTCGGAATTCGGCATCCTCAACCTGTTCGACCCGCGCACCGGCACGCCGCGTGCCATCCTCGACGCCACGGTCATCACCGACATGCGCACCGGCGCCGTGACCGCCATCGGCGCCAAACACCTGGCGAAAAAGACATCGAAGGTTCTCGGTCATATAGGCGCGCGCGGCACCGCCTACTGGAATGTGCGCCTGCTCGATCATCTCTTCGACTTCGACGAGATCCGCGTGCATTCCCGTCGGCCGGAGAGCCGCGACGGCTTTGCCGCCAAGCTGTCCGCCGATCTCGGCAAGAAGGTCACAGCGGTCGCCGACTGGCACTCCTGCGTCGAAGGCGCCGATATCGTCGTCGAAGCCTCGCGGCTGCCGGAACCACAGCCGCTGCTGAAAACCGAATGGATCAAGCCCGGTGCGCTGGTGATGCCCTACGGCACGATGAGCGCGGTGGAGCTGTCGCTGACCGACATCATGGCCAAGATCGTCGTCGACGACTGGGGTCAGTGCAAGGGCGGCAAATTCGGCTCGCTGCGCGCCCATGTCGAGACCGGACGGCTGAGCGAACAAACCCTGCACGCCGAACTTGGCCAGATCGCCGCCGGCCGCAAGGCCGGGCGACAGAGCGACGACGAGACGATCCTGTTCTGGCATCGCGGCCTGTCGCTCTCCGACATCGCGCTGGGCAAGGCGATGCTGGCCAAGGCGCAAGCGCAAGGCATCGGCCAGCGGCTGCGCTTCGCATGAGTGCGCTCATCCTCTCCGGAGCCGGCATCCGTGTCGAGGACGTCGCGGCGGTTGCCCGTGACAGGCGCAAGGTGGAAATAGCACCCACCGTCATGGAAAGGTTGGACAGAGCGCGAAAAGTGCTCGACCGCGCTGCCGCTTCCGGTCAGCCGATCTATGGGCTCAACACCGGTCTCGGCGCCAATCTCGGCACATCGGTCAGCGGCGACGCCGGCGCTTTCCAGCGCCAGTTGCTGGAAGGGCGCAGCGGCGCGGTGGGTGACGTGCTGCCGCAGGACATCGTGCGGGCGACGATGCTTGCCCGGGCGGCGATGTTTTCGGCCGGCGGTTCGGGCATTTCATTGGAGGTTTTCGTCGCACTCGTCGACGCGCTCAACGCCGGCGTGCACCCGGTGATGCCGTCGCTGGGCTCGATCGGCGACAGCGACCTGGTGCTGATGGCAACGCTCGGCCGCATGCTGACCGGCGACGGCGAAGCCGACTTTCAAGGCAGGCGCATGCCGGCGGCCAAGGCGCTGGCGATGGCCCGCCTCGCCCCCGTCAGCCTCGCCCCCAAGGACGGACTATCGCTGATAAGCGCTTCGGCGGTGTCGGCCGGCGGCGGCGCGCTGGCGCTGGCCGACGCACTGTCCGCCTTCGCACAACAACAGCAGGCGGGCGCGCTGACCATGGAAGGCATCGGCGCCAACCAGACGATCCTCGACCCGCGCCTGCATGCGGCGCGACCGGCCGCCGGCCAGCAGCAGGCGGCAAAAGGCTTGCGCGATCTTCTGGCACGCGACAAGGCGCCGATGCCGACGACCTTGCAGGACCCGCTGTCGATCCGCTGCATGCCGTCAATCCATGGCGCGCTGTTGGAGGCAATCGATCAGGCCAGGCAAGCCGTCGAGATCGAGCTCAACGCCGCCGCCGACAACCCGCTGGTGCTGGGCGACGACGACATGGTGCTGTCGACCGGCAATTTCCACACCCCGTCGCTGTCGCTTGCCTTCGAGACGCTTGGCCTTGCCATCGCTCAATGTGCGGCCGCCTGCGCCGCCCGCTTCATCCAACTCACCGGCTCGGGCCGCAACGGCCTGCCCAGATATCTGTCGCCGGTTGGCGGCGCTTCGGCCGGCTTCGTGCCGCTGCAAAAGACGGTGACCGCTATCCTCGCCGCCATCCGCCACAAGGCTAATCCGGTGATGCTCGACTTCCTGCCGGTCTCGGAAGGCGTCGAGGACCATGCGACGCAAGCACCGCTGGCCGTTTCGAAATGCGCCGACATGATCGTGCTGTGGCAGCGGCTGATCGCCTTCGAGCTGATGGCGGCTGCGCAGGCAGTCGACCTGCGCGACGGCCTGACGCTGGCGCCGGCGACCGCCGCGATCCATGCGGCGGTGCGCGCGCTTGTCCTGCCGCTCAAGGAGGACAGACCCCAAGGCATCCATGCCGAGGCCATTTACGCGGCGCTCGCCAGTGGATCGTGGCAGGCGTAGGGCCGAACGACCGCTCGTCAGAAGACGATTGTCTTGTGGCCGTTGAGCATGACGCGGGCTTCAAGATGCAGCTTGACGGCCCGCGCCAGCACGCGGCTTTCGATGTCGCGACCGACGGCCACGAAATCGTCCGCGCTCATCGCATGGGTGACGCGCTCTGTTTCCTGTTCGATGATCGGCCCTTCGTCGAGATCCGATGTCACGTAATGCGCTGTCGCGCCGATCAGCTTGACGCCGCGGTCGAAGGCCTGGTGGTAGGGCTTTGCGCCCTTGAAGCTCGGCAGGAAGGAATGGTGGATGTTGATCGCCCGCCCGTAAAGCCGGTCCGACAGGCCTTTTGAAAAGACCTGCATGTAGCGCGCCAGGACGACGAGCTCGGATCCCGTCTCCTGCACGAGACCCAGCAGCTTCTGCTCCTGTTCGGCCTTGTTTTCCTTGGTCGTTGGCCAATGGTGGTAGGGAATTCCCTCCATCTCGGCGAAGCGTCGGGCGTCTTCATGATTGGAGACGACGCCGGCGACCTCGGCATTCAGCCAGCCGACCCTGATCTGGTAAAGCAGATGGAGAAGCGCATGGTCGAACTTCGAGACCATGACGATGATCTTTGGGCGGCGGGTCTGATCGACCAGCGCGGTTTTCATCCCGAACCGGTCGACGGAGGATTTCAGGGCTCGCTCCAGATCGTCCTTCGTCGAGCCTGCCGGGCTTGTGAACGCGATCCGCATGAAAAAGCGATTGGTCTGCCGGTCCCAGAACTGGCTGCTTTCGGCGATGTTGGCGCCGTTCGCAGCAAGCTCCGTGGTGACCGCGGCAACGACCCCTGGCCGGTCCTCACACGAAAGATTGAGAATATGAATCGGCCTCACATCGCCAGTTGCAGCATTGCCGTCAGGTTTCACGCGCCGTCGACCCTTTTCATGAACAGACCGAGTTGGTCCGGGTCCATATGCACCACATGCTTGTCTTCGGGATAGGCCAGGCTGTTCACATCGGCGACATATTCGGAAAAAGCGGCGATGCGTTCCGCCTGCAGGCGGTCATATTCAGCGGCGAAATTGCGATAGACCTTGGAATGGCGGGGCATATGGCCTCGGTTCTGGCCAAGGATGTCGTCGGCGAACAGATATTGCGCGTCGCAGCCGGTGCCCGCCCCCATCGACAGCATGATCAGCGAGGTCCGTTCCGAAATCGCCTTGGCCACCTCGACCGGCACCACTTCGATCTCGGCTCCGACCGCGCCGGCGGCTTCATACTGCTTGACCGCGTCGTAAATCTGCATGGCGCTGTCGGCCGTCTTGCCGACGGCCTTGAAGCCGCCGGTCCAGGTGGCGCGCGACGGGATCAAGCCGACATGGCCGATCACCGGGATATTGTCATCGGCCAGCCGCTTGACGGTGGCGAAGCCGGCGCTGCAGTAGACCGCGTCGGCGCTGGCCTTGTAGAGCCGGAACGCCCAGCGCACGAAATCGTCGGCGGTGCCGATCTCGTAGAAATTGTCGCCCGGCATGGTGAACAGGCTGGGTGCCGCATCGCGGTATTGCGGGTTGAGCACCAGCTCCGGCGGCACCGAGACGATGTCGACCCCGGCCCTTTCGGCGGCCTCGGCCTCGTCCATCGTCAAGACGCGCAGCATGGTCAGCTGCCGCTTGCCCTTCATGGCACGCAGATCTGCGATCGTGGGTCTTTTCCGGCTCATCGATGTTGGTCCCCTTATTGCGTGTGTGGAAGGCGGGTCAGGCGATCTGGATCATCACCTTGCCCGCTTCGACCTTGACCGGATAGGTCTGCAAATTGACGCAGACTGGAGCCCCCTTGGCCTGGCCGGTCTTGTAATTGAAGCGGCCATTGTGCTTGGGGCATTCGATAATGTCGTCCATCACCAGCCCGTCGGCCAGATGGGCCTTCTCATGGGTGCAAAACCCGTCAGTGGCGAAGAATTCGTCGTCCGGGGAACGGTAGATCGCGAAGGTGCGGCCGCCATGATCGAAGCGGATCACGTCCTCTTCCTCGACATCGTCCACGGCGCACGCCTCAACCCAATCGGCCATCTCTGTCTCCTGAAATCTCTGGTCCGCGCAACAGGCAGCCGCAGGCGAAAAGCCTATTCCGCCGCCGCCGAGATGTTCACGTCATGGAACTCGCCACGATAAGGCTGCGCCGTCGGCGGCAGCTCGCGCTTGAGGAAGTAGTCCTCATATTTGAGCTGCTTGAGCAGGACCGGCCAGACCTCGCGATAGGCATGCCACATCGACGGGTTCGGCTCCGGCAAATCGTGTTTGATCAGCTCATGCAGCCGGGGCAGCGCATGGTAGGGCACCATCGGGAACATGTGGTGCTCGACGTGGTAGTTCATGTTCCAGTAAATGAACCGGCTGATCGGGTTCATGTAGACGGTCCGGCTGTTGAGCCTGTGGTCGATCACATTGTCGGCCAGGCCGATATGCTGCAGCAGGCCGGTCAGCACCATGTGCCAGGTGCCGTAGAGGCGCGGCAGGCCGATCAGCACCAACGGCAGCCAAGACCACATGTAAAGAGCGACCGCGATGGTCGCGACGTAGATGGCGACATGCCAGCGCGCGGCGGTGACGACCTTCGGCAGCTCCATCTCCGGAATAAAGCTCCTCTCATCAGGCGAGATGTTGCCAAACGCGTTGCGCACCAGCGTCGGCAGCGAATAGCGGAAATCGAGAATACCGGTGAAGGCAAGCACTGCGCGCAAAAGGTCCGGCGGGCGCATCACCGCGATCTCGGCGTCGCGTCCGACGATGATCGTATCGGTGTGATGGCGGGCGTGGCTCCAGCGCCAGGTCACCGGATTGCGCATCAGCATGAAACTGGCGATCTGATAGACCACATCGTTCATCCAGCGCGTCCGGAAGGCCGTGCCATGGCCGCATTCGTGCCAGCGCGAGTCGCTGGCGGAGGCGTAGAGCACCCCATAGACGAAGAAGAATGGCACGCACCACCAGGTGCCCCAGAAATAGATACCGCCTGCAGCGGAACCCAGGATGGCGCCGATCCAGATGATCGTATCGCGGATCGCCGGGCTGTCGGAACGCTGCATCAACGCCTTCATCGCCTTTCGGGAGACGTCCGTGTGGTACCATTCGGCCGACGCCAGCCCCGTCTCGATCGCCCTGCGCGTGCTTTCGCCGACCAGGCTGTAGTCGCGCTTCATTGTGCCAGCCATTGTGACCTCCAAATCCCGATGGGCCGCGAGCCCTCCCCGCTCCGGCCGGAACCAACCTTAGAACTGGTGCTTTGCATCGTCCTCGCCATCGTCACGACCTGCCGCCGAGAACCGGAAAATTGCCTGACGGCTGCGGATAATCCTGCTGCGGCTGCCTGGCGATCGCCGCGATCCGGCTTTCGGCGGTCGCGATATCGCCGGCGCCATCGAGAACCCGGAACACCGCATTATAGGAGCGGCTTTCGCCATGCTCCAGCCAGATCATCTCGCCGCGTTCGCGCGCGGCCAGATTGCCGAGCACGTGATGCGTCGACGGCTCTATGCCCAGCGCATACTGTCCAGCCTGGAAATTCTGCCACTCATAGGCACAAGGCAACTGGTCCTTGCGCGTGATGACTTCGAGGCCGAGGCCAAGTCGGTCGTTGACCACTGCCACCGGCACCTCGCCCTTGGCGTCGGCGCCGAGCTCGTGCTGCCAGACCTGTTCCTTGAAACCCAGTTGCGGCGCCGGCACGGTGCGGTAGCCGACTTTCTGCGCCTCATAGCGGTCGCCGGCATGCCCGGCCCAAACGACATCCCTGATCGGCGCCAGATAGCGCGAACCTTCGTCGAGCACGGGATGGCTGACATTGATGTGGTAGAAATACATATGCGGCGTCCGATTGAAGCCGTGATTGACGACGCGGTCCGAAAGCCGGATCTCGTTGCCGCCGACATCGGCCTCGATCCGCCGCAACAGATGCAGATCCTCCCCGAACACCGTCGATTGCTGGACAATCGCCTCGGCCCACAGCACGCAGCGGTCGCCGTCCCAGGCCTCGCCATAGCCCGTCAATCGCGCCGGGATGGTGCTGATGCGGCCGTGCAGGGAATGGCGCACCGTCCTCTTCGGCGGATAGTTATAGCTGTCGGCCGGCACTTCATTCATGAACAGGATGTGGTCGAGACCGCAGGTCAGCAGCAGGCCTGAGAACGACCGCGCCCAAGCCAGCCCCTCCTCGCCTTCATACTCGTGCAGGCCGGGATGGCGAAAGCCGCTCGGCGAATGCCAGCCGATCGCCTGGCCCTTGAAGTCGCAATCGGCGATATCAAGCGCCCGGTCGATGAGCGCGGTGAAGCGCAAGCCGGAGCCGGTGCGGAATTCGAGCATGCGGATGCCGCGCTCGACGCCGTCGCCAAGCGTCATCAGCCGCACGCCGGCGAATTGCGACAGCATGCCGGAGCGCTCCGAAACCTGCCGGCGCGACAGCGTCTTGCCGTAAAGCTCTACCATGTGACGGCCAGTTCCTTCACTTTGCTCTCGTCTCCTTGAGCAGGGCCGACATGTCGGCGCCGGTGATAATGCTCTCCACGGTCAACAGGTCGGTATCGGCGACCGTCTGCTCGGCGACGATCTCGCCGCGGCGCATGACGATGATGCGGTCGGCGACCTGGAAGACATGGTGGATGTTGTGGGTGATCAAAAGCACCGAATGACCGGCCGCGCGCACCTCCTTGACGAAGCGCAGCACGCCGTGTGTTTCCTCGACGCCGAGATTGTTGGTCGGCTCGTCGAGGATGATGACCTTGGCCGCGAACTGCATGGCCCGCGAAATGGCGATCGACTGGCGCTCACCGCCCGAAAGCGTGCTGACCAGCGCATCGGCGTCGAGCTTTTTCGAGATGCCGACACGCTTCAAAAGGGCGGAAGCCGCATCGCGCAGCTTGGCGAGATCGAGCGGCGCGAACACGCCCAGCCATTTCAGGTTGACCGGCTCGCGACCGAGAAACAGATTGCGCGCGATGCTGAGGTCCGGCGCCAGCGAGGTGTCCTGGTGGATGGTCTCGATGCCCAGATCCATCGCATCGCGCGTCGAGCGGATGGAGACTTTCTGGCCACGGACATAGATCTCGCCCCGATCGATGGAAAACACGCCTGAGATCGCCTTGATGAGCGTGGATTTGCCGGCGCCATTGTCGCCGAGCAGGGCCACCACCTCGCCTTCATCGAGGGTGAAGGAGGCGCTCTTCAGCGCGCGGACGCTACCGAAGGATTTTTGCAGATTCTGCAGCCGAAGCACTTCCATGGTCAGCTCCTGGCGGCGTTCTTCTGCAGCAAAGCGTGCAGGATGAGCATGGCGAGGATGATGACGCCGACGAAGATATTGTAGGCGAGCCCGGGTACACCGATCAGCACGATACCGTTGCGGATGCTGCGCAGCATCAGTGCGCCGACGATCGTGCCCAGTATCGTGCCACGCCCGCCGGTCAGCGCCGTGCCGCCGACCACCACCATGGCGATGACTTCGAGCTCGTAGCCGGTACCAGCCACCGGCGACGCGGCCGAGATGCGGAAGGCGCTGATCATGCCGGCCAGACCCGCCAGCACGGAGGTCAGGATGAACAGCCAGATCTTGACCGCATCGGCCGGCACGCCGCGCGCCACCGCCGCATTGCGGTTGGAGCCGATGGCGCTGATCCAGTTGCCGAGCTTGGCATAGCGCAGCACGTAGATCGCCAGCAGCGACAGGCCGACGAACCACCACAGCGAGGTGTAGAACCGGAACGACCCGATGTTGAAACTGCCGGCCAGCAGCGTCACGAAAAAGCCGGGCTGGTCCCAGGACTTCAGCGGAAAGCCCTGCGTGATGTAGAGCGCCGCCCCGCGCACCACTAGCAACATCGACAGCGTGACCAGGAAGGACGAGATGCCGATCTTGGTGACGATCAGCCCGTTGATCGCACCGATCGCCACGCACAGCAGGAGCCCGGCAAGCAGCGCCACGCCGATATCAACCTGGCCGTTCTGCACCAGCAGCATGACCACGACCGGCGCCAGCCCGAACACCGCGCCGACCGAAAGGTCGAACTCGCCTGCCGTCAGAAGCAGCGTCATGCCGAGCGCGATAATGCCGAGCTCCGGCAGGAACGCCATCATGTTGGAGATGTTGAGCGGCGACAGGAAGTTGGCATCGGCGATGGCGAACACCGCCAGCAGCACGATGAACATAATGAGCGATGAGAATTGCGGCGAGCGGATCAGGCTCGACCTGCGTTTCCCCACCGGCATTTCCTCTTCCGCGGCAATTGTCATGACTGCTTGAACCATAGCTGGGAGCGACGCCCGCCGCCTGCGCGGCGGGCGTCAATTTCAATCACTTGTTGTAGAGTTTCAGGATCGGTTCGACGCTTGTGGCGTCATACAGGCTGAAGGTGTGGATGTCGTAGCCGATCGGTTCACCGGACGCGGCGAGACCGAGCAGCGCGACCGGCATGAAGCCCTGCGCCGACGGGAACTGCCAGGCCGCCGCGTTGACGAAGCCGGCCTTGACGGCTTCCGCGGTTTCCCTGGAGTTGCCCCAGCCGACGACCGGGATTTTGCCAGCCGGCACGCCGGCGCCGTCGAATACCCGCTTGGCGCTGGCCGCGACGGAATCGCCGAGCGCAATGATGGCCGGCGGATTGTTGGCGACCATGTAGTCGGTCATCTTGGCGATGATGCCGGCCGGATCGGTGCCGCAATCGACCACGTCATATTTGATGCCGAGCGGATCGAAGACGCTGGCGATGCCTTCGGTCTCGAGCTGCTGGTAGCTGGCGCCCGGCACTTCCACCGGCAGGAACACCTTGTCGCCCTCCTTCACCATCTTGTTGTCGACGAGGTACCTGGCCCAGATGGCGCCGGCCTCCTTGAGATCGGCGCCGACATAGGCCTGGCGGCCGGTCGCCGGATCATCTGTGTTGAAGAACACGATCGGAATGCCGGCAGCCTTGGCCGCCTTCACCTCTTCCGTCCACAGCCCGGGCTGGGCCGAGGTGGTGCCGATGCCGTCGGGTTTGGCGGCAAGAGCCGAGTTGAAGGCTTCCTTCTGCGCCGCCATGTCGCCGCCGCTGAAGGAGATCTTGCAGGTCACCTTGAGCTGGTCGCAGGCCTTGGTGGCGCCGGCATTCCAGTCGAGCCAGAACGCATCCGACGGGCCGCCATGCGACAGGAGATAGAACGTCTTCTGGCCGTCCTGCGCCAGCGCCGGCGCACTGAATGCGAGGCCGGCGAGCATCGTTGCGGCTACCGCCCCTTTCAATCCGAATTTCAACATTTCGCTTCCTCCATTGTGTTTCTCCGGGCGCACAGCCTGATCAAAGGCCGTTGGCGCGGAACTTGCCGTCGAGGAATTTCTTGGCGCGCGGCACGTCATCCTCCGAGAGATGCTCGATGATGACGGGGATGTTCGGGTGCTTTTCGGCGAGCCGCTGCAGATAGAGGTCGTAGTTCAGCGAACCGAGGCCGGGCGCCGGCAGCTCGATCTCGCCGACGCCGCGGAAAGTATGGCTCTCCAGCGCGTCCTCGTCGCCGATGTCGGCGTGCTTCTCCGACTTGTCGCCGCCCGAGCGCTTGACGTCCTTGGCATGAGCTATTTTGATCTTGTCGGTCAGCGTGTCGAACACCTGGTTCAGGATCTGGTCCATCATGTCGATGTTGTGCGTCTCGAAATAGTTGGTCGGGTCCATCAAAAGGCCGAGGCCCGGATGGTCGACCTGCGCGAACATCTTCACCGTCTCCTCGACCGAGCCGACGACGTTGTTGACATAGGTTTCGAGCAGGAAGACCGCGCCGTGGTCATAGGCCGTCTGGGCAAGGTCGGCGATGACCTTGCGGCACTCCTCGAACCCCTCCTCGGTCTTGTTCTTGGGATGATGCACCCAGTCGGACTCGGTGTTGTAGGTACCGGTTTCCGAAATCACGTAAGGCGAGCCGAAATGGCGGGCGTTGCGGATGATCTCCTTGAGGTAGCCGACACGCTTCTCGCGCTCGCCCTTGTCGGGATGGATGATGTTGGTGTAGCCCGACACGCAGCACACCGGCAGATTGTGGTCGCGGAAGGTGTCGCGAACGGTCCTGGCCTTGTCCTTGGTGATCTGCCCGGCGGACAGGTCGAGATCCCTAAAATGCAGGTCGAGCTGCACCGTGTTGAAATCGAGCGCGCGGATCTTTTCCGCGGTTTCCTTGAGGCCGTACGGGAAATAGCCCGTGAAGATACCTGCCTGCATCATGGTGTGAATTCCTCCCTGTAAGCGATTCGAGTTGCTGGTGATTCAGTTGATCGAGATTTCGGAAAGCTTGACCGTGCGGCCCTTGTCGATCGAGCGGTAGCCGGCTTCGATCAGCGCCATGGTCTTGACGTTGTCGGCGACGGACAACGCGGGCGGCTCACCCGTCTTCACCGCGTGCTGGAGCTGCTCCATCACGCCGATGAAGGCATGCGGGAACCACATCGTGTCCCAGCTCGGCGTCACCCACTTGCCGTCCGTCGTCTCGGTCGAGGCATAGGTCAGCGTCGAGGCGGAGCCTGTCGGCCAGCCGATCGTGCCCTTGGCGACGCCCTTCGTGCCATCGACACGCCAGTTGATGTGCTGGTCGTCCCTGTAGCCGTCCTGGCGCGGACCCGACCAGACATCCTCCAGCGACACGGCAAGCACGCCGGACGGAAACCGCAGCGTCGACACGGTGATGCCATCGGAATGGTCGAACCGGGTGCGCGGATCCTTGCGGGTCAGTGTCGTGATTTCGTCCGGATCGCCGAACAGGAAACGCAGCACATCGAGATGGTGGACGCTCATATTGGCGAGCGTCAGCCTGTCGTAGTCCTCGAGAAACGTCTGCCAGTGCGGGATCGCATGCATGTCGATTTGCGCGAAGACGATGTCGCCGAGCGCGCCGCTGTCCATGATCTGCTTCAGCACGCGCATCGACTGGTCGTAGCGCATGTTCTGGTTGACCGAGAGGATCTTGCCGGCCCTGGCAGCTTCGTCCCGCAGTTCGATCGCGTCCTTAAGCGACAGCGCCAACGGCTTCTGCGCCAGGATCGCCTTGATGTGCTTCTGCTTTAGCGCATGGCGGATCAGCGCCGGCTGCTGGTCCGGCGGAAAGGCAAGGTCGATGATCTCGACATTTTCGTCCTCGATGAGCTGTTCCGGCGTGTCGTGCACCGTCGGGATATCCCAGCGCCTGGCAACCTTCTCGGCGCTGGCCCTGGTCCGCGAGGCGATCGCCACCACCGGAAAACCCGCTTCGTGATAGGCGGCGAGATGGCATTCGGCCATGATCATGCCGGCGCCGACGCAGCCAATCTTGTATTCCTTGGTGCGAACCGTCACGTCCGGCTCGAAGCCTTTGCTCGCCATCTCTTCCTCCCGAAGTTCGTTTCTTGCGGCCGCTGTCATCGTGCCAGCGCTCCCCCGCCCTGCCCGAAATAATGCACACGGCTAGGCTCACAGGATATCGCCACCATCGCGTCCGGCCTGATGTCCGGCTGGCCGCGCAGCAGCGCCCTGAGGCGCGCCTGCCCAGCGGCGAGCGTCACCACGGTATAGCCGCCGAGCGGCTCGACCTCGAAGACGCGCGCCGGGCGGCCCGCACCCCCGTCCGATATTTCCCCACCCGACCAGGGCCTGACCTTGATGTCTTCCGGCCTGAGCCCGATCTCGACGGCATCGGCTGGAGCCGCCTTATCCAAGATACGGATCGTGCCTTCGGCCGCCTCGACACCGCCCTCGCCGCGCACCGACTGCAAGATGTTCATCATCGGAGAGCCGAGCAGCCGCGCTACATAGGTGCTCGCCGGCCGGTCATAAATCTCGGCCGGCGCGCCGATTTGCCTGATCTTGCCATTCTCCAGGATGGCGATGCGGTCGGCGACCGACATCGCCTCTTCCTGGTCGTGCGTGACGTAGATCAGCGTCTTGCCGAGCTCGCGCTGGATGCGTTTGAGCTCGACGCGCGTCTCCTCGCGCAGCCGCGCATCGAGCGCCGAGATCGGGTCGTCCATCAGATAGGCGGCGGGATCGCGCACCAGCGCACGCGCAATCGCCACACGCTGCCGCTCGCCGCCCGAAAGCTGTGCCGGCGGCTTGTGCAGGATGTGGCCGATATGCAGCTTGGCGGCGACGTCGGCGACGCGCTTTTCGATCTCGGCCTCGGCGACCCTGCGTTCGACGAGGGGAAAGCGGACATTGTCGCGCGCGCTCATATGCGGAAACAACGCCAGGTTCTGAAACACCATGGCGACGTTGCGCTCGGCCGGCGACACCGCGTTCACCGGCCTGCCGCCGATCAGGATCTCGCCGGTGTCAGGCGTTTCCAGTCCGAGCACCAAGCGCAGGATCGTCGACTTGCCTGAAAGCGGCGGCCCGAAGAAACAGAAGAACTCATTGTCGTTGACCGTGAACGAGGCATCGTCGACGGCGAGCGTATTGCCGTAGCGTTTCGTCACATTGCTGAAGACGATGTTGGCCATGTCTCAACCTGCTCTCACGGCAAGGCCGGTGGCGGCGTCGAAAACGCGCACCGACTGCGCGGCCGGCGCGACGACCGCTGTCTGTCCGATCGCCAGCCCGACATCGTTGCCGAACACCGCCTTCACCGCGCCCTCGCCCTGGCCGAGATGGACGATGGTGCGTGCGCCGATGCGCTCGACGAAAGTCACCGGCAAGGAAAGACCCTGGCCGCGTTTGACCAGCGCCGCCTGTTCCGGGCGGAAGCCGTAGAGCACATCGCCTTGCGTGCCCCGCACCGCGGCAGCGATTTCCGCCGGCAGCGGTGGCGTAACACCGAGCGTGCCGAGGTCGATGACCAGGCCACGGTCGCTTTCCGCCGGCTTGCCCTTGAGCAGGTTCATGCCCGGCGCTCCGATAAAGCGGGCGACGAAGACATTGGCTGGATTGTTGTAGACCTCGAGCGGCGTGCCGACCTGCTGTAAAACGCCATGGTCCATCACCGCGATGCGATCGGCCATGGTCATCGCTTCGAGCTGGTCGTGGGTGACATAGACCATGGTCTGCCGGAACTGCCGCTGCAACTGCTTCAGTTCGGTCCGCATCACCGCCCGGAAGGCTGCGTCGACATTGGACAGCGGCTCGTCCAGCAGGAAGATCGCCGGCTCCATGATCGCCGAACGGCCGATCGCCACGCGCTGCAAAATGTTGACCGACAGCCTGTCGGCCTTGCGGTCGAGCAGCGGCGTCAGTTGCAGCATCTCGGCAATGGCGCCGACGCGGCGATCGATCTCGGCCTTTGGCGCGCCACGCATTTTCGGCCCATAGGCGAGGTTCTGCCGCACGGTCATATGCGTGAAAATCGCATAGTTCTGGAAGACGAAGCCTACCCCGCGACGGCCCATCGGCACGCCGGCCATGTCGCGCTCGGCAAACAGGATCTTGCCGCTGGTCGGCTCCTCCATGCCGGCGATCATGTTCATCGTCGTCGACTTGCCGCAGCCCGATGGCCCGAGCAGCGCCATGAACTCGCCGTCGGCAATGGCAAGATCCATCGTCTTCAAGGCGGTGAAGTCGCCGAACTTCTTGACCAGGTTCTGCAAATGGATCGCGCTCATGCCGTCACCTCGCGAGCCCGGGCCATGCGCTTCATCGCGAAGACCGCGGCGATGGAGAGCACGATCAAGATGGCCAGCGCGATCGCCGCCACATAGCCCCAGATCAGGTCCTGCGTGGTGAGCTTGTAGATGTAGACGGAGATCGTCTCGGTGGCGACGCCGGGACCGCCGCCGGTCATGATGTAGAGCGTGTCGAAGATCTTGAAGTTCTCGATCACGCGGATCGCCAGCGCGATGATGATGATCGTCCTCATCTTCGGCAGCACGATGGTGACGAAGCGCTGCCAGGGATTGGCACCGAGCAGCGTCGCCGCCTTGATCTGGTCCTCGGGCACGCCGACCAGGCCGGCAAGCAGGATGAGGAACATCAATGGCGTCCACTGCCAGATGTCGGCGACCATGACCGCGATGAGCGCCAGCGTCGGATCCGACAGCCAGGCGATGGTGACCGGCATGCCCGATATCGCCGACAGCAGGTCATTCAACGGGCCGCCCGACTGGAACAGCATGAAGAACATGTAGCCGGCCACCGCCGGCACCACCATCATCGGCATCAGCAGGATCGAATAGAAGATCCGCTTGCCGGGAAACTCGTCGGCGAACAGCGTCGCTAGCGCCAGCCCGAGCAAGAACTCGACGGGCACGCAGACGATCATGACGATGGCCGTGCGCTTCAACGCGCTCCAGAAGCGCGCGTCCACGGCAAGGTCGGTGTAGTTGGCGAAATTGTTCCACAGCGACCAGGCGTTCCACCAGCCGAGGCCCGAAAGCGGCGACCAGTCGGTCAGGCTGATGTAAAGCTGCATGAGCAGCGGGAAGACGGCAATGAACAGCACCAGGATCTGCGCCGGCAGCGTCAGCCGGAAGCCAAGCTTTGCGCCTTCGTGCCGCAATGCAGGCTTTGCCTGGACGGTCTTCATCACGTCCTCCGAAATCGTCGCGGTCACCGCGCTCATTGCTTGAGCGCCCCGAAGGTCAGCCCGCGCACCAGATGGCGCTGGATGGCGATGCCCATGATGACCGGCGGCACCGCGGCGATGAGGCCGAGTGCTGCCTTGGCGCCATAGAGCTGACCGGTCATCGAGGAGGACAGCGAGGCCATATAGACCGGGATCGTCACCCATTCGCGCGTCGTCAGAAGCAGCGCGATCAGATAATCCGACCAGTTGAGGATGAAGACGAAAAGTGCCGCGCTTGCCAGCGGCGCGCGCATCATCGGCAGCGTGATGCGGGTGAAGACGCGCCACCGCGAACAGCCCTCGACCAGTGCCGCCTCCTCGATCTCGCGGGGCATGTCGTCGAAGAAGGTCTTCATCAGCCAGAAGGCGAAAGGCAGCGTGACGATGCCATAGATCAGCGACAGCCCCCACCAGCTGTCGGTGAAGTTGAGGAAGGCCCACATGATCATCACGGGCGTCATGACCGCCATCGGCGGAAACAGGCGCAACTGGATCAGCGCCAGCGGCAGGTTCTGGCCAGAACCGAAGCGTGACAGTCCGTAAGCGGCCGCCGTGCCGGCCGACATGGCGATCACCGTGCCGAACGTGGCCGACAGCAGCGACGACAGGATCGGCTTCAGCGCAGTGCGGTCGAGTGCGACGATGAGATTGTTGGTCGATTCACCGAAGACGAACTGAAAATTGCTGAGCGTCGGGTTCTTCGGCCACCAGGTCAGATCGGCGCCGGTCGCCGACCATTCCGCGATCGGCTTGAAGGCCATCGACACCATCCACAGGATCGGCACCAGCGTCACCGCCATGGCCGCGAAGATCGCGGCATAACGGAACATCTCGAAGGGAACGGAACGCTTCATCTTGCAGCTTTGCTGGTACCATCGTTGCGGAGGGGAAGAGCAATCACTCCTCCCCTCCATGAGATCCTGGGAGGAGGATCAGCTGATCGGATCGAGAACGGTGGGCCAGGCCTCCTTGTTGGTCTTGATGGCTTCGAGGAGCTTCTCCTCGCCGGTGCGCCGGGCGATCTTCTTCCATTCCGCTTCGGTATCGGCCATCGCCTGCTCGGCGGTCTTGGCCTTGGTAAGCGCTGCGACGAGGTTCTCGTCCAGCGCATTGTGGAAGGCGGTGGCGCCGGGATAGTTGATGGTCGGCACGGTGCGGGCGACCGTCTCGCGCACCACGTCCATGTGGTAGGCGTGGTAGGTCTGGCGGACCAGCGGATCGGAGAAATCCGACAGCCGGAACGGATCGAAATAGCCGCCCGGATTGGCGGTCATCCAGGCATAGATGCGGCTCGATCCCAGCCACTGCAGGAAGAGATAACAGGCCTCCGGGTTCTTGGCCTGCGAGGAGACCGAGGCCGACAGGTTGAGCCACAGCACCGAGCGGCTGATCAGCTTGCCATCGATCTCGCGGCCGGGTGGCAGCATCGAGCCGATCTTGCCGGTGACAGCTGAATCCTTGTTGCCGGCATTGTCGAGGAATTTCGGCAGGTTGGAGAAGGCGCAGGTCATGGCGGCGCCGCCCTTGGCGAAATTGCCATACTGCTCCGGCCAGCCCCAGGAGATCGCATCCGGCGAATGATGGGCCAGCGATGCGATATACTCGTTGGTCGCCGCAATACCTTGCTCCGAGTTGATCAGCGGCTTGCCGGTATCGTCGAACAGGAACTGGTTGGGCGAAGCCATCGAGACATAGCGCTGATACCAGTTGGTGTAGCCCCAGCCCTGGTTGCGCAGATCGGTTGACCCGAACAGGCCCTTGTCCGGGCGCTGGAAGAAGGCCGCGATCTCGTCATGCTGTTTCCAGGTCTTCGGCGGCGCCAGCTCGTAGCCGTGCTTGTCGGAGAAGGCTTTCTTCTCGGTTGCGTCGCCGAACAGATCGGTGCGGTAAACCCAGGTCTGGAAATCGCCGTCCAGTGACACGCCATAGTCGAGCCGCGATACTGGTTGAGCAGCGAGACGCCCTTGGCGCCGTTGACGTAGCCGCGTTCGGGATCGTCCCATTCCGGCTTGTACTGGGCGACGAAGTCGTCGAGCTTCAGGATGCCGCCGGTTTCGGCGAGGTCGCCTAGGCGGTTCCATTCGACCGCGTAGATGTCATAGGCCCCACCCTTGGTGGAAATGTCCTGCATCGTCTTGGTGAATTCCTGGCCGTTCGGAACGCCGACGATCTCGAGCGGAATGCCGGTTTCCTTTTCCCACAGGTCCTTGATCGAAGGCGCGCCGGCGGGAAATGGCTGCGTCAACTGGCCGATCGAACCGTCGGACAGGCCGAGCACGATCTTGGCCGGCGCCTTGCCGGCGCCCTTCATCGCCTTGGCCGCCTCGATGGCGCGGCCTTCCGGCGTATCGGGACCATATTGATAACGCTCAGAACCATCGAAGCCCGTCGGGCCGCCGATCATGCCCGGCGCGAGCGCATCGGCCGCATAGGCGCGGCTGGGACGAATGAATTTCGGCGCGATACCTGCTGCGGCACCAAGCACAGCCGCCTTTCCACCGGACGCCAGCAAGCGGCGCCGCGACATGCGGATCATATCAGACATTGGAAATCCTCCCTCGGGGCCTTGTTCCTCCACGGCCCTCATGATGGATATTGACGGCACCGCGGGAACGCTGTCAACATCATAAATAATCAAAACACGTCATAACATCGCAATCGAGGGAGAAAATGCAGTCCAACGAGGTCATCACACGGCACCCGCTGCTTGAATCTGAGGGGACCACGCGCCGGGGCAACCCTTTTCGGCCCGGTTCAGTGATTTGGTGTAGCGCGCCGGCTTGCGCATCGGCCAAGGCCGGATACATCATTTCCCATCAGAATCGCGGATGGCGATGAAGCCATCGTCCGGCATCCATCCGTAAAGCGCATTTGATGCGTTCCTAGTGCACTAGCAGTGAGGTGATCGACTGTGCGGTCCACCCTGACAGACGTAGCCCGGGAAGCCGGCGTTTCAGCCGCCACGGTCGACCGTGTGCTCAACAACCGCGCCGGGGTCAGGGCGCGCACCCGCGAGGTCGTGCTCGAAACGGCGCAGCGGCTTGGCTACATCGCAGAGAATTCGAACAGCTCGCCCCCGCGCAACGCACTGCCCGGCGATGTCATAAGGCTCGACTTCGCGCTGCCCGCCGGCACCAATTCCTTTATCAAGATGCTGCACCGGCATATCGAGGCGCAGGCACAGTCGCGGCCTGATCTCGACGTGCGTGTCGCCACCATTGAAGGCTTCAATCCGGACAGGCTTGCTCGCCTGCTGCAGGAATTGCACGGCCAAACGCAAGGCGTCGGCGTCATCGCGCTCGACCATCCGACGGTGCGCGAGGCGATCCGCTCGCTGTCGGCCAGCGGCGTCAAGGTCGTCACCATCGCGTCCGACATCCTGCATGTGCCCAGGGTTGCCTATATCGGCATCGACAATCGCGCCGCGGGCCGGCTCGCCGGCTATCTGCTCAACCGCTTCATGGGCGCCGGGCATCCGGGCAAGGTTGCGCTGTTCGCCGGATCGCTCTCCTATCGCGGCCATGAGGAACGCGAGATGGGATTCCGCCACATCCTGACGGAGGAATCGCCCAATCTGCAGATCGTCGAGATGCGCGAGATGCTCGACGATCGGGAAAAGGCCTATTCCGAGGCCTCCGCTTTGCTCGATCGACATCCGGATCTGGCGGCGATCTACAATGTCGGCGCCGGCAACACCGGCATCGCCCGCGCGCTTAAGGAGCGAGGGCGCGCGCTGTCTACGGTGTTCCTTGGCCATGAGGTGACGGAAGGCACGAAGGACCTTTTGCTCGACGGCACGCTCGATGCGGTCATCGACCAGAATCCCCGCGTCGAGGCGCGCGAAGCGCTCAACGCGTTGACCCATGCGGTCAGGGGCTTGCCTTACGAGTTGCATCAGCCGAGGCTGCAGGTGATTTTCAGGGAGAGCATCCCGGAGATCTGAACGGAGCTCCGGGATGTCCGGCTGCGCCGGTCGGCGTGCAAGCCCCGAACGCTACGAGCGTCCTACTGGACGGCGACGACTTCGGTATAGGCGCCGTCGACAAAGCTCTTGTCGACCCATTTGCCGTAGTCGACCGATCCCTTCAAAAGCCCCGCGCCGGCCATGAACTTTTCCTCGCCCTTGAGCGCCGCGATCGCATCGTCGGTCAGCCTGGGATCCTGGTGGAACACACCATCGGCGTAGGTCTTGCGCACGGATATCTCCGACGACTTGGTCGCTTCGACGAAGGTCTTGATCGTTTCGTCGGGATGGGCGTCGGCCCAGCGCGAAATCTCGATGTCGACCTTCAGCAGCCGCTTCACGAGATCGGGATATTTCGCAGCGAAGGTGCCGTTGACGGAGATAACGTTCGGCACGTTCCATTCCGGATGCGTGCTGGTGTCGTAGAGCACGCGGGCCTCGCCGGTGTCGACCAGCTTGGCAGCCGTCGAATCGGTCTCGACGATGGCGTCGATGTCGCCGCGCAGCAATGCCGGGCCGGATGCCTCGAAGGGCAGGTTCAGTCCCTCGACATCGGCCGTCGTCAGGCCGACGCTGTTCAGCGCCTTGCTGAAATTCGAATGCCGCACCGTGCCGGTAAGATAGGCGACCTTCTTGCCTTTCAGGTCCTGCAGCGTCTTCAGCGGCGAGTCGGTCTTGACGACGATGTAGGAACCACCGGACTTCACATAGCTCGACAGGCCGATCAGCTTGACGTCGGCGCCGGAGGCCGCGACGCGCAGTGCCGGGTTGTTGCCGGTATAGGTGAACTCGATCGCCCCGGTCGCCAGCGCGGTCGTTGCCTCGGAACCGCCGTTGAAGGTCACCAGTTCGACCTTGATGCCGTCCTTGGCGAATTCCTTCTCCCACCAGCCGTCCTGCTGCGCGAGGATGAATTTGAGGTGCCCCGGCGCGGTGCTGCCGACACGGATGACATCGGGCTTGTCCTGCGCAAAGCCAGGGGCGACAAAGACAGGGACGCCGCCGAGCCCGACGACCACGGCAATGGTGCCTTGCAAGAGCAACCTGCGAACTGCGTCGAACGGTATGCTGGACATCTGAAACCCCTTCCTGATTGGGATGAATGGCCTGATTGGGATGAAGGCTGGCTTAAATGAGAGAGGTCTCGGACTGGCCCTTCCACGCGGTTGCCCAGCGCTCGAACCAGACGAGCAGGTAGTTGACGACAAGGCCGATCACGGTGAGCGTCAGGATGCCGGCATACATGTCGGCCGTTTCCATCATCAGTTGCGAGTTCTGGATGAGGAAGCCAACGCCGGATTTGGCGGCCAGCATCTCGGCGCCGATTACCGCGAACAGCGAGGATTTCACGCCGAGCCGCGCGCCGGCGACGATCGACGGGATGCTGGCGGGCAGGATGATTTTGCGGAACAGATCGAAGTCGGATGTCCCCATGGAGTGCGCCGCCTTGATCAGCAACGGATCGACAGATTTGACGCCGCTGATCGTGTTGACGAGGAGGAAGAACACCGAGGAGTAGAAGGTGATCGCCACTTTCGATTCCTCGCCGATGCCGAGCAGCAGGATGAACACCGGCAGCAGAGCGAATTGCGAGGTGTTGCGCAGCGTCTGCACCAAAAGGTCGGAGACCTTCTCGAACAGCGAGTAGCGCCCCATCAGCAGGCCGAGCGGGATGGCCACGATCACGCCCAGCGCAAAGCCGATGGCCGCGCGCTGCAGGCTGATACCGATATGCTCGACCAGCACGCCGGAGGCGAGCAACTCCCACCATGCGACCAGCACCTCGCTCAGCGGCGGGAAGAAGATGCGGTTCAGCCAGTCAAGCCGCGGCGCGAGGTGAGGAAGAACAGGCCGAGCAGCGGCAGACCGTAGATGAAGGTGCCGAAGCTGGCTCCTCGCCTGCTGCGCTTTGCGCGCGGCGCGGCAGCACGGGCCTTGATTGCCGGGACCCCTGGCGGCGGCCACCGCCTCACCGGCTCCGGCAAACGGATGAAAGCCGCCAGCGGGGCCAAACTTTTCGGTCAGATAGGCCATGCCAAAACTCCTCAGTGGCTGAACGCCGGCGACAGCGTCCAGTCTTTCTGCGCCTTGTTGACTTCGTCGCGCAGTACGTCCCAGACGCAAGCGCGGTGATTGTTGAAGGCTGCGCTGGCGCGGATGTCGCCGTCGCGCGGTCGCGGCAGGTCGATGTCGATGATCTCCTTCACCGTGCCCGGACGCGCGGTCATCACCACCACCCGGTCAGCAAGGAAAATCGCCTCGTCGATCGAATGGGTGACGAAGATCACCGTCGTCTTGATCTTGCCCCAGATCCTCAGCAGCTCGCCTTGCAGGATTTCGCGCGTCTGCTGGTCGAGCGCGGCGAAGGGCTCGTCCATCAACAGCACTTCCGGGTTGCTGGCCAGTGCGCGCGCGATCGCCACACGCTGCTGCATGCCGCCGGAAAGCTGGTTCGGTCCTCGAAACCGGCGAGGCCGAACAGCGACAGAAGATGGCGGGCCGTGGCGGTGCGCTCGGATTTGGCGACACCGCGCACTTCCAGCGCATATTCGATATTGGCCAGCGCCGTGCGCCAGGGAAACAGCGCGTATTGCTGGAAGACATATCCGGTCTTGGGGTCGGGCCTGGTGATCCGCCTGCCATCGAGCTGGACGGCGCCGCTGGTCGCCTGCGTCAACCCGCCGATGATGTCGAGCAACACCGACTTACCCGACCCGCTCGGCCCAACCAGCGTGATGAACTCGCCCTTGCGGATGGCGAGGTCGACGCCGTCGAGCACGGTGACGCGATCGGTCGCCTCGCCGCCGACGGTGATGAACTGTCCCGGTTTGAGCTGGAAGGTCTTCTTGATGTCGCTAACGACGATGCGGTCCATGCCTGTCTCCGATCGCTTTATTGCGCCACGCGGATGCGGTGCGTCGGGTCGAATTGTGAGCCGCCGGCCTTGCCGCGCTTCCAGCCGAGCGCGCGGGCATAGCCGCCGAACAGATGACGCGCCTCGACTTCCGCCTCACTGATGCCGGTCGGCCCTTCGGCGGTCTCGGCCACATAGAGCGCGTCGGTCGGGCAGTAGATCTCGCAGAGGAAGCAGGTCTGGCAGTCCTCCTGGCGGGCGATCACCGGCGCGCCGTCCTTGGTCGCGTCGAAGACGTTGGCCGGGCACACCTTGACGCAGATGTCGCATTCGACGCAGCGCGTGGCCGAAACGATCTCGATCATGACGCTAGCTCCGCCAGCCGTTCGGGCGCTCCGGAAATGCGAAAGTCATCGACGCCAGTGAGCACCAGCCGATGCGCCAGGGTCGGGCTCTTGCCCGGCAGATCGGTGCGGCGATGCATGCCGCGGCTCTCACTGCGATGAAGCGCGGCAGCGACCGACCAGCGACCGGCAGCAGCAATCGACGCGGCCTCGCGTGTACGGATCCGTTCCACCCCCTCGCCTTGCAGATGGTCGCGTACATCGCGCCAGACGCTCTCCAGCCGCTCTCCGCTTTTTTCCAAGCCAGCGCCGCTGCGGAAGAAATTCTTGTCCAATGGCACGACTTCTGCGCGCACAGTCTCGATGATCTCGCGTGCCGCGATGTCGGCACGCGGCGATGCCGCCGGGCGCAGGCCGGCCTGACCGAGCGGCCGCACTTCATTGCGGAACGCCTTGCCGCCGCGGCGCCTGGCATGGGTCGAGGCGCCCTTGCCCGCCCACCAGCCGCTGGCCAGCGCCCAGGACGAATTGACGGCGCCACCGCCCGAAACTGCACCGGTCATGATCTCGCGGCTGGCGGCGTCGCCGGCGACGTAGAGGCCGGGCACGCCGGTGCCGCAGTCGTCGGAGACGATGTCAATGCCGCCAGTGCCGCGCACCGTGCCTTCGGCACGCAGTGAGACGCGGAACAGATCGGCGAAGGGATCGATGCCGGCGCGGTCATAGGGCACGAAGCAATTTGGTTGTCCTTGGCGCAGCCAGCCCTGCAGCGCGGGTTCGGCCTGGTCGAGCCGCGCATAGACCGGCCCCTCGATCAGCGCGCGCGCCACTTCCTCCTCGCGCTCGCCAATGCCGTTGCGCAATGGCTCACCGGTCGGGCCGAGGATCGCGGATCCATCCTCACGGTGGAATGACGCCCAGCGGAACGGCAGGCCCTTGTTTAGCGAGGAG
This sequence comes from Mesorhizobium sp., assembly GCF_004962245.1. Taxonomy (GTDB): domain Bacteria; phylum Pseudomonadota; class Alphaproteobacteria; order Rhizobiales; family Rhizobiaceae; genus Mesorhizobium. Next base: position 7,889 of record NZ_SUHQ01000039.1, on the reverse strand, counting down.
CCATGGGGTGCCAGTGTGTACTTGCCGGTGAACTCCATGCCCGACAGGCTGGCGCCGGCTTCTGCCGCCATCAGATAGCCATCGCCGGTGAGACCAGTCGAGCCGAGAATGCGCTCACGAAAAGCGCAGCCACCGGTCGCCAGCACAACGGCCTTGGCGTCGACACGCCAGTCGCGCTCGATCTGGCGACCGATCCCGGCTGCACCCACGATCGCGTCGCCGTCCGACAGGAGTTCGAGCGCCGGGTGATGGTCCAGCACGGTGACGCCAGCCAGCAGCACCCTGCGACGCATGAAGCGCATGTAATCCGGCCCGCGCAGATTGGCGATGTAGAGCCGTCCGTCATCCTCGCTCGGAAACGGATAGCCCCATTCGGAAAGTTGCAGGAGATTGCGGTACGCGGTGTCGACGCAGCGCAGCATCCAGCGCTGGTCGGCGAGTTCGCCGGTGCGCTGCCAGCGCCGCTCGACCACCGCGTGCCTGTTGTCGCCCGGCGGAACGCACCAGGTGCCGGTGTTCGACGGCGCGGTGGCGCCGCTGGTGCCGAGATAACCCTTGTCGGCCAGCACCACGGTGGCGCCGCTTTCGGCTGCGGCCACCGCCGCCCAGGCGGCTGACGGGCCACCGCCCAGCACCAGCACGTCGGCGGTGAGATGCAGCCTTTCGGGAGCGGATCTGGCGGCTGTGGCAGTCTTCGGCATGATCACTCACGAAAAGGCAATTGGCGGAGGGCAGGAGCAGCTATCAGGCCGCCTTGGAGAACCACACCGGTTCGTTGCCGGTGCTCCACTTGATGTTGCAACCGATCGACGGCACCTGCTCGGCGGCAGGCGTTCCGCCTTCCAGCACAGTGTCGACAGCGGCGCGCAGATCAGCACCCGTCACCGGCCTGCCGTTGCCCGGCCGCGCATCGTCGAACTGACCATGGTAGGCGAGCCGCCGGTCGGCACCGAATAAGAAGAAATCAGGCGTGCAGGCTGCGCCATAGGCTTTCGCCGTCTGCTGTGACGCGTCCTTGAGATAGAGGAAGTCATAGCCGAACTTTTGCGCCTCCTCGCCAATCCTGGCCAGCGTCTCCTCGGGATGCGCCTTATGATCGTTGGCGTTGATCGCCACCACCTGAAGGCCCTGGTCTGCGTAGTCCCTGGCGAAGGCGGCGAGCGCCTCGCGGATCAGCACGACGAACGGGCAACGGTTGGAGATGAAGGCGACGAGCAGCGCCGGCTTGGCATCGAAGTCGGCCAGTCGGTGCAGCACGCCATCGGCATCCGGTAGAATGAAATCCGCGGCTTTGGTGCCGAGATCGATAGGGTTGGATTCGGTTTTCGGCATCGAGGTTCTCCCTTTGGGCGTTCAGCATTGCGGCATCCTCGCTCAGTCAGCCGTGAAGGCGAACGCCCGGTCATCCAAATACATTTAGTCTATGAACTTAGTAGAATTATAGGCTGCTAAGCGCGTTTATCGTCAAGCGCGGGGGAGAGAATATCGTGCCAATGTTTGGGCCCCACCCGGCAACTTTGTTCGGCCGACAAGCGCTCCGGAGAAAAACGGCGCGATGGAGCGCGCAAGAGGCAATGGTGACTGCCTGGCAACGACCCGACGATCGCAGCGGTCAACCTTGGGCGACGACGCCCATGAGCCGATTGGCTTCAGCACCCTGGTGTGCTGAGATCGGGGTGTGCTGACATTGGGGTGTGCTGAGATTCAGGCCAGACGGCTGAACATCAACACGCTAGTCCGCGCCCGCCTCCGGATAAAGTGCCTGCGCCAGGTCGCGGATCGTATCGGCGGTGCGCGGGCCGAAACCGATCATATAGGCGCCGTCCAGTACGATCAGCGCCTTCGTCTCCGCCGCTGGCGTGGCGCTCAGTGCGCGCGTTCCGAACACCTGCTCGGCGGTAGGCCCGCCCTTGCCGTCGCTCATCATCAGGATCACATCGGGCGCCATTTCGATCAGCTTTTCCTCCGACGCTGCCCTGTAGCCCTGCACCACGGCCATCGGATTGATGCCGCCCGCGTAGTGGATGATCGCGTCGGCCGCGGTGCCTGCGCCGGCAGCACTTAGCCGCACGAGACCGTGGAAGAACACCACCTTCTTGCGGCGCTCGGGTGCAATTTTCGCGGCGAGATCGGTGGCTGACCGGAAGGCGTCGAGCACATTCCTTGAAACCTCCCTGCCCTTGTCCTCGAGGCGAAGCGCGGCGGCGATCAGCGTGATCTTCCGCTCGATCCCTTGCGGGCTGTTGTCTTCCGGCACGAAGACGACTGGTATCGCCAACGACTTCAGCACCTCGATGGCCTCCGGGGGCCCGCTGTCCTCGGCCGCCAGGATCAGATCGGGGCGAAGCGCGACCAACCCTTCCACCGAGAGCTGGCGTCTGTAGCCGACATTGGGCTTTTGCGCGACGGAGGCGGGATACTTGCTGCCGCGATCGACGGCGATGATCCGCTCGCCGGCGCCCAGCGCGTGGACGATCTCGGTAACGTCGGAACCGAGCGTCAGGATTCTGGTTCCCGGACCGGTCGCGATCGTCCGCCCCAGCGCGTCGACCACCATCTCGGCGGCCAGCGCCTTGAACCCACAAGACGGCGCAAGAACAGACAGCGCCAGCAGGAGGACGGCGACCACCCTGCCCGGTTGAAACCGGCGCATCTGCCTGCGCCCGCTATGACTGCCGACCATGCCGTTTCGCTCCTGCGCTTGAGAGTCATCGATGATGGTCGTGGCCTATAAAATTAAAGTTGACTAATGTCATCATGTTTTAATAAGTAGCCCCTGCCCGACCCGCCGGTCGAGGCTTCTCCATCATGCCAGCCAGGGCCGACGGCCGCCGCCAGCAATCTTTGCTTTTTCACGGGGCGGCATCGCATGAGACTGACAAGCAACAAGACCTTGATGGCCAGCACAGCGCTCGCCTTCGCGTTTGGCCTCTGTGCCGCGCCGCCCGCCGCCGCGCAGCAGGAGCAGAAGCGAGGCGCCGCCGCCAAGGCCGACCGGCCGGCCAAGGCCTCCCAGCAGGCTAAAACCGGCCAGAACGAGCCGACCGTGCTCGACCTGATCACAATATCGGCGACGATGATCAAGACGGCGGTCATCGAATCGATGGCCGCCATCAGTGCCATCGATCAGGAAGATCTCGACCGCATCCAGCCTGACACCGCCGCCGACATCTTCCGCACCACGCCCGGTGTCGCCGCCTCGATGAATGGCGACGATCCGGCGACCGCCATCAACATTCGCGGATTGGAGCAGTATGGCCGCGTGGTGGTGACGCTCGACGGCGCCCGCCAGGATTACTGGCGTGTCGGCCACGGTTCCGGCTCGTTCTATGTCGAGCCCGACCTGGTCAAGGAAGCCACCGTCATTCGCGGCCCGGTGTCCAACGCCTATGGTTCGGGCGGCATTGGCGGCGTCGTCTCCTTCGAGACCAAGGACGCCGGCGACTTCCTCAAGCAGGAGGAGCGCTGGGCGCTGAGCGAAAAGCTCGGCTATGAGGACAATGGCGACGGCTTCACCACCAGCACCACCGGCGCCTACCGCTTCAGCGACGATGCCGACATCATCGGCAACCTCATCTACCGCGACCGCGACAGCTATACTGACGGCAATGGCGACACGGTGCCGTGGACCGGCGAAAGCATTACCAGCGGCTATATGAAGGCGACGCTGCGCCCCGCCGACGGCCACGAACTCAAGCTCGGCGCGATCCTGCAGCGCTTCAACGACCAGATCACGGGATCGAGCGGTTCGACCTCGCCGACGCTGAGCCGTTACGACACCAACACGACCAACCAGACCTACACGGCCGCCTATACCTGGAAGCCTGACGACAACGAGCTGATCGACTTCAGCGCCAATGCCTACCACAACCGCACGCGCGCTGAGCAGACGCAGGTCTGGCCGGTGTCGGCGATCGGCAATTTCCGCTACTACGACGTCGCCACGTCAGGCTTCAACGTGAAGAACTCCTCGCGCTTCGACGCGAGGGAGATGGCCCACACCCTCACCTACGGGCTCGATTATTACTATCTTGAGGCCTCGTCGGAAGCCGCGCATTTCGGCGCCGGCGAACAGCAGGGTTATGGCGGCTTCCTGCAATGGCAGGGCGACTACAGCGACTGGCTGCAGATGATCGCCGCCATCCGCTATGACGGCTACCAGCTCGACGGTGAAACAAAAACCCTGCCGCCGGAGGAAGCCTCGATGTCGGGCGACCGCTGGTCGCCGCGCCTCACCGTCGGCGTGACCCCGCTCGAAGGCCTCCAGCTTTACGGCACCTATTCCGAAGGCTACCGGGCGCCGGGCCTACAGGACGTCTATCGCGGCGGCGGCGCGCATGGCGGTGGCGACAGCTACGTGCCCAACCTGCTTCTCCAGCCCGAAACGGCGAAGAACTGGGAAACCGGCGTCAATCTGAAGTATGACGATGTGCTGACTGCTGGCGACCGGGTGCGCGCCAAGGTCAATGTCTTCCACACCGATATCGAGGACTATATCGACGTCGACCTGACCGTCCTGCCACGCACGGCGATCAACATCGGCGATGCGCGGCTCAAGGGCATCGAAGCCGAGATCGTCTACGACTATGACTGGGGCTTCGTGAACCTTGCCGGTGCGCTGATCGACGCCAAGATCGTCAGCGGCGTCTACTCCGGCCAGGCGCTGAACAACACGCCGCTCGACCGGTTCGCTGCCACCATCGGCTTCCGCATGCTGGAAGACCAGCTCACCGTCGGCGCGCAATATATCAGCGTCGGCGAGATCACGCGCACCAGCCGTACCAATCCGAATGCCACGCCGGTCGTCAATGACGGCTTCGAGCTGGTCAATGTCTTCGCCAACTGGCGCGTCAACGACCACGCCAAGCTCGATTTCGGCGTCGATAACATCTTCAACACCGCCTACACCGACCCGCAAAGCGCCTGGTCGACATCGGCGGCAACGGAACAGGGCAAGGGCCGCACCTTCAAGGTGGCGCTCACAGGCAGGATCGGAGGGTGAGCGTGACGGAAGCTTCAGTGAGCGGACTGGCCTGCGAAGCGCGTTTGAACCTGCGCAACCTGCCGCTTTACATCGACCGTATCAGCGATAGGCTGCAAAGCTTCGAGGCCGATGCCACGCAAGAGGGGCAGCGGCTCGATTTCCGCTTCGCCTTCGGCGGCGCCTCCTTCGACATGGAGCGGCTGGTGATGCGGGCCAATGCCGCCGATCGCGACGGTCTCGCCCGCATCAAGGACCTGCTGGCCACTGCAGTCGAGGTCTATGCCAGGGAAGAAAACCCCGAGATCGTCTGGACCGGCGATCTCGCCGGGGAAACCCGCCTCGCCCAGTTTCGCGAGATGACCGTCACCCATGTCGGCGATCTCACACCGCATATGCGCCGCATCCGCTTCGCCGGCGAGGATCTCTCTCGCTTCGTCAAATTCGGCGGCATGCACATCCGCATGTTGTTTCCGACCAGGGAGGCCCCCAATCCGCTTTGGCCTGTGCTCGGCAGCAATGGCCTGCCGGCCTGGCCTTCGGATGACAGGCGTCCGGTGGCGCGCGTCTACACCATCCGCGCGCTCGACGTGGCGAACGGCGTCATCGACGTGGACTTCCTTGTCCATCCCGGCGAGAGCGTCGGCGCCGCCTGGGCCATACAAGCGGCATCCGGCATGAAGGTCGGCATCATCGGTCCGGTCGGCCGCCCGGTGCGGCAGGCATCATGGTATCTGATGGGTGCCGACGAAACCGGCCTGCCGGCGCTGGCGCGGATGCTGGAGACTTTGCCCGCCGAGACAAGCGGCATGGCTTTCATCGAGGTCGCCGACGAGGCTGAAAGGCAACCCATAGACAACGCCACCGGCATCGAGATGCACTGGTTTTTGAGAAACGGCGTGCCGGCGGGCGAAGACCAGCGGCTCGCCGATGCCGTCCGCGCGGTGGCGTGGCCACAAAACGATTCGGCCTTCGGCTGGTTCGCCGCCGAAGCGGCCGCGGCGAAAATCGTTCGCGAGCACTGGCGCGGCACGCTGGGGCTCGGCCGCGACCATACGCTGGCTGCGGCCTATTGGCGGCGTGACGTAGCAGGACTGATGGCGGGTTAGATCCTGATGATCGCCCGGGCATCCTCTCCGAGGCCGATCGCGACCCTGTCGCCGGAGACAATGCCGGATATATCGCAGACAACCAGCGGCATGCTGATATCGTAGAGGAACTCTGCGACGATCGCGCCGACAGCAAGGATCGGATCCGGCCGCTCCAGGAGGATACCGGCCGGCGCGGTGCCCCTGCGGATCGCCTCGGCCAGAACCGAGGACGAGGACGACGAGCCTCGCCCGCTCGGCATCACCAAGATCTTGCCGGCGACGTTTTCGCCAAAGCCAGGATGCGAATGGTCGATGATATCGCCCGTTTCGGAGTCGATGCCGCCCCAGAAGCTGAGCGCTTGCAAAAACACCAGTGCCGAGCCTTGTGCCGAGCCGGCCAGCTGGAAAATGCCGGTGCGTTCGATAGGCGTCGTCATGACACGCTCCGCACGACATGGCCCACGGCCGCCGAACGGATGCAATCCCTCATGTCGGCGAAGGCGACGGACACGCCGATGTTGCCAGGCGCGTAATGCGCCCATTTGCCGGAATTGGTCATCACCACGCCGTCGAGGCGCTCGAGGATGGCGGTGACATAGGTGCAGGTGTCGGCGACCGGAATCAGGCCGAACGCCTCCATGCCGGCCAGTGCGCCCTCGTCCTGCAATCGTGTCAGCGTGGCACGTCCGGTATTGACGTAGATGGGGACGCCCCTGCCCGGCGCGATATGGCGCAGCATCGGCAGCAGGCGCATCCACTCGTCGTGAGAAAAATGCGGTGTGCCCAGCGAGACGGCTACAAGCGGCGCGCCATCGGGGACACTCGACAGCTTGGCCAGTGCATGGTTGATGTCGGCGCGAGAGATCCGGATCGTCTCGTCCGGCGCCATGCCGTGAAACGCCTCGTCGAGCGTCTTTGCTTCCGGCGTGATGCCGACCGCATGGAACAGCGCCACGGCGCCCGTCGTTGCCGCCGCCGCGCCCAGCGCCTTCAACTGGTCCTCGTCGCGCGGCTGCGGCAGGCCTGATATCACCGGAACGCAGTCGCCACTCGCCTGCCCGACGATCAGTCCGACGCCGACGAATAGGGCGTCGGTCGGCTCGAAAGCAGCGTCAGTCAGCTCGAACAGGATCCGGCCACGCCGGTTCTCGCTCAGATGCAACCCCCAGGCCGGCGCGCGCCCGGTCATGGCGCAGCACAGGTCGATGAAATCACCATAGCGGTTGGTCCGCGCCCCGATCACCGAATTGGCAAAGACTATGGCGTTGGACTCGCCCCAGGCAATCTGCTCGCCGAAAGCCGGCCGGAACCGCGTCTGATAGGGTGCGCAGGTGAAGGTCGCCTGGCAGCCGAGCTCGATATGCGCCTTCATCAACCGCCGCGCCGGCACTTCTTCCGCGGCCGGCATCTTCACCATGCCGGGATGGATGAGATCGAACGAGCCGACGTTCAGCGTTGTCGGCACAAGGACGCGACCGCCGCCCCCGACCAGCCTCTCGACGAAATCGAGGCCGGCCTTGCCGTGATAGAGGCAGCCATCGATATGGGCGCCGGCAATGTCCAGCAGCTTGCGCGCCCCGACCGCATTGGAAAACGCGACCAGAATCTTCATGGCGGCAGCAGCGGCCGGGCCGTGCGCGCCTTGCAGCATCGATTGGTCGCCCGCATTCAGTTCAAGCGTCATCGGGTATTCCGCTTCCCGCACTATGCCCGATCATGCTCTCCCCGATTGCGGGCCGGCTGGCAAGTCCAACGGCCTGATCTAGCTGTGAGCCTTCAGGAGGTTGTCCATTCGGCCCCGACCGAGAAAGCTGAGG
>NZ_SUHQ01000038.1 GCF_004962245.1 Mesorhizobium sp. | reverse complement strand
CGGCCTGCAAGAGATCACCGACAATCCTGGGCGGCTCGTGCCGTCGCTTGATGGCAACGCGCCCATGATCTCGTCATAGGCGCTGCGCAATCCCGTAGAGCTTCAGCGCTCCCATCAGTTCCAGTACCTCGGTGCGTTCCATGGCTGTTTGTCCTCCTGAGACTGTCATAGCGGGCCCAGTCGGCGACCGCTCGTGAGCTAGCTTCAGCGCCTGGGGAATGGAAAGGATCGTGCCCGGCGCCGGATCGCGGCTGCGGGCCAGGATGTTGAGGATCACCGGCGCCGACGATGCGCCGTGCTCGATGGCTTCCTGACAGGCGGCCTCGACCGCGCTCAATCCGTCGGTCAGGACGCAGGTGAGGATCGACACCATCTGCCGGTCGCCGTCATCGGCCGCCCCTAGCTTGCGGCGCACCTTCTCCATGGCTGATGGCAGAACCCATTCCCGGAAAGGCGCGCCGTTGCGCAGGCCGTCCGGTTTGCGGGCCAGCACCGGCACGTAGTGCCAGGGATCGTAGACGACCTCGTTGCGGCCGAAAGAGCGTGCGTGCTCGCCGACGACCGCGCCATCCTGGCGGATGACGATGCGGTCGGCATAAGCATGGATCTCGACCGGCCGACCGTCGGCGCTCGACAGCACCGAGTATTTGTTGTTGTCGAAGCGCACCGTGCAGGTCTTCGACACCGACGCGGGAATGCAATGGTAGCCGTCGAAGCGACCGGCATAGGGAATGAAGCTGGCGCGTTCTTCTTTGAATACGTCCCAGATCGTGCGCTCACCCTGTTCGGGATGCCGACGCGCCTTGGCATTAGGCAACGCATTTGTCGGCCAGCCAGCCGTTGAGATCCTCCAACGTCTTGAAGCGCAGCCTCGGTGTGAAGAAGCGCTCGCGCACCAGCCCGACCTGGTTCTCGACTTGCCCCTTCTCCCAGCCGGCCGCCGGTGTGCAGGCCTCCGGCTCGACAAGGTAATACCCGCACATCTGCGCAAAGCGGCGGTTGTAGCGGCGATCCCTGCCGATGAAGATCGCGTCCACCGCCGTCTTCATGTTGTCGTAGATGCCGCGCGTGCAGGCGCCACGGAAGAAGGCGAACGCCCGGTCATGCGCGTCGAACACCATCTCCTGCGTCTCGCGCGGATAGGCCCTCACGAAGAACATGCGGCTGTGAGAGCCGCATGTGCGCGACCTTCACTGTCACCGTCACGCCGTCGAGCAGGACGATCTCGTGACTCCAGTCGAACTGGTAGGCCTCGCCAGGTGCAAAACTCAACGGAATGTAGGCCTCGGCCACGGCGCTGCCGCGATCCGCCGCCCAGCTCTGAGCATGCCGCCACCCCGAACTGTAGCTGCCGTCATAGCCGAGGCCGCGAAGCTCCTCGAAAATACGGATCAGCGTCAGCCGCTCCCGCTGCGGCTTGGCCGCATTCGCCGACAGCAGCCGGTCCAGCGTGTCACGCCAAGCTCCCATGCGGGAATAGGGCTGGTGCTTGCGCTCGTAGCGGAACTCCGTCTCCTCAGAACGCAGGACCTTGCGCACCACCTTGCGCGAGATCTTCAGCTCACGGCAGATCGCTTTGATCGACTTCCCCTGGACCAGCGACAGCCGACATCTTTGCAATCGTCTCCAAAACCAACATCCAAAACACAAATGCCTCCGATCAAACCGGAGGCATCTTGATGACCCCATCGTTAAGGGGCCCCGTTTGGACGAAAATCACCCCTTAAACAGGGTCCTCATTCCACGAAAAATCAATGCACTACCTTCCAAAGCTGAGAGAGATCGCCACCGACCGCTTTGAAGGGGCTTTCGGCGGTCTCGTCAGCGAGGTTGTGGACATGAAGAAACATCAATCCACCGCATTGGGCCGAAGCATGCCACGGGCTCATGCCGCGGAGAGCGGGAAGATATTCTTGAAAGAAGCGGTCTCCGACATCAATACCGACAGGATCGGCAGCTTTCTCACGTCACTTGAGGTCGAGCGTGGCAGTTGCGACCCGCAATGCAAGGCTGGCGGCGATGCATACCTTTGCGCGGTCCCTGATCTCGGAGCACCCCGAATATATGGATACGCTGCAACTGGTGGTGACACTTCCCTTCAAGAGGGCGCGCGGGTGGCACCTGTCGAATATCTCGAAGGGCCCGGAAATCAAGAGCGTCCTGGCGCGTATCGACCGCCGCACGCCTTCTGGACAGCGGGATTACGCGCTGTTCTCGCTGATGTTCAATACGGATGCACGAGTTCAGGAAATCCTGAAACTTCGAATTTTGACCTTCGTCTGGTATCGCCCTGTCCCGCCGAGCAAAGGGGCTTTCTCAACGACCGCGGCACACCGCTGACCCGGTTCGGTGTTCGATACTTGCTGCGCAAACATTTTGATATGGCTGCGGGGGAAGGAACCACCCTGGCGGAAAAAAGCATCCATCACCGCTCTTTGCGGCACACGACGGCCATCCACCTTGTCAAGGCGGGTGTTGACATCGCCACCATCAGTCAATGGCTAGCCACTCGGGGCTGAACGTAACGTGCGCTACGCCCGGGCCGGTATCGATATGAAGCGGCAAGCGCTCGAACAAGTCTTTCCCGACGTGATGTCATCGGCAAAAGATCAGACAATCATCGCTATGATGGCGGGATGTTACGCTGGCTGCAGCGCTTGTAGACGCTCAGTTATGTGGAGTTGTATCGTGGGAAGTCGCGCGTCTGTGGGCTCTTGCGGTGTCAGCTCCACATCTCTCCGCAGTGCACGTTGTCGCTGTCGAAGAGCCGTCTGTTCATGACTTCGTGCTGGCACGGCAAGGATTGTCCATATTGTGGGCGTCTTGCGCTTGCCGAGCTTGTCCGAAGTCCAGCGCCGGATCAGGCGTGAACACTGTTGCGTAGTTCGTCAGCCAGAGCGCGGAGAACGTCGGCGCTCCCTTCCAGCGCCGTAAAAGCGTAGGGATTGAGGAACTGTCGGCCCCAGAACAGATTGCGATCTGTGCCGGATAGCGTAGCTTCCTCGCTGACACGCGGCCAATTCTTCGCAATGCATCGGAGCTGGCCTTCAACAATCGCAAGAGCTTCCGGCGCGCTGAGCAGGAAGTGATGCGCGGCTTCAAGGCAGGACGCGATCCGGCTCATGCGGTTATTGCCGCTGATGAGCATGGCCTGGCTGGCCTCCTGGCCACTGCGGGCCTGCGGACAAATATCGTAAGCAGGCGTGAGGGTGAGCTTAGCCCCGTCCCAGAATGCCGCATGGTTGCGGGCATGATCGTCGGTGTTGCCGCAAAGTATGTTGAAGACAATGCGGCTGAACAACTCGCGCAGAGTTTCCGACGGCGCGGTGAATCGGTGGCGAATGATCTCCGCCAAATCCTGGTAGCTGGCGTAACGCGCCATCATCTCATCGAGCGCGAGCATCGTCAGCGCTGAGACCATGGATTTGCGTTGCCAGCCGCCCGTGACCTTGATCCGGTCGAATCGCTCGATGAGCAACACGTCCTTGCCTGCGGCGCGAACGAGCGAGACGGATGCCGCTCTGATGCCGCACAAGGCGGCAAGCCGCATGGCTATGAATTCTCCTTTGACGACGCTGTAAAGGTCGGCAGACGAGGAAAATTTCGCGACATGCTTGATGGCGTCGTCCTCGATCAGCGCCTTTGGCCTTGCGCCGCCGATCGAGCTGCCGTGATGCAGCGCCTGATCTAATTCGGGGGTGAGCGGAATACCTTTCTCTACCCGCTCCGCCGATTGGACAAGCTCTTCGAGAGTGGCATTGGCCAGTGCGCGCGGCTCGTAATTCGTGGGCGAAAACTGAAAATCGAGCGCGCCGATGCGGTCCGAGCCTGATTCCAGCAGGAACGTCAGTTCTGAAATATCGAGCCGCGCGATTTCATCGCCCTTCACACCGAATTTGCGGTTTAGGATAACCCGTCGTCCCCAGGCATCGGGGGCAGCATCGCGGATGCATCCCGGCATGGTTAGGCCAGGAAGCAAAGGCAATTCGCCTGCCTTCAGGGGCAGTTCCGGGAGATAAAGCGGGATCGCGCTGCCCAGTTCACGAAAGCTCCTGCCATAGTTGAAGCTGACGAGTCCGTCATGGGCATATAGCCGCCCGGCGACAACCGGCGCGGTCTCGCCCGGCAGCCAGACCCAGACATAGGCTTCGTCGTACTTGGGGACCTTAGAACTCATCGACGATCTGCTTGCCGGCCTTGTAGACGTGCTTCGGCAGCAGCGCGATGCGATCGTCCATGCGGCCTGTGAGGGCTGTGATGCCCTTGCCGTCCGCATCGAACAGCTTCACACCGACAATGGCAGCAGCTTCGAACATCAGTCCGATTTCAACTTTGGGATCGCCCTTCTCGATGCGCTGCAGGGTGCTGCGTGAAACACCGATTCTCTCGGCTAACTCCTGTGCGGTTAACCGGTGCTGCATCCGGCCCAGCCGGATGGTCTTACCGAAAAGGCCAAGCGCTTCCATTGCGTAGCGCGAATAGGTGCGTTTATGCGTTGCCGTCATTCGGGTCTCCGTGACCTATCCATGAGCCATATCACCTCGTTTCGACCTTTATATAGGTAATGTCGCAGAGCGACTGCCAAAGTCAAGCCTCCGTATCGTATGATCCAAATCCCCCTGATTCGACTTTATATGCAGCAAGAGTTCGCATCACGGCTACGTTCGGAAAGCGAGGTAGAATGCGACGGGAGACGCAAGCGTTACCCATCCGAACAAGGACGGCGAATATTGCCTACGGCTCCTGCACAACCGGCCAGCTCTGCGCGCCTCGGGCGAGGCGGAGATCTGGCGCTGGACCGCGGACAGCCTTGAGATGCCTCGCATGAGTCATTCGATGGGCGGTCCCTGGTGCCACTACGCCAAGCGCGATGAAGCGTTGCGGTCTTCGTCGCGCGCAACGGCGAAAGCGTGCAGGAGGATGGCTCGGGTCAGGGTGGACAAGCATCTGCGTAACAATTTGCTTTTCGAGGACGGGACGAGTCCAGGTTGGCCGCTGCTCAAGGCGCTGGCTCCGCAGCAGAGCCGAGTGAACTGGAGGGTCTGGTCCGGCGTCGAGGCACGGCGCAAGGCCTGCCGCGACGGGCGCGGATAGTGCTGCTGGCCAGCGAGAGGATGTAGAACAAGGAAATTGCCTTACGCCTTGGTGCAACGCCCAATACAGTGGGCACATTGCGTCGGCGCTTTGCCGAACAGCGGCTCGATAGCCTTTACGATGAACCGCGTCCCGGCGCGCCCGATGAGGAGATTGCCGAGACGATCCGGTTGACGCTGGGAGACGACGCCGCGGGACGCAACCCACTAGCCTGACTCTGCAATCTTGAGGAGCGCCAAGTTTATTCTGGCGTGCGGCGAGCTCAACGCCGAGCCGCTTGGCATCGATGCACGACACGACGTGATGCGGCGGTGTCGCACGGGTTCTCACGGTTTGTGGCTTCGGGATCGCGCGGAAGGCCACGCTTTTCTGGCGGCTCGCGCACCGGTGCCAGACGGCCGTCGGGACCTTAAAATCGACGGGATGACCGGCGGACAACACCTCCACCCCGGCCATACCAGGCCTGGCGGACCGCCCGGACAATCCTGAGATCCTGGCCGACGTCGGCGCCGCTTGGATAGCCGCGATTGAATGGATTGCGCGCAGAGGCATTGTGCGTCCTTAATGCACGCATGGTCTTACGGTGCTCAGCGTCAGAAATGACTGCGCTTAAAACGTCAGCTTGAAGCCGGCCGACAGGGTCAAGGCATAGAAGTCCATGCCAGCGCTATCCTTGTGGGCTCCTTGTTCGCCGGTCGCGATGCTGTAGGCCGTTTTCTAGCCTTTGTTGCGAAAATATTTGTCGACATTGCCGGCCAGGAAGACGCTGGCGCGGTCGGTCATCTGATAATCGATCTTGGCGCCGGCCGAGATGAACGGCACCGTGAAGAAGTCGTCCTCAAATCGCAGGCCGCGCCCCTCCTCGCGCAGCCAGTGATGGTCAACAGCGCTTGCATCAACGGTGAAGCCGCTGCGGAGCAGACCCGAGAGCGTCAAGTTCCCGAGCGTCGTGGTCGCTTTCGCGCCAAGGAACAGGCCGAAATAGCGCTGTTCGTAATCGATGACCGGTTCGCCGTCCGGGAACTTGCCGCGATCCTCGCGAAAGCCGAAGCCGTCCCCACTCTATATGTACGAACCGCCATAGGCCTTCCACTTCATGTTGGTGTATTTGAAGCCGCCATGAAGGTTGATAACCGTGGCATCGTTGATCACGAAGTCTGGGCCTGCTGCCATGTCAAGGTTGATGTAGCGGTCAAGGCGGGTGTCGGGGTGGATTGACTGATCCGACCAATCCTGTCCGGCAATACGCCGTTGGCTGAGATGGTCCAGTTCTTCCAGACCTCGGCCTTTAGCCCGGTGGTCAGAACCGGCGCGCCGGTTTCCCAGATCAATTTGCTGATACGATTGCCCACTTCGACGTAGAAAAGCTCGTTGCCCTTTAGCCAGGTGTAGCCAACGCCACCAAGAAACACGACGCTCTTGTCGGGCGCTGAATAGGTGGTCGAATGCGCCGCCATGGCGATGGTCGACGATGTGCAGAACGTGCCGAAAGCAAGAATTGCAAATGCTGATGTGCAGCGATTCATGGGGCCTCCTCGGGACATCCGTTGGTGATCTTTCGTTGAACGACGGCGGCTCACAGCGCCCGTTTGCAGGCGTTGTTTGTCGCGGCGACCATTGCTGGGCATTGGTGCAAAGACGTTGAACTCCGATGCGATGTCCGGGACGGCTTTGGTCATTGCCCTTTGTCTGGTGCGCTGCATAGAACGGCTTGGTCCGCCCACTACCGCGTTGCCGGACCATATAAGAGATTTGGCCCGACGCGAGAGGCGGCACTCGTGGCCAGAGAACGGGATCGCACCGGCCGCCACGCTGTCAAAATGCCGAAGTTGGTGATCCGGCACGACGCTTAGCTTCTTCCCGCTCTTTGGCGATGAAGCGTTCCAGCGTGTGAATCTTGAGCACACCTGAAATCACTTCGTCGCCGAGAACCAACGCCGGCGTGACCGCTGGTTGCCTCGATCTACGGCATGAACTTCGATGCCATGCCCGAGCTAAAATGGCTTCTGGGCTATCCTTTTGCGCTGGGTCTGATGGTGCTCTCCGCCGTGGTTCCGTATCTCTTTTTCAAGCGGCGCGGTTGGCTGTGAAAGGAAATAGGCTGGTTCGGGGCCGCCACGGCAGCCGGACGCGCACGCTGACGGGGACCTTCGGCACCACTGAGATCACGGTTACGCGGGCGCGCCTCGATGTCGACGAGGACAAGACGGTGGAATGGAGGAGCAAGGCTCTGCGCGCCTATCAGCGGCGCACGAAGGCCGCCGACGCACTGATCGCGTCGAGCTA
Organism: Mesorhizobium sp.; assembly: GCF_004962245.1. Lineage (GTDB taxonomy): Bacteria > Pseudomonadota > Alphaproteobacteria > Rhizobiales > Rhizobiaceae > Mesorhizobium. Next base: position 57,172 of record NZ_SUHQ01000038.1, on the reverse strand, counting down.
CCTGGCGGGCACGAACACGCGACGCGTCCGTCGTGCGCTTGCCGCCTTGTTCGGCGGCGCGATCGGCAAGGACGTCGTCAGCCGCACCTGGCGCAAGGTGAAGACGGACTGGGACGCCTGGAAGGGTCGCTCGCTGGCCGACGAGCCCGATCGTGCGCCTGATCCTCGACGGGACGGTGGTTCGTGTCAGGCTCGACCGCAAGGCGACCTCGATCCCGCTGCTCGTTGTCATCGGCGTGCGCGCGGACGGCCACAAGATCCTGCTCGCGGTCAAGAACATGGGCGGCGAGACGACCGAGGCCTGGCGGGCGATCCTCGACGATCTCGTCGCACGCGGCCTCCGCCGCCCTGAGTTCCTCATCGTCGACGGCGCACCCGGCTTGGACGGGGCGATCGCTGGGCTGTGGGACGGGGTGCCGGTTCAAAGATGCACGGTTCACAAGCACCGCAACCTGCTCGCCCACGCTCCCGAGCGCCTGCACGAGGAGATCAGCGCCGATTACACCGACATGATCTACGCGGCCACGCCGGAGGAGATCGAGAGCCGCCGCAAGGCGTTCCTGCGCAAATGGCGGCTCAAGTGCCGGGCGGTGGCCGACAGCCTGGAGGAGGCCGGTGAGCGCCTCTTCGCCTTCACGCGCCTGCCGCCGAGCCAGTGGAAAAGCGCACCAGAACTACAAACGCGATTGAGCGTCTGCATGAAGAGTTCAAGCGGCGCATCAAGACCCAGACCGTGCTGCCTTCGGCCGAAACCGCGGCAATGTTGTTCTGGGCGTTGATTGCGTCCGGCGAAATCTCGATGCGAAAAATCGACGGATGGCACACGCTCCCCGCCAAGCCACTCGATCAGCAGATTGACCTCGCCGCATGAACCGATAACCTCAATTTACCGGAGGCTGCTCCGCCAAATTCCAACACGATCCGCTACGGCACCGACTCCAGAGCCTTCTATGACAAATATTACACGCCCAGCAACGCCGTCCTGGTGGTGGCCGGCGATGTCGAGCCGGAAACGGTCAAGGCGCTGGCCGATAAGACGTAGGGAACCGTGCCGACGGCTCCTGGTCTAACCCGCATCCGCCCAGTCGAGCCGGAGCAAAACGCCAAGCGCACGGTGACGCTGACCGGCGTGCGCATTTCGGTGCCGCGCTTTTCCACGCAATGGATGGTGCCGTCCTATCATACGGCCGCACCCGGCGAGGCCGAGGCGCTCGACTGCTGGCCGACATCCTCGGCGGCGGGACCCGCAGCCGGCTATACCAGCAGTTTTCGACCGCATACGCGCCCAGCTTCTCTCCGAAATCATTGCCGATGAGCGCGAACCTCACGCGATCCCCGAGCTGGCCTGGCGGCGCGGACTCTACGGCACGCATCCGTATTCGAGACCGCCCAAGGGAGCCTGACCAGCGTAACGCCCGCCGATCTAAGCGCCTTCCACAAAGCCGCTTTCGCCCGCGACGGGCTGCATGTGGCGGTCGTAGGCGACATAGATGCCAAAGCCCTGAGAGCAAGGCTCGACCAGCTGTTCGGCGATTTGCCTCAGAAACAGGCGCTCGCCCCCGTACCTGATGTCACCCCGAAGCGGCGAGCGGACGCAGGTCGCAACGCCCTCCCCCAGACTTCGCTCCAGCTGGCTTTTCCCGCCATGGGACGCAACGACCCGGAATTCTACGCGGGACAGCTGATGAACGATATAGTCGGAGGCTCACGATTTACCTCACGTCTGTTCCAGGAAGTGCGCGAAAAGCGCGGCCTTGCCTACGGTGTCTCGTCCAGCTTGGAAGACTACCAGCCCAACATGCTTGTCGTGACGACGTCGACGCGCGCCGACAGGGCGGCCGAGACGCTCGACCTGATAAGACAACTAATCAAGGAGCTGGTGGACACAGGCCCAACAGCGGCCGAACTCGAAGCGAGCAAGAAGTATCTGATCGGCGCCTATGCTATCGACAATCTGGGTTCCTCCAGGCCGATTTCCGCCACGCTTGTCGGGTTGCAGCTCGACAAACTCGGCATAGACTACATCCAGCGCCGCCCGGCCCTCATCGAGCAGGTGATCCTCGAGCAGGCAGGGCGGCGGCGAAGAAGCTGCTTTCGGCCGAGCCCGCGATTATGGGCGTTGGCCCGTGACAGCGAATAATCCCACGCTCTACAATAGCTGAAGGACTCGCCGACCTACGTGTGGCTGATCCGACTATGGTATGGCAGAATGAACGCCTTGAGTTCTGCCTGCTCGCCTTCGCAGACCAGGTTCTCTCCCGTGGTTCGATTCCCGACCCGAAGAACGCCGTCGTTCCGAGAAAGTATTCTAACTTTTGCGTGTACCAAATACGGGAAAGTTAGAAAGTCTTGAATATGAAGCCGATTATGCTAGCTTTCCCGTATATCAGATACGGGAAAGTTAAAAATGGCCCTTCACCTCGTTGGGGAAAACATCGATAAAACCCGCAGCCACTATCAGGCTGAAACGGGCAAGCTCGTCCAGCTAATGCGCGGCATCTATGTCGATGCCGGGGAGGATATCGAGGCCACGATACTCAAGCACGCCGTCCGCATCGCCAAATACCTGTATCCCAACGCTTACCTCTCGGCGGCGAGCGCTGTGCTTCTCGGCCCGACCCGGGATGGCCGCCTGTTCCTGAGCGGGCGACGAATACAGCGCAGGCGCTTGCGCTTGCTGGAAATCATTCAGAACGCAGCTCCCGACCACCCATCAGTCGCTCAAGCGATTGTCGATGATGGAATGGGAGAAATCCGGATCGACGTCTCCTCGATGCGCCAGCGCTTCCTCGAAGCTTTCCGCCTGCGCAGCGAACACGCGGCATCCATCGACGAGACGATGCGCGAGGCAATCGCGAACCGCCTCATAGAACAATACGGCAGCGCCCAGGGCGCTGCCGACGCGACATGGGCGCTTGCCCGCGCGAACCAGTGGTATCGCGAGGGCGAGCACGCCGAGCGCTTTTTCCTCCGCCCTCCACTGACCACAGAACCGGCACGCAACGGAGCCGCGCTCGATCTGATCGTGGCGTGGCACGGCGCTCCGCTCGGAAATCTCACACATGATGGTTTTGAGTGGCGCTGGAATGCAGACGATCAGGGCCCGCCACTTGTTCGCCAGACCACGCCGGGCAAGCTCCCTCCTTTCATTCTGTCGCTGCTGCCTGAAGGCTGGCTTGAGTCAGTGTTGAACGACCGCGACGAGCGCGCGACGCTACGCTCGGGCAAACGCTACATGTCCAACATCACCATCGTCGAGCGTGCGAGCGATCTCTCCGCCCTGCCGCCCGACATCCTGTTAACCCGGCTCAATGGCTTCACTAGAAACACTGTCTTCACTGGCCAGTATGCAGGGCCGGGTCGCGGCGACCTGGAGCAGAGTTTCGAACGCAATCTCGCACAGATATTCGAGCGTACTGATACGCCTCGCCTTTCGGGTGTTCAGATCAAAGCGCCTATGTTCCTCAGTGCGGATGGCACCCTCTCTCCCAGTATCGGCCGGCCTTTTACCCACATTCTCAAACCTGCGGGTACGGGCGGATTTGAGGCCCTGCCAGTTATCGAATGGCAGTCGCTCGCTTTGGGCAGCGCGGCCGGTTTCAAGACGCCCGCGACAGCGCTCGTCCCGATGCCTGACGGGATGCCTCCGGCGCTACTCGTGGAGCGGTTCGATATCAGAACGAGCCTCGAGGACAAACACCTGCTCGCGCTTGAGGACTTCTGCTCGGTACTTGGCGTGCCCACCGAAGCAAAATACGACGGCACGATGGAGCGCATCGCGCGGGCACTAAGGCCGCTATCGACCTCTCCCGAAGAAGACGTCCTGCTTGTCCTGAAGCGATCCTTATTCGCCTGGCTGATCGCCGATGGCGACATGCACCTGAAGAACATGGCACTGCTGGAAATCGCAGAGCCCGGCAGCACGCAATTCAGCTCAGTTCGCATGGCTCCGCTCTACGACGCGGTCACGACTCGCGTGTTTCCACGCCTCGAAAAAGACCGGATGGCCCTCAAGCTGAACGGCAAGGACGATCGTCTGCGGCGCGCCGACTTCAAGGCTTTCGCGAGCACGGCTGGCCTCAAGGCAGCCGATGCGGATACCAGCATCGACGATCTTGTTGCAGCCCTCTCACGCGCGCTCAACCACCTCGAATTGCCGCCGCCTCTATCAGACGGCTCTCAAGGCGCGAAGATGGCGGAGCAAATGCGCGCGATTGTCCACGAACGCATCGAAGGGTTTGCATAGATGATCGATCTAACTGATACGCCGGTTTCCATGGACCGCACTTCCCAGCCGTGATGGGCGAGACCGCCCCGACAAAGCTTGGCAAGGGCTCGAAAGTTCAGGCTAATGATAGATGCTCAGTGGAGGGCCTATTTTCTAGCGCCGGCGACGTAACCGCTCGATCGTCTGCACAATCCCTTCGGGCGTCGGCTGGCGCAGTCGATGCGGTCGAGATCTCTGCTCGTCGTGGCAATGTTCACGGTGGTCTTTTTGGAGATCCATCCATTCCAGGACGGCAATGGAAGGCTATCGCGTTCTGACGACGCTTCTGCTGATGCGCAGTGGCTATGCTTATGTGCCTTACTCTTCGCTCGAAAGCGTGATCGAGAACAGCAAGGAGGGCTACTATCTGGCGCTTCGGCAAACTCAAAAAACGATCCGCAGTCCGAGGCCTAATTGGCAGCCCTGGGCTGTTTATTTCCTGCGCGCTCTTCAGCAGCAAAAGCAGCGGCTTGAGAAGAAAATCGAGCGCGAGCGTCTCGTGCTCGGTACGCTTCCGGAACTCTCCCTTCAAATAGTTGAAGCCATCAAGGAGCGCGGGCGAATGACCATTGGCGAGATCGTCAACCTGACCGGTGCAAACCGGAACACCGTCAAAAAACATGTGGCAACCCTGGTCGAAATAAACCATCTAGCCCCAACATGGAACCGGCAAGGGAACGTGGTTTGGCAGACGTTAACACAGACTACTTTATGTGATTCAACCCACGAAACGCACCACGTCCATTTACTTTGAACACAATATGATAAGGAACACTCTTTCCGAGCTTAAGCCCCCGGGCAAAAAGTTTTCGAGGGGTGGTTGCCGCCGCCCTCAGTGCAATTAACCGGTATTGAGTTCCAGCTTGCCAGCAGCGGTTATCAGCGTGGCGTCGATGGCAAGTCCTCCTTTGAAGGCGGTCGCATTCGAGGGGAATGCTCTACAGGGACGACCCGCCGTAAACGACGCTCTTTCGAAAATCCCCGACCTCTTCCACCACAACGACCCCCCTTCTCGTTTTTTGGGGCGCGACCTGCACGGTCCCGAGCCCAGCTGGCAGATGATCTGCGTGCCTACGGTCGCAAAGAAGGCATCACCGTGCTGATTCTCGACTGTGGTCCCTTTTGATTTTCCACGCCCGTTTGTGGCGCTCGCGATGGGGGGCGGCAAGATCGAGGACTTTTGAAAGCAATTTCAATCCGATGATGCTCAAAAAAGGCATTTGGCTGCACTGCTGCTATTCGGACCGATGGCCGGTACGCGCGGTCGGGAAGCCGATGTCCATTGTTCAGTTTGCACCTGATGAGAACCGCAAGCCATCGACCAGAAGCGTTCAAGAATTCTCCCTTTCAAGTTGAGTGGATGGTCTACCAGCCGTATGGCCGAGGCCCTATAAGGACCCGCAGGTGCGGAGTACACGCCGAGGCTCTGCCGATTATACATATCAGCTGCCTTTGAGAGGAACCCGGTTTGCCCCTGTGCCTGCCGATGATCCGCCACTGAAATCCCCGGACCTGTTTGGCGCCGTCCATCGCCTGCCGGCACTTGGCACGTCAGTTCGCGAGCGGTCATTTGTGGTCCTCAACCCGTCGAGCGGCGAAGTGCTGGCAGGACGTCCGATATGGGCGTGGAGGAGACACGCGCTGCGGTAGACAAGGCCTATGTCGCGCAGCCTGGATGGGCGGCGCTGACCGCCGGGAGCGCAGCGACATTCTTTGGCGATGGCATCAGCTGATCATCGACCATGCAGGCGATCTCGCCGCGATTCTGACTGCGGAAATGGGCAAGCCGTTTGCCGAAGCCAAGTCGGAGGTTTCGCATGCGGCCGCGTATCTGCAATGGTACGCCGAAGAAGCCAATCGCATCTATGGCGAGACGATCTCCGCACCGTCTACAGACCGTCGGATGATGGTGATCAAAGCAGCAGATCGGTGTCGTCGGCACGACTACGCCATGGAATTTCCCAGCGTCGATGGTGGCGCGCAAGATCTCGCCGGCCCTGGCGGCGGGCTGCGCGATCGTGCTCAAACCTGCTGAACAGACGCCGCTCGTGGCAGGTGCAATATTTGCCCTCGCGCAGCAAGCCGGCTTTCCTGACGGCGTTGTCAACCTGGTCTATGCGTCCGAAGGTGATCGCGTGGGGCCGCGAACTCTGCTCCAATGCCAAGGTCCGAAAGATCAGCTATACAGGCTCCACTGAGGTTGGCCGACTGCTCATGCGCCAGTGCTCGGACCAGATCAAGAAGGTCAGCCTCGAGCTCGGCGGCAATGCGCCCTTCATCGTCTTCGACGACGCGGATATTGACGCTGCCGTTGACGGCGCGATCCAGGCGAAGTTCCGCAATGCCGGCCAGACTTGCGTTTCATCGAACCGGCTTTACGTCCAATCGAGCGTTCACGATGAGTTCGTCGAGAAGTTCGTGGAGAAAGTCCGGCACTTATCGGTTGGCGACGGCTTCGCTCCGGGAGTGGACGTCTGACCACTCATCGACATGCATGCTTTGGCCGAGATCGAGTCCCACATCGCAGATGCCGTTGCCAAGGGTGGGATAATCGATGCGGGGCCAAACGTATCGGCAAGGATGGCACCTTTTTCAAACCCACAGCCTTCACCGAGATCTCCAGCATCATGGCGGTTGCGCAAGAGGAGACTTTCGGGCCGTTGGCGCCGATCATCCGCTTCCACGATGCGGATCAGGTTGTCTGTGAGGCAAACGACACGATTTACGGGCTCGCCGCCTATTTCCATGCCTCGAACCTGAGGCGTGTCTGGCGCGTGGCCGAGGCATTGGAATATGGCATGATTGGCATCAATACGGGGCGTATGTCTTCGGATGCGGCGCCCTTTGGCGGCATGAAGCAGTCCGGCATCGGGCGGGAGGGTTCCCGCCACGGGCTCGAAGACTACCTCGAAATGAAGTACCTCTGCATGGGTGGAATCTAAATGACGTCGCCCCGAGTTTCTCCAGTTTTGGGTTCGTTTCCGGCGTGGGTTGTGCGCTGCTGGGCGGGTGAAGCGACGGGGGCTGGCGCGGAGCCTTTCGCATAGCGCAGCGCGAGCGACCGTCGCGGATTGAAGGTGGTGGCGAACTTGGCCGGTGTCTGCCAGGCGATTTGGGAGTGCGGCCGCGCGGTGTTGCAGTCGGCGCGCCACAGGCGATAGCGATGCTTGCCGTGCGCATGGAATGCCATTCGACCGGTTCTGATCCGCGCAGGAGAGGATGGCGTTCGAGATGAACTGGCTGGCATTATCACTGACCAGTGATGAGCCGGTCAATTCCCGGGCAACCAAGTGCCCTCGACCGTGCTGAATAGTGCGCCTTTGCCATACCGGCGGATTAGCGCGGCCGACCTTACTTCGGCATGATGCGAGCAATTTCTGCACCAGGCGCGCAACGTATGCCACTCCCTCAGATCGCCCAGCGATACGTCTGGGCCTGCATGTTTGCTGCCTTCTGCGATGGCTTGCCGACACTTTCGGCTCGCCGGGTGTGATGATCTTCTTCTGCGTCTTTCCCTCTCGGCGATATTGCCGTTCGGCCGTCCCGACCAAGGCCAAACCTCGGGCCGTTTTCCCGTTCCCGGGTCGAGCTTGAACGTCTCGTCGATGATGTTCTGGCGTGCTGCGAGCTCAACGCCGAGGCGCTTGGCATCGATGCATGGCACGACATATTGCGGCGGTGTCGCACGTGTTCGACGGTTTGGGCTTCAGGATCGTGCGGATGGGCCACGCTTTTCTGGCGGCGCGAAACACGGGCAATGCGCGTTCAAAACCTGACAAAGGCAGAAACTTGTCAGGTTCAATCCAACCGCCATCCGGGCACTGCGGAGGTTTTTCAAAGCATATTCATGCACTTGCGCGCTGAGCCCGCTGGCATGGACCTTGCAACGCTTGCAGCAGGACGGTATGCAATGGAGCAGACGAGGATGTTCTCTCCCCTGAACCGTGTGCCGTCTCTGAGAGGGAAATAAGCTCGTGCAGAAAATCTCACAACCTTTGACAACGGCTTTGGAGAACAACGTGGTGTTGCAGATCGAGTCCCCGGCTCCTTCGATTCAAGCGGAAACCTGGCTGCGTGGCGAGCCCCTCACCAGCTTCGAGCCCGGCAAAGTGTACATCGTCGAATTTTGGGCAACTTGGTGCGGTTCGTGTGTGGACGGGATGCCCCATCTGATGCAGCTGCAGGAGAAATACAGGGAAAGCGGCGTTGAGATCGTAGGAGTCGCGGCTAGTGAACGCGCTCCAACGGCCGATGAGGCCCGAAGCACGTTGGACGCTTGGTTGACGGAAAAGTTCCCGAATCTGAACTATCGGATCGCATTCGACTCCACAGGCGAAATGGACAAGCTTTGGATGGAGCCCAGCTTTTCTTTCTGGATTCCCACCAGTTTCGTGGTCGACCGAGACGGCTGCATCGCCTTTATTGGTGAACCGACGGAACTCGATGAGGTCTTGCCGAAGGTGCTTAACGGCAGCTGGCGCACCAGCGATCAGGCAAAATCCGCCGATGCGGAGCGGATCGCGGAAGGCGAACCCATAGCGCGCGAACAAGCGCTGAAGAAGCCGATCAAGGACAGATATCGGGCGGCGGTGGAGAAAAAGGATTGGAAGACGGCGCTCTCGGCGATCGAAGAAGGCATCGCCTTGATGCCGGACAACCTCGGTTTCCGCCGTTCTCATGTGAATCTGTTGCTTCACAAAATGAAGGACATGCAGGTCGGCTTGCCCGTCATGCGCCAATTCGTTCGCGACGCGATCAACAGAAACTCCGAGAATTGGATGGTTGCGGCGTTAGACGAGCTCTTCTTTCCGAATCTTGACCATTCGCACTTTCCGTCTGCTGAGCGCTTGGCGATGGGAAAACAGCTGTCCGAACACATCCTGGCACTGAATCCCCCGGAAAGCGACAAACGTAAGCTCCTGCCTTATCGTTTGGCAGCCCTGTACTATCACGAGAGCGGCAACAAAGATCGGGCGATCGAGTTGATCGAGATGGCATTGAAATCGCAGGGCGGTCCGGAGCGTATCCGGGACCAAGATGAACAGGACGAAATATCGCATTTGCTGCAGTTCCTGGCCTACTTCAAGGGTGAGAAGGTTTGTTACGGCGCTCTGTGTGCGGCTCCAAACAATGGCCGATTCGACAGCTGGTATACCGTTTGCGGCTGACCGCCAGCTTATGTGAGGGACAGAATTGGCCGGGCGGACAGCTCTTGATGCGAACGGCGCAAACCCCCGCCCGGCTTGCGAAATCACCTGGGCCGCTCTTTTGGACCTAAGTCCGAAGGACTGCGGCCTTCTACGATGCCCGCCTTTGTTTAGGCGGGCTATGAGCTGAGCTACGGGTTTTGCCCGCTTCTAACCGTTCGCCAGCCTAGCGCAGGTGCCTCTCAACACCTCCACCACACCAAGGTTTCATGCGGGTAGCGAATTCGATCTTGGCGGCATGGCCATTAAGCACATGGGATGGCCTCGCTGGCGGCATGCCTGTGATCTGGTGCTGCAGCCCACGCTTGCCTCCGCCAGCGGTTCGATGAGGCAGCCTGTCGCACAATTGATATCAGGACTTCAATGCCGGAACACCGGCGCCACCCTCAATTCAATAAATGAGGTGTCGCGCACCACGGTTGGCTGCTTGATCCAGGCAATTCCGGCCGCCGTCATCCTCAATGAGGTGACCTCGACCAGAGCCTCGGCCTTGAATGGCATGATCGAGGTGCATGGGTGCGGCCACCGTCATTTTCGTCAATCCGAACGGGATTTCTTGCAACCGCTTTGCGGCTTTATCCAACACGCCAAGGGCCGCGCTGTCGACAGGTGGCGCGAGCTTGGCGCCGAGGCGTCCACGTCAACAGATTCTTCTGACAATCGGGACTTGTACGATCACCCCAGGGGGGCGAGAGCCCATGACGATCATCGTCGCGCCGGCCGCGATCTGAAGCAGGCGTCGGCGCGCCTCCCGCCTATCTTCTGGCGAGGCTTCGGTGAAAGACGCCGATGGCGGAACGGAAACACCAGGACCGGCTGAATAGATCCCGAGCTGTGCGATCGCGTTCGGCCAAGTTGAGGAAAGCGAGCTGAATGCAGGACTTTGCACGCTAGCACCGCGTTGCCGGGCCATATAAGAGATTTGGCCCGGCGCGAGAAGCGGCACTCGTGGCCAAAGAACGGGATCGCACCGGCCGCCACGCTGTCAAAATGCCGAAGTTGTGATCCGGCACGACGCTTAGCTTCTTCCCGCTCTGTGGCGATGAAGCGTTCCAGCGTGTGAATCTTGAGCACACCTGAAATCACTTCGTCGCCGAGAACCAACGCCGGCGTGACGTTGATGTACAGCTCCTTGGCGAGCGCGCAATTGCGCTCGAGGACGTTTTCGATGGCGCGGTCTTCCATGTCCCGCTTGAGCTGCTCAACCTCGAGGCCAACGTGTCGTGCGATAGTCAAGATGTCGAATTGGCTGAGCTGGCCGCGAGCAGCCATAAGGGCGTGATGGAACGCCTCATATTTTCCCTGTTTGCTGGAGGCGAGCGCCGCCAGTGCGGCAAATTTGGAACCCGGTCTCTTGCCCGGACAATGTTTGTAGACAACCTTCAGCATGGGATCATGCTTGAGGGCTTGCTGGATTGTACGGTCTTCCGCCCGGCACCGCGGGCAGTTGTAGTCCAAAAATAAGACGAGAGGGACGTCGCCATTCGGGTTGCCAGCAGTTGGCGCAGCGGCGTCGTTTAAGAGTGCGTCGCGCCGCTCTGGAATGAGCTTCCGCCAAAACGCGACGAGCCGGCTATGGTTTTCATGCTGGCGCACGTAGTCTTTGGCAACTGGACCATATTGCGTCGCCAGCCCGAAAAAAAGCAGGGCTAGGGCTGAAAGAGCGATACGGCCGGCTTTTGGCGTAAGGCATGGTTAGGCTCCAATTAACAGTGAACGGCAGGGCGGCAACGGCTGGCCTTTTGACGTCAAAGGGGGCACCGCTTTAATGCCTCACCCGCTGTTCGCGGATGACGGGAGGTCAAGGGGCTCGTGCTATTCGAAGAGATGCGGTGGGATGGCTGGGCCCAACAGCCGACCCATCCGTGAGCGGCGCTGTGTGCGTGCGAACTGCCCCCGCGGTCGCCGTTCGCCGAGCGGCTTCAGGCGGCCGAGTGCGATGGCTGAGCGTGACTGCAGCAAACACCTGCACGTAAAGCTGGGATAAGAGGGCTTAGGGCGCGCGGGACTCGCGCTGCGGTGTGCGGGATTATATTCAACAATTCTTGTCTCCTAACCGGATCGAGGCAGGTTCCTCCCTCCCGGGCATCTCCCGTCGCTGCGCTCCGGTCGAACGTTGCACCAAGGGTCCTTGCAAGCCCCGCGCCAATCGCGATGTCGGCACTTCAGGAAGTGATTGCGCGGGCGGCAGGTGGGCAGTGGTCAGCGCGCCTTTCCAGAATATCGCTCGCATAAACGTCCGGCGAGCGGCTCCGAGCGTACCTGCCATCGCCGGGCTCTGCGACAGCCTGAAATCTATCTCGAACCAAATCCGAATCGCTCGTTGAGTCTCGTCCCTCCCAGCGCGGTAAACCGCGCCTCGATCTCGGCATTCCAGCAAGCCTCCCACGAAGTTCGCCCGCTGGACAGGGTGAAGGTCTGCTGTCCGATTAGCTGGTTTAAGATCAGCTCAGGCTGCGGCGGCCGCTCGATCTCGCAAAACTCTACAATTCTGCGAATGGTCTCGAGCTGAACTTCGCGTCCTTGGTCGCCTATGATCTGCTCATAGCTCAATCCAAGAACATTCTCCTGATCCGCCCACGGTGCCACTGGATGGCAGCGATCATTGAAAATGAAAGGCGCGATCTCATCGAAGTACTTCAGCATTTTGTCAGGTCCGTCCGGCTCATTGCGCCACGTAATCTCAGCCCTCTCAGGCGGGCACCAATCGCTGTCACCTACATATCGCATCTGCGACACAATTGCCGCACGCATTTCGCGCGAAAGAAAGACGATCTTGAAATCCGCTAAACAATGGCGAGTGCCGATGTCGCACGGTAGATGCCCATAGCCAAACTGACCGGGCTGAATAAAGCGCGAGGATATCTCGATCGGTATCCATAGAATATTTTCGGAATGAGTGAAGCGAGCTCGCTCGACATCCACAAAGCGGAAGTCTCCAAGATAGTCTTTATTAAAGAACACATCGGACTGTACAAGCCCGAGCAGTCCAAGCAGACGGGCATATAGGTGGGTGCCCGCCTTCGGAATGGAACATATCATAACCCGCGAGCTTGAGCGGCCGGCCGTCGGCTTGATTGACCAAGATTCATTCGAGCAGGGATAAAGTGGAAAGGGTTGACCCGCGATATCGCGCAGCTCTTCTGGAAGCGGGTGAAACATTGTGGTTTCCTCACTGTTGCAGCGGCTTTTTTAAACAGCCGGAGCCAATGCGCGACAGGACAAGTTCCTGACCAGCTTGACCCCAAGCAGTCGCGCCCTCTGTTGCCGTACCAGAGAAGTAAAGCCCGTCGCATGCGCTAGCCGCGAGACGAACCGCTAGTACGGGTGGCATCGGCAAGCTCGTGGCCAACTTGCTGAGATGAGCTATTTACCAAACGCCACGTCGGCGTTCCCTAGAGATGTAGTCACCTTGTCATGCCCCCGTTTTCGATCGGACGATGAACCTAATCATAGAAGAACGCAAGTAAGATTGGTTATGTCGCCAATATACTAATGAATATATTTTCCCAGACGGCACCGCTTGCGTTGCCGTGCAGTCGTCCCCACTGCCCTGACGACGAGGACACCACGGTTTGCGCGGCGCATGCGCAGCCAGTAAAGTAAGCTCCATTGACAGCATCGGGCCAGAAGACGTCGTTAAACGAGGCCACTCGCAAGACCGCCTCGCGAGCGGCCGAGCGCATGCCCTCGCGTCCATTGCCCCGACTGCCGAGACATGGGCGCGAACGGAGCGGCAGCCGGAATCCGATATCGACCTTGTCTATGATCTGCGTCAGTGAACCGTCAGCGAGACTCGAATATGCAGGGCTTTGCTAGGCCTTCGCGGGTCGACTGCCAGCTTGGAACGAACACTAAGACACATGCGGAAGCCCCGACATACACAGAAATTGCTGCTAGACATCATCTATGATGCAATTAACACGGCTCCGAATGCGCTCGCACGTATAGCTCTGTATGTTGCACAAGACCCCGAGGCTGTTCTGGCGCTGTCCATTGCCGACCTTGCGCGCAACACCGCTACCGGTTCTGCTTCAATTGTAAGATTTTGCCGAACCTTGGGACTCTCGGGATTTCGCGAGTTTAAGATTGCGCTTAGCGGCGAAATTGAGCGGCGGAAGTTGAGCGGCGAACTGGCTGAACGCGCGCCATCAGAAGCTGTAGACACAGCTCCTCGGATCGCCATCCTCAGTTCTGCTTTACAAAACTCAATTTCCGCGTCCGCTCGTGGTTTTGACGACCTTCAAATTAGTGGGTTTGCCAACCGCATCCGAGCGGCCCGACGCGTCGAACTGTTCGGCACGGGGCCGTCATCCGTCTGCGCTGATATTCTGGCCATGCGACTGATCTGCCTAGGTTTCCCCGCACATTGCTCGGGGTCCGCCACCGTGTCTCACGCTCTCGCGCGAGGGCTTGGCTCGTTGAGCCTCGCCATTGGCATTTCGTCGCGTGGCCACACTGTGGAAACCAAGGATTTTCTGGCTATTGCGCGCGAAACCGGAGCATACACGATTGCCATTACGACCCGCGTTGACTGCCCGATCGCCCGGACTGCGGACGAGGTGGTATTGTTTACCTCGGCTGAGGCTTGGCCACAGGCCGGGTCGGCGATGCACGTGCCGCCTCTGGTGTTGCTGAGCGAATATCTTTGCCAGTGTCTGCAGATGGCGGAAGTCTGAATCCCCACCAAGGCCAATTCGGGCAGTTCCGAGGTTATTTCCGGATCCCACCTCGGTCTTCGTCGCGCGTGCTCGCGTGCACGAGCCATTGAAGCGATAAACTTGAACCGCACTTTCGACTGTGCGTACTGCGTGCTTGTTACATGGAAACGACGAACTCACCGAGCAACCCTCTTGCCACGGCGCGCGGGTGTTTGGTGATCATAGGGGAAGCTTCAACAATTGAGAAGCTGACGAACTACTACACCGGGATCAAACCGGAGGACAAGGCAGGTTCCTCGTCGTTGGCAAGGCTGCAGCACCAGGTCGACTCCGTGACCTAGGCGGTCCATGCGCAAGGTTCGACGGCGCGCTCGCCGACTGAGTGGCGCTGGAGGGCCTCGAGAGGGCATGGGTCGGCCGCAGCAGCGTGGGACGCAGGAAGGCAGGCAAGATCCTAGCTTCCTTCTTCACCGACAGCAAGTCAGCGGCTCCTTTTGCCGGTCGGCAGATCGGTGGACCAGGTCGAGCTTCTTCCATGTCCACTTCTACGTTTGCCACGGTGTTCGGGAATTCGCGGGAGATTGGGGGCTGACATCTATCGCGTGCTGCCACGAAGGTTGGTATTGACGTATTTCGCGAGGTCTAGCGCGGAGATGCTACCAACCAATTGGTCCAGACTCATTTCGGCCGAGATTGAGGCGGAATGCTCCAGGAGTGCAAGGAGATCATCCCTGTGCTTCGAATGGTGGTTCTCCAGGTGCATCTCGACCTTTCGCGCGATGACGTCCGCGAAACTCGCCCTTGTCCCAAAAAGCGGATCGTTGATTAACGCCGTCGGTCGTTCCTGTTCGAGAACCCAATTTATCGCCAGGGTCCCGTTCGATCTCAAGAATACGATCTCCAGCTCCGCGTCGGCAGGTCGCGATGTGGCAATGGAGAACCCCGCGTCCGCCAGAGCCCTGGTATCCTTATCCACAGCCTGATTGAATGCGGCCAAATTGACATGATGAATGTCAATGTCGTTCGGCGCACGCTGGATGAACTGCGAAAGGACGCTACTGCCCGCTACCCAGCTATCTTTGCTCCGATTGCGCGAAATGGCGACCAACGCAATGCGCATCAGCTCGGGCATCATGCGCTTGTGGCCTTCTTTGATATTGAGAACAGCCTGTAAGTTACGTTGACGTCGGGATAGGTCCCGGCTCGCAGAAGCACAGATGTGAGATCATTTGAACCCGCAATCTTTTCAAGAAGGTCGTCACGGGCATTAGTGCCGAACCCAAGAACGATACGACCTGATTCCGTAAGGAACCTTGGGCCATCTGAAAGAAATCTCTCGAGCAAGTTGTACCCTGGATCGATCGCACCACCTTCGAGGTCGTGGACAAACTCGTAATCTTCTGGAGCGTAGCTCGACGGGTAGTTCCAAAATATGATGTCGAACCTTCTGCCAGGTGGAACATTGTTAAATATATCGCTTGCGATGACCTCGACGTTACTAATGCCGTTTCTTGCAGCATTCTCCAACGTGTTCGCGACGGCCCTCGGATTGATGTCACAAGTCAGCAACGACAGCGCGCCAGTCTTTGCCAACAGAAGGCCGGGAAGACCGAAACCGCAGCCGATTTCTAAGAGGGTCTTTCCGTCGAATGGGGGAAAATTCTCGCTAATCCAACGCCAACTCTGGAAGTGCTCTGGAGGAAAAACCCCTTCCTGTACGACCAGATCCAGTCCGAATGCCTGCATCTGACGCGGGAAAGTGGCTTGTTGACTTGTCCGAAGCGTTGTCCTGATACGATCAAGTTCGCTCATTGTTCTCCGGCCTTCCGGCGCGGTGCCATGCCTGGTTGTTTTCCCGGCTCGACGGCATCAACGGTTCGCTTCAGTAAGCAATTCCAAAGAGGCATTGAAAACAGACCGGCCTCAAGAATGAGGCGGTCCCAAGATGAGCGGAGGGGTGCATACCGGAAGAGGCCTTCTAGACCGGCTCGATCCCCCTGGAAATACCGCTGGACGGCTGTCGTTAGGCCCGACTTTGCTGCGGTTAGGAGTGCTCTGTCGTAACAGAATCTTGCGTGGGCAAACGCGCTACCATCACTCCGATTGTCCGGCATCGGCGCAGCTCCCCTGTCGCCGAGAACGTTTAGCAACATTTGGAAAGATGAATGGGCAATGTAGCCGGAATCGAGAGAAATCCAAGCAGTCGCTTCGTCGCCCAACGACCGGCACCTAAGTATTCTCAGCTCAGCATCCATTACTTGATGACTATCGCTCACATGAAGGAGGTTCGTCACGGGATTATCGCAGAAAAAGAGACTACGTACGGTGCCGGATAAAGCCTGGGCCGGCTGTGTGTTACCCTTCAGTTTTTGCGACAAGTGCAGCGCATTAGGTCCGCTCCAGATCGTGGCGCAAACCGGACGCATGTCGAATAAGTCCAGCACCAATGGCCAATGCTTCCCGCCGGTGGAACAGGTAAGGGTATAAAACGCATCAATGGATTTGCGACTATGAATCGAAAAGAACCGTTCCGAGAGTTCCAAACCGGTTCGCCGGCGAATAAATTCGTCGAGCAGCGAGGTTAGGCCAGAGCGCGCGACTTCCGGGCCATACACTATCAGCGCCGTGGATGACATCATGCCGCCCCCCCCAAAGGGTCGCTTGTGATATGGGCCTTCCTGCTCGCGACGGTGATCCTAGTCGCTCTAACGCGTCTCCCTTCCAGCCAATCGGCGAGACGAGCGGGATGACGGGCATTAATCACAACGCCGGGAAGGCTTTTCTTCGCCATGAATTCGACCGCGCAGGCGTCAATCGAGGTGTGGCCGAGAAGGACAAGATCTTGAGCAGCGATCTGCTCTATAAGTGCAGCGGGATCGTCGGTTGCTCCACCGCGATACACGCCATCGACATCTGTCAAAATCACCAGCTGTGGTGCCCCAGTTAACCAAGCGATCCACGCGGCAACGGCGTCGGATGTGACGTCCCAACTCCATTCCACTGGGTCAGCCGCAAACAGCAAACGGGAAGGCAGCAGCACTGGAATCTTCCCAAGTCTCGCGAGAGTTCGGCATTCGCCTAGGCTGGCCGATGGAACTAGTTTGGAAGAGAAGGCGGCATCCGCAAGCAAATACCCCGTTTGGTCCTGTGCTAGAGCACACGCATGATGCGCGGTACACGGATCTAATCGCTCGGCTGCATCAATCGCCTCAATTGCTTTGTCCGGGATGCCGCCGCCTGGAACAAGTAGGATTCGATGGCCCTTATCGGCGAGACGCTCAAGTTCAGCCAGTGCGAGCTTACACACGGCAAGATCACGCATGATGCTCCCGCCGAATTTGAGAACAATCGAAAAGCCATATGGTGGAAAACCTTTTATTGAGCAGTCCATCGGCTTGCCATCCCGCCCTCAGGCAACAGATACGATCTCAGGAATTTTCGAAGCTAGGTTTGGAAGCGCTGCCCAGACCTTTTGAAACGCGGCCGCGTACAATTTCATCACTTCAACGTCGTTTGGTGGAGCGATCTCCGACACGTAAAACATGGTGTTCAATATCTTCATGGCGTTTGGAAAATCGGTCCTTGACCATTGGCCGCAGATATCCGGCAGATATTCAAAGACGGGCTTCGTCAGCCAGACCGCAACGGGAACTCCCTCGGCTTGAAGAAGCTTAATGATGAAATCCCTGGCCGTAGGGCCAGGTAGAAAACCGAGCTTTTCCGGCTCAAGACGCAACGGGAGATTCAGCATCGATTGTTGATGATCTGCTGGATCGAAAAGAGGCAGAAGCCCTGAGAGGTGGCCAATCTCCTGCCAAAGGAACCTAGCATTCCTTCGCCTTTTTTTAAGCTGCCGGTCAAGCTGCTTGAGCCTGTGATTAGCAATGGCAGCAGAGAATACATTGGGTCGGTAATTGTAGCCTTTGGAGTTCGGGGAGAATATCCTAGCTCCACATCGCGACGAGCTTGTCAGCGAAACATTATCTACATGGTGGATCAGAGCAGGGTCCCTCGTCAGGACAAATCCAAGCTCACCTGCCCCGAGGTGTTTAGCTCCGTTGCCGGAGAGAGAGAGTGCATCGCTCTCCAAGTAAGCTCCATTGACAATATCTTTCGCAGCGCCAATTGATTGGCAAACATCATCGATAATCGCCACGCCTCGCGCTCGCGCCGCGAATCTCAAGCTGGGAACCAAGAGGTTATTTCCGAACAGATGAGTTATGAGCGTCGCCGCGTCACCTGGCTTGATGAGGGAGGCCGCCATCTTCTCATCAACTCCGGCAAGGTCTGGCTCAACATCGACAAAGACCGGTTCGAGTCCACTGATCGCGATTGGGCCGACGGCTCCCGGCCAGTTCAAAGCCGACGTAACGACTCGGCGACCTCGGTTCCGGTAGTAGTCGAGAGCCACGTGAATAGCGGCTGTGCCGCTTCCAACGGCGCGCACAGACCAGTTACCCGACCAATCCGCTAGCCGCTTTTCGAGCTCAATCACCATAGGGTGATTGACGCGATGATATTTGCCGCTTTCGACAACATTTGCGAGCGCCTTCAAATGTTTACGTTTCGCAGCTGGCCAAAGAACAACTCGCCCAGCCGGCACCGTGGGATCTCCTCCAAAGAGCGCAAGAGAAGTGTCCTTCTGGTGGACGCATCGTGTGCTTGCTGCCGTGGCTAAGCTTACATCCTTGGTCATATGATCAAGCCTGGTTGTGTTACATCGGCCATCGGCCACTCGCGAAGTCACGAGCCGAACCGAACCGTCTCTCGCATACTTTTGCGTCTTGCAACGAGGCTCGGCTAACCCACAAGAGCAGAGTCGCTCCTGAGAACAGGCTGGGCGCCGTAGCGCCCTCGCTACGTTGAGTTCAGGAAAGAGCTTTCAAGCTCGCAACCGGCGTATGAGGCGTCAACCTCGTCGGAAATGAACTCGCTGAACGATTCAGTCCCTCCTTCGTAAATCAACACCTAATAGCCCCTGACAAGAATGGGAAGTGGTCCTCTGAAATATATTTATGGATATATTATTTATTCTCCGCCTACCTTTAGCCTCCTATCTGAGATATTTTAGTATCGGAAGTGACAACGCGAGGTTGCTTTTTCAGCCTCTCGTACCGGCACCATTTAAAAGATAAAAAGCGCAGCGCGGATGCGCAGGAATATCATCCCGCCAAAGCCGCGGGCCAGATAATCAGCCAACCTTGGCGAGCTGGGAGCACCCCGAGCTTCCGTAATTGGTTGAAGCACTCGCCGGACCGAGGGCCGGCGTCCAATGTTAGTAGCCCCTTTCGCGAACACTCCGGCTAGTGGGTTTGTGTCAGAATGACCTCTCCCGGGATCGTATTCTGAGCGCTCAGTGAGGATGTATCTCGTTGTAGTCATCCCACCGGGCGATCTGGCGGAGAACCATGGGTGATCATGCAAGGAGTGATGCGAACGCAATCACGCTTGAAGGTTTTGACCCAGGCTTCCGACACGTCGCTGGAGTGGGGCGCTTCACGGGCGTGGAGCAAGTAACGCGGTCAGCGCAGAGGCGAAGGCGCGTGTTCCTTGCCGGTGTAGGGGTGCCATTTTCCGACAGGTCTCGATCGGATGAGGCACCCTCGTCGATCCGAAGCGTGTCTTGACCGCCTCCAGCATCATATCGCACGGGACCCGCAGCCCTCCTGCGACGGCCCAAGCCGAATGGCTCAGCTACTCGGCTGATGTCGGCGAAAATCGCTCACCAATACTTCTTTGTAAACGTGAAGTTTGCCAGCTGTCTCCTGCTCATATTTTGCAAAGCGCGCGACACTGCGCGCTGTTCTACATCAAGGTGGTTAGTCAATGCGGATGCCACTGCGCTCGTAGTCTTGCCGAGCTGAGGCATTGCGTCAGTTAGCCTTGCAAGACTGGTTCGAAAAGCCGGGGAAAGCTCAGACGCGGTTATTTCCATGCGAAGGGCATGAGAGCAGAAACAGAACTTGTCGATGATATGGCAGATTTCGCAATTACATGCCCCCAGAGCTATGTCAGTGAATATTTCTTCCGCTCGAAGAGCGAGCTCCGTTGGAGATAACTCACCAGAGGGGGCGGTTCGGTCGAGAGGGTGAGTCCGTGTACGAGTTAGGGCGAAGGTAAGTGTTTCGCGCGCCACCACATACGAGTCCAATAGAACCCACTCGACCAGAGGTCTCGTAAAGTAGCCCCTTTGAGGAAAGGACACGATCTTCCCTTCCGCTGCAAGTCGGATAAGTGCTTCGCGTATAGGAGTCCGGCCGATGTTGAGGTCGGACGCTAGCTCTTTATCGCTGAGATGCTGCCCCGGCATGTGGGATTTGCTGTAGAGCAATTGAAGTACCGCGTCGTAGGCTGCATCGGCTTTTGCGTTCTTCTTGGCTTCAATAGCCAAACTGGGCATTTCTGTCCGACGACATTGGGCCGCATTTTTGCAGAACCACATCTCTACGCTTCCCCTTTTTTCGACGTCCTTTGAACGTTCGATTAGCAGAATTTGAGTTTCTGCGGCGTGCTATTTCTCGACATCCGGACATGACGCATGCACCGCGCGCCGCCTCAGCTGCATACACCATGCGTATGAGGTGTGACCATGGCCAGCCGCGGCGCTCGGATGCGGAAGCCGGTTGTGTGCGTCAAGTTCTGCAAAAAGGGGCGGCCATGGTGCTGGTCATGCGGCTTGGCGCAGAGTGAGCTTCTTGTGCTCGCGCAGGTCGTCCATGTTGATGTAGCGGTTGGCCTCCATCCAGTTTTCGTTGGTTTCGACGGCCAGCGCCCTGACGAGGCGTAGGCAGCTCTGTGAGTTTGGAAAGATGCGCACGATATAGGTGCGGCGCCGGATTTCCTCGTTGAGCCGTTCAAGCATGTTGGTGCTCTTGAGATGCTTGTGGTGCTGGCGTGGCAGACGAAAGAAGGTCAGCGTGTACTCGATGGTCTCCTCCACCCATGTCGTCAGTCGTGGGTAGCGGGCCGACCATTTGGAAAGCCATGCGGCGAGATCGGCCTTGGCCTCGGCGAGATCGCGCCGGTCGTAGAGCCAGCGCAGTTCCTGCAGGCAATCGTCGCCATGCTTTCTCGGCAGGTGATCGAGCGCGTTCCTGAGGAAGTGCACGTAGCAGCGCTGCCATGCCGCTTCCGGGATCACCTCGCCGATCGCCGCGACCAGGCCGGCATGATCGTCTGACACGACCAGCTCGACGCCCTTGAGGCCGCGCGCCTTCAAGCCAACGAGAAAGTCCCTCCAGGCCGAGCGGCTCTCACGATTGGCCATCTCCACGGCCAGGATCTGACGCCGGCCGTCCCAGTCTATGCCGACAGCGATCAGCACCGCCTGGCTCATGACGATGCCGGCCTCGCGCACCTTCTCGTAGCGAGCATCGAGGATGAGGTAGGCAAAAGGCTCTTGAAGCGGGCGCTCGGCAAACGCTTTCAGGCTCTCGTCCAGGCGTTTGTTGATGGCCGAGATGGACGAGGCCGAGAAGGCATGGCCGCACAGCTCTTCCGTTATCGCCTTGACCTTGCGGGTCGACACGCCCTGCACATACATCTCCGCAAGCGTGGCCACCAAGGCCCGCTCCGAACGCTGGTAACGCTCGAAAAGCTCGGTGGAGAAGCGGCGGGCCCGGTCCTGCGGAACTCGCAGCTCAAGCTTGCCGACACGGGTGACAAGAGTGCGGCCATAATAACCCGAGCGATAGCCGAGCCGCTCCGGTGTGCGCTCGCCTTTCGAAGCACCCAGAGCCTCGTCCATCTCGGCCTCGAGCACCTCCTGCATCACCGCCCGGATCACTTCGTGCAGACCTTGCGGGTCCGAAAGCAGAATGTCTTTGACGGCGGCGCTGGCGGTCTTACTTTCAGTCTTGGGTCATGGTGGCGTTCCTTCGCGGGAATCAGGTGACGTTGAACATCACCAGCCTGCCATGACCGCCCCCTCTCAGCGAATTTGCAGAACTCTCAGCACACTACCGGGAAGCCTCAGAGGACCGGACGCGGAAAGATCTAGGAGGCGTTAGGCGCTCGACGCACCTGAGCTGCGCGCAAACCATTTCCTGCGCTCGTCGCTTCGCCACGCTAGACTAGCGGACTGCGCAACCCTGACCAGTTCCGCCCGGCGAGCGCTTACCACGGGGGCTTTGACCCACTCTCGGTGACATTTCTTTACAGCGCCGACTAACGGCCCTTAGCAGATCCAACTTGCCGCGGCCGTACATCTGTCGTTTCACCAGTTTGCGCTTGGCCCTCGCTTTGTTCGTAGACCATACTTCGGTGGTCGCCGCACGACGGCCGTCGTCACTAACGGAGCGACCGTTCTGACGGAACTTCCCGGGGTGGCATCTCTTGTCATTGCCCTCGGAGAGGCCCGGCTTCGACTAAAACTACACTTGGCGATCTGAAGAGCGAAAGGAAGGCTTCGCTGAAGGCGGTGTTGGCACCAACAGAGATCTTACCAAGCGTTCGCACAGCTATGCTTTGGTTCGCGAGGCATTGGGATTTCTGTGCCCCTTCAGACACTCGGCGATGCACTCACTCAGAAGAGCCATTGAAGGCATAAGCGTTGCCGGTCCAGGTTCGGCCAGGGCCCGCGCCGGAGCTGAGTAGGAGCACCTCATGCGCCACCCCAGAGACTGGCGATTTGTCACGCGTCGTTATTGCAAGCGTATGCGCTCCTCGGTCGCGGCCAGTTCTGAGAAAGGCGACGGCCTCTCGCTCATATCTTTCATAGGAGATGCCGATAGCATAAGCCGAAGCGTCCAGCCCATGAGCCAGACCGCGAGCGATGTTCACAATCCGGGGTCCCCAGCCAGATCAGGCGGCTGTGACAGTAGCTCTGCGCAGATTGCGGAGACGCCCATACCAAGAGCTTCGACACGCGTAGCACTCTGTAGTCGCTCCGTCAGGCGCTCGATCTGGGCGTAGTCGAGAAGGCGAGCTGAGGCCTCAACCGAATGTAGGAAGGCCGCGCTCAGGTTCGCAATTTCCGGTCTTACATGCGAGTTCAGTGGCGAGGTGCTGTGTCAGTCGCCGGGCTTTATCGCGCTCAATCTCCCCGGTAACGCCACCCTGAACTCGCGAAACCCAGAGAGGCCAAGAGTACGGCAAAAACGCAAAACCGACGCTTCTCCGCTGTTTGTTTGACTTACGAGTTTGGAGATAGATAAGTCCCCAAGAAGCTCGGGGTTTTAGGCAACAAAATGCGCGATTCTGGATTGTGAGCTAGGCCCGCTGGCGACCAGACCGCATACCGCATCCCGCACCAAGCTTGATGACCTGTCCGCCATTGCACTGCCCGCCGGGGTATGGTGTTCCGGATGCAGGCGCGGGCGGACCGTCCACGCCGCTGCCCTCTTTCTACATTGGGCAAAGCAAACCTTTAAGTTCCGCCAAGTTCAGCAACAATGCCTCCGGCTCAAAGGTCCGGAGGTCATTCCTCAGTCGACTCGTATGGTGGCGGGCGCCCCCGAATGCGCAGTAGCGCATATTTGCATTTCGCGCGGCACTAAGACCGATGACGCTGTCCTCAATGACAAGGCACTCTCTGGCAGACACGCCCATGATTTCCGCCGCCAATAGCAGCACAGAAGGGTCAGGCTTCCGGACACCGATGTCATCGGAGGAGAAGAACCGTGAGCCTACAAGCCCCAAGAGATTGGCGGCTCTCATGCGGTGGATGAGTTCGAAACGAGATGTGTTCGATGCGACACAAAAGGGAATGGAAAGCCACTGGAGCAGTTCAACCGCGCCAGGTGTCGCCGACAGGATCCCAGAGGCGGCCAGCTGGATCTCAGCCGCGGCCGTTTCCATGAAGTTCTTCGGCAGGCTTACACCGACAAGTCTTTCCAGATGCCGTTGTTGATCGTCTCGCTCAACACCGGAGAGCGTTGCCGTTATTTCATCTGGATGCACCTGGAAACCTTCCGCGGCAAGTTTTGCCGAAATCACCTCCGATGCTACGATTTCCGTCTCCGCAAGGGTGCCGTCAAAATCGAAGATGATCAGTCGAGGCCGCGACCGATCGGACGTTTTGATCGATGGTGAAGCCATCATTTCGGATCACCGGGACGAATGACAGGCAGCTGATCAAGTCCCTCGTGACGATGGACAACGACATCCGATCCGTCCAACATGACGACATCGTATGATGGCGCAGCCGCCACAAATATGGGCTTGCCATATTGTTCCCAGTCCAGAACGATATGCTGCGCCGTGCCACGGCTGGCAGTAAACGATATGCCCGACAAACTGCCTGCTGCAGCAACATGCCGGTGACCAAAGAGCATGTGGCGGACCGATGCGTTTTTCCGAAGGATGGAAAGGAGCCGATCGGACTCCTTCATATCGCTCGTCTTAAAACAAGGCACATGCAAATCCGCCGGCGTATGGTGCATAGCAACCACGACTGGTCGGCCGGCGGCACGGAAAAGCTGGTCCTGCAGCCATTCAAACCGGCCACCGT
This sequence comes from Mesorhizobium sp., assembly GCF_004962245.1. Classification (GTDB taxonomy): domain Bacteria; phylum Pseudomonadota; class Alphaproteobacteria; order Rhizobiales; family Rhizobiaceae; genus Mesorhizobium. The sequence goes on along the minus strand of NZ_SUHQ01000038.1, from coordinate 32,587 downwards.
CAAGACAACCGAAATGGCTGATGTCGTCCTTTGTGTCGAGCAAGACGACGAGCCAGTCGTGCAAGTCGACAGCCGCCTGAACGAATCCTTCCCCGCCGAATACGCCTCGAAATGCGCCGCGGTCATCGTGGTTGCCGATCGTCAAATGGACCGGGAGCCGGACCTCCGACAAGATCTCGCGCAAGAGTGCGTAAGCGGCTGGATCGCCTGTATCAGCAAGATCGCCGGTAATAAGGATGAGCTTGGCATCTGCGTGTACGCGCGAGACATGGTCCAAGGTGTCGCGCAATCTCTGCGCCGGATCGATGCCGTAAAGCGTCTTGCCAGGGGCAACAAAATGAGGATCCGTGATATGAATGATTTTCTGCATTGCTCCACACTCAGATTGGGCCCGACCCTGGGAGGAAGTGGGACAAGAGACCGCTGCTGCGTCAGGCCACTTGATTGCCGTCGTTGTGGTGACCATCTATTCCAGGCGTCTGACAGCGAACCGTGAGCAGTGAGGGGTCGACCCTCTCTGCCGCCCGGATCGAGGTGTTCGATTCCAAGCAAACAGTTGACCGACGAACGGCCAATAAATGTCGCGAGTTGTAAATGCTCGGGCCGCATAAGGGACCTCGGTCGCTATCGCTTTCGGTTGATCATGAAGTAACTCGTCCATCATCGAAACGGTGCCACGGGCCTGTGCTTCGAGCTCCGGTGAGTTCCCCCACGCAGACACGAATGCTCCTTCTTGACCCTCAATTGTGATTTGTGAGCAGCTCGGTCGAACACCGTTGAGTGTCGCTTGCGCGCGCCCGCCCCATGCCGCATCCGCCTGTCAGACTTCGCCGATATCGAATGCAAGGGAGCTTTGTTCGGATTTATGTCAAGTGGACGGAATCGCCGGGACAGTCGGTATAGGAAGACATTTTTGTGGGGTTGAGTGGATGGGAAGCTGCTGCAGTTCACCTTACGGCACCTGCTGCCACCGGGTCCGCCTCCTGCCATTTTGTATTGGGCTGGACTTCGCTCGTCATCAGCAGGACGCTAAGTTCTTCGGCTGATCGCGCGACCACCGCAGCGCCGGCTGACAGCAATCGTTGACCGTGGTCGTCGTGGCAGTGGCCGCCCGCGGTGAAACCGATCACCATCATCCCCGCGGCCACACCGGCTCGAACGCCTGCAATGCTGTCCTCGACAACGACGCAGCGCGCTGCCTTAGTGCCCATCTGGGCGGCAGCGAACAGGAAGAGGTCCGGTGCAGGCTTACCGGCCTTTACCATGGCGGAGCTGAACACGTGGGGATGGAAGTATGCCCAAAGTTCCGTCAGTTCAAGACCAAGCCGCAGCTTGTCGGGGGCGCTGCTCGATGCGACGCAGCGCGGCAATCGCAACTGATGCAGGAGTTGGTCAATGCCGCTGATCGCTTGCAGTTCCGTCTGGTAGCTTTCCTTTATCCGGGATTGCACGATGACGTCGAAGTCGCTGGGTAGAGGGCGGCCCCAGTCTTCTTCGATCATTTTCCGCATGGTGGCTGAGGAAAGGCCGGTAAACCGCAGAATCACATCAGAATACGACATGGGATAGCCAATGCGGGTAAGTTCTTCGGCATCGATTCGACTTGCCAGCGTCTCGCTATCGATCAGAACGCCGTCGCAATCGAAGATGACCAGTTCATAAGAGGCCTGTTGATTCATTGCATGCCCTCGGGAACCCAACCTTCTGCGGAGACCTCGACCACATGTCGGTCGCTAACTTCGAAGCGATGCACCAGGACCCCATCAACGTCGATTATCGCGATGTCAAAAGCGGGCGCATCCTCGACGAAGTCCGCGTCTCTCCGCGTGAAATGTGGAATGATCTGATGCGCCACGCCGCGGTTTGCACTGAAAGGGATGCCGCTCCAGGTGCCGCCAACATCGACATGCACATGGCCGTGGAAAATGTGCCGCACATTGCCGGCGCTGACAATCGCCTGCATGATCGGGCGCCAATTCTCGGTGCTCCAGGGTTCGAAATGCGGCAGGCCGATCGGCTGCAGCGGATGATGGACGAAGAGGTAGGCCCGCACATCCGACGCCTCGGCCACCCGGGCCAGCAGCCACTCGAGCCGACCATCGTCCAAGGAGCCATGACCGAAACCTTCCACCAATGTGTCGAGAAAAATGAGGCGCCCGGCAGATCCGTCGTGAACCGACTGGATAAAGCCGTTCTCATCGCGCGGCTCTCCAGGAAACGCCCGAACAAAATTCTCGCGGCTGTCGTGATTGCCGAGCAGAAGGCGGGCGGGCACGCGCAGTTCCTGCAGCACCTCGCGAAGTAGGACATAGGAAGCGAAATCTCCCTCGTCAGTGAGATCGCCAGTCACGACGCAAAGCTCGGCGTCGGCGTGATCGCGGTTGATGCGCTCAATGGTCTTGCGAAGCCGTTGGGCAGGATCGAAGCCGAAGAGCATGGCGCCTAACGGCACAAGATGGGGGTCGGTCAGATGAATGAGTTTCATGGATAATCCCGAAAAAGGGAGGGATGCCGCACAGGAGCGTGCAGCGTCTCGGACGAGGCGATCAGTTCGTTTTCGGCAGGAGTGCGCGAACCTCGGACACCATGTCTGCGAGAGCGGCTTCCGGTTCCTTGGATCCAAGCGCAATAGCCGTCATCTCGTCGCGGAGGACCTCCCCGATCTGCACGCCGTTATCACCAGGCCAGGAGAACCACGGGCGGGCGCGGGGCGTCTGAAGCACGCTGGTGTACCAGTTCGGGTGCTTATCGTAGAAGCCGGCGAGATGATCCTTGTCGAGGGCAAGCGTGTTGGTCGGCATATAACCAGTATTCGGCACGACAATGCTCTGGCCTTCAGGACTTGTGGTGAACTTGACGTAGTCCCAGGCGGCGGCGCGCTTGGCGGGATCGTCGGTAAGGATTATCGCAACCATGCCGCCCGTCGGCATCGTCGCATCTTCAGCGCCGAGCGGCTGCTTGGCTGTGCGGAGCTTGAACCGATCTCCAATTTCACCTTCGAAACCGCTCACACTGCCGGCAGAGGCGAAGAAGAAGCCGAGCTTGCCAGAGGTGAAGAGCTGCCGGGCGGCATGGGAGTCGATCGCCGGCTGAGCGCCGTCGGTGTGGAACCGCTTGAACAGCTTGACGGCAGCCTGGCCTGCAGGACCGTCAAAAGCGATGTCGCTCTCCTTGTCGTTCATCATCTGGCCGCCGAAGTTGCGTACCAGGTTCTGCGTGGCCCAGTCGTCCGAGCCGAGCTGGTAATACATGCCGGACGTTCCATTGCCGAGCGCGCCGACCTTGCCGGCCAGTGCGACGAAGCTGTCCCAATCGGTCGGAACCTTGTCGGGGTCGCCGCCCGCCTGCTTCACGAGATCGGCATTGTAATAAACGACCGGCGTCGACATGGCGAAGGGAAGTCCGTACAGATGGCCCTCGATTCTTGCCAGAGACAGGATTTGTTCCGTGTAGCCCTTATCGGCCAGGTGATCGGCGGCAACGAGATCGTCGATGGGCTTTACGAGCCCGCGCGTGACGAGCGGACGGAGCACGTTAAAGCCGACATAGTGAACGTCCGGCAACTCGCCTGCCATGCTCTGACGAATCAACGTCTGGACAGCTTCGTCATAACTCGGCGCAGCAGCGCGGAAGCTGATCTTGATTTCCGGGTGGTCCGCCATGAAGCGGTCTGCAATCGGCTTGTGGATCACTTCGTGTTCGGGCCAGGCGTAATAGACATTGAGTTTCGTCTCGGCTTGCGCTGGCATGGCTGCCGCTGCGACACCGGCAGCAAGGATCATTGCAACTGTTTTCACATTGCTCTCCTGAGTTTTGAGATGGGGGTTTTTAGAGACGGAGCTAGTGTCGGCCGAGCACCAGACCTCGGATGAAGTGTTTCTGCATGAGAAGGAAAAAAGAGACCAAGGGAGCAGTTACGAGAACGCCCCCCGCCATCAGCGCACCGACATTTCCGGCGCCCTCGCCGGCCTGCCGGAAATAGGCAATGCCGAGCGAAGCCGTCATCATGTCGGGATTGGTTATCACCACCATTGGCCAATAAAGATCGTTCCAATGGGCCACGATAGAGAAGATCGAGAAGGAGACGACGGCCGGCCAAGCTGCTGGCAGCATGATCCGCCAGGCGATCGATAGCTCGCTGAAACCGTCGAGCCGCGCCGCGTCGAGCACCTCATCGGGAAAGGTCACGAAGAACTGCCGGAACAGGAAGATGGCAAACACCGAAATGATCCAGGGCAGAACCAGAGCGGCATAGCTGTCGAGCAGTCCGGATTTTGCGAGGGCTATGTAGATCGGGATGGTTGGTATCTGCACCGGCACCAGAAGGCCGAGCAGGACGCCGACAAGCAGAATAGGGCGGCCCGGGAAGGACAGCTTGGCCAGCGCATAGCCGCATGGGATGGCGATCGCGATCTGCAACACAAGAATTGCCAGACACACGACAAAGCCATTTGCCATGAACCGAAGCAGCGGAATTGCCGAGAGCGCAGTGCCGTAATTGTCGATTGCGCCGTGAAGGGTCGGCGTTGGAAGCAGGCTGCCGTCAAAGATCTCGCTCTGTGGCGTCAGCGAGGCAAGGATCATCCACAGAAACGGAAAGACCATGATGATCGCGCCGGTGACAAGCACAGCATGCGAGACAATGCGGGAAGAGGAAGATTGCCCCAGGATCATCACTGGCCTCCATTTGCTTTCCAGCGCGCCCGACGCTCGGAGACGCGCATCTGGACGAGCGACAGGAAAGTCACGAAGACAAAAAAGGAAACGGAGATCGCAGAAGCATATCCGACGCGGAAGAAGCGGAAACCTTCTTCATAAAAAGTGTAAAGAACGACGGAGGTAGATTTCATCGGCCCTCCCTGTGTGAGGACCGCGACCGTTTCGAAAACCGAAAAGGCGCGGATAATTGTCATCACGGTGACGAACACCGTAACTGGCGCCAGCATCGGCCAGGTGACCAGAAGGAAGCGCTTCAGTCCCCTGTCCGCCCCGTCGATAGTCGCAGCTTCGTAGAGCTCCTCTGGAATGGTCGAAAGGCCAGCCAGGAAAAGGATCATGTTGAAGCCAACCAACTGCCAGACGCCGATCGCCGCGAGCGCATATATGGCCGTCGCCGGGTCGGACAGGAACCTGACGGGCGATGCGCCCAGGAGCTGCAGCAGCGTGTTGGCAAAACCCAGACTTGGATGCAGGATTGCTTCCCACGCGGTCGCGAGAGCAACCAAGCTTGCAGCCACGGGCAGAAAGTAAGCGGTTCGATAGAGAACTGCGAACCGCGATCTAGCGATCAAAACGGCGACGAGCAGCCCCCACCCGATTGCCGTCGGCACGACCACAGCCACATAGAGCGCGGTGTTGCGCAGACTCTGAGCAAAGCCAGGGTCGGTCAACATGCGCGTATAATTAGCAACCCCGATGAATTGGATTCCGGCCAAGCCGAGCGACGCATTCGTGAAGGACAGAAAGAAGACAAGAATGGCGGGTCCGATGACAAGGGCAACAAGCAACAGCGTCGCCGGCACGGACAGAATTATGCCAGCTTGCGCCTGGGCCCGAGCCGGCCGGTAGCTGCCTGCAGTGTTCGGAGCTAAGGAACTGAGCGGAATGTCGTTGGCTAAGGCCATGTCAGGCTGCCCCGCTGTGATCGCCACGCTGGCGCGAGCCGTTGGAAGGAAAGAACCATGCCTGTTCAGCGTCGATGGTCAGTCCCAGATTGTCGCCGTCACGCAGTGATCGCGCGCGCTCGGCGGAAATGCGGGCGACGAACTGAGCGCCGGCCTCGGCATCGACAAAGACGTGAGCGTCGATCCCTGCGTGCTCAATGCGCGTGACGCGAACCGGCAGGGCTCCTGGATGATCCTTCTCAGCCAGGGTCGCATGCTCGGGGCGGAAGGCCAGCGTTCCGGCCAGCCCGGATCCGAGCGCATCGCGAATGATGATCCTGCTGCCGCCGATCATGAGCGCGCCGCCTATAGGTGCGGCCACTGCCAGCTCGTTCAGGAATGGCTGCGCCAGGAAGCGCGCTACGTCTAGATCGACGGGTTCGCGATAGAGATCGGCAGGGGCTGCGACCTGACGGAGTTCGCCGCCAAAGATGACTGCGACGCGGTCTGAAAGCGCTGCCGCCTCGGCCTGGTCATGGGTAACGAAGATAGTCGTCGTTTCCATTTCCTTGTGAAGCCGTGCGATCTCGCCACGCGTATGGATGCGCAGCGCTGCGTCCAGGTTTGCCAAGGGTTCGTCCATCAGGAAGATCTTCGGCTTGCGCACCATGGCGCGTCCCAAAGCCACGCGCTGGCGCTGCCCGCCCGACAGCGCCGACGGTCGACGCTCGAGCAGCGCGTCGAGCTTGAGAAGCCCTGATGTCTGCCGGACCCGCTCCTGGATCGAGCGTTTGCGTTGGATGGCTCCGGGCAGCAGCGCGCCAATCACAGGAAGCCGTTCCAAGCTGCTTAGCTCACGCATGACCAGCGGGGCAGCAATGTTGTCGTGCACGCTCAGATGCGGATAAAGGGCGTAGCTCTGGAACACGAAGGCTAGGTCGCGGTCCTTCGGCGCCACCGCGTCCAGCCCCCTGCCGCCTGCACGCACATGGCCCTGGTCGGCACGCTCCAGCCCCGCGATGATCCGAAGAAGCGTTGATTTACCACACCCGGACGGCCCCAGCAGTGTCACAAACTCCCCCGCAGCAACCCTTAGACAGATGCCGCGCAGGACATCAATCGCGCCAAACCGCTTGCCGATGTCGTCGATGTGAAGGTCTAACGCTGCCATTCCGAGTTCCCTTTCGGTGGGCGTGACTTCTATCGGTGCTTTATTTCATTTTCGTGACAATATGGAGTTTAATTTCATTTGGCAACCGGTTTATCCATCGCCTTTCCGAGCGCCAGCATGAGGCTTTCGATCACAAAGATCTTGCCGATCGTCGATGTTAGGGTGCCGCCGATCGGGTGGTCTTGAAGGCCGGAGGCCTGCAGGGTGAAGTCAGCCGCTTTCTCGAGCGGGCTGCGGGCGCGGTTGGTGATGGCGACGGTCAGTGCCCCCGCAGAACGGGCGCCCTTGAGGAACTGGACGGTGTCAACCGTGAGGCCGGAGATCGAAAGGCCGATCGCAACGCATCCGGGACTAAGCCCGCTGGCGACTTCGTGAGCCATGTTGGAATTCCTGAACGCAAAGGCCGTTAGCCCGACACGCAAAAGCCGATAGGCAAGCAGTTCTGCCGTTATACCGGACATTCCGGCGCCGTAGAGGTCGATCCGTCTGCTTGCCGCAAGCGCGGCGGCGACCTTCGCGAGAGTTTCGGAATCGGCATTGTTGTGTGCGATGCTGAGGTTTTGCGCCATGGTGTCGTGCAAGGATTGCAGAGCGCTATCCGCAGTTCCAGCAGCAGTAGGAGGCAGTCCCGGGCGGCCAATCTCGGCCGCCAATGCCAGCTTGAAGTCGCGGAAGCCGGAAAAGCCTATCTGCCGGCAAAGCCGCAATATGCTCGCTTCACCACTGGCCGCGAATTCACCTAGCTCCGCGACCGATTGGTGCAGCACCTTTTCCGGGTTTTCCAGAATGTATTTGGCAATGCGAGCGAGCGCATTGGGCAATCGATCGATGTCGTCCTGCAGGCGAGCCAAGATGCTCTCGTGCGATGCCGCTTTCATTGCAGGTGAGTTGACGCTCATTTCCACAATCCTCACCCCTTATGAATGAAGGAAAGAGCAGCGAGATACCATAAATTATCGAACAATTTCTGGACAATCGACCGAGGGCGGCCCCAAGGTCGCGAGAACAATGCCTCGCTCGTGACCTTCCTGGCGTCGGTCCGCCAAGGTCAATAGTCCTCAATTCTCTCCGGGCCGGATCCACTTCTAAGCATCATTGCGGAAAAGCTGCGGCCTAATAGGTCGTATTTCAACCCCCTGTGATGGTGGCTATCCCATAGGTCATAATGCTCATTGGGGTCCTCTTTATGATCGAACAGCTCTCCTATTCCAACATCGTGATATACATTTAGTTTGTGACGTCCATCATAGTACATCGATGCGCGAGACCCTCGGCTGCCGCGGAACCTGAGGGAGTTGTGATACTCACTGACAACGTATGGCTTATGGCAATCCAGTGAAGTGTTCCCAAGCAGCATCTGGTCGAGTGACAGCCCCTGCATGGCCTTTGGGACCTCAAGCCCCGATAACGAGAGCAATGTGGGCGCAATATCGACCAGCTCGACAAGTGCATTCGACACCGATCCTTGGGCTGGGCTGCCAGGCACGGAAATCACAAGTGGGACATGCACCACACCCTCATAGAACCGGCAGCCTTTGTAGAGCAGGCCGTGGTCGCCCATCATATCACCATGATCGCTCATGAAGACGATGATCGTGCGATCCAGCTGGCCGGTTTCCGTCAAAGTGTCTAGTATCCGGCCGACCAGATCGTCCACCTGTGCCACCTCGGCGTGATAGGCCGCTCTCATCTCCCAAATATTGAACTTCGTTGGTGGCGCTTCATGCGTAGGTCCTGCCAATTCGTCGTTGTGCGCCTCACCCGCGTCTGTTGCTGCGTGCCAAGGATCCACCGCGAATTTCGCTTGCTGATCGACTCGTTCAAATTTCTTCTGGTGCTCGAGATCAATCGGCTTGAACGCAGGATCAGGCATATCATTTGGATTGAACCGCCTGAGGTAGTCTGGCGGGGGATTGAGGGGCGGATGAGGCGCGTCGATGTTAACGCCTAAATACCAACTACGATCAGAATGCATCTTGATGAAGCGCTCAGCCCGATCGCCTGCCCAACGCGCCTGCCGATATTCTGCGGCTGGTCCCGGACCATAGTGTTGGTCAAGATAGGGTTTGAAGTAGGCTTCGGGATTGACCCCTTTTGACCACATCCACGCATGATAGTCGTGGTTGCCTGACCACTCCGGAAATGGCTCAGGGCTCCAGTAGAACTCGGCAAATCCATCATCGGGGCGCTTTTCTATCATGCCACGTGTGGCAGACAGGTGCAGCTTTCCTATGTGCCCTGTATAGTATCCGGCGTTCGCCATCAGTTTTGGGAGCAAAACGAGATGCGAAGGAAATGTGCCGGCGCCGTTCTGATGCACTTGGTGTGCGATCGGATACAAGCCTGTCAGAAAGCTCGTTCGGCTCGGCGTGCAGATAGGGCTCTGACAATACGCACGGGCGAATGCCGTGCCCCTCGCCGCCAGGCGGTCAATATTGGGAGTCTGCGTGCCTTTGAACCCTAGGCACTGCAAGGTGTCCCAACGCTGCTGATCGCTGCAAATCCAGACTATACTAAAGTTCCTCAACTCTCATCCCACGCGCTATGGAGGTTCAGTTCGCGCGCGCACCGGCGCGCAAAACCGCGCCGGTGGCGACGTGTAACGGCTATTTCAGGTATCCAGCGCGCTTCACGATTTCGACCGCATCACCTTGAGCATCGTCCAAGGCAGCCTCTGGGCTCTTGCTCCTGACAACCGCTTCTTGCAGGGCACGGCCAAGGCGATCGCCGATCTCCTTGAATTCTGGAATGCGAGGATAATACCACTCGGGCGCCCCGCGAAGCGTTTCTGCATACGTTGCCGCAAACGATCCATGGCCATAATCATAGTCATGTTTCGCACGGATTTCCGGATCGTCCCACAGCGATGTCCTGGTGATGGCGACAAAGGTGCTGTCGAGCGAAATCCGCTTCATGAGATCTTTACTCGTCGCCCATTGAAGGAAGGCCGCTGCAGCTGCCTTGTTTTCTGATGCAGCTGGAATGACATACGCCTGTCCCGCAAAGGGCGGGAACCTCCCACTTACGCCGCCAGGGGGCAAAGCAAACCCAAGCTTGCCGACGACCTTCGACAGCTTGGGATCGAGAATGCGACCTGCGGTGGGAGCGCCTTCGACAGTCATAGCAATGCGGCCCTGCTGCATCGCGATGACAACATCATCGAAGGTTGCTGAGATGCTCCCAGGCACAGTGAAATTGGTCATCACATCCGTGTACCATTTCAGCGCCTCCACCGCAGCGGGCGAATTTACCGTGGGCGTCAGATCCGCTGGTTCGTCCGCAAAATATTTACCGCCAAAACCATAAAGAACCTGGCCCCAAAACCATATATTCTCGCCAGTATCCGGTTGACCCCGTAGCGCCGTGCACTGAATGTCTGCCTTTCTCAGCAGATCACAATCATTACGGAACTCTTCCCACGTTTGCGGTGGCTGTTTGATTCCGGCTTTCTCGAACAAGTCGGCACGATAATACAGGAGCTGTGTCGCCGCGAAATGCGGAAATGCCATCTGTTTGCTGTCCTTATTGTAGAGGCGCAGCACGGGAGCGATGAAATCATGTACATCCGCACTCTTCATATCTATGTAATTATCGAGCGGCTCCAGGATATCGCCAGATGCGTATCGCCCGAACTCCTCGCTCCCTAAGTATACCACGTCGTAACTATCTGAACGCGTTAGGAGCTCGACCGACACTTTTTGAACGGTCGGCGCATAACCGAAGAGATCAAACTGCACTTCAGCGCCAGTCTTCTCTGTGAATTCGTGCGCGAATTTTTTGAGCTCCAAATCGTATGCCGAGTTTGTCGATAGGACCTTTATTTTCGCGCCGTCATAGCGCTGTTGAGCCGTCGCTCCCCCGCCGACGGCAACACCGAACGCAACGGCAAGAATTCCAAGATACCTCATTGATTTTCTCCTTGAGCTAGTGTTTTACCCTTTCACGGAACCGGTCGTTGTTGGGCCGGCGACGTATTTCTCTACGAACGGCACGAAAACCACGATCGGGACCAGCATAAGCACGCATGCGGCTGCCGCCTTGCCCCAATCGGTCCCCTCAAATGGCATGAAATTCAGTATTGCGACGGCTGCGGTTTTTGCGTCATCGCGTGTCAATGTCAGCGCGAAAAGAAACTCATTCCACGAACCAATAAATATCAGTATTGCTGTTGCCATGATACCAGATTTGGCGATGGGTATCGAGATTAGCGTCATCGTCTGCAGCGTTGACGCGCCGTCTATCATCGCGGCTTCTTCAATTTCACGCGGCACTTGGTCAAAAAACGCCGACAAATACCATATCGCAAGCGGAACCGCGAACATTGTGTTGACGATGATCAGCGCAATCTTCGTGTCGACGAGGTGTACTTGGCGAAAAAAGAGAAAGTAGGGGATGATGTAGATCATCGCTGGCGCCGCCCGGAGTGCCAACACCAGCGTCAATAGCCTTCGCATCGCAGTTTTCTGCAAATGAGAGATGCCAAAGGCTGCCGGGATGGAAAGCGCCATGGTCAATATGATGGTGCTGCATGAGACCACAATTGAATTGATGAGCGCGGAAGAGAAGTCCTTGTCAGCGATTATCGCGGTATAGTGCTGAGCGGATGGCTCCCCCACGATCACGGGCGGCCAATGAAACATCTCGGTCGGCTGTTTGAGAGATGTCGATAGGGTCCACAATATCGGCGAGAACAGGAATAGCGCAAAGGCAGCGGAGACAAGGTATCCGTAGATGTGACGTCCGAGGTCCCGACGCATGGGCTCACCTCCCAACGCGAGGGGCCGAGATTTGGCGAGTGGATGATATTCGGAGATGTGACGTCCAAGGTATCGATGCATGGGCTTACCTCCCAACGCGAGTGGCCGAGATTTGGCGAATAGACCAAAAACACACGCCGACGATCGTTGTTGTGAATGCCACGAGAATTGCGGCGGAATAATCGAGATCGAGATATGTAAATGCGGTCAGGAAAGCGTAGAAGTTTAGGGGTTCAGTCGCCCCAGCCGGCCCGCCACCTGTCAACACGAAGATCACGGGGAAAATCCCAAGGACCTCTAAGGCTTGAAACACGGCGACGGCTCCCATCGCAGGTAAGACGAGCGGTATGGAAATATGGCATTGCGCCTGGGCCCAACTTGCTCCGTCGAGGTTTGCCGCCTCATAAATCTCGTCTGGGATCGAGTCCAAAGACGAGAGAAGCAGCAAAGCAACTATGGGAACGCCAAACCAAATCGATACGATGATCACGGAGATAAGCGCTGACGTTTTGCTTCCAAGTAAGTCAGCTTCGAAATTGTGACCGAACAAGCTTGCGAGATAAGACAAGCCGCCCACACCAGGAATGAGGAACAGCTTCCACACAATTCCGCCTACCGCTGGCGGAATTATTGACGGAAGCAGGAAAGATGCTCGCATCCACCGTGTGCCAACGAGATTTTCCTTAAGCGCTATTGCCAACGCTAATCCACACAGTAATTGGAGGACGACGGGGACGACGACCAAAATGAACGTAACCAGCGCGGCGTTGATAAACCGACCGTCGGACAAGAACCGCGCGTAATTGTAAAGCCGGATAAAGCGCGTCTTTTCCGGGAAGGCTATGTTGAAGTCACCGAACGAGAGGGCAATGACAGCTGCAATCGGCACGACTGTCGCAAGACATAGGAACGCGATCGCGGGTGTAACGAGCGCCGAAGACACTTTAGGCCGGGAAGATGCCATCGTCCGTTAGTCCTGGAGTTATTTATTCTCGCCCTGAATGGGTCCCCAAGCTGCTGTCAGCAATGCTAAAGCGAGCTTCAGTAAGCAGAGGGCGTCACGATGCAGTGTTCCCCGTGGTGAGCTATTCGCGGCCGTCGACGTGATGAAGTGCCGAGACAATTCCACGGTGTATAGTTTTATTGTAGGGTTACCTTTCCAAGTTTCATACGCCTTTGGAAACAGAATGCTGCGTAGCATGGAAATCGGCAGGCGAAGCACGACGCATTCTTGCCCGTCAACGGCCTCGAGACAGCGGGATCACTGCCACTGGCTCGCCGTTGCTGTCTTGATCAGGGCCAAGAAGGATGCCCGGAACGTGTCATCTCGTGACGCGCGTGCTCAGACCCGGGGCTCCGATTCATTCACGGTCACCTTTGTGTCATTTTGGCTATAACGAAATTGGGCATCAGTAAGTCCGGCCGCGTCGGACAGTTCTGCGGCTAGCAGCTGAGCGGGCAGGATGTCCACGATTGATCGTCCCACACGGTTCTGCAAAGATGGCACCTTCACAACTGCTAGGTTTTTGGCGTCCTGAGGCGACTCGCTTGCGGTTACCAGAAGAACTGCACAGCCGATTTCAGCCAATTCCTGCGCCAATCGCACTTCGCGGCCGTCACCAAATATCAAAATCCCGGTTGCCTGATCCATCGATTCCATCGGGCCGTGCAAGTAGTGCAGCGTGTCTGCGACGCCGGTGGGCACCCTCGCAGCCTCGCGAATGAGCAAACAAGCCTCGCCCGCCGTACCCAAAGCCGATATCGCGCCAACGCAATCGATCGCCCGCTGGTCATGAAACATTTCTCCAATGCGTGCCATCTTTTTCGCAGAGGTTTCCAAGACCTCGCTTGCTATCAGAGGAATGTCGTTCCAATTGAAGCTGTCTTCACCGCAGAGCGCATCTATCAGCAGCCCGCCTGCCAGCAGCGAGCCTGTGTAGCCGGTGCTCGACGGCAGTGAATCCGGACCGGACTCGAAGCGAAGTGCTGCCGAAGCGGTGCGTGACAGCGGGTCGTTGCCTCCGCTTGTAATCGCGAGGGATGGTAACGTGCTGTGGATGGTGAGTGCAGCGATTGGCTCGATGCTTCTTCCTCCGACAGAAAAGACTATGATCGCGTCGCCAGGGTCCCCCGGCTCCATGAGATCGACTGCGCGCCAAGTATTTGCTCGTCTGCCGCGGCGTTGCAGCTCACCGGCCACTACCCCCGCTGCCTCGTAACTCGCGCCTATTCCTGTAACGACGACAGTCCCCTTTTCAAATGGCGCGAGATCAAGGTCGCGAAGCTGCGTTCCGACCACTTCCAAGGTATGGCGAAACTGATTGGGTTGACGGGCGATCGTTGACCTGTAAATCATTGGATATCCATATGTTGAGAGACAATTGAGGTCTCTGGGCCATCCCCGGCACTGCAAAGTTGCCGCGCCAAGACGCAGGCGCCTAAGACCGGCGGCTTGTCGAGGAAGGTGACCGCCACTGTCGCCCCGAAACGATCGGAAATTTGATGGGAGAACGCATTGGCTAAAAGTGGCTGGGCGAGGATGACCCCTCCGCCTACCACCACGTCTTTGTCGGACACGCCCGCCAACTTCAGGTGGTGAACTAATTGGGTCAGGGCCGCTGCGCCCTCGTCAATAACGCGCTTAGCCAACGACGAGCCTTCATTGGCTGCGTAGAAGATAACGGGTGCGTGTCGCCCCAGAGCCGAGGCACCGCCTTCCTTCGCGATAGCGGTGCCGATGTTCGTGGGGCTATTCAGTCCAAATGCCTCACAAAGCGCTTCGACAAGCGGCTCTGACCTTGCCCGTCCGAGGTCAATGTGCCGTCGCACTGCTCGACCAGCCTCACGTACTAAACCGGGAGCGCTCCCTTCGTCTCCGATTGCCCAGCCCCAACCGCCTGCGACATGCATCCTGCCTTTCTGGTCCCGAGCAACGGCGATTGAGCCAGTTCCCGCGACAACACCAATTCCGCTGGAAAGCCCCATGGCTAGGGGAAATAGCTCTGCATCGTTGACGACCCTCAACGGGCAGGCAAAATGATTGGAAAGTGGTTTTTGCAGGATGGCACACTCAGCCTCATCATCACATCCATGAGAGCCAATCGCGATGCCGTTGGGAGTGGCGCCATCCGCAAATCCGCTGATTAGCGCGATTAGTCCAGGAATATCGTGGTCATAGGCTCCACAACGCCATTCACTGGTCCTCACCACCAAGTCGCGGCCCATGCCCTGTTCCAGGCAGCTTCTCAAATGCGTTTTGGTGCCTCCGATGTCGACACCAATCGATATAGAACCCATCTCGTCATCTCTGTTCGCATTCGCGCCCAGCGGCCGCGGTCCCAGTCTCTCGCTGAAGGAATATCACTTTTTTTTCGTCTGCGGAAGATGGTTTTTTTCATCATTGGCAACTGTCTCCCCGCGCGGCGATGATGGTCAAATGCCGTGCAAAAAGGCTGGCAGGCGGCTGGGCGCTCTAACGAAAACAATGTTCACGGCTTGGCAATCTGCTGAAAAATTCCTATTGCTTTCACTGCCCGTGTCAATCAAGCCTAGGGAGCTGGAGCTCGGCGACATCAAGGGAATCGTAAATGCAGGAAAAGATCTTGGCGCGCTTGCGTTCGTCTCAGCCCAGCCTCAGTCCGGCGCTCCTTCGCATCAGTGAGTACGTCCTTAACGATCCCGCGAAGGTCGTGAACCAAACTATCACGGAGGTTGCTGACGGATCCGGATCGAGCGAAGCGAGCGTCTTGAGGTTCTGTAGAGACATCAAATTTTCGAGCTTCCAGCGTTTCAAACTGGCATTGGGGATCGAACTCTCCACTCACCAGACAATCAGACACGCCAGCCCGTCTGGTGACGTCATCGACGACACGCTGTCGACGGCCATCACCGCGCTCAAGCAGACAAAGGACCTGTTGAACCACGCCGCTCTCGAATTGGCGGCAAAACAGATCATACGAGCAAAAAGCATAGATCTGTACGGGTTCGGCGGCTCTGCGAATGTGGCCCGATACGCGCATTACTTGTTTGTTCGATTCGGACTGGTGTCGCGCGTGCTGGACGACCCACATCTCGCCGTCATGAGTGCAGTGAATCTCGGGCCGAAGCAAGTCGCACTGGCAATTTCGGAATCTGGCTCGAGCAAGGATACAATCAACTCACTTATGGCGGCCAAGGCGGCTGGCGCATTTACCATCGCAATCACCTGTCATATACGCAGTCCGATCGCTGCCAACGCGGACGCTGTACTGGGAGCATCCTCAACAGACACGCCCATCACGCGAGGAGCATTCTCCAGGGTCGCTGGACAATATTTGATCATCGACATCCTCGCCAACATGATCGCTAAAGATGGCAGCAAGTTCCAGGCGGCTATGCAGCGAACCGCAGAAGCCACCATAGATAAAAGCTTTTAGGCGAAACGTTCGCGCAGGTAGTCGTTCAGGAAGCGACCGTCCGGGTCGAAGCGAGCCCTTTGAGAAATAAAATCCCCGTATCTTGGGTACAAGGCTTCGATCTCGGACCGGCCCAGGCTGTGAAGTTTGCCCCAGTGCGGACGACCTTTTACCCAGGAAAAGATTGTCTCGCAATCGCGGATGAAATCCCAGTAGTCCTCTCCTGCTGCGCCGGACACCGATATCATTGCGGTCTTCCGCTCAAAGTATGGACTCAACCAAATATCGTCAGCCGCCACGGTTCTATACTCAACCGGGAATATCTGCGACGGATGCTTCGTCTGGATCAGCTTGCGTATTTCACGCAATACCGCCGGACCGTCCTCGTAGGGCACCGAGTATTCGCATTCGTTATGGTTCGGCATCGGAATTGAACCCGGAAATATCCGATAGCTGGGCCCTATTCTCTCGCCGGCCTGTGCTTCGACAGCTGCTGACGGCTGAGTTGTGACGTTCAGCGTTCTGATTTCGCAGACATCAGCTTTACTGCGCGTACGACCAATGCCAGACGTGTCGGGCAGGCTGTATAACGATGCCGAGTGTTCGGTCGGGCACCAGAACACGCGGAGGCTCCGGTTTTCCTGACATAGCTGATCCAAATGATTCATGCATTCTTCAAAATCCTCACGCCATATTTTGTCATGAAGATCAAAAGCAGGAACAAGCTTCATCGTGACGGAAAGCACCACGCCAAGCATTCCGAGACAAACTTTCGCAGCGTTGAGGACATCGATGTCTTGCGAAGCATCGAAATTGGCGATGGATCCATCGCCCATCGCTATCCGCATTCCAATTATCGGACCCGCTAAGCATTGCAAACTATCGCCGCTGCCATGCGTACCCGTCGATACGGCCCCGCTCATCGTCTGCAGATCGATATCGCCCTGGTTGGGCAATGCCCAACCAGCAGAACGCAGTTCAAGGCCAACGTCACAAATCCGCGTTCCGCCGCGGAGGGTTACGCTGCCGTTGGTTGGGTCGATATTTTCGATCCCTGTTAGACGCTCCGCGGAGATTAGAACTCCGTCCGTGGGGACAATCGGCGTATAAGAGTGCCCCGTACCCACTACGCGGACGCGCAGATTGGTTGAAGCTGCTGTCTTGATCGTTCTGCAGACGTCATCGTCCGAACTTGGCATTTCGAAATGCTTCACCCGACAAACCTGATTGCTCACCCAGTTCCGCCAAATCATGCTAGGGCCGAGTGTCTGCGCTCTGGTCTCTGAAGAAGGCAATGGAGTTCTCCTTGCGTGTGTTTTCTCGCTGCCAGGTGCTGGGGCAGCCGCCTCGGCCCGCCAGAATAGGGTCGTCACGCTGTGCCCAGCGCCGACTCATTTTGGGCAGGCATGACGGATATCATCATCGACATAGATACAAAAGAAGATTATCTCCATTATAACTCGGTGCCCCGGCAGACCGACCATTGGCGCGGGGCAGCGGTGACCGCTGGTGGTCCACACTTGCTTCTCCCGTCGATGCGAACGGAAAATTATCGTTTCAGAGCCTTCACCCCACAAGAGCCGACGACTGGCACCGGCCGGTTGCGTCGGGCCTCACCACGTATTTCGTGCGAGGCTTTCGCCGAAGGACGCGTATGCTGTCTTGTGCACGTCAATCAGCCTG
Source organism: Mesorhizobium sp. (assembly GCF_004962245.1). Classification (GTDB taxonomy): domain Bacteria; phylum Pseudomonadota; class Alphaproteobacteria; order Rhizobiales; family Rhizobiaceae; genus Mesorhizobium. Next base: position 14,979 of record NZ_SUHQ01000038.1, on the reverse strand, counting down.
TTGGACAGTTCTGGCTCTTGGCCCGGCGGCCTTGCAGTGCAGGAGCGTTTGGCGAGTCCTGGCCCCAGCTCTTGACCTTGTCCTTGCCCTTGAAGCGCATCATCAGACGCCGCCTCATAGAGCGCGCGCCGCACGTCGACGTCGCCTGCCTTCGAGATGCGGCCCTGAACGTCGATCGAGGTGCCCGACTGCCGGCGTCGCGACCTCAGCCCGAAGTAGGCCGCGACGTCGCGCGAGCGGCGGAACCGCGTGGGATCGTCCATCGCCGTTCATGAACGAAAGCGCCGTCACCGGACCGACGCCGGGGATGAACGCAGCGCTCGAACCGTCGTGACGCACTCTTCCATCGGACGGACGGAGCATCGAAATCGAGCGCGGTCCGGCTGTCTCATTGTCGGCGCGGCGGCAGGCAGGATAACGTGGTTCAGTCGTTCCTGGTTTGCATCGGTGCTCATCCGCCGGAGCGGATCTCCTTGCTCAGATGGGGTCCGTCAGCGCGCCGGCGCCATGCGTTTTATCTGCCGCCGCACCGCTCATCGATGCGCTCCCAGCAGCTTGCGGTCCTTGACATGGGCGCGCCGCGTGGCATCGGCCTCGCTCGCGGCCGCATCGCCGACGTAAACGTCCATCGCTCCACATGGCGTGTATGATCACCGCCAGCTTGCGCGCCACCGCGACGCAGGCCTTGCGGTGGCAGGAGCGTTTGGCGATGTCCCGGCCCCAGCTCTTGACCTTGTCCCTGCCCTTGAAGCGCGTCATCAGTCCTGACGCCGCCTCGTAGAGCGCGCGCCGCACGTCCGCGTCGCCGGCCTTGGAGATCCGTCCCTGAATGTCGATCGTTGAACCGGACTGCCAGCGCCGCGACGTCAGCCCGAAGTAAGCGGCGACGTCGCGCGAGCGGTGAAAGCGCGTGGGATCGTCGATCGCCGTCATGAAGGAGAGCGCCGTCACCCGACCACGTCGGGAATAGCCATGAAGCGCCGGCACGGCTCGCTGTGCGCGACGATCCTCACGACGAGATCATGCAGCCTGCAGTACTGTCGCCACAGCGCCGCGCGCGCCGTCAGCATGGCGTCCATCAGCTCGGCCGACAACGGATTGTCCGCCACCGCCTGGCGTACCGCGCGTTCGAAGGCGCCACGTCCGACCTTGCCTAAGGCGGATGCCGAACGACTTCAGCGAGTGGCGGATGGCGTTCTCCAGGTCGAGGAACTTCGGCCTTCGGATTGCGCCGGTGCGTCAGCAAAAGGCGCGTCCGGTAGCTCAATGGCTCGACGGACACGAACTCCGACGCCATGCTCGAACATCAAGTCGGCAAGTTGGCGCCCATCGAGCAGAATGACGCGTTGAGACAGGTGCTTCACGAATTCGTGGGCATGTGGGCTGAATGTCGAGGTGGTCACGAAAACACACTTCGTCGCTCCTAGCCCTACCAGACTGCCGACGAATCCTTGAACATCAGGTCGCCCAATAGCGTTTGCGACAGCATAACGCTTCGCTTGAACATACACCGATCGAGACCGAGCCGATCCTCGTTGATTACGCCATCAACCCCGCCGTCGCCCGAGCGCCCAAGCTGGGCGGCTGCGTTCTTATGCGATCCGCCATAACCCATGGCGACAAGTAGATCGACAATGAGCCGCTCAAAGAAGGCCGGGCTGTTTTGGCCTATCCTGTCCAAAATGTCTGCCCGCAAAGCGGTTAGTACCGCCTGATAGGCGCTTTCGATCTGCTCTTCCGGCGTCGCCTCCGTCGCGACGTCGGATGGCGTCTCCCCTGCACTATCATCGGAGCCGTTGCCCTTGTAAAACTTCCTAAACTCTGGGTGTTTCAATAGCAGCTTCACGTCGATGCGGTCAGGGCCGCTGGTGAGCAATGACCGACCTGCTTCGGTGGCAACGAACCGCCCTCGTGCGGGAGAGGCGAGCAGTCCCGCTTTGCTGATGTAGAATTTCGCCCAGTGGATACGGTTGTGTAGCACGTGCTGCTTGCCGCTCGGCAACAGCTGCTCACGCTCTTCAGCGGTGAGACCAAACCGTGCAGCAATCTCGGCCTCGGCTAGTGGGCGGAGGTTTCGTCCTTCGAAGAGACCTCAAGAACCGGGAGCATGAGCGATTGGTAGTCAGGGATCGGCATCGTGCTTTCAGCCCTCGAATACACGGAATGCAGTTGAGGCGGCGAGCGCTGACACGTGGGAATATCCCCGACTGTCGGGGGCATTACTGTCGATCGGCTTCGCTGAGCTTGACCTGCGGCAACTCATCGCCGCGACACCTTACTCGTGGAGGCAATCCCTTCGAAAGCGGGGGCCTCCGACGGAGTCGCCAAAGCGAAACGCGCAAACCTACCCAATCGCGTTCCAATTCTTGCTTACGAACAAGCCAGTCTGGAAGCACGCTGTCCATCGCTTTCCAGAATTGCTTGGAGTGGTTGTGATGCAGCAGGTGAACCTGTTCGTGTAGCACCACGTAGTCGATAACCTGTACCGGCAGCTGTAGAAGTCGCCAGTTAAAGTAGAGTGTCCTATGCTTGCCGCACGAACCCCAGCGGAATCCAAGGTCCCTCACAATCACCTTAGACGATTGTCTGCCCGCTTAGTCGTTCAAGCTCGGCCGATCGTGATCGGAGCCATGCAGCCCCTTCGTCCATGAACCATCGCTGAAAATGTAGAGCAGCCTTCGGAGATCGTGGACAAGCGCGTGCGCCGTTACGATTTGACGGTGAGTGGTTTGAGCTCAGGCGCGGTGCAACGAAAGTATCTTCTATCTCGGCCGAAGCTACCGACTTCGCAGCGTTGCGCGCGTTGGACGATCTCGTCGAGCACATATCCGTCCTGATCAACCGCTCTCCACACCCAGGATTTCTGACCGTTGATGCGCACCACGACTTCATCGAGGTGCCAGACATCGTTTTCGTTTGCGCCTTCGGCGTATGCGGCGGGCATAATCAGGCAGTGCATCGGCACCATCGGAGGATGGTCTCGTGGGGAAAGACAATCCCGCGATCGAGCAGCATTTCCCTGACATCGCGCAGACTCAGATTGGAGCGGAAGTAGCCAGATAGCACGGGCCACAATTTCGATCAGGTAGTTCGATCTCGTCAGTATCGATTGTCGCGCATCTCGGAACCAGATCCGCCCTGCGTGTGAACGATCTTGAAACGAGATGATGTGGGACGACAATCGGTATTTGACCACTACCATTTAAATAGAGATTCTTTGGCCGCTCGCTTCCGCTGAGCTTGATAAAGCGCTGACATTAGCACGAAACAATGAATGGGAGGAGGAACATTTCATGTCGCAAGAACTCGAATATCTTAGCCGTTACGTCGCTGCGGGCCGCCTGAGCCGACGTGAATTTCTCGGCCGTGCGACGGCGCTCGGCGTTTCAGCGACGTTCGCCAATTCGATCCTCGCCAGCGCTGCGCGCGCGCAGGGGCCTGTCCGCGGCGGTATCACCAGGGGCGGCCTTAGTGGTGCTGGGGCAACCGACAGTCTCGATCCGGCGACGTCCTCGAAGATTATATCAAGATCGTGGATATGATCAGGCGCTTAGCGTTATCGCGAGGAACGTCAGTGAAGGAACTTCAAGTGCGTCGTAACGACACTAGCTCCTGCGAAACGTGATCATCACCTAAGTGGAAGAACCGGAGCTGTGGCCGAACAGCGACAATCACCGCAATAGGTCGGAGAACAACCCGCTGCGCGGGATGGACGCGCGTGGTAAGGTAGAGGTCACGATCCGGTTGCCGCGCCCGCATTGAGCGTCGTTCGGCGGGGCAGAGCATCACAGGCTTCGTCAACAAGAAGCCTGACCACCCCCACCCTGTTCTCGATGCACCGATCAGCCCGCCGCGCCAACGGTTGATTGACGACATGACCATGCGCCGGTTCAGCCAGGAGGCGCAGCGCAACTACGTCCGCGATGTCGGGCGGTTCGCAAGCTTCCTTGGCCGATCGCCTTGCGAGACGCTGTGTTAGAGCAGCCAATTGTTATGCGAGTGCATCTTGCTTAAGCAAATTGCACTTTTGCCAAACGTCTTTATAGACAAAATGGGCTCTGGCGTAGAGGATTAGAATAGCCAATGGGAGGGGAACGAAATGCACAATGGTCGTAAAGAGAGCGAGCTGCTCGCCCATGCAAGACTGGTCCACGGCAGCGTAGAACGACCAATACAGGGCCGCTAGCCCGAACAAGGATGTGACGGCCGCGCAGCATGTTACCCAAGTGGCCAAACTATCGTCATTGATGACGATCTCTCGCTTTGCCGATTCCAAACGTGCCCGAAGGCTGCCGGCTGATGAGGGGTTTCTCACCTTTCTTGTTCCGATTAACGTTTCGATTGCCGCGATCTGGCGTGCAAGCGGTCCTCGAGGAACGATTGCCAGCTCTCTAAAAATCGACAGCGCCAAATTCAATCCGAACGCTAGTTGAAGCAGTCCGGAAAACTCATTCAGACGAAAACACTCTGTTGCGAGCGACTGAGATGCCATTGAAACTTACCCCCCGACCTTCGGCAGTGGAAAGCATCCGCCGCGCGCGACGATTGTCAATTGAAGCGGTCGCGATTGAGGCGAATATCCGACCAGATTTCTTGACTGAAATGGAAACAACCCCAACCGACGTCAGCAAGCGAGTGGCGTTTTCACTTGCCTCCGCTCTGGCTGTACCGGTCCAGTTCCTGTTCGCCAAAGACGTAGAAATCGACGCCAATATGCCTGATTTTCGCGCCGCCAATAATAGGCCAGCGGTTCTTACATCGGCAGGACTAACGCGAATCGCGCGTGCTCGTTCTATCGCCGCCTACCTGGCGGACCGAGCGTTCGAAGACTGCGCCAGGTTCGCCAATACAAATAGCGTGACCATCCATCAGCAGTCGACCGCGCGAAAGCTATTGAAATCGCTCTATGTCCCCGTCCAGCGCGTCGATGGATCGGTGGATCCTACCCTAACGTTCAGGGAGACGCGTGTATCGCTAGAGCGGAAAGGCATCATCGTGCTCTGCGATAGGGTAGCGGACCCGTTCCGTGGGTTTTGTTACTCTCCTACCGGTGACTTTCCCATCATCTTCGTGAATACAACCGGGCAGCGGCCCGCTACCAAGCTGTTCACACTGATGCATGAAGTGGTGCATGTGCTCCTTGGCAAAACGGGAGTTTCAGACCCCGCCATTCTCAACAACCAGGTTGAAAGATTCTGCAACTCGGTGACTGCCTCGGTCATGATGCCTGCGGAGGAATTTTCCCAAGCCTATAAAAGCGTCGCGGGAAGGGGTGCCAGGGCCGTCGTTGATCTCCTTTCCAGACGATTTGGCGCCAGTAAGCAGGCGAGCGCCTTACGCGTCTCTGATTTGGGCTTGAGCAAAGGCTTTTACGCTGCGTGGTCTGCGACCCTGCCGTCTGAAGTCCCCATGATCGAAGAAGAAGACGAAGGTGAGGAAAACAGCGGGGGCGGTGGAATTAGCTCGCAGATTGCCAGGTTCGGATATCTTCTGCCTAACATGCTCACCGCCGCCGTCGACAGGAAGGCAATCTCTCAGTTCGATGCGTACCGGCTCACCAATCTGAAGCCAAGTACGATAAAGCAGATCGCCGCCATCGGTGTTAACCGGCTGGGGCCATAACAGCATGGCCTATAGCGGCATCAACTTTGTGCTTGATCTAGAGGCATGCCTCTATTTTAGCGAAGCTGGCGGAAACCTGAAAGCCGCTCTGTTCCAACGAGCGAAAGTCGAACGCATTGCGGTACCCAAAGAGGTTTTCGACCAGGTTCGTATCTTCGACAAGAGCTTGGCCGATGAGATATCGGAGTCGGACATCGAAATTGTCGAACTCGATTCCGACGTATACGTGGCCGCTTGCGCACTCAACGAAATCTTTATGACCTCAGGGCATCGGTTAAACGCGGCCGCAAACGAAAAGGTCCCCTTCATAGCGCTCGTCCATTGTGCGCAAAATGGCGCTAAGCCGCCATGCCATTTGGTATCCGGCGACAACGGACTCCACTCCTCGTCGATGAGAAGCCTCTGTGCCGCCCTGAAAGTCCCTTTCATGGAAGTCACCAGCTTCTAGCAGCATTTTGGCGCTGTGCGGGAACTTGGTGTGGGACCAAGTGGCAGCTTTGCTCGAAAACCCATCTAAGCGACTGTGCCCTTCCCAAGAGATGGGTGCACTTCACCATGTCTCCGGTATAAACCGTAACCTATGTGTCCAGAATGGACCCCTGATTTCTTTGGCGCACCCGACAGGGTTCGAACCTGTGACCTCTGCCTTCGGAGTTTTTTAGACTGCCCATCTGAAAAACGCGATAGGGGCATGTTATGATACTCTATCTCTTAGAAACTTTTAGGCAACTTGAAATGCCGAGCGACGCTCGAATCCGAAACTGCGCTCCGACTTCCGCCCTCGTGCTTACGTGGTTGCTTACGCGAGAGATCGGTGCTGGTTGGAGAGAACGTCATGACTAAGATCACCAAAAGGGTTGTCGACGCCGCCCAGGTCCGCGAAAAGGACTACGTCATCTGGGATGAGGAGCTGCTCGGTTTCGGCCTTCGTGTGTTCGCATCCGGCAAACGCAGCTATATCATCAATACAGGGCAGCCGGCCGCTCGCCTCGCTACACCATCGGCCTCCACGGGATTTGGACGCCCGAGACAGCACGACCGGAAGCGAAGGTCCAGTTCGGCCGTGTCGCTCAAGGCGACAATCCTGCCGACGAGCGTGAACTCGACTACAAAGCAATCACCATCAAAGAGCTGTGTCCGCGATATATCGCCGATCTGAACGCGGGGCTTAACCTGCAAGCGGTATGAAGCCCCGCTGCCGATTTAGTATTTCTCGAAGGTCGGATTGTAGTCTTTACAGGCCATTTCGCTCAGAATCGAATTCGAGTCGCGCAAGGCACGTAGCAAAGACGGTTTAGTAAGGCCGGCCAACGTCACTTTCTCTGCCGAAACGCCAACAATGACGCGCAGAAGAACGGCGAAGACGTGACGAATGAGATCAAGAGAGTGATCGTCGGCCCAATAGTCGCTGAATGGTCTCTTTCGCTTCTCGCCATGCCAGCGAGGATTGTTCATGAATGTCAGCGTGTCTCCCAAATTGGTGGGCACGCCATGAGCGATGTCATTCCTGATCGCAAACGCGAGACGGGCTGCATTGCACCATGTCTCAAGCAGGGGTGCGCTCCTCTCCTGCTGGCAGGGTTGAGGCGAATGTTTCAAGCATCCGATCAAATCAGAGATCATCTTCGCGTCGGTCTCGGGTCGAATGCCCATTGGATTGGCGCCCTCGAGCTTCCACAGTGCCCGCTCCAGGTGATGTTCGATGGCGGCGGCGAAGATGATGATCGCCGCGATACGCTGGCTGACCATGGGCGTCAGCCCAAGCCGCTCTTCGAGGGTGTCGGCCCTTCCATACGTCATTACAGGGGTAGTTTCATCTCGCTCACTCCTGACCGTATCCCCACAGCCGTTTCTGCCGCGCGATCTTGAGCCCGCCCGTATTGATGGAACCCCCGGCCGCAGGGCAGATCCCCTGCGATAGTCACGGAGCGAGGAAAAATCCATCCAAATCGAATTATCCTCGTTGATGGACTTCGTGACGTGAATTTCCGACGCTAAAAAGGTCGAAATGCCAATTCTTCTCAGTAGGATCAGGCTGTCGAATTACTTATCCTAAGGCATCATCGTCATCTTCGGAAAGGACGCCCCGATGACTGACAAGCGTTCCCGCGGCCGCCCTCGCGGCACAGGCAAGAACGATACAGTCTTCCTGACCATGGTTGCAGATCTCATGGTGAAGACGCCTGGCCTGAAGTATACCACAGCCATGACGCGCATCGTTCGGCAGCGCACGGACTGGGATGCGGCGAGTCCAGAGGCGGCGGTCCGTCGCTGGCAAGTGAAATGGAAGGTGCAAGGTGAGGCACTTCTCGCCGCTGCGCATGAGCGCGCCATGCCGAAGCCTGTAGCTCGGATAGGCCGTCATTCGCGCTTGCCAGACATGAGCGAGGCGCAGGCGATCGTCACGCTGAGCCTAGATGCCGTGCGGAACCACGACCCCGTTCATTACCGCTCGCTTGAAACCACACGCTAGCTCCCTGCGCTGAGTGTAGGTGATTATGGAATTCGCGGAGCGGCAATAGTCATCGTAGGATTACAACGTTGGCAACACTTTGCGACCTGGCAACACGGCTACCTCTTGTGATCGGGGGACTGCTCGACCGCGAGACCAACCTCGAGCGCGGTAGGTTCCGGGAAGAAACCATGACCGACATCCTCACGGGCGCGCTGGCCGCGTTCGCCGGTCCAGAGCTCGTCATCTCCTACCCGATCGAAAAGGACACCGGGGGTGATCTTGATCTGCGGTTCTGGAACGTGTCTGAGGGTCGCGACCTTTGGGTGCGGATCCAAGCCAAGCGCCTAAACGCCGCCGTGGTCCAAAACAAGAACCGCTCCTACAGCGAGCTGCTGCATAGGCCCTCGCCCAAGCATGACTATCAATTCCGCACCCTGCGGGACACGCCCCCGCCGTGGGTCCCACTTTACCTCTTCTACAATCATGCGAGTGTGACGATGGACCCTAACTTCGGGGGGCTGGTCCCCTCTGTCAGCGGGGCGAACCTAGCCTTTGCGAGCGACATCGCCGCCGAACTGGAGGCGAAGCTCGCTGGTGCCAGTGGGACGCCGAAAACGGGAGCGCTTAACAAGCGTCTGTCCCATCTGCGGCCTCATTTCTTTTGCCTCGAGGCACTACTTTGTCCTCGGAGCACGGTTCGGAGCGAGACGGTTCCGACACCTGATATGGTCTCTGCCTTCCTGAGAGAGCGATATGTTCGTAGCGCCCCTGCCAGGCCTCGCGAAAGGTACGGGGACGAAACCTTCCGCCGGCTATCTGAACCTCATGAGCTCATGACAGCTGATGGGATTGGTCGGACCTTGCAGGACGGTCCGGCGGTACGTATCGACCGGCAGCTCGATTACCCGTTAGTTACGTTCATCTCCGGTCGCACCGGAGACTCCCGTACGCCTGTCATCAGCGACGTGCCCTCACAGCGAGGCTGAGCTGGGGCTCGCCATTAATAGGGATTGGCTGGCTAAATTGGGGGGCGGACTAAAGACATTTGGGCCCAGCGGCCCATTTCAGGCAAAGCTTGCGTAGTAACTTTGCGCCTCATTTTGGCTCTGGTCGACTTCCAAGCACTTGACAAACTACTGGTCAATTCGTCGATCCAGCGGAGCGGAGGTCGGAAGAGAACCGCGTCGCGTGGAGCCGGTCCATCTCTGTGTCGAACCGGTGCCACAGAAGAACGCCCTCCTCACCGAGCATTTCGCTGTCGCGTTGGAAGCGGTTCTCCTCGTGCACGGCGTCCAGCGGATCGCGCCAAGGGAAGATTGCCGTGGCTTCGAGCTTGGCCAGTGTCGTTTCCAGACGCGATCGGATCGCTACCCGCTCTGATTGCGATAGCGTGTTGCGTTCGGCGTCGTCTTGCGCGAACAAGTCTGCTTGAGCGAATCTCATGGTGGCAACTTATGCTCTCGCGCATGCGGCGGCAACGGTACAGCCTCAAGCGGGAGGGGAAAGTGGCAAACAGTTGGCGCGGAGATCGTCTGCCCGACATCGTCCGATCGATGGCTTCCCGGCCACGACACGAGGCGTTGCGGGGCCTGATCACGGAACTGCTGCGAGAAGGCTTCGGCGCCGCGTTCAGCGAGTTAGAGCACGAGCGCTACCTTGTCGACAACAGTGGGCGGATCGACGTGGCGTGGGGCGCCACCGTGATCGAGCTGAAGAGCGATCTACGGCGCGAAGAGCGTGATGTCGTCGCCCGTATGCCCGACTATCTGGCCGATGCAAGCCGCGGCAGCGCACCTGGCCGTACCACCGTCGGTCTTGCCACCGACGGCGCGACGCTGCTCGCTTACACGCTGGATCTCGGCAGGCTCACGAGCATCGGCCGCTATGACGTCGACGTCGACCACCCCGAACGGTTGCTGACCTGGCTCGAGCCGCTGCTCTCGCCCGTTCCCGAGGTGATGCCGACACCGATCGCTGTCGCGCTCGCGTTCGGTCGATACAGCCTTGCCTTCGGCCGCGCGCACGCGCAACTGCAGCGCCTGTGGTCCGAGGTCGGCGACCATCCCGAAGTGCGGTTGAAGCGGAACCTGTGGGATGGGTTGCTGCGCCAGGTATACGGCGATGACGTGGGCAGTGATGCGCTGTTCCTCCAACACACCTATCTGACTATCCTCGTGAAGGCGATCGCGGCGCGCGTCCTCGATCTGGAAATTGGCGATCCGGCGGAGATGCTGTCGGGCCGGTTGCTGGCGAATGAGGGTATTGTCGGCGCCGTCGAGGCTGACTTCTTCGACTGGCCCCTACTCGCAACGGGCGGCGATGACCTGGTGCGTTCGCTTGCCGCCGAAACGATTCGTTTTCGCCTGCGCGATGTCAAGGTCGACGTGCTCAAGAGCCTCTACGAGAGCCTGATCGACCCCGACGAGCGCCACGACCTCGGTGAATACTACACCCCCGACTGGTTGGCCGCGCGGGTGGTCACGGCGGCTATTCCTCGCCCGCTGGAACAGCGGTGCTCGATCCGTCCTGTGGCTCTGGGACCTTTCTGTTCCATGCGCTTCGCCGCCTGATCGAAGCCGGTCGGCAGGCTGGGGTGCCACCAGCCGAGATCGTCGAGACTTGTGCCGATCGCGTGTTCGGGATCGACGTGCACCCTGTCGCGGTCGCGCTCGCGCGCGTCACGTGGCTGCTGGCACTCGGCGATTTGGTACAGGATCGGCCGCCCACGCTCAGCGTGCCGGTTTATATGGGCGACTCGATGCAGTGGAACCTGCGACCGCTGGGCGCATCGGCCGAAGTGCTGGTCGACGTGCCGCCCAACGATCCGCCCCTGCGCATCCCCGCCGGCTTGGCGAGCGACCAACATCTGTTCGAGCGTGCGCTCGACGAGCTCAACCGCGGGCTCGACACGCTCGCCGAGCCGGAGGCCATTCGCCATGCCATCGCTCTCGCCGGCGCGACCACCGAGGACGCGGCCATGCTCGGCCAAACCTTCGCGCAGCTCAAGGAACTCTATCTTGACGGCCGCAACCACATCTGGACTTTCATTCTGCGCAACTTGCTGCGCCCAGTGTGGCTGTCGCATCCCGATCACCGGGCTGACGTCCTGATCGGCAATCCGCCCTGGATCGTTTATCGCCACCTGAGCGCGGACATGAAGGACCGGCTGCGCGAGGCGCTGCGGAGCTACAATCTCTGGGTCGGTGGCAGTCTGGCCACACAACAGGATATGTGTGCGCTGTTTTGGGCGCGCGGCGCGGAACGCTACCTGCGCGACGGCGGCGTGCTGGCGCTCGTTCTGCCCTATGCCGCGCTCAACGCTCCCGTGTTCGCCGGAATGCGCGACGGGGGCATGGAGCGCGTGCGGGTAGCGATCATCGGCGGTTGGGGTCTGGAGCGGGTGTGGCCGATCTTCGGTGCGCAATCCGGCAGCAGCACGAGGAGCACCTGTGTGCTGTTCGGTGAGCGTGACCGTGCCGGGCCGCCGCCGGCGGAATTCGATCGCTGGGTAGGTGTGCTTCCACGGCGTGATGCCAGCGAGGCCGAGGCGGCCCAGGTGCTCGCGCATATGCGCGCGGCTTGGCCAAGGCCGAGAACGCTACTTGCTGCATCTCCATATCGGACACGCTTCCGTAATGGTGCAAGCCTCTTTCCAAGGCGCTTTGTTCTCGTGGAGTATGCCGCAGCCGGACGCCTGCAAAGCCGCCGCGATGCGCCGCGCCTGCGCGGCCGTGTTGGTAGTCTCGACAAGCGGCCGTGGACCGGCGTCGAGCCTCCCGAGGGCCCGGTCGAACGCATATTCGTGCGTCGAATTGCGCTGGGAGAGTCCGTCGCACCTTATCGGGTCCTCGACCTCGTGACGGGCGTGGTTCCGATGGAGAGCGGTGCAATCCTCACGGCGGCAAGCGCTGACGCACGAGGCCATCGTGGCCTTGCGGCGTGGTTGCGCGATGCCGAAACGAAGTGGAACGAGCATAGCAACAAGGGGGTAGACGGCGCGCCTCGTATGACGCTGACGCGGTCGCTAAACCACCTTCAAAAACTGGTGGCGCAGGCGGCGAGATCGCCGATTCGAGTTCTCTACACGAAAGCTGGAACGCGATTGAGCGCGTGCTGGCTAGAGGACGACGATGTGATTATCGACCACAAGGCCTATTGGTCGGCCGCCAACTCACTTGAAGAAGAAGCCGCGTACGTTGCTGCCGTCCTGAACACGAGTATTGTGCTTGATCGCGTAAAGGACCTTCAGCCAGTCGGACCGAGATCCGCGTGACTTCGACAATCTCGTCTGGACGCTGCCTATCCCTGAATTCGACGCTTCCGAGGCACTGCACGTGGACCTTGCCGCGGCGGCGCTGCACGCTGCCGGAATCGCCGCCCGCATCGAACTACCCGACAGCGCGCACTTCACCGCCAAGCGGCGGGCGATCCGGCAAACACTAGTCGACGACGGCGTAGCGGAAACGATCGAACGCCTTGTCGACGCGCTACTTCCACCTTGACACCCGCACTAGAGAAGGTCCGCTATCGGAACCAATCCGCCCGTCCCCTGCCGTCCGCTCCCGGGCCTTATGCTGCCCCTTAGCCTGACGAATTGCAGAGTGCCGTTAAACCAAGTCATATAATTCGTGTCCACTTGCTATGCATTCGAATGTTAATATATTGTGCGTATGAGAGGTCGTAATTTGTCATAATCCACGCACAGCTCGCACACTCCAAGGCGGTCTCAGGCTTTGTCGATAGCCTTCAGGAGCCGCGCACGCCTTATATCTCGCCGAAGCGCCTGTCGCAGGCGCTGGGCGTGAAGGTGGCCAATCTGGCACAGTTGACCGGGGTTCATCGCAACACGCTCCGCAATCCCTCATCGGAACGCCTGCAGGGCCGGATGCGCGAGATGGTACAAGTGATCTCGGCCGCGACGGAGCTCACCGGCGACGTCGACAAGGCGATCTACTGGTATCGCAACGAACCGATCGCCGACTATGGCCACCACACGGCTGCCGATAGGGTGCTACAGGGCTGAGCATGCTCGTCGCGTTGGTTGAGGACGAGGGGCACGACCTCATTCCCCCGCTTGCCCGATCGGCCCTACAGCAATTGCGTGAGGTGCACGAGAAGGTCGGTGAGCTGGACCGACAGATTCACATCTGGCATCGTTCGCACGAGTTGAGCCGTCGCCTCGAAACGATCCCCGGCATCGGTCCGATCACCGCCAGCGCAATCGTTGCGACCGTGACAGATGCTTCCCTGTTCAAATCCGGCCGGCAACTCGCGGCTTGGCTTGGCCTGGTGCCGCGACAGAACTCATCCGGAGGAAAGGATCGGCTCGGGCGGATCAGCAAGCAAGGCGATCCCTACATCCGTCGCCTTCTTGTTGTGGGAGCCCATGCCGTGCTTCGCTTCTGTCGTAAGGGCAAAGCGGCACCCACTCGCTGGGCTGCCGAGCTTCTGGCGAAAAAGCCGTACAACGTCGTTGCGGTGGCCTTGGCAAACAAGATGGCCCGGATCGTCTGGGCGCTGATGACTACGGGCAAGCGCTTCGCGGATTCACCGGCGTAGTGACGTAGTCGCAGAGGATGCACAGAGGTTGGTGAGGTGCTGATGGTGTGATGACCGACGGTCGAACCGGGATCGGAAAAACCCGCTCAGTGGGTGCCGCTCAAAAAGCGCGTTGACCCGTCTGGGATCCGATCCGCGGACTTCAAGGCCAGCGGCATGAACAGGCCGCACTCAAAGGCCGAATACATGCCTGCACCCGACCAACCTGTCATCGATGTCAGAAACCCCTTGCCACACGGAGGCTGTCCATACATGCACTGTCTTCTCGGATCCGAGACCGGAAAGGCCGCGCTCGGCGATCTCGATCTTGGCGCCGACTGCGTGCGGCACGCACGAATGTTTTTCGACCGTCCCGACTATGACCTCGCCTCAGCAGTCCCGGGCAGCTTCGCGATCGCGCCCGCTCCAAAGATGGTGGACGCGCTCACGCGCGACTATGCCAATACGGCGGCCATGATCTTCGGCACTCCGCCGAGTTTCGATGACATTCTGGAATCAGCACGGCAGATTGAGCAGGACATCAACACCCATTCCTAGTCGCCTGGCCACGTCGCCGGGGCATCATCAAGGCGGTGTCGAGCAAATGGTCTGCTACTTCAAACCCGAGGGCATCGAAAAACATCACGCTGGCCGAGGGGACATGCATCGGCAGTTCGCTGAACTGCGGGATCGCTTTCTTGGTCGTAAGTATCAAACCGAGCGTGGCCACGAGTTCGAAATCACCGAGAGGGACACGGTCTTCGACGCGACGCTGACTATCCAGGCAGCATTGGCAGCCGCACAGCAGGCTGCGGAGGACGAGGATTTATTAGGCGAAGGCACCGCCGACGTGCCCCCTGTAGAGTCGCCTGACTGGCTTCTAACCAGAGAAGAAGTAGCCATTCTCCAAGAGGCCGGCGTCGAACTGGAAGATGAGTACGCGCGCAACCTCGAGCGCTTAATGGAGGGTCCTGCACAGTCTCCGTTTCGTCTCCCAACGCACCAAAAAGGCAACTGCGCAGAGCAAGCCTTCTATCCATCAATCTCCCTTTTCAAAATCATCATATCTCTGACCAACACTGCGATATTTTTCGCGGCGGAAGGAGCCAGGCACAGTCATTTCCATGCGCAACAGCATTTCTAAGTTTCTCAGCTCGCCGGAACACGTCGGCGGCCGATGTCGCGCTCCGGGGGAGCTCTATTCCTTTTCGAACAATATCAGATTTGTCGCAGAACTGAGTGAATAGGATCTCGTCCACAAATCCATCATCACTCTTCGCATCGGCGATCACTTGAGAAATCTTCTTTCTTCGATCGTGCCCCATGGCGTGGTGTAGGTAACGGCATTGGTCGCCGTGCTCTCC
>NZ_SUHQ01000037.1 GCF_004962245.1 Mesorhizobium sp. | reverse complement strand
ATTGAGGGCGAAGAATATCAATGAAAATCAGTCAATTGTATGAGTTCTCAACCTAAGGGGTTGTTGAGGTGTCAGAGTTGACGAGCGGACTCGGCGCTGAAAGCTCGAAGCCCTTGGGCGCCATGAAGAGCAGCACGATGACCAATACTATGGATGCAATCACGGCAGTTGTGCCAGCTACTTTTCTCATCAATTTCTACCATTTTGCGGAATCGGACCGTCCGAAGTAACGAAGTCAAAGGCCCTCTGTTCCGCGAAGGAGTGGACTTCCGCGATCACGGAATTACTCGAATCGCCAAAGTCGGTATTATCCAACGGCAGCGGACCCCAAACCGCCTGGCCGGCGCCCATCAAGCCCCCCGCCAAATGGTGCCGGCCACATCCCGCAAATTTGGGAAGATGTTCGGGGTGAACTTCGAGCAAGTGGATGCCGGCGCTCCCCCGGCAGACTTTGGGGAACCTGGCCGGCCCGCGCACGTTGTGGCCGGTCACGCCTGGGTTACTCATGCAACAACTTTTCCAAGAATTCGGCCATCCGACATATGTCCCGTTTCCGGTCATTGCGGCGAGGCTTCTACTGGCGACGATCTTGGGTGCTGCGATCGGTTTCGAACGTGAATGGCGAAATCGGCCCGCCGGGCTTCGCACCCATATCCTGGTCTGCGTGGCAGCGGCTACTTTCGGTATTCTGACGATTGAAATCGTTCACGCGCCGATGTTTCTGCAGGAATCCGTGAAGGTCGATCCGATTCGTGTTGTCGAAGCGGTTACCGCCGGCGTCGCGTTCCTTGCCGCCGGATCGATTTTGTTTTCGAGGGGCGAGATCCACGGGCTGACGACCGGTGCAGGCATGTGGCTGTCTGGCGCAATTGGCGTGGCGTGCGGGCTCGGTCTGTGGCAGGTGGCGGCGCTCGGCACGCTTTTGGTGCTTGTCGTGGCAGGCCTTCTTTATAGTTTTGCCGCCAAGTCCGGGATTGGCGAGAACGCCGGACAAGGAAAGCCCACCTCGGAAGATGTGTCCAAGCAACGCAACGGCTGAGGACAAACGCCCCGCGTGCAAGGGTGTTCGTGGCGGCGAGATCGCGGCATCCTGTTCTTCCTTTCAATGAGAACGGAATAAGAATTTAATCCTCAAGCCATCAACGCAATAGCAAGTGGCAGGCAATCGCCGACGCCGAACCTCACATCCGTTTTAGGCATGGAGTCGACTTCAGGCTCATCCGATTTGACGGCTGGGGGAACGGAGCATGACAATTTTACTAAATTAGCAAGAACGCATGGAGAGCCTATAACTCCCCCAGCCGGCGCGGCCCCCGCCTAAAGGCCCAGCCGGTCAGGCTCGGCAGCCTCTCGTGATCCTTGAGCGGCTGTCGAGCCGCTCGAACGCGCTCAATGTGGCGCGGACTTGATGGGCGCACCAGGCAATTCGCTGTAGGTGGAAATCGTATCGGCCTGATATCATTGAGGACGAGCAGCATTCCATCCGCAATCTTTGATCGTTTCGGTTCTATGAACGAATAAGCCCGCACCCCCGGGGGACAGGGGCACGGGCTGATCGGAGGGTGCAATCCGATCTTTGCAGCTTGATCTGCAAACATGCTGCAGATAGCTAAACTGCCGTCCCAAGCCTTTGTTCCACCGCAAAAAAGCCCGCCGCACATTTCGGCACGGCGGGCGTCAGCCTGAAGAACTCGTGTCATTCGGAGACGGACACTCCCTACGCCAGAGGTTGCCAATTATCTCATTGAATTGGTTCAATAAACAGAGAGGCTCAGTTGCCTTCCCCAGGCAAATCGAGCAGGCAGCCTGCTAAGCCTCGATCGAGACGTCCGCAACCATCCCTGTTTTCCGATGACACTGTGTTGGTTGCCATTGGCTCAGCGATGATTCACCAGGCTCCATCTGTCGCGCCGCGTGGAATCACTGCGAGGCTGCCGGCGACAGTCGCAATATCCCTCCCGCCGGCTCGTCGGTCAGCGCCATGACCGCGCCGTCGGGAGCCTGGACCACGTCTCGGATACGCCTGCCGAGAGCGACGACTTCCTCGCCCGCGACCCGCTCGCCGTCAATCCTGACACGAACGATGCCTTCAGCCGACAATCCGCCAATCAGGAGGTCGCCTCGCCAGTCGGCAAACATGTCGCCGGTGTAGAAGGTCATGCCGGAGGGCGAGATGACGGGCGTCCAGCTATGGATGGAGCCGGCAAACTCCGGCCGCGTAGACGGATCGGGGATGCGTTCGCCCGAATAGTGCCGGCCCCAGCTGACCACGGGCCAGCCGTAATTCCTGCCTGCTTCCGGAATGTTTAGCTCGTCGCCGCCGCGCGGCCCCAGTTCCGCTGCCCAGAGTACGCCGGTTTCGGGATGGATCGCTGCGCTTTGCACATTGCGATGGCCGTAGGACCATATCTCGTCGGCGCCGTCCTTGCCGACGAAGGGATTGTCGTCAGGCACAGAACCATCGGGATTGATGCGGACGATCGTCCCGAGATGATTGTTCGCGTCTTGCGCCTGCCGCATCTTGAAGCGCTCGCCGAGCGTGACGAAGAGCTTGCCGTCCGGCGCGAATACCAGGCGGGAACCGTAGTGGTTCTGGCCGGAGACGGCCGGTTCCTGCCGGAAGATCACTTCGAAGTCCGAAAGCGCGCCTCCTTCTTCGTCCAGACGCCCACGGCCAACGGATGTGGCCGCGCCGCCGGGGCGTTTCTCCGAGTAGGAGAGGTAAACCGTCCGGTTGTTGGCAAAATCCGGATCGAGCGCCACATCCAGCAGGCCGCCTTGTCCGCCGGCGAAGACATCCGGTACGCCATCGATCGGATCGGAAACGGCCCCGTCGGTCGAGACAAGCCGCAGGCGCCCCGGACGCTCGGTGACCAGCAACGCGCCGTCAGGCAGGTAGGTCGCGCCCCAGGGGTGCTCGAGCCCTTCGGCAAAGGTCTCCACCGCAATGCGGCCGGTTTGGCTCTCTATGCTTCTGGAAGGGTCCTGTGCGAGCGCGGGCGCACTGAAGGCAAGAAGAAAAGACGAAGCAATGAGTATTCGCGGCATGATTTCTCCATCCGAACGGGGTATAGCGGAGGAGCCACCAGCTCCCTCGATATTTAATGACCGACTACCGATGCAGTTCCCAACCTGCGCGCGCCTGCGGCGAATTTCTGGTGCCGATCGAAAAGTGCAAGCGAATAGGCATTGATGATCTCGTGCGCTCGCCCGCCGCCGCTGCCGACCACGCGCGCAAACTGGACGTGTCTGCCGGGAACTTTCTTTATCTCCGCTGGTTCTGGGGAAGAGGTTCTTCGGTGTGACAGTCAGAGTCGTTCAGTTTCTCGCCATCATCATTGCCGCGCTCGCGCTCATTCCATCCGGAGCGCATCTCGCTGCCCTGCCCAACAAGATTGCTCTGCCGCAAGCCGACTATTTCACCGTCCAAGCCATTTACTACCGATGGGCATTCCTCGGCCTGTTCTGGCCTGTCGCCATCGTCATGAATGCCTTGCTCGCGGTGCTCGTCCGCTCACAAAGCGCGCCGTTCTGGCTTGCTGTGCTGGCAGCGCTCTGCTTCATCCTCATGCTTGTCATCTTCTTTGTCTGAACCCAGCCTGCCAACCAGGCGACGCAGAACTGGACGACGGCTCCTGAAAACTGGAATGCGCTGCGTCAGCAATGGGAATATTCGCATGCGGCAAATACTGCGATCGTCTTTGTCGCACTCTGTCTCACGACATTGTCCGCACTTGCGTGGCGGCCAGCTGGTTCATAAACGCTCACGAGGCGCTCGTCGGCTTTCCAGACATCGCAATGTGTTCATTCAGGAGAACTTTGGCGGCTGCAACGTAGACGTGGTTCTTGCCGCCCCCTCCCGCCTAGCTCGGAAATGTTGCAGTAAAATCAAACGGCTAACAGAAGATCTTCGTTTTGTCGTATAAAGACCGCCCGCGTACGCGGGCACGAAAAGTTGACTTTTCGACCTGGGGATATGCCATTAGCCTATCCCTGCCCTCAACAAAGCTAGGAGCCACAGATGAAGACCGCTCTCTTGGTTGTCGCCGCTCTGGGCCTTTCAGTGTCCGGCGCCGCAGCGGAATGTGTTGGCCACACTAAAACGACGGCTTCCGTAGATCAGCAAACCAAAGTGGCGAGCATCGCGAACAGCAATGCGCCGACAGTTGCCGACGCCGCGACAACCGCCGACATGCCGATCCTCAAAAAGGAAGAGGCAAAAGAGTCGGAATAGGCGCCTCAGCATGAGCAAGCCCTAAAGCCAGCCGCACCTAAGTGTCGGCGAGCGGCATGACATGGGCCGAAGCATCTTCGACTTCGCGCCAGGAACAGCATTGTTCCCGATTGCACGCACAAACCATTCGAAAAGAGAGGCGCCGGGCTCGGCTCGGCGCCTCCCTCTGCTTCCTCACTTGTTTGGGCCTCCTCCTCACTTGCTCGACCACACTGCCAGCTCGTAGCCGTCCGGATCGGAAAAGTGGAAGCGCCGGCCACCCGGGAACGAATAGGCGGGCTTGACGATCTTCCCACCAACCTCCTCGACGCGGCGCTGGGTCTCGTCCAGTCTGTCGGCATAGAGGATCACCAGCGGCCCGCCCGCCGTCTTTTTCTGGCCGCCGAGAGCGAAGCCGCCGAACAGGCGGCCGTCGTTGAACTCGCAATAGCTCGGCCCGTAGTCCTTGAAGGACCAGCCGAAGGCCTTGCCGTAGAAGTCGCGTGAGCGCGCAATGTCACCGACGGAAAACTCGACATAGTCGATGCGCTTGTCGTTGCTGGATTTGGCCATGATCTTCTCCTTTCGTGTTTCGTGCTCTTTGGAAGCTCAGCGTTCGAGCATTGCCTTCAGGCTGTTGAGGTCGCGCTGCACCGCGGCGGCATCGGCGGCGAATATCTCCTCCGTCATGTCCGGCGTCTTCAGAAGCGTGAACATGACTTCCGCGCCGGTGCCGTTGGGAACCACGCGCACCGCATTGCGGGTTTCCTTGCCCTCGCCAAAGACGAGGTGATCGAGGACACCGAACTCATTGGGCCGGGAGAAGCGGATGCGGATGAGCCGGCCATCGGGATCCTCTGCCGTCCATTCCTCGCCCGATTTCTCGAAGCGTCTGCCGAGACCTGCCGCCCAGCGCTGGAAATTCTCCGGGATGGAGGCGAAGTCATAGATTTCGCGCCAGTCCCGGTCGATGGACACGGTGATGATACGGGATTTGTAGATGGTCATATCTGCCTCCTTCGAATAGAGGCAGACTAGACGGACATGACGGTGGCGTATTGAACGAAACGGCCAGTTCAGGCGCCGAGCTGCCGCAGAACCGTCGCGGGCGGAGAAGCCCGACAGGCGCCGCACCTCCCGGGTGAGATGCGCCTGGTCGGAGTAGCCCACATCGAACGCAAGATCAGCCAGGCGCGGCTCGGCGGACTGCCGCGCCAAGCTTAGGAACCGCTGGAGCCGGAGAATGCGGTCGAGCGTCTTTGGACCATAGCCGAAAGCCTCCTGGCAGCGGCGGCGAAGCGTTCGCGGGCTGACGTCCAGCCGATCGAGGATCACCGCCATACCCGGACCGGCGGATTCCGTTTTCAGCGCGTTGAAGGCAAATCCCATGTCCGGAGGCGGCGGCTCGACATCGGGCGCGAGCCTGGAGAGTGCCGCTTGCGTCGCCCGCATCCGCTCCGCTGTGGAGGACGCATCACCGATTCTCTGGGCGATTTCGCGCGCCAGCACGCCCCAGAAGTGGCTGAGCGCCACCCTGCTGCCCACGATCTCCGACATCGGCAGGCCGAGCCATCGGCTTGCCGCACCTGGTCGAAAGCGGGCGCCGATCACGGTAGAACCGGGCGTCAGCGTAGAGAGGGCAACGGCCATGTCGGGGCCTGCCACGACCAGCTTACCGTCGATCCAGGTGATGTCGACGCATCCGTCGGGGACCACGGCCGATAAGCGCCCCACGTCCGGTCGCAATGTATTGGACCAGACACACTGGAAATGCCCTTCAAGTGCGGCCGAAGGATCGAACTCGCGGTATTCCCCTATCACCCCGGAAAGGATGGGCGTGTTATCGTCAGACGTCACGAGCCTCTCCTGTGAGGGACACGTTCGCAGGCATCGTCGGCCCGTAATCTATTGCGATGGCGGCTTGCATCAACCCCATCCTCGATCAAGCGTCGCCTTGCCCATCATTGCCGGCGATTCCGCGCCGTTCCGTGACGCAGTCGCCGATTGCCGCATGGCATCGTTTTTACTATCCCTATTCCTGCAAAGGACCGCTTGGCATGGGCATTTTCGACAGATTTTCCTTGCAGGGGCGTGTGGCGCTCATCACCGGAGGCGGACGTGGGCTCGGCTTCGAGATCGCGCGTGCCTTTGCCGAAGCGGGAGCGCATGTGGTTGTGACCGGACGTACGGCCGCGGTGCTCGATGGCGCCGTCGCCGCCATCGCGGAGGGTGGCGGCAGTGCTCAGGCGGCGGCCTTCGACATAGCGGACGTGGCGGCCGGCCGCACCGTGATCGCGGATATCGCCGAGACCCGCGGCCGGCTCGATATTCTCGTCAACAATGTCGGCGCCCGCGACAGGAGGCCGCTCGCCGCGTTCGATGACGACGATATCCTTGATCTGATCCGGACGGATCTGCTTTCGGCGATCTCGCTGTCGCGGGATGCAGCGGAAATCATGAAGGCGCGAGGATTTGGCAGGCTGATCTCCATCACCTCGATCGTTGGCGAGATGGCGCGTCCAGGTGACGCCGTCTATCCCGCCGCCAAGCAGGGGCTGACCGGCCTGATGCGCAGCATGGCCGTCGAATACGGCGCGCACGGGGTGACCAGCAACGCCATCGCCCCGGGGATGTTCGCTACCGAGACCAATGCCGCGCTGGCGGAAGATCCCGACATGCTTTCCTTCGCGCGCCAGCGGGTTCCGCTGCAACGCTGGGGACGGCCGGAGGAAATCGCCGGCGCCGCCCTTTTCCTGGCCAGCGATGCGGCATCCTTCGTCAACGGGCATGTTCTGACCGTTGACGGCGGAATGTCCGTGCAGATGTGACGATGCGAAAATCCCCGTTTATGGTGATTCCGCCGCGATCAGCCGGTTTACCGGCCTTGGCTTCAAGCGGTCTCTTGACGCGCGGGAACCATACACGTTAGGCGTCGGGATACTCGGCGCCGACGATCGCGAACAAGCAAGGAACTTCCGGTTGATGGAAATTTTTACCGCCGCAGGCTTCTCGGCCCTGCTCCAGGTTATCGCCATCGACCTCGTACTTGCAGGCGACAACGCCATCGTCATCGGCCTTGCCGCGGCCGGCCTGCCGGCCGAACAGCGCAAGAAGGCCATCCTCATTGGCGTGCTGGCGGCGACCGTGCTGCGCATATGTTTTGCAGCAGTAACCGTTCAACTGCTCTTGATCGTCGGCCTGCTGCTGGCCGGTGGCATCCTGCTTCTATGGGTTTGCTGGAAGATGTGGCGCGAGCTGCGCACCTCCCAAGCCGACGAGTTGGAAGCGACCGAGGCGCTGGCCGATTCCGATTTCGACAAGGATAATGCCGTGGCCGGCAAGACGCCGCGCAAGACGCTGGGCCAGGCCGCACTGCAGATCGTCATCGCCGACGTCTCGATGTCGCTCGACAACGTGCTGGCGGTCGCTGGCGCGGCGCGCGATCATTTCTCCGTGCTGATCATCGGCCTCGTGTTGTCGATCGCGCTGATGGGGCTGGCCGCGAGCTTCATCGCCAGGCTGTTGCACCGCCATCGCTGGATCGCCTATATCGGCCTGCTGATCATCCTCTATGTCGCGCTCGACATGGTCTATCGAGGCGCGATGGAAGTCTGGCCACATGTGAACAACGCGGTGAGCTGACGCCGCCTGTCGCGCCGCTTCCGCCATCGGCACCCATAGACTTGTCGTGCGTTTCGTCGCGATTGCCGCGGGCCCATACCAATGCCGCAACAAGTGTGATACTGCGCCGCCAAATCCCGAAAAGCCGGAAAACCTTTATGTCCGCCCCTCGCGTCAGCTTCGTCAGCCTTGGATGCCCGAAAGCCCTCGTGGATTCGGAGCGCATCATCACGCGCCTGCGCGCCGAAGGCTATGAGATCGCGCGCAAGCATGACGGCGCCGATCTGGTCGTCGTCAACACCTGCGGCTTTCTCGATTCGGCTCGCGACGAATCGCTCAATGCCATCGGCTCAGCCCTTTCGGAGAATGGCAAGGTCATCGTCACCGGTTGTCTCGGCGCCGAGCCGGACGTGATCCGCGAAAAACATCCCAACGTTCTCGCCATCACCGGTCCGCAGGCCTACGAAAGCGTGATGGCTGCGGTTCATGAGGCCGCACCCCCGAGCCACGACCCCTATGTCGACCTTTTGCCGCCGCAAGGCGTCAAGCTCACGCCGCGCCACTATGCCTATCTCAAGATTTCGGAGGGCTGCAACAATCGCTGCACCTTCTGCATCATCCCGGCGCTGCGCGGCGACCTGGTCTCGCGGCCGGCGGCCGATGTGTTGCGCGAGGCCGAGAAACTGGCCAAGGCCGGCGTCAAGGAAATCCTGGTCATTTCGCAGGATACCAGCGCCTACGGCATCGACATCAAGTACCAGGCAAGCCAGTTTGGCGATCGCGAAGTGCGGGCAAAGTTCCTTGATCTGTCGGAGGAATTGGGCAAGCTCGGCGTCTGGGTGCGCATGCATTATGTCTACCCCTACCCGCATGTCGCCGACGTCATCCCGCTGATGGCCGAAGGAAAGATCCTTCCCTATCTGGACATCCCGTTCCAGCACGCCTCGCCGCAGGTGCTGAAGAACATGCGCCGGCCCGCCCATGGCGAAAAGACGCTCGACCGCATTCGCGGCTGGCGCGAAATCTGTCCGGATCTCGCCATTCGCTCCACCTTCATCGTCGGCTTCCCCGGCGAGACGGACGACGATTTCGAGATGCTGCTCGACTGGCTGGACGAAGCCAGGATCGATCGCGCCGGCTGTTTCAAATACGAGCCGGTCAGGGGCGCCCGCTCCAATGACCTCGGCCTCGACCAGGTACCGCAGGAGATCAAGGAGGCGCGCTGGCATCGCTTCATGCAGCGCCAGCAGAAAATCTCGGCGACGCAACTCGCCAGGAAGGTCGGCAAGCGCCTGCCTGTCCTGATCGACGAGGCGCATGGCACCTCGGCGAAGGGCCGCACCAAGTACGACGCGCCCGAAATCGACGGCTCGGTGCACATCCAGTCGCGGCGTCCGTTGCGCGCCGGCGACATTGTCACCGTCAAGATCGACCGAGCCGACGCCTACGATCTCTACGGCTCAGCGGTCTGATCGCATTCTCGCTTTAAACGAAAAGGGCGCCGTGCGGCGCCCTTTCCTGCCAAGATTCGGCCTGTCAAGATTTGGCCATGTGAACTCGGCTTGTCTTACTGCGGCAGCTTGTCGTCGACGCCCTTGATGTAGAAGTTCATGCCGAGCAACGTGCCGTCGTCCGCGACTTCCCCTTCCTTCAGCCACGGCGTTCCGTCCTGCTTGGCAATCGGCCCGGTGAAGGGGTTCCATCCGTCGACGATCTTCTTCTCGGTGGCTTGCGCCATTGCCTTAACGTCGTCGGGCATGTTGGTGTAAGCGGCCATTTTAACCGCGCCGTCTTTGATGCCCAGCCAGACATTGCCCGGCTTCCATGTGCCGTCGAGCGCGGCCTTCACCCGGCTGATATAATACGGCCCCCAATCGTCGACAATCGAGGTCAACTGCGCCTTGGGAGCGAACTTGATCATATCCGAAGACTGACCGAACCCCTGCAGGCCGCGCTCTTCGGCGACTTGCAGGGCAGCGGTAGAGTCGGTGTGCTGGACGATGATGTCGGCACCCTGGTCGAACAAAGCCTTGGCGGCGTCGGCTTCCTTGCCCGGATCGAACCATGAATTGACCCAGACGATCTTAGCCTTGAAGTCTGGGTTGATCGACTGGGCGCCGAGCATGAAGGAATTGATGCCCATCACCACTTCGGGGATCGGGAACGAAACGATATAGCCGGCGACGCCCGACTTCGATTGCTTGGCGGCGATCTGGCCGAGAATGTAGCGGCCTTCATAGAAACGCGCATTGTAGATGCCGAGATTTTCTGATGTCTTGTAGCCGGTCGCGTGCTCGAACATCACGTCGGGGAATTTCTTGGCAACCTTCACTTCGGGGTCCATGAAGCCGAAGGAGGTGCCGAAGATGATCTTACATCCTTCGCGCGCCAGGCGCTCGAAGGCACGATCGGCATCGGGACCCTCGGAGACGTTCTCCAGATACGCGGTCTCGACCTTGTCGCCGAGTGCCTTCTCCACCTCCAGGCGGCCCTGGTCATGCTGGTACGAATAGCCGAAATCGCCGATCGGGCCGGTATAGACCCAACAGGCTTTCAGCTTTTCCTGAGCTTCGGCGGTCGCCGCCAGCGACAATGTCGCCACCGTCGTCACCAGCGCAATAAGCAGTTTTTTCATCGTGTTACCTCTCTGAGTTAAGCCTTGGAGCTTCCCGTCTGTTTTTTGTTGTCAACGATCCGGAACGAATGGCTGCCCCAAGGAAGCCGGTGTGTTCATCATCGTCAAACGCTTGTTGCGCGAGATTAGAACGAGAACCACGATGGTTGCCAGATAGGGCAACGAAGAAAGCAGTTGCGAGGGAACCGGAATGCCAAAAGCCTGTGCATGAAGCTGGCCTATCCATACTGCGCCGAAGATATAGGCACCGGCCAGCACCCGCCATGGCCGCCATGATGCGAACACGACCAGCGCCAGCGCGATCCAGCCGCGTCCGGCGGTCATGTTCTCCACCCATTGCGGCGTGTAGACCAGCGACAGGTGCCCCCCGGCAAGGCCGGCACAGGCGCCGCCGAAGATTACCGCCAGATAGCGGTAGCGGATGACGTGAATGCCGAGCGCATGGGCCGAGGTGTGGCTGTCGCCGATCGAACGCAGCGTGAGCCCGGTGCGGGTTTTGAACAGGAACCACATGACGGCGGCGGTCAATGCGATCGAGATATAGAAGATCGGGTCCTGGCCGAACAACAGCCTGCCGACGACGGGGATCGCTGTCAGGCCTGGAATGTCGAGATTTGGCAGCCTCGCGCCGGGCTGGCCGACAAAGCTGGTTCCCATCATGCCGGAAAGGCCAAGGCCGAGCAATGTCAGCGACAGGCCGGTGGCCACCTGGTTGGTGGCCAGCGACAGCGTCATGACGGCGAACAGCAACGAAAACACCGCGCCCAAGGCGATCGCCGCCAACAACCCGATCCACGGCGATCCGGTGAGATAACCGGCGCCGAAACCGCCGACCGCCCCCATGATCATCATCCCTTCGACACCGAGATTGAGCACGCCGGAACGTTCGACCACCAGCTCGCCGATCGCCGCGATCAGCAAAGGCGTCGCCGCGGTTGCAATGGTCAAAAGGATGTTGACGGTGATGTCCATCAGTGAACCTCCTCCAGTTTCGGCGCGGCTTCAAGCTTCGGCGTGGCAAAGCCGATCAGGCGAATGCGGTAGTGAATGAGCGTGTCACAGCCGAGCACGAAGAACAGGAGCATGCCCTGGAACACGCGCGCCACCTTGT
The DNA here is from genome assembly GCF_004962245.1 of Mesorhizobium sp. GTDB lineage: Bacteria > Pseudomonadota > Alphaproteobacteria > Rhizobiales > Rhizobiaceae > Mesorhizobium. The sequence goes on along the minus strand of NZ_SUHQ01000037.1, from coordinate 54,860 downwards.
CGGAGATGCCGAGTGCGCTTTGCACCGCCTCGCCGCCGAGATAGGTCAGCGCCAGCACCAGGCCCGCGGCAACGATGCCCAGCGGATTGAGCCGGCCGAGGAACGCCACGATGATGGCGGTGAAGCCGTAGCCGGGCGAAATGACCGGCTGCAGCTGGCCGATGGCGCCGGAGACTTCCGAGATGCCGGCAAGTCCAGCCAGTGCACCCGACAGCATGAAGGCGAAGAAAACCATCCGGTTGATGCCGAAGCCAGCGAAGCGCCCTGCCCTGGGGCTTGAGCCGAGCACGCGGACCTCGAAGCCTTTCAGCATGCGGCTCATCAGGATCCAGACCAGCACCGCTGCGACCAGCGCGAAGACGAAACCCCAATTGGCGCGGCCGGAGGCAGGCATCAGTTCCGGCAATATCGCCGAGTCGTTGAACTGTATCGTCTGCGGGAAATTGAAGCCCTTCGGATCGCGCCACGGCCCGCGCACCAGCCAGTCGAGGAAGAGTTGGGCGACATAGACCAGCATCAGGCTGGTCAGGATCTCGTTGGTGTTGAAGCGGGTCTTGAGCAGCGCCGGAACGGTGGCATAGGCAGCGCCGCCGACCATGCCGAACAGCAGCATCAGCGGCAGCACCAGCGGGCCTTCAAACTGGGGAAACAGCACCGGGATGATCGAGCCGACGATGCCACCCAGGATGAATTGGCCTTCTGCGCCGATGTTCCAGATATTGGCTCTGTAGCAAACCGACAGGCCGACGCCGATCAGGATGAGCGGTGCCGCCTTGATCGCCAGCTCGTGCAGCTGCCAGACCTGACTGACCGGCTCGATGAAGTAAATTTGGAACGCCTTCAAAGGGTTGACGCCAAGCAGCGCGAACAGGATGGCCCCGGCAATGATCGTCAACATGAATGCAATGAAGGGCGACAGCGCCGAGAACAGCATGGAGCGTTGCGGGCGTTTGATGAGTTCGAGGCGCATTATGACGTCTCCAGAACGTGTTCGACATGGCCGGGCTCGGCCCCGCCCATCAGCAGCCCGACCTTTTCGAAGGTAGCCTCAGCGATCGGCAAAGGCTTTGACAATACGCCATTGTGCATCACGGCGATCGCGTCGGAGATCTCGAACAATTCGTCGAGATCCTGGCTGATGACCAGCACTGCCGAGCCGCTGCGCGCCAATCCGATCAGCGTCTGGCGAATGTGGGCGGCCGCACCGGCGTCGACGCCCCATGTCGGCTGATTGACGACCATGACATCAGGCCTGCGGTCGAGCTCTCGGCCGACGATGAATTTCTGCAGATTGCCGCCTGAAAGCGCTGCCGCCTCCGGGTCGGGAGCGCTCTTGCGCACATCCATCGCCTCGATAATGCGCTGGGAAGCGGCATAGATCGCATCGCTTTTGACCATTCCGCCGGCGCCGACAAACACCTTGCCGTCGGTGGCATGGCGCGACAGCAGCAGGTTTTCCGAGAGCTTCATGCGCGGCGCCGCACCGTGGCCGAGTCGCTCCTCAGGCACGAAGGCGGCGCCCATCAGCCGCCTGCCGGTGATACCGAGACCGCCGGCATCCTTTCCGCGGATGCGCACCGAGGCTGCATCCTGCTGCGGCACTTCGCCGGAAACGGATTCGAAGAACTCGCCCTGGCCGTTGCCAGCGACGCCTGCAATGCCGATCACTTCGCCGGCCCGCACCGTCAGGTTAATGTTCCTGAGCGGGATCGAGAACGGCGTTGCCGGCTTGCGGCTGAGTGCGCGGATTTCAAGCAGCGGCTGCGCGGTTTCGATACCCCGGGCCGGCGCGCGCACCACGGCCTGCACGTCGTTGCCGACCATCATGCGCGCCAGCGATGCCGCGGTTTCCTCGCGCGGGTTGCAATGGCCGACCACCTTGCCGTGGCGCAGCACCGTGGCGCGGTCGCAGATGCGTTTGACCTCTTCCAGCCGGTGCGAAATGTAGAGGATGGACTTTCCTTCCGAGCGCAGCCGTTCGAGCGTCTCGAACAGCTTGTCGGCTTCCTGCGGCGTCAGCACCGAAGTCGGCTCGTCGAGGATGATGAGCTGCGGCGTCTGCAGAAGGCAGCGGATGATCTCGATGCGCTGTCGCTCCCCGACCGACAGGTCGCCGACCAGCGATTGCGGGTCGAGCGGCAGGCCGTAGCTGTAGGAAAGCGCCCTCGCCTTCGCAGCGATCGTGCTGATCGGCGAACCGTCATCCAGCGACAGCGCGATGTTCTCGGCCGCCGTCAGTGCCTCGAACAGCGAAAAATGCTGGAACACCATGCCGATGCCAAGCTTCTTCGCAAAGCCGGGACTGGTGATCGTCACCGCCTGACCGTTCCATAAAATCTCGCCCGAATTGGGCTCCAGTGTTCCGAACAGCATTTTGACGAGCGTCGACTTGCCGGCGCCGTTCTCGCCGAGCAACGCGTGGATTTCGCCTTTTGCGACGTCGAGATCGATATGGTCGCACGCTGTCAGCGTGCCGAATATCTTGGTGAGGCCACGAACCTCGAGCAGGTTTGCGCCGTCCTGATTTGCACTCACAGTGCCTCCCATCTGGTTTGCCAGATATGTTCTGTGTTCCCGCAAGCATGGTATGCGCGGCCGGCTCTCGTCGGAAAGCGGCACACGTCTTGAAAGAGCTTCAAGAATTTCAGCGGAAAACCTAACGCATCGGCTCGAAAATCGAAATCGATTTTCGGAAAAGCACGATGCGGGGTCAAAATGTTAGAGGGCACTTTGTGAGTCCAAGTGGACGCACATCGCTCTAAGGGAAAGCAAGGCTCAAGTGGTGGAAAGGCTCAGGGGATGAGAATGGTTGTCCCGGTCGTCCTGCGGCTTTCAAGGTCGGAATGCGCATTGCCGACGTCCTTGAGAGCGTAGCGCTGGTTGATCTTGATCTTGACCGCGCCACTGAGCACGATTTCGAACAGCGCGGCGGCGGAAGCCTCCAGGTCTTCGCGCTTGGCGTTGTAGACGAACAAGGTCGGACGGGTTGCGAACAGCGAACCCTTCTGCGCCAGCAACGATATGCTGAACGGCGGGACCGGCCCTGACGATTGACCGAAGCTGGCGAACATGCCGAGCGGCTTCAGGCAGTCAAGCGAGGCCGGAAAGGTATCGTTGCCCACCGAATCATAGACGACGTCGCACTTCTTGCCACCGGTGATGGCGACGACGCCGGCGACGAAATCCTGCTCACGGTAATTGATGACATGGTCAAAGCCATGCGCCTTGGCCAGCTCGATCTTGTCGGTAGAGCTGGCGGTGCCGATCACGGTCGCGCCAAGATGCTTCGCCCATTGGCCGAGGATCAGCCCGACGCCGCCGGCCGCCGCGTGAAACAGGATCGTGTCGCCCGCCTTCACCTTGAAGGTACGTCGCAGCAGATATTCCGCCGTCATCCCCTTCAGCATCATGGCGGCTGCCTGTTCGTCGCTGATGCCGTCCGGCACCTTCACCACGCGGTCGGCGTCGATCAAGCGCTGCTCGGCATAGGCGCCAGTCGTCACGGCGTAGGCGATGCGATCGCCCGGCTTCAGCCAGTCGACGTCCGCGCCGACGCCCATAACCACGCCGGCTGCCTCGCTGCCGGGTATCAGCGGGAAACCGCCCGGCGGCGGATAAAGGCCGGAGCGATGGTAGACGTCGATGAAATTGAGGCCGATCGCCGTGTGCCTGACCAGGACTTGTCCCGAGCCCGGTTGGCCCGGGTCGGCGTCCTCATAGGTCAGAACCTCCGGACCGCCATTGGCGTGGATGCGGATTGCTTTGGACATTGACCAGGCTCTCTCGGGATCAGGCTTTCTCGGATCAGGCTTTCCTGGCGCCGAGCGTTGGAAAGAGCTGCATGATACCGCCGATGCAGGCGAGGTAAAGCCCGGTGACCGTGATGCCGATCTTGGTGAAGACACTTACCTGCTCGCCCAGGACGCCGATCTGGTCGTAGAAGGCGGCAAGAGCGGCCTGCGCCAGGGCCAGCGCTCCGAAAGCGCACCATAGCAGCGTCATCCCAAGGTTGATCGGCCGCAGCCGCACCACCCGCACCGGGTGGATGAAATTGATCGGCACGAAGGTCAGGATGCCGGCCACCACGACCACGGCGAAGGAAACCCATTGTCCCGGATCGATGACGAACAGCGTGAACACCACCATGTTCCAGACCACCGGAAACCCCTTGAAGAAATTCTCCTTCGTCTTCATGCCGGTGTCGGCATAGTAGATCGCGCTCGACACGACGATGATCGCCGCTGCCAGGAACGAGAGGCCCTCGCCCATGAAGCCGCGCTGATAAAGCGCGAAGGCCGGAATCAGCACGTAGGTCACGTAGTCGATGATGTTGTCGAGGAGTTCGCCCGACCATGTCGGCAGGATTTCTTTGACCTCGAGCTTTCTGGCGATCGGCCCGTCGATGCCGTCGACGAACAACGCCAGTCCCAGCCACCAGAACATTGCCGTCCAGCGCCCCTCGCTCGCCGCCACCAGCGACAGGAATGCGAGGAACGAGCCCGACGCTGTCAGCAGATGGACCGAAAACGCGCGCGCCTGCGGCCACGTGACCTTCTTCTTCGGCATCGGAATCCGGTCGGCGATTTTCCTGGCCGTCGTCTTCTTCTTGCTCACGGGTCCCTTCTTGTTCACGGGCCCCGCCAGTCCAGCTTGCAAATTTCGGCAGAGCGGCCGGCAAAGTTCCAGTTGCGGCCGAAAGCCCGCATCTTGCTCTTGTCGGACCTGGCGACGATGATTTCCGGTGCGATCCAGTACTCCGAATTGCTGATGATCGTGTCCTTGTCGCGATCCTTGCCGGGAATCGGCGTTACCGCCCCGTCGATGATCTTCGGTATCTGGAAGATCCGCGTCCTGTCACGCGTCTCATAGGTGATCGGCGCTTGCTCGACGCCGAGGAACTTTCCGACCAGGATGGAGAGCAGCGAGGTGGTTCCGCCAGCCTTGCCGGTGAAAATCCTGGTCAGCGCTTTTACCGCATAGACTGAGGCGCGCTTGTCGATGAACAGGCCGGCGGTCCAGTTGCCGCGGCTCATATAGCCAGGGATTTCCATGACCAGCCCAAGATTGAGTCCGGACAGATCGACCTCGCCGAAATGGCCGGCATCGATGCGGAACCCTGCCCAGGTCTGGCAATAGCCCTCGGTCGGCGGATGATTGCCGAGAGACAGCACGCAAGGGCAAAAAACCGTGCAATTGCAGGAGAGTACCAGTTCCCCTTTCATTGCCCAGCTTTGATCTGCCATCGAATTCTCTCCCCTCATGCCGAGACTACTAGCAGGGCGGTTGCCCAGACAAGCAGTATCACACCGGCGATCCGGGTTGGCAGCCTGGCCGCCGTCTGTTTTTCGATCAAGGTGAACAGGCCGATCAGCGCCATCCAGAACACGTTCATCACACCGACGGCGAACATCACCAGCATCAGCGCCCAGCAGCAGCCGAGACACCACACGCCCTGCTCCATGCCGAGCCGCAAAATGCGGCCTGGCCTCGCGCTCCAGTTCGAAAACAGGATCGAGAACGGGTTTTTGCATTTTGTCAGGCAGGCTTCCTTCAGGCCGCTCAACTGGTAGAGGCCGGCAACCAAAAGCGCGGCTGCGCCGGTCGGTCCAATCACCGGGTCGAGCATCTGCGCAGATGAGGCGAAGGCGTGGACCACGAGCGTCAGCGCCGCAAACACCACCGACGCAGCCAGCCACACGCTGAGGTAACCGGCGACCAGGACCAGCGGATGGACAACCGATTCGCCCTTGATCCGCGCGGTATCGGCGATCTCGCAATAGGTGCGGATCATCGGCGCCGCCGAGGGGAGCATGGTGGCGACCGCCATCAGGAACCACATGACGATAAGCGCTCCGGCCTGCGCGCCGCCTCCCTCGAGCGGCGCGGGTGCAAGACAAAGGGTGAAGAAGCGCTCGAAAAAGTCCGGCAGCGGCAGCTTCGGCAGATATCTGAGCATCGTGTCGCCGGGTGCATCGATGTTCAGCCCCCGACTCTCGGCGCCACGTATCGCCATGGTGCCAAGAAACAGCCATGCCAGGAGGACGCTTGCGCCCAAAATGATGTTGACCGTCAGTCGTGGATTGCGCGAGACGCTTGCCGTTGCGCGGCCTGCACGGTCGAGGTGGCTGAAATCGTGGTCTTGGCCGGTCATGGCAATCGAATGGGCCGAATCGCCGCGTTGATCAAGCCGCATGATCTGACCTATATCCTCACCAGGTCGGACCGACGACCTCGCATCGCAATCGGGAAGTCGATTTTGGATCATCGGGAGACAGCACGGATACTGGTTGCCGGCAGCGGCCCGGCAGGGCTGATCGCAGCACTTGGCTTCGCGGATGCCGGCTTTTCCGTGACACTCGTCGGCCCTGAGGCAAATGGCCAGGACGGCCGCACGACGGCCTTGATGAACCCTGCCCTGGATATCCTCGAGCGGTTGGGCGTCCTCGACAAGGTGAGACCCCAGGCCGCACCGCTGAAGGTGATGCGCATCGTCGATGCAACCAGCCGGCTGATCCGCAGCCCGGTGGTCATTTTTCGCGCCAGTGATATCGGCGAGGAGCAGTTCGGGCTGAATTTGCCCAACAGCGCGCTTAACCCCGCGCTTGCCGGGGTCGTCACCGCGCATTCCGGCATCGAATGGCGAAAATCGATGGTGGAGACCTGGCGCCTCGACGCCGATCATGCCCATGCGGTCCTGTCTGACGGCAGTGAGATCGCGGCATCGCTGGCGGTCGCCGCCGACGGGCGTCTGTCGCCGGCCCGCGAGGCTGCCGGCATCTCGACATCCGCCCGATCCTATCCGCAGGCGGCATTGGTTCTCAATTTCGGCCACCGCAGCGATCATGCCTTCACCTCGACCGAATTCCACACCGAAACCGGCCCGTTCACCCAGGTCCCCCTGCCCGGCAACCGGTCCAGTCTTGTCTGGGTGGTAGAACCGGAAACCGCGAAAGAGCTCGCCGCACTGGACGATGCCACTCTTTCGAAGCGGGTCGAACAGCTGATGCAATCGATGCTGGGCCGGGTATCTGTGGAGGCCGGCCGGCAGATCTACCCGCTTTCGGGCGTGACGCCCCGGTGCTTCGCGCGAAACCGGGTGGCGCTTGTCGGCGAAGCCGCCCATGTGTTTCCGCCGATTGGCGCGCAAGGTCTCAACCTTGGTATCAGAGATATCGACGATCTGATTGGAATTTCTTGCGAAAACAGGGAAGATCCAGGCGCCGCCAAGGCACTCGCGGCCTATGATTTCAGGCGGCGGCCCGACATTCTGGCACGCAGCAGCGCGGTCAATCTGCTCAACAAGTCGCTGCTCTCGGACATGCTGCCGGCGCAGATGGCGCGCAGCGCCGGCCTCGGCGTGCTCGGTGGCTTCGCGCCGCTCCGCGCCTTTTTCATGCGCGAGGGGATGCGGCCCGGTAGTGGTTTTGCGGCGCTCGCCGGCGGCTTAAGGAAACAGGTCCGGAGGTAGAACGCCATGACGGATCATGTAGAGCAGCCCGGTCACCGTCATGACCGAGAGGCAAGTGGTGATCAGCACGCTGGCTGAGGCACGTTGCACCCAGACGCCATATTGCTGGGCGATGACGAAGACATTGGTTGCGGTCGGCAATGCCGCCAGCAGCACCGCCGAAAACAGCCAGGTCTCGGAAAAATCGCCGACCCAGCTCAGCACGACATAGCAAAGTAACGGGTGCAGGATCAGCTTCAGCGCAGCGATCAACGCCAGTTCGTGCGGGACACGATCAAGGGGTCTGAGCGCCAGGGTGACGCCCATGGCGAACAGCGCGCAAGGTGCCGCGGCCCGGGAGAGATATTCGAGGAAGCGTTCCACCGGCACAGGCGGGTGAAAACCGATATAGGCGGCAGCCACGCCCATGGCGGTCGCAATGATGAACGGGTGCAACACGATCTTCCTGAGAACACCCAGAACGAGCCGCAACGGCGATGTCTTTTCATCGCCGGAAAGCGCCATCATCATTGGCGCGACGGCGAAATGCACGATGTTCTCGAAACAGAAGATCAGGGCCACCGGCACCGCCGCTTCCTCGCCGAAGGCCAGCAATGCAAGCCCCGGTCCCATATAGCCAATATTGCCATAGGCAGCGGCGAGCGCCTTGATGGTCGATTGCGCGATCTCGCCTCGCGACGTCAGCACCGACCAAACGAACATCAGCGAAAAGATCGTGTATGTCGAGAAGACCGAGCCCAAGATGAAGCCCCATTCCGTCAGCCGCTCGAACGGAGTCTTTGCAAGCAGTTGGAAGAACAGGGCGGGGAGCGCGACATACACGATGAAGGTGTTCATCCAACCGAGCGCTTCCAGCGGCTGCCTGGTGATGCGCGCCACCAGGAAACCCATGAAAATCAACCCGAAGAACGGAAGAACAAGACCGATGACGTCTGACATTTTGTGCTGGTGCGAAACTCTCGGGCGGGGCTAGCCCGTAGCGTGACGGGGCGTCAAGCGCCTCGGCATTGAATTGATGCGGCGTCTGCGCCAATTGAGCTAGGGTAGCAGCCCTAAAGTCGGGCTCGATTTTTTGTAGCGCAATGTGTAGATTCAAAGTCTTAGAGCGTCTTTTTGCGCATCCAAGGAGGCGCGGCACTCTTGGACTTAAGTGGTGAGTATGATGAAAACGGCGAAATTCTCGATCGGACAGGTTGTTCGCCACCGGCTGTTTCCATTCCGCGGCATCATTTTCGATGTCGACCCGCAATTCGCCAACTCCGACGAATGGTACGACGCGATCCCCGCGGATGTGCGACCGCGCAAGGACCAGCCCTTCTACCATTTGCTCGCCGAGAATTCGGAAACGGAGTACATCGCTTACGTGTCGGAGCAGAACCTGCTCGAGGATCGGTCTGGCGAACCGGTGCGGCATCCGCAGATCGGCGAGATGTTCGACAAGAGGCCGGACGGGCGCTACGAGCCGAAACGCCAATCAAGACACTGACCTTGCGGAATGGCGGCCGGAACGAAAAAAAACGGGGCATGGCCCCGCTTTTCCTTGGCTTGAGAAATTGTCTCGTCTGGCCCCCAAGGGCGATCAGTTGGCGGTCTTCGCCTTGTCCTGCTCTTCCTTGAGCTTCTTGGCGAAGTCCTGGTTGTTCTTGGCAACGAAATCCTGAAGCTTCTTCTGCCGGTCCTCGATGTCCGACTGCTGCAGCGGCGGACCATCGAAGGCGCCGCTGAAGCCGGTCAGCGCGATCTTGATCGGGTTCGGCTGGTTCTGGAAATTGACCGACGTCAGCGTCAGGTTCGAACCCTTCTTGAAGGAATTGACAAGCTGATCCGTCAGCGGCACTTCCGCCACGCAGCGGTCGGGGAAGCAGATCACATAGTCGAGCTTCTGCGCCTTGCCGGAGTCGATCTGAAGGCCGATGCCGGGAGGAACCAGGCGGCCGGTCGGAACCGTCACTTGGAACACCTTGCGGTTCACCTTGCCCTTCAATTCGATCAGGCTGACGCCGGTGACGAGCTGGCCGTTGCCGGCAGTGGTGATGTTCTGGACATTGCAGATGTCGACATCTTCCTGCTTGGTGCAGGCCTTGAACCAGCCCTGCGGAATCTGCTGTTGCTGCTGCGCAAAAGCAGCGGGAAGTTGTGCACCCAGAAAGCCGACCACGCCAGCGGCCATGACCGAAAGGCGGTACGCGTTGCTGTTCAGGCTCGTCATGTCGTGCACTTCCTCTCAAATGATCCCGGAACCGGCTTCTTCGTGCCGTGTGGTCCTGCTACCTGTTGCCCAAATGAGGCAACAGAATGACTCGGACGGCGTGTTACACTGCAAGCGGTGCCGAATCCAGCCCGATACTCGCAATTCTTGAACTCGCGATTGGCCGGCAGGCGGCTGGCTCGTGGTAGGGTGCGCTCCGAATCATCAAGCCGACCCAGTAAGGAGACGGTCATGGGCCGCGTTCTTGTTTGGCTGATCACCGCGATCTCGTTTGTCACCCTTTTGCCCCAGTCAGCTCTGTCGGAGCCGAAACACGCGATCGCCATGCAAGGTGAGCCGGCGCTGCCAGCCGACTATACACATTTCAGCTACGTCAATCCCGATGCGCCCAAGGGTGGCAGCATCACCTATTGCGTCGTCGGCAGCTTCGACAATCTCAATCCGTTCATCTTGAAAAGCCTGCGTACGACGGCGCGCGGCATGATTGATAAAATCTACGGCAATCTCGTCTTCGAGCCGTTGATGCAGCGCAATGACGATGAGGCCTTCAGCCTTTACGGTCTGCTTGCCGACACTGCCGACATGGACCCGGAGCGCAAGAGCATCGAATTCCACCTAGATCCGAGGGCCAAATGGTCGGATGGCCAACCGGTGACTGCGGAAGACGTGCTGTTCACTTACGACGTCTTTACCGAGAAAGGCCGGCCGCCCTACAGCGCTCGCATGAGCATGGTCGCCAAACTCGAAAAAACCGGCGACCGCAGCGTGCGCTTCACATTCAATGAGAACGCCAACCGCGAGACCCCGTTGATTATCGCGCTGACGCCAATTGTGCCGAAGCACGCTTTCGACAAGGAGACCTTCGACAGGACCACGCTGAAACCCGTGATCGGCAGTGGGCCTTATACCGTGGCGCAAGTGGCGCCCGGCCAGCGCATCGTGTTCAAGCGTAACCCGGATTATTGGGGCAAGGACGTCCCCGCCAAGCGCGGTTTCGACAATTACGACCAGATCACCATCGAATATTTCCTCAATGCCAATGCCAAGCTGGAAGCTTTCAAGAAAGGCATCTGCGCCATCGATGACGACAGCGATCCGGTCAAGCGCGAGCGTGATCTCGACTTCCCGGCCTTCCACAAGGGCGATGTGATCGCCGAAACGTTCGAGACCGGCATCCCGCCGGTGGTGACGGGGTTCCTGTTCAACACACGGCTGCAGAAGTTTTCCAACCCGGTCGTTCGACGCGCACTCGGCATGCTCTACGACTTCGAATGGGCCAACAAGAACCTGTTTGGTGGCAAGTACATGCGCACCATGAGCTATTGGCAGAATTCCGAGCTTTCCGCGCTCGGCCATCCGGCCGACGACAGGGAAAAGGCGCTTCTGGCACCCTACCCTGGCCGTGTGCCGGCCGATGTCATGGACGGCACCTGGCGGCCACCCGTTGCCGACGGTTCGGGCCAGGACCGCAAGGTGCTGAAGGCCGCCTTCGATATATTGAAGGGCGCGGGCTACACCTTGCAGGATGGAGCGATGCTCGATCCCGGGGGGAAGCCCTTCGGCTTCGAGATCCTGATCGCCTCGCAGAATGAGGAGCGTCTGGCCGCCATCTACCAGCGCACGCTGGGAAAGATCGGTATCGATGTCACCATCCGCAGCCTTGACGGCGACCAGATCCAGTCGCGCAAGCAACGTTTCGATTTCGAGGTGCTGATCGGCACCAGCGGTTTCGAGAACTCGCTGTCGCCCGGCATCGAACAGCTCGGGCGTTGGGGATCCGCTGCCGCAAATGCCGAAGGGTCATTCAATCTCGCCGGCGTCGCCGATCCGGCGGTGGATGCCGCACTCGAGGCGATGCTCGACGCCCGCAGCCGCGAGGATTATGTTGCCGCCGTCCGGGTTCTCGACAGATTGCTGATCTCCGGCAACTACATGGTTCCGATGCAGCACAACACGCAGCAATGGCTTGCCTACTGGAACTATCTGGAACATCCGCAAAAGACGCCCATATCAGGCTATCGACTGCCGACATGGTGGCGCAAGGCGGACTAAGAATGACCCGAACCGAAGGTCCGCGTCAGCGAAAGGTAGACCCATTCTTGCTTCGCGGGACCTGCGGTTCGGGTAGGACCACGCTCAGAAAACAACCGTTACCCTTTCCACATTGGAGACGAAGATGAGCGCGTTGAACTCCATCACCGTCGATGTCGTGTCCGATGTCGTCTGCCCTTGGTGCTACATCGGCCAGAAGCGGCTCGACAAGGCGATTGCCGCGGCAAGCGGTGTCGACGTGCACGTACGCTGGCGGCCGTTCCAGCTTGACCCGACCATCCCGCCCGAAGGCAAGGATCGCCGCGAATACATGGTGGCAAAGTTTGGCAGCGATGAACGCATCCGCGAGATCCACGCCCGCATCGAGCCTCTGGGTGAAGCCGAGGGGATCAACTTCGCGTTTGCCGCCATCAAGGTCGCGCCCAACACACTGGACGCGCACCGCGTCATCCGCTGGGCCGATGCCGCTGGCGAGGTCATGCAGAACCGGCTGGTGCGGCGTCTGTTTCAGTTGAATTTCGAGGAAGGCGCCAATCTTGGCGATCATGTCGTGTTGATCAAAGCCGCCCGTGAGGCCGGCATGGATGCATCCGTGGTCGAGACGCTCTTGCCGACAGACGCCGACGTCGAGGCGGTGCGCACCGAAATCGCCACCGCTTCGCGCATGGGTATCACAGGCGTGCCGTGCTTCCTGCTTGAAGGCAAGTACGCGGTGATGGGCGCGCAGGATGCCGATACGCTCACCGACGCCATTCGCCAGGTTGCAGCGGCCAAGGCGCGGGGGGAGTTGGAGAAGGCGAACTGAATAGCGCCTCGGCCAACGCCATTTCCGATCACTTTTCCCGCCGCCATCAGGTCGACATGACAACAAAGAGGTGCCAAAGACGGCACGTTTTTGCGCGCATCCATCTTCCGCAGCACAAAGTCGGTCGATTGAACACGCTCTTGCCTTCACAAAACTGTGTGAAGAGCTTCCCTTAGGGAAGGTGCCGGTTCTCGCATATGTAAACTGTCAACTAACTGAAACTATTAGATAATATTCCTTCTGGGATGACGCCGCATGACATTGCGGCCACTAAATTCTGTTGCTTGATGGCAACGGCAAGCGAGTCAATCCCTCGTGACCCAAGAAAAGATAATGGAAAATGATCAATTGGTGTTACTCTCTGTAACAAAACTAAAAGAGGTTTGGGCGGGATAGTGATTCGGGTCGGTAGACCAGAGCGACATTCAATATCGGAAAAATGGCTCCGCGGTGCCGCAAGGCCTCCGCTCCTGACACCGGTTTCCCCAATGCGCAGCTTCTGGGGACTGATGCGGGCCTACTGGTTCTCGGACCGCTGGGTTGAGGCCTGGACGCTGACGCTGGTCATCGCACTGTTTACCGCGCTCTCCAGCAAAGCCGGCGTCTGGTTCGCCGAGGCATCTGGGGAACTGGTCAACTCGATCGCCTTTTACCACGATGCCGCGAACACCACGCCGCTCACATCGCTGCTCACCAACGCCGGCATACTCGTCCTTCTGGTCGTGCTCAAGGACGCGGGCTTTACCGGCGTCCGCAGCTTTGTTTCCGCGACGCTGCATCGCAAATGGCGTGGCTGGCTGGACAGCCGTTTCAACGAAGCGCTTCTCGACACCAATCACACGCATTTCCATGCCCAGCATGGTTCGTCCGGCACCGCCGCTCCCGACAACATCGACCAGCGCGTCCAGGAATCGATCAAAGACATGACCGGCGGAGCCATCGGCCTCGCCATGGGGGTCATGGCCGTCGCCACATCGCTCTATTTCGTCGGCCAGAAACTGCTTGAAACCTCGGCGGAAGTGAAAGGGCTGGAGTTCCTCGGCAGCTATGGCAGCGCGGTCCTGGCTTTCCTGGCGGTCGCCATATACGTGCCGCTGAACACCTGGATCGCGGTGAAGCTCGGCAGATTGCTGGAACGGCTCAACGTCAGGATGCAGCAGTCCGAAGGCAGTTATCGCGGCGAGCTGACCACATTCTTGCGCCGCAGTTTCCACGTCGCCGCCTCGCAGGGCGAGAATGTGCAAAAGACGATGCATAGCCGGCTTTATGTCGACATCGACCGCACCTGGGCGCGGCTGAACATTGTCCACACCGGCTACCATTCGTTCGAACTGATCTACAATTTCATCGGCGCCCGCATTGTCGCCTACGGGCCGGGCCTTGTGCCCTACATCCACAGCCGTTTCGATCTCAAGGGCTATATAACCGGCTCCGAGATGGTCAACTCGCTGATCAGTCAGTGTTCGTGGTTCATCCATGTCATGCCTTCCATCGCGGCACTGCGGGCCAACAGCCAACGCGTGACCGAACTCGCCAACGCGATCGAAAACGTCCAGCGCCCGCAGGAATTCTACAGTCTCACCGGCTGCTCCGATTTCCGCTACGATCGCCAGAACCCGGTTTTCGGCTTGACCATCCAGAAGCTGGAACTGACCCATCAGGGCGAGGATGCTACGCCCTTCCTGAGCGCCGCGAACTTGCGCTTCCGACGCGGCGAGTGGACGTTCCTGAAGGGCGAATCAGGCTGCGGCAAGACATCGCTGATCAAGGCGATCAACGGCTTATGGCCCTATGGCCGCGGTACCATCGTCTTCCCGGAAGGGGTCGAGAGTTTCTATGCCGCCCAGGAGGTCAAGCTGCAGCAGGTTTCGCTGAAGCAACTGGTCTGCCTCCCCGGCTCAGAGCGCGATCACACCGACACGCAGGTTGCATCGGCTCTACACAGAGCGGGCCTTGGCGATTTCATCGAACACATGGCCGATGAAAGCCGCGAGGGAATGAGCTGGGACCAGGTGCTTTCGGGCGGCCAGAAACAGAAGCTGGTTGTCGCCCGCATCGTGCTGCAGCAACCGGGGCTGCTGTTCCTCGACGAAGCGACCGGCGCGCTCGATCCCGAAGGGAAGATAGCCTTCCATCAGGCGATCAAGGACAATTGTCCAGACGTCACGGTGATCTCAATCATGCACGAGGCCGTGCCGCCAAGATCGCTTTCAGGCGCTGAATTCTACCACAGCATCGTTACGATCGCGGATGGCGTCGCGACCAAAAAGCCGTTGGCGCCGAGCCTGCCGGTCGAACTCACCACCATCCTCGCGCATCCCAGGCCGGTTGAGGAAAGATGGCTGCGCTTCCCTCGCCGGATGAGGCAGAAATAGCGGCGACACAACGATCGCCGCCCACTGTCGCGTCTCACCCGGATTGCTGGTCTATTTTCGGTGTCGCTGGTGATCCTGCGCGGGAGGCGACCAGGACAACGGCGCCGACGATGCGCCCCTCGTCGACAGCCCGGTCGACGACCTGATCGAGGCGCTGGCCGAAGTTGCGGTCGAGCGGCGCGGCAGCATTGGTCGTATACATGGAATGCTCCGTTGGTGACGATACGGGCAAACGTCAGACGCGCTCGCCGTCCTTCACCCGGTAGGTCGGCTTGTACATGGTGACGAGTTCTTCCGCGGCGGTCGGGTGCACGGCCATCGTACGGTCGAAATCATCCTTGGTCAGCCCGGCCTTCAGCGGAATGCCGAGAAGCTGCGCCATCTCGCCGGCATCCGGCCCGAGGATATGGGCGCCGAGCACTTTTTTCGAGGCGCCGTCGACCACCAGCTTCATCAGCATCCTTTCGTCGCGACCGGACAGTGTGTGCCGCATCGGCCGGAAGGTGGTGCGGTAGATCTCAAGGTCGGAAAAACGTTTTACGGCCTCGTCTTCCGACAGGCCAACCGTACCGATTTCGGGCTGTGAAAAGACGGCGGTGGCGATCGTATCATGGTCGGGCGCGGTCGGGTTGCCCTTGAAGGCGGTCTCGATGAAACACATTGCCTCGTGGATCGCCACCGGCGTCAATTGCACCCGGTTGGTGACGTCACCGATCGCCCAGATGTTGTCGATATTGGTGCGCGAATATTGATCCACGCTGATGGCGCCGGTCTTGGTCATCTCGATGCCGACGCCCTCAAGACCCATGTTCTCGGTATTGGGAAGGCGGCCGATCGCAAGCATGACCTGATCGACCGTCAGCACCTTGCCGCCGGTGACGAGCGCGTCGAGCCGCCCGTTCGGCCGCTTCCTGATCCATTCGGACACGGCATGACAGAGAATTCTTATCCCCTTCTTCTCCATCGTCTCATGCAGCATGCGCCGCAGATCCATATCGAAGCGGGAAAGAATCTCCTTGCCGCGATAGACCAGCGTGGTGTCGACGCCGAGGCCGTGAAAGATGTTGGCGAATTCGACGGCGATATAGCCGCCGCCCTCGATCATGATCGCCTTCGGCAATTCCTGGAGGTCGAAGGCTTCGTTGGAAAAGATGCAGTATTCGTGGCCGGGCAGAGCCGGATGCGGCGCTGGCCGGCCGCCGGTAGCGATGAGAATCTGGTCGGCCGTGACAGTGCGATCCTCGCCGAGAAGATGCACCACATGCGGATCGACCAGCATGGCGCGTGACTGAAACGTCTCGCCGCCGGCGCCTTGGACATTCTTCTTGTAGATGGCTTCCAGCCGGCTGATCTCGCGATCCTTGTTGGCAACCAATGTTTGCCAGTCGAAGCTCGTCTGCGGCACAGTCCAGCCATAACCGGCGGCGTCGGCGAAGTGTTCGGGAAACTGCGAGGCGTAGACATAAAGTTTCTTCGGCACGCAGCCGCGAATGACGCAGGTGCCGCCATAGCGATATTCCTCGGCAATGCCGACACGCTTGCCGAGCGCCGCCGCCACGCGCGCCGCCCTCACCCCGCCGGAGCCGCCGCCGATGACGAAAAGATCATAGTCGTAACCGGCCATGGTGCGGCTCCTTGCCCTTCAAAATGTATGAGACAGGTAGGCTGCAAACCACCAAAAGAAAAGCCCGGACTACAACGCCGCGCATGCTGTCAGATGCGCAACGGAGGCCGGGCTTTCCGGTCCAGCAGCGACAACGCCGCTTGGAAAATAGCTCAGTTCTTCGGTGCTTCCGGCTGCGTACCAGCGGCGTCCGCCGGTGCCGCCGGCGCTGCGGCCTTCGCTGCCGCGGCCAGCGTTTCGCCGACCTGCTGGGCGAGATCGCGAGCGACGCCGTTCTGCCAGATGTCGGCCGCCTTGAGCAGTTCACGCGTCACGGCCGGGCCGCTGTCGAGCAGCTTCTTGCCGGAATCGGAATTGTAGAAAGCGGCGATTTCGGTAAGTTCTTTTTCGGAAA
This sequence comes from Mesorhizobium sp., assembly GCF_004962245.1. Lineage (GTDB taxonomy): Bacteria > Pseudomonadota > Alphaproteobacteria > Rhizobiales > Rhizobiaceae > Mesorhizobium. The sequence continues at coordinate 37,933 of NZ_SUHQ01000037.1, read as the reverse complement.
ATACCTTGGCATAAGCCATGGCTGCTTCCTTTTCGAGATCGGCGCGGCGCGAGGCCAGCGCCATAGCCTTTTCGCTAATGGTCCTGCCGATCAGTTCCTGCATGTCCGGGTTCTTTTGGATCAGCTGCTGCTGAAGCGCGGCGGCAGCCTGCGGCAGGATGTTGTCGAACGGGTCCGTCGCGTGGATCGCCGCGACCGCGGCGCGAGCCGCCTTCAGATGCCCGTCGGTGACGTCCTGCGAAAATGCCGGCGATGAAAACGCAAAGACGGCTGAAGCTGCCAGAATAGCAGAAAGACGGCGAATCCGGTTATGCAACATCATGATCGATAAAACTCCCTGGTTTTCGGGCGGCACGGACGGTTTGGATGCCGTCAATTCCGGCGATGACAGCTACTGATGCCAGCCCGATGAAAAGACCATGCTCGACCACGCCCGGAATGGCGTGGAGAGCATTCGAAAGCGCTCTTGTATCCGGAATGCGGCCAAAAGATGCATCGAGGATAAAATGGCCGCCGTCTGTAACAAAAGGCTGGCTCCCCGTCATCCTCAATGTGGCGGGACCGGAAAGACCGAGCTTTCCGGCCGCCGCAGTGACCGCGATTTCCGTGGCACGCAGGCCGAACTGGTTGACTTCTATGGGCAGCGGAAAGTGACCGAGCGTTTCGACCATTTTCGAATGGTCGGCAATGACGATCATGCGGGCGGAAGCCGCCGCTACGATCTTTTCGCGCAGCAGGGCGCCGCCGCCGCCCTTGATCAATGTCAGCGCCGGATCGATCTCGTCGGCGCCGTCGATGGTAAGATCGAGTTCGGGCGTTTCCTCCAGCGTCGACAGCGGCACGCCGAGTTCGCCGCAAAGGATGGCGGTGCGCTCCGAGGTCGGCACGCCGACAATGGTGAGGCCGGTGGCGACCTTTTCGGCGAGCAGCCGCACGAACTCTTCGGCCGTCGAGCCGGTGCCGATGCCAAGTCGCATGCCATCACTCACATGGGCAAGCGCTGCCCGTGCCGCTTCGACCTTCAGTTGCCTCGCATCCATGCCTTGTGTCGCGTCCCCAAATTTGTTTCGGCGCTCCTAGCATTTTTGCCCGTCCGGTCAAAGACCTTGCCTGTGGACCGACCAACCACTGCTTGCCTGAAAGGATCGCAGCGGCTATCGCCTGCCAACGACGCAATCGCCACAGGACAGGCCATGACCCGACCGATCATCGTGTTCGACCTCGACGGGACGCTGATCGACACGGCGCCGGACCTGCTCGACAGCCTCAACCACAGCCTTGCCGCCAGCGAACTCGCAGCAGTCGACGAGGTCGGCTTCAGGCGCTTCGTCGGCCATGGCGGGCGGGTGATGATCGAGCGCGCGCATGCCGCGCAGCAGAGATCGCTGGCCGCTGAGGAACACGACCGATTGCTGAAACTGTTTCTCGATCATTACACCGACAACATCCCGGGCAAATCGCGCCCCTACCCCGGCGTCGTCGAGACCATCGCCCGATTCGAGGCAGCCGGTTATCTCCTGGCCGTCTGCACGAACAAATACGAAGCCAGCTCGGTGGCGCTGATCGAGGCGCTCGGCCTGGCGAAGCATTTCGCTGCGATTTGCGGTCAGGATACGTTTGCGTTCCGCAAACCCGACCCGCGCCACCTGACCGAAACCATCGCGCTGGCCGGCGGCGATCCGCACCGCGCGCTGATGGTGGGTGATTCGCAGACCGACATCGATACGGCCAAGGCCGCCGGTATTCCTGTGGTGGCGGTCGATTTCGGCTACACCGACCGCCATGTGCGCGAATTCGAACCGTCGGCCGTGATCTCGCATTTCGATGCGCTGACGCTTGGTCTGGCCGAACGCCTGATTGCCGCCGCGGGGCGCTGAGTGCGACGGCGACCGGGTCGCTCCGGCCGGGCTGCATCCGGTCTTCGTCGGAACGCCCCGGACATCGCCTTGACTTCCTCGGCCGGCCTCCCTTATATCGCGGCGCGCTTGGCCTTCGGGCAACGAGCGGGCGATTAGCTCAGCGGGAGAGCACACCCTTCACACGGGTGGGGTCGCAGGTTCAATCCCTGCATCGCCCACCATTATCCGCTCCCGGAACAAAGCTGCAAATCCGCTTCCCAGTTGTCGCCCAGGCTTCGAACTTCTGCCTCATCGCCAGGTTCGCCGACCGACCCGTTCATGCGCTGCGCCAAGCGATCAGGTACACATCACAAAGCGCTGTCTACCCCTGGAGCCATTCAGGCCGCATTGAGCGCGGCTTGGGGAGATAGTTGACGGACGATGAAATCGTCCTAGGTGAGCTTCTATCTCCATAGTGGTGCCTGGGAATTGACGAGAGGGAATCGCCGCCGACCTTCTGCTCCGAAACGCTGGATGAGACAGCGCGATTGCAAATGCTTCCGGCTTCCGCAAACATTGCTGGACCTCATCAAGGGCCGCAGCGGTCGGCCCGAAAACCAGGACGCTGGTTTCGGTCCTGTGTCCTGGCGGCACTCGGAACTGACCTTGAATTCGTCAGCGTCCTTACGTCAAAAGGGAGGAACAACCAATGAAACTGACAAACCACCTCGCCGGTGCGATGATCGCGTCGACCTGCCTGTGCGTGCCCGCAATGGCGCAGACGAAATTGACCATGTGGTATCACGGCGCCGGCAATGAGGTGGAATCGAAAATCCTCAACCAGATCATCTCCGACTTCAACACCAGCCAGTCCGACTGGGCGGTGAGCATCGAGAGCTTCCCAGAGAAGACCTACAACGATTCCATCGCGGCGGCCGCCTTGGCGGGAAACCTGCCCGACATCTTGGATGTGGACGGGCCCATCATGCCCAATTGGGCCTGGGCCGGCTATCTGCAGCCGCTGCCGATCGACGAGAGCGAGTTCGCCGACTTCCTGCCCGGCACCAAAGGTGTATGGGACGGCAAGCTCTATTCGATCGGTCTGTGGGACGCGGCGGTGGCGCTTTTTGCACGCCAGTCGACGCTGAAGGAACTGGGTCTGCGCACTCCGACCCTCGACAAGCCCTGGTCGAGCGAGGAATTCATGGCCGCGCTCGATGCCGCCAAGGCCTCAGGCAAGTATGAATATGCCCTCGATCTCGGCATGAACGACCAGGGCGAGTGGTATTCCTATGCCTTCTCGCCGTTCCTGCAGAGCTTCGGCGGGGACATCGTCGACCGTTCGACCTACAAGACCGCGGAAGGCGCGCTGAATGGCGAGGCTGCGCAGGCCTTTGGCGAGTGGTGGCAATCGCTGTTCGCCGGTGGCTATGCGCCTGGCACCAGCGAGGACCCCGCCGATCAGCAGACCGGCTTCATCGAAGGCAAGTTCGCTTTCCAGTGGAATGGCAATTGGCGCGCGGTGGAGACGATGGCAGCCGTGGACGACGTTGTCTTCCTTCCAGCCCCCGATTTCGGCGCGGGCAGCAAGATCGGTGCGGGCTCCTGGCAGTTCGGCGTCTCGGCCAAGTCCAAGCATCCGGAAGGTGCCGCCGAGTTCATCAAGTTCGCCACGCAGGACAAATATCTGGCTGCCTTCTCCGACGGCATCGGCCTGATCCCGCCCACGCCCTCGGCGGCACAGATGACAAAGAACTACAAGGACGGCGGCACGCTCGCGATGTTCTTTGACCTCTCCAAAGCACAAGCTCTGGTGCGCCCGGTCACCCCGGGCTACGTGGTCCAGTCCAAGGTCTTCACCAAGGCGGCGGCCGACATCGCCAACGGTGCCGACGTGGCTGATACGCTCGATGCGGCGGTCGACGAGATCGATGCCGACATCGAAAACAACGACGGCTACGGTCATCGCTAGTTCTATCGCACTGGGGTACGCGCCAACCGCGGACTCCACGCTTTCTGGCTTCCTGGGCGGATATCGCAAATGGCGTCGAAACTAACCCTGTCGAACCGGACGGGCTGGACATTCGCCCTGCCAGGCTTCGCGCTCATCGTGATATTCGTCATCCTGCCGTTTTTCTTCGCGATCGGTCTCTCTTTGACAAATCAGCGGCTGCTGTCGCCGAATCCCACTCAGTTCGTCGGGTTGGAGAACTACCGGCAGCTCCTGGGCCTTGCGGTGGTGACCCTCGAGCCAGAGCGCGACGATGCTGGCGAATTGGTTCGAAACGAGGCCGGCGAAATCCAGTATCCGCGCCTGCGTAAGATCACCCGCAGCGACGACTATCCCCAGTATCGCGGCATGCGCGAGTGGTTCCGCTGGCAGTTCGGCGAGAACGTCATGGTCGTCATCGCCAGCGACGTTGTGTTCATGAAGGCGCTGGTGAACACCTTCCTGTTCGTCCTGGTCGTGGCGCCGGTGCAGGCCGGCCTCGCGCTGGTGCTCGCTTTGCTCATCAACCAGAAGCTCAGGGGCATCAACGTATTCCGGACCATCTACTTCATGCCGGTGGTGGTCTCCATCGTCGTGGTCTCGCTCCTCTGGCGGTTCATCTATGACGGCCAGAACGGGTTGTTGAACAGCATCCTCCAGGGCCTCTCCTTCGGCCTCTTCCATCCCGTCGACTGGCTGGGCAGCCCCTCGACGGCGCTGCCCGCGATCATGGCCATGTCGATCTGGCAGGCCGTCGGCTTCCACATGGTCATCTGGCTGGCCGGATTGCAGACGATCAGTCCCACGCTCTACGAGGCCGCCGCGATCGAAGGGGCTTCAAAATGGCAGACCTTCCGCTATGTCACCTGGCCGGGCCTGCGCAACACCGCCGTGCTTGTCCTTATCGTGATCACCATGCAGGGCTTCGCGCTCTTCGCCCAGATCGACGTGATGACCAATGGCGGTCCGCGCGACAGCACCCAGACCCTCGTCTTCCAGGCCGTCGAGCGCGGCTACGGCAAGCAGGACATCTCGGGCGGTTCGACCATCTCGGTCATCCTGTTCGCGATCGTGCTGACGATCTCACTCATCCAGCGCTGGCTGACGCGGGAGCGTTAAGATGGTCATTAATCCCGACAATTACGGCCTGAGGCTTTTCGTCCGCTATCTGGTGCTGTCCCTGATCGCGCTGATCTTCATCTTTCCGCTCGTGTTCATGATCAACTCGAGCTTCAAGCCCGACAGTCAGCTCCTCGCGGACACCTCCAGCCTGCGTGCCTTCCTGCCCGTGGGGGATATCAGCCTCAACAACTATTTCGGGGCGTTCCAGCGGGCGCCGGTCGGCCTGTTCGTCTTCAACTCGGTTCTGGTCACCGGGGTGACCGTCCTTCTCTCGCTGCTGATCTGTTCGCTGGCCGCGTTCTCCTTCACTTTCCTGCAGTGGAAGGGGCGCGATGTGATGCTCTCGATCGTCATCGCCACGCTGATCATCCCTTTCGAGACCATCGCTATCCCGCTGCTGCTCCTGGTCTCGAAACTGCCCTGGATCGGGCTCGAGGGGCTGGAATGGGGCTGGCTCAACACCTACCGGGTGCAGATCATCCCCTGGATCGCCGACGGGCTGACGATCTTCCTGTTCGTGCAGTATTTCAAAGGGCTGCCGGGCGAGCTGATCGAGGCGAGCCGGGTGGAGGGCGCGAGCTGGTGGCAGGTTTACTATCGCGTCGTCATGCCGCTCTCAGGACCGGTTCTGGCGACCGCCGCCATCCTGAAGTTCCTCGTCATGTACAACCAATATCTCTGGCCTCTCATCGTGGTGCAACAGGAAAACTACCGCCCGGTCATGGTCGGCCTCGGCTATTTCTTTCAACTCAACGTCGCCTGGGGCGAGGTCATGGCTTATCTCACCCTTATCACCGTCCCGGTGCTGATCTTCTATCTCTTCCTGCAGCGCGCCTTCATCGCATCGATCGCCTCGACCGGCGTGAAGGGCTGAATACATGGTTCTCGCGCTCAAAGACCAGTGGATCCGGGACAGCTGGTATGTTCATGACGGCAAGCGCCGGCATTTCCTCAAGGCTGGTAAATCAATCGGCGATCCCGAATTGCGGCACATGAACCACGAAACGGGAGCCATCGCTTATGGCTGAGGTCTCGTTCAAGGGCGTCAAGAAATCCTATGGTCGCGTCGACGTCATCAAAGGAGTCGACATCCACATCAACGATGGCGAGTTCGTCGTCTTTATCGGACCGTCAGGCTGCGGGAAGTCCACCTTGCTGCGCATGATCGCCGGTCTCGAGGACATAACCGAAGGCATCCTCAAGATCGGAGGCCGGGTGGTCAACGAGCTCCAACCCAAGGAACGTGGTGTGGCGATGGTGTTCCAGAGCTATGCCATTTTTCCGCACATGACCGTACGCGAGAATATGGCGTTCGGTCTTACGATTGCAGGCGCTTCCAAGCAGGCAAAGGAGCAGAAGGTCGCCGAGGCCGCGCGCATCCTGCAAATGGAGCATTTGCTCGACCGCCGCCCAAGCCAGCTTTCCGGCGGCCAGCGCCAGCGAGTCGCCATCGGGCGCGCAATCACGCGCAAACCGGCCGTATTCCTGTTCGACGAGCCGCTCTCCAATCTCGACGCAGCGCTGCGCATGGACATGCGTATGGAAATCGGCCGGCTGCGCAGGCAACTGGGCACAACAATGATCTATGTCACCCACGACCAGGTCGAGGCGATGACGCTGGCTGACAGGATCGTGGTCCTGAAGGACGGTGAAGTCATGCAGATCGGCGCACCGATGGAGCTCTATCACGAGCCGGCCAACAGGTTCGTAGCCGGCTTTCTAGGAGCGCCGTCGATGAATTTCCTGAACGTCGACGTCCTCGACCTTGATGGCGAAGCGGCGACGATTGGCAACCAATCCCTGGAGCCGATCAGGGTGGCGACCAAAAGGCGCCCGTTCCGGAAAGGCGGCAAGGCCATCCTGGGTATTCGTCCGCAGTACCTGCGGGAGGCGCCGTCTGGAAAAGGCATGCTGCACGGCACTGTAGCACTTGCCGAGCGGCTGGGCAGCGAAACGGTCGTGGACCTGACGCTTCGCGACGGTCGCGAGCTCATTGCGGCCTTCGATGAGGACAAGATCTTTGAACCGGATGACGCTCTGGAACTCATGTTCGACACGGCCTTGGCCCATCTCTTCCCCGAGGACGGGTGAGCTGCAGATGGCTGCGCCGTAGCGGGCGCATTCCAGAACCCGGAACAAACCTGCAGGGCCGCGAGTTTCTACTTGTCGAAGTGTGAGGGAAAGCCATGTCCAGACTTGTTTTGGCGACAGCTGTCGTAGTTCTTCTTTTCGGACCGGCATCTGCCGCAGATGACAGACCGCTGCCACCCCAGAATGCCAAGAAACTGTCTGAAATCATCGCCAAGGTCGAGCAGCGTAGTGACTTTCGTTACATCGACGAGGTCGATTGGGACAGCGGCGCCTACACCGTCACCTATTACACGACCGACAAGGCGAAAGTTGAGATCACCTATGACCCGGTAACAGCCGAGCCGAAATAGCTCGCTCCACTTTCCTCCAGGCAATACGCGCCCAGCTTGGCGACGATCCCTCGGAAACTGGCAGCGCCGTAGCTTCACCAGGGCGGCGCGGTCATTTCTGCACGCTTTCGTATCCTCTTGCGCCAATGCATCTTTGATGGCTGACTGCGCCGCTGTCATTACGCCGCACGGAGTGGGCATGGCGACGGTAAAGCATGTGGCGAAACGCGTTTTGATGATGCTCGCCGGCTATTTCGTTGCGGTGCTGGTCGGGCTGATCGCCATGGCTACGATCTATGGTGCATTAAGTTCGCTGCCTAATGCACCGGAGTATTTCGATTTCATGGGGGTCACCCCCATCGCGGCGCTGGTCGTGCCGCCGCTCGGCATGTTCGTCTATTTCCTGACGATCGTGCTGACCGGCCTGCAGACGCTGATCTTCGCGCTGATCGCCGAATTCTTTTCGCTTTGCAGTTTCTGGCTGCACATGGTCTTCGGCGCCGCGGCCGCCGCTTCCGGCTTCGCCCTGATCTGGCCCAGCGCGCCGGAGGACCTGAGCCCCGAGCGCTGGGCCGATATCGGCATCATCGCTGCCGCTGGCCTTGTCGCCGGTCTGGTCTACTGGCTGATCGCCGGACGTGAAGCCGGTTTCCGCCGCCCGCTCTCCCAGCGTTAGGACCGATCGTTCTCAGCTTGCCGGCGAGCGCACCGCTTCCGTGCTGTCCAGCGCCTGCTGCAGGCGCGTATCGCGGTCGTAGACGTCATGAAAGTATTCGACCTTGCCGGACATGTCCGGCCAGGCAGTGAAATAGGCGACATAGACCGGGATCGTGCGCGCGACCTTTTCGGTCGAATGTCCGTGCTTCAGCTTCTCCGCGATGTAGTCGACCGAGGTGCCGAGCACGGCGGCCGCCATGCCGCGTGGATCCTGCAGGCGAACGCAGCCGTGGCTGAGCGCCCGCATGTCACGCTGGAAAAACGACTTCTGCGGCGTGTCGTGCATGTAGATTGCGTGCTTGTTGGGGAACAGGATCTTCAGTTCGCCCAGCGCATTGGCCTCGCTCGGCAGCTGGCGCACGCCATAAGGTATCTTCGCGCCATAGGCGCCCCAGTTGACCGAGGAAGAGGGAATGCGCTTGCCGCGCGCGTTGACCACTTCGTAGCCGGCGCGGTCGAGATAGCCGGGATCCCTGCGCAGCCGGGGCAGCATCTCATTGACGAGGATCGACTGCGGCACGCCCCAATAGGGATGAAAGTCGACCTGCTCGACCTGATCGTAGAAGAAGGAAGTCTGGTTCGTGGTTTTGCCGATGACGGCGCGCGTCTTCAGCTTCTCCTCGCCATTTTCGATGTAGCTCGCCGTGAACGCCGGCTGGTTGATGAAGACACGCGGACTGCCGAGATCGGATGGCAGCCAGCGCAACTCTTCCAGCGCGACCTTTACTTTCTGGATTTTGTCGACCTTGGACGTCCCGACCAGCGCCGCGACAGTGCGCGGCCCGATGACGCCGTCGCCCTTCATGCCTGCCTTCTTCTGCACTGCCTTAATGACCGGCACCAGCTCCGGATCATAGACCTCGCTGGTGGCGAGCCTGGCCAGAATCTCGCCATATGTGCCGCCCATCTCGTCATCGAGATTGCGCGCGATCTTGGTCAGAAGCTTCGGCAGTTCGGGGCTGATCTCGCCCGGTTTCAGCAACAGCTTGGGGTCGATGACGATCTCGTCTTCGGCGCTGGCCTGAAGCGATTCCAGTTCGACGCGCAGCGCCTGATACTCCACGTTCTGCGGATGCCGTGATTCGAGATAGGTGCGCGCTTGCTGGGTGCGTGTCAGCGTTTTCAGCACGCCTTCCATGTCGAGCGGCTTGGCCGGGAAATCATAATAGCCAGTGATGCGATTGGGATCGACGCGGCCGCTTTGCGCGTCATGAACGTAGCGCAGGACGCGCGCCGACAGTGCCATCTCGAAGCGGACGAGCTCCTTCAGCCGCGCATCGGTGTCGCTCGTCGATGCGCCGGCGGCGGGCACTTCTAGCGTGTAATCGCCAGGTGTGAGGCCATAGCTCGCCGCCTCGCCAAGTACCCGCACCGCATCCTGCGCGCGGCTGTTGGCACTGGTTTCCGTTACCCAGATGAAATTCGGATTGGCCGAGTAATAGTCAATGAGCGCCTTGGCAATGTCTTTTTCGGCGTAGAGCTCGTAGTCACCGAGTCCAGCGATCGCTTCGCGGAAGGCAGCGTCGGTGGCGGAAGATGGCTGGAAGGCGGCATCCTGTGGCATCGCCGACTCCGACGACTCCGACGTTGACGCCAGCGCCGAGAAGTCGACACGCACGAGCGGGTCGCTCTTGTAGGTGTAATAGGACGGGCTGCTGATTTGGGCGCCACCACCGCCGCTGCGAGAAACGGCCGGCGCGTCTGCATTTGGCTTGTATCTCGGCTGCTGCCTTGATGGCGGCGGGGGGAAATCGCCTCGCGGTGCGTGCCTGATGCCGCCGCCGAAAAGCCTCTCGAAAAGCCCTTGCGCGTCCGCCTGCGGCACGCCGAAAGCCAGCATTGCCGTGACCACCGCAAGCGGCATCACGGTTGCTTTGTTTCCGAGGAATTTCATGGATCACCCGCTCCGGCTGCAACCGGTTCCCGTTGCGCATCGCTTGACGGTCTCGCCACCGCATGACGGTGTAAGACGCGACTACACCGATTCATACTGATTTCGTTAAGCTTCCATAAATTTCGGATGGTCTGTTGCAGAACAGTTTCACAACACAGTGATAACCGGAGCGAATTGGCTTCGCTCCGGTTCCGGGCAACAGTGCACGGGTCAGGCGTTGGCGCCGCCGTCGATGGTCAGTGCAGCGCCTGTTACAAAGCGCCCTTCGGGACCTGCCAGCCAGGCGACCATGCCGGCAATCTCTTCAGCCTTGCCGAAGCGAGGCGTCGCCATCTTCTGACGCTGATGCTCGGCGTGCGGACCGCCTGCCGGGTTCATGTCGGTGTCGGTCGACCCGGGATGAACGACGTTGGCGGTGATGCCGCGAGAACCGAGGTCGCGCGCCAATGCCTTGGTCAAGCCGACCAATGCCGCTTTGCTGGCCGAATAGGCGCTGAGGCTGGTGTCGGTGACACGCTCCGCCAGATTGCTGCCGATCGAGATGATCCTGCCGCCCTCGCGCATATGCACGGCTGCCGCCTTCGAGGCCACGAACGGGGCTCTGACATTGACCTCCATGGTCTCATCGAAGTCGGCGAGCGGCATTACATCGATCGGCGCGGCGCGCCAGATGCCGGCGCTGTTGACGAGGATGTCGAGCCGCCCGAAAGCCCTCACCACCCCGCTGACCGCCTCCTGGATTGCGGCGGCGTCGCGATTGTCAGCCTTGATGGCAATGGCATGACCGCCGGCTGCCTCGATTTGCCCGACGACAGCGCGGGCCTGCTCCTCGCCGTTCACGTAGGTGAGCGCGACACGGGCGCCGTCGGCCGCGAGCCTTCGCGCAATCGCCGCGCCGATGCCACGGCTGCCGCCGGTGACAAGTGCGACCTTGCCGTTCAAGCCTTTGGATGACATTTGGCTCTCCATTTTGTAATGATCGATACATAAATATCTGTCAGCCTTGCCCGGGCACGTCAACCGATTTATGTATCAATCAACACAGAAAAGGATGCCATGCCGGAACGAGGACGCCCCCGCACCTTCGATCGAACCGCCGCCTTGCGGCGCGCCATGGAGGTGTTTTGGACCAAGGGCTACGAGGGCGCATCGATGAACGACCTGACGGCGGCGATGGGCATCAACTCGCCCAGCCTCTATGCCGCCTTCGGCAGCAAGCAGGCACTCTTCCTCGAGGCGACCGAGTTCTACACGCAGGTCGAGGGCACCGATATCTGGTCGGCGCTGGAGAAGGCGCCGACCGCGCGCCAGGCGATCGAGTGTTTCTTGCGTCAGACGGCCAAGGCCTATTCGCAGACCGATCGTCCGCAAGGTTGCCTGATCGCGCTCGGCGCACTGCACCAGGACTCAAGCCGCGGCCCCATCTGCGATGACCTGCGCCGCCGCCGCGCCGAGAGCCGCGCGGCCCTGCTTAGACGGCTTGAACGTGGCGTGGCGGAAGGCGAACTGCCGCAAGGTTTCGATAGCAGCACGGCTGCGACCTTCTACGCGACCGTGCAGCATGGCATGTCGATCCAGGCGCGCGACGGTGCATCGCGCGCGGCGCTTCTGGCGACGGTGGCCGGGGCGATGGCGGCGTGGAACGAGATGGCCGACGTGGCCGCGGCATGACAAAACGCCGACCTGAAGGCGGCCGGACTCCCGATCGGGTCCGGGCAGGAAAGAAGCAAGCTGTTTCAGGTCAATGCAGCAGCGACGGTTCCCGGTGTTCGGCAACGAAGCCGACCGCACGCTCGACCACGCCCTTGTCGGCGAGAATGCGGCGATGGCCGAGCCCGTCGGCCCAGTAAAGCCGCACATGGTCGCCGGCGCCGGCATAGAGCCTTGCATGGTCGGCGGACACTTCGCGGTCGTCCGGCGCATGGATGACCAGCGTCGGCACCGGCGTGCGCGCAAGCTGGCGGTCGCCGACGAATTCGCGAAGCGGCCGGCCGGCGATGCGTTCGACCCGGTCGGCCATGGCGGCCTGCGAGCGCGGGCCGACACTGAGCATGCGGCTGAAATCATTGAAGATCGCCGGCAGGGAACTCGGCGCCGCGATCAGCACCAGCCGCTCGGCCGCCAGCGGCGGGATATTCTTGACCGAACCGACGACGGCATTGGCGGCGACAGCACCGCCGAAGGAATGGCCGACGATCGCCACGAACGGGCCGAACCATTCGCCGGCGAGCCATGCGGCTTCGACTGCGCTGACCAGCGTGAGCCGGCGGCCCTGCGATTGGCCGTGGCCCGGCAGGTCGAGCGAAACCACCTTGTAGCCGGCGTCACGATAGCCTTCGATCAGCGTGCGCATATATTCGGTGCGCGAACGCCAGCCATGGATGACGAGCACCGTGCCGGCGGCCACCCTGCCCGGCTCCGGCCTGAATTCATGCACCATGACGCAGCCGTTTTTGGTCTTCAGCCGATGATGGCGGGCCTGGGCCATGAAGCCGGCGGCGCGATCGACGGCGCGTCGCTCGCCCTCGCTGAGAATCTTGGCGTTCGGCGTGCGGCAGAACAGTTCGAACGCCGCGCGCCCGGTAAGGCGGGGAGCCACATGTTCGGCAGCAGCAAACACGCCCCGGATGACCTTCAATCCAAATGATGCCATAGTGGCGATCCATCCATTCGTTCAAGCATGAACATAATAGTTCAAACATGAACATTAAACAAGAGCTACCCTGGGACAACCCGCGTTTTCGCAACTGGGTCGCGGTGGCGCGCGCCTGCCACGTGCTGGAGCGCACGCTGGCGGTGAAGCTCGCGCCGCTGGGCCTGAAGCCGGCGCAGCTCGACGTGCTGATGAACCTTTACCGCCATCCCGGCATGTCGCAGCACGATCTCGCCCGCCGGCTGCTGGTCGGCCGCTCCAACATCACCATGCTTTTGCCGCAACTCGAAACACGAGGCCTGTTGCGCCGCGAAGGCGATCAGAAGGACAAGCGGGTGTTGCGGCTGACTTTGACCGAGGCCGGCACGGAACTGCTGATGCAGGCGCTGAAGATTCATATGGCGCTGATCGAGAAGGCGATGAGCCAATCGACGCCGGAGCAATGCGACATGATCGGCGAGCAGATGCGCAAGATTGCCGACGTGCTCAAGGAAGCGTGACCGGAGCATCGGACCCAAAAGTGGAAACCGGTTTTGGGGTTCGCGGAGCGTTCCGTTCACCACATCGACTTTTTCGCGCGCTCCGGCCATTCCCAGTCATAGGCCTCACCGTCGATGCCTTTCCGGCTGGTGATTTCCAGGATTTTTCCAGGTGTCGGCAGCGACTTCGGGTCGACATGCCTCGCCGGGTTCCAGAGTTCCGACCGGTGGACGGCGCGAGCGCACTGGAAATAGACCGAATCGACATCGATGACTGTTACTGAGCGAGCCGGCTTGCCGTCGACGCTGAACGAGGCGCAGAGCGCGGCATCCATGGTGATATGGGCGCGGCCGTTGACCCGCAGCGTCGTGCCGGAACCGGGTACCAGGAACAAAAGGCCGACGCGCGGATCGTGAAGGATGTTCCGGAGCGAATCGGCGCGGTTGTTGCCGCGCCTGTCCGGCATCATCAGGGTTTTCGGATCATGGATGCGCACGAAGCCTGCGAGATCGCCGCGCGGCGAGCAATCCAGCCCTTCCGGCCCGCTGGTCGCGAGCGCGGCAAAGGGCGAGGCCTCGATGAAGGCGGCGTATTCCGGAATCACATGGTCGAGTTCCTTGACCAGCGAGGTCTCGCCGGGCAGGCCATAAAGGGCTTCGAGCTGTTCGACCGTGGTGATGATGGACATGCTTTCGTCTCCGAATATCCGCCGCCGCTACTCCATGTCCGTGACGCTTTGACGACACGTGGCGCCATCTTTTCGACCGTCAGGAAACGGGTGTCGAACCAACGATATTAAGGGCAAGCCGCGTTGACCACACGATACTGAACGCGGAGAACCGAAATGGATAAACCACTCGATCGACGACGCACCGCCATGGAACTTCTTGAAACCATGTTCGAGGTTGAAATGCGCTTCCTGCAATCAGGGCCGGAGAGCCTCGATATGCTTGCCGGCGCGTTTCACACCGAAGTTGTCGTGCACGAACCGCGATCCCTGCCCTATGCTGGTGACTGGAATGGTCTCGACGGCGTTGGCGCCCTTTTCCGCAAGATGCGGGAAATCTGGAGCGATGTGACAGTGGAGGGCCTTCAAGCCGCGCAAAATGATGACATGGTGTTCATGAGTTGTACGCTGTCGCTGACATCGCGGGCCAGTGGTGCAACCGTTAAACAGCCATTTGCCGAAGTCTTGCGCTTTAGGGATGACCGGCTGATCGAAGGCACGCCGTTCTATCACGACACCAGCGAGATACTGGCGGTCCTGCGTTGACCAGAGCGTCCCGAAGGAACCATTCAACGATCGCGGCTTAACCCCTTCTCTTCCAACTCGGCGAGATAAGCGGCCCAGCGTGCGTCCTTCTCATGACCCAGCGTATGCAGGTAATTCCAGGTGAATATGCCGGTATCGTGGAAATCGTCGAAGGTGATGCGGACGGCATAGTTGCCGATCGGTTCGATCTTCAGGATCGCAACGTTGCGCTTGCCGGGAACGGTCACGCGCTGTTCGGGCGAATGGCCCTGCACTTCGGCCGACGGCGACGCGACGCGCAGAAACTCCGCCGGCAGTTCGAACGGCTGATGGTCGGGGAACGTCACGGTAAGCAGCCTGCGATCCTTCGAGACCCTGAGTTCCTTCGGCGCCGTCATGGTGATAAGTTCCACATCATCTGCCTTTCCCTACGCCGCTTCGCGCAACGGGGAAAGGCTGCTTCGAAGCTTCCGACACAATCTGTCGGCGGCGCGATGTTACCAACGATCGAAACCTCTTATCTTGAATGACAGGTTGGATCGTATCACATAGCCATATATAACGATGCCGTTCGCAGCCACGGGAAACGCAGTCGCATGGACATGATCGATCCTTTTGGTCGCACGATCAGCTATTTGCGCGTGTCGGTCACCGACCGCTGCGATTTCCGCTGCACCTATTGCATGGCCGAAGACATGGCGTTCCTTCCCAAGAAGGATCTGCTGTCGCTCGAAGAGCTCGACCGGCTGTGCACGGTCTTCGTCGAAAAGGGTGTCAGGAAACTGCGCCTCACCGGCGGCGAGCCGCTGGTGCGCAAGAACATCATGCATCTGGTGCGCCGGATTGCGCGTCACCTCGAAAGTGGCGCTCTGGAAGAACTGACGCTGACCACCAACGGATCGCAGCTTTCGCGCTTTGCCGCTGAGCTTGCCGATTGCGGAGTCAAGCGCATCAACGTTTCGCTGGACACGCTGGATTCGGAAAAATTCCGCCAGATCACCCGTTGGGGTAATCTCGACAAGGTCATGGATGGCATCGACGCCGCCCAGGCAGCCGGGCTGAAGGTCAAGCTCAATGCGGTGGCGCTGAAGGATTTCAATGACGCCGAGCTGCCGGAGATGCTGCGCTGGGCGCACGGCCGCGGCATGGAGTTGACGGTCATCGAAACCATGCCGATGGGCGAGATCGATGCCGACCGTACCGACCAGTATCTGCCGCTGTCGCTGCTGCGCGCAGCACTTGAGCGGCAGTTCACGCTGACCGATATTCCTTACAAGACCGGCGGCCCGGCCCGCTACGTCCACGTCGCCGAGACCGGTGGCAGGCTTGGTTTCATCACGCCGATGACGCATAATTTCTGCGAGAGCTGCAACCGCGTCCGGCTGACCTGTACCGGCACACTCTATATGTGCCTCGGCCAGGAGGATGCCGCCGACCTGCGTGCACCGTTGCGTGCATCCGAAGGCAACGAGCTGGTCGCCGACGCCATCGACGAAGCCATTGGCCGCAAACCCAAGGGCCATGATTTCATCATCGACCGCCGCACCAACCGTCCATCGGTGTCGCGGCACATGAGCGTGACCGGCGGCTGATTTTTTCGTCGATTTAGTGCAAGATCGCCTCCAGTCATTGGCTGCGGGGTGATGGCATGAAGCATTTCTTCTCGATCTTGGCGTCTTTGGCGGCGATTGCGACGACCGGAGCAATTGCTGCGCCATTCACTTATACCAATGCGCGCTTTGGCACCGTCTGCACCTTTCCCGACGAGATTTTCACCGATCGTCTGCCAGAGCCGGAGAATGGTGACGGGCAGCAATGGCTCAGCGCGGACGGTGCCAGCCTGATCTGCTCCGGCATCTTCAACATCGATGATGACACCCCGAAAGGTTTTGTTGCCGCCGAGAGAGCCAGAGAAGGGCCAAGCTACAAGATCACCTACAGCAAGACCGGCAAGGACTGGGCGGTGCTGTCGGGACTCAAGGATGGAACCATCTTTTACGAGCGTCGTCTGTTCGGAAAGGACGGCATCATCCGCAGCGTCTGGATCAAATACCCGCCGGCCCTGAAATCGAAATACGACCCGTTGGTTGGCGTCATAGCGGGCAGCCTCAGGGGTCCGTGAGCAGTTCGGTCACACCTGGAAAAGTCTTGTCCGCAGCGGTTGCTGGATTTACCGGCTAAACGTTCAAGCCAAGCCTCCCGCTCCGGGGCGGTTCTTCGCCCGGTGGGGACACGACATGCGGTTCGCTACAACGGCCTGTGGACGATTGCCGGCAAGGAAGGCAACAGCACCGGGATGCTGACGCCGAACTAAGTCCGCCCTTGCGGCAGACATGGCGGGCAACGGCGAAGGGCCGTGGCCCAGTTCTTTCACGTTGCGGTTTCGTGACCGGCTGCTACAGGCTTGATGCAAAAGCACAACTGGTAACGTCCTTTGCTTCTTTCGCCAAATCTGCGCGGTGCGCTGTTTATGGTGGTGGCCATGATTGGTTTCACCCTAAACGACGCGATCACCAAATTCGCGTCGGAATCCATGAACATGGCGCAGGTCATGCTGATCCGCGGCGCCTTTGCTTCGCTCTTCGTCGGCCTGCTTGCCTGGCAACGCGGTGCGCTTGCCTTGCCCGGCTCGATGCTGCAGCCGATGGTTGCGGTGCGCGTCGCAGGCGAAGCCGGTGCTACGGTGTCGTTTCTGGTTGCTTTGGCGCATCTGCCGATCGCCAATGTCTCAGCCGTGCTGCAGGCGCTGCCGCTGGCGGTGACGATGGGCGCAGCACTTGTGTTCAATGAAGGCGTCGGCTGGCGGCGCTGGCTGGCCATCGCCATCGGTTTTGCCGGCGTGCTGATCATCGTGCGGCCAGGCTTCGAGGGTTTTAGTGTCTATTCGCTGCTGGCGCTCGCCTGCGTCGTCTGTTGTGCGGTGCGTGACCTTGCCACCAAGCGAATACCGCAAGCCATTCCGACATTGCTGGTGTCGACCGCCACAGCACTCGCCATGACGGTGCTGGGGGCGGCACTGCTTTCGCCAATGGGTGGATGGACACCGATGGCGGGAAAAAGCACGGCGCTGCTGGCACTGGCTGCAGTGCTCGTGGTCACCGGTTACCAGTTCATCATCATGGCGATGCGGGTGGGCGACATCTCGTTCATCGCGCCGTTCCGCTACACAGCCCTGCTCTGCTCGATCCTGCTTGGCCTCACCATCTTCGGCGACGTCCCCGACCTGCCGATGATACTCGGCGCCACCGTCATCGTCGGCTCCGGCCTCTACGCACTTTACCGCGAACGCATCGTCGGCCGGCGAAAGACAGCCGCCGAAAGCGCTGGACCTGATATGGCGCCGGACGGCATATAGACGAGCCCCGAGGGTTGCTGGAACCTGGCGATTTGGGGCCGGCGAAAAGACAGCGGACGATGAACCGAGACATTGCAGGGATTATTCTGGCCGGTGGCCAGTCGCGGCGAATGGGCGGTGGCGACAAAAGCCTGCTTGCGCTGGGAGGCCGCCGCGTGCTCGACCATGTCGTCGCGCGTCTTGCCCCGCAGGTCGGACCGCTGGCGCTGAGCGCCAACGGCGATCCGACACGCTTTGCCGGGTTCGGACTGCCGGTGCTTGCCGATACGGTCGAGGGTTACGCGGGACCGCTTGCCGGCATCCTGACCGGCCTCGAGTGGGCGTCCATGGCTTGCAGTGCGGTCGTCACTGTCGCCGGCGACACACCGTTCTTTCCCGAGGATGTGGTCGGGCGGCTGGCCGCGGTAGTCAAGGAACGTCCCGGCGCGATCGCAGTCGCCAGTTCGGGTGGCAAGCGGCATCCGACATTCGCGCTCTGGCCGCTTGGTCTGCACGACGCCTTGCGCCGTTTCCTAGTCGATGAAGACAATAGGCGGGTCTCCGCCTTCATCGAGCGGCACGGCTTTGTCGATGTCGAATTTCCGATGTGGAACTCCTGCGGGCACGAGATCGACCCTTTCTTCAACATCAACACGCCCGACGACCTTGCAGAAGCTGAACGTCTGCTGCAGAGCATGGAGCCATGATGAGACGCGTCTTCGGCATCACCGGCTGGAAGAATTCCGGCAAGACGACACTGACCGAAAAGCTGGTCGCCGAATTTGCCCGGCGTGGCTGGAAAGTCTCGACGGTGAAACATGCCCATCACGACTTCGACATCGACAAACCAGGCGCGGACAGCTTTCGCCATAGGCAGGCCGGGGCCACGGAAGTCGCGGTCGTGTCGGACAGGCGCTGGGCGCTGATGCACGAATTGCGCGACGAGGACGAGCCGACGCTGGATGCGATCCTGTCGCGGCTCGGCACCTGCGATATCGTGCTGGTCGAGGGTTACAAGCGCGAGGCGCACAGCAAGATCGAAACGCGACGGCTCGATGCCAAGGACCGGGCACCGCTTTCGGCAAATGATCCGCATATCGCCGCCATCGCAGCCGACTTCGCCATAGCGGGCGAAAGCCTGCCGGTCTTCGATCTCGACGACACGAAATCGATAGCCGACTTCATCGAGCGCGCGACAGGTTTGACGCGCTGAGGGCATGACCCGGAGGAGCATTCGGCTGCCCTCCTTTCCCGTTACTGTGCCTGCCCCAGCGTCATCACTATCCGGGAAAGCAAATCCAGGAAGCAACGGTTTTTGCAGTTGCTTTCTTCGGGGAAAGAGTGGGAGTATCGCGCCAGCGGGCGGTCAAAAGCACCGCCCACAGAGCCGTTTGGAACGACGGCCGGGACCATAAAGAGAGGATCATCATGCGTATTGCACTGCGTATAGCGCTCGCCGCATCGGCCGCGCTGCTGACGCTTGGCGTTGCCCAGGCTCAGGAAAAAACCCTCAGGATCGGCACGGAGGGAGCCTATCCGCCATTCAACAACCTGACCGCCGATGGCCAGCTCGAGGGCTTCGACATCGACATCGCCAAGGCGCTTTGCGACGAGATGAAGGTGAAGTGCACTTTCGTCGCGCAGGATTGGGATGGCATCATCCCGGCGCTTCAGGCCGGCAAGTTCGACGCCATCGTCGCCTCGATGTCCATCACGCCGGAGCGTGCCGAGAAGGTCGACTTCACCAACAAATACTACAACACGCCACCGGCGATCGTCGCGCCCAAGGACAGCGACATCAAAGGCGTGACCAAGGAGGACCTGGCCGGCAAGACGATCGGCGTGCAAGGTTCGACCACGCATTTCAACTATTCGACCGCAACCTACACCGACAGCACGATCAAGCCTTACCCGACCGCGCAGGAATACCAGCTCGATCTGGCCAATGGCCGCGTTGATGCGGTCAACGACGATATCACTGTTCTCGAAGGCTGGCTTGCTACACCGGAGGGCGCCTGCTGCAAGGTGATCGGTGCAATCAAGCCTGACATCAAGATCCATGGTCCGGGCGCCGGCATCGCCGTGCGTAAGGGCGAGACCGAGCTGGTCAACCAGTTCAATGCGGCGATCGATGCCATCCGCGCTAACGGAAAGTACAAGGAAATCAACGACAAGTACTTCAAGTTCGACGTTTACGGCGGCGAGTCCTGATCCTAATGGATCTGACAGCGAACGGCGGGATATTCCCGCCGTTCGCACAAGAAACGGCGCACGAGGGGTGACGCCGCGCTGCTCTCAAAAGAGCCCATAAAGGAGAACAGGCAGGCGGATGCAAAGCGTTTGGACGCTGCTCAGTTGGGGACCCGAAGGCTGGCTCGACGACATCGCCTACGGCGTTTTCATCACCGTCTCGCTTGCAGCCGCGACCCTGCCTGTCGGTCTGGTGATCGGCTTTCTGGTCGCACTTGCCAAGCAATCCGACGAGCCGTCGCTGCGGCTGGCCGGCAATATCTACACCACGATCTTTCGTGGATTGCCCGAGTTGCTGACCCTATTCATCATCTTTTACGGCGCGCAAATCGGCATCCAGCAAGTGATGCGCCTGTATAACCCGACCGCCGCGGTCGAAGTGAACGCTTTTGTTTCCGGCATGATCGCCCTCGGCGTCGTCTTCTCGTCCTACGCCAGCGAGGTCTTCCTCTCCGCGTTCCGCGCCATCCCGAAGGGACAGTACGAGGGCGGCTACTCGGTTGGCCTGTCGGGCTGGCAGACGATGCAGCTTGTAGTGCTACCGCAGCTTATCCGTATCGCGCTGCCGGGTCTTGCCAACCTGTGGCTCATCCTGCTCAAGGACACCGCCCTGGTATCCGCCATCGGTCTTACCGACATATTGCGGCAAGCGGGCGTGGCCGCCCGCGTGACCAAGCACGCCTTCCTGTTCTTCGGTGTCGCCGCTCTTATCTATCTGCTCCTCGCCATCATATCTTCCTTCGGCATCAACGCGATCGAACGTGCGGTCGGTCGCCAGCAGGTGCAGCGATGAGCGCTACTGCCACGGATGCCACCAAGGTCGACCGACCGCCGGCTCTGCCACGCGGCTGGCCCCGGCAACGCGTTCTCGGCTACGGGCTGGTCTGTCTATGGATCGTTTTTCTCACTGGGATTGCCGCCTACCTCGTTCTTGCCTGGAACGGCGAGCTTTTCAGGAAATACGCGCCCGGCTACGTGTCGGGACTTGGCGTCACTCTGCTGCTTGTCGCCATCTCGATCGTGCTTGGTGCGATCCTGTCGGTGCCGATCGCCTATGCGCGCATGTCGAAGAACCAGGTTCTTTCGGGCCTGGCCTATGCCTATGTCTATTTCTTCCGCGGCACGCCGTTGCTGGCCCAGACCTTCCTTGTCTATTACGGCGTCGGTTCTTTCCGATCGCAACTCGAGATGGTCGGCCTCTGGGGTTTTTTCCGCGAGGCGTTCAACTGTGCAATCTTCGCCTTCTCGCTCAACACTGCCGCCTATCAGGCCGAAATCCTGCGCGGCGCGATCCAGAGCGTACCCAGGGGCCAGTGGGAGGGTGCCGCCTCGCTCGGCCTGCACAAATTGCAGACGATGTGGAAGATCATCCTGCCGCAAGCACTGATCGTGGCGCTACGACCTTACGGCAACGAGATCATCCTGATGATTAAGGGCTCGGCGATCGTCGCCATCATCACCGTCTATGATTTGATGGGCATCACGAAGCTCACCTATTCGCGCACGTTCGACTTCCAGTCCTATGTCTGGGCGGCGATCATCTATCTGATCATTGTCGAAACGCTGCGCCATGCGGTCGAGTGGATCGAACGGCGCATCACGATCCATCTGCAACGCTGACTCCCATAGCCTTGCCTGATCCGCTAAGAAGGCCGCAAAGCTGGCTTCTAAGGGATTCGAAAACATGGCATCGGTGGCATTTCTCGGTCTTGGCGTCATGGGCTATCCAATGGCTGGACATCTCAGGAACAAGGGCGGCCACGACGTCACCGTCTTTAACCGCACCAAGGCAAAGGCCGAGCAATGGGTTGGCCAGCATGGCGGTAGCGCCGCCAAGACGCCGGCCGAAGCGGCCGACGGCAAGGACTTTGTCTTTTCCTGCGTCGGCAATGACGACGACCTGCGTGCGGTGACGATCGGGGCCGAGGGTGCCTTCCAGACGATGAAGAAGGGAGCCATCTTCATCGACAACACCACGGCCTCGGCCGAGGTGGCGCGCGAACTGGCTGAGAAGGCGCAAGTGCGCGGGTTTTCGTTCCTCGACGCACCGGTCTCCGGCGGTCAGGCTGGCGCCGAAAACGGCGTGCTGACGGTCATGGTCGGCGGCGAGCAAAAAGCCTTTGACGAGGCGAAGCCCGTCATCGATGCCTATGCTCGCATGGTCGGGCTGATGGGCCCGGCCGGTGCCGGCCAGCTCACCAAGATGATCAACCAGATTTGCATCGCCGGCCTCGTCCAAGGGCTGGCCGAAGGCATCCATTTCGGCAAGAAGGCCGGGCTGGACATCGAAAAGGTCATCGAGGTGATTTCCAAGGGTGCGGCCGGTTCTTGGCAGATGGAAAACCGCCACAAGACGATGAACGCCGGCAAATATGATTTTGGCTTCGCTGTCGACTGGATGCGCAAGGATCTCGGCATCTGCCTGGCGGAGGCCGACCGCAACAGCGCCAAGCTGCCTGTTACGGCACTGATCGACCAGTTTTACAAGGACGTTCAGGCAATGGGCGGCAAGCGCTGGGATACGTCTTCATTGCTGGCGCGATTGGAAAAATAGCTTTCGCCGTGGTCGAGCTTTCGCCTCAATCCAGCGCCGAGGAGATTGTCGCCCATCTGCGCTCGATCGGCTCGGAGGAAAATCGCCGCGGCATGCTGCGCTACGGCATCAAGATCGAACGTGCGCTCGGCATCCCGCATGGTGTGCAGCGGCAGATTGCCAAGAAAATCAAGCGCAACCATGAACGTGCCTTCGAGCTATGGCAGACAGGCGTCATGGAGGCACAGTTCATAGCTTCCGTCACGGCGGACCCGAAGCGGTTCTCTGCCGCGGATGCAAGACAATGGGCGGCGACTTTCGACTCTTGGGATATTGTCGACGGCGTCTCCGATCTCTTTGTTGACACCGATTCCTGGAGGGAACTGATAGGCGAGTTCGCGGCCGACGAACGGGAATTCGTTCGTCGCACGGCCTTTGCCATGATGGCCTGGTCAGTCGTCCATAGGAAGAAGGAACCAGAATCGACTTTCCTCGACTTCCTGTCGATCATTGAAGCGCATGCCACCGACGGCCGAAATTTTGTGAAGAAGGCGGTAAACTGGGCGCTTCGTTCGATCGGCAAGCGATCGATGAGTTTGCACGGCCCTGCCCTTGCCCTGGCACAGAAGCTGGCGGTCTCGACCGACAAGACGGCGCGCTGGATCGGCAAGGATGCTGCAAGGGAACTTTCCAATGCCAAGACGCTCGAGCGGCTCGCCAGGAAAGGCTAACGGGAGCCAAATCCGCTTTACGGACGTGACGCAATCGACGCGCGCCGATTTCGAGAACCTGTTCGAGCAGCCTGGCGCACCAAAATACTGCTGGTGCATGGCTTGGCGCCGTCTCGAAAACCGCGAGCATGCATCCAACGATGAGAGGAGACGGGCCGTGATGGCGCTCGTCGAAGCCGGCACGCCGGTCGGCATTCTCGCCCATGCCGAAGGCAAGGCCGTCGGCTGGTGCTCTGTGGCGCCACGCGAGACCTATCGCAAGCTGTCGCGGCAGCAGGACGATACCGAAGCGGGCATATGGTCGATCGTCTGCTTCTACGTGCCGAGGGCATCGCGCGGCGGCGGACTGGCAAGCGCCCTGCTCGACGCGGCCATCGATCACGCTTTCGCCAACGGCGCCAGGACGATCGAGGCCTACCCGGTCGACAAGGCTTCGCCCAGTTACAGGTTCATGGGATTTCGCGACATGTTCGTGGCCCGCGGATTCCACGAGATCGGCATGGCTGGCTTGCGCCGGCATGTGATGCGGCTCGAACGTTGACGCTGTCGGCGGCGGCAGCTTTACTCGATGTCGAATGGGAGCACAGGATGAGCAATCGTCTCAAATCGACAGCGGCGCTGGCGGCCGTGCTGATCTCCATCGTGGCGGACAACGCCTCCTCGGCCGAAACCGCGCGCATATTCTGGAAGGATCTGCGCCCGGCGACCCAGCCCGCTGCCGAAAGTGTCGGATTGCCGATGATCGCGGCAAAAATGCCTGATCGTGGCGAGACGCTGTCTCTCAATCTGCAGGACAAGACCGTCCAACTGGCAGGGTACGCGCTGCCGGTCGATCGCGAGGGCGATCTCGTCTACCAGTTCCTGCTGGTGCCGTGGACGGGTGCGTGCAGCCACATGCCGACGCCGCCGCCCAATCAGATCGTGCTGGTTACGCCCTCCCGCCCCCACAGGATGTCAGAGGCCTACCAGCCCGTTTCCGTGACCGGCGCATTGGAGCCGGGCATGGAGAAAAGTCAGCTCTTCCTCCTAGACGGCGCCAGTGTTATCCAGTCGGGCTACGCGGTGCGCAAGGCGGAGGTGGTGGACGTCGATGTGGTGCCGGACACCATCACGCAGCCGGCAAACTCGCCGTGGCGTTTTCTCAACAAAAAGAAGAACTAAGCAAAAAACCCTCAGGCGGCGTTCGCGCCCGATTCCTTGTCCAGAACCATGTAGTCCAGCGGCATTTCGGTCGTGTATTTGATCTGCTCCATGGCAAACGAAGACGACACGTCACGGAT
Source organism: Mesorhizobium sp. (assembly GCF_004962245.1). GTDB lineage: Bacteria > Pseudomonadota > Alphaproteobacteria > Rhizobiales > Rhizobiaceae > Mesorhizobium. Next base: position 13,439 of record NZ_SUHQ01000037.1, on the reverse strand, counting down.
CTCGATCTTGGCGATCAGCCGCTTGTAGAAGGCGTCGTAGGCGGCAATGTCGGGTACCACCACGCGCAAGAGATAGTCGACGTCACCGCTCATGCGGTAGAACTCGACCACTTCCGGAAATTCCTGGATAACCTCCGAAAAGCGCCGCAGCCATTCATGGCTGTGCGAATTGGTTCGGATCGACACGAACACGGTGACGCGCACATTGACCTTTTCATGGTCGAGGATGGCGACGCGCCGCTTGATGACGCCTTCCTCCTCGAGCTTCTGGATGCGCCGCCAGCAGGGCGTCGTCGACAACCCGACTTTCTTGGCGACATCGGCGACCGCGAGCGTCGCGTCCTCCTGCAAGAGGCGGAGGATTTTTCTGTCAAGGCGGTCCATTGGGCGCTCCCATCGGGGATGACTAGGAATAGATTGGCTATAGTCCTTCTTATTTGGGCCGTTCACAAGAAAGAAATTCTGCCAGATGGCGCAAAAGCGAGTGATTTCTTGCTCACGCCTCAACCGAGGCGATAGCGGATTTCCGATCTCAGAAACGGCAGCAAATCCATTTCAAACCATGGATTGCGCTTCAGCCAGCCGGTGTTGCGCCACGACGGATGCGGCAGCGGCAGCACTTTCGGATTGCTGGGCGCATCCCAGATTGTGCGCCAATCCATCACCGTCTCCGTCAGCGAGGGCCGGCGCGCGGCGCCCATGTGCCAGGATTGCGCATAGCTGCCGATCGTCAGCACCAGATCGATGCGCGGCATCAGTGCCATCAGCGGCGCACGCCAGGCCGGTGCGCATTCGCGGCGCGGCGGCAGGTCGCCGCCCTTGGCATCCTGGCCGGGAAAGCAAAAGCCCATCGGCACAATGGCGAATTTTGTCGTGTCATAGAACTCCTCGCCGCTGACGCCCAGCCAGCTTCGCAACCGATCGCCCGATGCGTCCGTAAATGGCATGCCTGATATATGCACCTTGGTGCCCGGCGCCTGGCTGGCAATCAGGATGCGGGCGCTCGACGACGGTCTCAGCACCGGGCGCGGCTCGTGCGGCAACGGCCGGCCGACCGGGTTTTCGACGCAGATACGGCAGGCGCGTACCGTCGCCGCGAAGTTTTCCAGCTCTTCACTCATTTTCAGGCGGCGGCGCTCGGCCGGCCGGAGATCGCCTGATGCCAGCGCAGCACGTTGGTGCAGTCTTCCGGCACCTTGATACGCGCCGGCTTCATGAAGTCGATGGCGATCAGCCCAGTAATGTCGGCGATCGAATAGGCGTCACCGGCAATAAACTCCCGGTCCGCCAACTCGTCGTCGAGGAGTTTCAGGAATCCGACGGCTTTCGGCTTGTTGGCCTCGCCCCATTCGGGGATTTGCGGAACCTCCCACTCCTTCATCGCCGGGTGGATGTGACGGAACGCGGCGGCGACACAACCGAGCAGGTTGAGCTCCATGCGTCTCTGCCACATCTCGACCAGCGCCTTGCCGAGCGCGCCGCGCCCGAACAAAGCCGGTTCGGGTTGCAGTTCCTCGAAATAGCGGCAGATGGCGACGGATTCGGTGATGACGGTGCCATCGTCGAGTTCGAGCACCGGCAGACGCTGCAGCGGGTTGCGCGAACTGACCGGTTCCTGCCTATGTCCGAGCGCGCCCATATCGATGGGCACCAGCGGAACCTCGATCCCCTTCTCTGCAAGGAAAACCCGAACCCGCCTTGGATTGGGTGCGCGGCCACCATCGAACAGCTTCATTCCATTCTCCCGTTTGCTCCAACAATTTATAACGATCCTCACCAGAAGCGAAAAATTTCTCGCACGGCGTCGCCGATCGAAGCCAAGGTGCCGTGCTTTCTCTCGACCACCTCGCGATCGTAGCTCTCGCGCCAGTCGTGCGGCTCATCGAAAGTGCCCGCCCAGATGCCGGCCTTGCCGGAGCGCGCGGCGGCTTCCTCAGTTTCGAAATCGCCATAGGCAACCGCCCAGCCGGCCTCGACCTGAGCCCGGTTGAGATCCTTGTCGCCGACCTTGCAATTGCCAAGCAGCCGGCCATATCGGTCGCGCTGCCAGCCGGTGCAGGAGACGGGTTTGCCTGATATCAGCCGCACCAGCGACTGCCGCGCCAGCTTGCCGCAGGGATAGTCGACGCCGTCCTTGCGGCAGATTTGCGAATACTCCGGTGCGTCGATGCCGCGCATGCGGATGCGCTCCGTGCCGAGCGTGATCGTATCGCCGTCATTGACGATGGCGGCACCCTGCGTCCTGCGCGTCTCGATTCGGTCAAGGCGCGCCGCCAGAACGATCAGCAGACCGAGAACGATGATGGTCAGTGCGTAGTCCACCAGACGGCGCCACAGGCTTCGCGGCCGCGGCGGTACGTATCGCTGCCGCGGTCGCCGCGACCACGAACGGCTCATATGGCAAACCGTTGGTTAATCATTCGAACGTAGCTTAACACTTTGAAACCGCTGCGCGCATAAATTGAAGTCTCCATGCCCTTGCAACGCTCGACCACAGCGGACAAGTTTATTGTGGACCGCAGGAAACCCCATCGCAACAGCGATGTGGCGCGCGCGGTGCGCAAGACGCGCGACCGTCTTTCGCAGCAGGCAGGCAATCCCGATTTCGACCGCGAGCTTTTGAAGCTCCATGCTCGTGCGATGACAGGCAACGCGATCGTCGTTCCGCTTCTCGTCCTGGCAGCCGCAGCGACAGGTCTGTTTGCTGGAGTGGGTAGGGAAATTGGCGTCTGGGTGCTCTTTACACTCATCTGCTACGCCATCGTCGTGTTCATGGCGAGGCGCGTCGATCGGACGGAAGCTGCCGACCTCAACCCGCTGCAAACGCACAGCGATTTCTTGATAGGCCATTTCCTTTGCGGCCTGGGCTGGGCCTGGTTCGCCTGGCTCGGTTGCGATGCTTGCCAGGTCGACCAGTTCCAGCTCATCAAGGCAGTGGTGCTGCTGCTTGCCATGGCGGCGACCGCGATCACAGCGTCAGCGCTGCGCGGTGCGCTGCTGTCGACCTTCGCCGTTCCGGTGGCGATCTACGCCTATGCCGGTGCGCGGCACTGGATGCCGGTCGAGCTGATCATGGCCGGGTTGCTGATCGTCTCGCTGCCCTTCTTCGCCTATGTGGCGCGCCACCTCAATCGCGCATCCTTGATGTTGCTCTCGTTCCGTTCCGAAAAGGATGCGCTGATCGCCGAATTGGAGACTGCGAAATCGATGTCGGATGAGGCGCGGCGACGGGCGGAAGATGCCAATCTGGCAAAGTCGCGGTTCTTGGCGTCGATGAGCCACGAGCTGCGGACGCCGCTCAACGCCATTCTCGGTTTCTCCGAGGTGATGGCGAACGAGGTGCTCGGACCGATGAGCAACCCGACCTATCGCGACTATGCCCGTGACGTCCATGAGTCCGGTCAGCATCTGCTCGATCTGATCAACGAAATCCTCGACCTGTCGCGCATCGAGGCGGGCCGCTATCAACTCAACGAGGAGCCGATGATGCTGCTCTCCGTCGTCGAGGATTGCTGTCATATGATGGAGCTGAAGGCGCGCAACAAGGACATCCGTATCGTGCAGGATTTTGAAAGCGCCCTGCCGCGCCTGTTCGCCGACGAACGGGCGGTGCGACAGATCGCGCTCAACCTCCTATCGAATGCCATCAAATTCACCGGGACTGGCGGTGAAATCCGCGTCCGCGTCGGCTGGACTGCGGGCGGCGGCCAATACCTCTCCGTCAAGGACAACGGCCCGGGCATACCGGAGGACGAGATTCCGGTCGTGCTGTCCGCCTTCGGCCAGGGCTCGATCGCCATTAAGAGCGCCGAACAAGGCACTGGGCTCGGCCTGCCGATCGTCCAGGGCCTGCTCGCCATGCATGGCGGCGAGTTCGAACTCCATTCCAAACTGCGCGAAGGCACCGAGGCGATCGCCATCTTCCCGTTGAGCCGGGTGATGGAGGAATTGCCGGCACTGCCGACCAAGGCGGTTGCCGCGCGCCGGCGATAGGCGCCTAACGAACCGCCGCTGCCATACCCGAGCTGGTGAGCGCCACCGCCTTGACCAGGCCGGCGGCAAGGGCCGCCCCTGCCCCCTCCCCGTGGCTCACGCCGAGATCAAGCAGCGGACGCAGGCCAAGCCGCTCGGCGGCCCGGATATGAGCAGGTTCCGGTGACAGGCTGGCAAGAAGACAATGGTCGAGTGCGGTGGGATTGGCTGCATGCAGCGCGGCGGCTGCGGCAGTCGCCGCAACGCCATCGAGCAGCACCGGAATCTTCTGCATCCGGGCGGCGAGGATGGCGCCGGTGATCGCCGCGAATTCACGGCCGCCAACCCGGCGCAGCGCTTCGAGCGGGTCCCTCAGGCTTGTGCCGTGGAAGGCCAGCGCGGCGTCGACCACCTCGGCCTTCCGCGCCCGCATCGCCGCATCGGCGCCCGATCCCTGCCCGACCCAATCGGCGCCCTTGCCGCCAAACAGGGCTGCAAACAAAGCCGCGGCGACGGTCGAGTTGCCGACACCGAGATCGCCAAGGCAAAGCAGATCGGTGCCACCGGCGATCGCTTCCATGCCGAAGGCCATGGTGGCGGCGCAGCCACGCTCGTCAAGTGCTGCGTCCTCGGTGATGTCGGCTGTCGCAACGTGCAGCGCGAGATCGAACACTTTCAGCCCCAGATCGTTAGCGATGCAGATCTGGTTGACCGCAGCACCGCCGGCCGCGCAAAGCTCGACCGCGTTTGCCGTGGCAGCGACAGGCCGCGGCGAAATGCCGTGACGAGCGACACCATGATTGCCGGCGAAGATCGCCACCAGGGGCCGGTTCACCGCCGGCGGCGCGCGGCCGCTCCAGGCGGCGAGCCACGCGGCGATGTCCTCGATGCGGCCGAGTGAACCTATGGGCTTGTCGGCCTTGGCAAACAGCGAACGGACGCGGGCTTCGGCCGCAGTGTCGGCCGGCGGCAGGGTTGCCAGAAGATTGCGAAAATCGTCGAAGGGCAGCGCGCTGGTCATGTCGTTGGTGATCTTTCCCAGGTTGTGAGCGGCATAGCCGCCTTGCTCGGCCGGCACAACTGCCTGCATTGACGCGAATGCGGTTGCCGGCGGCGCATTCCGGAGGGCTTGCATTGGCCTTGCCGTCGCACCATGTGGAGGCGAGACTAGATAAGGGATTCCTGACGGAGTCCTGAGAGAACATTATGACGGCCATCGAATCCCCGTGCATTCTGGTTTGCTCGATCGATATGAAAACCGGCTTCTGCTTCGGTTGCGGCCGCACGCGCGAGGAAATCGGCGCCTGGATCGACATGACCCCTGAAATCCGCCGCAATGTCATGGCCGAGCTGCCAGCCCGATTGGAAACGGTCGAGCGGCGACCACGCCGGGAAACGCGCCGCACCCGCCTCGCGCGCGAACGCGACGCTCTCTCGTGAGCCACATATGAACCGTTTTTTCTGGGTTTTGATGATCGCGATCGGGCTGGGCGTGGCCCTGCTCATGCTCAACGATTCCGCTGGCAGCACGTTCGGTGTCGAGAATCATGATTTCAGCCAGCTGGTCTGGCTTGGCGCATTGGTCGCGCTCATCGGCGCCGGCCTGCTTCGATCGGGCCGGTCCTTAGGCACCATGGCGCAAAATCTCGGCATCTGGGGCGTCATCGTGCTCGCGCTGATCGCCGGCTATCAGTACCGTTACGAATTGCAGGATTTCGCCAGCCGGGTAACGGCTGGCCTTGTTCCCGGCAGTCCACTGGCATTGGGTCTGGAAGACGGCCACGCCACGGTGACCCTGGACAAGGCCGACAATGGCCATTTCGAAGCGCGCATCATGGTCAACGGTACGCCGGTTCGGGCGGTGGTCGATACCGGCGCAACCAGCACCGTGCTGACCGCGCAGGACGCGCAAGCGGCCGGGTTCAATCCGGCCGCTCTCAACTTCACCATACCGGTTTCCACCGCAAACGGCATGGCGCGCGCCGCCACCGTGAGAACCGACGAATTGGCGATCGGCGGGATCGTGCGCAAGAACATGCCGGTCATGATCGCGGCGCCCGGCATGCTCGGCCAGAGCCTGCTCGGCATGAATTTCATCGGCTCACTGTCCGGTTTCGACGTGCGCGGCGACCGCATGACCTTGCGCGATTGAACAGTCGAGCTGCTTCGAACCGCTCAGTGAGCGTTGAGCATCTCGACCGCTTGATCAAACCGGCCGTCCCGTTCCGCCCAGCGCAGGAAGCCCACGCGCTCCACCAGGATCTCCTTGGGTGTCGGCTCCCGACTGAACAATGCCATCACCTCGTCCATGAACGCATCGAGCGGCATATACTCGTCGCGCGTCGATTGGCCGGGCGTGAGTTCAGTGCGAACCGCGGGCGGCGCGAGCTCGATCACTTCGACCTTGCCCTTGAGCTGCTCACGCAGCGACACCGTATAGGAATGGATCGCTGCCTTGGTGGCGTTGTAGGTCGGCGTACCGCTCAACGGCACGAAGGCGAGGCCTGACGAGACGTTGACGATCACGGCGTTTTGCCGGGCCGCCAGATGATCGATCAGTGCGTTGGTGAGGCGAATCGGCCCGAACAGGTTGGTGACGATCGTCTCCTCCGCATCGCTGAGGTCGCGGGTCCTGGTCAGATCCTCGCGACGCATGATGCCGGCATTGTTGATGAGCACGTTGAGCGCCGGGTGCTCGGCGGCAACGCGCTTGGCAAAGGCGGCGATCTCTTCCGGATCTTCGACATTGACGACCATAGCGCGCATGCCCTCACGCCCGCCGATCGTCTGCTCGAGCGCTTCCTTGCGCCGTCCCGCGACGATCACAGTGTTTCCAAGCACATTGAAGCGCAGCGCCAATTCCCGCCCGATCCCGGATCCGCCACCTGTGATGAGGATCGTGTTTCCCGTCATTTTCATCGTTCTGTGCTCCATCTATTCCAGTTTCTCGGGATCAAACGATTCCGCCGTTCGCGAAGACCGTCTGTCCGTTGATCCAAGTGCCTTCCGTGCTGCAGAGCGCAGCGATCGTATCGGCGATGTCTTCCGGCTCTCCGAGACGCTTGTGCGGGGTGCGCGCGGCGAAGCCGGCGATCTGCTCCGGCGTCTTCCCGTCTGTGAACAGGGTGGTGTTGACAACGCCCGGCGCCATGGCGTTCACGGAAATCATGCGCCCCTCGAGCTCCTTGGCGAGAACGTTCGCAAAAAGCTCCTGTGCGCCCTTGGTGGCGGCGTAAGCTCCGTAGGTCGGGCTGCGCAGCAGTGTGATGCTCGAGGAAAGCGTGATGATCCGGCCGCCGTCGCGCACGCGCCGCGCCGCCTCGCGCAGCACGTAGAAGCTGCCCTTCTGGTTGACGTCGACCATCCGGCTGAAATCGGCGTCGGTCATGTCGCGGAAAGGCGCGAGCCGCATGATGCCCGCATTGCTCACGACAACGTCGACGCCGCCGAACGCGCGCTCGTTCTCCTCGAACAGGCGTTGCACCGCACTTGGGTCGCTGACGTCGGCCTGCACCCAGATGGCGCGCCCGCCGCCGGCCTCGATCTCCCGGACAACACCGGCCGCAAGGTCAAGGTTCTTTTCGCAATTGACGGTGACGGCATAGCCGTCGCGAGCGAGGCGCTTGGCCGTCGCGGCGCCGATGCCCCGGGAAGAGCCCGTCACCAGGGCGACCTTGCCGCGTGATGCCGGTTCCGGACCGGTCGTTTGCGCACGGGCGGTGCCTATTGCGAGTGCCACGGGGGCCATGGCGACAGCCGCCAGCACAGTTCGTCTCGGTACCTCGTTCTGTCCAGACATATGGATCCCTTTCCCTGTCGAGCGGGCTTGCTCGGTCGGGACATTTCATACTGGGCGGCGCGGATGGCAGCTTGCCAATGCATGCGCAAAACTTGCGCGATTCTGCAGCCCACGTGATGTTTGTCTGCTCGCATGCTAGGATCCCCCCGTTGCAGGAGACATCACATGGACGTATTGAAACATGCCGTTCACACCTATGCCGCTCGCCATGCAAACCGGGATGGCTTGGCGCTGACGCCGGTGCCGGGCCTGCGGATGATGTGCGTCGAGTCACCACATGGCGACCTGCATTCGATCTATCGGCCATTGGTCTGTCTGGTTCTGCAGGGCGCCAAGCTCATGACTGTAGGCCGGGAGCAGCAAGTCTTTTCCGCCGGGCAATCCGTGATCGTGAGCGCGGACATGCCGGTCGTCGGACGGATCGTGCAGGCAAGCCGGCGTGAGCCCTATCTGGCCATCGCGGTAGAACTCGAGATGACGCTGCTGCGCGAGGTCGCCGCGCAGTTGGGCAGCGTGCGTGCGCAGCGCCCGTCGGAGACACGCACCTTGTTCGCTGAAGACACCAATGCCGCGATTCTGGATTGTGCGGTGCGCCTGATGCGCTTGCTGGACCGACCGGATGCTACGTCGCTCCTGCGCCCCGGAATCATGCACGAGCTGCATTATTGGCTCCTCTGCGGTCAGCACGGTGCAGCCTTGCGGTCGCTTGCGGATCCGGACAGCCACGCGAGCCGTCTCTCGGCGGCGATCGCGATCCTGAGAGCCGAGTATCGATCGCGTATTCCCGTCGAGCGCCTGGCGGCGGCGGCGGCGATGAGCCTGACGGCTTTCCACAAGCACTTCAAGCACATGACCTCGCTGACGCCGGGACAGTACCAGAAGCGGCTTCGCTTGCTCGAAGCTCGCCGCCTCATGCTCGACGAGGGCTTTTCGGCGACCAGCGCTGGGTTCGAGGTGGGCTACGAGAGCATCTCGCAATTCACGCACGAATATCGCCGCACATTCCAGGCGCCGCCAAAGCGCGATGCGTTGCGCACTCGATCCATGTCACGCGAGATCAGAGAAGAAATGCAGCACGGCGAGCGGGCAAGCGCTGCTTAGCTTGACAGCTTGCTCAGCCACCGCAGGCCCTCCGGATTGCTGAAACGAACCGAGGAAGTCGTGCGCGGCGGCCACACGACCTTGTGTGGTTGAACCGTCAGGCTGCTTCGGCGTCCGTCCCGCCGAAATCGATGGCGGCGAAAGCCGCCTTCAGCACATCCGGTCCGGCGCCGGGCCTCGTCGCATCGGTCGAGAGGATCTGCCGGTAGCGGCGCGCTCCGGGCAGACCGTGGAACAAGCCGACCATGTGACGGGTGACATGGCCAAGCCGCCCGCCCCGCTCGATATGGCGCGCCGCATAATCCGCCATGACATCGATCAGCGCGGCAAAATCAAACGCGTTGGGTTTGTCGCCGTAAAACGCGGCGTCGACGCCTGCCAGAATGCCCGGCGTATGATAGGCGGCGCGGCCGAGCATGGCGCCGTCGACATGATCGAGATGGTGAAGCGCTTCTTCAACGGACTGAATTCCGCCGTTGATGCCAATGAATTTGTCTGGTTTTCTGGCTTTCAACCGATAGACGCGGCTGTAGTCGAGCGGCGGGATATCGCGGTTTTCCTTCGGGCTCAGCCCTTCCAGCCACGCCTTGCGGGCATGCACCCACAGCGCGTCGGCGCCAGCCGCGAACACGCCGTCCGCCAGCGCATCGAGGGCCGGCTCAGGATCCTGCTCGTCGACGCCGATGCGGCATTTGACGGTGACGGGGATGCTGACAGAAGCCTTCATCGCCGCGACGCAATCGGCGACCAGAACCGGTGCTTTCATCAGGCAGGCTCCGAACGTACCCGACTGGACGCGGTCGGACGGGCAGCCGAGATTAAGGTTGATCTCGTCATAGCCGAAGGTCTCGCCGATGCGCGCCGCCTCGGCAAGCTTCTGCGGATCGGAACCGCCGAGCTGCAACGCGACCGGGTGTTCCCTGTCATCGAAGCCGAGCAAGCGCTCGCGTGCCCCCAGCATGACCGCATCGGCCACGACCATCTCGGTGTAGAGCAGCGCTTGGCGCGTCAACTGACGATGGAAGAACCGGCAATGCCGGTCCGTCCAGTCCATCATGGGTGCAACGGCCAGTCTATATGTTTGATATTGCTTCATTTTTTGAGTAGTCTCAACTAGTTAGCTCACGCCGAGTGCACACGGAGCGCACACGAAAAATGGCCACTTTTCACAAAACTCCCTTCGGGCTCCTGGCGCGTCCAGGTCCGCCGCAAGGGCCGCTACGTCAGCGAGACGTTCCTGCGACGCGACGATGCGCGACTCTGGGCAACAGATGCTAAACGTCAGATCGACTGCGGCGAGACACCGAGCGAGTCGCGAATTTCGCGCCTCAAGACCTTCGGCGAACTCATTGACCTTCATATCGACGATATGGGCGATGTGGGCAAGCCTCCTCTCCGCTCCAAGGCTGCGACGCTTGATATGCTGAAGCGGCAGCTCGGAAAGCGCAACATGGTTGCTCTCGATCGCGAGCAGGTGATCCGCTTTGGCCGCGAACGCTCCGTCCAGGGCGCAGGCCCCGTGACGATCGGCATGGACATCGGCATCATTAAGCTCGTTCTGCCTCACGCTGCTGCGGTTCACGGTTCGCTGTCGAAACAGGCGCGGAGCAAATGTACGCCTTCTTCGATGTGGGACGTGGGGATGGCGCCATACCCCAGCATAACCCCGGCTCGTGGGATCGCGCCCACGGCGAAATTTGACAGGACCTGGACGGCGACGCCGCGATCGGCAGCGCGGCGGGCGATCGCGGCGATCTGGTCGGCTGACATTCGCCGGGCCAGAGCGGTGAGATGGAGCCCCGTTGTCGACGGGATGAGCTCGAGATGCTCGGCAAAATCACGGGAGATTGCGTCCGCGAGGATCTGGTGCCGTTTCCGGTAGATTGCGCTCACCCGGCGGAGGTGACGCGCAAATGCACCCTCATCGATGAAACGCGCGAGCGCCGCCTGCGGAAGGGTCGACGAATGCCAGTCGCTGACGAACTTCGCCTTGTTCAGGGCCGCCCGCAGCGATGGCGGCGTCACCAGGAAGCCCAGCCGAAGCGTCGGCAGCATTTGTCTTGGAGAAGGAGCCGACATAGACGACCCTGCCTTTTGCGTCGAGCGTCTGCAACGGCTCGAGAGGACGGCCCCCGAAACGGAACTCGCTGTCGTAGTCGTCTTCGATGATGGCCGCGTTGTTCCGCTCGGCCCAGGCCAGCAGCGCCTGCCGGCGCGATAGCGTCATCGTCACGGAAAGCGGATATTGATGAGAAGGCGTGACATAGACGGCTCGGATTCCGCGTGGCAGCGCATCAACGACCAGCCCCTGACGATCGACTGGTACGCCGATCACGCGAATGCCCAACGCCTTGAACAACCGCCTCGGCGGGCCGTAGCTCGGATCTTCGACGGCAATTCCATCGCCCGGCGCCAGCAGGACGCGTGCCAGGACATCGAGCGCCTGCTGTGTACCGTTCGTGACAATGACGTCGTCCGCTGAGGCCCTGATCCCTCGAGAGTTCCCTATGTGCCGGGCGATTGCGATCCTGAGATCGTGATGCCCGGCGGGGTGCTCATAAACGCCGGCAGTCGTTTCGCCCGAACGCAACGCCCAAGTCACCGACCGCCGCCATGCCCCGTGCGGAAACAACGAAGCATCGCAGAGCCCAGAGCGGAAGTCGAACCGGGCCGGCTCGAACGTGACCGGCGGTGACATCGCTTCCCAGATCGGACGGGGGCTGGAGCGTGCCAGTGGATCGGCGTCCTGCCTTTTCGCGCTCGGCCGGCGTGGCCAGTTCGCTGACGAATGTCCCGGACCCTTGCCGGGACGTCACGAACCCTTCCGCGGCGAGCCGTTCATAGGCCACCGTCACAGTGGCGCGCGACACGGCCAGCGCCCGCGCCAGTTCGCGACCCGCCGGCAGAGGGTCCCCGGGCCGCAGCCGCCGATCGAGAATCGCACGCCGGATCTGACGATAGATCTCGCCGCTGAGGTCTTTGCGCCCGACCAGGCTGACGTGAAAGTCCGTCATATTCCTAATTGAAATTGGACTGACAGAAAACGCAAGAGCTTGGCATTTCCACCAGTCCTCTCGTGCCCTTGCGAGGCCTTCGCGGCAGGACCCTTGCGTCAAACAATGCCAATCGAAGAATTGGGCCAAACGAAGAATTGGACTGGCGAAGAATGTATGAATTGGCACTTCTATCAGTCCTGTGGCTTCCTTACGATGCCACATGAGAAGGAGCGGGCAGGCCTTGCGCCGGAAACGGTTGCGGAGACTTGACCGATTACCTGCTGGTTCGGTTTCGCGGGCAGATCGTCATTGCCCGGAGCGATGCCACAGACGCGCGGCACGGCGCTGCGCAGATGCTGCCGACAATGATGACGGAGAACCCCTGATGAAGAGACAGGAGCTCAGCTCACGCCGCGCATAGCCATGCAAAGCTATGCCGCAGTCCTGAAAATGGGAGGACGAAATGGCTCACACGGAAGCTCGCGTCGGTCGTCACTCGTTGAGACTTGTGCTGAAAACCACAGCAACCGCAATCGCGACTCTCGAGACTTGGCAGTCAACCATATCAAGACGTCGGGCAATCCAGGATTTGACCTCCGATCAGTTGAGGGACATCGGTCATGCCGAGCCCCCCGCGCCTGTGCTTGAAGTCAAGGCAGGTCTGATCACGAACTTGATATCGATGAGGTAACGCATGATGCGGTTCCTGCTCGTTCATGGCGCATGGCACGGCGCTTGGTGCAGGGAAAGGGTGGTGGCGGCGCTCGAAGAGCGCGGACAACGGGCCCATGCCATCGATCTGCCGAGCCACGAGACAGATCCCACGCCGGCCGCCACGGTGACCCTGGAGGACTATGTGCGCGCCATCGGCGTGGCCTTGCGAGCACGCAGCGGCCGCAGCGTGCTGGTGAGCCATTCGATCGGCGGCATTCCGAAACCCGCGCCGTCGAGACCACCGCGTGGCTTAAAGCTGGGAATTAACCGTCAACACCTGAGGAGAACGCCATGGTCAACCATCTCCAGCGCGCTGCTGCACGCACGACAACGCTTGCCCGCCAGCCCGGTTCGATCTCGGGCGAGACAAGGCTGCGCGCGGCCGATCAACCGATCGTCACCACGCAGGAGCTTCCTTCCGCCGTCCCGCTAATGGCGCTTTCGACCGGTTTCTGGGCCTTCAAGACCCTGGCCGCTGCGCACGAGTTGGACCTGTTCAGCCGCCTTGCGGGCGGCGCCGGCACCACGGTCGCGGAGCTGGCGGAAGCGCTCGGTCTGCATCCACGCCCGGCCGAGATGCTGTTGACCGGCTGCGCCGCACTCGGGCTCCTGGAGAAAACGGGCGGCCGCTATCGCAACACGCCCTTAAGCGAAGCCTATCTCGTGAAGGGCAAGCCATATTACTTCGGCGGCTTCGTGCAGATGGCCGACAAGCGTCTCTACCCGGGCTGGGGCAAACTTACCGAAGCGCTGCGCACGAACGGGCCAACCACGTGGGACCCGGCAGTGCAATCCTCGATGTGGTCGTGTCCCACCGCGTGGTGTAGGTCGGCGATAGCGAAGCCGCTCGCGAGCGC
>NZ_SUHQ01000036.1 GCF_004962245.1 Mesorhizobium sp. | reverse complement strand
AGTCCGGCCCTTGCCGGAGAGCACGGCGACCAATGCCGTTACCTACACCACGCCAGTGGGCACGATCGAGATCGGCGAGGGTGCCAAGGCGGTGGTTCATTAGGGCCGGCCTCGAACTGGACCCACATCAGTGGTCGGAAAGCGGCGTGCACCGCAATGTCGCCATAGCAGCCAAGATCCTTTGAGTCCGGACATGCAGACCTGTTGGACCGGCGATCGTTGAAGGTGCAACTGTATGGAGGGATTTAGAACTTAACACTGTCCCCTGGACCGACAGCTCGGTCAGACATCGCACTCACCGCTTGATTATGGAAATGGTGTGCCTGTAGTACAGCGGGTAGCGCTTGCTGCGCACTGTCCTAAGAATAGCAATCATGACCCGTCTGGGGGTCTGCAACACGACGATCCAACCGCTTGGGCATTGTCGCATATCCCACAATGTAGAGTGCGCAACAGGGCAAAAGCTGATCCATCGGCGGTTTATCAATGCTTTTTGGCTTGGCACGGCACATGCAACGCAATCGGCAAAAGGCGCACGAACTGAGTGGCCCCATCGGCCCTAGGAGCGCTGACTTATGCCCTCCCAAGGCATGTCCGGCCCGGCAGCGAGCTCAGTCTCCTGCCGGGCATCCGTGTTTCAGGTCAACGGCGTTTGGAACTTCAAATTAGGTGGCGGCATTGACCGCAGGCCGCCCCCGGTGGGCGGCCGGTGGGCGGAGAGACAGTGCAGCAGGTTTCAAATCCCGCCCATGCAGAGATATTTCATTTCCAGATAGTCCTCGAGGCCATGGCGGGAACCCTCCCGCCCGATGCCGGATTGCTTCATGCCGCCAAACGGTGCCGCCTCCGAGGACATGCGTCCCGTGTTTATGCCAACCATGCCATATTCCAGAGCCTCTGCCACACGCCAGACCCGCTTCATGTTGGACGCATAGAAGTATGCGGCAAGGCCGTAGATCGTGTCATTGGCTTCGCGCACGACCTGGTCCGCATCGTTGAAGCGAATGATCGGCGCCAGCGGCCCGAATGTCTCCTCTTGCGCGACTGCCATGACGCTGGAAATCTCGGTGAGGACCGTGGGTTTGAAAAACGTGCCATTCTTGCCGATACGTTGGCCCCCGCATCGTATTGTGCCGCCTTTCGCAATGCCATCTGCGATGTGAGACTCTATCTTGGCCAGAGCATGCCTGTCGATGAGCGGTCCGATGTCCACTCCGGCATCGAATCCGTCGCCAACCGATAAGTGCCGGACTTTCTCCACGAATTTCTCGACGAACTCATCGTGAACGCTCGATTGGACGTAAATGCGGTTCGCCGAAACGCAGGTCTGGCCGGCATTGCGAAACTTCGCCTGGATCGCACCGTCAACAGCAGCGTCGATGTCGGCATCATCGAAGATGATGAAAGGTGCGTTGCCGCCGAGCTCAAGGCTAACCTTCTTGATCTGGTCAGAGCACTGACGCATCAGCAGCCGCCCGACCTCGGTCGAACCGGTGAAGCTGATCTTGCGGATCTTGGAATTGGTGCAGAGTTCACGGCCGACGCGATCACCTTCGGACGCATAGATCAGGTTAACCACGCCATCGGGAAAGCCGGCCTGATGGGCAAGGGCGAACATTGCGCCAGCCACGAGCGGCGTCTGTTCAGCGGGCTTGAGCACGATCGTGCAGCCCGCAGCCAAGGCCGGCGAGATCTTGCGCGCCACCATGGAGGCCGGGAAATTCCATGGCGTGATCGTGCCAACAACGCCGATGGGCTGCTTGATCACTAGCATTCGGCGGTCTGTCGAGGGTGCCGAGATCGTCTCGCCATAGACGCGATTGGCCTCCTCGGCATACCATTGCAGATACGCCGCCGCATGCGATACCTCTGACATGGCTTCGGCAAGCGGCTTGCCCATTTCCGCAGTCAGAATCGCGGCGAGATCGCCTGCATGGTCGATGATCAGCTGATGCCATCGCCAAAGAACGTCGCTACGCTCTCGGGCAGTCAACGCGGCCCATCCCGACTGCGCAACATAGGCCTTGTCTACCGCAGCACGTGTCTCCTCCACGCCCATATCGGGAAGCTCTGCCAAAACTTCGCCGGTCGACGGATTGACGACCTCGAACGTCTTATTGCCAACCGGTCTGCCGAGTGCCGGCAGGCGGTCGATGGCTCCAAACAGGTGCGGGGATTTCAGACGGCGGATCATCGGCAGGCACAGGGGCAATACCGGATTCCTCCTCAACGCAGCGAACATCCAGGTCGACAGGCCGTCGGTGTGTATTCTGCACCAGCGGGTTCGTCCTAGGGCCTCGGCAAAGCAGCTGGTAGACCAAACATACGACAACAGTTCCGTTAGTTTGAGTGCCCGCGGTTCATCAGTTGATGGATTGAGCAGCCGGATGTTTGCTTCATCCACCCGCTGCCTGCTGGTGGCGTGCGAGTGTATTCTGCAAAAGGCGGCATACATGCTGAGGAGCGCCGTTTCGGCGAGAGGCCCGCCTGGACCGCCAATGCCGCGCAAGGCCCGCGAAACGACTCCGCGGGTCTGCATGATCTGCTTGGCCCACCGGCCTCCATATTCGCTCTTCCCACGAGAAGCCCCAAGGAAGAAGGAAGGCGAGATGAGTTTCTTTACTCATCCTTGCCGCCCAGCGGCGGGCCGACCACCAAAATGGCGGGCTCGGCCGAAAGCAGCTTCTTGGCCGCCGCCTTGACCTGTTTGAGCGTCACCCGACCGATGCTGCGGGCGCGACGCTGGTTGTAGTCGACGTCGGCCTTGTGAATCTGCAAATCCAGGAGCCGGTCTGCAATCGAACTGGTCGAGCCCAGACGGTCAATGGCATAGGTGCCGATCAGGTGCTTCTTCGCCGCCTTGAGCTCGGCCCCGGTCGGTCCTTGCTGCGCCATCTGCTTTACCACATCTCGCACGATGCTCAGCGTTTGGGCGGCGCAGTCCGAGCGTGTCTCTGTCGTAACCAGAAGCTTGTCAAGGGTCAGTTCAGAGCTGACGTGATAGGCAAGGCCGCGTTTTTCGCGCACCTCCTCGAAAAGGCGGGAAGTCATGCCCGAGCCGCCGAGGATGTCATTCATCAGCACGGTGGCGAAGTGATCCGGCGCGCTACGCTTCACGCCAGGCCAGGCCAATCGCAGCGAAGTCTGCGGCAGGTCGCAGTTCTCCTCCACCAGTTGGCCGAGCTTCGGTACGACATCGGCGACGGGGGCGAGGGTTTGTTGCTCAGGCAAGTCACCAAACAGCTGGTCGAGCCTTTCCCTCAGCGTGTTTGCATCAATGTCACCGACCACGGCAATATGGAGCCCGTCGCGAGCGAAAATCGCCTTGTGGAAGGCGAGGAGGTCGGACGGCGTGATGCCGGCCAGGCTCTCTTTTGTGCCTTCTCCCGGCCTCGAAAAAGGATGCGTGCCAT
Organism: Mesorhizobium sp.; assembly: GCF_004962245.1. Classification (GTDB taxonomy): domain Bacteria; phylum Pseudomonadota; class Alphaproteobacteria; order Rhizobiales; family Rhizobiaceae; genus Mesorhizobium. The sequence continues at coordinate 63,685 of NZ_SUHQ01000036.1, read as the reverse complement.
AGATCGCGCGCAGCCATTTGCGCTGAGCGATTGCGTCAGGGTCGCGCTCGCTGCCGACGATGTCGGAGACAATCTCGTCGCGGACGCGATCGATCGGCCCCTGGTCGAAGCGCGGCGCGTTGAGTGCGAGCCGAAGCAGGCCGAACGCGGCGTCCTGCTGTTTGGGAAGCATGCACACCGATCCGCAGATGTAGTGTCTTTGCGCCTCCAAACCCATCTCGGCGCCGGCATCGTCGAGCTTCATCTGGAAGGCATCGCTGTCGTAATTACCGGCGCCTTCGATGAACAGGCCGGCCATCAGATTGGCCATCCCCTCCTTCCCGACCGGGTCCTGCGTGATGCCGCCGGCAAAGCCGATGTTGACGATTTCCACTGTGTGGTCCTCCACCAGCCAGGCGATCATGCCCTTTTCGGACTTCACCTCCTGGATGTTCATCGCAGCATGGGGCTGAGCGCCGAGCGTCATCTCTTCATTCTCCGTCTTGGGCAAGAGATAGCCCGTGGTCGAACGGTCGAACGCGAGATAGCGGGCGGCAACTGCTTTGATTTGCGCGGCGGTAACCCTGCGGATGCGAGACGGCCGTTCCTCGACATCTTTCACGGTGCCGCCGGTGGCCAGCGTCGAGCCGTATATGCAGGCGAGGTCGTCCTGGTCGTCTTCGGCAAAGATCATATCGCGCACAAAGCGCTCCTTGGCCTTGCCCAGTTCCTCGCTGCTGACACCATCCTTGGCAATGCGAGCGACTTCGGCAGCGGCCGCCGCTTCGAGATCGGCCAGCTTGGCATCGCCGCGCGGCGCGCCATAGATGGCGAACCTGGTGTCGTCGAGCATGGTGCCCTGGAAATAGGCGCAGGCGCTGGAAGCGATACCTTGCTGGACAGCGAGCGCCTGGTAGAGCCGGCTGCGGTTACCGCCGCCGAGGATTTCGGACAGGTCGAGCGCTTCGGCCTCGCCCGGCTTGGCGGTATGGTAAGACGGCACCACCCACTGCGTCGAAAAACTGGGCACGCTGACGCGGGCGTCGGAGAGCGTGACGGTGCGCCTGGTGTTCTGCTCGGGCTCAACCGGCCGGATGCGCGGCGGCAGGTCGGGCCCGCGCGCCACCTTGCCATAGGTCTTCTCGGCCAGCACCTTCACCGTCTCCGGCTCGACATCGCCGGCCACGATCAGCACGGAGTTGTTGGGCCAGTAGTATTTTTCATAGAAGGCGGTGGCGTCGACGCGGTTCAGCTGCTCGATCTCCTGCATCCAGCCGATGATCGGGATGCGATAGGGCTGGTTCTGCCACAGCGTCGCGTCGATCTCCTCATGGAGCACGTCCTGCGGGTTGGTGTCGGTGCTTGAGCGGCGCTCCTCGATGACCACGTCGCGCTCGGTCTTGACGACATCGTCGGTGAGGATGAGGTTTCGCATTCGGTCGGCCTCGAAGCTCATCATCAGCTCGAGCGCCGACGGCGCCACTGTCTGATAGAAGGCGGTGTAGTCGGAGGAGGTGAAGGCATTTTGCGAGCCGCCGATCTCGAACACTGCGCGGTCGAATTCGCCGGCCGCATGGTTGGTCGTCGCCTTGAACATCAGATGCTCGAAAAAATGGGCAATGCCGGATTTGCCCGGCGGCTCGTCGGCGCTGCCGATCTTGTACCACACCATGTGGGTGACGATCGGCGCCCGGTGGTTGGGAATGACGACCACCTCCATGCCGTTGTCGAGCACGAAATCCGTCGCCTTGCCGTCCTCCCATGCGACGGGGATCGGAGCCGTCCTCGCGCCGCCCAACTCGGTCGCAACGGACGTCCTGCGAAGCCCGTGAGTGCGGGGCTTGCTTGGTAGTTCTGATAGGGAGAGTGGGATTATGGGCTGGGTTCCTGGCAAAGTGATTTGTTCCTCATTTTGAAGGCTCTATGTCTCCCGACGCCTATTGGGAGAAAGTGGATCGGCACGCGACGCCGAGCCAGATGAGCCGTCAGCGTGTTGCCGGGCCTGACGCGGGCCTCATCTTTGGATGCGTCCGGGGAACGTTCGGCAGTATTTTGGTGAGGCCATGGGAAGTCTGCTCGTTATCCATTGGGTGTTTGCGGATACCTGAGCATGCGCCGTGCCAAGTAAGAAAGCCCCGATTTGCAAGGTTTGATCCAACCTTGATACTTGCGATATCCGACATTGTCGGGCATCCGACAGAAAGCGCCTTTCGCCGGCGCGCCGGCTACGGCGCTCGCCTCCTCCGGCGTGACGACGATCCTTTGGCGGGCGCCGCGCACACCGATCTGCCCGCCTATCAGCACCGCGACATCGAAGGACAACGCGATCGTGACTGATGGGTCTTACGCAAACATGCAGCAGTGCCACCGCCATCAGGACTTCATCCGCCCCTCAAAGCCCCGAGCGCGAGGGGACGACGTGTAAGGCAACATGTCATCCTCGACAATGATGCCGCGCATAAAGAGGTAAGGTCCCTCGTCGTACCGGCGAGCCCCTTCGCTGGGTTCGCCGAGGGTCTGGTTTGCGAACGTCGACCGACAGCATCACGCATGGGCGGCCGGATCGATAGACAAGCATTGACCGTGCCACCAGCGCATTGAGGGCAGCGCAGAGTCCAATTGGCCTGTGCCAGCCGGTATGTTGGAGCTTCAAGTGTGGCCAGCCAAGCGGGCTGAGGCCATGGAACTCCTGATATCCTGGACAGTCCAGATTGCAACGCACGACGCCTTTGGTCATCGCCCGAACGTTCATTGACGCTCAGCGAAGCTTGCGTCATCCGGACGATCTGGGAAAAGCTTGGCCGGGCCGGCGCCTTCCCAGGCGCACGGGACGCGCGACGACCCATGTGGACCTTGGATTTCACTCCGCACCTACGCTGCTTTGGCCTTGTCAGCAGCCTGGGCGGCATAGCTGAGTCCCGCCCTTGCTCAATCTGCCAAACCATCTCGCTCACAATCGATCGGGTGGTTTGTGCCGTCTGAACGCGCATTGTCAACTTGCCGACAGTCTGGGGTTCCGAACCCGACAGTTGATTCAAACCGACAATGGCCCGCCTCAGAAGCAGGCAACCGCGCTTCGTAGCAGGCCGAAGCTAATCGAGGTTCGCGGGTCTCGGTTTGAGTGTGCAGTGTCGCTGCGCGCCTGATCTTTCGGTCTGATGACAAAAACGTCGTCATTTTGGCCGACGATATCGGTCGGGAGCGGGTATTGCGGTCGAGCAGCGACCCAAGCACGTCCACAAGATGTGCCGAGTTTGCAGGGTTGGGTCATTGTTTCTGTCGACGTTTGAGCGACAGCGCACGACGAAACGTCTGGCATACGCCTCGTCTGGCACGCGCCTCGCGTGTGTGGCAGGTGCTGCTGGAGATCAGGCGGTCGAGTGGGCCTTGCAATTTTCCGATTTTGCTGCGCCTAAAGTCTCGTGTACAAATCAGGCTGGCGTGAATGGCCTGCCTAAGTTGCGACTTGTTACAAAGGAATGGATATATGGCGACTGGAACGGTGAAGTGGTTCAACAGCACCAAGGGTTTTGGTTTTATTCAGCCCGACAACGGCGGTCAGGATGTCTTTGTCCACATTTCCGCTGTTGAACGAGCGGGCCTGTCGACCCTTAATGAGGGCCAGAAGATAAACTACGAGGTCGAACAGGATCGCCGCACCGGCAAGTCCTCTGCAGGCAGCCTCAGCAAGGCTGGCTAACGCGTGCGGCAAGGATGCGGCATACTCCGAACGCATTGACCGGCTCGAAACCCGGCCGGAGCATGCAACCAGGTAATGCCGCGGCAGCGATTGCTGGAGCCGTCGCGAATTCCTCTGGAATGAGGCTCTTGGACGGGAAAGGCGGGGCTCGTCCCCGCCTTTTGATTCCGCGCAGATTGGGCCTACGGCTGCCGCGCGTCCCGAACGACTGTTGATACGGATTTAGGCTGCGACCTTTTTGCGGGTCCGTTTCGCCGGCGCCGGCACCGGGGCTTCCGGCTCTTTCGGTTTGCGGCCGAGTCCTATGGTCTTGGCCAAGGCGGAGCGCGTAGCGGCGTAATTCGGCGCCACCATCGGATAATCCGACGGCAGACCCCATTTGGCGCGATATTCGTCCGGGGTCAGACCATAGTGCGTCGACAGATGGCGCTTTAGCGATTTGAATTTCTTGCCGTCTTCAAGGCTAATGATGTAGTCCGGTTCGATCGACTTTTTGATCGGGACAGCAGGTTTTTTCACAGGCACAGGCTCTTCTGCTGGTATTAGTCCGGCCGTGCCTTTTAGAGCCCCGTGCACTTGGGCGATCAGGGCAGGAAGCTCCCCCGCCGGGACGGGGTTGTTGGAGACGTAGGCTGATACAACATCGGCAGTGAGCTCGATGAGGATGTCGGTGTTGTGGGCTTCTTCTGTCATAAACTTCTCCGGGCAGCTTGAAACACAGTCGGGCGAAGTGTCGCTACATAGTGGCGGTTGCCGCTGAAAGCAAATGGATCGACGGGTGCGCTGCTCCCCACCATTGAAGTCTCGGGGACGTATCCCGTCATCGTCCATCGGCCTAGAGGCAGCGTATTGCATTATGGGAGCGGTCGCGCCTGCCCCAAGTTAGAGGCAGGCATTCGCGCGTGAATTAATCAAATCCATCCTGAGCGTATCTCGCGTGGCAACCACGAAGGCGCTCTGGCAACGAAGCGAGGCGGATGGCCTTGCGGGTGGCCGAGAGATGTCATCCGGCTCTCCTGCCGACCTCTGCCGGCCAGATCTGGAGCAACAGCTTTGCGCAGATATGGCTCTCTTCAGAGGCCATCTATGATGGGAGCCGAGCGCGTCTCGAGCCGGGGAATAGGCTGCACATGCGCTGTGCCCACCTATTGCGATCGTGCTAACCTTGGCTGTTCGGACTTGCCGTTAAGGCAAGCGACAGATTGAAGTTATGCTGCACCATCTGATTCCCTGGCTCGGTTTCGAGAGCTCGCCGATACAGGGCCTGTGCCGCGTCATGCCGCCCCTCAATGTCCAAGATCACGCCCTTCGCATTCAATGCACGTACGTTTGCTGGGGCTGCAACCAAGACGCTGTCGAGCACCTCAACCGCTTCGTGCGGGCGCTTCTGGGCCACCAAGGCTTTTGTAAGCCGTATCGCCGCATCAACATTGTCCGGGTGCTGCTTCACCTCATCCCGCAAAGCCCGCTCTTGAACATCCTGACCAACTTCGCGCAAAATGCGTTCGCGCATAGCCGGATCGATTTGATCGGCGCTGAGCAACTCTGGGGAAGATGTCTCCTGCACGGAAAGAGCGGGCTTTTGCCAGCTGGCGCAACCGCCCAAAGGCAGAATGGCGAGTACGGCAAAAAGAAGTGAGCTCCGGCGCAGAAACATAGGCGATGGAGAAACTGTATTTCTAACAAATTTCATATTATCTCTCGGTTATCAGGGAGGCGGGTCGCGTTCAGTTAGGAAAGGTGGAACTACTCTAACAATCCGCTGTTCGATCCGTGCGGGAGTTTGACGGATCCTGCCGGGCGAATTGTAAAGTCGGAGGCGAGGTCTTGATAAGACAGCACGGCGAGATCGATCCCGTTTCGCGTCAGAAAGCCGCGGACGAAACGTCGGACATCCATTGACGTCAACAGAATAGGGCGGGTTTGACCCGGTTCTGTGTTCGAAAGGACCTGACGTATCTGTGATAGCATCGCTTCGCTTTGCCGATCCTCCAGTGCGAGATAGGGGCCTGCATCCGAATCTCGAACCGCGCCACGCATCACATCCTCGCTCTCGCGTTCGACGACCAGGGCGGACACGATGCCCTCGGTGTTGGCATAGCGGTGGCAGATCTGTCGCTTCAAACCAGAACGGACATATTCCGTCAGCAGGGCAACGTTTTGCTCACGCTCGCTCCATTCGGCCAATGCCTCCAAGACGAGACGGGTGTGGCGGATTGGGATACCTTCCTCCAGGAGGCGGCGCAGAACATCGGCAATCCGAGGAATCGGCGTCGTGCGCAGCACCTCTTTCACAAGCTCAGAATATTCCTGCTCCATTCGGCCCAGGAAATGTCGGGTCTCTTGGATGCCCACCAATCGCGGTGCGTAGCGGGTCAACGTTGCATGGACGCGCAAGGCGAGGAGTTCGCCGGGAGCCCAATGCTCCGTGCCGGCGCCCGTAAGGGCCTGTGCAGGGGTATGTTCGACCGGGAGTCTGTCCGTTTTCGGCTCACGCCTAAGGGGGATACCGCTCGAGTCGACGTGCGCTACATCGGCTCGGAGCGTCATCTGGCTTGGATCTATCGCGTCCTGTTCGACTGGCACGCCCTCGACATCTATCCGGAATTGCGATGTAGGCAGCTGCTCGTCAACCAAGACAGGGATGCGGGGAACGATAATGCCCAGATCGGCTGTGACCAGGAGCGAAACGCGCCCAATATGTTTTTGCAATTCGGCTTGATCGATCCCCTGCATAAGATTTGGCGCTAAAAAAAATGCGATCGGGAATTCCTTCGCAGGCGCGGCTTGCTTAGGCTCCGCTGCAGTTCCATCTTTCGCATCGGCAGTGCCGGCGCCCAGCACATCAGCCTTGACAATGCTTACCGCAGCGAACACTGCGGCCAGCATCAGAAAGACGGGGAGGGGAAACCCAGGAACGAACCCCATCACGACCAGGACGCCGGCCGCCAGCCGCAAGGCTCGAGTACTGGCCGTGAGCTGACTGACCATTTCGGTACCGAGGTTGATCCTCGCCGTCCCAGTCACACGGGTGACGATGGTCGCCGCAGTAATGGAGAGCAGAAGGGCCGGAATCTGCGATATCAATGCATCGCCTATCGTCAGCAGAGTATAGTGATGCAGCACCTCGCCGAAGGACATGCCCTTGGAGAGCAGACCGATCGAAATTCCACCCAGCATGTTGATGCAGATAACCACCAGCCCGGCGATGGAATCGCCCTTCACAAATTTCATCGCGCCGTCCATCGCGCCATATAGTTGGCTTTCCTTCTCCAATTCGGCGCGCCGCCGGCGGGATTCGTTGGCATCGATGTGGCCGTTGCGTAGCTCTGCGTCGACCGCCATTTGCTTGCCCGGCAGAGCATCCAGCGTGAAACGCGCCGCCACTTCTGCCACCCGTTCGGCACCCTTCGCGAGGACCATGAATTGCACCATGGTGACGACCAGAAATATGACGAAACCCACCACGATATTGCCTGAGATGACGAAATCGCCAAAGGTATGAATAATGCTGCCGGCCTCCCCCTCGGCCAGGATCAGTCGCGTCGTTGCGACCGTCAGCGCGAGACGGAATACAGTGGAAATCAAAATAACGCCGGGCAAAGAGGAAAAATCAAGTGGAGTACTGACATACAGGGCAACCATCATCAGCAGTATGGCCAACCCCATATTGAATCCTATCAGTGCGTCGACCACCACGACCGGGATAGGCATGACCATCATCGCGACAGCCAGAAGCAGCATCAACGCAACCATTAAATCCGGGCTGGCCGGCGCACGCTTGATGAAGTCACGCAGGACGTTGGCCATCGAGACACCTTTGCAATCGGTTGAGACTTACTCTGCTGTTACGCCCTGAAACGTAGCTTTCGAACTCCGAAGGCGCCTCGGCCTTGGCCAGCGCGTGACCCTGCATGAGAGCCACAAACAGGCGCGAAATGGCTGGGCAGCAAATGTTTCCAACGCAGCCAGCTTGTCAGCACCGAGCGCCACAGGATGTTTGGCTGGCCATAGAGTGCTGCTTGATGGGGCCTGCGAGCTTTCAATATGGGAGAGCAGCAATGCGGCCATTCCTGCTCAGCAGCACACGGCTGTCCTCAATACGATCGACTACCCATCCATCAGCTAAAATGGCCCCGACAAAATACTTCTCGCTGTCGATGACAAGATACGGTTGGGCCCCATGCCACACAGCTTCGACCGCGATTGCGGATGGCGCCTTCTCCTCTTTGATGAGCACTCCGTTCACCAGTGTTAGAGTACCCTTGGTGCGACGATCGAACGATTGCTGAAGCTTCTGCCAGCTGATGACCGATTCAGACGTGACGGTGCCCTCGGCGGTCACAACACCCTTTGCGGAGCCAATCTTGACGTCGAGAAGACCCGCTCGATCGACTTCCTCCTGCAGCTCTTTGGCCGCTGCCCCCGTAAGTTCATTGTCAGCGCGGTGACTGATCGTTCTGGACGCGACTTCAGCCCGAAGTGAATTGGGGCTCGATCCACTTGCATTGCCAAGATAGGAGAACATGCCCGAAAGCGCGCCGATCCCGAGTGAGCTGATTATGACCATGGCGAGCACACCGATCGGTAGGCGCGGTATGCCGGTCGAACCAGGCGGCTCTGCATCCTGCACGGACCAAGCAATGGACATCTCGCCTACGAGCAGGACGGCAGGAAGGGGCACAACAACGGACTGGCCTGCGGCGATATTCCGGTTGCCCTCGATACTGAGTCCGGGTGCAAGCGCCTCGAGTTCGATCGACTTGCCAAGAAGAGTTACACGAAGATGATGCGGTGCCAGTCCTTGCTCGACAAAGACCAAATCGGCATCGAAGCCGCTGCCGATTAAACACGTTTGAAGATCCGTCTTGCCGGTCAGTCCGCAATAGAGCCCCGAAAGCACTTCGAAACGGAGGGAAACGGCGTCATCCACAGAGCATCTCTCAAACAGGATAGAAGCCGCACGGCAATTGCCATGCGGCTCATTTCGGGACTACGTCGCGTCAATAAGGAGACGCGCTAGGGGCAGTCTAAAAGCCGCTTCCGACATTACGAAACGCGTTCGTCGGCGGCCTTCTTGATGGTCTGGAGATTGGTCGTTAGAGTGCGCAACTGGACACTCCTTTTCGTCGCCTCCAAGCTAACATTGGTTAGTTCTTGCACTTGCGCCTGAAAAGCAGTAGCATCAGCTCCGCTTGTATTGCCGGGAGTGCCACTGTTAGTTTTATCGGTATTGCCGGCGCTACTGGTATTGGTATTGCCTGATTTCTTATTATTATCAACTGCAGCCATGATCATTCCTTTTTCTGTTGGAGTTGTGCCGTCAATAACGGCCTGTATGACCTCACGCCGGATTTTCCCGCGTCAGGCATCTTCTGTGTCATCCAAAGCTTCATCGGCCTCAGCCATCGCATCGTTCGCGAATTGGAACGCGAACGATCGCAGGATACTTTGGAAGGCTTCACTTTGTGCTGCAGACTGTGAGTTGTCTTGAAGTTGATCATTTGAAACGGTCCGGTTATCCGCCCGATCGTTCCCGCCAGCTGGCTTGCCATCATTCCCACCAGCTGGCTTGCCATCATTGCCACCAGCCGGCTTGCCATCACCAGAATGCTCGGATTTCGAATCCCCATGGCCCTTTCGGATCAAGGAAGTCCCGAGGTTGCCAACTCCACTCCCAATTGCTGCTATCATCAGGTACTCCGGCATTTGCCATTGGCGGCGACGTGTTAAAGGTTAACCTCGATCAAGCTAAGGGCGGGAGCTTTCGAGAACCTGACGGCTTTTGACAAAAACCGGCCAGCGCAAAAACGTATGCTCTGCAGGATGTTGCTCTCGCATCGAACAGTCGACCACGATCTCGGCTGTTCGGCCAATCCCGCCGTCCACGCATGCCGCGACCGAATGGCAGCCGCAGCAGCTCGTTTGCATCCTCGATGCTGTGGTGTCGAACAGGAGACACGGTCCACGTGCTGCATGACCGCAATGACCGTATTCTTGCTGGCTCCACGGGCGCACGCAACGAGCAGGAACTCGGTCTTTGCATCACCATTCTCTCGCCTGCACATCACGGCCCGGCGCGGTGAGCTCATTGGCTTCGAGAAGGTCGGCGAGTACGAACATGGGATGGTCTGCCGGCTTTGGGAGGCCGGTGCGGATCCTCTTCTCACCATATCGAAAGCTTGAAGCGGTCGGATTTTCTTGCCCTGTTCGTGAGAACTCCCATCGTCAGCTAATCGTCAGCCAAGCGGTCTATCTAGGCCGGCCGTGCCTGACCTTCGGATCCAAAGGTCCCGTCTCGACACTTTTTGTAACTATAGATCGAAATGGTTTCCCGCGCGATACGCAACGCACACGCTTCTCTGAAGCAAATGTGTGACTTTGTCGGTGGCGAACGAGAGGAGTGACGCCTCAATAAAATCGTCAGGCACGTGTCTAGGAAGGGGAGCTAGCCGAGTTGGTCTGATTTCATTCGCTGTTCCTGGAAATCGGCGGACTGAAGCGCTGATAATCTCAGGACATCGATATGCGAAAGTCCTGTGAGCTCGGGCCAATCTTGGCCTGCTACTGAGAAGCACTTTGGCGGGAACATTACGCCGTCGCGGGTCTGGCTGACCGTGACGTTAACCGAAAGATGCCGCTGGTCTCGTCAGCCGCCAGCACAATAGCAGCACATTCTCGCCTACTACGGAGACGCAATATGAAGGGCATTGGCCGACCACGGAAATCGCAGGCTGAAACTGGAGCCAGCCGCGCGGGGCGGGCGAGCAGTTCCCTTTCGCAATCAAGTCTTGCTGCGGGAGAAGGTGGACAGTCATTCGATTCCGTTGTGGAGCAGATGCGCTCTGGGGACGCCGATAGGAGGCCCTCCTCCCTTCCAGTTGCGCGCGGTCCAGGCGATGCCCGCGAAAGTCTGCCAGGCGCCTCGATTGGCGAAGATCAAATCCTGAACGCACCGCCACGTGGAGCCGCTGCGCCACCACGCGGAACCGTAGCGCCACGTGGCGCAGCCGCAAGGCGGCGCGGTTCTCCCTCCATGTCTGAGGGCGAAGCCATGGCGCCGGTCGGTAGCCAACTATCAACCGCGCAGGTGGAAGGCACCAGCTCATCGTCAAATGAAGATATCAGTCCGACACAGCTCAGAATGAACAGTCTTGTTCAACAACTGACTGATTGCGAGGCTGCGGCCAGGAAAACCGACGTCCCCGAGGAGGCGGTGGAGCTGATCAGTCGGGTCGTCGATGCAGCCTCAGCAATTCTGGAGTACCGCGCTAGCCTGCCTGCGGCTGAGGCGCAGACAATTATGCCAGACGACAAGGTGCGTAGATGTTGCCAGATCGTGTGCGACGCCGCGAATGAAGTAGACAAACTTGGCCTGTCGACGATCACGAAATTGGACAAAAAGACCAAGAAAGCGGCAGGTATGGTCGATAAACTCTACTCCTACTCCCAGGCGGACCGGCAGGAGCTGTTGATTTTAAATGTGGAGAACCACCATACGGCGGCAATTAAGTGGTGGGAAAAAAAGGCATGGCGCTCCGAACGGCAGCGATCCGCCTGCGCTGCCACCGCTAGCCTATCCAGTGGAACGCCCGTGATGCGGGAAGCCGAGCGGTGCGCACTGCGGCTGCGTGCCGGCTCGGTACTGAGTGTCAGGATCTGGCTGGTCCATGAGCGGATCGGTCTTGCGCGGGCCAAGATTGAACTGCGGGCGAGCAGGTTCGAGCCAGATTTGAAGGAACTCCTCGTCGGTCGAAATGGAGTGGTGCAGCTGATGGCAAGCGCCGTTCAAGAAGCTCTTCGCGCCCTCTCTTTGGCGAAGGGCATAATGGATGATGGCAAAGCACTCAACGCTCATGATTGCGCGGTTGTAGAAAAAATCATGGAGCGGCTTTCGGATTTTGGATTGGCGTTGCACGAGGTGCATACCAAGCTAAGCCATACCTACCCAGATGCCGGCCTCCCATTGAAACTGTTCGAACGGATCGTGGACGATGCATGGATCACTGCGCACGATGCCATGCACTTGTTGAACCTGCAGTCTCCGCCGTCAGCCATCATGGCGCCACAGGCCCAGGCGGGCGCTGCGATGCCGGCCAGGGCAGGCGCTGCGATACCGGCTGACACTGCTGGTACGGCTGCAGTGTCAGAAGGCACTACAGCGCGAAGGAAAGGGAAGTCAAAGCATAAGTCGGCAGCTCGCGCCGGGACTTCTGCCGCCGGGCAGCCATCAACACCAGTCGCTGCGAACGCCGGCACAGTGCCAGCAGCCAAGGTTCTCGCGCGCTCGGATCAAGTTGCGAGTACACAGGTGAGAGCGCAAGAGGTGGCTGCGAGTTCGTCGGGGGCAGGCTCGACAATCGGGGGCGCCGCGTTGTCAATGGAGGTATTGACGGAGCGGCTCAAACGATTGGACGAACTTTTGCAGTTCGATCTGGCCGGTCAGCAAAGCGTCGTCTCCCAAGTGCGCCAGATGAAGCCTGAGGAGGCCGGTAAGGTCGTGGACGATGTGGCCCAGTACCTGCGAGCCCAGGCCATTGAGATGCAAACCTGTCTCGCCGGGTTGCAGGGGCGTAATGTACGCCTGCTACTCACCTCCACCCAGCTACCCAAAGTGCACGAACGCACAGACCAGCTCAAAGGGTTGCTGAACATGGTGCTGGGACAGGCCAACGCATTGAATGAAGGAAAAGCCGGCATTACGACTGATTGCATGAAGACCTACGCATTTCCGGCGCAAAAATACCTGGAACATTTGTGCAATGCCGACGAATTGATGCCGCCGGAGGCACCGGTCGCGCTGCGTGGCGAGCCAGGAAAGCTGTTTGAGATGAAGCTGCAGCCCAAGATGCTGGTCAATGGTGCGATGCCGAGCCCGATGTGGGTGCACATCCACACGAGTCGCCCCGTCATGGCCAGAAACTTGGAAGGGCTGGCTGATTCCGAATTCACCGCTTGCCACGTTAAATCCAACGAACAGCGCGGCTACAATCGAGAGCGAGAGGAAGCCGATGCTAGGTCCGGTCGCGAGAAGGTCATAATTCATCGCGGCAAACTCACCCCCGCTTTCTGTAAGTCCTTGTTGACCTCGGGGCTTGGCCGCCAACCACGCCATTCGCGTGCCGAGCTCCCGTCGGCGCAGGCTGCATGACAGGGCACGTACTTTGGGGTCTAGGGCAGAATGCGGCCGGCCACGCTGTGAGTCAGCGAGCATTTCTCCTGGCCAAACCGCGATGCCGCTGCGCGAGTTGCGGTCCGGCGATTGGAGTCGATCGGCTACCGTCAGGGCCGATTTGCGATGTCGCGTTACCTGCTGTTGACGTGGCGGCGTATCTTGCCTCCCATCCAACTTATCGCCGAGATCGCGCCGCCAAGATCGAGGCGGAAGGTCTTCCTGCGAGCGCGGAGCAGGCATAGCCGATCCGATCGGGATCGGCGCATCGCAACGACCCAACGGTGTGGTGGAGAAAATTGGATTCGGGAGAGCTCGTATCCAAGAGGCGGAGTTCCGGCCCGAATACAATCCGCTCGCAAGCACCCACGATGCGCATCCGCAGTTTATTGTCTGGGAGATGGGCTGGATCGCTCGGCGGCGCTGGCGCTAAGGCGGGGCTGTCGCCGGACAATTAGCATTCACTGCCAACAGCCTTGCAACCGTCACCAGTTGCAAGGCTCGGCGGCGGGTCGACAAATCACATGAAATCGTCGTCAGACCCGCTATCGCTGCTGTCGCTGTCCTCGGTTTTGTGGAGATAGAGTGGAGGTTTGCCTGCACGCTGCCACTCACCGGCACTGTTCTTCGTCCATTTGTCGGGATGCTGCGTAGGGTCAAGCACCAGGTCGCCATGATCCACTTCAACAAACCCCATCGTCTGCGCGCGCGCTTGTGCTTCCGGATTAGCCGCACGCCAATTCAGCAACGGTCGGTCGCCGTCTATCCGAAGTTGATGCTCCAGCAGAATATCGCCCGCATTTTCGACGAGCGGATGGGCGACTTGAAGATCCACTATGGAAGTGACCTCAGTTCGACCAGGAAATTGTTCCCGCCAACTTTCCGATTCGAACTCGTTCATGCTGAATCCGCCTTCCATTCTCAGCAGTCCGGCACTCCGGTCTCCCAATTGGTAACTGAAATATCGCGCGTGCTCCGTATCTCGACGGATGCCATATTGCTGAGCAACGTCCGCGGTGCGCCTGGCTCGTGACGATACGAACTCCGAATACTCTTGAGGATTGTCGGCGATGTGCGTGATTTCATCACCATGAAATTGCCTCACCTGTCTCCTGAAGGAAGTCCTGTTGATCTCCACCACAGGAGGTCGGGAATTGAGGGAGTATGCTTGGGGAGCCGCCGATGATGAGGCGCCGCTACCTTCCGATCCGGATAAGTGCATTCGGGCAAATGTGTCCGCGAACCCTTCGCTTCCTGCATCCGATTGCTCGCCGGCATTATGCGCGCGGTAACTATCGGATGAGCCAATTCGACCATACATGACGATTCGTACTCCTATGTTTCGCAACCGAGCTCAAGTTAGCACGGCTGTTCAACATAGGGCGCTTAGTTGACGACTAGCTGACGAGGGCATTCCAACGGCTGCACCAATCAAATCCGCACTGCCGGCCTCAAAACCTCGGACTGCGCCACGCACCGGCCAGCAGAGGCTGAAAGGTCATGCCCGGAGGACTTGCCGTAGTTGCTGGGTGGCAGATCCGAGGGGAGTGATTGCCCCAGGCCCGCGGTTGCGCGGTTGGCCTGACAGAGACACTGGGGCACGGATGGCCAGCCGACATTTGCCACTAGCATGGAACCAGGTCAGTTTTGAACTGGGCAGTCGTGGACTTCCAATGACTAGGCCAAGCCTGCGGCAAAGAATGCTTTCGCGACAGGCTGGAAATATTGCATAGGAACCGCGTGGCCGAGTTTTGTAGTGCTTATCAGCTGACGCGCTAAGACATGGTCATGGACGATCGTCAGGCGTAGTGCCCGCGCCTCACTCAACACATGTGAAACGCGCTCACCTTCGGCACGGCAAACTAAGAACGGCACCCCGGTTTCACCGCGAACGTAACGCAGACCGATCAGGACCGCCCTTCCTGTTAAGACCAGCGTGGCGCGATGCACGCCAAGCGCAGGCTCGTCGGCCGCCTCCTCGCGGATGCGACGCTGTTCACCTTTCAACTCTGGCGCTCCTTGCTGATCCTTCGACTCGCGCGTCACTTCGGTATTGGTCATGCGCATTTCGCGCAGATACAACGCGCGCTGGAGCAGGAGATCGATCAGTCCGCCGACCAGCAGTGCGCCGGCGCCAATTCCCATCAGCAATTTTGTCTCCATAAAGATGAGGCCAACACAGCCCATGCCGCAGATCGGCAGAGGGACCATTGTCTTCCACATCCCGAGAAGGACAATGGAAAAGGTTGCGCTGAGAACCAATACCTTGAACATGGTCTTGCAGACTTCGACCATGGAACGAGCAGACCCCAAGCGCTTCAGCCCTTCAAAGGGGTCAATTTTCTTAAAGCTGAGCTTCATCGGCTCCAGAGAGAAGACAAATCCACCATTGGCTAGCAGGCTGGCCAAAATCACCGCGGCGACGAGGGTTCCAAGCAGCGGGCCAACAGCCGCGACGGTGAGTTGGACGAGCACAACCAATGCCTGCGGCACCGCGGTATCGAAAGGTAGGCTCTGCAACTTGGTGGCTAATAGGAGCGCTTCCCGGCATTTGTCCTCGATCACGCTGCCTCTTAGCCAAAGGTAGCCGAGCCCAGCGCAAGTCCCGACCGCGCGGACGAAATCGGAGCTACGTGGCAGCTGTCCTTTTTTGCGCGCTTCACTTAACTTCTTCGGGCTGGCGGCGTGTGTCTTCTCTTCACTTGTGTCGCTCATGGCAGCAATTTGTCGAACCACTCCAGCGCGCCGTTGGCTTGTGTGACCTCCAGTTTCATGCTCTCCACCAGATAGGCAGCGTAGGTGACCATGAGAACTGGAAAGACAATGTTCTTGATTGCCGGAGACAGTTGGCTCGCCTTAAATTGCGGGGCAAAGCGACGCAGCAGCATCATCGATATATCAATCAGTATCAGGAAGAACACGACAGGCCCCGATACCAATAATGCCGTGCGCATTATGCGGTCGAGAAGCCCCAACAACTCCATTGCTCCTGGCCCGCTCAGTGTCGGGTGAAACTGATACACCGGCCAGATCAAGTAGCTGCGGTACAGGACACTGATCAAAGTTTCCAGGCCTCCTGATCCGACGAATATGGCAATCGCAGTGATCCCCAGAAAAACGCCCATCGCGGAAGCCTGACTGTTCGTCGCGGGATCGGCCGAAGCGGTCGGGCTGCTGATGCCGCGTTGGTTGTCGATAAGCTCCCCGGCAGCCTGAAGGCCCCAAAGCGGAATGCCAAGAAAAGTGCCAAGGAGTACACCGACAAAAACTTCCTTGAATCCGAGCAGGGTTAGCTGGATCAGGCGTGTATCAGAATCCAGCGCCGGCAATCCGCCGCTGACGTGTGCCAGGCATGGTAGTGCGAAGCCAACAGCCAAACAGCCCCGGATCAGCCCACTGATCTGCGAGCGTGTGAATACGGGAAAGATCAGCATGATGCCCATCGCGCGGGCTGCCCCAAGACCTGCCGCAACGACGAGTTCGAGAGCCGTCTGGATCAGAATTTGAATATCGGCCGATGGCGCGTCCATGGGGCGGACTAGTAGCTAAGTGTCATTGCGGGAAACTCGGTGAAGATCTGATCGGCTAGCTCTATGAGCGGGGCGCTTAGCACAGGAGCAAACAGCCCAATCACCGCGACAACGACCAGAAGCTTCACGGTGAGCGGCAAGCTTTCATCCTGGATCTGCGTCGCCGCCTGGAGGATGCCGATGACGAGGCCGACAACCACTGATGCAATGAGCGGCGGTAGAATCCAGATCATGAAAACCACCAGTGATTGGCTCATAAGAGTAATGATGCTGGATTCAGTGATGATCAGCCTCCCGGTAACGTATAACTCAGCACAAGCCCATGCATCAATTTTGACCAACCATCAATGGCAACAAACAAAAAGATCTTGAACGGGACAGATATAACAGTTGGTGAGACCATCGACATACCCATTGCCATCAAGATAGTTGTCACTATCAGATCTATAACAATAAAAGGCAGATAAAGTAGAAATCCTATCTCAAATCCGCGCTTCAATTCTGATAGCAAGAAAGACGGTACAAGTATTGCAAAGTCATCAGGCGTGGCTGCAGCGTGCATTTCCTCTGGCCAGACCTTTTCTGTCGAAGATAGGAAAAATCGCCGCTGCTCTTCATTTGTGAATTTCTTGAGATGCTCGCGCAAGGGCTCACTTCCGGCTTTAGCGGCGCTTACCCAGTCGTCGAATGTCTGATAGTGGAGCTTGGGATCCGACATGCGGTCATAGGTCTGCTCAGCAACGGGCGCACTAACGAACATAGTGAGGATCATCGCCGCGGCGTACAGCACCACATTGGGTGGTATGGTCTGGGTCCCGAGCGCATTGCGGACGAGGAAAAGAACAATTGATACCTTTACAAAGGCCGTTGTCGTGGCAACTGCTAAAACCAGCAGACCGAGTCCGGCGGTAACCGCAAGAAGCGCCAGGATTGTCGGCTGAGCTTCACTCATTGCATGCAAACCCGCCACGGAGCCTGATGCCCAGCTCTTCTCCGATGCGGACAATGTCGCCACGCCCGATACGCTGACCATTGGCCACTATGTCGACCGGGCCGTCGATCGGCCATCCAAGTTCAAAAATATGCCCTTCGCCGGCACTTCTTAATTCCCCAAGAGAAATAGGCCAGCGGCCGCATTCAAAGACAAGCACGATCTCGACATCGTCGAGATCCTTAGTAAGCTCCAGTTGCGATCCGGGTTGTGTCATATGCGCATTCTCCAAAGGACACGGTCGCGGGCGGAAAGGCCCCCGCAAGATTAATTCATCGCCGTCAAGATCCGCCCCGGCGCACAACTGGCCGACAGCTAGGGTGATCTGGCCGCGGCCGAACGGCGCAATATCGGGCAACAATGCATCACCGACACATGCGCTTCGAAGAAGCGCCGCAGGAAGGCGAAGCGTGCCGACCTCTCCTGCAACAATGAGCGGGAGCTCTGGAGGCAGCCCGCCCAGCTGCCGCGGCAACTGGGCAAGCAGTTCGCCTAGCGCGCGAAACGCAGGCGGTACTAAGCCGTCAAGAGGCGTGAACAGGAATAGACGGCCCTTGCCCTTGACCGCGCCGAAAATGATGTCGAGTTCAAGATGAGGAGCCAGCATCGTGGCTTCGCATACGCGCACGAGTTGCACGTTCAGACGCGTCGTCTCCTCCAGTCGAGTGACAAGCGGCTCAAGAGCGAGTTCGAGAATAAGCGAAGCAGTTGGCTCGGAAGGGAAGGCCAAGCCGTTCTGCACTGTCGTGATGAACTCCTCTACGAGCGGGCGCGACAGCGACAAGATGACCGTTTCGGCTCCCACTCTCCAGACGCAGTCAAGCATCGGAATGGCAGCAGGTTCCTGCTGCCAGACAAGCCCTGCCGTTCGCACCGATAGCGGCACCTCGTTGATCCGGCTTTGAAACGGCGTGCGGGGCGCTGCTGTATCATTGAGCCACGAGACAACCGTGCGGGACAGTTTCAGAACTGGTTCGAACATGGCGGGTGTGACCGCAGCGGCTATCAAAGACTGCACGGTCGTGTCATTCGGACGACCTCTTGCGACTGTCGGATCCGGTTGCGCGGCATTTAGGCAAGCGACCCCCTCGCATATTTCAGCAGTATCTCGTCGTCGGCCTCGATCTCGGCTGCGGCCTCCGAATGAGTCTCGACGGCGCGCCGCACGTCGTCCTCGATTTGTTGCCATTTGTCCCTTGCCGCCGAACATATGACCCATAGCTCCCTCGTCCTGGACGCCGCCATCTCAGCCTCCTCTTGAGCGATTTGGGCATCATCAAGCATCTGCCGTCTGGAAGTGATCTCAGCGGCAAGCTGTTCAGTGTGAAGGCGGTGACGGTCGAGCGCTGCGCTAGACAAGTTGTCGAGTGACATCAGATGCTGATAGAGCGCTGCTTCTGTTCTTGAACAATGTTGCTGTATCATTGCAAGCTCCCTAGCGGCATTTTGTACGGCTGAGGCGGCCACATCGCGCTGGGCTTCCTTCTTGGACAGCTCGCCAAGGGCACGACGCTCTTGCATTTCCTTCAGAAGCCGTAACCTCGAAGACTGAACCCAGTTCACGCGGTCAGACGCGACATCCATGCGACCGTCTCCTCGAAATCTGACGCGTCATCTTCGCTCTGGCGCAGAAACTCCCTCAGTTCGTCGATTGACGCGACGGCCCGGTCAGTCAGGGGATCTCCACCTGGCTTGTATTCGCCAACATTGATCAAGAACTCGGTCTCGGCATAGCGCGATAGGAGCTCGCGGAAAATGGATGCTGCCTTGCGATGTGTCCCCGAAACGACTGCATCCATGACGCGGCTGCGACTCTGCAGCACATCAATAGCGGGGAAATGCGATCGCGCCGCAATAGCGCGTGAGAGGATGACATGGCCATCGAGAATACCACGCGATTCCTCGGCGATTGGATCACCCGTGCCATCACCCTCTACAAGCACCGTATAGAAGGCCGTGATTGAGCCCCGCTCACCCATGCCGGCGCGCTCGAGCAGGCCTGGCAGCATGCCAAAAACGGAAGGAGGAAAGCCCCGTCGCGTCGGCGGCTCACCCGCAGCAAGGCCTATTTCGCGCATAGCGCGGCAGAAGCGCGTCAGCGAATCCAGCATGAGAGCAACGCGTAGGCCCTGATCGCGAAAATATTCCGCGAGCGCAGTCGCCATTGGAGCGCATTGCGCACGCTCCACCGCCGAGCGGTCGGAGGTTTCAACCACGACGACCGTACGGAGAAGGCCCTCTTCACCAAGATTCCTTTCGATGAATTCACGAACTTCCCGTCCACGTTCGCCTATGAGCGCCACTATGACGACGTCAGCGGCGGCACCCTTTACGATCTGTGACAACAGCGTCGACTTGCCACCACCTGGCTCGCCATAAATCCCGATCCGCTGGCCCTCGCCGCACGTCAGCAGACCATCGAGGACACGGACCCCAAGCGGGAATGGCCGCTCAATCATGCGCCTCGTCATCGGATTGGGGGCTCTGCCATGCAGGGGCCGAGTTTCGACGGTCTTGATTTCGCCTTTGCCGTCCAATGGGCGGCAACGACTGTCGATCACGCGACCGAGCAAATCGCCGCCGACGGGCACCTCACGCATTCGGCCAGTGGCCACGACCTCTGCGCGGCTGGATAGGCCCACCAAGTCCCCGATCGGTGTCAGCAATACACCATCACCCGACAGGCCGATCACCTCGGCCTCGAGCGACAGCCCGGTTCGCGGGTCCTCTAGGAGGCAAAGTTCCCCAATACGAGTATCTGGCAAGACGGCATGAACCAGTGTGCCGATAGCCCGCGTGATCCGACCGCGCACCGCACGCGTGTCAATTCGCTTGGCCGCAGCCCTCAAAGACGAGATTGCTGGAACGAGAGCTCGAGTGTCGGCGTCAGCGTTATGTTCTGGGACGGGCTTTCTCATAGCTCGCCTTTTTCACATAGCGTCCCGAAACCAAGGCGCAGCGCGCGCATCTGGGCGTCAAGTCCCAGGTCGACATTGCCGTACTCGCTCCACAGCACGCACCGTTGCGGCGACAACGTCGGGTCGGGCTCGATCCGCACCCTTGGTCGACCATCCTGGCCGTCGCATCGAGCAAACTCTCGTGCAAGCATGTCGACTTGCATGGGAGAAACATGAAGGCAAACTTCGGCGCCGCTGTATTGACACTCTATGGCGTGACGAACAGCCCTCACCAGTAGCTCGCCCGGATCGAAAGCGCCGATAAGATCGCTCAATATTTCCATCACGAGCTGCGGCAATTCCTGCTCCAGAGCCGCCTTTCGTCGCGCGATTTCGGAGATTGTCTCCGCAATCAGCCCTGCCATCTCCTCGGTGCCTGCATTCGAGCCCTCCATGTGGCCGCGCACCCACGCCCGCTGGTAAACGGCGCGTGCCCAGTTTCGAACGCGCTGCCGATGCCGTTCTGCCGCGGCAAGCGCTTGCGCGGCGCTGTGCCAGGTTTCGAGCTCGCTCGCGGGTATCAGTGGTCCGATTGGACGCATCTGCGGCGCTATTGGCCCCTCGGAAAGTTCGGCTGTCATTTCACCGGGGTCTCTGTCTCAAAATGAGCTAGTACAAGTGAAAGCAATTGGCCGGCGGCGGTCCAATGCTCAGGTGCTGGAGTCTCCGCGGCAGTCCCCTCGGGCAACCGAAGAAGCACGCGGTTACGCTCGGTCGCTGAACTGTCCTGGAGCCAAGCCCCAAGACATGCATGTCCATCGTATTCGATTTGCTGAGCGAGTTTTTCTGGGTCCGCGATCAGTCTGTTCTCAACGGCATGCAGCAGGTGTCGGATTCCGAATGCGTGTGCATCCACGCCGATGCGTTTAACAAGGATGGCAAGCTCAGGCTGAGAGACAAACGCGACCAGCGAACGGGCATGCCAGATACTACCAGCAAGAAGGGCAGCTCGATATGGATCGTGCCCGCGTAGAAGGTCCGGCCTGCAGCCGATGTGGTTCAGATCCACGTCATAGTTGCCCAGCAATTCTGCCAGCCTTGGATGCAGTCTGGAACACTTCTGCAACTTCACTAACGTTTCTGCCGATAACGCTGGATCAAGACGCGCCGCTAGACGGGTCGGATGGGCCGAAGCCGCAAGCTCGCTCGCGCCCGGAAAACGCAATTGGTGCGGACCATCAGGTCGGGCGGTCTGTATAGGCATTGGCAATGAGATGTCACCCACGTCCAATTGCAGGCATTCTTTTGCGAATGGCCTCGACAGCAGAAGCATCCCGGCGCCCCTCGACCTTGGAAACGCCGGTTGATTGCTTGCGCCGACGCGTAGCAACGCTGACCAAGAGATAACAGGCCACTGCGAATACGGCTGCGGCAAAACCTGTCACGGTCGCCAGAATTGGCGCAGGAAGAGGTGTTGATGCTTGTGGCAAAACAGCAGTCGGATCGGGCCGTTGCTCGTGTGCGGACCGTTCTACCGGCACCAAAACCACTTCCACCTTATCGTAGGACAAGCCTTCGATGCTGTCGGCTACCAGCATCTTTATCTTTGGCAGCAGAGCCGCGACATTTGTTTTGGCGTCGTGCCTGATAAACACCGCGGCCGAGGATGGCGTGGCGCCGGCTCGCACAAGGTCGTTATGCGGCAGCACGACGTGAACACGTACAGAAAAAACGCCATCGATATCGCTGATCGTCCGCGACAACTCTTCGCTCAGGGCATACACGTAACGGGCACGCTCCTCGGTCGGCGAGGCAATCAGGCCTGATCCTTGGAATATCTCACCGAGGTTCTTGAAGGATTGGCGCGGCAACCCCTTGGCGTTCAGAAGGTTGATTGAGAAGGCGAGCAGCTTTTCGTCAACCTGGATCGTGCTGGTCCCATCCTTGGCGACCACCCGGATCGCGGCGACCCCGTTGTCTTCAAGAAGTGCGAGCATTTCATTTGCCTCACGCTCTTGCAATTGCGTGTAGAGGTCGGTTTTGCAAGCACTGAGGGCGACGAGAACTAGCAGCATGACAAGTCTAACCGACCGCCACCCTGACAGGCCACGCATGATTTCGCCCTCGGCCAAGCCAATCATGCGCGCGGTTCAGCCTTCCTTCAAAAGTTTATTCACGGATGATGTGACGCCGCTGACGCCTTTGGAGATAAGCGCCACCTGGGTGACGCCGTTGTAAACATCCCGAAGACCAGCCATCATCGTTTCGAAGTCTTGCCCTTGTTGAGGAATGCCCGAGATTCCGGTTCCCGCCTCACCTGCGACGGGAAGCTTCTGCGCCGGTCCCGGTAGAGCGCCCTTCGAAAGGGCTATGTCATGGTCGAGCGCGGGGAAGGAAACAGTGTTGTGTGGATATAGGGAGGAAATCGTCTGCAACACGCGATCGCCCATGCCGCTCGTCGGCGCAGCCGCGCGCTGAACATCCATCGCCGCAGCAACTGGCGCCGCACTCGCTGGCTCCGCGGCGGCATTGTTTTTCAGCGAGTCGGCTGCATGCCCTAAGGCGCGCTCAAACTGGGCCTGCTCGACAATCGACGGTGATCCGACCCTGGGGAGGCCAGCCGTTAGAGTGGCAGAGATCGACGTGACAGGCATCATCATGTAAGGACTCGGTTGCTCTCTCTGACCGGGCGGGCCCCGCCCATTCATCACCCGGTGTCGGCGCAACACTCCTAGGGGGGCAAGCTGACAACAAGCTGACTAACGGCGGCGTCATTTCGACATCTAAAATCTCTTCGGCAATTTAGTCACTTGTGATGATTTCAGCGTTTGGTTTATCAGTGCGACATGCCGAGAACGCTTATCCAACCCGTCACCCTGCATGTTTTGAGACTTCTCTGTGCCGGGTTTTTTCTGTCCACCGGGATTCACCCGGCGCACGCAGTCCCGCTGTCCCTTCCGGCGACACCCTATAGATACACGGTTCTGGATCAGGAACTCGCTGCAGCGTTGCAGGAATTCGGCAACAACCTGAATATCAGGGTCAACATCAGTCCTGCGGTGAAGGGGCGAATTCGCGGACGTATGCCTGATTTGCCACCGCGCGCGTTCCTCGACCGCTTGACGAACCTTTACGGTCTCCAATGGTACTATGACGGCCTTGTGCTCTATGTGTCTGCTGCACAAGAATCGCAAACTCGAATGCTTTTGATGACGTCGATTCGCTTCGATGCGTTCAAGGGGGCTCTCGACAAGCTTGATATCTCCGACGAGCGCTATGTGGTCAAACCCGTGCCAGGCAATGGCCTCGTCTTCGTTTCCGGTCCACCGCGCTTCGTCGCACTCGTGGAGCAGACCTTTAACGGCTTGGTGGCGGAGGCGCAGGCGCAGACTCACATAGCGGCCACGCCAAAGGAATCAGTGCTGATCTTGTTTCGCGGCTCCTCCACTACGGTCGTTCGCGACGGACGACCGGATGCTTCTTATTCTTCTGACATCCCACAACAGGATAGCGTTGGCGGGAAGCCTGAGCTGGGCAAGAAATGAACATTGAGGATTTGCCGCAGCTCTGAAGAACATGACTGCGGCTACCCCTTTGTGAACTCTTCGCAAACTCGTCAGTTTCTCGAAAGCTAATCCGCTCATGATGAGTCCCGGCAGCTCTCGCGGTGACTCCGGCCATTGTGTTGGACCGAACCTTGGAGCCGGCCCGGAACACAGCAATTGAAGGCAGGGCAGGCGCATTCGTGACCTGCCGACGCTTGGAATTGTCGAATTTTGTGAAACGCAAGGGATCTTCTGTCGGGGTCTCTTGTGGGGATTTCAACGTCACGTCTGAGGATGCACAATGTCGGCCAGCAATCTTTCAACTTTCTACCGCTCAAATTCGCTACAGTCCGCAAGGGGTTGGCCGGGCCTGAAAGTTTCCCATTTTGCGACCCAGCATCAGCAAAGTGCATCGTGCTTCGAAGCGATGCTGTCCACTTGTGTGCTGGCAAACAAGCCCGGCTCTTTCGCGCAAGGGGATCTGCCAACGTCGAATCTTGATTCGACAATGGATAAATTGCGGCAGGACCCTTTGGGCCATCTGGCACCGGATGTCGAATCGACATTGAAGGGCTTGGAGCAACACCCACTGGATCTGCTGCCGCCACATATGAGGGCGGCTCTCAAGGAGGACCAATCGCAACGCTCCAAGGCGACTGAAGCCCAACATCTGCTCCGCGTCACCCCGAAGATCGAGCCGGCTCCCAGGCCGAGCCCCGGAATCACGTGGAACGGTGGGTCGCTGACCACGGCTGAGTTGCAGATTGTTGCGGTACTCAACCGTCACAAGGACCAATGCCCGCTTAGTTGGAAGTCGTTGACCGAGAAAGCCAATGATCCCTCTACGCCACCGGATCTGAAAGCGGCGATCAAGGGACTGCAGCAGGATTCGGGACTTTTTTATGCGATTGGCTCGCAGGGCGACGGCCGCTGTGGAGGCAAGATCAACGCCAAGGACTTGGCCGGATTTTCAAACCACCACCCACAAGTTGCTGCATTTCAGGAAGCCCAAGCGCAAAGCTACGAGCAGAACTACATACCATCCGACGGCAGCGGAGGTTTGCAGCCTTCGGTCATGACCTTGAGCGATGCCTTGCGGGAGTTTTACCGGTACTCCGAAAATCTGTCCAAGGACCTGAGTCTGGATGAGTTCAAGAAAATGGTCGGCGGCGAATCGAAAAACGGCAAATTTCCGCCCCAGGTCATTGCGGCGGCGCAATATTTCCTCGATCACCCCGATGCTTGGAACCAGTTGTGCGGTGGCTCGAAAGGGAAGATGCACAAAGAGGATTTCCTGCAAGTCGCCTCATCGTCGATGAGCCTCACGCAAACTGAGCTGAATACGGTCGAGATGATCAAGGACCATCAGGACACGTTCTTTGGAAGCGGTGTTCTGACTCGCGACAAACTGGCGAAAATGAAAGACGACAAGAGCCTTGATCCGAAAGTGCGGGAAGCAGCCTCTCAGCTCCTTTCAGATCCTCTTTTGTTTGGCCTCCTGAACAATTCGATCACGGGCTATAAGACCCATCATAAATTCTTCGACTTTGGCGGCGGGCATACGGTTGATTCCGGCAATATCAGCAAAAAAGACTTTGCCCATTTTTGCACAAACATGTCGTCTGCGAACCGCAACGTTCAGCAGCCAATCACCCACGGCGCCCAAACCGCAGAAGAGCAGAATGCCGTCGCGGACATGAAGATGGGCCTGATGGACCAGCCTGACATTAAGTCAGCCAAAAAGAACGGCGGGGCCGTCATGCACGTCGTCGACTCCGTGCTCAAAATCGAGACGAAAGTGCTCGACTTGGCGGCAACGGCGGTGGGACTGCTCAGCTTCATTCCGGGCCTCGGACAAGTAGCCGATCTTGCCTCGATGGTTCTCGAGGCTGAGTCGCAAGCAGCCAATCTCCTGCGTACGGCCATTAACGGAGGCGATATGAAGCGAGCGCTGGAGGAAGCTGGCCTCAATATGGCCGCGCAGGCGATCGGCCTTATCGCAGGCCCCGAGGTCAAGCTGGCCATTCGAAATGGGCTCGTAAAGCACCTGATGGAAGAGGCCTTGGCGGCAGGCATTGATCTTTCGGTCTCGACGGCGCAGGACTACGCAGAAGGCTATGTGAATAACCTCCAAGCGCGCCTTGCAGGCGGCCCTGAGCAAAACCTAGGCCTTCCGAGCATGCCATCATTCCAGAGTGTGGCAAGCAATGTGCCCTTCGTCGGCATTGCCTTATCCTAGCCGTCGCCTTGCGCGGAAGCTTTGGCTCGCGCGCTGAGATAAGGGTCATTGTGGCACAAGCAGGGGTTCATCCGCATCAACGCAAGCGGTGTTCCTGACGCCATCTTGATCGGACTGTGAGGGAGATGTCCGAAGTCTGTGAAGGCTTCGGTATATGACGACTTCAGAGTTACGCTGAGCCCAGCCATCTCGAGCCGGTGCGCCGGTCGAGGTTTTCACGGGCGCCGGCCGGCAGCGGGAATGGTCTCCGGAAGGCACGGCGCGGATGGTGGCGGAGCTGGCGCAGCCGAAGGAACGGCTGTCGCGCGCCCAGGGCGGCCTCCCGAACAGCCAGACGATGATCTCCTGCGGCCTATATCCTTGTGCCCACGCTCAAGGCAGTCGGCTGAAAACAGCGCTGATTTAAAACAGCATTATCCTGCACTGCACCCTCGATCCTTGCGCTCACCGATCGCTCGTCGACACGCACGCGGTCAAGTCGTTATCGGCGCTATGCCGATGGGCTTCGAGAGCAAGGTGGACGCTGAGCGGTGCGTCAGCCTCAGGGCGCGGCTGGCCAGCTTTGGGTCTCACGCTCTATGACGGCAACACCCGGCTGATCCACTTGGCCTGTTCGGGGGCTCCCGGCAGCGGCGCGGAAGCCACGGTCCGCCTTCCTCGGCTTCAGGCCAAAGACACCGCAGCATGCTCCAGAGCTATGTCTGCCGCCTTCGCCCCATCGTCGCTGGTCATGTGGAAAGGACAAGCAGGCTACGCACCCCATAATCCCGTCGGGCAGGATTCGACAGTCGACGGCGAGACATTCGCCAAACCTCACCCTTGATTTCAGCAACGTTAAAAAAAATTCACATAATGTTCGTGAGCGTAGTCTCCTGTCAGGTGGTACATTAGCCCCAATATCTGGCGTCTTAGTCGTAGAAAGGACTGTGATCCATCTTCCATTAGCATCCATACCAGCGGATTTACAGCAAATGACGAGAAGAGATCTCATGCGGATTGATGGGGATAGAAGGGCTAGCGGCTTGCTGCATCCCGTCCGGGTTGATGCCAACCAATGTTGACACTGGTAAATCGCGTAAGGACGGCAGCGCATCTTGATCGCCTTCGAATCCTGGGCCTTTGCGCGCATGCGGATCTAACCGTCGGCGAGCTGGCCGATATTACCAGTCTGCCTCGCGAGCAGGTTCGACGCCACGTCCGGCGGCTGGTCAGAGCCAACTTTCTTTGCTGCAACGAACAACGTCCGCAGTCTTCGTACCATATGCAAGCAGGAGGCAAGGATGGCGGGCTGGCTCAATTGGTGGTCGATCTCCTGCCCCACGATGATGGTCATCATAAAAGAGACCTACAACGCCTGGAAGCAATACAAGACGCGCGGTTGAAGGGACCGCCTGCTTGATCGTGAAATAGATCAGTCCAAATGGAGCGCGACTACCATGGATAACTCCGCCGGCGGCGCCATCGCGCAGCCCGACACTTACGGGCGGCCTCACTTAGCCGCCGTCGACTCCCGCGTTCGCGAACTGCTTCTAAGACAGGAGCGCCAGGAGCGGACAACTCTCAAACTGATCGCCTCCGAGAACTTTGCCTCCTCGGCGGTGTTGGAAGCGACCGGGTCGATTTTCACCAACAAGTATGCCGAGGGATACCCCGGTGCGCGCTACTACGCCGGAAACGAGATCGTCGATGAGCTTGAGACCCTCGCGATCGAGCGCCTGAAAGCGCTATTTGGCAGTGAACACGCCAACGTCCAGCCTTATTCAGGCTCGCCAGCCAACCAGGCTGTCTATCGCGCGCTTTTGAGCCCCCGTGACAAAGTGATGGGCTTGCCTTTACCCGAAGGCGGCCATCTGACTCACGGTTGGTCCGTCAATTTTTCCGGCAGCGATTATCAGCGCGTCCCGTACAGGCTGCACGAAAAGACACAGCAAATTGACTATGACCACTTGCGCGAGACCGCCAAGCGGGAACGCCCGAAGCTAATTTGGGTCGGCGGAACTGCTTATCCGCGTATTTTTGACTACGCGGCAATGGCCGAAATTGCTTCGGAGGTGAACTCGTATCTGGTGGCTGACATCGCCCACATCAGCGGCCTGGTTGTCGCAGGAGTGCATCCGAACCCCGTGCCCCATTGCGATGTGGTCACCAGCACCTCTCACAAGTCGATCCGCGGTCCCCGGGGTGGCTTCATTTTATCAAGGAATGAAGACCGTTATCAGCCCCTCCATCATCCGAAGAGCAAACACAATCTGGCCAAACGTATAGACCGCGCCGTGTTCCCTCTTCTGCAAGGCGGACCGCATATGAATACTATCGCCGCGCTTGCCGTCGCTTTGCAGGAAGCAGCGAACTCGTCCTTTCGTGTCTACGGTCAGCAGATCGTCCACAACGCCAAGGCTCTGGCCCAGGCGCTTCTGGAGCGAGGTTATGAACTCGTCACCGGGGGCACTGACAATCACATGCTGATCCTTGATCTTCGGGACCGGCCGCTGTCAGGCAAAGCCTATGCGGAGCGCTTATCGCGTGCAGGCATCATTGCGAATTTCAATATGGTCCCGGGCGACCGGCGGCATCCGGCGCTGACAAGCGGCATCCGCTTAGGGACGCCAGCGGTGACGTCCATGGGCATGCGCGAAACGGAGATGGTGCAGATCGCCGCTTTCATCGACTCGGTCTGCCGCCAGCCCGATGACCAGGAAGTTCATGCGAGCGTACGAAGAGACGTTGCCGACTTCTGCACTGCGTTCGATGTTCCCGGCATCCCCGACCGATAAGCCACCCCAATCCAGAAACTCCTCACTAACTCCAGCACTTGAAGCGAGGGCATTTTTATGACCAGGCAGTTCGTGTTCTCTTCCGAATCCGTCGGCGCGGGACACCCCGATAAGATGGCAGACAACATCTCCGATGCCATTCTCGATGCGGTCCTGCGCACCGATCCGAAGGCGCGCGTCGCCTGTGAAGTGTTGGTGAAGACGGGGATGGTCGTTGTGGCTGGCGAGATCACCAGCCATGCCCACATCGATTACAGCCAAGTCGCCCGCGATACGATACTCGATATTGGCTACGACGATGATGCGATTGGCTTTGATGGTCGACGTTGCGCCGTCGTTCTGGCCCTCACCGAGCAGTCGCCCGACATAAGCCAGGGCGTTGATGAAGGACGAGGGCAGGATCTCGGGCAGGGGGCAGGGGATCAGGGCATCATGTTTGGATTCGCATGCAACGAGACGGATACATTGATGCCCCTGCCGATCCAACTCGCTCACCATTTGACGAAAAGACAGGCCGAGGTCCGGAAAGCGGGACAGCTTGGCTGGCTGCGTCCGGACGTGAAATCTCAAGTGTCCGTACGCTACGAAGGGCTCCGCCCGGTGGCGCTGGATACCATAGTCCTGTCGACGCAGCATGACGAAGCGGTCTCACAAGCCACGGTCCGCGAAGGCGTCATTGAGGAGATCATAAAACCGGTCCTGCCGGCCCACCTGGATACTTCGGGGATCAGATTTCTGGTCAACCCAACAGGGCGGTTCGTGGTCGGTGGGCCTGCCGGCGACTGCGGCCTCACAGGACGGAAGATCATCGTCGATTCCTACGGTGGGACCGGGCGTCACGGCGGCGGTGCCTTTTCGGGCAAGGACCCATCCAAGGTTGACCGCTCGGCGGCCTATGCCGCCCGGTATGTCGCGAAGAACATCGTTGCCAGCGGCCTTGCGGAGGTCTGCGAGGTTCAGCTTGCCTACGCGATCGGCGTGGCCAGTCCGGTTTCTGTCATGGTCAATACTTTCGGAACCGCAAGGATCGAGGAAAAAAGGATCGAGCGCCTTGTTCTCGAGGTTTTCAATCTCCGACCGAAAGGCATCATCAAGATGCTTGATCTCTTACGCCCGATATACCGCAAGACGGCGACATACGGACACTTCGGGCGTGAAGAGCCTGAGTTCACCTGGGAGAAGACGGACAAAGCTGACGATTTGCTGCGTGAAGCAGGACCGGCAGCTGCGTGAGGGCGGCTGGATCAAGCGCATGCGGCAACCCATTTCAACTCGCGAGACCACGCCCGGCCGGCATGGCAAGAAGCCGGCTCGGGTTTTTGGCGGAGATTTTGATGCGGATTATGACGTGCTCTGCATCGGTAATGCCATTGTCGACATCATCGCCCAGTGCGACGAGGCATTCCTCGAGACCAACGGCATCATCAAGGGAGCGATGAACCTCATCGACACAAGGCGCGCCGAGCTGCTCTACAGCCGCATGGGTCCGGCGATCGAGGCCTCCGGCGGCAGCGCCGGCAACACGGCGGCCGGCGTCGCCAGCTTTGGCGGCCGCGCCGCCTTCTTCGGCAAGGTCTCCAACGATGCGCTGGGCGAAATCTACGCCCACGACATCCATGCGCAAGGCGTCGCCTTCGACACCACGCCGCTCAAGGGTGAACCGCCGACGGCGCGCTCGATGATCTTCGTCACGCCCGACGGCGAGCGCTCGATGAACACCTATCTCGGCGCCTGCGTCGAGCTCGGGCCTGAGGATGTCGAGGCGGACAAGGCCTCTGGCGCCAAGGTCACCTATTTCGAAGGCTATCTGTGGGATCCGCCGCGCGCCAAGGAAGCAATCCGCCAGACGGCGATGCTGGCGCACGCGGCAGGCCGCGAAGTGTCGATGACCCTGTCGGATTCGTTCTGCGTCGACCGCTACCGCGACGAGTTCCTCGAGCTGATGCGTTCGGGTACCGTCGACATCGTCTTTGCCAACAGCCACGAGATCAAATCGCTTTACCAGACGGCGTCGTTCGACGAAGCGCTGGCGCAGATTCGCAAGGATTGCCGCATCGCCGCCGTGACCCGATCGGAAAAAGGCTCGGTGATCGTGCGCGGCGACGAGACCGTGGTGATCAAGGCGACCGCCATCAAGGAGCTGATCGACACGACGGGCGCCGGCGATCTCTATGCCGCCGGCTTCCTGCATGGCTACACGCAAGGCCGTGACTTGCAGACCTGCGGCGACCTTGGCTCACTGGCAGCCGGATTGGTGATCCAGCAGATCGGCCCCAGGCCCCGTCAGAATTTGCGCCGCGAGGCCGAGCAGGCGGGGCTGACCATTCCGGACGTTCAAACGAGTTAGTGGCCTACCTTCCCGTTGTGCAGGCTATCTCGCCAGAAGCGCAATCACGGAATAGGGAAATCCTGATGTCGAACATGATGAAGGCGCTTGTGAAGGCCAAGGCCGAACCGGGCATCTGGATGGAAGAGGTGCCGGTGCCGGAAATCGGCCCCAACGACGTGCTGATCAAGATCAAGAAGACGGCGATCTGCGGCACCGACGTGCACATCTACAATTGGGACCAGTGGGCGCAGAAGACGGTGCCGGTGCCGATGGTGACGGGCCATGAATTCGTCGGCACCGTTGCCGATTTCGGCGCAGCGGTCACCGAATACAAGGTCGGCCAGCGTGTATCGGGCGAAGGCCACATCGTCTGCGGCCATTGCCGCAACTGTCGCGCCGGGCGAGGGCATCTGTGCCGCAACACACTCGGCGTCGGCGTCAACCGTCCGGGCGCGTTCGGCGAGTATCTGGCGATCCCGCAGCACAATGTCGTGCCGATCCCCGACGATGTGCCCGATGAGATTGCCGCGATCTTCGATCCCTTGGGCAATGCCGTCCACACCGCATTGTCCTTCGATCTGGTCGGCGAGGACGTGCTGGTGACTGGCGCCGGGCCGATCGGCATCATGGGCGCGCTCGTCGCCCAATGCGTCGGTGCGCGCAAAGTGGTCATCACTGACATCAACCCGGTGCGGCTGGCACTGGCGAAAAAGCTCGGCGTCCAGCATGTCGTCGACGCCTCGAAGGAAAAGCTGCGCGACGTCATGCCGGCGCTCGGCATGACCGAGGGGTTTGACGTCGGCCTCGAAATGTCGGGCGCAGCCCCCGCCTTCCGCGACATGATCGATACCATGAACAATGGCGGCAAGATCGCCATTCTGGGCATTGCGCCGACCGGCTTCGAGATCGACTGGAACAAGGTCATCTTCAAGATGCTGCATCTCAAGGGCATCTACGGCCGCGAGATGTTCGAGACCTGGTACAAGATGATCGCGCTGGTGCAGGGTCCTCTCGACGTGTCGGGCCTGATCACACACCGCATCGGGGTCGATGACTACCTCGACGGTTTCGAGGCGATGAAGAGCGGCAATTCGGGGAAGGTGGTGATGGATTGGTAGGGATTGCCTTGGCCGCTCTTCAGGAAAAGCTGACGGGACAGCACCCCTCTGGTCCGCCGGACATCTTCCAACGAGGGGAACATGGCTGGGTGGAGAGCTATGGCTCCGCTAGGTGCGCCCCCTAATCATGATACGGCGACGTATCGCGGCCCATCCGATAACGGTCGATGGTGGCAATTCGCCTCAGCCGATGACGGAAATCCGGTGAACGGATGCTCACAGGCCCCCACGCGATCGTCTATTTCCTAAGATCTGCGATTGAGGTCGAGGTGTTGCCGCCGTTTCAGCGGGTAAGATGCGTTAGACGACTTCCGGTACCTTTCCGGTCAGCGAATTAACGAAGGCAACGAGCCGCATTGGACAGGTCGTGCCATTCCGGTTCGGGGGAAGTATGGCGCGGCTCAGCATGGCGACACGGTCGGAACTGAAGCGGCGATCGTGGAGCGTTATCGCGGCGTTGACAAGCGGCGCATTCTGAATGAGTTCGGGGCGGTAATCGGCTATTATCGCAAGCGCGCGCGATCCGTCTTATGAACCGTCGTGAGCAGAGGCCGTCTGCGAGCAAGAGCCGCAGCCGCTGTTACGGCAGCGATGTCCGCGAGGCGCTCATCGTGTTGTGGGAGGCTTCGGAGCGGCTGAGGTCCGCATCGTCGCTCGCGGCGGCCAGCGCCGCCGGGCAGGAATGAGTTCGGCAGTTCGCCGCTCGGTGCAAGCCCGCACCTCGGCGATTGGAAAGATCCGCCGCCCGGCTTTGTTGAGCGCATTCGGGCACGTCTTGGTCGGGGAGCTTCGTGCAGACGATGGTGCTGACCGAAATTGCCACCGGCTGGACCGAATGCATTCCGGTCCGCACGCGCAACAGCGGCAATGTGATCATGGCGATCAAGCAGGCCCGCTCGCGGTTTCCCTGACCCTGTGCTGCTGTTTGCCGGCATCCGCCCGCACAGGAAGAGCTTGGAAAGCGGTCGATCGTCGTGGCCTGAATGCGGAAATCGAGGAGCCGTTGGTCGTCGATCTCCAGCCTGAACGCGGTCGTTTCCTGGTGCCGCAAATCGGCTGTTGCATACACATCCCTGTCAGACGTCAGTTTTCCTCGCCCATTTTGGTGTCGAGATGCGAAGTGCTCTTTTGGACCAGCAAGGCTTTTTGGAAATCTGAGAGCGGCTTTCCGCGGGGCGCTCCATTTTTGAGCATCAAGCTACCACAGCCAATGACGCGCAGGTTCCACCAGACTCGCCAGCCTTGAAGGACAGCGAAATAGCAGAGCACGACAGACACAACAATCCATCAGGAAGCCGCAGTCGTTGAAGATGCGGCGCTGCATCCATACCGTGGATGCATTCGATCCAAATAATCGATTTGTTCAATCAGTTTCTCGAAAGCTAACCCTACCCTCTGTGGGAATCGGGCTCTGGGCCGCGACGCTGCCTTGCGAGCGCAGGGGCTGCACGTAGGAGAGATGATGCAACGAGAAATCGCACGCGGGTTGCTGGCGTCGTGGGTTCGCCGACCGGCGTATTTGAGCCCGTCAGTTGGTCCTCACCCGCGCCTATTGCCACCGAGCGACTTGCATGTCCCTCCAACTCGGACCTGTTCCGAGAGATGCGACGAGTTGTGCGCCGTGTGCTCCGATCAGATGGCCGCCGGTGACGCGTCTCTCTTCGATAGGAGATGAAATGCGAACGCTGCTCGTGGATCATCATGCGGATCTTGCGCGCGCCATGCGACTTGCGCTCGGGGATGGCGGCTTCGTCGTTGATGTCGTTGGTACTCTGGAACTGGCCTCGAGTGCATTTTCTTGCGCCAGCTATGAAATTCTCCTGCTGGAATTGGCTCTGCCAGATGGCGATGGCTTGGGTTGGCTGAGGCAGTTGAGGACCCACGGGCATTCAGTTCCTGCCGTCATTATGAGCAGCCTTAACGATCTCGATAAGCGAATTGCGATCTTCAACGGTGGTGCGGACGACTTTCTGCTCAAACCCGTCTCTACCGATGAGCTTATCGCCAGAATGAGAGCCATTCTGCGCCGGGCGTCACAGATGACCGACCTGAGGCTCGTATTTGGCAATCTCAACTTCGATCCGGTCGCCCGGCAGGTTTTCGTTGCTGGGCACCCAATGATGATCGCACGTCGCGAACTCTGTATTCTAGAGCATCTGCTTAACCGGGCAGGCCGCATCGTGCCCCGTGCGCAGTTGGAAGATCACCTCTATTCGTTCAACGACGACGTGTCTGCCAACGCGCTTGAAGTCGGAATCTATCGTTTACGTGGACATCTGACCAGATCAGGTGCAACGCCACGGATCAAGACCATCCGTGGCATTGGCTACATTCTAGAATTGACTGACGCGTCATCCGCATAGTTTGTCGAATCGAAAGAAGATCTATTTTGCTGATCCTTCAACATCCTTGCCCTGCGCTCAATTGGCGGGCGATCGCCATCAAGGTTCCGAGACCTGCAGTGCCCCGTTACCTGGGCCATCTCCTCTGCGCGCTTATTGTGACTTTCCCACTTGGTGTCGCGGCGCAAAACAAGCAGGACAAAGGCGCGCCGCGTGCGGCTTCGAATAGCATCAATGCCACGCTGACCCTTTCCTCTTCGCTCGGGGAGACCGTTCATCTGCCCGCGCCAGCCACGACCATCTTTGTTGCTGACCCGACGATCGCGGATTTTCAGGCACCATCGAGCAAAACAATCTTCGTCTTTGGCAAGAAATCGGGGCGGACCAGCCTATTCGCCTTGGACGGCAACGGCGAGCCTCTCGCCGAATTGCGTATCGTTGTCACGCAACCGATCGGGGATTTACGCGCCATGTTGCGGGAGCAGGTCGGCGACTATCCCATCCGCGTCAACTATACGCCGCGCGGCGCAATCCTTAGCGGGACGGCGCCCGACGCAGAGGTCGCCGACACCGCAAAAAGAGTCACTGAGCAATATCTGGGCGACGGAGCGCAAGTCGTCAACAACATCAAGGTCGCTGGATCCCTGCAAGTTAACCTCAGCGTGCGCGTAGCCGAAGTCTCACGCAGCGCCATGAAGTCACTTGGCGTCAACCTGTCCGCCTTCGGTCAAATCGGCAATTTCAAAGTGGGCGTTCTAAGCGGAAGCGGTGCAAGCGCTGGATCTGGTTCAACCCAGGGTGGCGGTACAGCAGAAATCGGATTCGACAACGGTGTCGTCAACGTCAGCGCGGTTCTCGACGCGCTCGCCAAGGAGCATATAGCTTCCGTCCTGGCTGAGCCGAACCTCACCGCTATGTCGGGTGAAAAAGCCAGCTTTCTAGCTGGCGGCGAATTTCCCATTCCTGTCCTGCAGGAAAACAGGCAGGTATCGGTTGAATTCCGTCACTTCGGCGTCAGTCTGGAATTTGTGCCGACAGTTCTCAGCAACAATCAAATCAACATTCACGTAACGCCCGAAGTCAGTGAACTGTCGACGCAAGGTGCCGTGCAAATCAACGGAATTTCCGTGCCGGCAGTTTCCACGCGCCGAGCCGATACGGTCGTCGAACTCGCCAGTGGGCAGAGCTTCGCAATCGGCGGTCTAATCAGGCGGAACGTCAACAATGATGTCAGGGCCTTTCCCTGGCTCGGAGAAATGCCGATCCTGGGACCGCTTTTTCGCTCGTCCTCGTTTCAAAAAGAGGAGTCAGAACTGGTCATTCTAGTTACGCCTTACATTGTAAGACCAGGCTCCAACCCAAACCAGATGAGCGCACCTACGGAGCGGGCGGCACCGGCTTTGAACGGAGGGGGCGCTCCGACGAATTCCGTGGCAAGTCCCCCGCGAGACCGCGCTGCTATCCGTGCGGGCGCGCCAAGCGCCCAGGGCGGTCTCGGCTTCATCATCGAATAGTGTCGTCCAATGATGTTGCGTTTTATAGTCCTCTTTGTCGCTCTGGCACCAAGCGTAAGTGGCTGCACAAGCACTACGCCAGTTGATGTCGAACCATCGGCATCAATGCTTGTCCGAGAGGAGACCACCCTCCTGACGTTGCAAAGCCTGCGCGCTTCCGAACGGCAGCGTTTGCGTGATTTCCTAAACAAGGCCAGTCGCGGCCGATTCGATGCCCTCCACCTCCTCATCAGCGGTTCGCCCCAGCTCAGCGCAGGGGTAGCCCATCAGGCCAGGCAGTTGGCAATCGAAGCAGACAACATTCAATTGCTCGATCAACACGACGCCGGCTCAGTGCGAATTGAGGCGATTGTCTATCACGCCCGTCCGCCGGTCTGTCCCTCATATGGTGCCTTACCCAATGAAGAATCCTTCAAACAGCCGCTTGGTTGTTCGACAGGATTTAACCTGGCCGTGATGGTCAACGATCCGCGCGATCTGCTCGACAATCAGGCCGTCAAGTCCGGCGATGGCGATCGTGCTTCTGTACCAGTTGCCACTTACAGAACGTTCGGGACGGATAAAGGTGGCTGATACCGGCCCTTATCTTGGCAGCACTCCTACCGGAGATTGAAAGCTTCCAATCTCGTCCTGATCTAAAATCAAAGGAACCGCTGGATGCAATATAGGCGCGATATCGCGGGCCTTAGGGCTGTTGCTGTACTTCCGGTCGTACTCTTTCATTTCGGAATTTCGGCGATCCCGGGTGGCTTTAGCGGGGTTGATATCTTCTTCGTCATCTCCGGCTACCTTATCAGCGGAAGCCTCTTGGATGACCTTGAACGCGGCCAATTTTCGATCGTCAACTTCTACTGGCGCCGTGCCCGGCGCATTCTGCCGGCTCTCGTCTTTGTGATGCTTCTCACCTGCATTGCCGCATTGTTCATTCTTCTGCCATCGGATCTGCGCGAATTCGGTCTTAGCATCATAGCTGCCTCGACCTTCTGGTCGAACGTTTTTTTCTGGAAAACGTCAAGTTACTTCTCGATCGATGCCGCGCTTCGACCACTGTTGCACACCTGGTCGCTTTCCGTAGAGGAGCAGTACTACATCTTCGCCCCAATCCTGATGTTCCTAATCTATCGCTACATCGGGAAGCGCTGGCTGACGACACTTCTTCCGATAATTCTCTGCAGCTTCGTAATGGCGGTGATGGCGACATCGCTGGCGCCCACCGCCGGATTCTATCTGCTGCCGACCCGAATCTGGGAACTCATGTTGGGCGCCCTGCTCATGCTCAAACGCCCCCCGCCGTTGGGCAACAGATTCCTGATGGAGTCGGTGGGGTTGGCCGGATTTGGCCTTCTCGCCATCGGGTTCTTCGCGCTTTCGGAGAGCGACCCGTTCCCAGGCTACAACGCCTTGTATCCATGCATCGGAACGGCCCTTCTGATCTATGTTGGCCAAAATTCCCCCTCGACGGTCGCCAGCCGCATGCTCGAAGTCCGGCCGCTGGTCTGGATTGGGCTCATCTCGTATTCTTTGTATCTTGTTCACTGGCCGCTCAATGCGTTCGCGCATTATCTTTCGTTCCAAAAACTCGATCCTTTGATGACCGGTGCGATGTTGGTAGCAAGCCTCGCATTGGCTGCATTCTCCTGGAAGTTTGTAGAGCAGCCGTTTCGACAGAAGAGGGCCTTCACCGCCCCGGGGCCTATCTTTGCCTTTTCAGCGCTCGCGATCGTTGTTCTTTGTGCCGGCGGAGCGGCGGGGGCGCTCGGCAACGGCTTTCCGCAACGGTTTCCGGACTATGTCCAGCGGCGCATTTCCGTCGGGGACTGGAGGAATGGCATCTGTTTCAACGAGGGCACCAGCCGGATCGAAAGCTGGAATATGGAGGATTGCACGCGCACTCGCGGTTTTCCAACAACGGTTTTTTTGTGGGGCGACTCCTTCGCCGCGCACTATGTTTCCGGCCTGGGTGCTAACATAAATCGGTTGCAGGCGAACATCGTGGAATATACGTACGCCGGCTGCCCGCCGATACTCTCTTACTACTCTTACGCTCGTCTTGATTGTGTCCGGTTCAATCGCAAGGCCTTGGACATCATCTTGGAAGCGGACATCAAGACGGTTATCCTCAGCGGTAAATGGAGTGACTATGAGGTCAGAGGCTTCGACGGTCTTCAGCAAACAATCGATACGCTTCGTGCCCTGGGCGTGCGCGTGTTTGTCATCGGCCAGTCTCCGCAGTTCCCAACTGACGTCCGGAAAATTGCGTTCTTCGCCAAGCGCCAAAATCTGGACGATACGTCCTGGCCGATGGCGATGGACCCCGGCATCAACGAACGTGTGCGCTCATTTACCAAAGGCGCCACATTCATCGATCCGCTGAAATTCCTGTGCAGCGCAGGACGCTGCCCCTATTCCGACAGAGGAGAGTTTATGTATTTCGACTATGGTCATTTCTCTTCAGCCGGCGCCACACTGGCAATCTCGAAATACTGGCCGGCTTTTGGCAAAGACAATGCTCTTCCTAAGACGAAGTAGCGGGTCAGACGGCTGACAAGCACCAGTGCGGGTCCCTGTGATTGCTCCTGCTTCGGCAGCAGCCGCGACGATGGAGCTGTTCAGGTTTAAGGCCACCCGATAGCGAGCTAGGATGGGTGCTGCCACGCGGATCGGACTAAGCGTGCATTATCACGTAAATGTTGAGAGAATGAATGGCGCCGCGAAGGGCAATTCCAGCCATCCACAGCGACAGGCGTGTCGCGGTCCCGACATAGCAGTGGCACTTACCTGACACGGCCTCACACTGCCCTCTAAACGGCCCCGAATTTGAACTGACCACCCCTGGCCGGTTCATTGGGCAGGTCAAGGGCTAGGCTGTATTACACAGGGCTCACCCCTTTCAGTCTCAAGTTGGTACGATGGGCCGTGGACGGTCGATGCAGACTTCAAGGATGGCGAAAGAAGCTCTCTATGCGTGCGTTGTCGAGGCAAGTGCCTTTGCCAGAGATGCTCGCGGCTGGAGAGATTTCAAAATGAGCGTTGGAAGCGGAGAATGCCGCCGACGCTGTTCGGCTTGCTCGTGCCCTTGACGGTGGTAGGGTCGGCAGGGCCGACGCCAAAGTTGCCGTAGTGGTCGTAATCGACCTCGGCTGTGACCGTGAAGCCAGGAACGACCATATAGACGACGTTTGCAGCCAAACCAGAATTCTTGAGCTGATCACTCGAGACCTGAAAGTTGAACGAAGTTTTCTCGTCAAACTCGTAGGTGGCGCCCGCCCAGAAAGCCCACTGGCCGTTCCAGATTTTGTACGAGCCGCGCACATGATTGGCGATTGCGCCGTTTGAGTCCTCGTTGAGACTGCCATTGGAACCGTAGCCGAACAGTCCAAACAGCGACAGCTGGTTTGTGACAGCGACGTCGACACGGATCTTGCCGGCCAAAGCTTCGTAGTTGCTGTCATAAGCCGCGACGCCGGTGATCGAGCCCCAGCCTTGCGTGTATTTCAAGCCGGCGACAACGTGCGGAATATAGCTGTCGATAGTACCGGCTGAGCCCGATCCTTGTTCGAGCGAAATCACGGTCGAAATGCCGTTGCCGGCGTCGAAGTAGTACTGAGCCACGTTGGTGTCGAAGCCGGCCGACCGAACGAGCATACTATCGAGAACGTTGCCAGCGTAGCTTACAAACGTATCGAAGGCCGACCCGTCCTTGCCAACTCGCAGGCCCCCCAGCTCGACCCAGGCAGAAGCCAGTGCGAGGCCGCTGTTGAAATCATAGTTCTGAGGACTGTCACGCGAGTTAGCGCTATTGCCAAAATTCACGTGGGTTTCGGTATAGGTCGTCAACGCGCCGAGCTCGGTCTGCTGGCCGCTCCAAGTTTTAAACGTGAAGCGTGTGTTGTTTCGCCAAGTGCCTTGCTCCTCGCCAGTTCTCACATCCGAGGTTCTTGCGCTGTCGTACGATCGGACATCACCCAGGCCGATATCATAACGGACATAGCCGCCGATGCGCAGGCAGGTCTCGGTGTTGGGAATATAGGAATACCCCGAGCCGAGGACGTCGCAGATCTTGATGTACTCGGCCGGTTCCCGCTCGGCGCCAGCTGCTCGAACGACGGAAGCGGCCATCAGAGCAGTTAAGCCGAGAAGTGGACTCTTGATGTACATATCTAGATCTCCATGAAGGATTAAAAAGGATGTAGGCGTAAGAGCAAGCTGTTCATCTGAATTTTGTGCGTGTGGTCTCCAATGGTTGGACTCCAAAGCGCTGGACACGAGAGTTTAGCCAGCGTAAAAAGCCACATGTACTTATAATAGTGTTTTCTGCTAGGAGATTCATTATCGTTTATATGTGAAACACTCCGGTCAGACCGCTGCAGCCTCGGAATAGAGCAGCAAGCGACATGCCAACCTGAAGCGTAGATGCGGCCGACACCAAAATTGGGCCGACGCGCCTTCGTCTCGCTGGAATCACTTTTTTTGAGGGTCACTGCGAAAAGCAATGTGCGACACGGTTCGCCATGTTCGATATGTGACAGTCTCGTTTAACAGCGACGGCTTCCCGTCTGACCGCAACGGAGGCCGCTTCATGCGCTACCGAGAAGGATTACTGCGCGCGTGCGGTCCGCAAGGGCTGCGCCAGGAACAGAGGGCGTCCACGTCCGATGTGTCGCATGGTGGCCGAAGCACCTTTTCGCCGCTGTAAGCGTGCAGGTACATTGCGCGGCCGATAGCGAGAAGGGATCGCACCCTGAAACGGTTGCCTACGGCTCGCCTCGAGTAATTGGCGATGAACAGCATTCTCGAGAACTTAGTCTCGACGGAAAGAGCAACGAAAGGAAGCCGCTTGGACGAGCACGATCCGAAGGAAGAACTGATCGAGACCATTTTCCGCAACGGCACAATCACTGCCGTGGGTATCCTGCTTGCCTTTTCGCTCGGCTTCCTCACTCATTGGGCGGCGAACCCCTTGCCATGGCAACTCTACGATCTGTTCGCCGTAGTGCCGATCCTGCTCGGCATCGCACTGCAGATGAGAGCGCTGTCCATGCTGCTCGACATGAGTTCCTTGCGCCGCCCCATCTACGAACGCGCCAATCGCATTTTCATGGTCGGCCTCATCCAGACCGCGTGTGGCGTCGGGATGGCGATCTTGGTCGATCTTTTCGGGATATCGGTAGGGGGCACGCTGCCCGGCGCTTGACGACAAGCCACACCGCCGCTCATCGCTCGAAGCGACGTCAAGCTGGGGAGCCTTGTGCACCCCCTAGCGGCGCCTTCCTTTCATCAAATGAGCGGACGTCAGCTTTAGAGCGTCTCGGTGGCTAAAGCCGGTATGGTTTTTCGGCCGGCAGGGAAGGCCGCTGGCTGGACCTGGATGGCGTCTGAACGAGGCTTGACAGGTGCGTTGCGACGTTTGGCGTCGGACATGAATTTCGCATTGCAAAGTTCTTCCGCAGACGCCTCAAGCACACTGCGTCGGCGTCACGTACTCAAACGTTGAATGCGGCACCGCACCATCACCTCAGGCGGACCATGGCACGCGCGCTCGGTTGATACCGTCCTGTCCAAGCGAGACTGCGACATCGCCGCCTCCGCCTTGAAAACGCGGAGAAAGCGGGACGCACTGACTTAGGTCAGAGACAGGACGAGCGCGCAACGAAAGAATGATGGATCAGCGACGTGGGACGACAGCTCCTTGCACACCTCAATCCTGACAAAGTACCGGGACCCCCGGCCGCCTTGGTATACCATCTATCCGACTGTGCCAGACTTCTCTGCGGCGGTTGGTGCTGACGATTATGAGGAATGGCTGGGGGGCCTCCCGGCCGACGAATCGGTGTCGCTCTATTTCCACATTCCGTTTTGCCGATCCATGTGCTGGTATTGCGGCTTCCCTACCGCCGTCACCCGTCGCAACGGCCCGATCCTTAATTATTTGGCGGTGCTGCGTCAGGAGATCAGTTTGGTGTCGGAGCAAGTTCGGCAAGGGCTGCCGGTGAGCGATGTGCATTTCGGTGGCGGAACGCCTCACCTTATCGGGCCAGCCGAGCACTTGGCGCTGATGGAATTTCTACGCCGCCACTTCGCTTTCAGCAAAACTGCTGCGATCGCCGTGGAGATCGATCCCCGAACGTTCA
This sequence comes from Mesorhizobium sp., assembly GCF_004962245.1. Lineage (GTDB taxonomy): Bacteria > Pseudomonadota > Alphaproteobacteria > Rhizobiales > Rhizobiaceae > Mesorhizobium. Next base: position 21,424 of record NZ_SUHQ01000036.1, on the reverse strand, counting down.
CACCGGAAATGGCCGAAGCCTTGGCAGCTACCGGTGTCAACCGCGCGAGCATCTGCGTGCAGAGCTTTGATCCCGATGTGCAAAAGGCGATCAATCGGATCCAGAGTAAGGTGCAGACGGCCGCTGCCGTCGAAAATCTCCGCCGGCATGGCGTTGGCCATATCAACTTCGATCTCATCTTCGGTCTCCCGAAACAGACTGTGCAGTCCTGCCATCCAGACCGCGATGGCTGCGGTCGCCATGCGCCCCAACCGGTTTGCGGTGTTCGGCTACGCGCATATTCCTTCCGTGATAAAGAATCAGCGCCTAATCGAGCAGGCAGGTCTACCGGACGGCGATGTTCGCGCCGAACAGGCTGCAGCTGTCGCCGAGACACTGGTTGGCGCCGGCTACCGGGAGATCGGGCTCGATCATTTCGCTCTGCCGGACGACGAACTCGCGCTAGCGCAGAAGACCGGGCGCCTGCGGCGTAATTCGCTGGGATACTCGGCCGATACTTGCAAAACCGTGATCGGCTTCGGCGCGTCGGCTATTGGCCGAGTCGGCGAGGGGTACGTTCAGAACGAAGTAACACGGGATTCTTACGCCCGGCACATCGCAAGTGGACGTCTGGCGACATCAAAGGGCCACCGGCTGACCGACGATGACCGGGTGCGCGCAGCAATCATCGAGCGACTGATGTGCGATTTGGAGGCCGACGTGCCGACCATCTGTGCCGCCCACGAAATCGAACCAGCTCGTTTTCTCGATTCAGTTGAGCGTTTGGTGACGCTGGCTGAGGAGGGGATCGTGGACGTCGAAAACGGCTTCATCCGCGTGCGGCCGGAGCACCGCTTTGTTGTTCGCGCCGTTGCTGCTGCATTCGATGCTTTTCTCGCGAATCGATGAGTTGAGGCCACGACTCCGAAGGCATCAGACCTTGTTTGGCGCTCGTCGGCATGGGCTCTCGCAGAAGACTCCGCAAGCGCATGCAGGGGACTCCACTTGACGCCGCGTTCATCATCATCTCGCCTGGGTGCGCTCGATCGCACAACTCGGAGCACGCTGCTCTCGGCGTGAGGCTGTGCTCTGCAAAGCACCGGTGATCCACCCTGTCCCTGGATAGCAGCTTGATGGCGTCATCTTGGAGGACGAGAAAAGATTGTCGAGGTACGGGTACGAATTGCCTCGGTCGTTCGTTCAATCGAAAGCACTGTCTGCGGAGGCACCTCTCCTTCATGCAGTGACAGGAGATGCTGGCCGACCTCCTTATCTGCTGCGGTGAGTCGATGATTTAGGCGGAGAAAGTCCATCCAGGTGGGGGTGCGGAATGTCTCCGTCCAAAGTGACGGTGTTTGCAGATTTCGCTGGAGCGTCCAGTTTCGTGCACCGGCACGGCTCTGGACGTGTCGCCGCGTGCGCATGTAGCCCAGAAAGGCCTCGATATTTTCCTCCGATATCAAATACTCGACCTTGGCCACGATAGGGCCACTTCTGGGTTTCAGATCGAGAGCCACGTCCGGCGGATGAAAAACTGAACTTTCTTGATCCGTTTCTTCCCAGGGACGGACCGGCAACACGATCCCCGCTGCTGCAACCAGCAACAGAGCGCCCGCGGCGCCCTCCAATGCTGAGGTCAAGGAATAGTTTTGCGCGACAGAACCCCAGATCCAGCTGCCAGCAGCCATACCGCCTGCGCTCAAGGCGTAGTAAATGGAGAGCGTGCGGCCTACAACCCACCTTGGGCTTGCCAACTGCACCGACACGTCAATGCCCGTCCAGGTGACAAGCCAACCCGCTCCGCCGAGCGCCAGCGAAATGGCCGCCACAGGAACCGACGATGTCAGGGCAAGGGAGAGGCAACAGACTGCACAAGCCACAGAGGCGAAGGCCACCAGCCTGTTTTGAGACGTGACCTTCCTCAAGAAGCCGTTGCCCATGCCCGCGATGAAAGCACCCATGCCGAAGCCGGCCAATAAGATACCGTAGACAATTGGCCCACTCTTCAACTGATCCCGGACGACGAGAGGGAGCAACGCCAGAATGGAGATGCTTGCCAATCCGAAAAGAGCTGCTCGGGCGGTCGCTGCCCTGATCTCCAAAGACATCGCCGTAAAGCGCACTCCGTCATGAATTGCCGTCGTCATTCTCTCACGAGGGAGAGGCGAAGAGCGGACCTCCCATTTGGTGCGCCATATCGCGCTTATAGGCGCCAGATCACTCACCGCAGCCAAGGCGAAAGCGGCCAGCGGCCCAAAGACGGCCAGGATCACGCCCCCTAAGGCCGGACCAACGCTGCGCACAATGTTGTATCCGACGGACATAAGCGTCACTGCGGCCGGAATGTCGCGTTTGTGAAGGATATCGCCGACCGAAGCGTGCCAGGCCGGATCATTCAAGGCAAAGCCGCAGCCGGCCAGGAAACCTAACCCGAGAATCAGCCAAGGACTGACAAATCCCAGACCCACAGAAATCATCAGCGTCATCGACGCCGATGCTATCAGGCAGTGTCCCGCAAACATCACCCACCGGCGGCTGAAGTTGTCGGCAATGGCTCCGGCGAAAACTGAGAGGAAGAACACCGGCAGTGTGGATGCGGCCTGGACGAGAGCCACCATAAGGTCGGACGCTGAAATCGTTGCCATAAGCCAACTGATGGCGACCGTTTGCACTAGCCAACCGAGGCTGGAAATCTGGGTGGCCGTCCAAATTGAGCGAAACACCTTGTTTCGAAATGGGGCGAGCGTCTTTGAAACGGGCGGTTGAGGATTTTCGCTCTGCATGAGGTTTTGCTGGCCTTCGATGAGCGCTGCGATTTGAGCAAGTGGGTCGATACTTAGACATCGCGGAGCACCGCACGGAACCCAGCTCTATGGAGCTTGCCGGCGACTATTTGCGTATTGAGCCATTCTCATAGTCTCATTCATGAGCAGTCCTATGCGCAAGCGTTGCTTTGCTAAATTCCCACGACAAGCGCGCCGCCGCTGAGACCCGCACCCGCTGCCGCCAAGAGGACTTTCTCGCCAGGCCGAAACGGCTGCGCCCGATGGGCGAGCGACAACGAGAGCGGGATCGTCGCGGCGGAAGAGTTGCCATATTCGGCGATCGTCTTGACCATCGAGTGATCTGTGATGCCGAGGTTCCTGCCGACCGCGTCGAAAATGCGAGCATTGGCCTGATGCGGCACGAAACGATCGAGGTCTTGCGGCCTCAGTCGGGCAGCAGTGAGCGCATCTCTCGAGCAGGCGGTCATCATCTCCACGGCCTTGGCGAACACTTCGCGGCCATCGGTGATCGTCATCCGGGTCTGCTCGAGGTCGAGGCCGCCATGGAACGGATTGTTGCTTCCACCGGCAGGAATCTGGATCAGCCCGTAACGCGAGCCGTCCGAATCCACCGAAGCGCCGAGAATGCCTCGATCCGGGTCATCGCACGGACCGATCACCACCGCGCCGGCGGCATCGGCAAACAGCACGGCGCTGGCGCGCTCGGCCGGATTGATGCGGCGGCTGAGGATGTTGGCGGCAATGACAAGGCTCGCTTTGCCATGCAGGCGAGTGAACCCGTCGGCGAACATCAGCGCATAGATGAAGCCGGCGCAAGCGCCGGTCAGGTCGATCGCGCCGGCGCGACCTAGTCCCAGCCGATGTGCGACCAGGGGCGCGCTTGGCGGCAGAAGATGATCGGGTGTGGAGGTAGCGAGCAACAGCAGGCCGATGTCGCCGCGGTCGATACCGGCATTGGTCAGCGCCATGTCGCCGGCGTGCGCGGCAAGGGCCGACAGCGTGTCTTCGTCCGCTGCCCAGAAGCGCGACCGTATCCCGGTGCGCCGCTCGATCCAGCCGGGTTCAAGCCCGAGACGATCTTCGATTTCCGGATTCTCCACCTTGCGCGCGGGCGCATGATGGCCAAGCCCGAGAATGCGCGATGATCGGCTCATGGCTTTGAGCCGAAGCGTTCGCCGGCCTCCTCGATGGCGTCATAGAGCCCATCCAACTCGTTGCCGGTAATGCAATAGGGCGGCAGAAGGTACAGGACATTGCCGAGCGGGCGCACGAGCAGGCCGCGCTCAAGAAAAAAAGCGCGCAGTTTTGGCCCGATCTCGGCCAGATAACCGGCTGAGCCGGTGCGTAGGTCGAGTGCCGCGATGGTGCCGGTTGTCCGGCAATCGGTGAAGCGAGGGTTGTCGCGAAAGCGTCGAAGCCCGGCGGCCTGTCGCTCGCTCAAGGCCGCGATCCGATCGGCCACCGGCTCGTCGTGCCAGATCTCGACATTGGCAAGTGCCGCCGCGCATGCAATCGGATTGGCGGTGTAGGAGCTCGAATGGAAAAACGTCTTCTTGCGATCCTCGGAATAGTGAGCCTGGAAGATGGCATCGGTGGCGATCGTGGCGGCCAGCGGGATGGTACCACCGGTCAGACCTTTCGAGGTGCACAGGATGTCCGGCGAGACGGACGCCTGTTCGCAGGCGAACATGGTTCCGGTGCGCCCCCAGCCGGTCATCACTTCATCGGCGATCAGCAGCGTGCCGGCGGCCTCAGTGATCCTCTTCAATTCGGTCAGAACCCAGGCCGGATACATGAGCATGCCGCCGGCGCCGAGCACGAGCGGCTCGACGATCAGCGCGGCGGCGCGCCGGTCGCGGGAGAGTGCCTCGAACCGATCCAGCGTTTCCTGCTCGCGCCCGGCGGCCGGGAAGGGGATGGTGTCGACCTCGAACAGCAAGGGCTCGTAGGCGGCGTTGAACACGCCACGGGCGCCGACGCTCATCGCCCCGATCGTGTCACCATGATAGCTGTGCTCCATGACGACGATGCGCGAACGCGGCGCGCCGATGTTGCGGAAATAGCCGAGCGCCATCTTCAGCGCGACTTCGATTGAGGTCGAGCCACTGTCGGAATAGAACACCCGGTCAAGGCCGGCGGGTGCGAGGCCGACAAGCGCCTCGGCCAGGCGCTCGGCCGGCTCGTGGGTAAAGCCCGCGAAGATGATCTGGTCGAGGTTCGACGCGGTCGTCTCGATGGCCTTCATGATGCGGGGGTGGCGGTGGCCATGAGTGACGACCCACCAGGAAGAAATCGCATCCAGGATGCGGGAGCCGTCGGCCTTGTGGAGATAGGCGCCTTCAGTCAGCACGATTTCAGGGATCGAGGGCTCTAGCGCGTGCTGCGTGAACGGATGCCAGACTCGAGACTGCGCCATCAGTCGCCTCCGGCAATCATGGCCAGGTCGAAGCCGGAAATCATTGCATCTCTCAACGTTTCACCCGTCAGCGGACCGAGGTGCGGCAGCCTGCCGAGCTGCGGCACGCCGCCGAATTCCACGATTGTCCTTTGCGTATCGGCCACCTCTTCGCCCATGAAGGCAATGCCGATGAGCGGGATGGAGCGGGCTCTCAGGGCCTCGATCGACAACAGCGTATGATTGATGGTGCCGAGCGCGGTGCGGGCGCACAGTATGACCGGCAGCCGCCATTGTTCGAATATGTCAATGAACCTTGTCTGTCGATTGAGCGGCACCATCAGCCCGCCGGCGCCTTCGATGACGAGCGGTGTCGGCAGGACCGGAAATGAAAGATCGTCGGCCTCGATCGCGACGCCGTCGATTTCGGCTGATCGATGCGGCGACAGCGGCATCGTCAGTCGATAGACTTCGGGCAGCACGCGTCCGTCGGGCAAGCCGGAAAGCCGGGCGACGACCTCGCTGTCAGTCTCCTCGTCGAGGCCCGATTGCACCGGCTTCCAGTAGAAGCCGTCGAGCAGCCCGGCAAGTCCGGCCGAAAATACTGTCTTGCCAATTCCGGTGTCTGTTCCGGTGACGACGATGCGTTTGGTCATGCTGTGGCCAACACCTCAACGAGAGCCTCGACCATGGCGGAAATGTCGGTCTCGTCGACGTTGAGCGTCAGCGAAATGCGCAGGCGCGATGTGCCCTCGGGCACCGTCGGCGGACGTATGCCGCGTATGTCGAAGCCGCGTGCCTGCAGGGCCGCCGCCACCGCCATGGTGCGCCCAACGTCGCCGATGACAAATGGCTGGATCTGCGAGCCGCTGGGTACGACGCCGCAGCGCTCGGCCAATTGGCGGCCGGCGCAGGCAACGCGTTCCTGCAGCTGAGCGCGGCGCATGGGCTCGTCGGACAGAATAGTCAGCGCTTCGCGCGCCGCGACCGCCATCAGCGGCGAGGGCGCGGTGGCGTAGATGAACGGCCGGCACCGGTTGACGAGATAATCGCACAGTGTCCTCGGCCCGGTGACGAGTGCACCGGATGCGCCGAGCGCCTTGCCGCATGAGTGGAGCGTGACGATGTTGTCGCGGCCTTGGCACGCGGCGGCCAGTCCCCGGCCGTCCGGTCCCCAGATGCCGGTGGCATGCGCTTCATCGACGACGATGAATGCCTGGTGCCGATCGGCCATCGCGACCAGGCTCTCCATCGGCGCGCGGTCGCCATCCATGCTGTAAAGGCTTTCGACGGCGATCCACACGCGCCCCGTGCCGCCTTCGGCGCGCCAGCGGGTGATTGCGTCCTCGACAGCGTCGACGTCGTTGTGCGCGGCCAGCTTGAACTCGGCGCGCCCGGCCTGCGCGCCCTCATGCATGCTGGCATGGGCGAGTTCGTCGAGGACCAGCAGGTCGCCTTTCTGCGGCAGCGCGGTCAACAGGGCGAAGTTGGCGATGTAGCCGCTGCCAAAGAACAGCGCACGGTCGGCGCCGAAGAATGCCGCGGCGTCCGCCTCCAGTTGCTCATGTTCCGGTGCGTTGCCGCGCAACAGCCGCGACCCGGTGGCGCCAACCGGCGTGCCCCGCGCAATCGCCGCCGCAACCGCTTCGCCAAGTCTTTTGGAGGCGGCAAGTCCGAGATAGTCGTTCGACGAGAAGTCGAGACCGGCGCGCGGTGCGAGCGTCCGCAACCGGTCCTTGCGCGCCAGTCCGCGCAAGGATGCGTCATAGCGGGCAAGAATTGCCTCGTTCATTGCGTGGCGAGTTCCATCGGCTCGATGCCGAGACGCTGGAACAGAAGGCTATCCTTGTCCTCGCCGGGATTGTCCGCCGTCAGCAGCGTGTCGCCGACAAAGATCGAGTTAGCGCCGGCAAAGAAGCACAACGCCTGCGTTTCGTCGCTCATCGCCGTCCTGCCGGCGGACAGCCTTACACAGGATTTCGGCATCATCACCCGCGCGAGCGCAACGATGCGGACGAAATCGATCGGATCGATGGCGTCGGCCGCGGCAAGCGGCGTGCCTTCGATGGGAATAAGCATGTTGATCGGCACGCTTTCCGGCGGCTCGGGCAGGTTCGCGAGCGTGACCAGCATGTCGATGCGATCGGTCTTTTCTTCTCCCATCCCGACGATGCCGCCGCAGCAGACTTTCATCCCAACCGCGCGCACGTGCCCAAGCGTTTCCAGCCGGTCGGCAAAAGTCCTGGTTGAAATAACCTCGCCATAGTAGCGCTCAGAGGTATCGATGTTGTGGTTATAGTAGTCGAGACCGGCCTGCTTCAGGCGAGCAGCTTGCTCAAGATCGAGCATGCCGAGCGTCATGCAGGTCTCCATGCCGAGCGCCTTGACGCCCTCGATCATGGCGACCACAACGTCCATGTCGCGCTCCTTGGGACTTCGCCACGCTGCGCCCATGCAATAGCGCGTTGCGCCGCCATCACGCGCCTTGGCCGCTTCGTCGATGACATGCTTGACGTTCATCAGCTTCGACGCCTTCACCCCGGTTTCGTAATGCGCAGACTGGCTGCAATAGCCGCAATCTTCGGGGCAGCCGCCGGTCTTGATGCTAAGGAGCCGCGACAGCTGCACTCGGTTTCGATCGAAGTTCTGGCGGTGGATCGTCTGAGCTAGGAACAGCAGATCGTTGAATGGCATGCCGTAGATGGCCTCAGCCTCTTTGCGGTTCCATCGCGGAGGCGTTCCATCGACCGATTGCATGGTCTGGTTCACGTCGAACTCCGAGTTCATTCCAACCGTCATCGTCAAACCTTTGTTGCTAGTCCGGTACGCCTTCAGGAGTCTGTCGACCGGCAAGCTCGGTCCGACTTGGCTTTGGAGCGCACTCGCTAAAAGGCGAGCTGCGGCACGTCTTTCCACCGCCTTCCTACGCCTGCCGAGCTGATGTTGCTCCTCATGCCGTAATCCTCAGTTCAAATGCTTGCAGATGTTCTGGTGGTCCGGCATGTCCAGGCCGATGTCGAGGATCGGGGCGCTGTGCGTCAGCCATCCCATGGAGATGAGATCGACACCGGTCGCCGCAATCGCCGCCGCCGTTTTCGGCGTCACCCGACCGGAAGCCTCGGTGATCGTACGGCCACCCACTATAGAAACCGCGCGGGCAAGATCCTCGACCGACATATTGTCGAGCAGCACCGCGTCAACACCAATCGCGAGCGCTGCATCGAGCTGCTTCAGCGTGTCGACCTCAACCTCGACCTTCACCATATGCCCTGCGGCGGCGCGCGCCCGCTCTATTGCTGTGCGGATATCGCCGGCGATCGCGATGTGATTGTCCTTTATGAGCACGCCGTCATCGAGGCCGAAGCGGTGATTGGCACCGCCGCCGACGCGCACGGCGTATTTTTCCAATACCCGCAGGCCGGGCGTCGTCTTTCGCGTCGATACGATCCTCGCCTTGTGACCGCGCACGGCCTCAACCATCGCCGCTGTGGCAGTGGCAATGCCGCTCAGCCGGCATAAGAAATTGAGGGCAGTGCGTTCGGCCGTGAGCAGGCCTCGCGCGGGTCCGGACAATCTTGCAATGGTTTCCCCGGCCCCGACATCGCTGCCATCAGGGCGCCAGATCTGGATGTTGATCGCCGGTTCCACGAGCAGGAAGGCGTACGAGACCAGATCGAGCCCGGCAACGACGCCCGCCTGCCTCGATCTGAGCACCAACGTGGCAGTGCAATCATGCGGGATAACCGCATCGCTGGTCAGGTCGCCGCATCTGCCCAGGTCTTCGAGGAGCGCACCGCGCACAATCGGTTCGATCAGGGTCGCGGGGAGGGGGGAGAATGAAATCACATCAGGTGCTCCGTATGGTAGCCCGGCAATCGAGTGCGGCCGCGGCCCGCATTGCGCTGTGCAGTGTCAGCCGTGATGGGCGCGCGTCGGCATCGTGGAGCGGGAAATCGGACCGACAGTGCGCGCCTCGACTCTCTTCCCGCCCCAGGGCCGCCACGGCGATCATCAGTGAGACCAAAGCCGGACCAGAGGCAGCGACATTGTCAGCTGCGATCGGCAGCAGGGTCGCCACCGCTTCGCGCATTGCCTCGCCGTCGCGGATGATACCCAGGGCGGCGGAGACAATTGGGCGGACCGCGGAAGCGTCTGGTCGTGGAGGGACGAATGTGGAGCATCTGCGCGGTCGCCGGGTATACGACGTGCCGGCAACGCTTTCGGCAACCCAGCTCGCGGTGACCGCCGCTTCGGTGAGCGAGTTGCTGGCCAGGCGGTTGGCGCCGTGCAGGCCGGTACAGGCGACCTCACCGCAGGCCCACAATCCCTCGATGGAGCTGCGGCCGGCGCTGTCTACGGCGACGCCGCCCATGTGATAATGTGCCGCCGGGCGCACCGGGATCGGGTCGGTCGCGGGGTCGACCCCTGCGCTCCGGCACAATTCGGCGATGCCTGGAAAACGCTTGCCAAATCTCGGGCCGAGACTTTGCCGTGCATCCAGGAATACGCGGCGTCCAACGGCAAGCTGGTGCCAAATGGCGCGCGCTACGACGTCGCGAGGCGCAAGTTCACCGCCAGGTGTGTCAGCGAGGAAGCGCTCTCCTCGCTCATCGATGAGCACCGCGCCTTCGCCACGCACGGCTTCGCTCACCAGCGGCATCGGCCGGCGCGGACCGTCGAGCGCAGTTGGATGGAACTGTATGAATTCCAAGTCGGCGAGTTCCGCCCCCGCCCATGCGGCGAGCGCCAGCCCGTGACCCCATGAGCCAGCGGGGTTTGTCGTGTCGCAAAACAGCCCGCCGACGCCGCCGGTCGCCAGCACCGCGCGACGCGTGGGCAGAGCGAGCGCGCCGGCTCGTCCTGCGGCGACCACGGCGATGACCGACCCGTCCTGCACGACCAGCCGGCGGACCTCCACATTTTCGATAGTGGTGATCGAGGCTGTACGCCGAACCGCGGCGATGAGCACGCGCACCAACTCGCGACCGGTGGCGTCGCCGGCTGCATGCACAATCCGCCGTCGCGAGTGTGCCGCCTCGAGCCCAAGTCGCAACGCGCGGTCAGGGTGCTGGTCGAAGGCGACGCCGAACCTTTGGATCGTCCTAATCGCTTCGGGTGCAGCTCGGACCACTCGCCGCACCGTGGCCTCGTCGCAGAGTCCGTCGCCGGCAGCTATCGTGTCGCAAAGGTGAAAATCCGGGCCGTCGTCGCCGCCGAGACTTGCCGCAAGACCGCCCTGGGCAAGCTCACTGCAGGCTCCGGTTCCAAGCGGCGCGTTGGTCAAAAGCACGACCGGTTCCGGCGCCAGATGAAGCGCCGTCATCAGGCCGGCAATGCCGCCACCGATGACGACCGGCGCCCCGGCGATGTCGCGAACCTCCAGGCTCATAGGGAAAGCATGCGCTCGACCGCGCGGCGGGCGGGGCCGGCAATTTCGGGATCAATCCGGACCTCATGCCGGTTCTGCTCGAGCGCGGCGCGAATGTTGGCCAGGTTGATGCGCTTCATGTGCGGGCACAGGTTGCATGGGCGAACGAACTCGACGTCGGGATGCGCGACCGCGACGTTGTCGCTCATCGAACATTCGGTCAGAAGGACGACACGCGTCGGTTTCTCCCGCTCGACATAATCCGACATCGCTGCGGTCGAGCCGGAGAACTCCGCCTCCGCGACAACGTCTGGTGGGCATTCTGGATGGGCCAGCACGATGACGCCTGGATGGGCATCGCGCAGTTCCCGAATGTCTGCTGCGGTGAAGCGCTCATGCACCTCGCAATGGCCTTTCCAGGCGATGATCTCGACGTCTGTATCGGCTGCCACGTTCCTCGCCAGATATTCGTCCGGCAGCATCAGCACACGCGCCACGCCAAGCGATTCCACCACCGCCTTCGCGTTGCCGGACGTGCAGCAGATGTCGGACTCCGCTTTTACGGCGGCCGAAGTGTTGACGTAAGTAACAACGGGGACCCCCGGATACCGCAGCCGCATTAGCCGCACGTCGTCTGCCGTGATCGATTCGGCCAGCGAGCAGCCGGCGCTGAGATCCGGGATGAGCACGGTCTTGTTCGGATTGAGCAGTTTTGCCGTCTCGGCCATGAAATGAACGCCGGCAACCACGATGATGTCGGCGTCGACCGTCACCGCCTTGTGGGCCAACGCCAGGCTGTCGCCGACGATGTCTGCCACGCAATGAAAAATTTCGGGCGTCTGGTAATTGTGCGCCAGCACCACCGCATTGCGCTCACGCTTCAGCGCTAAGATGGCTTCAATATCGCCGGCGAACGCGAGCCATTCAACGGGAGGGATCACCCGCCGGACACGCTCATACAGGGACGCAGCCATAGGTAACGCCCCAGCCATTGGCGCCTCGATTATATTCGGTTTGACAATAAGGGAATATGTCTACCTTGACTATAAGTATGTCAAGCCCGCGCCAGCGGTAATTTTGTCCCGGCGATAGCCCTGTCGTCGAGAACGGCATGGCGGAAGCGATAAAGCTTCGCCGGTCGGCCGCCCGTGTCGAGGGAGGTCTCCCCAGTCTCCTCAACAAGATCCTGCTGCTCGACCAGTCTCCGGAAGTTGGGCTTGTTGATGAGCCTGCCAGCCAGAGCTTCCACGGTTCGCTGCAGTTGCAGCAGCGTGAAGGAAGGCCGCATAAGCTCGAACACGACCGGCCGGTATTTGATCTTCGAACGCAGCCGCGCAATCCCGGTTGCCAGAATACGACGGTGGTCAGCGACCATTGGTTTGCCAGCCGCGGCCGCAATCGCGTCCCTGCCGCCACCGGCCTCTTCAATCAGAGCAGCTTCATAGAGCAACTCGTAGCGTTGGAGCGTGAGTTCCTCGTTCCAATGGCGGTCGTCGAAGCCGAAGGCTATCGCAGCGCGCTGCCGGCGCTCGCGTTGAGTGGTCGGCTCGCTGGCGCCGCCGGCCCACTCAATCAGGCGGGGCCGCAATCTATCGAGCAGCACAGGCGGCGTGCCGAAGCGGTGGTCCTCCCAGGGAAAATATTCGTACCAACTTTGCCAGCCGCACGCGGCCGAGTTCGTTGCCTGTTCCTTCCTGGTCAATGCGAGATAGCTGATTGAGATGACGCGCTGGTGGCGCTCAGTGCCGATGCGATCGCGATCGGCGAAGGTGTAGAGTTGCTCGATGTATCCCAGTGCATGGCCGGTCTGCTGCTCCACCCACCCCCTCAAACCCGACTGCAGCGATCGATGCTCAAGCGCAAAAGGTCCAGAAGGGAGGGTGTCCGCATGACCGACGGTGAGGACACAGGGCTCACTGTCGTTTACGGCGACCACGACGGCAGTCAGGTCCACTTTGGCTTCGTCAGCTTTGACGGCGGCTTTGCCTTTCTTGGTTCTTCTTGTCTGAGGATCCATGTTTGCGAAAGTGGGTTGGCCCAACGGAGCGCCTTAATCGATTGAATGTAACCTTGGCAGCCAGCACGTCAACACCGTACTACTCAAGCACTGTTTTTAGCTCTTCGCAGTCGCACAAAAATATGCCAAACGCGACACCCGCTGTTGGTAACGTAAGGGAAGGGGGCGTCGGTTGAGCGCGGCTGGTGAGATAAAAGGGATTAACCCTCCAGATATTCGATTGCGAAAAGGCCAAACGCCACTTGTATGCTTGACGGCCTACACCACGCCGGTCGCGAGGCTACTCGATCGCCACTGCGACATCGTTCTTGTCGGCGACAGCGTCGGCATGGTGGGCACGGCCTGTCGTCGACGCTGGGCGTCACGCTCGACATGATGATCATGCACGGACAGGCCGTTCGCCGCGGCCTTGAACACGCGCTGATGGTCGTCGACCTGCCCTTCGGTTCCTACGAGGAAAGCCCAGAGCACGCTTTCGGCAACGCTGCGCGCGTGATGGGTGAGACCGGTTGTTCAGCGGTGAAGCTCGAGGGCGGCGAGACCATCGCGGAAACCATCCGCTTCCTTACCGCGCGCGGCGTACCTGTCATGGCCCATGTGGGGCTGACGCCGCAGGCGGTAAACACGTTCGGAGGCTATCGTGTGCAGGGCCGGGGAGCCGATGCAGAGCGGATCAGGCGCGACGCCAGGGCGGTAACCGAGGCGGGCGCCTTCTCCTTGGTGCTCGAAAAGATACCGGAGCAGCTTGCACGGCAGATAACCGCCGATATCGACATACCCACCATCGGCATCGGTGCCTCGCCAGCTTGCGACGGCCAGATTCTGGTGAGCGACGATATGCTCGGGCTCTTCACCTCATTTCGGCCGAAGTTCGTCAAACGCTATGCCGAGCTCGGTGAGCAGGCTGAGGCGGCAATCGCCGCTTACGCCACCGATGTGCGGAACCGGCACTTTCCGGCGGTCGAACATCTCTATGTCAACGCCTTGAAGGCCGGAGACTTCACATGAGCGTGCCGATCGCTCGAACTGTGAGCGAGCTGCGCGCCGTCGTTGCGCAATGGCGTCGCTCGGGTGCCACGATCGGTATTGTGCCGACCATGGGAGCCTTGCACGACGGGCATCTGAGCCTTGTGCGGAAGGCGCTTGAAAGGGCCGAGCGGGTGATCGTGACGCTGTTCGTAAACCCCAAGCAGTTCAACAGCCCCGCCGACCTGATTGCCTATCCTCGGACGGAAAGCGAAGATGCTGCCAAGCTCGCGCCGCTGGGCACGCATCTGCTCTATGTGCCGGACGCAGAGGAAATGTACCCGGCGGGCTTCGCCACGGTCGTTTCAGTGTCCGGCATCAGCGAATGCCTGTGCGGCGCATTCCGGCCCGGCCATTTCAATGGCGTGGCGACGGTCGTGGCCAAGCTCTTCCTGCAGGCCGGCGCTGACTTCGCCTTTTTTGGCGAAAAGGATTTTCAGCAACTTCAGCTTGTCAGGCGCTTGGTCCGGGACCTCGACATTCCGATCACTATTGTGCCCTGTCCGACAGTCCGCGAAGCCGATGGTCTTGCGCTATCGTCGCGTAACGTGCGGCTCTCCCCAGCCCAACGCGCCATTGCCCCAAAACTAGCATCGGTCCTGCTCGATACGGCCGAGCGGCTTGCACGCGGCTCTCCCATCCTGCCTACGCTTGATGAAGCGCGTGCAACAATTCTGGCTGCCGGCTATCGCGAGCTCGAATACCTGGAGCTTCGCGGAGAAACAGACCTGCAATCGTTAGCAAGCCTTGACCGACCGGCACGCTTGCTTGCTGCGGCTTGGCTTGGCGACACGCGGCTCATCGATAACGTCGCAATATCACCCATCGGTAGTTGGTCAGGTGCGCGGAGCTCTCTCCAATCGGAAGCAGCACAGCAATTGCGGTGATGACGGCGGCGCGTCGTACGCCCTGCAGGGACAGGCCATCATTTAGAACCACGTCTCCGCCCGGCTTCCAGCAACCTCCGCGAGGTAGGCAAAGCGCAGATGCATCGCGTATTTGAAACCTTGGTCGAGCAACTCTCTGCAAGCGTCGATGCCGTCGATCTCCATGAGGCAATGGCGTCCGCCGCAGCCGGGTTCGACTTTCCGTTCTTCGCTTATTTCACCTACCCATCCGCTTCCGGCGACACGCCGCGATTGATCTCGAATTATCCATCATCATGGACATCACATTACCTGCAACTGCGCTACCACAGCGTGGATCCCGTGATCCTGCGGGGACTGCGAGGCTGGGATACCTTCGACTGGGGTGTGGACCGCGATCACCGTTATTTGCCGACCTCGCAGCAGGAAGTCCTGGAAAAAGCAGCTGAGTTCGGCATTCGCGGCGGACTGACCATGTCGATGCATGATCATCGCGGCCGGTTCGCCGCACTGACCTTCGCCTCCAACGAGGCGCATCCGCCACTTTTGAGGTCGCTGACGCGCTACGAAAAAGCAATGCAGTTGGTTGCGATCAACGTTCATATCCATGCCCGGCGCAGGCTCGCCGAAGATTGCGTGGTAGATGGCATAACGCTCACCCCGCGGGAGTTCGAGTGCCTGAAATGGGCGGCGTGCGGCAAGTCGGCCTGGGATATCAGCCAGATTCTCGGTGTCTCGAAACGCACCGTGACCTTCCATCAGGAAAACGCCAAGGCGAAGCTTGGCGTGCGAACCATCAACCAGGCCATAGTGCGGATGGCTGCTCGGGCGAGATCCTGATCCTCTCCAAGGCTAGCTGTAAAGGTCTACAGGCTGCATTCATGACGGCTTTGCCCTTCGATTGCGTGGACACATCCCGCACGGAGACGACAATGATGCAGCTGATAACACCCGACTGCTACGCCGAGTTCGCGAGCGAACTCAGGGAAATGCACGGGCTTAGGTATCGGGTTTTCAAGAAGCGGCTCGATTGGGAAGTGCAGACCGAAGGCGAAATGGAAACGGACCCGTTTGACAGCCTGAACCCCGTCTACCTACTTCTCAAGGGGTCCGATTGGCGAACTTGCGGCTGCGTCCGCCTTTTGCCGACCACCGGACCGACTATGTTGCGCGATACGTTTCCGGCGCTGCTGGATGAGATGGTGGTCCCTGCGAGTGCCGATATCTGGGAGAGTAGTCGTTTCGCGCTCGATCTCCCTGCGACAGCGCCGAAGGCTGCTGGCGGCCTGGCACAAGCAACCTACGAGCTCTTCGCGGGCATCATCGAATTCGGCTTGGCCAACAATCTCTCCGGGATCGTAACGGTGACAGATACGCGCATCGAAAGGATCCTTCGTCTCGCGACCTGGCCGTTGTCACGTATCGGACAGCCCCAGCAGGTCGGCAACACCGAGGCAGTCGCCGGCTTCCTCGAGATTTCCTACGCCAGTCTCTTGCGCATCCGCTGGAGGGGACGCCTGAACGGGCCGGTGTTGTGGCAACCAGTTCTCGTCCAATCGGCATAGCGCCTGCGGATGGTCAGCCGTGACCTGGGTTAAGTCTGCTCACGGCCGCCACCGCCCGCCGTCAAGCTGAGCGGACCCGGCCCCACGAGCATTCGACTGTTCCGGTCGATCGACTCGCGCGGCCGGACTTCGGATTTCCGTAGGCGCAACCCGCAGTCCAGCGTGAGCACGCCAAAGTGGCGCCCGTCCGCTTGGAAAGAAGCCAATGTGGCTTCTGAGATCGCCTTGGAATATTGGACCGGCCGCCGTGAGCGATCCCAACCTCAAACCTTTGCCGGTATGCCGGTTTGGCCGGACCGTCGGCCAGTCGGAGCAGTCCCCCGATAAGGACCCGAGCTGACGCGCGATCCAACAGCGCCCAAGCCTATGCTATGTGCATTACCGTTCGGTTGGCCATATCGTCCAAGACCGCATGAAGAAGCCTTCCAACCTCCTGCGCAGCGAACTCTGGCGCAATTCCTACATCGGACAATTGAATGAGCATTTTCTTGGCAGCACAGCGCCAGAACGCACTCGCCGCCTCGCCGTTCTTGGTCTCGAGGGCCTGGGCGATACTTTCGACCAATGTGCGTCGCCGATGCAGCGGAAATACGCAAATGTTTGAGTCATGCATCAATCACCTCACAGTTTCAGTTCCACAAAGAAAACACCGGCGTCTTCAAAAGCGCCGCTTAGCGCGGTGACGGTTCGCGGCGACATGACGAGTTCCACTTCCCCTCGACAAGCCATTGGGCGATGAGCCGCCGGACCGCACATCCGGACCGCACATAAGGTGAACCACCATTGCTGATCCGGCTGCGTTTCCTGTGCCGTTCCGCGACGAGGCGTTCCAGCCCGAATTGACGTCCAATGACTTGATTTCTGAAAGGGCAGGGCGGCACGAATCACCCGACTGTTCCGCCGCTTACATTCCTGCGAGCTTGTGTATGAATGATTAAAGCGTGCCCGAGCCGTTCTTGGTGGCCGCAGAAGGGAATCATGTCATCCGCGCCTATCGTAAGGCCGCGCGACTTCTAGCATGGCTGCACTGCCCCGACAGGGCTTTGCAATCGCGCGTTTCGAAGCCTATGCTTGGCATCGGCCGTCAGTTACTTCGGATGCAGCCGACAGTAAGAGGTACGCGCTCTTGCCCGCATGAGAGAGAGCCTTGCCCGAATCCCTTTTTCGCAACCGGGTGCTGAAATCCCTTTCGCCGGAGGACTTCGCGCTGTTGCGACCATCGCTGCATCGCGTCGAACTGGACATCAAGGCTCAGTTGGAGATCGCGCATCAGCCGATCAGGAATGGATATTTTCCCGAGAGGGGCATCGCCTCGGTGGTCGCCACCATGACCGGCGGACGGCAATGTGAAGTCGGCATTATCGGATATGACGGGATGACAGGAATTGCCCTCATTCTCGGACAGGACAGCTCTTCCAACGAGACCTATATCCAGGTCGCAGGCAATGGCTGGCGCCTGCCGGTTGAAATCATTCGTCCTGCGGTTGCGGAAAGCCCGTCGCTGCGCACGTCAGTGCTGGACTATGCCCACGCGTTCCTTGTCCAGTCGTCCCGGACGGCACTGGTCAATGGCCACTCCAAAATCGAGGAACGGCTGGCCCGCTGGTTGCTGATGATCCATGACCGCTCTGACGGAGACAAGATCTACCTGACGCATGAATTTCTGGCGACCATGCTCGGCGCCCGCCGTCCCGGGGTCACCACGGCCCTGCAAATGCTTGAATATCGAGGACTTGTCCGTGCCAAGCGCGGCGAGGTCACGATTATCGACCGCGTCGGATTGATGGAACTCACGCATGGCGCTTACGGCGAGGAGGAGCAACGTTATTTCGGCCTGGCCACCGCTGCCTGATTGTCCGGTATCGGACATAGGCTTGAAGGCTGCCGAACTCCCGTCCTAGATCGTGTCAGTCAGAGTTTCAGGGAGGCGGGTGAAAAAGCCGCCGAAGCCTATGTTCTGTCCAGAGGCAAGGCCCGGTTCCTCTCCACCGCCCAGGCGATCCGCGCCATTCGAACGCTTATGCCGGCGTGCAAAGCGACCGATCGCGAGTTGAGGAATTGGTGGCGGCGACGTCCATCGTTCACGGTGTGCCCGTCGCCTTCGACGCAAAAACAGCCGAGGGAGTAGAACCACGGCTGCATTCCTAGGAGGGCATGCCGCGCCGTCCAGACTGTCAGATCGGGCATTCGTCAGATGGTTGTCCGCTAACTTAACTGGCAGAGTCTACAGGACGTGTCCAGCATTGCGAACTCACCGATCGCTTGGCGGCCAAAGCTGCCGGCAAGCGATCGCCTCATCCAGCCGTCTGCACCATCTCATCACAGACATCATCGGTGATGCTACCTGCCCAGCATATGTCCAGCATTTCGCAGGGCGGCCAGAAGGAGCCTCGCATAGCCTGTGACATCGATCTGGGCCTGCATGGACAGGGGCATGCTGGTCCAGTTCTCCAATGGTGCAATGAAAGGTGAGAAGGTGCCATTGACAAGGCAACAGCAGCTAACAAGGCCCTCTCGGTCCAATGCCACCACACCGATCTTGTCGCCTGGATATCCAATGGCTGCGACTCGCTGGACCTCCAGGTCACCGTCAACCCGCACGTCGAAAAGAAGGCTACCACGGCTCCTCGTGGCTATCTCAGCCGCCTTCTCATCAAAGCTTGAAGAGAGCAAGCGGACGCTTTCCACCGCCATCTGGAAAATCACCAAATCCAGTTCATTCACGGCCATATGGGCAATTGCGCGCAATGGGTGGTGATTGCAATGACACACACTGCTTGTTCACAGATGTCGGTCACGAACGATCATTCGTCGGGTTCCGGTTCCGACCAACGGTGTGGCCACCTGATCGTGCTGCGGTTCGAACATTCCTAACGCGAGCCGAGCGCTGTTGATGAGGATGGAGTCTAGGTCTCGGGCCCTGCCTCGCGGCTTGCTCATCCTTGGCAGACCCCTTGCAACGCCGCCGCGATGGCGCAAACGCCAGATGACGCTGATCCATCGCTTAATCGTGAACTGAGCTTCTGAACACCCTTGGTGGGACAGCAGGGTGGAAGGGCTTGACCAACGCTGCCGCCGTTTTCGAAGAGGGCCCGTCCTCGATTGAATCTTTGGAGCCCCGTGCGGCGCGCAGGAAAATGTTGACCATCTGGACGCAGGTCCCAGACCCCAAGGCAAACAGGGAACCTTCCAGCCAGCCAAGCTGCGCCGAAGCAAAGAGCGACCTTTGGAATTCCCAAGAACGGACCCTTCCATAGTTGACTGGCAACCGCAGCGCGAGTGCGGGAGAGCGAACAAGCACTGCGTGAGAGGTCCTGCGCGTTTTCCCCTCTTTGCTATTTGGCACATCGCTTGCGCCGAAGTGGGCGCAGCGTTCGACCGGAGCACTGCATGGGAGAAGGAGGAGCCCCACCCCGATCCGGTCAAGGAGAGAAACGGTGTTGGTTCCACAAGTCCCCATAGCCAACGCAGCGGCCCGCAAGCGCCATTTTGCCCGGGCCTACGTGCAGATGCTTGCCGCCATAATCCTGGGTGCTGCAATCGGCTATTTCCATTTGGAGACCGGCCAGAGCCTGAAGCCGCTCGGCGATGCCTTCGTCGATGTCGTCAAGATAATCACCGTACCTGTCATCTTCCTGACAATAGCGACCGGCATTGCCGGCATGAGCGATCTGCAGAAGGTCGGCCGAGTTGCCGCCAAGGCGATGGTTTATTTCCTCACCTTCTCGACACTTGCACTCGTTGTCGGACTGATTGTCGCGAATATCGTTCAGCCTGGCGCCGGCCTCAACATCGATCCGGCCTCGCTCGATGTCCAAGCCGTTAAGGGCTATGTGGCCACGGCTCACGAGCAGTCCGTGACCAGCTTCCTGATGAACATCATCCCATCAACCATTGCCAGTGCCTTCGCGGAAGGCGACATCCTGCAAGTCTTGTTCTTCTCGGTCCTGTTCGGCGCGGTCTGCCGCTACAACGGCCGCTCGATCTTCTCTCTCGTCCGATACATCAAGGACGAGCTGCTGCTCGCAACGTCCTCCTCGGAGGCCGCGCTGCCCTCGCTCATGGAGAAGATGGAAAAGGCCGGCGCCACGCATTCGGTCGTGGGTCTCATTCCATTCAATCTGGACGGCACGAATATGATGCTCGCCGCCCTCTTCATCGCCCAGACGACGAAAACTGATCTGCCGATCGGCTGCCGGATCCTCATGCTGTTCGTCGCATTGTTCCCTTCGAACGGAACAACCCGCATTACCGGTGCAGGCCTCGTCACAATGGCTGCAACGCTCTTTCTTGTTCCGGCCGCACCGGTCACCTCCGTGGGTCTTATTCTTGGCGTCGATCAGCTTATGTCCGAATGCCACGCGCTGACGATATTTCTCCGCAGCGTAGCGGCAACGCTGGCTGTCGCCCGGTCTGGGGCGAGCGGGATAAACGACGATTCGGGGAGCGCCTCACTAGCGGACCGTTCAGCGCTCTGGCGGTGGACGGTCAAGTCGCCCGGCGTGGTGAACGCAGTTCCCCGCGCGAACGACGCTCAGCTATTGGGGTGGGCCCGATGGCGCAAAGCCGTATTTGAGAAACCGCCAGATCGCACCCGCACCTGTGCGCCTGTAGCAACTGCGGGGCACGATCAAAAGCGACCCATTTTACACCGAAAAGGCGGGCCGTTGCTGCCACGCCGTCCATGGATTGGAGCCTCATGTCTAAGACAACGGCCACCACTCTCGCGGTTCTCCTTTTTCTCCTCGCCGTGCTGCTTTCCGTGCTGGCGAGCCATAATAGCGCGCACCCGCCGCGGGAAAGGCCGCCCCCGCCCATGCAGTCGTGCCAATGGACAGTCAAAAGTGGAGCGGCGCACTCGTCAACGACCCCGCTTCGCCAAATCGCCGGCAACCCGGAAGGTCCGGGGACCCTTCAGCGCTCTGCCGGGCGGACGGTCAGTCGCCCGGCGTGGTGAATGGCGGTCGCGGTTGCCCGGCCCGCGCGAACGACGCTCAGCTGGGTGGGGTGGGCCCGATGGCGCAAGGCCATCTTTCCAGAAACCGCCAGAGCGCACCGGCATCTATAGCTGTGCGCCCTCGCGACTGCGCCCTGTGGCAAGTGCGGGGCTCGATCAAAAGCATTTTACACCAAAAGGCGGGCCGTTGCTGCCACGCCGTCCATGGATTGGAGACTCATGTCTAAGCCGACTGCCATCACTGTCGCAGCTCTTCTTTTACTCCTCGCCGTGCTGGCGAGCCAATATAGCGCGAACCTGCACCGGCAGGCGTGGTCGATCGACAGGCAAAAGTGGAGCGGCGCATTCGACAACGACCCCCTTCGCCAATCGCCGGCAACCCGCAAGGCGATGCCGTTCTGGTCATATTCAAGATCGTGCCCCATGGCGTGGTGTAGGTAACGGCATTGGTCGCCGTGCTCTCCG
>NZ_SUHQ01000035.1 GCF_004962245.1 Mesorhizobium sp. | reverse complement strand
ATACCTGCCGGCCCTTCTCCGCCGATAGGAAGGGCCTGGTGCTGGGCGAGGGTGCGGGCATGGCCGTGCTGGAAAGCTACGAGCATGCCACGAGGCGTGGTGCCACAATTCTTGCCGAGATCGCCGGCGTCGGCCTTTCCGCCGATGCCTTCCACATCGCCGCGCCATCTGTCGAGGGGCCAGCGTCGGCGATGCGCGCCTGCCTTGCCGATGCCGGGCTGAATGCCGAGGACGTCGACTACCTCAACGCGCACGGCACCGGTACCAAGAGCAATGATCAGACTGAAACGGCGGCGATCAAGCGTGTGTTTGGAAACCACGCTTATTCGATGTCCATCTCTTCCACCAAGTCCACGCACGCGCATTGCCTCGGCGCAGCGAGCGCGCTTGAAATGATCGCCTGCGTGATGGCAATCCAAGAGGACGTCGTGCCGCCGACCGCCAACTATCGCGAGCCAGATCCCGCTTGCGACCTCGACATCACGCCCAATGTGCCGCGCGAGCGCAAGGTGCGCGTCGCCATGAGCAACGCCTTCGCCATGGGCGGCACGAACGCAGTTCTGGCATTCAGGCAGGTGTAGAAGCCATGCAAGACGCATCATTTGAGGTCACCTGTCGTATCTAGCTGCTGAGGGGCGGGGCATTGTGAAACAGGGGGAGCTGTGTGGCCCCTCTTTCTCGGCTCGACGATGTGGAAGGAGCCTGTGCGGCGAAACGGGCCGACGCCCTCAGGCCCAGAACTTGGGCGAAACCAACTCCCACCAAAGCACAGCCGCTTTAGTAGCCGAACAATGAAGCCTCGCTCGACGAGCCGCCGCCTCTACTGTCAGCGGCATCACGCGGTTGAAGCGAACAGCGCAGCGGCTACTGTTTCCCGCACAACTCGGATGGCAATTGGGACAAGTCCGCACATGTCGTCACGTACGCTGAACGCCGCAGGTACAGCCAAATTGGGGGCGGAGCGTTTCTGCCGTTTTGATAGAATTCTATCAAACTGACAATTTTCCTTGCACGAATGCAAGGAGAGCTCGATTGACTCCCCTCCTTTCTTGTCAAGGATGGGTTTGCAGGCTGCGGTGCGGCAGAAGCCGGACAGAACGGCGACCGGTCGAGTAAAGGCCTGCGCAAACAAGCGCGCATATTGCGGGCGCCCGCACGGAGGAGAAGACGCTCGTCCTGGTGAAAGACAACGATGCTCAGGCGCCATTGCCATTTGCCGAGGGCGTCCGCGCGCCGGAAATTTCGAGGCACAAAGGTGAGATCGAGAATGATAATGACGAAAAACAACACAGCTCACCGTCAAGTGCAGTTCCACCGGCGGGTGGCGGAGTGGGATGGGCTGCCAAATGGAGCGTAAAAAGATCAGCAAGGAGATGCTTGGCGATAGTCTGGCGCTGCGCAAGCTGCGTGAGCACCTTGTCAAGGTGGCCAAGGCGAAGACTACGGTCATGTTGCGAGGTGAATCCGGAACCGGCAAGGAGCTGGTTGCCAAAGCCATTCACGAACTCTCGCCTCGCGCCAAGCAGCCCTTCATCAAGGTCAATTGCGCGGCGCTCACCGAGACGCTTCTGGAATCTGACTTGTTCGGTCATGAGAAGGGTTCCTTCACCGACGCGATCAATTTGCGCAAGGGGCGCTTTGAGGCTGCCGACAAAGGCACATTGTTTCTGGACGAGATTGGCGAAATATCGGGCTCGTTCCAGGCTAAGCTGCTGCGTGTCCTGCAGGAGCAGGAGTTTGAGCGTGTCGGCAGCAACCACACCATTAAAGTCGATGTTCGCGTGATTGCCGCAACCAACAGGGACTTGGAAAAGGCAGTTCAACGCAAGGAGTTCCGGCAAGACCTCTATTACCGCATCAGCGTCGTCACTTTACGCGTGCCGGCATTGCGCGAAAGGCGAGGTGATATTCCGCTCTTGGCCGCTCAGTTTCTCAAGAATTTCAATACTGAGAATGATCACACGCTGACCTTCGCTCCCGAAGCGATTGAGGTGCTAATGAATTGCGAATTTCCAGGCAACATCCGAGAGCTCGAAAACTGCGTTCAACGGACGGCAGTTCTGGCGACGGGTCCATCAATCCTCAGAACTGACTTTGCCTGTTGCGTGGGTGAGTGCTTGGCCGCGGCGCTGTGGAAGAACGGACCGCCGACGTCAGAGAACTCGACTACGATCGAGCCTTCCGCCGCCCGTGCCGCCCCGCCCGTCGGCGACGGGCAAGCGCCGATAGGCCCTGCCACGACTCGTGGTAGGGTGCCCGATGCCGATACGGTCATTGCCGCCATGGAAAAGTGTGGCTGGGTGCAGGCAAAGGCGGCGCGCCTGCTCGGTTTGACCCCGCGCCAGATCGGCTACGTGCTGAGAAAACACGGCATCGAGATCAAGCGTCTCTGAAACAACCCGCCGAGCAAGAGCTGGAGCAGGTCAAGCATTGGTGCTCTGGCGCCGAGCCCATCGGCCACCTTACGAACGTGGGTGTGAACAGCGCTGCCAAGATTCCGGCCGTGTGCTTTCTACCACCAGTCGTACTGGGGCTCTGCGGCTGACAAAACTAAGAAGGAGGAATCCTATGGCTAGTAACTTCGCTCTACACCGCAAGGGCAAATCCAATCCGACGTGCCTGAAATCCAGAAATAATCGATGTATCATTGGTGACACGCCAGCATGCGTAGAGGCGACGCGCAGATCTCCGCTGGCGGGACCTGGTCGATACATAAGCTGATCGCTTGCCGCTCGATATCGCGCCAATCTGATCTGAAAGAAATAAGTAGTTTTGGGAATAGGGATTAAGCATGCCAACGCGCTTCAGAACGATCAAATTGTTTTTAGCAACAACGGCGCTCTTCGCACCAAATCTGTCCTTGGCCCAGGAATCAGTCGCGTCGCCTGCGCCGGTGGCAGATGCCGAATATTCCAGAAATTGGGGCCTGAGTATGATCAACGCCCTGCCCGCCTACCTTAAAGGCTATACGGGCAAGGGCGTCGTCGTTGCGATTGTGGATACAGGACTGGATATCAACCATCCCGAATTCGTGGCGCGCATTTCGAAGGCGCTGCACAACTTCGGGACGGATAAACGCTTGGCTGACGTCAGCCATTCTGTCGACAAAGACGGTGTGCCTGACGGACACGGGACCCATGTGGCGGGGATAATCGGCGCCGCGCGCGACGGCACGGGCATGCAGGGCGTGGCCTATGAATCGACAGTATTGCCCCTTCGAGCAGTGGATATCGGCGACCCAGATGATCCCGAGATGGACCCGACCAATGAAGCGATCGAATACGCGATTGGTGCGGGAGCTGGCGTGCTCAATGGGAGCTACGGGCCAGGCCTGTTGCTGGGGCGGTATCTCAAGGACGAGAACGGCCAACTGAAACTCGATGGCAAGGGATATGCCATCGATAATAAAAACTATGAGATTCTCGACTATCAGGCCATCTATGATGATCCGAGCAATCTCGTCGATACCTACAATACGTTGAAGAAGGCGGCTAAGGCGGACATCGTGCTCGTCTTCGCCGCCGGTAATGATGCCAGTACCGACGACCAACCCGGCGCTGCTTCGGCGATTCCCAGCGGCATCGGCACGTTGCCGTTAATAACGCCAGAAAATACCAAAGATGGAAATCTTTATAAGTTCATCGACACAAACGATCAAACAAACAAAGGTTTCGATTTCAATAACCCAAATACATACAAGATAGTGAGCGGGTCTGATGTCTCGAAGCTCGACTTCTCGGATCTGGCAGGCTCGCTGATAACAGTCGTTGCTGTCGGCAAGGATGGCAAGATTGCCAGCTATAGCAATAGATGCGGAGCCACAGCAGAGTGGTGCCTCGCGGCTCCGGGTGGCGATATTAATGCCGATCCCGATAATCCGATTGATGAGAACGGCATTTATTCTACCTGGCCACAAGGGGATCGGGCGAACAAGAACAACCCGTATAAGTACGAGGAAGGTACTTCCATGGCAACGCCGCATGTTGCTGGCGCGGCGGCAGTGATCCGGTCGGCATTCCCTTACATGAACGCCCGCCAGACCATTGAAACCCTCCTGACAACGACGACCACCAAAGGGTTCGAGGATGAACAAGTCTTCGGCCAGGGTCTGCTCAATCTCGGCGTTGCGATCGAGGGTCCGGGCGAGTTCCGCTACGCCGGCGTCTTCGACGTCGACACCAAAGGCTACTCCTCGATCTGGTCGAATTCAATCTCGGGCGCCGGAGACCTGACGAAGCGCGGCGAAGGAGCGCTGATCCTGTCCGGCGAAAACAGCTACAGCGGGCCGACCAAGGTGCTTGGAGGCATACTCGCCGTCGATGGCCGCATTGTTTCGAAGGTAGGCGTCTCGGCTACTGGTACCCTTACGGGTATCGGTGCAGTCGGCTCTCTTACGGTTGGCGCAGGCGGCACCGTCGCTCCTGGCAGCGTGCTCGATCCAAGCAAGGGGGTTGCAGTGCTCACCGTCAACGGTGACTTCGTGCAGCAGGCCGGGTCGACCTATTTGGCGGGTATCGCACCGAGCAAGGCTTCAGATCTCATCGACGTTGCCGGCAGTGCCGCCATCAACAAGGGAGCGAGCGTCAACCTGGTGCGTGAAGGTGCCGGGCATTTCTCAGTCGATACCCGCTACACGCTTCTGACCGCCGCTGGCGGCGTGATCGGGACCTACGGCGGGCTGACAGGAGGCCTCTTTACAGACTCGCC
The DNA here is from genome assembly GCF_004962245.1 of Mesorhizobium sp. Classification (GTDB taxonomy): domain Bacteria; phylum Pseudomonadota; class Alphaproteobacteria; order Rhizobiales; family Rhizobiaceae; genus Mesorhizobium. The sequence continues at coordinate 67,917 of NZ_SUHQ01000035.1, read as the reverse complement.
CTTCGTCGATTTCGAACTCGCTTATGACCCGACCAACGTCTATCTCGACGTCGATCGCAATTCTGTCACCTTTGCCGATGTCGGCAATACCTTCAATCAGCGATCCGTGGGCGCGGCTGCGGAAGCCCTTGGTTCCGGCAACACGATCCACGACAACATCCTCTTCCTGACGGGACAGGGATCCCGCAACGCATTCGATCAGCTTTCGGGCGAGATCCATGCTTCCGTTCACAGCGCCTTTGTCGAAGACAGCCATTTCGTCCGTGACGCCGCCGGCGATCGCATTCGCGCAGCGTTCGCAGGCGTGGGCGCATCAACCGTGCCGGTCATGGCATATGGACCGGAAGGCCCGGAACTGGCTCCCGCGACCAGCGAAAACTTCGCCGTCTGGGGCAGCGGTTTCGGCGCCTGGGGACATTTGGACGGAGACGGCAACGCTGCTCGCCTCGACCGCTCGACGGGAGGCTTTATTGCAGGCGGCGATGCGGCCATCGGCGAAAGCTGGCGGCTCGGGCTTCTTGCCGGTTATAGCCATACGTCCATCCATGTGGATGATCGCGCCTCCTCCGGCTCAGGCAACAATTATCACCTCGGGATCTACGCTGGCACGCAGCGTGGCCCTCACAGCTTCCGTTCCGGCCTTGCCTATACGTGGAACCGCATCGAGACCGGCAGGTCGGTGGCGTTTCCGGGCTTCTCCGACAGCCTTTCGGCCGATTACCATGCCGGCACGTTCCAGGCTTTCGGCGAACTCGGCTCTCGACTGGATACAGCTTCCGTATCTTTCGAGCCCTATGCGAACCTAGCCTATGTGAACTTCAACGCGGATGGCTTCACAGAGCATGGCGGTGCCGCTGCGCTTTCCGGAAAAGACCGGTCGAGCGACACGACATTCACCACGATAGGGCTGCGCGCCTCGACCGCTTTCCCGCTTGGTTCCGTCAATACAACCGCCCGTGGCGGTATCGGCTGGCGTCATGCGTTCGGCGATGTGGTGCCTGAAACGGCGCTTGCCTTCACAGGCGGCTCATCCTTCGCCGTGGAGGGAACGCCAATCGCAAAGAACGCTGCCGTCTTCGAAGCTGGTATCGATGTCAACCTTACCGACAAGGCAACCATCGGGCTTACCTATAAAGGTCAGCTTGCCTCGGACGCGCAGGAGCATGGCTTCAACGCCAAACTCAGTGTTCGGTTTTAATCGCCGCAAGGGAGGGCGATATGTCATGCCCGATTCCAGCAGCGAACTGACAGCCATCTCTATTGAAAGATCTTATCGCCTTGCAATGGCCGACCATCCTTCGGCCATTGCTGCTTTTGCTTTCCGGAAGGAGTGTTTCGTGAACAAAGTAATTCTAATTGCGATTTGGCAGGGTGCCTTTCTTTCGCTGCCGGGTGCAGTACGTCCGACGGCGGCAACTGGGTGAAGGACGAGACGCCGCGCAGTGCTGCCCAGCAGGACTACACTGAATGCAAGTATCAGTCGGAAATGGCGACGGCGACGATCGGAACGAATAGCCGCCCGAAAACGATGACAGATGCAATCGGGGACGGTGTCGGGGATCGTATCGTCAAGGGTATGGAACAAGGCAATCTCGTCAAGGATTGCATGAGAGCCCGCGGCTACACTCAATCCTGACAGGCAACTCATGGGCTTCCGCCGCTATCGAAGGGATTGTAAAGGACGCGTCGATCTTCGAGAAACGAGGAAGCGGCGTACGATTTCTGTCTCTGAGGGGCTGGGGTCCGACCATGACACGCCGAAGACAGGTGTACTGATACCGGTTACCCGGCGTGCGGTCTCGGCAGTGACCTTGCTGCTCTAGCGAATAAATTGCGCTACTGCCTGCTAGCCGACCCTAAGTCTGGCCTGCTTCAAATGAGGTTGATGCTCGGTCGGCCGAAGCGAATGAGCAGCCATCGCGGCAATGAAAACCTCGGGCGTTTTTAGGTAGCGCTCCAGCTTGTTCTCCCTCATGAGCACTACGAACAGAGCGCACGTTTTCGCCTGACAATTGACCGACTTGGTAGGGTTGAACTCTATGTCAGTGAAACCGGCATACCGCATTTCGCCGTCCACTCGATTTTTGAGCCATACACGGTGAGGAAAGATGGCATTGAGATAAAGCCAATCGTAGAACACGGTCGTGGGTTCTAGCGGGAACTCGAAGCCGTCGAATTTGAAGCCCACCAGTGCGCCGGATTCGCGGAGTCGTGGCTCGCGCTTCGCATCGCGCGGTTCAACCTCGTACAGATCGGTGTACGGCCCGCCACGCTCGAATACCTTACTTCCCTGAAAGGCGTTCTCCAGCGGTATCTCGCCGATGCTGGTCCTCACGCGCAGGTGAAACGCGCTAAGATGCTGGCCGGCGACTTCATCAGACTTGCTAGACACTTCTAGCAGCGGCGCATATCCGGCTTTCTTGGCGGCCTCATGCAGCGACCGTATATTCTTCTTCTTCTGAACCTCAGCGAAGCCACCGGCCCACGGAATTTCGAAATCCAATCGCCTGACGTAACCTTCGTCCTCGGTTGCAGGGATAAAGACTGGTCTCTCAGCCATTCTAAATGTTCCTTATTAAGCCCAGCAGAATGACATGGGGAACCAACACCTCGTATTTCTCCGCCTGAGTGAGACGCGCCTTAATCGCCGAATCCTTCCAGTCCGTTCGGGTGTAAAGTATCTCAAAATCGATTAGCGGTTCAGCCTCTCCGATAGGAATCGATTCGACGCCAGCTTTGTTCGCGACATCGTTGGTAAAACGAACACCCGTGAACTGCATTACCGAGGAATGTATTTGCAGAAAGATCGTGTCCGTAATCCTCCCATCCTGCCGGGCAACGTACTCCATCGGATGGGTGCTACGAAAGCAAAGGTGGACGTAGTTGCCCATTCCCTTCAACGCGTCGGCGTCACGACTCCATTCATTGCCGCCCGGTGCCGGAACCTTGACCTTCTTCTGGTCAAGCTGCGCGAGTGGATAGAGTCCTCCCATTTCTTTAATCACCGGCAGGTTCCTCCGGTCGGTGAAGTGATAGAGCAGCGGCACCTTATCAAGAGTATCAATTGCCATGTTCCCCTCCGTCGCAGGCCGGTAGCAGCCTTGCCCCACACGGGTGGAATCTTACGGCAGTCATCGTCCGAACGCCATGATCCGAGGCGAGGTGTTCAGATTGGCGACGTTTCTCAATTGTTCTATACGATTAAAATAGAATTCTACATCGCCAACTATGGTTCGAAATCGTCGTGCACGGCAGCTCCACAACGATCATCATCCCGGATCGGACTGTGCGGGAGCTGCAATCGCAGCCGCGCGAAGGCGACCGTGTTGTCACGAGCAACGACGCGCTCCTCCTCGATGCACAGGATCTGGGCCAATTGCTGCGGGTCGGCGGCGACAAAGGCACTGTCTTCAACCGCGGCGGGCCTGGCGAAGCGGGCATTGTGAGCCGGCAGATAGGTCTGTGCGACGAAGCGGTTGGCGGCCTCGATATCAGCCATGCCGGCCAGTGCCAGTTCCCTCGGCAGTCGGTCCTGCAAGGTTGAGAACATCCGCTCGGAGCGGCCCCTGGCTCCAGGCGAATAGGCTGGAATATGTTCGATGCCGAGCCGCTCGAGCGCCCGACCGACCTGGGTCATGCGAATCTTGTCGACAGCCCCGCCCGCCTTGAGCGTCACGAAATAGTGTCTGCCACGATCGCTGTAGAGGCTTGACGGCAATCCCTTGGCGACAAAGGTCTCCAGAAGTCCCTGGAAGCTCGACGCCGTGCCTTCCTCCTCGATCAGAAAGGCCGAATAGATCGTGCTCGTCGCATCGTCCATAGTCACGATCAGATCCAGCATCGGCCCACTCGCCAGCCACTGATGACGGCTGCCGTCCTGGTGTAGCATCATCCCTTCGCACGGCTTCCTTTCCCGCTTGCGCCGGTGAGCACCGCGCCGCTTGGCCCGTTCCACCAGGCCCGCCGCGTGAAGCTGCGTCTTGATGAAGGTGTAGCCCCAGCTGAAATCGTGATCGCGCAGCAGGTGCTCGTGGAAATGCTTCACGTTCCAGCCAAGGTAGCGATGGCGATAAAGCTCCAGCATCTCCTCGATCGCCTCCACTGGCACCCGGCGCGTCGAAAGCTTGCCCAAACGCCGGTCCAGCAACCCAGCCTCCCCGGCCTCTTCGTAACGGTCGCGATAACGCCGAAATTGCCGCTCCGACATGCCCAGCAACTCGCCTGCCTCCATCATCGAGAGATCGCCGCCAGTCCAACGGCTCAATACGTCCCGAAACTTCTGTATTCTCCGTCCTGGAGCCACGCTGCCCGCTTCATCCCCAGCTTCCATTCGCTGGCGATGAAACCGGACAACTCCTGTGCTACCTAATCCGGACAAATCATGTGCTTACGACACGCCGGAGCGGAACGCTTGCCTGCGGCATCGCGGTCGGGTAATTGTTGCAGATACGTCGGCCCGAAGATCGGCATCGATTTTCGGGCCGACGCGTCGTTTCAATCGGATAGAGCGCCATTCTCGCCTCGAAGGCACGCGCGGCGCTCCACGACAAGGGGGCAACGGAGCTTTGCTGATGTCGGATTCGTCCAGGATTTGTGCGGTGGCCGCGGCCACCCTCATGGCGCTTTCCGCGTCGTTGGCAGCTCAGGAAGCCGGGCTGCCGGGCGGTGCTTCCTCGCTGAAGGAGACCTATGAGGACTGGGATCTCTCCTGCCAGGCCACGCCGACGCTGGTATGCGCGGCTACCTATCAGCAGTCGCAGCAGAACGGACGGCGCCTGCTTGCGGTCGAATTGGGCAAGGGGCAGGAGGACGGCATTGCGGGCAATCTCGTCCTGCCCTTCGGCCTGCAACTCGCCGTCGGCGCGACGCTTCAGGTCGACGATGGGCAAGCGGGCAAGCCGCTGCCCTTCTCGACCTGCCTGCCCGCCGGCTGCTTCGTGCCCCTCAGCTTCGACGCGAAAGCAGCCGCGTCGCTGCGCACGGGCACAACGCTCAAGGTCACGGTTAAGAGTCTCGACCAGAAGGATGTGCCCTTGTCGGTTTCATTGAAGGGTTTGACGGCGGCGCTGGACAGGTTGAAGGTGCTGCTCGGGGCTTAGATTGGGGGCTGGCTGGCTGATGATCTCGGTTGTCACTTTCCTTTGTTCCACTACGGCTTTTCGACATTTTGGTCAGATAATCCCCACGCGCGAGAAGCGCGCGGTCTCGGCCTGAGTGATCTCGGGCGGGCGAGTGGCGCCCGACGCTTCCGACTCCGCGGCAGCGATCCGCTCGATCGCCTTCTTCACCTTTGCACGAACATTCTCGTCGAACGTCCGTACACTGACCTTGAGGAGGGTCTCATCCGGGATTACGTCGTACTTTGTCCCCGCATTGATCGCGCCCACCTTTACAATCATCGCGGCTGTCCTGAGGGAGAGAAGAGTAATGATGCGCAGAACGTTTCTCATGGCGGGCGTGTCCCTGTCTGCCGTAGCGGTCGGCAAGTCCTTAGCCGCGTCGGTATTCCTCGACTACACACAGGAGCAACTGGATACGGCGTATGACCAGTCATTCTGGGCGCCGCGGATGGCGGAACTGGAGGAAGGCGATGGCATCGCCAGCGCCGAGGTCCGGCGCGCGATGCCGCCGCGTCCGGCAAAATACGGTCCAGATGCCAGAGATCTCATCGATGTGTTCGCGCCTGGGATGCCAAGGCCGCCCCGGTCCTGGTCTTCATCCATGGCGGTGCCTGGACCCGAAACACTCGCGAGGATGCATCCTATCCGGCCCCGACCTTCGTTTCGCGCGGGGCGGCCTATGCCGCGCCTGACTTCGGCAGTGTGAAAACGCTGACGCTGCGACAGATGGTCGAGAATTGCAGGCGGGCGGTGGAGTGGACGATGAAGAATGCCGCCAGTTTCGGCGGCGACCCGAACCGGGTGTATGTGGCGGGTCATTCTTCCGGCGCGCATCTGGCGGCCTGCGTCCTCATCACCGACTGGACGGAGCGCAGCCTACCGGCGGATGCCCTCAAGGGCGGCTTGCTGATGAGCGGCATGTATGATCTCTATCCGGTGATGCTTTCCTCGCGCAGCAGCTACCTGCATCTGACGGAGGGGGGAAGAGGCGGAATTCAGCCCGATGCGCCATCTCGACCGGATCACCTGCCCGATTGCCGTCGTGTCAGCCGACCAGGACAGTCCGGAGTTCAAGCGCCAGTCCGATGTGTTCGGTGAAGCGCTGCGCGGCATGGGGAGATTGGCCAGTCGAACGATAGCCTTCAACGCCAACCACTTCCAGGAACCCGAGCATCTGAAAGACCCCGACACTGAAGTCAGCCAGGCGGCGTTCAAGCTGATGGGGATCTGACACGGATGTGTTGCAAACTCTTCAGCTAATGGGATTGTTAGTTTCGTACAAAACGATGCACTTTCTCAATCTTAGAGGGTGTTTGGGAATTAAGTATTTCGGCGTTCGAGCGCGTTGCGCCGCGCTCATGGCACCCGTTGAGATGGGCATGAAAGTGAGTTCGACCGCTGGACAGTTGCCGACTTCGTCAGGTATTGGCCCTGCGACCGGTTGATCTGCGATATTTCCAAAATTCGCAGAAGTTGGTCGAGACGAAACTGTCGCCCCGGCTTGACCACGCGCCCGGCAGACCGAGTTACAAAGTTGCCGAGGCAGTTTGATGTGCGTTCCTGCATCACTGCACGGGACACGACCTGACGGGAGACTATGATGCGTAGCCAGAAAGAAAAGATGCTCGCAGGCGAGTTTTACAATGCGGCGGATCCGGAGATCCAAGCTGACCTGTTGGCCACCGGGGCTTGGCTCAAGCGGTACAATGATACGCTGGGGCAGACCACGGAGCATTGGCATGAGCTTTTGTCCGAGCGGCTGGGAGAGGTTGGGCGCGGAACGGTCATCCGTCCGCCCTTTTTTTGCGACTACGGATTCAATATCCGCATTGGCGCCAATGCCTACATCAACTTCAACTGCGTTATTCTTGACGTGGTAGAGGTCAAAATCGGGCAAGGAACGGCAATTGGGCCTGCCGTGCAGATTTATACCGCCGATCATCCACATGATGCCGAGCAGCGACAGGCCGGCCTGCAGGTCGGGCGTCCTGTTCGCATTGGCAGCCGTGTCTGGATCGGCGGTGGAGCAATCATTCTGCCTGGCGTCACGATTGGCGATAATGCGGTCGTAGGCGCTGGCAGCGTGGTCACACGCGATGTTCCCGCCGGGGCAAAGGTAGTGGGAATTCCTGCTCGCGTCGCCAACCCACATAAACAGGCATAATCAACCTCCTTGACCCTGGAGGTGCATGCGAACTGTCGAAACTGTGCCAAATTTCTGCCGAAGCCATTGAGCGCTGCATATCTTGTCGCGGTTCGGCTCGGGCGCTTCAGTTCTTTTGCCACGGGTGTCACAAAATCATGTGCGTAATGCCGCCGCAACGTGCTCACGTCCCGCAGCAGCGGGCCCTTTCACATGGCCCAACGAATTCAGAGCCTCCGTTGTGCTGCCAGTAGCATTACTGCTCAGATGTATTCCCAACTGAGTTTTCGCCCTTGGAGGCAAGCGACTCACCAGCAATCGCCGGCCATTAATCCTGGCTAGCATCGACCCCGACGAGGCGAGCCGCGGCGTTGCCGATCGGCATGTCGATGACCGTGATTGCGCCTTCGGCAAGGAAACGACGTTCGTTTCTGGTCAGCGTAGCCGAATCGATCACCGCAAAATGTGGGCCAGTGGAGCGCTTCATCATCTGTCTGGCATATGTGCGCAGCATCTGATCGTTGAAGCGACAGCCAACGAAGAAAAAGCCCCGGTTGACGCGCCGTTGCTTCACCACGTCCGGGATCGGCGTCTGGATATCAATTTCGGTTAGGACTTCGACGTAATCGGAATCAGCCACGAGGAAGTTTGCGGCCGGCCTGACGCTGCCGTGCGGCGCATAGAGCACCGTCCTTGCCACTTGTTCGGCGTCGAGTTCTGTTCCTGACAAATCGTAAGTTCTCGTCCAGATGTTACCAATTCCGGTCGCTCGCGTGGTTCCTTGTATCTCGACAACGTCTGTTTGGCCGGCCTCTGCAAGGGCTGCCCGCATGGCGCCATCGTACCAGCTGTCGATGATGACAGACAGTTGAAGGGTTGCGAGCCAGGCGTGAAGAACGGTCGGCTCGGCGGGGGCTGCGAATATCTCCGCCATCCACGCTTGAAGAGTCCGACGATGTCGGCGCTGCTCGATAAACTGCGCGACCGACCACATATTGGTGCGAATCCTGGAAGGGGCAGGCGCCCGCTTGTTGAGCGCCGCGGCGACATCTTCAGGGGTGCAAGGTGCAGGTGATTCCGGCGTGTTAAGCTGCAGAAGACCAGGACCGAGATAGGGGATCACTCGATCGGCCTTGAGAGCGCCCTTCAGCAGGTCAATCAGCTTTTTGGCAAAACTGCCCCGGACGACGACGAGATGGTCCCAGCTCAGCATCGTGTTCATACGCGTTTCCTCTCCGCCACTGAACCCACCGGCATCAGGCCCCGTCGGAAATCTTCATCGCCTCGACGGTGATCGGCAAACGCGTATCGCGCGGAAGGTCGGGCAGCATGAGCCGCCAACCGTTCCTGAGCGTCACGGTCCCGCCCCATAAGTCTGCGTTCTCAATCTCGGTGATCGGCTCTTCGAGATCCTTCTTGGGGACATAAGCCGACAAGCCAGTAGCGGTCCTGCGAATCATTACTTTCATCCGGCTGTTCCTCCGTTGGAAATGCCTTCAGCTCCGCAGGGAACCTCGACTTTGTCGAGGCTAATGAGTTCGCGCGCTCGCATGCCGACGACCGTGCCACGATCGATCCATTCGACCGCATAGATGAAGAATTGCTGGAGAAAGGTTCCAATGTCGCGCACGTAGCCTTCGTCGCCCTTCCGCACGAGGTTTTCGCCGATCTCCTTGCCGGGATAGGTGCCGTCGTTTTTTATGTGGCGTGTTGCACGGACCCGCTCACCCTGCATGAACCGTGGCGGTCTGCCGATTTCGACCTCCTGTTCGCGTCTGGACCACATGCTGTCCATTCCTTTCTCGAGGCTTTTGGTGTGGTCGCGGGTTGCAGGCGTCCTCGCGCGGCGAACCCGACCGTTTCGGTAGGAATCAAGCGGGAACGCAGGTTTTCGGTACCGGACAGACCGACACGCATTGCTGCTTATCGAAGGCCTCCTTGCATTCGGTGCACTTGATTGGATCGATCACATAGGCGTCGCCCTTGAACTTGATCGCTTCCGAGGGACATTCGAACTCGCAGGCCCCGCATTGGGTACATTGGGATGCGATGATCTTGAAAGCCATTCTAACTCCTGGTTATCGGACGAGACCGCTCAGGCCGTCGCCGCTAGTGGTCTGATCCCAAACTCTGCCGCGTAAAGTGCGCTGACTGCGGTCTCGATGTAGTCATGGCCATAGGCGTCGGTTACGCGCAGTCCAGCTCGCGAGAGTTGTTCCTTCGGGCGATTTCCGATCTTGGCGCATAGCACTATGTGTATGCCTTCCAGCGCAGCGAAGACGCCCTCGAGGGTGGCGTCTTCGCCCCCGCCTCCGAGGCAATACCGCTCGACCTTCCGATGCCCGACCAAGCTGATCCCTCTAGGCGAGACTTCATAAACCTGGAATTCCTTCGCGTGGCCGAAGTGTTCGTTGACGCGTCCACCTCCCTTTGTGGCCACCGCAACCAGAAGCGACTTTTCGGAGTCTGTTGCCTTGACCATACCGATGGCCTCGCTCCTCGCCGCCTCATGATCACGGCGCTCGTGTGCGACCACCTGCCGATAGGCCTGACGCTTGCCAGCATCGTAGGTGACATCGTCGGGAATCCCATCCAGCGTGAATTCCTGGCCACGATCTTCACCGAGCAGGCCGACAGCATCTGCCCGGCACTGCCGGCAGTGGCGCATCAACTTGGCGCCACCTTCAAGTCGATCCTGAAGAGCCATCATCTCCATTGCCGTTGGGCCGCGCTGCCCGATGAGTCCGTAGTGGGTGCCGTGCGCCGGGTCCGAAATCAGAGGCATCACGTTGTGCAGGAACGCGCCCCGCTCCTTGACCATTTTGTTCACCTCAAACAGGTGCTGGTCGTTCACTCCAGGAATCATCACCGAGTTGATTTTGGTGAGGATGCCGCGCGCGCTCAGCATCTCCAGGCCCAGCATCTGCCGCGCGTGCAAGATTCGAGCGGCTTCGATGCCGAAGTAGCGGCGATTTTCATAAAAAATCCAAGGATAGATCTTTGCGCCGACTTCCGGGTCGACCATGTTGATGGTGATCGTCACGTGATCAACATTCATTTCGGCAAGCTCAGCTACATGGTCCGGCAGCACGAGCCCGTTGGTGGAGACGCACAGCTTTATGTCGGGGATTTCCCTGATGACGCGGTCGAACGTTGCCTTCGTTTTCTCCCAGTCGTAACAGGCATCCCCCGGCCCAGCGATGCCAAGAACCGAAAGCTGCGGAACTTCGTTGGCAACCGCGATGACCTTGCGTAGCGCTTGGTCGGGCGTCAGCTTCTCAGACACAACACCAGGCCGGCTCTCGTTGGCGCAATCGTATTTGCGATTGCAGTAGTTGCACTGGACATTGCAAGCCGGCGCGACCGCCACATGCATACGCGCGAAATAGTGATGCGCTTCCTCCGAAAAGCAGGGGTGATCCTTGATCTTGTCCCAAATAGCCGGATCCACATCGCCCGGGCTGGTCGGCGACGAACCGTAGGAGGACGGTGCGCAGCCACCGGATTTCGCGGCTGCCAGAAAACCCTCGGATGTCGTGCTGGTCGGCCCCTCAATCGAAACTGTCGGTGAGGACATCAAACGGCTCCGTTGCTGGTAACGTCGCGGTTCAAGGTGCAAGAGCCATACCAACTTAAAAAAGCGGCTTCAGTTCACTATTTGGGTCGATGTCGGATTGTGTGAGGCCGGCGCGACACAATTTTGTCCTGCTTGCGACAGTGCAAGTCCAAATCCGTTCAGAAGCACAAAGCACTCCTTGTCGCGCAGAGGGCGCGCAAGACCACTGGCCTGACGATTGGCTCATCAGGCTCTTAGAATTTCCTTCACCTCGAGACTATGCCGGCGTATCGCCTAGCCGACTTGTCGCGGCGTGAGGCGGAGAATTCGAGCCGCATTAGCCTGAACCCAGCCGGCCTTCTCCATTGTGTCGATCAGCCGGTCACGCTCCGTCCGTCGCGGTCCCAGCGCCGGTCCGGCCGTATCGTTAGAATCGCAACCGGCTATCTCGTGTTCAGGGGCGCCGATGCGCCTAACCGGCTTCGTGCTGGGCCGTGAGAGCTCGTCGATGCCATTGCCACGTTCCGAAAGATTGGTTCCTTCCAGAGGAGAACGCGCAAGTGTGGCTGTTCTTTACACGCAGTTCTCCAGCTCGCGGACGTTGCCGGGGAAATAGCATTGCGAGATCAGCTCAACTGCCGACGGCGTAAAGCCATGGTTCTCCATATTTCAAGGGTAAGCGCTGTGTCCTTCCAGGAGTGCCCGCGATCTGTGGGCCTGCCGATTCTGAGGTGGATCGGAGATCGGCTTGTGTCTGAACTTGAACTTTACGATTGACCCTGAGCGGCAGCCTCGGCGTTTCAAGGTGATCAACGGCGCTGTTAGTCGGCAGGCATTGGTCGATGGACGACAAGGGACGGAGTCATCGCCGAGACCCTGGGGCCGAACGTGGTGATCTCGGAGGTTGCCCGGCGCTACGGGCTGCGGCCGCGGCGGAACGCTCGCAAGCTTGCGACGTCGGCAGGACAGGCCACTCCCGCCTTTGTTCCGGTGGTGGTTTCGGTGGCGCCACCGGAACGACCCGTTGGGCCTACATCCGTGCACCAGAACTCAAGGCCGCGGCCTGAGAATCGGCCGCCCGCTCACCCTTTACTTGGTTCCTCAGCCGACAGCGCTAAGAAGGAGAGCAACTTCCGTCGGTGCGAGGATCATTGCGTCGTGGCCAGTGGCGAGTTCCTGCCACGCCCAGCCATCCTGCTTCGCGACCCATTCTCGCGCTCCCGCCGTCGGCGGGTGGAGCGGATTAGTGCAGACGACATAGGTTCGGGGCCTGCCGTTGCCGAGCGGGGGCTCGAGCTTAAGTCTGCTTTCGTAGGTGCTTGCCGCATGCGGTGTTATCCGGCGCCGCACCCAGTCCGTGAGCGAGTGTCCCTTGGGAATGCCGAATGCTGTTGGCGGCGGAGTCGGCATGAAGATACCCCGTCCTTCCTCCGCAACCAATTTTCGACGGGCGGCGACGATGTCGGGGGGCATGGTGCTGAATACACTTTGACCGCTCTCGACGATGGCGCCGTCGAGCGAGATAAACGAGATGGCTGATATGGTCGGGTATCCGGTCGGCGGCGCCGGTGATGCTGATGCCGCCTAGACTGTGACCGACAAGGATCACATCGCTCAGCTCTTCCGTTACAATGTGGTTGACGATGTCGGTCACGAATGTGTCGGGCGTGATGTCCTTGCACAGCAAATGTGCGCGTTCGCCGACACCTGTCTGGGTCGGCGTGGTCACGTGGCATCCCATCTTGCGAAGATTGGCGGCGACGTCCCGCCAACACCATCCGCCATGCCAGGCACCATGCACTAGCACATACGTCTTTGTCATGGATTGTGCCGTTCCATTTGCTCACCGGCCGTTGTGGCTGCCATCCGGCACGATGGCCGAACGTTGTCCCAAAGGGGCTCGACCACGTTACCGGTGGTAAGTCCGGCGCACAGGCCGCCGCCGTGGCCTGAGGACACCCCTACCAGTCGAGGAAATTTGAATTGCGAACGCCCAATATTCACTAGCTCTTTGCAAGTGGATGGAGAGGCTCATGGTGTGCCGCAGTTGCTCGCTGCCGGCATGCTCTTGGCACGGTCCCGGCTGATCATCCGAACTTGAACAGGACACCAAAGCCGCCGCGCGGATAGTTCCACTCGATGTCGCCGCCTTTCTCGCACAATATCCGGCAGGTGCCGCATTCCATGCAGCCGTCGGCGGTGATCTCGACTTGGCCCCTGTCATTCAACTCATAGCATTTCGCTGGACAGACGTAGGTCAACGCAAGCAAGTTCGCGCTTGGCTTCTCGTGCGGTCGCACTATGATATGGGGGCGGCCGGAATCGACCAGGTAGCGGTTCTGGTAAAGCTTGTCCTCGACACGAACCTTCGTCACTGCGATCGTCATCTTGTACCCTCTTCAGCGCCATGCCAATGCCAGCCGGACCGCGTCGCTGACCAACCCCCAGCGCGAGCGCGCGTTGATGAAGGCGGCCGTGGTGGCCCTTTCCTTCTCGATCTTCGGCGTGCCGTCGACACGCATGAAGTTCTGAGCGGCATACGACATCAACCGCGGATAGCTGGTAAAAAAGTTGCTGGAATTGGTGTGGAGTAAGGCTGGCATGTCCTTGTATTTCTTAAGATCCTTGATCACAAAGGATTCATCCAGCATCGTCTTGTAGAGCGCAAGGTTCCCTTTGGTCATAGGACCGTTGCGGCTTTTGACTTTGATGATCGCCTCAGCCGCGACACGACCCGAGGTCATGGCAAGGTTCGAACCCTCACGGTGAATGGCATTGTTCAGTTGCGCTGCGTCGCCGACGATGACCCAACCGTCGCCGAAGAGCTGCGGAATGGCCCTGTAACCACCTTCGGGGATAAGATGGGCGGCATATTCTTTCACCTCCGAGCCAGCGATCAGCGGCCGGATCGAAGGATGGTTTTTCATCGCGTCTAGGAGGGCGGACGGGCTCTCCAACATCGCGGCGAAATCCGAGACCAGGCAGCCGATGCCGAGTGAAATCGACTCCTTGTTGGTGTAAAGGAAGCCGAGCCCGGCCATGTCGCGAGAGATCGTGCCCACGGCCTCGATTACGCAGCCTTCATCGCCCTTGACACCGAACCGCTGGTCAATGACCTCTTCGGGCAAGAAATGCATTTCCTTGACGGCAAGCGCCACGGTCTCCGGCTTCGGCATCTCGCGCAGGCCTGCGCGAGTGCCAAGCAATCCCGACACCCCTTCTGCGAGAACGACCACATTCGCGAAGACCACTCCGCCAGCCCGGTCTGTGCGGACGCCGATCACCTTGCCATTGCCATCACGGACGAGTTCCGTCGCGGTCGTCTCACACAGGACCGTCGCGCCAGCCTCGCGCACCTTGCGGGAAAACCATTTGTCGAACTGGGCGCGGATGATCGTGTAGCGGTTGGGTTTCGCCTCATTGAAGTCGTCCGACCGGTAATGAATTCCGGTGTGAGATGTGTTGTCCATCACCCAAAGTCGCTGTTCGACCAGGTGCCGCTCGAGGGGCGCATCATCCCGGAAGTCCGGGATGATCTTCTCCAGCATGTTCGCGTACATTATGGCGCCCTGGACGTTCTTAGAGCCCGGATATTCCCCGCGCTCCAACTGCAGTACCTTCAGCCCCTGGCTTGCCAAAGTGTAAGCAGCTGCGTTTCCGGACATGCCGGCTCCGACCACAATGGCATCGAATTGTTCAATCATGTCCTCTCCCTCAACTCGCAAGCTTGTCTCGACTGTGCGGCGACAGCCGCCGGGTGAAGGCTTCCGTGAGTGCGGGCAGGAAGCGGATTGCATCCGTGACGATCCCGAGGTGGGCGAACTCGAAAATCGGCGCGTTCGGATCGGTGTTGATCGCGACGATGAGATCGGCCCCCTCGACCCCAACTCGGTGCTGGATGGCGCCGGAAATTCCGGCCGCGATGTAAAGCTTCGGTCGAATGGTCTTGCCAGTTTGGCCAATCTGGCGATCAGCCGGCATCCAGCCCTTCTGGACCAAGGGGCGCGAACAGCCATGCTCGGCGCCGATCGCTCGGGCAAGATTCTTCACAAGCTGAAGGTTCTCCGCCGCACCGAGACCGAGGCCTCCCGCAACCACGACATCCGCATAGGCAAGATTTGCCATTGCCGACTGGTTATCCGGTAGGAAGCCGAGGACTTTGGTGACGATATCGTCCTCAACGAGCGACAGCTTGTGCCGCATGACACGCCCGACCGGCTTATCCACCCGTTGCGGCATAGGCATGACCCTTGGTCGCACCGTCGCCATTTGCGGCCGGTAATTTAGTGTATAGATCGTACACAACAACGAGCCACCAAAAGTCGGACGGGTCGCGGCGAGTGAACCGTCGGAATCTACATCAAGTTCGGTGCAGTCGGCCGTGAGCCCCGTCTGCAGGGTCGTCGCTACCGAGCCCGCAAGATCCCTGCCCAGTGTGGTCGCGCCGAGAAGGAGGATTTCGGGTTTATGGGTATTGACCAGATCCGTGAGCGCCTTGGCGAACGGCTCGTTGCGGTAGTCGGCGAGCGGCGGCGCATCGACGATGTAGACAAGATCCGCCCCGTAAGCGAAGGCCTCGGCAACAGCGTCCTCGACCATCTCGCCCGGCGGTCCCAGCACGACGCCCGCGAGCTGGACTTCAAGCTTGTCGGCTAATTTGCGGCCTTCACCCAGCAGTTCGAATGATACAGGATGCACATTGCCGCGTTCGAGCTCGAGGAAGACCCACACGTGCCGGTAGTCTTTGAAACGGTCGGGAAGTTCTTTCTTTACACCGGCACGGCCGGGGGCAAGGCGAGGGGTAGCTTGGCTTGCGGTCGACATTTTCTGCTCCTGGCCGTCACGTGCCGCTGTTGAAGGCCAACTCATGTTCCAGCGCCGGCCGGCGGGTTAAGATATCGGCGATGAGTTCATCGGCGATGTCCTGCAAGCCCTTTTCCGCGGTGTCGATCTGCGTCGCGCTTTCTGCCCGTGCGGTGGGGGCGAAAACACGCTTGACGACTGTCGGCGAGCCACGCAGACCGCACCGGGTGAGATCGTCAATGCCGGCGTCGGCTGCAGTCCACTTCACGACTTGGCTGCGCGCCGCGCAAAGAGCCTGCTGGAGCGAGCCCCGGCGGATTTCGTTGGTGTCTTCCAGCATGGTAATGAGGCAGGGGAGTCTGCTCTTCAGCAACTGGGTGCCGCCTTCGGCGCGACGCGCGACTTCGATCTCGCGCGTTTTGAGATCGATGGAGGCAATCTTCGCGACGTAGGTAAGTTGCGATAGATTCAGGCGCTTGGCTATGCCTGGTCCGACCTGGGCGGTATCGCCGTCAATCGTCTGCTTGCCGGTGAAGACGATGTCTGGCCTGCCGAAAGTCTCCCCAATTTTTGCGATTGCTTGCGAAAGAGCAAAGGAGGTCGCCAGCGTATCGGATCCGGCAAAATAGCGGTCCGTCAAGAGAACTGCTCGGTCAGCACCGTAACCGAGCGCCTTTCGCAGCGAGTCCTCCGCCATGGGCGGACCCATTGTGAGCACAGTAACCTCGCCACCATGAACGTCGCGCAGTTTGAGCGCTTCTTCGAGGGCGAACAGGTCGTAAGGATTGATGATGGTCGGCACACCCTGACGCATGATCGTGTTCGTCACCGGGTGGACGCGGATCTGGGCCGAATCCGGCACCTGCTTGATGCAGATTACGATGTGCATTGGCGATTTCTCTAAGCTCCCAGTCCGGATGCGTGCTTGGCGGTTCACCTCATTGCCTGCATCGTTCATGCCAAGTCTTCTTCCTGCCTCTATTCCAGAAGGTGGCTTCGTTTGCGTCCGAGGAGGCGTCATGAGGACTGGATTTGTCGACTTCCCGACATTGTCGCGTCGCAGCCGTGTCGGGCTCATTACTTTCCGAACCGCTTCAGTGCAGAGTCGAGCGGGACGAAGGCGCGGCCAGGTGCGGGACATATGTTTGGATCGTGGTCCCTTAGCACCTTGAACACACGTTGCGTGAGCGGCGAGGAAGTCGCGAAATCTTCGTAGGCGCGTTCCAGCTTGGCGCGCACCCGCGCGGCGATTACCTGGTCAGGCAGACCGGAGAAATCTTCTTCGGCAAGGTATTGGCCCACGCGCTTCATGATATGGAGCCGCGAGACATTCATCACTTTCGGGTCGTAGGAGACGCCAAGGCAGGCGAAGAAGTCCTCCGCAGCCGACAGGCCCTTCAGTCGCGCCAGGATATCGGTGGGATCAATCGGGCGGCTGTCAGCGGAGCAGTTCATTGTATTCTCCCGGCGCGAAATTGTGGTGTCGATGCGTTGGTGACATTGCTGACGGCGTGCCGACCTCTGGCACGGCGGCTGGGGCAAGAGACTTGGCGATCTCAAGCTTTTCTGAAGTGGTGAAGGCGACCCCGGGTTGCCTGCTCTCCATTGCGTAGGGTCGTCACGTTGAGGAAGTCCTCACGGCTCATGAGTGGGCGTCGGCTATTGTGCCGCTCGGGCCCGGGCCGGAATGAAGGTGTTCTGCACCTCGCCCGCACAGTCCAGCACTGGGAACGGCACGTAGTTTCTCGATGATCGCAGGCAGGACCTCAAGCACGCGGTCTACGTCATCTTCGCCGTTGTCACGCGACAAGGAGAAGCGGACTGCCCCACATGCCGCGTTCATAGCGATCAGAACATGGCTCGGTTCCATTGAGCCAGAGGCACAGGCGGACCCGGCGGAACAGGCGATTCCCAGCCGGCTGAGGACAATTGGGATTGCATCGCCTTCGATACCTTCGAATCCAATGTTTGCAGTGTTTGGCAATCGCTCCTGCGGATCGCCGTTGATGGATGCGTTTGGGATGCGCTGGATGATCCCGTTCTCAAGGCGGTCGCGCAACCATTTTATTCGTGTTGTCTCGTCCATGAATTTCAAGGCGAGTTCGGCCGCCATGCCCAGTCCGACTATGCCGGGTGTGTTTTCAGTGCCTGCACGCCGGTCGCGCTCTTGGTGGCCACCCTTGATCAGGGAGGAGAAGCGCACGCCACGTCTTACATAAAGCGCGCCTATCCCCTTTGGACCATGCAGCTTGTGGGCGGAGAGCGACAGCATGTCGATCGCGGTCGATTTCAGCTCAATCGGAAACCTTCCGACCGCCTGCACTGCATCAGTGTGGAAAAGCGCGCCGACTTCCCTGGCTAGGTCGGCAAGCTCAACCACGGGAAAGATCGTACCGGTCTCACTGTTCGCCCACATTATCGAGACGATTGCCACTTGTGGGGTGAGGGCGGTTCTGTAGGCGTCCAGGTCGAGCCGGCCGTGGTGATCGACTGGGATAATGTGCACCTTGACGCCGCGCGTCTTTTCAAGGTGCGCGCACAACTTCAGAACGGCCGGATGTTCAACCGCGGAAGTCACTATTTCCGTTCGACCGGGCATTACCTCGAGCGCCGAAAGGATGGCTGTACTGTCGCTTTCAGTCCCGCCCGAGGTGAAGATGATCTCGTCCTCGAATCCCGCGCCGATGAGGGCTTGCAACTGCCGCCTCGCCTTTCTCACGGCTTCAGCAACCGATGCGCCATAGGCGTGCATGGACGAAGGATTGCCAAATTGCTCCGTAAAGAAAGGCAACATCGCTCCAAGGACTGCAGGATCAACCCGCGTCGTTGCGTTGTTGTCGAGATAGACAGGTCTCATGGGAGTGATCCTTCAACTGCTGAAATGATTCAAGGGTAGGCGGGCCATTGAACCTCTGGCGCATATCGTATCTGGTGAGGTGGGCGGCCGGGCGAGCGATGGCTTGGCTGACCGGTCGCTGCCGACATTGCCATTTGGTGGCGGCATCCGCCGGGAATTCAGCTGTTTCGGGCAATGTTGTTTGCTTGCCCACGGCAACGATCGATGATCGCGATTTGGCACATCACCGAACGCAATTGTTCCGGGCCGACAGTGCGTGTCGGCTGGTTCCAGAGCGCCGGGGGTTACCGGTTTGACGCAGTATTCCTTGGCGTCGCTATAGTCGAACATAGCCTGTTCCCCTGCAATCATTTGCAGGACTTGCCGCAGCTGCACTTCTCCTGCGCATTGGGGTTATCGAAAACAAAGCCGGATGTTTCGAGCCCTGTGACGAAGTCGACGGTCATGCCGGCGGCATGGGGTTGGGAGCCTCTATCCATGAACACCTTGAGCCCATCTCGCTCGATGATCGTATCGCCCTCATGTGAGACGCTCTCCAGGCCCATTGAGTATTGGAAGCCGGCGCAGCCGCCGGCATGGACCATGATGCGAAATCCTTCCGCCGGCTCGCTGGCGCGGTAAAGAGCGGCCTTGATGGCGGCAACAGCGTTGTCGGTGAGCGTAATCATGGCTCGATTTCTCCTCGGTCCGTGACGTTTTCGCGGATCATCTCGCATGAACCGTGCCAAAGGGAAGACGTGTGTAAAAACGGTAGGACATCCCGACGTCTCTATGCTCGATTGCTGGGGAGACGTCCGACAACCGACACTTACTGTCGGGTTTGTCGCGTCCGCGTCACAGGAGGGGCGCCTGAGTTCGCGATGCACTCACGCGTAAAGCAATGAACAGAGCCAAAGATGTTCAGAGCTTGCCGCGGAGCAACTGGCACGACTTTTGAGAGCCTTCGTTGCGGCGGCAAAATTGCCGGCCGATTCACCTTTGGGTTGCCCTCGCAATCGAAGAACGAAGGAAGCAATATGTCGCTCCTCCCTCAGACCCGCCTTGTGTGGGAAAGCAGCACCGCCGGTGGAACCCGAATGCTCGATCGGCCGATTGGCGCCGACCACCCAACAATCGCTCTCTACCGGCGATTGGCCGCTGACCGCCCGGAGACAGGATTCGACTGGCGTGTGCCTGACGATCAATCGCGTCCGCCGTGCACACCCCTGAGGCCCTTTTTTCGACCGATCGTCAAAAGAAGAACGGGGCGGGGTTAAAAACATGGATCAGCGCAAGAAGCGGTCGCCCAACGAAATCCGGCGTGCGTGGGAAGTCTGTCCGAGCATTCCCGCGCGTGATTTCGCCGCCCAATTGGGCATTTCGGAAGCGGAACTGGTCGCGGCCCATTGCGGTTTCGGCGCGGCACGCATCGACCCGCGCGTCAATCACCTGCTGACGGGCCTCGAATTCGTGGGCGAAGTGACGGCGCTGACCCGCAATCAAGGTGCCGTGCACGAAAAGATTGGCGTCTTCAACAAAGTGATAACCGGCAACAATCACGCCATGGTCCTTGGTGACGAATTCGACCTTCGCGTCTTCCCGCAGGCTTGGAGGTATGGTTTCGCTGTTGAAAGGCGCCATCGCGGCGGAATCCAGCGCAGTTTGCAATTCTTCGACGCCGCCGGCGCAGCAGTGCATAAGGTGCATCTCAGGCCGGTCTCCAACCTTCATGCCTATCGAAAGCTGGTGGCCGAGCTCGTATCCGCCAACCAGGAGCCGACCATGTCGCTTAAGGCGAGAGTAGCCGACCTGGGCGCGAGGACTGCGGACCGGGCCGGCACGGTGGACGACCTACGCGAGCACTGGAGCCGGCTGACTGACGTCAACCTTCTGAAGACGCTCAAGCTCAGCCGCTGCCAGGCTTTGCGCATGGTAGGCCAGGATTACGCTTGGCTGCTCGACAATGCTGCAGTTGGCGCCGTGCTCCAGCGTGCGGCCGAAGACGAATTGCCGATCATGTGCTTCGTCGGCAACCGAGGCTCTATCCAGACCCATTCCGGCTTAATCAAGTCGGTCAAGCAGATCGGGCCGTGCATCTATGTGCTGGACGAAACCTTCCGGCTGCATCTCAGGAGCCACCAAATCCGTGAGGTTTGGGCCGTGCGCAAGCCGACCAATGACAGTCACGTCACCTCGCTCGAAGCATATGGGTCCGACGGCAAGATGATCATCCAGTTGTTCGGTGCGCGCAAGGAAGGCGAACGCGAGCGCGACGACTGGCGGGTTCTGGCGGAAAACCTGCCGCGTTTCCCCGACAGCTACATGAGAACAGCTACATGAGAAAGACCGATCGTTGTCGGTGGGACGCCGGCGCCCATCTGCCTCCGCAGCGAGTAGCCGGGCATTGAAGCCGAGATCGGGAACACGATGACGCAATAAGCGCGCTGTATTGTCATAACGCGATGAGCAGGTAGCAATTTGGCGCTGCCCCATCGAAGGCATGGTTACGACGAAGCCGCGGCCTTTGGCCGAGCTCAGAGGTGACAATAGCGTTAACGCCACCGACCGTCGTCACTCCCCACCAGGCGGTCAGCTGTTGCGGTTCTGGCCGAGCAGAAATACTGTCAAGACAGCGAGGAACGTGGCAACCGCGCTGTAGAGAAAGACACTGGCAATGCCCGTGTGATCCACCAATAGGCCACCGAAAGTTGTGCCGGCTGCGATCGCCACTTGGAAGGCTATGACCATCAGTACACCAGCGCTCTCGGCCTGTTTCGGAGCGGCGCGCAGCACCATCCAGGTCTGCAATCCGACCGGGACCGCGCCAAAAGCAAAGCCCCATACGGCAACTGCAATTGCCGAGGTCAAGGCCGATGCTCCCATAGTCAGGAGCGAGACAGCGGCTACGGCAATGAGCAGGGGCGGCAGGGCCGCGACTGCCTTGAGACTGTGTTTGGTGAGGAATGCGCCCGCTAAATTGCCGAAGACGCCGGCCGTGCCAGAAGCAAGGAACACGAGCGGGATCGACTTCTTGTCGAGCGGAGGAACGCTCTCGAGAAAGTCGCGGATGTAGGCGAAGCTGGCAAAATGGCCGGAAGCGACCAATAGCACGACTAGGACCGCAACCTTCATCGTCGGATTCTTCGCGACATCCAGCGGACTGCGGAATCTGCGCACTTCGATCGGAGGCAGTGGCGGAATGGTTACGAGTTGCACGAGCAGCGCAACGGCACTCACGATTGCGGCGACCTTGAACGAGGCTCGCCATCCCCAAATGTCACCGACATAAGCGCCGATTGGAGCCGCGCAGACGGAGGCGACAGAAACGCCGGTGAGGATGATCGACATGGCGCGCGGCATGAGGTGACTTGGAACCAGCCGCATTGCCAACGCTGCCGAAATTGACCAAAAACCACCGAGCGATATGCCGAGGACGACGCGTGCCGCCAGCAACACCGGCAGCGACCCCGCAACCTCCGCCAGAACGTTCGACAGGATCAGCAGCAGCGTCATCGCCCAGATGACGACCCTGCGGTCCAGACGCTTTGTCACGATGGCCATTGTCGGTGCCGAGATCGCCGCGACGATTGCGGTCGCTGTTAGCGCCTGTCCAGCCGTGCCCGTGCTGATACCGAGATCATGCGCGAGCGGTGTCAGAACGCTGGCGGGCAGAAACTCTGCCGTCACAAGCCCGAAGGTGCCGAAGGAAAGCGAAATGATCGCACCCCATGCGGGGCCAGACCGTTGATAGGGACTTTCTGGGTCAAGCCGATCTCGGTCGAACAGAGCCGCGTCCACTAAATCTGTCGCCGATTCGGTCATGAATGAGTTCTCCAGCTAGGAGCTGTTGCAGCAGGGGTGGCTATATCGCCGGGGATCAAAGCCGCTAGACCTTCCGGCGGCGGCCAGTCGGCCTCAGTCGAGGCCTCGGCGCCCACGCATCCGAGGCCTCATCGGAGGGCCGACGGACACAACCGTCGACAATGCGGGAGAGTTCTCGGCGCGGTCGCATCGATCGCATCCGTCGAAGTGCGGCCTGTTCACTGCGAACCAAGCAAGCCGAACGCGGTGTCCTCGATCGAGGCCTTGATGGGGGGATGATCGACGATCTCTATATTGCTTTGAAGCAGGAAGTTCCGTCGCCATATGCGGTTATCCTGGCAGCCAGAATTGAGCGGTCGTCGCAAGCACCAAGGCGGTCGCAATGAGTGCAACGAGGCGGAAGTCTGATCGATGGCTGCGGTTCGATGGCCGCGCGATCGACAGAATTGAGGTGATGAGTTATCCCTTTTGAAGCCGTTGCTCCCAATTCTGGGATAAGGTAATTGCAGGCGGTCCCAGCAACGTCGGGCGGCCTTTTTGGTGATTGAATTCATGGGACGACACTCTCGGTCCGTGACGCGTCTGCGAATGACTGCGCAAGTACCGTGCCATCAACGACAAATCTGGCTCTGCTGAGCGGGTGGTGGAGGCACGAGCGTGGGCTATCCCAAGAGCTTGCCGCAAGGTTGTTCGAAGTTGAGGTGCCGGATAGGCCGCAAATATGTCGGGCGGCCTGGGGTTCGCCAACACGAAGATGCGCAAGTTCAAAAGGACGAGCTGAACCCTTGCCGATATCCGTCCGAGGCTGATCTGGAGAAGGTCAAGAACTGCGTCTTGAAGGCTTTCCGCCGCACCGGCAAATGCGAAGCCAAGGTGCTGGGCAAGATGGACAGGGCCACACAACCCCTCGACTGGACGCTCATTAACGGCATCGGTGTGGCTCTGGTAGCTGGCGAGAAAACGCCGTGCTGAAAGACGAAAGCTCGTGTGGCCGGCTCTGAAGGAGGGCCAATGAGGCAGGCGAGGAGAGGCTATAGCCCATTCTTGTAGACTGACCTTGTCCCACGGAGGCGGCTAACCACCCCGCCAGACATCATCGAGGGGAGCGCCACTAGGCTCACGAACAAGTGTTGGTCATTTCCACCTGGGTGACCTCGGCCAAGTCACCAAACCGCTTAGCGCAACCTTTCGAACTGGATGCTCCCCGGGCACATGATCGGCTAGCGATCCCACCAATTGAGTTGCTCCAAGTCGGTGTCTAGCTTTCTACATTCTGTGTCCGACGCTGGACAAGAATGTTGCAATCCCGACCAGTAAGTCAGCACAGGCGCCACCTGTTGCCCAGCAAACGGCAAGGATTATCGAAAGACGAATTCGGCACGGAGCTTGCACCAACGATTGCATGCAAATGCCGACAGCATCTCATGAACGGTCTCTCGATTCTGGCGCGGTTAAATCGCGGCCGGTTCCAGATCATGTCCCGCCCGAAATGGTGAGGGACTTCAGCCTGTTTACGTCGCCCGGCATGTTGCCGACGGCCAACGGGGATCCGCATGCAGCGGTTGCTTGCGTTCATGCCGGGCCTCCGATCTTTTATTCAACCAGCAACACGCGCGACGGTCGGGGTACCTGGGTCATCACTCGCGCGAGCGACCAGCGCCGGGTGCTGCAGGACACCGAAACGTTTTCCAGCCATCGCAGCATCTTCGCCTCTGTGCTCGGCGAGAGCTGGCCGATGATCCCGCTTGAGCTCGATCCGCCATTCCACGGTGTTTTTCGCTCACTGCTCAATCCGCTGCTTTCGCCAAAGCGGGTAATGGCATTGGAGCCGGCTGTCCGGGAACGAGCGATCAAGCTGATCGACAGGATCGCCGCATCAGGCACGAGCTGCGACATCATGAAGGATTTTGCAGTTCCGTTCGCGGTCAATATCTTCCTTCGCTTTATTGGGCTTTCGGACGACGGACTAGAAACATTTGTCGGCTGGGCTAGAGATCTGCTCCACGGCGATAAGGAGCAACGACCACCCGCAGCCCGGACGATCGTGGCCTTCATCGACGAACTTGCCACCGAGCGCCGCAAGGAGCCGGTCGATGATTTCATGACCTTCATCGTGAAGGCAAAGGTCGAGGGCCGTCTGCTCAGTGACGAAGAAGTCCGTGGCATCGGCGTGCTTGTGTTCGTCGCGGGGCTCGACACGGTCTCAGCAGCCATATGCTTCGACTTGGCCCATCTCGCGCGCAACCCCAAAGATCAGGAATTGCTACGAAGCGAACCGGACCGGATTGCCGTCGCCGCGGAAGAATTGCTGCGCGCCTATTCGACCATTCAGATGATCCGAGTGGCAACGAAGGATGTCGACTTCAAAGGCGCGCCGATCCGCAAGGGAGACTATGTTTCCTGTGCCACGATGATTGCCAATCGTGACCCGGCGGAATTCGAATACCCGAATGAGATCGATCTGGCGCGCGAGGACAACCGGCACGCTGCCTTTGGCTATGGTCCCCATCGTTGTCTTGGCTCACACCTTGCCCGGCGGGAGATTGTCATTGGCCTGGAGGAGTGGCTGGCGCGCATCCCAGCCTTTCGGATCAAGACAGGGACTGAACCCATCACCTTCGGCGGCCATGTGTTCGGGATCGAGAATCTGATCCTGGACTGGTCCTGAAGTTTCCGCCAACGACATTGGAGTTCGCTATGCGTGTCATCGTACACAAAGCCAGATGCCAGGGTCATGCGCGCTGCTTGGCGCGGGCGCCGAGAGTCTTCAAGCTTGATGACGACGGCTACATCTTGCCCGGTGATATTGATGTTGCCGATGGGGAGCAACTGCTTGCCTCACAAGGGGTAAGAGCCTGCCCCGAACAAGCTCTGGAAGTTGACGAGCCCCCCGCTAACTCAATTGTAGAGAGAGACACACGCAAAGTGCAGACTGGCGTCGGGAAGGACAAAACAATCATACAATTCGCGACAGAACCTGTCGACCACGCGAAAATTACCGAACTGCGTGACCGAGAGGCGATCCGCAACTGCCTGTATCGGTACTGCCGCGGGATAGACCGCGCCGATGAGGCGGCGCTGCGTAGCGCATACTGGCCCGAAGCGTATGACAGGCACGGTCCCTATTGCGGACCGGCAGAGGACTTCATCCAATTTGCTCTCGGTCTGCCGGGGCAGCGTAACATCCATCAAATCACGAACAGCCTGATCGACTTCATCAGTTCAGCAGAGGCCGCGGTCGAGAGCTATTTCACCGCGCTGCAACGCGGACCGGATACAGACCAAGAAATACGTCAGACGCTGCTTTGCGGCCGTTACTGCGATCTGTTTCAGAAGAGGCAGGACGAGTGGCGAATTGCGGAACGGACAGTCGTCTACGATTGGGTTGAGGAGCAAATCCCGCCAGCGATTCTTGAGGCAGATAGGTTCGGCCGGCGACAGCCGATTGGAGCACCACATCCAGACGATCCCATCTACCAGCTGCTCAAGCGTCACATCCCCACCGACCAAGATGGCGTCGAGGGTCCCCAACTGGGAGCTGCATAAGTGGGTAGAAATGGAGGATGAGCGCCTTGCGGGATTGAGATCTGTGTGGGGCCGCAACTGGCGGTCACTGCAACGATTTGGCTCGACCCTTCATTCCGCCCAAGGTCGATGGGCTGAGATCACAAGCGGTCATCGTGGAGAAGCTCTCGTGAAACTGGCAGCACGCACCGTAATCATCACAGGCGCCGCGGGCGGGATCGGCCGTGCCCTGGTCGATATCCTTGCCGCGGACGGAGACACTGTAGTTGCGGTGGACCTTCCGGGCAGTGGTGTGGTTGAACTGGCTCGGGATCTCGGGTCGCCGCACGTCGGTCTGGAGTGCGATGTGTCGCGAGAGAAGGACATGCTCTCACTTTTCGGCCAGGTCGAAGCACGGTTCGCGCAAATCGATGTCCTCATCAACAATGCGGCGGTTGGACCCACGATGGATAGGATCATCGACACCGCTGTCGATACCTTCCGACGCGGCGTGACAGTGAACCTTATTGGGCCATTCGTTATGGCCCGGGAAGCGGCGCGGCGCATGAGGCCGGGCGGTGCGATCGTCAATGTGGCTTCGATGGCGGGCGTGGTCGGCAATCCCAGGCGCAACGCCTACGCAGCCTCGAAAGCTGGCGTGATCTCGTTGACAAAGTCCCTTGCGTGCGAGTGGGCTATGCGAGGAATCCGCGTCACGGCGGTGGCGCCGGGCTCCGTCCGCACCCCAATGGTCACAGAACTGGCACGCGCTGGCAAAATGGACCTCGCGGCGATACGCCGCCGCGTGCCGATGGGGCGCTTGGCTCGCCCCGACGAGATCGCCAGGGTCGTGCGTTTTCTGAGCAGCACGCAGGCGCGCTACATCACCGGCTCGGTGCTGGCAGTCGACGGAGGCTGGATGTCATTCAACCAGCCGGGGGATGCTCACCCGCCGGTGGATAGTGCGCTCCAAGCCGAGCTCTCCTGTCCGGCCGAATGCACAGATGCGCGAATCGTGCTCGTCACCGGTGGCGCAAAAAGCATTGGCGCGGCCGTCGCTCGCCGCTTTGCCGCGAACGGCGACACCG
The DNA here is from genome assembly GCF_004962245.1 of Mesorhizobium sp. Classification (GTDB taxonomy): domain Bacteria; phylum Pseudomonadota; class Alphaproteobacteria; order Rhizobiales; family Rhizobiaceae; genus Mesorhizobium. Next base: position 41,045 of record NZ_SUHQ01000035.1, on the reverse strand, counting down.
TCGTGATTGCTGATAAAGATGGCACTGCAGCGGCAGAGCTGGCTACATCGCTCCCCGGCAAGCATCTGGCGAAATCGCTGGACGTGGCCGTCGAGAGCGATGTGGTGTCGATGTTCGAAGAGCTGAGGCGACGCTTCGGGTATATCGATGTTCTGGTCAATAGTGCTGATACCGCCGACAGGATTGTGCCTGCGATCGAGCAACTGTCGAAACAGCTCGAACACGTCCTGGATGTCAACCTTACCGGCGCCTTCACCTGCGCGCGCGAAGCGATCAAGGCTATGCGCCCGGGCGGCGTGATCCTCAATCTCGGGTCGATCGACAGCTTTCTGCCGTTCGCGCCGCGCCATGCCTACGGCGCCTCCAAGGCGGGGATGGATATGCTGACCCGTTGCATGGCGGCCGAACTCGGCCCGGTCGGAATTCGGACAGCCACCGTCGCTCCTGGCCACATCCGCACGCCCGCACTTGCTCAGTTGGCCAAAGCCGGCCGCATCGACCTGGCAGCAATCGGACGACGCATCCCCATGGGCAGGATGGGACGGCCAGAAGACGTCGCAGATGCATCGTTCTTCCTTGCTTCGTCTGACGCCTCATACATCAACGGCTCGATCCTCTACGTGGACGGCGGCTGGACCTCGTTCGGTGATGCGGGAAACGCCAGCGAACTCTATGACGAATGTTTTGCGGAGGCCGCAGGTTAATTGCCAGGCATTCGCAGGGCGACCGGCCGAGCATTATGAAGCCTCGGCTCCACGACGCACCCGAGGTGCTTGAGATCCAAGCATGCGCATGCCGAGCACATTCCCGGTCGGCTGACGTGTCTATAACGAGGAGAAATCATGGAATTTGCCACTTTCATTCTGGCCGCCCAGCGTGGCTATCACCAATCCTCAGAAAGCGTCATCCGCAACTCCATCGAACAGGCCGTCGCTTCGGAGCAGGCTGGGTTCAACACCGCGTGGTTTGCTGAGCACCACTTCAACAATTACAGCCTCATACCATCCCCGCTGATGATGGTGGCGCACTGCGCCGGCTTGACAAGCACGATTCGCCTGGGCACTGCCGTCTGCGTGCTGCCGCTTTACCAACCGCAGCGCCTGCTGTCCGAGATCGGCTTCGCCGACATCGTTGCGAACGGCCGTCTCGAGCTCGGCGTAGGCTTGGGATACCAGCAGTTCGAGTTCGAACGGTTCGGCGTGGACATCGATGAGGCGCCGGCCGTCTTTTCGGAATACCTGGACATCATTCTCAAGGGCCTCAACCAAAACGTCTTCGAACACGACGGCCAGTATGAGAAGATCCCCCCAACAGCGATTTCGGTCCGCACAGTCCAGCAGCCGACGCCGCCTATCTGGATCGCTGGCGGAGCCGCACGGATGGCTCGGGCCTACCGCGAGGGGCACAATTTTTTTGTCACAGCCTTCCACGACGGCTTAGAGACTTTGACCACACTGCGTGAATCAGTCGAGAGGGCGGCGGCATCCGAGGAAAAGAACGTCACCGACGTCAAGATATCGCTGCTGCGCTGCTGCTATGCCAGCCACGACGAGTTGGAGATCAACAGCTATCTCGACAATGCCCGCTTCCAGCGCCGGCTTTCTGAAGCCCTGCATCAGCGCCGCCAACAGAGCCACGATGGCTACCTGCTGCAGGAGACACCGACCCAGCAGGATCTGTCCTTCGAGACCATGCGCAAAAATTTGCCGATTGGCAGCGTAAATCGCGTGATTGATCGCCTGCTGGAAGAGATCGATATCTTGAAACCGGACCAGATCGCAGTTCAGACTCAATTGGGCGACTTCGACCAAAAGACGATGCTGCGCCAGATCGAGCTCTGGGGCGACAAGATCATCCCTGCGGTCAACAAGGCGCTTTGTCATGCCGGAAGCTGAAGCCGGCCGTTACGATGATGGCTGCCTATCCACGCGCGCAATGGCGTGGGTCCGAGCTAGGGAGGAGCTTCGATCAGCATGTGCTGCCCTGCGTGCTTTCGCGTTCGCTTGAGGAGGTCCAGGCGGGCGAGGTGTTGGCGACGGAGGGGACAGGCCTTTCGTCTGTCGAATTGCGTGATGTCTTGGCCGCAACTTTCCCGTCTACCTCCAGCAGCGTATTCGCTTTGGAGGAGTTGAGCGAGCCCGAGCCGGAACTGGAAGAGGAGCTGCTGCGCCGGCTGCTGCTAGCGCATGCTGCGCCGGGCGACCCGGCGAGCGCCCGCTTGGCCAAGATCATCGCCCGGCGTGCGATGCGCACGGACCATCTTTGGCGGGATCTTGGCCTCTCAAATCGCGCTGAGCTCAGCCGCCTGCTTGCCAGACATTTTCCCGCGCTGGCGGCAGGCAACACAGAAAACATGAAATGGAAAAAGTACTTTTACCGCAAGCTGTGTGAGGCCGAAGGCTTTTCGTCATGCACTGCACCCAGTTGTCGGGAATGCCATGACTTCGAAAGCTGCTTCGGCCCGGAGGAAGTTGAGAGTCGCCTCTCGCCGACCAGGAATGCCGGTTAGTCACTTCGCTTGATCGCAGCTGCGGACAACCGCTTATCACGGCGCCGTAGTATGGAGGAAGGGATGTTCATCGCCTCGCGATATTTGGTGACGGTACGGCGAGCGACATTGATGCCGGTCTGCTTGAGCTGAGCAACGATGTCTTCGTCGGAAAGTACCTTGTCGAGCGATTCTTCGGCGATGATTGCCTTGATCCGATGGCGGACAGATTTGGCGGAGTGCGCGTCGCCGCCCTCGCAGGATGCGATTGTCGCTGTGAAAAAATACTTCAGCTCGAACACCCCGCGCGGAGTTAACATGTACCTGTTCGAAGCCACCCGGCTTACCGTCGACTGGTGCATTTTGATCCCGTCAGCGACATTTTTGAGACAGAGAGGCCGCAGATGGGCGACGCCGTGTGTAAAAAAGGCATCCTGCTGGCGCACGATTTCGGTCGCAACCTTAAGGATCGTCTTAGCGCGCTGCTCGAGACAGCTGATCAGCCAGTTCCCTTTTTCCTGGCAATGGTCGAGAAACGCTTTGCCTTCCGGATTTTGATTGGTCAGCTGCGAGATTTCGGCGACATAGGTGTGGTTGATCAACACTTTGGGCAGCGTGGCCGGATCAAGCTCCACCCGCCATCCACCTTCGGACTTGGGCATTACCCAGACGTCCGGTACGATGGTTTCCGGCGTCCCGGACTGGAACCGGTCTCCAGGCTTGGGATCGAGCGCGCGGATTTCGTTCCTCATGTCGAGGAGATCCTCCTCGTCGACTCCGCAACGCTGCTTCAATCCCTGAAAATCCCCCCGTGCAAGCATCTCGAGATTGGCGACCAAAGCTGCCATAGCCGGGTCGAACCGGTCTTGCTGGCGCAGCTGAATCTCCAGGCATTCGCTGAGAGTTCGCGCAAAAATCCCCGGCGGATCAAATTGCTGCAAGATTCCGATGACCCGTTCCACATCAGCTTGCCGAACGTTTAACCTCCCGGCCAGATCGAAAAGGTTTACCTGAAGATAGCCAGTGTCCTCCAGATGGGCGGCGAGCTGTCCGGCAATCAGCCGCTCCTGCGGGGTGAACGGGGTGAGGGCGACCTGGCGGGCGACATGGTCGTGCAATGTTTCGGTGTGGGCGGTAAACTCCTCGACGGCAGGTCGATCGTTGCCGCTACTGCGTTGCGACTTCCATTGCCCGCGCCCGCCAGACGGCCCGCCAATGGGCGATTCGCCGATTTCGCTTCTGCTTTGACTGCTCCGCTGATCCACCCCTGACAGCGGCGAAACGTCGTCAAACGGGTCAGGCTTCAAAACGGGGTTCTTCTCGAGTGCCTGCTCCACGAGCTGATGGAGTTCAGTATGCGTCAATCGCAGCAAGCGAATAGCTTCAATGGCTTGAGGCGATAAGACCATACGTTGCTTCTGGCGTTGAAGCAGGCTTGCTGAGAGATGCATGTTGAACCGGTAATCTGCCGAGGAGGCTCTAGTGTGTGCTGGGGTTGTGTGAGACTTGCCACTTCTGGGTCATGCCGCCGCCTTCAGTTTGTCGAGAACGTTTTGCGGGGATGAAACGCCATAGGGGTCCGTCTCGCAGTTGTCACAGAAGCCTTCCTCCTCGAACCACTGCTCCACCACGCCATCGTCGATCAGAGCGGCGTATCGCCAGGAGCGCATGCCAAAGCCCAGATTGTCCTTCGCGACCAGCATGCCCATCTTGCGCGTGAACTCGCCCGACCCGTCTGGGATCAGCTCGATCTTCTGCAGCCCCAAGGACTTTCCCCACGCATTCATGACGAAAGCATCGTTGACTGAGACGCAGTAGATCGCGTCAATTCGCAGTTCCAGAAATTGATCATAGAGTTTTTCGAAATCGGGCAGTTGGAAGGTCGAGCAGGTCGGGGTGAAGGCGCCAGGCAGCGAGAACAGGATAACGCGCTTGCCCCCGAAATAATCGTCGGAGGTCTTGTTCTCCCACCGATAAGGATTTGGCCCCCCGATCGACTCATCGCGAACACGCGTGCGAAAGGTCACGAGAGGAACGTTCTTTCTATCGGTCATTGATTTGCTCCCAGGCCAAAGTGGTACGGTGCATTTTTCGGTTAAACTGAAGCGGCATCGACTTCGGTGGACAGTTCCGGCAGCCTTTCGCCCTGGCGTGGTTGCCTCGGACCAGTCTTGTGCAAGACCGCCCCCGAGCAGGGACGTTTAACGGCGACGAGCTTCCAGTTTTCCGCGGGGACGGGGAATGTTTGCTCGCGTGCTTTATCGAGCTTTGAGAGGTAGGCATGGTCTCCAACCGTGGTTTTGACTGCGTTCTAGCGACCGAGTCGCAAGCGCCATGCCAATTGACCCCATGCCTTGGGTTCACTTCGGTTTTTGCAGCAACTTTCGTGTTGTGCAGTAATGCCGGTCGATATTATTGCTCAAGCAGCACTGGAAATTGGGTGGGACTCCGTTCGGCAAACCCGGCCTTTGTCCGAAGCCGGACACGAATGTCGGAAATTAGCCCAACGCCAGGACCTGGGGCGGGTTAAGAAACGTTGCCGTGGGCACCGTTCTTCAGCACAATTGCGCCACGCGAGCATGGCTCCCAGCGTCAATGCCGTGCAGCAGCGAGACGAAAGCCACTGCAGAATATCAACCTCTGCGAAGTCTCTGAGACGATGGGACAGGATAGCCAAGGAGGTGCGCCGTCTTGCATGCCCCGCCAGCGAGGCGAACCCTCTTGGCTACGCGCGCCACCAGAGACGCTCCATATCGTCAGGCCCGCGTCTCATGCTCAGATGAGCCGGTATTTGGCTCTCTCATCAGCGAACCGAGAGAGCCCATGCCAAGACGGAAGCAAGCAAGACGAACGAGCGTCAAAGATACCCGGACGATCCTGCGCCTGACCCATAAACAGGGCAGTCCGGTGGGCGAGGTGGCAGAGCAACTGAGGTTCGGCAAGACCTCGGTTTCCACCTATTTCTGCGGGCGCTGGAGGCGGGCTGTCGTGCTGGCCCTGCATGCGGCTTTGACGACGATGCGATGTTGAAACACCGTCTGTTGCGCCGAATCGGCCGTCGGCCACACGTTGGGTCGTCATCAGGTTCTCGACAGCTTCCCGGTGTCAAATCCAAACCGTGGTCGGCGATCCCACCAAGGTGGGAAGGCAGCGCTGACATAGCCGAACGTCGATCAAGTCACGATCAACGATTGCCTCATGTCACATGCCCTGCGGGACTGAAAAACGGAGAAGAACATGTGCGATGCAAAACTGAAGACCGTGCTTTCGCTTTTCTCGCCGGTGGCCAGCAAATTAGATGCTCTCTCGTCCAACGGACCAGCGACGGATGCAAATTGCGTTAAGCTAAATACGAACGAGAACCCGTTTCCGTTGCCGAAGAGCGTAATGCAAAGTGCAATTGCTGCGATCGAACACCAGTATCTTTATCCGGAAGACGACAATCTCAGCTTAAGGGCAGCTGCCTCCGACGCTTACGGATTTTCCAAAGATCAGGTGATTGCCGGCAACGGTTCGTCGGAACTGCTCGGACTCATCTACAGAACTTTCCTCGCCCCAGGAGATAGAGTGGCGATGCTGTCGCCCGGATTTTCGTTCAACCGTAAACTTGCCATGTTGCAGGGTGCTGAGTTTCTCGAAATCGCATCGAGCGAAGCTCATCCCCTGCCGATAGAAAAACTGCTGTCCGGCCCCGCAAAAGACGCGAAGTTCATTCTGTTGGCTAATCCGAACAATCCGACCGGAACATTCGTGCCGGTGGCCGAAATCGAACGCCTTGTGGAGCAAGCAGATCGCTTGATCGTCTTGGATGAGGCCTACGTTGACTTCGCACCCGACCATGCCCTGCGCCTCGTCAATAGACATCCGAATCTTTTGATCTTGAGGACTTTTTCAAAGAGCTATGCTGCCGCTGGCGTGCGAGTCGGCTTCGGTTTCGGTCACCCAGAAATCATTGGCAGGCTGCGCAACATCCAGAATGTCTTCAACATGAACGTGATCGGGCAGGCGGTCGGGAAAAGCATTCTTGCGCATCGCCACGCCTACGAAGAGAACCACAGGCACATCAAGCATGAACGACAGCGAGTGACCCTGGCGCTGTTGCAACTTGGCTTTTCCGTAACACCCTCCCACGCAAACTTTTTGCTGGCCCGTGTGCCGGCGGGACAGGAGGGCTCATGCTGGCAAGCCGCGTTGAAAGAGCAGAAGATCCTCATCGCCAGCTTTCCTGACATAGATTTGAAGAACTGCATTCGCGTCAGCATTGGCACCACAGAGCAGATGGACAAATTCCTTGCTGCCGCCAAACACGTCTGTATGAACTTTAAGAGGAATCGCGGTGTGCGCAAGCATGAAGTCAATTCACATTGCATTGGAAATGTATCAAGTAATAAGTGTCGATGTGTTATAAGTTATGATGTTTCCAATAGTGGATAAATCATAGGTAATTTGGAGAATAATTAATTGAAGAAAATTTTCGCTTCGGGCCTGACCTTCGGCATCTTCGATCATCTGGACGAAAACGGCGATGACATCGCCCAACAATATGCAGATCGGCTGAGCCTAGCAGAAGCGTGCGATGGCTATGGCTTTTATGCGTATCATCTCGCAGAGCACCACTGTACGCCGCATGGCAGAGGTCCATCACCGAATTTGTTCTTAGCGAGCGTCGCCCAGCGAACCCGCAGTCTTCGTGTTGGTCCCATGGTAATGCTACTTGCGCTCTATCATCCGCTGCGTGCCTTCGAGGAGATCTGCATGCTTGATCAGTTGAGCGGCGGCAGGCTTGAACTCGGCATAGGGCGCGGCTCTGCTCCGACTGAATTGGGATACTTCGGGGTTGCTGTAGAAGCAGCACCAGAACAGTATGCGGAGGCCAGCGAGATTCTCATCAATGCGATGAAAGGCGGGACGCTTTCTTATCAGGGCCGCCACTTTGAGTTGAAAGACGTTCCGCTGACGTTGAGACCTCACCAATATCCCCAGCCGCCGACATGGATCGCCACCAATCGACCCGAGCCGGCTAGCTGGGCCGCCGCGAATGGGGCAAACATCGCCTGCGTCGGACCTTCCACTTCTGTTCGCAGCGTTACCGACGCGTTCCGCGCCGCCCGAATTCACGATGCTGACATTGGCCACCAAGCGCCATTTCTTGGATTGCTCCGAATGGTGGTGATAGGGCGTTCTGAAACAGATGCGTATTTGCTCGCAGCACCTGCCTATGAACGATGGCTCAAGAGCTTCAAATTTCTATACGAACTAAATGCCATTCCCACTCCACCAAACTTGCCTTTGAACTTCGATGCAGCAATTGAAAGTGAATTGTGCGTCGTGGGAACGGCAGCTTCTGTCCGAAAAGCTATCCTTGATCAGCTGGAAGAGGCAGGTGCTAATTATCTTCTGTGTCAACTGGCATTTGGGGATTTGCCGCTGGATGCCTCGCTATACACCGCATCGACCATTCGATCCGAAATCATGGCTCGAGTTGCCGCATCGTGAATCCGTTGTGTGATTGGAGGAGCAGCGGCAGCGCTGCTCCTCATTCCGAAACGGTTGTGGGGGCCGGACTCTTGTGTCAGGCGTAAACACTAGGCCGGTGCTTGGTCGCCGACCGCGATACTGCAGCCCTCGCCCATTTCAGTCCCGATGACATTCCTGCCGCGACGGTTGCAGTGCCGCACTCCGCAAATTCCCCATACAGAAACAGACTTCTTGGCCTGCTCGACCAGCAGGATGGGTCCCTGCTCTCGCCGGATCAGGAGCACGTCGAACTGGCACTGCGCGATCGCCTTGAACAGCAAGGCAGGCCGATCAACTTCGTGTACTTCATAGAGGAGGGCTTCGGCTCTATCATCGCCAAAATGGCGCCCGGCCGGGATGCCAAAGCCGGCATTCTGGGCCACAAAGGCATGACAGGAACGGTTGTCGTCCTCGGCGACAATCTGGCGCCGCATGATTGCGTCGTCCAGCTCGCCGGAGAGGCGATGCGCATTCCGATAGCCCCCTTTCATGAGGCACTCGAGCAAAGTCCCACCCTGCGGCTGTTTCTTCTGCTTCGTGCAATTCCTGATGGTGCAGACCAGCTACACCGCTCTCACGCGAACGCCCGCCAGGGGCTCGAAAGCCGTCTCGCCCGATGGCTGCTGTTGTGTTAGGATCGCGCTGGCCCCGAGCTGAAACTCACGCGCGAATTCCTGTCGATCATGCTCGGCGTGAGGCGGCCGGGCGTAACCGTTGCCATCGAGGTCCTGGAAGGCAATGGCTTGATCCGCGCCACGCGCGGCAAGATCGTCATCCGTGATTGGGAAGGACTGATTCAAACTGGCCGATGGCAGCTATGGCCCACCGGAAGCCGAGTACGAAAGGCTTATCGGTAGCAGTCCACTCCGCTGAAGGCTGTAGGGACCCTCGACAGCAGTGAGCCCATAGGAGATCACATGGCCGCCCTTTCCCTTAATTATTTTGACGTACGCAACAATGATCGGCTCTTTTCCGACACTGAAGGGACATGGTTAGCCGGCGGCATGGATTCCGTCAGGCTCGAGGCTTTCGCCGCGCTGACAGACTATGCGCGGGAAGTCACACCCAGCGTCATTTGCCGCCGCCTTACCGTTAAAGCCCGCGACGAAGACAGCAAGCCGCTCTTGGAAGCTGTTATGGACGTGGTCATCGGGGTCGTTTGTCTCAGACGACCCCGAACAGCCAAAGCGCTAAAAAAACGCCGAGCGCCAGCTCGGATGCCTTCCGGTGAACCGATCTGCGGGGCCGACTAGTCCTCTCGAACATCGGTCAGAGTGGCATGGCGCAGCCCGCCCTCGCCTTTCAGGAAGCTGATGTGGCCGACCAGGCCGGGCTTGATCCACTGCGCGTTCGGCTTCTTGATCGGAATTCCTTTGCGCGCCCGGCCGGGCATCCGGCGACGCTCTCGTAGAGCCGTTCCTTCATGGCGCGGTTCAGACCGATCACCGCGGCCCCGACATATTTTCGTGAGCCGTCGGCCTTGGCCATGAGAGCCATCGGCGCGGCGAGTAACCTTGAGGTCTCGAGCTGCATCAGCATGGAGAGCCTGCCTATAACGGACCCCGTGCCGTCGTCGCGCTTTCCGAAGAAGTCGTCCGCCCACGGCAACCAGAACGTCCTATCGAGGACAAAGCATGTTTGCCTGCGGCATTCTGAATCACATCCGAGACGAGGGTTGCCAGCTAATGGGTGGGCAGGCAGGGTGGCGCGCCAACGGCACACGGCCGCACAATGTAATGCAAAATGGTACGAGGAAACCGATGCCCCCCATCACCCGTCGTCATGCCCTCTGCGCGCTCGCAGCCCTTTTTGGTGGAAAACACGCCCATGCTCAAACTTCTGTACAAGGCGGGCTCGATATCGTCCGCGGCAAGCGGACCACGTCTAAAGAGCATCCTTGGTACGTCGAACTCAATATTGTCAGAGAGGATAAAATTGTCAGAAAGGTTAAATCTTATCTATGCGGTGGAGTGGTGATCGGAGACCAATGGATCCTCACAGCGGCACACTGTTTAGCGGGTGCAACCAAGGTCGAGGCCTCTGTGAAGAATGGCGTTTCGTTAGATGTAACGGACTTTATTGTTCACGAAGAGTATGTCGCGAAGGCATTCAAACATGATCTGGCGCTCGTGCGGGTGCGCAGTACGCTACCCGCAGTGGCCATTCCCCTTGCTACCCCCCGGATGGACATTCCTAATGGCGAGCTCCTTACCGTGACGGGTAAGGGAGATACACGACATGGTGGAGAGGAATCAGAAGAGCTCCGAGAGGGCAAGGTCCCATACGTCGACAACAAAACGTGCAGCCGCAAATATGGGGAGATCTTTCCTGGGATGATGTGCGCCGGAATCGAAAGCGGCGGGACCGATCCTTGCCAAGGGGACAGTGGAGGTCCTCTGACCAAAGCCCATGGCAAAAACCCTATCTTGGTTGGAATTGTCTCGAGTGGGGCCGGTTGCGGAACGACATACGGTGTGTATACGCGCGTGTCGTATTATCGCGAGTGGATCACGAAACATACCGGTGACTGAGGGGGCGAGTCGGGATGCGTGCAGGGTGGAAAGTTCACGTTGCCGCGTATCCGAACGCGCAGAACGTCCAGACTAATCGGAGTTCATCTAACAGGTATCCTGACCATGTCCCATGAAGGCTGTGCAGGCTAGGAAGCCCCGAGGCGCCCGCGCCTGGCTCATCAGCGGAGCTGGGGGCTCTGATTAGACCGCCGGAGATCAGGGCGGCGGGCTCTATCCGGCGGCACTGTATGACGCCAAGTCCAAACGCAAACTTGATGACGACGTGCGCGATATCGGGCTTGGGGATCTTGTCGAGGCGGTCGAAGCCACCCCTCACGCCCTTGGCTATGAAACCAAGGCTTCTTCAGCTTCCAAGAGACCGAGCACAGTGGTGCCAGAGTGGTCGGTCGAGGCATGCTGGCGAATGTGCGACAAAAGCAGCTTGTGGCCATAGAAGGCAGCGACACAAGCAAGACTGGTCGCCCCGCAATCGGTGATATCGCGCTGTTTAAACTTGCTGACCTTGCTTGACATGGCGGCTCGCTGACTGTCTGGAAATTGAAGATTAGTCGCCCGCGTGGAGCGGATTGAGCTAATCGTCGACTTTATCATAGAGGAGTTGCAGCAAAGTGCGGTCTGCAACGAGAAAGCGTGCCCAAACGGTAATGCCTTTCTTCAGGTGAGCGATGCCCCCGTTCTTGAGGACGAGTTGGTTGCGAGACAGCGCAAGGGGGACCTTGAAGAAGGGCTCCCGCCGTGGAGAATGGAGTCCTGCGCCACGTTGAGCACCTTGGCGTCAGTGACACCCCATTGATTGTAGTTGTAGGCATCGATTTGGATATGCACCGACTGGCCCGGGTGCACAAAAGCGATGTCTTTGGGGGGAACGTAGATTTCCACCACCAGTTCGGTATCCGGCGAAACCCAACCGACGTTTTGCCCGGCCTGTACGTAGCTGCCGGAAGTGAGGCCTGAGAATTGCTCAAGAGTGCCTAGTACTGGGGCTCGAATATGAGTCAGATCCCGCTCGTTCTCGAGCTCATGCAAAGTGGCCGTGAGCTCCTTGAGGCGCAGGTTGATGTCGAAGAGTTGCTGGTTCCATTCGGCGATTTTTCGCCGGGCCAGGATCTCGCCCTGGAGCTCAATGTTGTGGAGGGCGAAAGTCTTTTCTTCAACAGTTTTCGCGGGCGCTGCAGAAGCCGAAAGCAGTCGCTTGGCACGGTCGAGTTCCGGCTGCGGCATTGGTGCGGGCGTATTCGTTTTCCCGCAACAAGTTGAGGAAATGCGCGCGGTCAGCTTTGGCGGATTCGGTCGAGAGGCGGATCGGGTCCTTGGCCTGCGTGCCGGAGGAGATCAGGTTTTCGAGATCACCGGCAAGATCGCTCCTTGCGCGAATTTCTGCTCTAACCGGCATGATCTTTTCCTCAACCACCTCATCGTCCAGGGCGAGGATCTCCTGCCCCTGGGCAACGCGTTCGTTCTCAGCGGCAAGGATGCGGGAGATGCGCCCGGAGACGGGTGCGACCAGGGGCGTCTTCTCGACCGTGGGTCGAATGATACCGGCACTTTGGACAGACAGATAGAGTGATGAACGGCACCGACACCAATGCCGCCACCACAGAGAGCACAATCACCTTGTAGATGACTAAGGATCGCCCTGTCGTCTGGAGAGAATGCTCTCTGCCGAATAGCGCCCCATTTCAGCAGGAACCAAGAAATTTTTCGCGCGCCCGTCTGTCGCTACCAATGGTGATCTGCCGCATTGAGGCCATTTATACTCTCAGCTAGTAAGCCAGCCGCCAGAGATGCCAAAAGTCCAAAAGCAAGCCAAAACATTCCCCCTGAAATGCCGGTGCTTCTTCATTGGAAAGCTCAGTCGCACCATAAGTCCATATTCGTCGTCATCGTTATTCCTTCCAACAGTTAAACAAGCGAATAGATCAGTGATGCAGGCCCATGTTGCGCCGCTGAACAACCAGAACTCAAGAAGTTGTGTCAGCTGCGGGAAAAGGCCGTAAATCCGCTAGGTATTCAACCCAACGGCTGAGTTCAGAGTGCCGGCGGTTGCCAGCCAAAACATCACCTGGCGGTAATGCAACAAACGCGACGCAGCCTATGTATGGGTAAAGAGCGTTCTGATGGAGAGAATGCTCTATGCGCAGTAGCCTGCCGTTCAGCAGGAACTACGATATTGATCGGGTGCCCGTCACACCCAATGGTGAGATTCGCCACGCGCCATACCAGGTAACCTGTGGCCGCCGTTATAGCCGTAAGTGCGGCAACAAGTCCGATAACAGCGAACGAAACAAATCTGCGGATGCTCCGTCGAGAGTTAATTCTGTCATGCCATAGTTTGACACATTGATCATTGTATTCTCGTTTTTCCTAAAATTACTGTATCAATTAGTGATGTCGACAGAATGCGTGCCACCGCGATAGTTAAAGCTAAAAGTCCTAGCCAGAAAAGACCGAAAGCCCTTGTCCAAAGCATCACTTCCAAGATGGTGGATGCTTCTTCGGGGGCCAATTCAGTTACCTCATAGGCTTCCATATCACATCAATTGTCGTGCCAACTGCGCAAGCGAAGGCCAGAAAGCCAATATGTATCTTTGTTTCAGTGGCTTAATTGAGAGGCAGCCGATGTCGGCCGAACATCACCTTGTCTCGCAGTCGACAAAATCCGACAGCAGATTGCGAAAGTTGGCGCGATGCGAACAAACTGCTGAAGCGCTCGACTCTTATTGATCACGCGTGTTGGACGCGACCCATGCTCGCTCCAATCGGGCTGTGCGGAAATTCTCCCGGTTCACAAAATTGAGTCGCTGGAGTAGTGGGGGCGCAGAGAAATCTCCGGTCGCAGCCTTACCCGGTCAAAACAAGGATACCAATGATGAAGACTCTCGCCGTCTGCTCTGGCGGATTGGACTCCGTTTCCCTTGCTCACATGGTGGCAGCGGAGCACGAACTCACCGGCCTTCTATCTTTCGACTATGGCCAACGGCACAGGAAGGAATTGGGCTTCGCCGCTCTTTGCGCGCAGCGACTGAAGGTCCCGCACCAGATCATCGACATCGGCGAAATCGGCCGTGGCCTTTCCGGCTCAGCGCTGACCGACAGTGTCGACGTGCCGGACGGCCACTACGCCGAAGACACGATGAAGATTACGGTGGTGCCGAACCGCAATGCCATCATGTTGGCAATCGCCTTCGGTCTCGCCGCCGCCCACAACGCCGAAGCGGTGGCGGCGGCCGTGCATGGTGGGGACCACTTCATCTATCCCGATTGCCGTCCGGCCTTCATTGAAGCTTTCCAGACAATGCAAGACCGCGCGCTCGACGGCTATGCGCAGATACGCCTCTATGCACCGTATGTGAATCTCGGAAAAGCTGACATTGTTGCGGATGGCGCAAGATACGGCACCCCGTTTGCCGAGACCTGGTCCTGTTACAAGGGCGGCGTGCGTCACTGCGGACGATGCGGGACCTGCGTCGAGCGGCGCGAAGCGTTCCATCTCGCCGGGCACGCTGATCCCACCGACTACGAGGACGCCGATTTCTGGCTCGAGGCGCTGCGCAGGAGGCGCGCGTAATGTTCCACATCAGCAAGGAATTCCACTTCTCGGCCTCGCATCAGCTCACCTCCTTGCCTCCCAACCATCAATGTGCGCGCCTGCACGGGCATAACTATGTCGTCGTAGTGGAGCTGTCGGCCAAGGAACTGGACGCCCACGGCTTCGTGCGCGACTATCACGATCTGGCGCCGCTCAAACGCTACATTGACGAGAGCTTCGACCATCGGCACCTCAACGACGTGCTGGGACATGAGAAGGTCACGGCGGAATGCCTGGCCAGACATTTCTATGAATGGTGCAAGGCACGTCTGCCGCAGACCGCGGCCGTGCGCGTTAGCGAAACACCGAAAACTTGGGCGGAATACCGTCCGTGACCGACATGCATCCCGTAATCCGTGTGAGCGAGATATTCGGGCCGACGATCCAGGGCGAGGGCGTGCTCATCGGCTTGCCGACGGTGTTCATCAGAACCGGCGGATGTGATTATCGCTGTTCATGGTGCGACAGCCTTCACGCGGTGGACAATCAGTATCGCCATGAATGGCTACCGATGCCGATCGATGCCGTGTGGCAAACCGTCCATGCGCTTTCCGGCGGCAGGCCGGTTATGGTCTCCTTGTCAGGCGGCAATCCGGCCATTCAGCCGTTCGGTCCCCTCATAGAACGAGGCCATCGCGAGGGCTATCGTTTTGCACTGGAAACGCAGGGTTCCGTGGTGAGGGAGTGGTTTGCGGATCTTGACGTGCTGACCCTTAGCCCAAAGCCGCCGTCCAGCGAAATGACGACCCGTTGGGCTGCGTTTGAGGCGTGCCTCGAAGCGGCGCAAGAGAAGCCGCAAATCGTGCTCAAGCTCGTCGTTTTCGACGAGAGTGACTATGCCTACGCCAAAGAAGTCGCGGCGCGATATCCGCACCTTCCGATCTATCTGCAACCCGGCAATCACACGCCGCCGCGCCCCGGCAGTGAAGACGCCTCTGTCGACTTGGACGGAATAATGATGCGAATGGAATGGCTTGTCGAAAGGGTGACCAGCGACAGGTGGTTCGAAGCCCGCGTGTTGCCGCAGCTGCACGTTCTGCTTTGGGGTAACAAGAGGGCGGTCTAGTCTGCGGCTTGCGTCGCACCGGAAGGCCGGGCTCCGACGGCTTGGCAGGCTCTCTTCGCGTGCCGAGTACAGCCGAGCTTTGTTCGCGCCAGCGGTCTCGCGATTGTGCGGCTGGAAACCGCCCGGACACCCGCTGCCGGCGTGTGTCACCTTGACTCCGATGAGCTGTCGTCACGCAAAGTTGAAATCCGCAAGAACTGGCCTTCTCGCCCCACCTGCTTGACTGTTTCCTCCGTCGCAAGCACGTTATCCCCTCATCCTTGTTCAGCTCTTATCGATGTATCTCATTGTCCGGCCTGACGCTCGACTGTCAGACACCAGAACGCCCAACGGGGCTGGCCCGCCGGTCAACGGCAGCTGCTAAACAGAACGGCGATGTGCATGGGAATGCATCCATTGCGTAAATGCCTTCCATAAAGAAGATCGATTTCCTCACTGGCCCAACGTGAAATATAGCAACGTCTTCGTGGCGTCGTCGGCTGCGTCAGGAGTAGCGATGAAAACGTATTGGGGTCGCCTGCGTCTCCTTGGGCGGCGAGTGTAAAGTATAGCGATGCGGCCTCAGGCGCGAACGGCGAGCCGCGCAGTGATCACCTTCGCCTGTGCCTTTGCGGCGGGGGTCAAGCGCTGGTCTGCTCAAATTTTTATCGTCTAGCTGGTTGAAACTGCGTCCGTTGCGGGCTGCAGAAGCCGGCCGGCCGAGAAACGGCAGCCGCACTTATAAAAGCACGCCAAGGCATGCGGGCATCCGTCAGTTGCAAAGGACAATACTGGCCGCGCCGATTGGCCATCACGGGTCCATTAGGGCAGCCACCAACATCAGTTCGCAAGAGGAGCAAAAGCAATATGTATCGTCGTCACCTGATCAAAGGGTTGGTTGCGCTCGGCGCATGCCGGATTTGCGTTCAAGCCGCCCAAGCGACCAGTGCCCATTGGGGATACACCGGTCCGGTCGGACCGGAGCACTGGGCTGATCTGGATAAGAAAAATTTCGTATGCTCTGCCGGCACGCAGCAATCGCCGATCGATATCAACAGCGCGGTCAAGGCGGATATCCCGCATATCGCCATCGGCTGGCACAAGGGCGGCGGCAATATGGTGAACAACGGCCACACCATTCAAATCAATATGCCACAAGGCAGCACGCTGACCCGCGGCGATCGTGTCTACGAACTGGTACAGTTCCATTTCCATGCGCCAAGCGAACATCACGTGGCGGGCAAGAGCTTCCCGCTGGAGGTGCATTTCGTTCACAAGGACACGCAAAGTGGTACTCTGGGCGTGCTGGGCGTCTTTTTAACGCCCGGCGCGACAAATGCCAGCTTTGCTGCCCTTGCTGCGGCCTTTCCCGAACTGCCGAATGGGGAGGTTACGATCGACGAGGTGAATCCCAACTGGCTTCTGCCAGCGTCGCTTGGCTATTGGACTTATGAGGGCTCACTGACGACGCTGCCGTGCGCCGAAAACGTCGAGTGGATGGTGGCGATGGAACCGGTTGACGTTGATCCGGCAGACATCCAGCGATTTACCTCACTTTACCCGTGAACGCGCGCCCTATTCATTCACCCCAATCGACGCTTCATCCTGCGCCAGAGTTGAGCGCCGCCCCAGCGGTTCCGCACGGTCCAACATTCTTGGCACAAATTGGCGCGAAGCCTCCTCTTCCGGTCTGGCGGTCTGACGGCGCTCCCCAAGCTGGCTAGTCTAAAGGATAGGGATTCGGTGCCGGCACCACTCGTCCCAAAGACGTCGCGGCGAGGTTTGTCTGCAACCCGGCAATCACACGCCGCCCCGCCGTGGCAATGAAGACGTCTCTGTCGAGTCCGACGGAATATGATGCGCATGGAATAGCTGGTCGAAAAGGTGACCAGCGACAGGTGGTTCGAAGCCCGCGTCTTGCCGCAGCTGCACGTTCTACTCTGGGGTAACAAGAGGGCGGTGTATACCTTCTCTTAGCTTCGCCGCCAACTACTCGGTTTTCCGAATTGCTCTCTATATTCTTGAAGGCGATGCGTTCGTTAAAGACATGTGCTGCGCACCTGGTGTAAAAGCTGCTCTCATCATGCAGAGGTCAAGTTGTAGCTGATGTTGCCCTTGATGCCGCAGCCTACCGCGGCGGGACCAAACTCAATGGCAAGCAGGCCGGCTAGGATCGTGCGGCCAGTCGCGAGCCTCGCCCACAACGGGGTCTCACGCGCATGATGGCGCCGGCCATGGGTTCGGCGGTTGTACTCATTGTCTACATAGCGCCGTTTGCCCTCGCTCTTTCTCCCCGCGGGGCAGTATGCCCATCTATCATGACCAGGTGCATATTAGCCCTATGCAGACAAGCGGGTGGCTACTTACATCGTGAGCGTTCTCGAGAAGCCGTAGTGGCGCACCGTGCTGACCAACAACGAAAAGGCGCAACCCTTTGCCCGCGCGTTCGGTTGCCGCTCACTCGTCATCTTCTGGCGGTTCTAGTTTGCCAACCGAAACCTCTAGCCTCGTGGTGCACTCAATAAGGTTAGCTAGCAATTTGGCATCAATGTCTGTGTGCCCCTCGTACTCGGAGAGGTTTCGCTCGTTGTGCGCCTTTAGAAAAATCTGAATGTCAGCCTTGTCGGTTCCGACGGTATGAACGAGCGCTTGAAACACCGAAGTGCGATTGTCCGAGCGATAGCCTTCGCGGCGTAGGGCTGCCAGGGCAAGCCGATGCGCAGCTCCATATAAGAGAGTGAATTGGCTGTCGGGGTCGAGACCTTTCTGTGCGTCAGTTAAATTCTTGCGGGCGCCACCCAGCATGCCGTCATATTCGGACAGCGATGGGGGCTCACTTTTCATCAGCCCAATCTTTACGAGGTTGTCTAGTTCTTGCTTGCCCACGCTTGTAAATCTTTCTCCGAGCCGATGAGGAAAATCTTTGGAAGGGTACTTACCTTACGGACGAACGACCCTTTCTGCGACGCCTTTCGTTGCCATTCCTCCGGCGACAGAAATGTCGGACTGACCTTTCGGCCTAGTCTCATTTCCGCGTTTTGTGCGGCTGAATAAAGTTCAGAGAGGTTCAGGTTATCGCCGACCACCATCAAATCGATATCGCTGCGTTCTGTGTCCGTGCCTTTGGCGACTGAACCGTACACGAAGGCAGATTTGATCGAATGAAAGTGCGACAGCAATTCCCTTAGTGGCTCGGTTAGTATTTGGTTCTTAAGTGAAAAGTGCGCCGTGCTCTGCAAAGCAGGGGGGGCTGCGTTCTCAGGCCCCGAGCTAGTGCCGTCACGATGCGCCTTTAGGCGCTGGTATTCATCGACCGAAAGCAGCACAAGCCGTTCGCGGCCATTCTTGCTGATGGTCACGGGTTCCGCTAGCGCCTTGTCCTGATACAGCCCAAAGTTGCGCTGAAATTCAACCGAGCTAATGACCGGCATAGAATTGTCCCGATACTCCGTCATACCCGTATAATACGTATCTTTTTGAAAATATCAATAATCTCATGCTAAGGTACTGAATTATTTGCCTTCGATATAGCGCGTCGGTGGAACCAACTCGTAGACGGGCTATGAAAGGTTAAGCGCGGATGTCTATCGGCCGCCAGCGTTCCCGCTCCGCAAGCCTGCCTGAACTATTCCGCGCGGCGGTCAAGCCCCAGGCTCCTGCTCATCCAGCGACCGCCCGATCAATGGCAGGCTGGAAAGACAATAGCCGACGTTTTCCGATGGTCTCGCCATCAGCTTTGGGCTAGCTCCCCATTATCCCGCTTCGAGCTCGACACAGGGCGGTTTCGATGGCGCACGACAATCTGTGTCGGCTTTGTCGTGTCCGTGACAGACGCCTGAAAGGCCCGCTCGCGCGTTTTGCCGCCGTCTAAGTGGCTGGAATTTAATAACAAAGTTTCTTCTCGGATCGGCCGATCACACTGGTACGCTTTTTGCGATGCTTGGTATGAGGCGGCACGAGCTGCCTATCGGCACTTGTGTCGCGGGCAGTCGCGATGATTAGAACGAAGGAAGGAAAGCTATTATGTCAGGTCTGCGTCAGATCGCCTTTTACGGCAAAGGCGGCATCGGCAAGTCCACCACCTCCCAAAATACGCTCGCCGCCCTTGTCGACCTCGGGCAGAGAATCCTCATCGTAGGATGCGACCCCAAAGCCGATTCCACACGCTTGATCCTGAATTCGAAAGCTCAGGATACCGTCCTGGATCTCGCCGCACAGGAAGGTTCGGTGGAAGACCTCGAACTCCAGGACGTGCTCAAGGTCGGCTACAGAGGCATCAAGTGCGTGGAGTCCGGCGGCCCCGAGCCGGGTGTCGGTTGCGCCGGCCGCGGCGTCATCACCTCGATCAATTTCCTCGAGGAGAATGGCGCTTATGACGATGTCGATTATGTCTCCTATGACGTCCTCGGCGACGTGGTATGCGGCGGCTTCGCCATGCCGATCCGCGAAGGCAAGGCCCAGGAGATCTACATCGTCATGTCCGGCGAGATGATGGCGCTCTATGCCGCCAACAACATCGCCAAGGGCATCCTCAAATATGCCCATTCGGGCGGTGTGCGGCTGGGCGGGCTGATCTGCAATGAACGTCAAACCGACCGTGAACTCGATCTGGCCGAAGCACTGGCTGGCCGATTGAATTCCAAGCTCATCCACTTCGTGCCCCGCGACAACATCGTCCAGCATGCCGAACTCAGGAAGATGTCGGTGATCCAGTACGCGCCGGACTCCAAGCAGGCAGGGGAATACCGCGCTCTGGCCGAGAAGATCCACGCCAATTCGGGCCAGGGTACGATCCCGACGCCGATCACCATGGAGGAGCTGGAGGAGATGCTGCTCGACTTCGGCATCATGAAGACCGACGAGCAGATGCTTGCCGAGCTTCACTCCAAGGAAGCGGCGAAGGCGGCGGCCCAGTAGTGACATTAGCGCTGCCATGAATCGGCGCGCCTTGCAGAGAACGGCGCCTATTCGTTGAGGCGTCACCCAACCTTGAAAGGGGACTCATGAGCCGGGAATACGAGAATGACGGTGCTCTTCATGCGAAGCTTATCGAAGAGGTGCTGTCGCATTATCCCGACAAGGCGGCGAAGCGCCGCAAGAAGCACCTGAACGTCGCAAAGAGCGGCAACGAGGCTGGCGGGGAAAGCGAGGTCCTTTCCGAATGCGACGTCAAATCGAACATCAAGTCCATTCCCGGGGTGATGACGATTCGCGGCTGTGCATATGCGGGTTCGAAAGGCGTGGTGTGGGGGCCAGTCAAGGATATGGTCCATATCTCGCACGGCCCGGTCGGCTGCGGCCAATATTCTTGGTCGCAGCGCCGCAACTACTACGTCGGTACGACGGGCGTCGACACGTTCGGGACAATGCAGTTCACCTCCGATTTCCAGGAGAAGGACATCGTCTTCGGCGGCGACAAGAAGCTGGAACAGATCATTGACGAGATTGAAGTCTTGTTTCCGCTCAACAACGGCATCACCGTGCAAT
Source organism: Mesorhizobium sp. (assembly GCF_004962245.1). Taxonomy (GTDB): domain Bacteria; phylum Pseudomonadota; class Alphaproteobacteria; order Rhizobiales; family Rhizobiaceae; genus Mesorhizobium. Next base: position 20,385 of record NZ_SUHQ01000035.1, on the reverse strand, counting down.
CCGAATGCCCTATCGGCCTGATTGGCGATGACACCGAGGCGGTTTCTCGCAAAAAGACCAAGGAGTATGACAAGACGATCGTGCCGGTACGCTGCGAGGGTTTCCGCGGCGTCTCGCAGTCGCTTGGCCACCACATCGCCAATGATGCGATCCGGGATTGGGTCTTCGACAAAAAGGATGTCAAGTTCGAGGCCGGCCCCTACGACGTCAACGTCATCGGCGACTACAATATCGGCGGCGATGCCTGGGCCTCGCGCATACTGCTTGAGGAGATAGGGCTGCGCGTGGTCGGCAACTGGTCGGGTGACGCCACACTCGCAGAGATCGAGCGCGCCCCGAAGGCTAAGCTCAATCTTATCCACTGCTACCGGTCGATGAACTACATCTGTCGGCATATGGAGGAAAAGTATGGCGTCGCTTGGATGGAGTACAATTTCTTCGGTCCCTCCCAGATCGAAGCCTCTCTGCGCAACATAGCCAAGCATTTTGGGCCGGAAATCGAGGAAAAGACCGAAAAGGTCATTGCCAAGTACAGGCCGCTTGTTGATGCGGTCATCGCCAAGTACCTGTCGCGCCTGGAAGGAAATACCGTGATGCTCTATGTCGGCGGCCTGCGCCCCCGCCACGTCGTCACGGCCTACGAGGACCTCGGCATGGTCATCGTGGGCACCGGCTATGAATTCGCCCACAGCGACGACTATCAGCGCACCGGCCACTACGTGAAGAACGGCACGCTGATCTATGATGACGTGACCGGCTATGAGTTGGAGAAATTCATCGAAGGGATTCGCCCAAATCTGGTCGGCTCGGGAATCAAAGAAAAATACCCGGTGCAGAAGATGGGCATACCGTTCCGCCAGATGCATTCCTGGGATTATTCAGGCCCGTATCACGGCTACGATGGCTTTGCCATTTTCGCACGTGATGTGGATCTCGCCATCAACAACCCGGTCTGGGACCTATTCCACGCGCCTTGGAAAAGAAGCCGGGGCGATGAGCGGGCGATGGCTGCCGAATAAACATCTGCTTTAGCCCCAGTCTCCCACTGGGACGGTGAACTCCCGCGGCCTCTGATCCGCCGGAGCCTGGAACGTCTCGACGTCCTGAGCTGCCGTACCGGGCAGCCAGATGCAAAAGAGGTAATCATCATGCCGCAGTCGGCTGAAAAAATTCTCGATCACGCTCCCCTGTTCCGCGAGCCGGAATACAGAAAGATGCTCGCTGAGAAGAAGCTAAACTTCGAATGTCCGCACCCCGATGAGATCGTTTCCGATCAGCGCGATTTCACCCAGACGTGGGAATACCGCGAAAAGAACCTCGCCCGCAAAGCGCTTGTCGTGAACCCGGCCAAGGCCTGCCAGCCGCTGGGTGCGGTATTCGCTGCCGCCGGCTTCGAGCGAACCATGTCCTTCGTCCACGGCAGCCAAGGTTGCGTCGCCTATTACCGCTCGCACCTGTCGCGCCATTTCAAGGAGCCTGCCGCGGCGGTCTCCTCCTCAATGACCGAGGATGCGGCGGTGTTTGGCGGCCTGAAGAACATGGTCGACGGGCTCGCCAACACCTACCAGCTCTACGACCCGAAGATGATTGCCGTGTCGACGACCTGTATGGCAGAGGTCATTGGCGACGACCTGCACAGCTTCATCCAGAACGCCAAGGACGAAGATTCAGTCCCGCGCGACTTCGACGTGCCCTTTGCCCACACGCCGGCCTTCGTTGGCAGTCATGTCGACGGCTATGACAACATGGTCAAAGGCATTTTGGAGCACTTCTGGAAAGGCCAGGAGCGTACGCAAGTCGAGGGAACCATCAACATCATTCCGGGCTTCGACGGCTTCTGCGTCGGCAACAACCGGGAGCTCAAGCGCCTCCTCGATGTAATGGGCGTGTCCTACACATTGATCCAGGATGCCTCTGACCAGTTCGACACCCCTTCGGACGGTGAATACCGCATGTATGACGGGGGCACGAAGATCAACGAGGTGAAGAAGGCCCTCAACGCCGAGGCAACGCTTTCGCTGCAGCATCACAACACCCGAAAGACGTTGGGCTATTGCGAGGAGGTCGGGCAGGCGACGGCCTCGTTCCACTATCCGCTCGGCGTTCAGGCGACCGACGAATTCCTGATGGAGGTCGCGGCGATTTCCGGCAAGGAGATCCCCGAGGCAATTCGCCTCGAGCGCGGCCGACTGGTAGACGCCATGGCGGACAGCCAATCCTGGTTGCATGGTAAGAAATACGCCATCTACGGCGATCCCGACTTCGTTCACGCGATGGCCCGCTTTGTCATGGAGACCGGCGGCGAGCCAACCCATTGCCTCGCCACCAATGGCACCTCGGCATGGGAAGCCGATTTGAAGAAGCTGCTAGCATCCTCGCCTTTCGGCAAGGCTGCCCAGGTTTGGGCGGGCAAGGACCTGTGGGCGCTGCGCTCACTGCTCTTTACCGAGCCGGTGGACCTTTTGATCGGCAATTCCTACGGCAAGTACCTGGAGCGCGACACCGGAACGCCGCTGATCCGGCTGATGTTTCCGATCTTCGATCGGCACCATCATCACCGCTTTGCGCTCTTTGGCTACCAGGGCGCGTTGCGCGTGCTTACGACGATCCTCGACAAGATCTTCGACAAACTCGATCGCGAGACGAGCGAGACGGGTGTGACGGATTATTCCTATGACCTCACGCGCTAAGAGCCGTGGCCGGCTTTTCGCCGAGGCCATTCCTTGCCCAATGGACTGGGGAGGCTGAGCAATGTCCTCCCTCAGCGCCAAAATCAAGGACGCCTTCGATGAGCCCGCCTGCGATAAGAACCGTGGCAAAGATGCCAAGGCGCGCAAGGAGGGCTGCTCGAAGTCGCTGACACCAGGGGCGGCAGCCGGCGGCTGCGCCTTTGACGGAGCCAAGATCGTCCTGCAGCCGATCACCGACGTTGCGCATCTGGTCCATGCGCCGCTTGCCTGCGAGGGCAATTCTTGGGACAACCGTGGTGCGGTTTCGTCAGGGCCGACCTTGTGGCGGACAAGCTTCACGACCGACCTCACCGAACTCGACCTGGTGATGGGGCAGGGCGAGCGGAAACTCTTCAAGGCGATCCGCGAGATCAAGCACACATACGCGCCGCCGGCGATCTTCGTCTACTCGACTTGCGTAACGGCGCTGATCGGTGACGACATCGAGGCCGTGTGCAAACGCGCCACGGAAAAGTTCGGTTTGGCCGTGGTGCCGATCAATGCGCCTGGCCTGGCAGGCTCCAAGAACCTCGGCAACAAGCTCGCCGCCGAGGCGTTGCTCGATCATGTCATCGGCACGGTCGAACCCGACGACCCCGGGCCCTACGACATCAACATCCTTGGCGAATTCAACCTCTCGGGCGAATTCTGGCTTGTAAAGCCGCTCCTCGATCGGCTCGGGATCCGGGTGCGCGCCTGCATTCCCGGCGATGCGCGTTACCGCGACATTGCTTCCGCGCACCGCGCCCGGGCGGCAATGATGGTGTGCTCGACCGCGCTGATCAGTCTTGCCCGCAAGATGGAGGAGCGCTGGGACATCCCGTTCTTCGAGGGCTCCTTCTATGGCATCTCCGACACATCGCAAGCTCTTCGCAACCTTGTCAGGCTGCTGGTGAGGAAGGGCGCCGATCCGGAGATCCTCGAGCGCACAGAGACGCTGATCGCGCAGCAGGAGGCGATCGCGTGGAAGAAACTCGAATCCTACCGGCAAAGGCTCCAAGGCAAGCGCGTGCTGCTCAACACAGGCGGTGTGAAGTCCTGGTCGGTTGTCCATGCGCTGATGGAGATCGGAATCGAGATCGTCGGCACCTCGGTCAAGAAATCTACGGTGCAGGACAAGGAGCGCATCAAACAAGTTCTCAAGCACGACAAGCACATGTTCGAATCCATGGCTGCGCGCGAGCTGTACGCCATGCTCTCTGAACACAGGGCCGATATCATGCTGTCGGGCGGTCGCACGCAATTCATTGCGCTCAAGGCCAAGACGCCCTGGCTCGATATCAACCAGGAGCGCCAGCATCCTTATGCCGGCTATGACGGCATGGTGGAACTCGTACGCCAGATCGACCTCGCCATTCACAATCCGATCTGGTCTCAGGTGCGCCAGCCGGCCCCGTGGGATTGCCAGCCTGATCTGATAGGCGAATTGCCGTGCACGAGGAACGAGACCGCGTACCTGTTTGATGAATTCGCCTGCGCGACGGCACACGAGTGTTGAGGCGACCGATGGCCCGCATCCTTCTCCAGAGCAAATCGGCTGCGGTCAACCCGCTGAAGTCGTCGCAGCCGCTGGGTGCCGCCTTTGCCTTTCTTGGCGTCGACGGTGCGATGCCGCTGTTCCACGGCAGCCAGGGATGCACAAGCTTTGCGCTCGTTCTCTTCGTGCGGCACTTCAAAGAAGCGATTCCCTTGCAGACTACGGCGATGGATGAGGTGGCGACCATCCTCGGCGCAGCCGACCATCTGGAAGAGGCGATCCTCAACCTCAAGAACCGCACGAAGCCAAAGCTGATCGGGGTGTGCACGACCGCGCTCGTGGAGACGCGTGGCGAAGATTGCGCGGGTGATATTGCCAACATCAAGCTGAAGCACACGCAAGAGCTTGCGGGTACGGAGGTCGTGCTGGCCAACACGCCGGATTTTGACGGCGCGATCGAAGAGGGCTGGGCCAGGGCAGTCACCGCAATGATCGAAGGGATTACACGCTCGGGCGAACGGGCGCGGCACCCGAAGAAGATCGCAATCCTGCCCGGATGCAACCTCACTGTCGCCGACGTCGAGCATATGCGGGACATGGTTGAAAGCTTTGGGCTCAAGCCGGTTATTCTGCCCGACATCTCAGGCTCGCTCGACGGTACGGTTCCTGACCGCTGGGTAGCGACCACATACGGCGGCACCAGCGTCGAGGACATTCGCGAGTTGGGCACGGCCATGCAATGCATCGCCATCGGTGAGCACATGCGCCGCCCGGCGAAAGCGCTGCTCGGGTTGACCGGCGTGCCTTACGTGTTGTTCCAGTCACTGACTGGGCTGCAGGACACGGACCGCTTCGTGTCGCTGCTGTCTTCGATTTCGGGCGCGGCGGTACCGGCCCGCGTGCGCCGGCGCCGGGCGCAATTGCAGGACGCGATGCTCGACGGACATTTCCATTTCGGCGGCAAGAAAATTGCCATCGCTGCCGAACCAGACCAGCTGTTCCAACTTGCAACCTTCTTTGCTGGCCTCGGCTCCGAGATAGCCGCGGCCGTCACAACGACCGACAGGTCTAAAATTCTCGAGAAAGTCCCGGCGGTTTCGGTTCAGATCGGCGATCTCGGCGATCTGGAAAGTCTTGCCGTCGGTGCTGACCTGCTTGTCACGCATTCGCACGGGCGCCAAGCATCGGAGCGGCTCCGAATTTCGCTCATGCGCATCGGGTTCCCGGTCTTCGATCGACTAGGCAGCCAGCACAAGCTCGCAATTCTCTATCAGGGCACCCGCGACCTGATCTTCGAGGTCGCCAACATCTTCCAGGCCAACCAACACGCGCCCACTCCTGAGGCGCTTGATCCACTCCGTAATCGAGAAATATCACATGAACGCTGTTCGCCGCCTCTCGCTGGTCAGTAATGAGGTTTTCGCCCCGATGCCTGAACGACGTGCGGGCGCATTGCGCGTTGCGATCGCCACTCAGGACATGCAGAACCTCAATGCCCATTTCGGGTCGGCCAGGCGCTTTGCTGTCTACGACGTGACGCGCGAGGAATGGAATCTCGTCGAAGCCGTGGCCTTCGATGACGTTTCGGATGAAAGCGGGGAGCATCGGGCCGAGGGCGATGACCGCATCACGCCCAAGGTGGATGCGCTGAAAGGCTGTCATCTGCTGTTTTGTCTGGCGATTGGCGGACCTTCGGCAGCCAAGGTTGTCGCGGCAAAAATCCACCCGATCAAAGTGGCGGAGCCCCAATCCATCCAAGAGGTGCTGTTGCGCACGCAGATGATGCTCAGGACGTGTCCTCCGCCCTGGCTGCGCAAGGTGCTGGCGCAAGCGGGCGTTGCCGAAACGAAACCGTCCTTCGAGGACGAGGACTGATAGGAGGACGCCAAATGTCTGACCCCGCAATCCCCCCAGCTGTCACCGAAGACGAGGCGGCTCTTTGCACCCCGTTCGTCAAATGCCTCGTGCGGCTGATCCGTGCTCAGGATTCCTATGGCTCGTGGGAACGCAAAGCGGACGCCGAGCTGCTGGGCGACTTCATCATTACCAAGGAACAGCGCCGAGCGATCCCGATCATCGGAGATCCCGATCCGGACGTGCTGTGGAGGCTCGACAAGTACTACGCCGCCATCGGGCTTGCGATCGAGGAGCGCTGCGGCCTTATGGCATCGCCGATGATCCAGGTGAGCCATGAGGGTTTTGGTCGGGTGCTTTTCACGACCGGACGGCTGGTCGTTTTGTCCAAAACGCTGCGCGATGTCCACCGGTTTGGCTTCGAGACGCTCCTGAAGCTCGCCACGGCTGGTACGAAGCTGGTCGACGATGCGATTTCAGTCATCGAAACCTTTCCCCACGTGGCGCTGGCATGATGGGCGCGATTTTCGAGAAAGGCCACCATGACGGACCCGAGAATCTTTGTTGGCCAGTCCCCTCGATCCAGGGGCTCGAGGCCGACCAGGTTGTTGGGGTATCGCTGATGAAGAAGCCGCTGGTCCTGATCTGCTCGCAAGATGCCGAGTTCTATCTGCTCTACAGTCACATACTGGAGGTGGACGGTTTCAGCAGTGAGACGGCAGACGGCGCGAAGGCTGCGCTGGCCTTGGCCGAACAACGGGAGCTTCAGGCCGTAGTGCTGGATTGCGACCCAGCCAGCATAAACGGGTCCGCAATTTGCGCCCACCTCAAGCGGGAACCGCGCACCACCGACCTGCCCATCATCGCCCTGATCGCGCCTGGCGCCGAGCACCAGCACCTCGATCTCTTGAAGGCAGGCGTTGAGAGCTTTGTGCGGCCGGTGGCTCCGGCCAAGCTGCTCGACTGCCTGCGGGCGAGGCTCGGGCTGACCAAGCGTGGTTCGAACGGGGTTGAAAACGACAGTTGGATTTGTTGTGGAGGCCTGGAGATGAAGCTCGATGCCCGTCGGGTTCGCGGTAATGGCCACGACATCCATCTCGGACGGATCGAGTTCAACGTGCTGCGGCTTATGATTGAGGCCCCCGGCAAGGTCTTCAGCCGGGACGAGCTTATCGGGGCGGCCTGGCCGCCCAACATTCATGTCGGTGCACGCACCGTCGATGTCCATATCAGCCGAATCAGGAGGGCGCTGAAAACGGCCTTGCTCGGCAGCGTCATTCGCACCGTCAGGTCGGCCGGCTACTCGCTCGAGAAGCCGGACGACTGAAATCGGTGGTCGAATGTGGTGCCGCTCTCTCTTCCTCCGCTGAGAGCGGTGTTGCCGCAGACGCTCCTAACGAAGACCAAGAGAAGCAGGCAAATGGAATTTAAAAGCATATTCTGTGTGACGGGTGCCGATCATTCTGATGAGGACCTCACAACAGCTGCCGGACTGTGTGGCGAGGTCGGCGCGCACCTATCCGTACTGATTATACCGCCTCCATTGCTCTTGATGTCGTCTCCGCCCCTCGAGTGGGGTACGGGACGTGCACAGGCAATTGCAGTACCGAATTATCGATTTCAGCAAATCGAGAAATTTTCACAGGACGTGACCAGAATGGAAAGACGGTCCGCGGATATCCTCAAACGGCTAAAAGCTATGTCGCTTTCCTGTGACGTTGACACCGACTATTGCGATCCGGCTAGCCTTGGTGAAGTGGCACGACAGCGGGCGCTCTGCGCTGACCTGACGATCGTTGGAGGAGACCTCCTCAACGATGAGACTCTCGGACCTCCTGTTGTCAACGGCTGCTTGTTCGATAGCGGAAAGCCGGTGCTCATCGTGCCGAAGGGCGCTAAGGCGACCCTGTCGCCTCGACGCGTGCTGGTCGGCTGGGATTCGCGCGTAGAGGCCTCGCGTGCGGTTCGGGAAGCTCTTAGTCTCCTATCCGCTGCTGAGGAAGTTTGTGTCGCTATGGTCGATCCGAAGGCGCAAAACAACGGGAAAGGTGCGCAGTCTGGAGCAGACATCGCTGCCTATCTTACTCGGCACGGTGCTCGGGTCTCGGTTGACCTGCTTAAGAGCGCCGGTAAATCGGCGGCCACAGTGCTGACGCAGCACGCGGCCGACACCTGCGCCGACATGATAGTCATGGGTGCTTATGGCAGCCGTCGGCTGCGTGAGCGGATTTTCGGCGGTCCGCCGAGCTGGAGTTTTGAGAAGACCACATTGCCGCTGTTTTTGGCTCGCTGATCAGTTCCGTAGGAACACCGATCAGGTCGAAGGAGCGCCAACCAGTCCGAAGTCGTTGTCGGTTACCGGTCGGATTGCGGAGAGATGGCTGGATCCGCCAACATCTTGCGACGCTTGTCAGAGCCAAACCGGACGCCTCGACTGCTTCAGGACGCTCTCGTGCATCCAACTCGTGCGAGATCGTCTGTAACCGGCAGTAAAGACGAACGGCTGCAGCAGACCGCAGCCAAGCCACAGGGCGGGTGTACCAGGGGCCCCCGCCTCGGGCGCGAACCCTGTTGGAATGCCCCTGATCAGTACCCGGACGCGGGTCAAATCGGCGGCTGCCCCTGTCAGGCCTGCGGTGTGCAAGGGCCGCTGCCGCGGGGCTTCGTCTGCCCGACATCGTCGGGCGCGACAATGTCGGGTTCCAGACGAGCTGGAATTAGGAGAACTCGTTGGTTTGACGTTTTCTTTATCCGGCACGCTGCATGCATGGGAGTCTACGAACGCATTACGAGCCGTTATCCATGGTTACGCCCCTCGAAGAAAGAGCCGCTTCCGTCGTAACCGGGAAACAGTCAATCCTGGGGTGGAGGCAGCCGCTAGGAGCCGCCGTAAAATCCGGAGAGCTGCGCGACAGCATCACACGCGGTCCTTCTCGCTCTTGGGTTCGGATGATGCGGTGCCCGCTGTCGATGTCGCCCATTGAGCTCAAGACCTGGAAGGCCGCGCAGGCTTTTGCCTTCCTCTCAGTCGGGACCGCGGCTCAAGGATGCCTGTGAGGTTCGCAATGCTCAATGCCTGGCGGTCGCCGCGCACATGCCGCTGAGTTGGGAAACACTCCTAGAGGAGCAAGGATAAGTGGAGCTCTTTTGCATTGGTATCGGTGCTGGGCCGTCTAATTTGAGCCTTGCGTGTCAGATACAGGAAGAGATTGCGCAAGGGGCACTGTTCCTGGATCGGCAGGTTGATTTCCGCGGACATCCAGGCAGCGCTTTCGATTGCGCGGAGCTCCAGGTCGGCCACTTCCAGGATCTGGTTACTCTGGTCAATCCGCGATCAGCCTACACATTCGTAAACTACCTCCACGAGAACGGGCGTCTTTACCATTTCCTCAATGCGCAATTTCACGGGGTGCTCAGAGCCGAGTTCGCTCAATATCTCAACTGGGCGTTCCAGAAGAATCCGCTTGTCCGTGGCGGCGAGGCCGTTCGCGAAATCCGCTTTGACGGCGAGTTTCGCGTGCGGACGGACAACGCGGTCCTTGATGCGAGAAACCTCGTCATCGACATAGGCAAGCAGGCGCAAATTCCGCCTCAGTTTCATGGCTGGACTGGACCCAACCTGTTCCACTCATCAGACCTAGCGCATATCCATCCTGAGGTGCACAAAAAGCATGTCTGCGTGGTTGGCGGCGGACAGTCGGGAGCCGAGCTGCTGCTGCACCTTGTCGGCCGGCCGAAAGAACGGCGGCCCGCGGCGGTCACTTGGGTCTTGACGCGCGAGATGCCTTTCGACGACCACCCGTTCACAAACGAGCTGTTCACGCCTTGCTTTTCGGATCGTTTTGCGGCCATGAGCGAGGTGCATCGCCAGCTGTTCCTGCGGCGTTTCGCGCTTGCCTCCGACGGGATTTCAGAAAGCACGTTGCGCGCGGTCTATCAGGCGCTCTACCACCACGCCTTTCTCGAGCCACACCAATGCGACATCACACTGCGGCCAAGTTGCAACGTGTCGCGCTGCATCAACGCAGGGGCGGGGCACAGGCTCACGCTGCAGCGCGGCATGGATAACATCGGAGAAGTAACCGCGGACATCGTCATCCTGGCCACGGGGTACGAGAACGCGCTGCCGGACTTCCTGGAACCGATCGCAGATCGCCTCGAGCAGATCGGCAATGAGCTCGCCACCGGCGAGGATTTTTCGGTGTACTGGGACGGACCGCGAGACAGACGCCTTTTCGTTCAGAACGCCTGCCTTGGACAGCGCGGGCTGGCTGATCCGAACTTTGGCCTGCTGGCCTGGCGAGCGCGCCGCATCCTGGACAGCCTTCTGGGGCGCGCGCCATGCACCAATCCCGAGCATCTGGGCTTCATCAGCCGTACGTTGATCGAGCGCCGGCCCGACCTCGTAGCCGAAGAAATGGGCAGCGGGATATAATGGTCTACTATTGTTCATTGGCGGTGGCATCCAGGGAATGATGTACGCCTTCGTTGCGGCGAACGCGGGAGCCTTAGCCCAGATCATCTTGACCGAATAAGCACTCGGGCCCTGAGGCACATCGTATATTCTGCGGACCTTTCCCCTACGCTCGTTAAGTCCTTACGTTCACTCGAAAGGGTGCGGTAGCCTCAGCGGCCATGGCTGAGCCCGCGCTCAGCGGGGAGGGTCCTTGCCTTTGGCGATGCATGTCGTGGCTGGACCCGGTGAGTTAGGTGAGTCCGGCCCGGTCTACCCAGCCCCTGCGCCCGCCCCGAAGCCGCTCGCCCGCTCAGCGCTATCGAGGGGGCGCTCGCGCGGCTTCGCTGACCGCCGCGTTACAGCGTAAGGACGCGACCCCAGTGAAGGCATACTCCAGTGTCGCCAATCCCGTTTGGTTGGCCCGCCGCAAGCCGGTCCAACCAAAGGCCGAACTCGCCAATTCGCCAGCCAACTCCACCAACGATTGTCTAAATCCGCTACCCAGGGCGGTTCGCTCGGGCTCGCTTGCTTGAGCACGGCACAGACGGGATCGCGAGCATGATGCCGCGGAATGGGAACGCATCATGCTTGGGCACGAGGGCCCGTGCCAACGCGCATCGCGCCAATCGGCGTCGTCACGTCCGAGATTCAGCACCGGCTGCTCGGCGCTTTTACGCTCGCATCATGGGCCGGCATGCCGCTGGCGATCCATGACGCGATGCCGCCGAGGCTGCTAGTTCATGGAAAGCGATAAGCACTAGATTAATGGGCAACCTCGTCGGGACCGAAAAGGGCGCTAAACCGGCTGGCTAGATCGATCCAGGGTGCCGCGTCTCCGCGCTCTGAAGCTATTCGAACGACCGTCGCCAGATAATCGGTAAAAGCCTTCAGTCTGATGGCGCCTTGCTCAGAAAGGTGGTCAATGGCGTCAAGCGGCTGGTGAACGGCAGCCAGCATATGTTGCACCAAAAGCAGTGAGGATGGGCAAGGGCAGTCGCTCTTACTCGCGAGGCGCCTGCACTCGCTGCAAAGCGGCGGAATGTCCTCTAAGGCTAGGTCGCCGGAAAGCCGTTGTATGAGATTGTCAGTGGCGTTCCACAAATTCGCTCGCATGCAGAACGGAATGCAGCGTGACCCCATGTTGGGCTAGCAGCGCCGTAGCTCCCTCGTCGCGGTCCACGAGGCAAGCAGCGTCACCTACAATGCCCCCGACGCGGCGAACCTCTTCAATCGCCTTCAATATCGACTTGCCGCTTGTGGCAACGTCGTCAACGATCAGGACGACTTTTCCCTCGAGATCTTCTTTGGGCCCAAGACCTTCAATCACGTCCCTTGTGCCATGAGACTTCGGAGTTTTGCGAACGAAAATCGTGTTTATGGGTTTGTTCATCGCCGAGCTGACAGCTGCCATCGATCCGATTACGGGGACCGCTCCCATTTCAAGGCCGCCGACGTACTCTGCTTTCACTTGCTCAGCGATTTTTAGGAACTCAAGAGCGGCAAGTTGCGCGCCTCGCGCCATCATCATGGTAGGCTTCATATTGAAATAGATGTCGCTCTCTATGCCCGACGAGAGCGTGTAGCGTCCGGATCGAAAAGAGCGCTCACGGACGATTTCGCGGAGTTCGTCCTTGTCGTGTTGGCTGGAATCAACTGGTCTGAATTTTGCCAGTGCCGCCATAGATCTGACCTCGCCCTAGGGAAAAAATTGGGTGCGGCATGCACCTAGTCACTACCGCTATGTGGCTTATGCAAGTGTTCGCGGGGTGTGTCAATTAATGTCAATACCGGTGCGACCGTTTCGCGCAGATTTTTCCATTATCGTTATTGGGTGCCTAAAGCGTGATCACGGGTTTCCCTACGGCTGGGTAGCGTTGGCTACCCGCCCTTGCCCGATCTCGGCAGGCACGGCTTTTCTCGATGCGGGCCGTCTCTTTGAGGATTTGGGCGTTTCATCCTCGTCCGCTCGAGTTCCGCCTCGCTCGGCCCCGTTTGCGCCAGCTTCTTAACCAGGTTGCGCATGAGGTGAGCGTTTCGGCCGCCATGTCGGCCCGTGTCGCTCTTGTGATGACGAGTGGGCAAGGCCGCGCTTTTCGTGCAACCTCCTCGTAGAGGCGCGAGAGGTAAAGTTCGAGCCGCCGAGAATTTTTGTCATCAGCACCGCGGCGCAACATTTCGGCTCGCTTCATCTGACGACGGTAAAAAGCAAAGTTCAAGGTAGGTCGTAGTCCACCTCCCCTGCCGGCCGAGTCTTTACGGCGATATCGGCGACAGGGGCGAGCGTCTGCCTCTGAGGCAGACGCCGAACAGCAGGCCGAGCCTTACACTGATTTTGGTGACATTGAGTTCGCCGACACCCGTGAGATGGAGCCTATCACGGGCGGGAAGCGCCTTGTGGCAGAACTCGACAAGCGGCGCTACGTTCTGGACGCCGGCGTTGCTGACAGGACATCGAGGCGCCCGAAGGTTTCGATTGCCTGCATCAGCCGCGTTCCACCTGCCTCTCACCTTGGCAACCATTTTTCGTCAATCGATCGATCCCGGACGCCGTTGTTGGACTTCGCTGTGATCAAGATCCGCGGACCACTCTTGCTCCCTCGCGGGCGAACCGCGCTTTCCTTGCCGACCCCGCTCGCGGCTTCGGCGATCACCGCCACCTTGTCGATAAGCCGGCCACCGGCTCCCCGTCGCGCTGGTTCAATAAAATATCATTGTGAAAGTTCATGGTTTCTTCCTTTCCGATGGCGAGGCTCGGCTTCCGCGAGATAGTCGTGGACGACCTTCCCGAGCGCGAGCGTGAGATCGGCGACGAGGTGTACGGCCGAGACTACTTCCAGCACCGGCAGTTCGGCGACGGGGGCAAGCGCATGCGACCAGAGGTTCAGGGCTGCCGGGCCGGTCCAGGCGCCTCTCAGATCGATGTCCTCCAGGTGGTATTCCACGAGTTCGCAGATGCGCGGCGTGCCGTCGACATGCGGGATGATTTTGAGGAGGAAGTTCGGGTCGGCGAGCGAGGCCTTAACGCTCGCAAGGTCCGCGGCCCGGTGCTTGTAGCCCATCGTACCCGTCGCGACGCGGACCGGGCCGTAGTCCAGCGTGCCAACAAGCGTGTCCGTCTCTGTTCGGAGCGTTGGGCTGGCGAGCTTCTTGGGAAAGCCCCACAACTCGCGTCCGCCCGCTGTCGGCGGATGGTCGTCGAGAAACATGCAGTGGGTGTAGCTCCCCATGCGGCCGCAGAAGGAGACAGGGATGACCTGTCCGCTTTCCGTGTAGTCGCCGAAGCCCGTCGAGTCCGGCATGCGAACGAACTCGAATTTGACCAGAGGCTCGCACACCTGAAGCGGCTCCGGCACAAGGTCGCGCAGTTTTTGCGGATCGGTGCGATATGTGATGATCAGATACTCCCGGTTGCTGAAGCGATATGGGCCGGGTGGGTAGGCCGGGCTGGTCAGGGGCATGGCGAAAGCTCTCCCACGGACGGTATCTTGGTGCATGTTTGAAATTCCTTTGTGCTGGCTCACGTGGGCTTAGATAGGTCTCGATGATGGCGGCGAGGCTCTCCGAGGTGCCTTCGTTAGCCTGGATGCATGGCGTGATCGCGCGTAGCCATTTTGCGCTGGGCAATTGCCTCGGGGCGCACTCATTGTATGGTCGCGGACGCGGTTCCATGGGTACGGTTGTGGTCGAGAATCAAGATTCGAGGTAAAGTGATTTTGTTCCTCATTTGAAGGCGCTGCTTCCCGTCTGCTCTCGTGGTAGGAGGAAGTGGAGTGGCGGCCAGCTCCGATTTCGCCTCATGGCGGGGTTTGCGGATCAACGCGCACGCGCCATGCCAAATGAGAAATCGTGGAGGCAAAGCGATAGATCTTGCTCAGCTACGTTACGTATCCGACGTTGTCGGACATCGGATAGCGCCGAACGGGACCGCTTGCGGATTGGGAGGACGTCTCGTTCTTTTGCGCAAGAGGACCTCCGCCCCTCAGGCAAATAGCTCCGACCGGGGCGCTATGCTTCACCACCGTCGGCCCGGGAAGTAACGCTCTTTATGCCGAGGTGTTCTCCCACTGGACGCCGCGCATTCGCCATCATGTGAAAGAGTTCTACTGCTCGACGACCAGAAATTCTCGACCAGCCGGGGCCATGCGGCTAGGGCAAGGAGGCTCTGGGCCCAAAGGCAGGTTGACGTCGTGCGTACCCATTCGGCGCTGGTACGCCCGCAAGGTGAGCTGGACGCGCTCCGCCGGGGGAACGAGACATTTCAAGGGATCTTGCGATATCCGTCGTGTTAGCCTCGCCGTCTTTACCGGTGTGGTTCGAGGCGCTAGTCAGCGTGACGCGCCTTGCATAGTGCCCGATCACCCGAGAACGCCTGTGATCCATCGCGAGGAAATACAGCGGACCTCATTTGCTGGCAGAACGCCTATCCGACCCAAGTACCTTCTAATGGCGGCTGGCTATCCTGCGGCGCAGATTACTGCAGTCGCGCTCGAACGTGGGCAGGTAGCGTCGCTCGACGCCTGGCTGCAGAAGTGGAGGCAGCGAAGGGCATCCGATACATTGGTGCAGCATTACGTGCTGTCGGGGCTCAACGCCGCGCTGATTGAGCCCAATGCCGCCGACTTGCCAGCCGCGTGGTGATTTATGTCCACGAGGCAAGGATCCACACGCGGCGGTGGCGGCACGAGGACCAAGCCGCCCCGCACTTTCGACCCGGCGCCAAAGTGCCACTGCTCGAGGACGCCGGCCAGTCTAATGACAGGCGAGCCATCCAAGCTCTCACCTGTCCTAAAGCGGCTGGCTCAAGAGGGCGAAACCCGACAGCGGCAGAAGACATGTCAGGTCCACGACAATCGGCCGTGTTTGGGCTCGTGGAGAATTTTCAAAGCATTCCCCGCCGCTTACCGGAGCTGAGAGGGGTTGGCACGCCCATTGCTGCTTGATGGGCGGCAACACTGTGAGAGGGCTGAATCGCATGCAAACGCGCAAGACGAGCGATGGCCTCCTGATCCGTGTGTTGCGATTCTGACAGAGAAACCAACTACGCATAAAAGCCACGAAAGGTGTGGGTAGCTTTGGATAAGAACATCATGGAACTGCGTATGGGGTCCCCGGCTCCTCCGATCAAAGTGGAGAACTGGCTGCGTGGCGAGCCCGTCACGAACTTTAAGCCCGGCAAGGTCTACCTCGTTGAATTTTGGGCGACTTGGTGCGGACCATGTGTCGACGCCATGCCCCATTTGATTGAACTGCAGGAGAAATATAAAGACAGCGGATTTGAGATTATCGGAGTCGCAGCTTGCGAACAGGCTGCAACCGCGGACGAGGCGCGGACCAACGTGGATGCCTGGCTGACCGAGAAGTTCCCGAATCTGAATTATCGTATCGGGTTCGATTACATTGGCGAAATGAACAAGCTCTGGATGGATCCCAGCTCTTCGATTGGGATTCCCACCTCGTTCGTGGTCGACCGCGACGGCCACATCGCTTTTATTGGCCACCCGGCGGAACTCGATGACGTTTTGCCGAAAGTCCTTAACGGCAGCTGGCGCAGCAGCTATGAAGCGAAAGCCGCCGATGCAAAGCGCATCGCGCATAACCAACTTGCAGCGCGCGAAATGTCGCTTACCCGGCCGATATACGCCAAACTTACGCCGGCGATGCAGGCCGAGGATTGGACGGCGGCGCTCTTGGCCATCGAAGAAGGCCTCGCCTTGATGCCAGACTCTTATGAGTTCCGGCAGATTCATGCGGATCTTCTGCTTCACAAGCTGCGCGACATCAAGACCGGCATGCCGGTCATGCGAGAATTGGTCGAGGACGCGATCGACAAAACGTCCGAGGCGGTGTCGTGGATGGCCTTGGCCCTCAACCAACTCTTCGATCCCACGATGGACAATTCCCATCTTCCGCGCGCCGAGCGCTTTGCGATGGGCAACGAGCTCTCGGAACAGATACTGACCTTAAATCCCCCACAAGGCGATGGCCCGTTTAAATACCGCCGGTACCTCCCGGTAGCTCAGTATTATTACGAGAGCGGCAACAAAGATCGCGCAATCGAGTTGATCGAGGTGGCACTGAAATCGGTGGACCGTCTGGGGCCAATTCCGGACCACACCAAACAGTACTATCTTACCCCATTGCTCCAAGCACTGGCCAACTACACGGGTGAGCCTGCCTGTCACGCGGATCTTTGTGTGGCTCCGCAAAACAAGGCACCCGAAACTCAAAACGCAGTCGCTTCCTGAGCAAGAATCGCGAAGGGACTGACAATTGGAATTGAACACTGGCCAATCCGCCCATCGAGGCTCGCTTCGCAGCAAGTATGTCGATGCAGCAAGGGCGGGCGGCTTGCGGCAGGGTGGATTTCAATTGCGTTGACCACCGGTCGGATCGCGGCGCAGACGATGTGCGCCGCGAATTCGCGCCGTAGGTCTCGCACTCGTGGACATGTCGAGGTCGGCCACGGGGCACTCTTGGGTGGGGTTGGGCCGCCCAAGCCATTCGTCGGCCACGCAAGTGGGCCCGGAGTGGGCATCGCAGGAAAAGGAAATCGTCCCTCGAAGACGAAGACTGAAATGAGGAACAACGAAATGCCTCATGCACCGGTTGGCCCTGCTGTCAACAAGGACGAAGAAGCCCTTGCTCGCCCGTTCGTCAAATGCCTTCTGCGGCTGATCCGTACTCAGGATTCCTTCGGCTTATGGGAAGGCAATTCGGACGCCGAGCTGCTGGCCGAATTCATCATCACCAAGGAACAGCAATGTGCGACCCCTCTCATCGGCGATCCTGATTCGGACGCGCTGTGGAGGCTCGACATGTTTTACACCGCCGTGGCGCTTGCGATTGAGGAGCGCTCCGGCGTGTCGACGTCGCCAATAATTGGAATGAAACCCCTGGGGGCTTCCGGCGGTTGGTCGTTCTATCGAGATGTCCACCGGTTCGGCTTCGAGACTCTCCGCAAACTGGCTGAGGCCGGTACGAAACTGGTCGACGATGCGACTGCAGTCATTGAAGCCTAGCCCGAGATGGCGCGCATCAAGAAAACCATTGTTCCAGGAAGGATCTATGTCAGACCTAGATAAGATGAGGAAGAAAGTCCGAAAGCTCCAGTTGCGTGCAGCTATTGCCAAGATGGCATTGCAGGACCTTGTCGAGGGTCTGCCGGGCAAGTGGGCCGACATACAGGAAGTCGCCGAGAAAACCCACGCCGTTTATGCCGAGTTGGATGTTGCCAAGAGAGAACTCGCTTCAATGAAGAATTTAGGATGATGCGCACATTCACCACTCGTGACGGCTCCATTTGGATGCCGTCGTACCTGACCTTCATCGATAGCAAGACCTGCATCGGCTGCGGCCGTTGTTTCAAGGTCTGCTCGCGCGATGTCATGCATCTTCACGGCGTCGATGACGCGGGTGAAATCCTCGGCCCCTGCAATGACGAGGATGACGATTTCGACGGCGAGCTCAATCGCATGATCATGGTTGTTGACAATGCCGGCCGCTGCATCGGCTGCGGAGCCTGCGCCCGCGTCTGCCCCAAGAACTGCCAGACGCATGTTGCGGCCGACGAGCTCGCAACATGATCTGGCGAAAAACCAGGAGAACGGCGTTGCACTTCATATCTTTTGTCGGCTCGTGGGGCTGGTCCTGTGCAGCAATGCGTCGATGGTTTACTTCGCTTCGCATTGGACCCATGTGGCAGTCGTCACGACGCTGGCCTGTTCGCTGCTGCTTCAGGCCGGCTATCTCGACACCGTGCTCTTTCTGATCTGGCGGTCTAGCCGCGCTCGTGGAACTCGCCACATGGGCCAGCATGTCAATGGTTCCAGGGAAGCTCGGTATCAGTCGCCTGACTCTGATCAGCTGCGGAATGAAATTTTCAGCTGTGTCCCGGCTTATGGTCGAATGCCCAGCATGTGCTGCTGCTTTGATGCGCGGATGACAGGATCAGTGCTCAGACCCACACCAATTTTGGTCACCCTCTGATGACTGAGTTGATCGTATAGGGAATCTGTGTTCGGCTAAGACGCGACCACATTCGGTTTGTCCTTAGGCCGGGAGATGCGGGTGTTGGGTCGATTAGGCACATAAGAGTCATCGCAGCACGCCGGATGCGGTCTGCTTGTCGCAACGACAAACTCGGTGCTGCAATAAGGATGAACGTTTTCTGCACCCGCTTCGAAAGACGGGTGGCTTTGATCACACACACCCTTGGGCTGACCGGTGCGTAGCCGGTTCAGGTACTTTTTTGCTGGAGAGAGCATGCTGGAAAAATTCGAACGTTATCCGCTCACCTTTGGGCCCACGCCGATCGAGAGGCTCGACCGCCTCGGCAAGCATCTGGGCGACAAGGTGGAAATCTACGCCAAACGCGAGGATTGCAACTCCGGTCTCGCGTTCGGCGGAAACAAGCTGCGCAAGCTCGAATACATTGTGCCCGACGCGATCGCGTCAGATGCCGATACGCTCGTCACAATCGGTGGCGTGCAGTCCAACCATACGCGCATGGTCGCTGCGGTCGCCGCCAAGATCGGCATGAAATGCCTCCTGGTCCAGGAGAGCTGGGTCCCACATGATGATGCTGTCTACGACCGGGTCGGCAATATCCTCTTGAGCCGCATCATGGGGGCAGAGGTGCGCCTGGTTGCCGAGGGCTTTGACATCGGCATCCGCCGCAGCTGGGAAAAGGCACTTTATGAGGTCAAGGCAAGGGGCGGCAGGCCCTATGCGATACCGGCCGGCGCCTCTGTCCACAAATACGGCGGCCTGGGCTATGTGGGGTTCGCTGAGGAGGTGCGCGCCCAGGAAAAGCAGCTTGGGTTTGCCTTCGACTATATCGTCGTCTGTACGGTGACTGGTTCAACCCACGGCGGCATGCTCGTCGGGTTCGCCAAGGACGGTCGACAGCGCAACGTGATCGGTATCGATGCCTCCGCCATGCCCGCCAAGACCAAGGCGCAGGTGCTTGGCATCGCCCGAAATACAGCGAAGCTCGTCCACCTCGGAGCGGAAATTGTCGAGGAAGACGTGGTATTGCTCGAGGACTACGCGTACCCGGGTTATGGCGTTCCATCGGAGGAAACCAAAGAGGCAATCCGTCTGTGCGCGCGGCTCGAGGGCATGATTACCGATCCCGTTTACGAGGGCAAATCGATGCAAGGGATGATCGATCTCGTCCAGAGGGGCTTCTTTCCAGATGGATCGAGGGTCCTCTACGCACATCTAGGTGGCGCCCCGGCGATCAACGGGTACGGCTACACCTTTCGCAACGGCTGACGTTCGGCAGACTACGATTCCGCCGTCCTGCCGTACCGGACGTGCATAGCACTGTTCAGCGCTGGGCCGGAAAGGCCGAGGTCAATTTCGCGGACGTCGATGATCTGTAGAACTGTTCATTCGCTCCGCAGAGGGCCGGCGAATCCAATCTCTTCCTATGCCGTTGGCCGTAATCGAAAGACACGAGGCCGGCGAGTTCGTGCTCAGCTGCCACTGTGCTAGCAAGGGAACGGAATCCAATCCCCCGGAGCAGATGGCGAGAGTTGAGCGAAGACTGCGGAGCTCTTGCGCTTCCGGGTCTCCGAGGGGACGACTTTGCGAACCGAAGGGAGTTTGATGCGTTGACGTGGCCGGCGTGCGGCAGGTTGGGCCAGCGACAGAGCTCCCAGCCGGCCGGGAAGCACCGCCCTCTTCAATGTGCGTTGACTTCGCTTCCTTTGGCGAAATGTGGGTAACGGCGAGGGCCGCACACTTCCCGGACCCAAATGACCGTCGAGATTCCCGCCCTTCTGGTGCGTTCGCCGTGAGGCGCGACAATTCGGTGCCCGCGTGTAACTGCGCGCATTCGCCGAAGCTTAGACGTGGTGCATTCC
>NZ_SUHQ01000034.1 GCF_004962245.1 Mesorhizobium sp. | reverse complement strand
GAGATGTCCGGCAGGACAGAGGGGGGTGGGCGGGAACTCACGCTATCCGAGATTTCCCTTTTGGCGAGGCGAGACCATCCGCAGTCCCTCACACCTTGACCAGTTGCTCCACACGATCCTTTTCGCCAAATATCCGCAAATAACGCTCGATCTCTTTCTCGTCGCCGGTGGCCTTGGCCGGATTGTCGGAAAGCTTGACCGCTGGGCGACCATTGGCTTCGGTGACCTTGCAGACCAGCGAGATGGCGTCGAGCCGGTTGGTGTCGGTCGGCGCACACCCTTCGAAATCATTGGTCAGGTTGGTGCCCCAGCCGAAGGACATGCGCACCTTGCCGCGGAAGTGGCGGTAGGTTTCCTCGATCGTCTCGACCTCGAGCCCGTCGGAGAAGATGAGCAGCTTCTGCTTCGGGTCCTTGCCCTTTTCACGCCACCAGGAAAGTATCTTCTCGCCACCCTCGATCGGCGGCGCGCTGTCGGGGCGGAAACCGGTCCAGTCGGCGACCCAGTCCGGCACGTCACGCAGGAACGCCGCGGTGCCGAAAGTATCCGGCAGCACAATCAGCAAATTGCCGCCGTAGTAGCGCTGCCAATCCTGCAGCACCTTGTAGGGCGACTGTCTCAATTCCTTTTCCGAATTGGCGAGCGCGGCGAACACCATCGGCAGTTCATGGGCGTTGGTGCCCAGCGCCTCGAGGTCGTTGTCCATGGCAAGCAGCACGTTTGAGGTACCGGTGAAGGCCTCGCCGATGCCTTCCTTCAGCGCCTCGACGCACCAGCGCTGCCACAGGAACGAATGGCGGCGGCGGGTGCCGAAATCCGAAATGCGGATATCGGGCAGCGCTTTCAGCCGCTCGGTCTTGGCCCACATCTTGGCCTTGGCGCGGGCATAGAGCACGTCGAGCGCGAAAGGCCCGAACGCCCGCATGGCGGCGCGTGAGCGCAATTCGTTGATGATGGCGAGCGCCGGGATCTCCCACAAGGTCGTGTACATCCACGGACCGCTGAAGCTCAATTCGTATTGGCCATCGCGTCGGGAAAGCTCGTACTCCGGCAGCTGGAAATTTTCGAGCCAGGCGAGGAATTCCGGTTCGAAGATCTGCTTGCGGCCATAGAAGGTGTTGCCGCCTAGCCAGATCATCTCCTTCTTGGAGAGGCGCAAGGTGCGGGCATGGTCGAGCTGATCACGCAGTTCGGTTTCATCGATCTCCTCGGCAAGGCGAACCGAGGTGGTGCGGTTGATCAGCGTGAAGGTGGCATCGACCTTGGGATACATGCCCCAGATCATCTGCAGCATCAGCAGCTTGTAGAAATCGGTGTCGAGCAAGCTGCGGACGATCGGGTCGAGCTTCCAGGTGTGGTTGTAGACGCGCCGCGCTATATCGGTCTTAGTCATGTCTCGATGCCGCCTTCACTGCTCGCTCCCTGCGGAATGCCTCTTAGCATTGAATTCCTGAAAGCGCCCCCCAACTTGGGGGCTGGCCCGACAAAAAGAAAACCCTGCGGCCAGCGCGGCTTCGACAATTGCAGCCTCAGGACGCGGTCTTGGTGCCGACCACTCTCAGCGCCGGGCGCTTCCTGCGGATGCCGATGCGACCCGCCACCGGCGCATCGGCGCGGCCGTCGGCCTGCTCCTTCTCCGCAAACAGCCAGTCGATGAACAGCTGCACGATCGGCGCCGACCTCATCTCGTTGCGACAGACGACGTAGAAATCGTCGACCGCCGGCACCGACAGGCTGAACGGCGCGACAAGCAGTCCCCTGGCGAGCAGTCCGCTTGCGGTCACCGTATCGCCAAGCGCCACACCGTGGCCATGAACCGCAGCCTCGGTTGCCATGCGTGCGTCGCCGAGATGGTGGCGGCGGCCGCGCTCCAGATCCAGCGCATCGGCGGCGGCCAGCCAGGTGTGCCATTCACGGCCGTCGTCGCCATGCAGGAAGACGTGATCGGCGAGATCGCGCACGGTGCGGATCGGACGGTTGTTGATCAGCGTCGGACTGACCACCGGAAACAGTTCGAGGCCCGACCATTTGCGCATCCAGCAATCGGTCCAGCTGCCGTCGCCATAATGCACGCAGACATCGATATGCGGCGCGCGGATGTCCTTGGCGTCGTTGGATGGGATCAGTGTCAGCCTGATATCGGGATATTGCGATGTGAAACTGCCGAGCCGCGGGATCATCCACAGCAGCAGCAGCGCCGGCACGCAGGACACTGAGAGTGCGCCGGTGCTCGCTGGCCTCGTCATGCGCTGCGTGGCGGCGGCGATGCCGTCGAAGGCGGTCGACACCGCCGGCAGCAATTCGGCGCCGTGCGGCGTAAGCTTCACCCGCTGACCGGCACGCTCGAACAGCTTGACGCCAAGCGACTGCTCGAGCGCCTTGATCTGATGGCTGATGGCGCCGTGAGTGACGTTGAGCTCAGCCGCCGCCTTGGTCAGCGAGGCATGACGCGCCGTTGCCTCGAAGGCCCGCAACGGATTCAGGGGAGGGAGACGCTTGGCCATCGAAGCCTCAAACCTGTGAGATTTCCTCACAGCAAAGACCCTAACAATATCAATTGATTTTTCAATGCAGCTGCAAGACACTTTGCATGAACAGCATCAAAGACATGAAATCCGCAGGCAGCCAGCGGGATGGCGACCGTCATTGATGGCCGCACTGCACCAGCCATGGAGGACCGACATGGGTTATGATCGCGGCAAGCTCGAAGCGTTGCGCCGCAAATATGGCGAAAGCCATGGCGGCGAAATGTTCGACCCGAAATTCCGGCGCGTCGCCGACAAGATCTTCTCCAAGAGCGGCACGCGGCTGGCGCCTTATTCCGGCATCCCGACCTTCCTCGCCGCGCCCTACCGGCAAATTGCCGCCGACAATCCGGATTTCGGCGATCTGCAGGTGGCAATGATCGGCGTGCCGATGGACCTCGGCGTCACCAACCGGCCCGGTGCCCGCTTCGGGCCAAGGGCGCTGCGCGCCATCGAGCGCATCGGCCCCTACAACCATGTGCTGGAATGCGCGCCGACGCATGAGCTGAGGGTGGCCGATATCGGCGACGTGCCGTTCCAGAGCCGCTACCGGCTGGAGATCAGCCATGGCGACATCGAGCGCCGCACCAACCAGATCGTCGACGCCGGCGTCCTTCCGCTTTCGGTCGGCGGCGATCATTCGATCAGCCACCCGATCCTGAAGGCTGTCGGTAAAAAGGCGCCGGTCGGCATGATCCATATCGACGCCCACTGCGACACCGGCGGCCTGTTCGACATGACCAAATTCCACCATGGCGGGCCGTTCCGCAACGCTGTGCTGGACGGCGTGCTCGACCCGTCTCGCACCATTCAGATCGGCATTCGCGGCTCGGCTGAATATCTTTGGGAATTCACCTACGAATCCGGCATGACCGTCGTGCATGCCGAAGAGGTGACCGGCCTCGGCATGCCCGCCATCATCGAGAAGGCGCGCCAGATCGTCGGCGACGGCCCGACCTATGTCTCTTTCGATATCGACAGCATCGATCCGGCCTTCGCGCCAGGCACCGGCACGCCGGAAGTCGGCGGGCTGACGACGCGGGAGGTGCTTGAACTCCTGCGCGGCCTCAAGGGGCTCAACATCGTCGGCGGCGACGTCGTCGAAGTGGCGCCGCAATATGATTCGACCACCAACACCGCCCATGCCGGCGCTCAGGTGCTGTTCGAGATCCTCAGCCTGATGGTCTTCAGCCCGGCGATATCAGGCAAGCGAGCCTGACGCGCCAGGCCATGCTCCCGAACCGCAGGTTCGGAGGAGATCATGGTCCAACAAGAAGTTCCAAGGCGACCGCCGCGCTGGAGCCGGCGGCCGCATTCAAACAAACAAGCTTCCAGCAGGGGAACGACAATGACACTTCACATGAAGCTCAAATCATCCATGGCCGCCGTACTGCTGCTCGCCGGCCTCGGTGTTGCCACCCAGGGCGCCAATGCCGACGCGGTCGACGACATCACCAAGGCTGGCGCGATCAACGTCGGCATTTTCTCCGACTTCCCGCCCTTCTCCTCGGCCAGCGCCGATATGAACATCAAGGGCTATGACATCGACGTGGCGCAGTTCGTCGCCGACCAGCTCAAGGTCAAGCTCAACCTAGTCAGCGTGACCGGCCAGAACCGCATCCCGTATCTTACCGACAAGCGCGTCGATATCCTGATGAGCGTCGGCTACTCCAAGGAGCGTGAGGAGGTGATCGATTTCGCCGCCGCCTACGCACCCTATTATATCGCCGTGATCGGCCCGGCCGCGCTCAAGGTCGAAGGCAAGGACGACCTCGTTGACAAGTCGATCGCCGTCAACCGCGGCACGCTGGAAGATACGTCGCTCACCGAGGCAGCACCCGCCTCGGCCGACATCCGCCGTTTCGACAACTATAATTCCGTCATCCAGGCCTTCATCTCGGGTCAGACTCAGCTGATGGTCGTCGGCAACGATGTCGGCGCCCAGGTGCTCGCCCGCCAGGAGGCCCTGAAGCCGGAGCAGAAGTTCCAGCTTCTCACCTCACCGTCGCATATCGGCCTCAACAAGAACGAGGACCGGCTGAAGCAGGCGGTCAACGACGCAGTCGCCAAGATGCTGGCCGACGGCAAGCTGGACGAAAGCTCGAAGGCCTGGCTGAAGACGCCGCTCAATCCCGACAACCTCAAGGATTGACCCCAGGGGTAAGGACCTATCATGGGCTACAGCCTCGACTTCGGCTGGCTGGCCGGGGCGACAGGCGCGATCGCGCGCGGGGCGGCCACGACGATCCTTTTGATCGCCGTGACCACGCTGGCGGGAACGTTCCTCAGCATCCTCGGCGCGGCGGGGCGGCGAAACGGCCCCCTGCTGCTCAAGCGGGCGATCGGCGTCTATGTCGAGGTGATGCGCAACACGCCGTTCCTGGTGCAGCTGTTCTTCATCTTCTTCGGGCTGCCCAGCATCGGCATAAGGCTCGATCCGATCCTGGCCGCCATGCTGGCGATGACGCTCAACATGGCGGCCTACACGATCGAGATCGTCGGCGCCGGGCTCGACGCGGTGCCGCGCGGGCAGACGGAAGCTGCACTGGCGCTTGGTTTCAGGCCGCGCCAAGTGTTCGTCAAGATCGTGCTGCCGCAGGCGCTCAAGGTGATCTTTCCGGCGCTGACCAGCCAGATCGTCATCATGATGCTGGAGTCCGCCGTCGTGTCGCAGATCGCGGTGCGCGAGCTGACCTACGAGGCCGACATGCTGCAGGCGCGGACCTTCCGTGCTTTCGAGACCTATTTCGTGGTGACGATGGTCTATCTCGTCCTGTCGATGGGGTTGCGCCGATTGCTGGTCAGCGGCGGACGCCGCGCTCTGGGAGCCGGGGTGTCATGATCGAATTCACCTTCTGGGATATCGTCCGCAACCTTCTGCTTGCCGCGCGCTGGACGGTGCTTCTGTCACTGGCGGCCTTCGTCGGCGGCAGCGTGGTCGGCATGGTTGTGTTGTTCCTCAGGATCGCGAAGAATAAATGGGCGCGGCGGCTTGCCTCCGGCTACATCGCGCTTTTCCAGGGAACGCCGCTTCTCATGCAGCTCTTCCTGATGTTCTTCGGCCTGCCGATGCTGGGCTTGCGCATCGAACCGTGGACCGCCGCAGCGCTTGGCCTCACCTTCTTCGCCAGCGCCTATCTGGCCGAGATCTGGCGCAGCGGTGTCGACGCGCTGCCGCGCGGCCAATGGGATGCCGGCGCCAGTCTCGGTCTCCACTATCTGCAGGAACTCCGGCTGATCGTCCTGCCGCAGGCGTTTTCCATCACCCGCGCCCCGACCGTGGGTTTCCTGGTGCAGCTGATCAAGTCGACTGCCCTGACTTCGATCATCGGTTTCGAGGAACTGGTCAGGACATCCAACGCGATCAACAATGCGACCTTCGAACCCTTCACCGTCTATGGGCTGGTGGCGCTGATCTTCTTCGTCATGTGCTTTCCGCTGACGCAATATGCGCGCAGGCTCGAGCATCGCGCGACGGCCCGCTGAACCGCATTGACAAGGACAGCCGCCGGTCGCCGGCGGCCGTTTGCTTCAATGCGCAAAAGAAAGCGGCGGCACAATACGATCCCGCCGCAGCCAGCGCGCCAGAAGCAGGGCCGCCACCACCGCCAACCCCAACGACAGGCCGATCCAGATGCCGACGCCGTTGAGGCCGGAATAGAAGGCGAGCAGCACGCCGAGCGGCAGGCCGATGCCCCAATAGCCGATCGCGGCATAGATCATCGGCACCTTGGTGTCATGCAGGCCACGCAGCATGCCGGCGGCAACCGCCTGCGCGCCGTCGAAAATCTGGAACAGCGCGGCAAAGGCCAGGAACGACACGGCAAGCCCGATCACCCTGGCATTGGCCGGGTCGCCGAGATCGATGAAGGCGCTGATCAGCAGATGCGGCCACAGGATCATCACCAGCCCCATCAGCGCCATGAAGGACACGCCGATGACAAAGGCGGTCCAGCCGGCGCGGGAAACACCTTCCGGATTGCCGGCGCCATGGGAGAGCCCGACACGCACCGTCGCCGCCTGGTTGAGGCCGAGCGGCACCATGAAGCTGACCGAGGCGATCTGGATGGCGATGGCATGCGCCGCGAGCGAGGCCGCGTCGATCAGGCCCATGAGAAGGGCTGCAGCGTTGAAGATCGTCACCTCGAAGGCGAGAAGACCGGCAATCGGCAGGCCGAGGCGCAGCAATCCCTTGAAGCGCGGCCAGTCGGCACGCCAGAAGCGCCCGAACAGGCGATAGCGGCGAAACTTCGGCTCAAGCATCACCACAGCTGCCATGCCGGCGAACATCAGCGTGCTGGACAGCGTCGTGGCGAGGCCCGACCCGGCGATGCCCATCGAAGGTGCGCCGAGATTGCCGAACATGAACACCCAGTTGAAGAAGACATTGCAGCCGACGGCGACGAAGACGATGACCAGCGCCCAGCCCGGCCGTTCCAGCGCCGAAATGAACGAGCGCAGAACGATATAACCGTAGAAGGGCAGCACCGCCCACTCGAGCCAGCGCAGGTAGATGCCGGCCTGATGCGCCAGCGCCGGTTCCTGGCCCATAGCCAGCAACACGGCTTCGCCGTGCCAGAGAAAAATCCAGATCGGGATTGAGATGAGGATCGCCAGCCACAGGCCCTGCCGTACGGTGCGGCGCAGATCGCGTACGGAGTGGCGACGGCGGCCGAGTTCCGTGGCCATCATCGGCGAGGTCGCCAGCATCAGGCCAAGCCCGAAGATCAGCGGCATGAAATAGAGGTTGGCGCCAAGGGCGCCACTGGCCAGCGTGTCCGGCCCCAGCCGCCCCATCATCATGACATCGGTGGCGGTCATCGCCGTCTGGCCGAGATTGGTCAGCACCATCGGCCAGGCGAGCGCCAGCGTCGCCTTGATTTCCTGACGCCAAAGATTTTCCGGCGCACGAGCGCCGGCTTCGATCGCAGACATTTTTTCGCCTATCCGATTGCGGCGCGTCGGCAAAAACGCCGGAAGCCGCGTCTCAGCGCGGAAAATGGCCGTGATCGGCCCGGATTCCGCAACAACGGCTTGTCTACGAAATGGGCAGCTATGGCAAGAGGCTGACTCAGGGAAGGGTTAAGCCAGCACGGCGGAGCGGCCCAAACCCGGCTAATTGGCCCGGTTATTTGGCCCGGTTATTTGGAGAGTCTGTAGAAGCCGCTATGATTTGCACCGTTGGACGATCTGGCAAGGCGTCAAAAGGCATTCGGATGAGCGCGTTTCCCGAAATCTACCTGGTTCGGCACGGAGAGACGGAATGGAGCGCATCCGGAAAGCATACCGGGCGGACCGACATACCGTTGACGCCTGCCGGCGAGGAGGCCGCCCGGGGGATCACTGAGCGGTTGCAGGGCCTTTCGTTCCAGGCTGTCTGGTCGAGCCCATCGCAGCGCGCCTTCAAGACCTGTGTGCTGGCCGGCTTCGGTACGGCCGCCCTGAAGACATCTGACCTGGCGGAGTGGGACTACGGCGCTTACGAGGGACTGACCACGAAGCAGATCCTCGCCAAGCGTCATGGCTGGCGTCTCTTTCGCGACGGATGTCCGGGTGGCGAGATGGCGCAGGATGTCGGCGCGAGGGCGGACCGGATCGTCAGCCAGTTGCGTGCCGTCAATGCCAATGTCCTGGTGTTTTCAAGCGCTCATTTCCTGCGGGTGCTGGCCGCGCGCTGGCTCGGCCTGCCGCCGCATGACGGCGCCCTGTTCGCCCTGGATACCGCCAGCATAAGCGTGCTCGGCTACGAGCACGATCTTGGCGAACCAATTGTCCGGCACTGGAATCAGAGATAGCGGCCGCCACAATCATTGGCCATCTGATCTCGTGCAGCACCCTGCCTTTGCCGGGTGCGTCACGCTCCTTCCGACAGAAGAAACGGTTTCCGACCGCCGAGAATGTAGGCGATGGATTCAAGGACTATGCCGTTGGTATTTACGTCGGTGACCTCGATCAATTTGCCGGTCCGCTCAGAAACGCCGGCCGAAAAGCCCAAGCCGGGCATTTTGGCTTGCTCTCGAACCAGGGCGATGAGCTTCTCCGAATAATCGCCGGGGCGGGCGGCGTACCAGAGATACGCGCCCTTGGTGCTGACCAGACGCAGCTTATCCGCCTTCTTGTCGGCTCGGGCTTTCGACGAGGTTTTCAGCGTGTCGACCACGAACTGACCGCCATGGTCCGTCAACTGATAGCCTTGGTAGGTGAAGAATGGCGGCCCCGCCATGGCACATTCCGAGGCGCATGTCAGAGTGCCCGTCTCGCGGTAGCGTTTGATCTGTGCAGCGTAAAGAATGTCGGCCATGAGGCGGCCATGCTGCGAGCCGCCCAGTTCGATTTCCTCGGTAACATGAGGTTCGGTTGCAATCCGCCCCCGCCGCTGAATCTCTGCGAGAGCAGCAATCGCAGCGTCCATGCTGCGACTTGGATCCTCACCATCAAAGACCGGCTTGATCGATTCTCCCCAAAGACTGTAACCGCGTCCTGCGTAGCCTGCATAGCTGTTTGAATGCGCAGACGAGACCCTGCCATTCTTGCTGACTATATGCATTTCGCCGCCCTTGAGAACAGGCTTGAAGGACCAGCCCGAAACGAGGTCGAAAATCGGGAAGGCGCCGGCCGTATGCTGGTCAAGAATTTTGAGCGCAACCAGCAATCGTCCGGTATCGGCGCTATCGAACCCTTCACGCTGCCCACCTTGCGATCCCAGAGGCCGCTCGGTGTGTGGCAGCTTTCCACCGGCGTAGCGGAAATTCGATTCCTTGAGGAACGCAACGATCCGCATAATGATCGTCTCGAACCTGGGCTGATCGATGATTCCCAGACGCTGAGCGGACAGCGTAGCGAGGATCTGCGTGCCGACATCCCACATCGTCGCGAAGGGGTAGCCCGCCTGCTTGCCGGATTCGATCCAGGACGTCGCCGGCACCATGCCGTTGAAATTCTTCGAGCCCCAGTCGAAATAGCGCCAGGCCAGTTCGGCATCCGCCTTCAGGGTACCGTCATCCAATGGATATTGATCCGGCTTTTTCCAATCGCGAACCGATACGTCCGCCCGCGCGCTTCTGATCCGCTCGACGTTTAGCATGGCTGGACTGACCGCCGCATAATATTCGGCAAAATTTACCAGTCTGGTTCCTCGCTGAGCGGATAGCTCTGCGAGCGTGTCGAGTATCAATGCTTTCTTTTCGGGCGAATTGGCCGTTCGGGGATGGATACAGAAGACCGCGTCGTTGTCCGACCCAATAAGGTCGAGGACCTGGTCCTTCGTGCGGTAGGGAATGTCGCCGCTCCACGATTTTTCGAACTTGACGGTGTTCGAGACGTGAAGAATGCCTCGCTCGTCCATACCAGCGAACCGGCGCAGGTCACCTTTGTCGGCGCTGAACAAAGGCGTTCCGGTGGCGGTCAGCGCATCCAGCGTGTTTTTATCGAAGGCATCATTGGGTGGGATGTAGGAGACGGGGAACCTGCCGGTTGACCGATAAACCTCGCTGATGCCGCCTCTGATCAGATCGAAATCCTTTCGGAACGAATTTCCCAAAAGCTCCGACGGCGTATGGTTCCAGCCATGGGCTGCGATATCGTGGCGACGGTCCGCCGACATGGCGCGCAGATATACCTTGCTCACCTCGTCCCTGGACAGCAGGCCTGCCTGCGGGGCGGGAATAATCCCATCGGTGACGGGATAGCCGGCTTCGATCAGCTCGTAAACGAATGCGATGTGGCTCGGGTCCCAATCCGGATCAACCCTGAAATCGTCGACGCGAACAACGATCAGCCGATTGCCCATATCCTTGCTCTGGACATAGAGCTTTTGCGGGAGAATTGCACGGACGCTGCCGGACGCGACAGCAGCAAGCACGTTCTGCGCGACTTGCGCTCCATAGTCGGCAAGATCGCCCTCGCCGAGGCCGGTGAGCGCCCCGAACGGAATGTCGACAATGATCGGATTGTCGGTTGCGCTCAATGTGGCGATGTTCGAGGCAAGCGTCGCCGGCGCCATCAATCCGCCGCCGGCCGCGACTGGCCTCGTCGAGCTCAATGGAGACGCAAATGTGTTGACCAGGCCGGTTTCGGTCGTCCAGTAGCCACCGTCGGCCGACTGTAGCCTGATTGTATCCTCGATGCCGCCCGCAAGTCGAATGACCGAACGGATGCCGGCGGCACGCAAGGAGGCACCGTCCTGGTGGGAACGCAGCGGCGAGTTGGTGGTCAGGGTCAAAGCCGTTATCACGGCTTGAGACTGATACCTCTGATACTCGTTGATCAGATGGGAAAACGCGGCCTGGATGTTGCTGCCCTGACGAAGCTGGAAATAGGGGTCTCCGGACACGAGTGTGTCGGCGTGGATGCCAAGTTCGATGCCGTCCGGATTGAGCGCGATTGCCTGGCGAAGCCAGCGGGACAGTTCCGAATGGTAGTCCAGTGCCTGCCCTGCTGCATCGACCGGCGCGACCGTCAGCGTGACCGGCACCTTGCGGGTCAGGAACGGGGCGACAAGCGCTGCGAGCCTGCCCGGCTGTGCGCTGGCGCCTACACCGCTGATCGTGACGATGATCGGGTTGGGCAAGGGCTCGCTGGCCGCAGCCTTTGAAAGGCCTTTGTTTGCGACCGCCAGCAACGGCATGCTCAGTGCACCAAGAAGAGCGGCGCGGCGCGTCATGTTCATTTTTACCTCCCGATGGAAACGATTGCCGCGTGGCGTTCCGGACTGATCCAGCGGCCATCCGACTTGGCGGAAAACGACTTGAACAACGCCCGCAGGAAAAGCGCCGCATCGAGAAGCCGAATCATTGGAAACGCGACGCCATAGACCAGCAAACTCGGCCGACATTCGATGATCGCGACAACAATGGTGAGCGTGTAGTCGACGGCGAGAAACAGGACCAGCAGATCGAGCGGCGACACGGGACGCATCGCGAGTTCACTGAGCGAGATTGCCGGCATCTCGAGACCGGTCATCAGATAAAGGATCGCCGCAAACGGCAGGCTCAGAGCCAATATGGAAATGACAAGCAGTTCCGCTAGCAGGCCACCCAGGGACAGCCAAAAGCGGCTGGGCCAAAATCCGTGGCGCCATACGGTCTGCCAGAATCCGAGATACCAGCGTTGAACCTGCTTGCGATAGTCGCTCAGGCTGAACGGATCCTCCGACCAGCATCGCGCCTTGGGCGAATAGGCAACGCGACCCAGCTGCTTATGCTGAACCTCGAAGGTCATGTTGAAATCTTCGATGACCAGGCCAGGAGCCGTGATGTCGATTTGGCGCAAGGCGCTGGTACGATAGATGCTGGCGAAACCGGGCGCGATATAGCTCACATTTGCCCATTTCCACGATTGCCCGTACTGGAACGCCGTCTGCAGGATCCGGTAGAGACGCGTCCGGTATGCCGCGTAGAGCATGTCCATGCCGAGCCCGCGCCGGTCACGCCAGCGCGACAGGACGTGACCTGCGACGACGGCCACCTTCGGGTCGTTGAACAGCGGTAATGCGTGCTCGAAATAGTGCTGGTCGATCTCTGAATCCGAGTCCTGGATCAGTACCGCCTTGTAGCGATCGCAGAGACGATAGTTGCGGATCGCCTTGTCGATCGCTTTGGCCTTGCCTGCATTTGGCTGAATGTCGAGCGCCCTGCAGCCATGTGCGCGTGCGATGGCGACGGTGCGGTCGCGCGATCCATCGCTGGCGAGATAGATCTGTCTTGCCGGAATGACGGCCGTCAGCGCCCTTATACATTTGGGAAGGGCAATTTCTTCGTTGTGCGCCGGGATGACCACGGCGACATCGGGGATGCCGATTGCCAACCGGCCGCCGATTTTCGGGAGCGAGCCGATTTCGCTGATAAACCTGATCATGCCGACCATGCACCAGAATGCGATGTTGACCCCAAGCGAAGCGCTGAGGAGCATCATCGTGAGGTTCACGGCGACGGTCTCCGTCATGGCGAGACACGTCGTGCGCGATGGCGATCGGCGGCGGGAGACTGGCGATGTCCAGCAAAGGGAAGGCGATCGAGGGAGGCGCCATTCATCCCGATATGACAGGTTTCAGTCGCGGCCAGGAAATTCCGGTAGCTCTGGCGGATGCCGTCAGCGAGCGAAATCCGCTGGCGCCAGCCTAGCGCCTGTATCTTGGCGGTGTCGGGCCAGCGGCCGTGATGGTCTGCTGTGAAATGCTCCTCGAAAACGGCGCTGCCCCTCAGTCCTGTTACCGCTCTCACCAGTTCGAACAGTTCGCAAATTGTGATCTGGTCAGCGCCGCCGATGTTGTAGACCTCGGCGCTGACGCCTCTTTCCATCACCGTCAACAGGCCGTCGACAAGATCGTCGACATGCAGGAAAGTGCGGGTTTGCGCGCCGTCGCCGTAAATCGGCACCGGCTGCTGGGCGATGAGGTGCGAAAACATCTGCGGAATGACGCGCTGGTCTTCCGGCGACATTCCAGGACCGTAGGTGTTGAAAATGCGCACGATGCGAACGTCGACATCGTACTTACGGCCCCAGAAGCGGGTAAGCGCCTCGCCGAAGCGCTTGCCCTCCTCATAGGGGCTGCGCGGGCCGACCGGATCAACCTTTCCGACATAGCTCTCCGGTTGAGGAAATATCTCCGGGTCGCCATACGCTTCCGCCGTACTGGCGAAAAGATACCGGGCGTTCGATCGACGCGCCACCTTCAGAAGGTTCAGCGATCCAAGGGACGAGGTCATCAACATTTCCTCGCCGAGCAGCGCGATGTTGGGAACGCCCGTCGGGCAGGCCAGATTGTAGATGTGGCTGTAGCGGCGACGCAGCAGCTGGTTGCAGGAACCGGAATCGGCGATGTCGAGCTTCGTGAACCGAAAATTCGGGTATCGGGCAAGGTCCGCGACATTGGCTTTTCGACCGGTCGAGAAATTGTCGACGCAATCCACAGATACGCCCTGTTCAAGAAGGCGACGCGCAAGATTAGTTCCCAAAAACCCTGCCCCGCCGGCGACCAGACACCTGATCTCTTTGGCTTCGTATGTATTCATGCGAGTCATCGACCCCTGCCCCGAGCACTAAGGAGACCGCGCTCAATCGTTGCGTGCTTTTCAAATGGGAAGAACATTTCCACAGGCAACGCAACTAATCGTTAACGATATAGTCAACGACCGTGGTTAATTATCGCATTGTAATTATTGTATTTTTTGGACACTTGACGTTTATATGAGCCATCTTGCAACAAACGTGTTCGAAAATGGCACATGTTGAGAGCTTGACAAAGCAGCGTCGCCATCGCAGCCGAAATCGTCCTTTCCTACCTCCTGAGCCTTTGCGCCGAGGAAACTGCGTTCAAGAATTGAATTGGCACAAAGGTTGCGATCTCCCTTGCAGGCACGAAGCGTGACGCCGAACAGCTTGCGAAGTTGGCTGATCGTCTGTCGCGACTCGTAAAAAGTCAGAATACAGCATCGAAAGACCTTCGACTGTATTAGGGTGGGAGAGGCAAAATGACCATTCTGGTCGATCACAGTCGGGGCGCGACCCTTCTTTCAAAATTGGAGGCCCGTACGGCCACGATCGGCATCGTCGGACTTGGCTATGTCGGCCTGCCGCTGGCGGCCGCGACTGCCCGCGCTGGTTTCAAGGTCATCGGTTTCGACGCGGATCATGCCAAGGTTGAAAAGCTGAAAACCGGCCGGTCCCACATCGGTGCGGTGACCGACGAAGCGCTTCAGGCCATGATGGCAGACGGAGCGTTCAGGCCGACATTTGATTTCGCGGACTTCGCGCAATGCGACGTCCTGTCGATCTGTGTTCCGACGCCGCTCACCAAGCAGCGTGAGCCCGACCTTTCCTTTGTCGAAACCACGACGCGCGCCATCGCCGGACATTTGCGCAAAGATCAACTGATCGTGCTCGAATCCACGACTTATCCGGGCACGACCGACGAGGTGATGAAGCCGATCCTTGAGGCGAGCGGATACAAATCCGGTCGCGACTTTTTCCTCGGATACTCGCCTGAGCGGGAAGATCCGGGCAGCACTGGTTTCGAGACCGCCACCATTCCGAAGGTTGTGGCAGGAGACGGCCCGGCCGCGGCCAGGCTGGTGACGCAATTCTACGGCACGATCGTCGACAAGGTTGTGCCGGTTTCAAGCATCAAGGTCGCAGAGGTGGTGAAGCTGACGGAAAACATTTTCCGAGCGGTCAATATCGCCCTGGTCAACGAATTGAAGGTCATTTACGGCGCCATGGGGATCGACATCTGGGAGGTGATCGAGGCCGCGAAGACCAAGCCGTTCGGTTACATGCCCTTCTACCCCGGGCCTGGGCTCGGTGGCCACTGCATACCGATCGATCCATTTTACCTGACCTGGAAATCGCGCGAGTTCGAAGTCTCGACAAAATTCATCGAGCTCGCCGGCGAGATCAACGTGTCGATGCCGCATTATGTCATGTCAAAGCTGACTGAGGCGCTGGATACGAAGCTGGGCCTGCCTCTGAGCCAGGCGGCTATCCTGATCGTCGGTGTCGCCTACAAGAAAAATGTCTCCGATGTTCGTGAAAGCCCGGCATTGAAGCTGATCGAACTGCTGGAATCGCGCACGGCCGACATCGCCTATCACGACCCGTATGTCGCCCGCATCCCGAAGACGCGCAAGCACCCGCGGCTGGCTGGAAAAGACTGCATCCGGCTCAGTCGCGATTCCATCGGCGCCTATGATGCCGTTGTGATCGTTACCGACCATGACGGCATCGACTACGGGCTTATCGCAAACCATTCGCGGCTGATCATCGACACGCGCAATGCGATGCAACGCCATGGCATCGTCTGCGACCGCGTCGTGAAAGCTTAGGCCGGTCCGAAAGCCGACCGGCGGGGCATGATCTATGTGATCCCGTCCAGGACCTGCCTTTGCCGGTGCATCTCGAGGAACACCCGGTAGTCGCGATCGAACCGGCCGCCAGCAGCCGGATTCGACGTTCTCTGCCTGCCACCTTGCTGCATGGCGACGCAAGCGGCGTTCAAGTCGGGGAAAAGCCCGGCGGCGGTCGCGGCGACCATGCCGGTGCCGAGCAGCACTGCCTCGTCGGCCAGCGGCTCGACCACCGTGCAGCCGGTGGCGTCGGCATAGAGCTCCATCAGCAGCGGGTTCTTGGTGTGGCCGCCGGTGACATGCAGCGTGTCGATCAGATAGCCGTTCTCGTTCAGGGCTTCCAGCACATGGCGCACGCCAAGCGCGATGCTGACGGCGGTCCGCCAGTAAAGCTTGCACAGGCTGTCGAAAGAGGAATCCAGCGTCAGTCCGCTGATGACGCCGAGGGCATGCGGATCGGCGAGCGGCGAACGGTTACCATGGAAATCCGGCAGTACATGCAGCCTTCCGGCAAGATTTTCACCTTCGACTGCGCGCAGTTCGGCGACACGCCGGGCGATCCTGGCGTGCATGGCGGCGTCCGGCTCGCCGCCGGCGCCGTGCCAGCGGATGATATGATCGAGCAGCGCGCCGGTGGCCGACTGGCCGCCCTCCGACAGCCAAAGCCTGGGAAGGGCGGCACCATAATACGGACCCCAGACGCCGGCAAAAGGTTGCGGATCGGGCGACATCGCCATGACGCAACTCGACGTGCCGGCGATCAGCGCCAGATGGCGGCCGATGTTCTTCTCGTCGCCGGCGAAACCGCCGAGCACACCAAGCGCGCCGGCATAGGCATCGATGACACCGGCGCCGACCCGGCATTTTTCCGTGAGGCCAAGCTCAACCGCGGCTTGCGCGCTCAACCGGCCGATATCGGTGCCGACCGGGCTGGCCTTCTCCGGCAGATTGCCATGCTCGAAAAGGTCGCCAAGGCCGACGGTTTCGAAGAAATCGCGCCGCCAGCCGGTTTCCTCATGCGCCAGATAGGTCCATTTGGCGGTCAGCGTGCATTGCGAACGGGCGAGCGAGCCGGTCGCCTTCCAGGTCAGGAAGTCGGTGAGATCGAATAGATAGCCGGCTTCATTCCATGTCTGCGGCAGGTTGCGCCTCAGCCACATCAGCTTCGGCGTCGCCATTTCCGGCGACATGACGCCGCCGATATAGTCGAGCACGGCATGGCCGCTTTCGGTGCATTCATCGGCCTCGGCAATGGCGCGGTGATCGAGCCAGACGATGGTGTCCCAGCGCCTTTCGCCCGACACCGACACGCTGAGCTGGTCACCATCCCTGCCCCGCACCACCAGCGAGCAGGTGGCATCGAAGGAGATGCCAACAATGTCGTCCGCCGCCACGCCGGCCTTTTCGCGGGCGGTGCGCACGGCAACGCACACCGCCGACCAGATATCCCGCGAATCGTGCTCGGCGTGATCGGCCTTCGGCCGGTTCATGACGATGGGGTGCTCGGCGCGGCCGAGCAAGGTGCCTCTGGTGTCGAGAATGCCCGCACGGGCGCTCCCGGTGCCGACATCGACCGCGCAAACGAAACTTTTCGTCAAGGTGTTCCTGCTCTCGCTCCCAGGCCTGCAATCAAATCGGGCAATTGCAGCATGTCAGCGAATATAAAGTCCGGCTCACTCGACGCAAGCCGCGCTTTCAATGCCGGGTTGCCGGCATGCGAGCCGCCGGTGAAGGCAAGGACCCGCATACCCGCCGCCCGCGCCGCCGCGACGCCAGCCGGGCTGTCCTCGACGACCAGACAATTTTGCGGGACAGCTCCCATTTTGGCGGCTGCGTGGAGAAAGAGATCGGGCGCCGGCTTGCCCCGTTCGACCATTGCAGCGCTGAACAGATGCGGCTCCAAGAGTCCGAGCAGACCGGTGATGTCGAGCGCATAGCGGATACGGTCCAGCGTGCCGGAAGAGGCGACGCAGCATGGCATGACAAGCCTCGGCAGAACCTGCCCGATGCCGGGGATCGGTTTCAGCTCCTCGCGAAATTTGCGCATGAGTTCGGCGCGCATCTCGCTCAGATGCTCGTCGGTGATATCAAGCCCGAACTCGCGGCCGAGGATTTCGCGGACGCTCTTCATGCTCTTGCCGAGGAAATGCTCATAGGCGGTCTCCTCGCTGATCGTGCCGCCGGCGAGGGCGATCATGCCAAGCAGCGCCGCGACCGACAGCGCCTCGCTATCGACTAGCACGCCGTCGCAGTCGAAAATGACCAGGTCAGGCGTCATTGCAAGCCTTCATGGGCGGGGCTTCATGGGCATCGAGCCGATTTCAGAGATCGCCGCCGGCGAGATAGCGCGCCAGCGTCGCGCGCGCACCGTCCGCCCAGAGCGCCTTGAGCGCATGGGCGAAGGCTTCGACAAACGGCGCCGAACGGCCGACATCGCCATAGATGTCCTCCATCGCAAGCCAGACGGCAGGCGCATCCTTCGCTGCCCTGGCGGTCGTCTGCAGCCGGTCCCAGCTCGGATCGTTGGGTTCGATGACGGCGCCGCTGTCCGTCGTGCCGAAGCAGTAGCGGCACCAAAGTGCCGATTCCAGCGCCAGGCCGGCGAAGCCCTTGCCGGCCTTCAGCCGGTCGGCGATGGTCGGGATGATGAATTTCGGCTGCCGGTTTGAGCCGTCGAGGCAAAGCCTGCGGATCGTGTCGCCGATCTTCGGATTGGAGAAGCGGTGCTCGATGAGCTGATAATAGTCCTCCAGCACGGTGTCCGGCACCGGCGGCACGGTCGGAATGATCTCGTCATGCTCCAGCTTGGCGAGAAAGCCGCGCACCAGCGGTTCCTGCATCGCCTCGTGGACGAAATGGATGTCCATCAATCCCGCGGGATAGGCGATGGTCGCATGGCCGCCATTGAGGATGCGGATCTTCATGACTTCGTAGGGCGCGACATCCCTGACGAATTGCACGCCCACCTTTTCCAGCGGCGGGCGGCCGTCGGTGAAATGATCCTCCAGCACCCATTGCCTGAACGGCTCGCAGAACACCGGCCAATTGTCGTCGAGACCGAATTCGCTCGACAGAATGCCGCGCTCCCGGTCGGTGGTGGCGGGCGTGATGCGGTCGACCATGCCGTTCGGAAAGGCGACGTTCTCGCTCACCCAGGTCGCCAGATCCTCATCGATCAGCCGGGCGAGACCGATGACGCCGTCCGAGGTGACATGGCCATTATGGGGGATGTTATCGCAGGACATGATGGTGAAGGGCACGATGCCGTCGTCGCGGCGGCGCATCAGCCCGGCGAGGATGATGCCGAAGACGGTCTTCGGCGTTGCTCCCGGCTCAGCATCCGCGACGATATCGGGATGGGTCGGATTGAACCGCCCCGACGCGGGATCGATGAAGTAGCCCCCCTCGGTGATGGTCAGCGAAACGATCCTTATCGCCGGATCGGCAAGCCGTTCGATGATCGCGGCCGCGTCGCCCGGCATCAGGAAGTCGATCATGACGCCGGTGACGCGGGCGCTCATATGACCGGTGTCCTGCTCGACCACGGTGGTCAGCC
Organism: Mesorhizobium sp.; assembly: GCF_004962245.1. GTDB lineage: Bacteria > Pseudomonadota > Alphaproteobacteria > Rhizobiales > Rhizobiaceae > Mesorhizobium. The sequence continues at coordinate 55,147 of NZ_SUHQ01000034.1, read as the reverse complement.
AGTCCTGTTCCTGCAACTTGCCGCGGCCGACCTTCTCTCCCTCAAAGACGCCGGCGCCGACAAGTGCCCAGTCGTGGCCGACGCCCGCATTGAACAGATCGTCGAGATAGACGGCCTGGTGCGAGCGATGGAAATTGCCGACGCCGAAATGGACGATGCCGGCCTTGAGCGCGGCGCGATCGTATTTGGGGCCGGCGACCTTGGGGGGCAGGTTGGCGAGGATTGAAGACGAGAGTTTCACGGTCATCTGCTTTTATCCTTTGGCGGGACGGCTCTTCCCCCCATGGAGGGGATGGGGGGAAGAGCGCCTTCGCCCCCTCAACTCATCCACTGGCCGCCATCGACATTGTAGGTCTGGGCGACGATGTATTCGGCGTCCTCGCTGGCCAGGAACACGGCCATGCCGGTGAGGTCTTGCGCCGTGCCCATGCGGCCGTAAGGCACGGCTTCGCCGACCAGTCTCTTCTTCTCGCCCTTCGGCCGGTTCTCGTACTTGGCGAACAGGGAATCGACATGATCCCAGTGCTCGCCGTCGACGACACCCGGCGCGATGGCATTGACGTTGATGCGGTGCTTGATCAGGTCGAGCCCCGCCGACTGGGTGAGCGAGATGACGGCGGCCTTGGTGGCGCAATAGACGCCGACCAACGCCTCGCCGCGGCGTCCAGCCTGGCTCGCCATGTTGATGATCTTGCCGCCCTTGCCACGCGCGATCATCGAACGGGCGGCGGCCTGCAGCATGAACAGCGTGCCGGCGACATTGACGGAAAACAATCTGTCGTAGCTTGCCTTCGATATCTCGACGATCGGCGCCAGGTCGAACAGAGCGGCATTGTTGATCAGAATGTCCAGTCCGCCGGTCCTTGTCTCGACCGCCTTGACCGCCGCCTCGATCGAAGCGAGATCGGTGACGTCCAGTTTCACGGCGTAAGCGTTGCCACCGATCTCCGAAGCCGTCTTTTCCGCGGCTTCGAGATTGATGTCGCCGATCGCAACCGTGGCACCCTCGCGCACATAGGCTTCGGCGAACGCCCTGCCGATGCCGCGCGCCGATCCGGTGATCAGCGCCGATTTACCTTTCAGCCTCACTGCGCCATCGCCTTCCCGTCGGCATCGAAGCGATGCAGCTTGGCCTTGTCGGGCGTCAGGTAGATCGTGTCGCCGTGATTGACGGCCAGTTCGCCGTCGGCGCGCACCGTCAGCGGCCCGACGCCGTCCGTCTGCACATGCAAGAACGTGTCGGAGCCGAGATGCTCGGCGACACCGACCGTGGCCTTCCATTCGCCTGAGGTCGTCGAGATGTTCATATGCTCGGGACGGATGCCGACGGTCTTGGCGCCATACTTGGCCGCCGGCGCGCCTTCGAACAGGTTCATCTTTGGCGAGCCGATGAAGCCGGCGACGAACAGGTTCTTCGGCGTCTTGTAGAGCTCCATCGGCGAGCCGACCTGTTCGACGTTGCCGGCATTGAGCACGACGATCTTGTCGGCCATGGTCATGGCCTCGACCTGATCGTGGGTGACGTAGATCATGGTCGTCTTGAGCTGATGATGCAACTCGCTGATCTCCAGCCGCATGGTGCCGCGCAGCGCCGCGTCGAGGTTGGACAAGGGTTCGTCGAACAGGAACGCCGACGGCTGGCGCACGATGGCGCGGCCGATGGCGACGCGCTGGCGCTGGCCGCCGGAGAGCTGGCCGGGGCGGCGATCGAGATAGTCGGTGAGATTCAGGACGCGCGCCGCGTCCTTCACCTTCCTGTCGATGGTCGCCTGGTCCTCCCCCGCCATCTTCAGCGGGAAGGCGATGTTCTTGGCCACCGTCATGTGCGGGTAGAGCGCATAGGACTGGAACACCATGGCCAGCTTGCGTTTGGCCGGCGCCTCGCCGGTCACGTCGCGGCCGTCGATGTTGATGGTGCCGGCGGAGGTGTCCTCCAGCCCGGCGATCAGCCGCAGCAACGTGGACTTGCCGCAGCCCGACGGGCCGACGAAGACGACGAATTCGCCGTTCTCGATGACCAGATCGATGTTTGGAATGATCGTCGTCGCCCCGAAGGATTTGGAGACGTTCTTGAGCGTGATGTTTCCCATGGTTTCCTCCCCGAGGGGTTATTGTCCGTCATTCGTCGGCTGCGGCGGTATCACTTCACCGCGCCAAAGGTCAGGCCGCGGACCAGCTGCTTCTGGCTGAACCAGCCCATGATCAGGATCGGCGCGATCGCCAGGGTCGAGGCCGCCGACAGCTTGGCCCAGAACAGACCTTGCGGGCTGGAGAATGAACTGATGAAGGCGGTGAGCGGGGCGGCCTCGGTGGTGGTCAGCCGGATCGTCCAGAACGCCTCGTTCCATGCCAGGATGATGTTGAGCAGCATCGTCGAGGCGATGCCCGGCACAGCCATCGGCGTCAGCACGTAGACGATCTCCTTCCAGAGCGACGCACCGTCCATGCGCGCCGCCTCCAGGATCTCGCCCGGGATCTCGCGAAAGTAGGTGTAGAGCATCCACACCACGATCGGCAGGTTGATCAGCATCAGCATGATCATCAGGCCGATGCGGCTGTCGAGCAATCCGGTATCGCGGAAGATCAGGTAGATCGGGAACAGCACGGCAACTGCCGGCATCATCTTGGTGGAAAGCATCCACATCAGGATGTCCTTGGTCCACTTGCCCGGCGAGAAAGCCATCGACCATGCCGCGGGTATGGCGACAAGCAAAGCCAGGATGGTGGAGCCGACCGCCAGAAACACCGAATTGAGGAAAAACTTGAAGTAGCCGTTCTGCGCTTCGACCGCGATATAGCTCTCCGTGGTTCCCGACGGAAACAGGTTGAAGCCCTGGATGGCCTCCTGCTCCGACTTGAACGAGGTGATGATCGTATAGAGGATCGGGAAGAAGACCAGCAGGGCGACGATCCAGGCGGCCGCGGTCGCGATCGTCTTGTGCCGGGTGCTGACTGCACGTGCCATCTTATCCTCCCTTATTTGTCCAGGTTCTTGCCGACCGCGCGCATGGCGAAGAAGGCGACGATGTTGGCGAGAATGACGGCGATGATGCCGCCGGCGGACGCCTGGCCGATTTTGAACTCCAGCAATGCCTTCTGGTAGACGAGGAAGGGCAGGTTGGTGGAGGCATAACCCGGCCCGCCATTGGTGGTGACGAGGATCTCGGCATAGACCGACAGAAGGAAGATCGTCTGGATCAGGATGACGACGGTGATGGCACGCGACATGTGCGGCAGCGTCAAATAGATGAAACGGCTGACGAAGCCGGCGCCGTCCATCTCGGCCGCCTCCTTCTGCTCGCCGTCGAGCGACTGCAGCGAGGTCAAAAGGATCAGCGTCGCAAACGGCAGCCACTGCCAGGCGACGATAATGATGATCGCGGTGAGCGGATACTGCCCGAACCAGTCGATCGGTTGCCCGCCGAAGAAGCGCGCGATATCGGCAAAGACGCCGTATTGCGGATGCATGATCATGTTCTTCCAGACCAGCGCTGCCACCGGCGGCATGACGAAGAACGGCGAGATGACGAGGATGCGGACGATGCCCTGTCCCCATATCGGCTGATCGATCAGGAGAGCCAGCAGGATGCCGCCGATCACGGTGATCAAAAGCACGCTGCCGACGATGGCGAGCGTGTTGAGGATCGATTGGAGGAATGCCGGGTTGGAATAGAAAAGGGCGTAGTTCGAGAAGCCGATGAACCCGTCGCGGATCGGGTTGAGCGGATTGTACTGCTGGAAGGAGAACCACAGGGTGAATGCCAGCGGAACAATCATCCAGACCAGCAGCAGCACCACGGATGGTGCCATCATGAAGCGGGCAAGCGAACGGGTCTGCTGAGTAGCCATGACGGTCACCCTTCAAAGGTCAGCCAAAATTCTTGAGGTGTGAAGGCGGCCGCCCGAACTGGGATCCGGGCGGCCCCTGCCGGCCATGATGGGCAACCGGCGTTCGGGCACCGGGAGGAGCCTTACTGGATATAACCGCCCTCGGTCATCGTCGCGGTGGCAGCGTCCTGGGCCTGCTTCAAGGCGTCGTCGACGCTCGTCTGGCCGGCGAGTGCGGCCGAGAAGAGCTGGCCGACAGTGGTGCCAAGGCCCTGGAACTCGGGAATGGCGACGAACTGAACGCCGACATAGGGAACCGGCTTGACGGTCGGATGCGTCGGATCGGCGGCATTGATCGAGTCCAGCGTCATCTTGGCGAAGGGTGCCGCCTTCTGGTACTCGGGATTGGCGTAGAGCGAGGACCGCGTTCCGGGCGGAACGTTGGCCCAGCCTTCCTTCGAGGCAACGAGTTCGGCGTAGGCCTTGCTGGTCGCCCAGGAAACGAACTTCTGCGCCGAATCCGCCTTTTGCGTGCCGGCGGGGATCGCCAGCGACCAGGCCCACAGCCAATTGCCGCGCTTGCCCAAGCCGTTGTCCGGCGCCAGCGCATAGCCGACCTTGTCGGCGACCGTCGAATTCTTCGGGTCTGAGACGAAGGAGGCTGCGACCGTGGCATCGATCCACATGCCGCACTTGCCCTGCTGGAACAGCGCCAGGTTTTCGTTGAAGCCGTTGGAAGATGCACCCTCGGGGCCATTGGCCTTCATCAGGTCGACGTAGAACTGCAGCGTGTTCTTCCATTCGGGTTGGTCGAACTGCGGCTTCCAGTTCTCATCGAACCAGCGGGCGCCGAAGGAGTTCGACATGGCGGTCAGGAAGGCCATGTTCTCGCCCCAGCCGGCCTTGCCACGCAGGCAGACGCCGTTCACGCCGTTGGCGCGATCCGTCATCTTGTCGGCGGCCTGCTTGATGAAGTCCCAGGTCGGCGCGTCGGGCATGGTCAGCCCGGCCTTCTCCATCAGATCCTTGCGATACATGACGAAGGAACTTTCACCGTAGAACGGTGCCGCATAAAGCGTGCCGTCGACCGACAGGCCGCCGGCGATGGCCGGGATGATGTCCTTGACGTCATAGTCGTCGCCGAGCTTGTCGAGCGGCAGCAGCCAGCTCTGCTTGGCCCAGATCGGAACCTCGTAGGTGCCGATGGTCATCACGTCATACTGGCCGCCCTTGGTGGCGATGTCGGTGGTGACGCGCTCGCGCAGCACGTTTTCCTCGAGCGTGACCCACTGGAGCTGGATGTCCGGGTTCTTGGCGGTGAAGTCGTCGGTCAGCTTCTGCATGCGGACCATATCGCCATTGTTGACGGTGGCGATGGTGATGGATTCGGCATGCGCGGCGAACGCGAGGGTGCTGGCCGACAACAGACCCAGGGTGAGCGTGCGAAGTTTCATCAATTCCTCCCATAGACCAAGCTGAGCATTTGCCTTGGCTGTGAGCAATTACTCACTTTGCGTGAATTATGTCAAGGCGGATTCGTTGCTGCAGCGCAGCACGCAAGCTCGTGCGGCATCCCGGTTCCAGACGCTTTCGAGGATATTTGACGACGATTGGGACGGGTCACGGCGCTCGAAATATCGGATTTCGCGCCCGCTTGATCGGATAGGTTATCGACCTATTGGCTGGCGATCTCGGCCAGTATCCATTCGCGAAAAGCGCGGATCTTCGGCACGTTGCGCCGTGCCTGGGGATAGACCAGCCAATAGGCGTGGCCGTCGTCGCCGACCAGGTCGAAAGGCTGGATCAGGCGGCCGTCGGCAAGCTCGGCCTTGAAAAGAGCGCCCGTCAAGATCGCAACGCCCTGCCCGGCGATCGCGGCGTTCGCCTCATAGGCCTGCGCACCCATGCTGGAGCCAGGGCGCTTGGCCAGTTCCTCGACCGGCAGGCCGGCGGCGGTAAACCAGTCCCGCCACCAGATATCGCCGGGGTCGAGGATGGGCAGGCGCAACAGATCGGCCGGCTCTTTCACCCCGCCGATGCTTGCCGCAAGTTTCGGGCTCAGCATCGGCGTGAAGTCCGCATTGAAAAGCTTGTGCACCTCCACGCCCGGCCAGTTCCCGCCGCCCGAACGGATGGCGATGTCGATATCCTCACGGGCGAAATCGACCACGCGATTCGATGTGTCGAGACGAACGGCCAGCGAGGGGTGCGCGACCTGGAACGAGCCGAGATGCTGCGCCAGCCAGTTCGAGGCAAACGTCAGCAGCGTCGAGACACAAAGCACCCCGTCGGCACCGGTGCGCGCGGCGGCATAGGCTCCACTCAACAGGGAGAACGCCTCGCTGACCGCGGGCGCCATGCGTTGCCCCGCCTCGGTCAGCACGATCTGCTTGGGACGGCGCAGGAACAAAGGCGCGCCGACGCGCTCCTCCAGAAGCTTGATCTGATAGCTCGCCGCCGCCTGCGTCATGCCGAGCTCGCCGGCGGCCTTGGTGAAGGAAAGATGCCGCGCCACCGCCTCGAACACCCGGATCGCCTGAAGCGGCGGGAGCTGGGCGACCTGCCGGGACTTGAGTTCAGGCATAAGCCCTCCTTATGGGCCATGATCGACGTTTGATTGGTAGCGACGGCCGATCCCGCCAATATCTGAGCTGGGACGATCAACATGCCCTAGACATAGCGGAGGCCGATGATCATGACCACGGTACAGGAAAAGCTGCTCTTAACTCCAGGCCAAAGCTGGCTTTCGTGGCTGGTGCGCGGACTGGCACGGCGCGGGGCCAGGAAACGGGCCTATCTCGACCTCATGGCGTTGCCGCCGCATCTGCAGCGCGACATGGGTTTTCTGGACGGCAACGATCCTCGCGGCCGGCGCCAATAGCTCGCCGAACCTACCTACCGAATTTATCGGAGATCAACCCGCCGCCAGCAGGGCGGCGGCGGTCCGCTCATCGGTGATGAGGCCGTTGACCAGCCGCCGATTCACAGCCGCAAGGATGCCCGGCAGTTTCCGCTCGCCCATGGCGAGCGCGATCACCAGCGACTTTTCGCGCGACGGCAACGCAGCCGACGATACCCGGTCGTTGGTGATGCCTTCGATCATACGGCCTTCGCGATCGAACACCCAGCCAACGATCTCGGCGACGCCGCCCGCCTTTTGCAGCGCCTTCAAATCACTCTCCGAAATGAAGCCGTCCTCGTAAAGCGGCGCCTTGGGGCCAAGATCGCCGATGCCGACAAACGTGACGTCGGCCTCTGCCGCCAGCGCCAGTGTCGGCCGGATCATCGGCTGGTTGTGCAGCATCTCGCGCTCCTCCGGCGAGGAGGCGATGACCGGCAGCGGCATCGGGAACGACCGTGCCTTGACCCTGTCGGCCATGGTGAAGATGACGTTGTAGAAAGCGGCCGAGCCGTCGGGCGAGATGTTGCCGGTCAGCGACACGACCTTGTGCTGCGGGCATTCCATCGGCGGCAGCTGCTCGATCGCCGCCTTCAGCGTACGGCCGGTGCCGATCGCCATGACGATCGGCGTCGGCGACCGCAACCGTCTCTCGATCTCGGCAGCCGCCGCCTCGGCGACGCCGATGACGGTGGAAGAGGAAGCGGGATCGCTCGGCACCACCTCGACCAGATCGAGCGCGAAGCGCAATTTCAGCCGCGCCGCGAGGTCGAGGCAATTGGCGATCGGATGGTCGACACGCACCTTGATCAGCCCCTCCGACACCGCCAGCGACACCAACCGCTGCGCCGTCTGCCGAGAAATGCCGAGCGTCGAGGCGATCTGGTCCTGCGTGTTGCCGGCAACATAATAGAGCCAGCCGGCGCGTGCCGCGTCGTCCAATCTGCTGCTGCCGCTGTCCTGCCGCGAATTCAAGCCTTTGCCTCCAAGCCCGCCCGAGTATTTGAGACGGGCGCCATAGTCTTGCAGGGAATGCGCTTGCGCGCAATTGCCTATCATAAGAGCAATTGCTTGCATATTTCTGCAAGGACGAGCGAGGATCCGGCCATGCCGGCATCGCTGACGGCGGTTCGAAGGTTTATCTCCTACCGCAAACGCTTTAAGGGGATCGAAAAAGGGATTCTTGCATGACGCCGAAAGCGGTTTTCTGGGACATGGACGGCACGCTGGTCGACAGCGAGCCGTTGCACGAAGCTGCGCTGGTAGCGGCGCTGCACAGCGTCGGCATCGCGGCGCCGACCAACCTGCATGAGCGGGTGCTCGGCATTGCCGCACGGCCGGTCTACGAGATGCTGCGCGACGAGTTCGGCCTCGACCTGCCCTTCGACGACTGGATCGTACGCAAATACGACCACTATCTGCCGATGGCCGAGACGCTGAAGCCGCGCCCTGGCGCGATCGAGATCTTCAACGAACTGCGCGCGCTTGGCGTGGCGCAAGCGGTGGTGTCCAATTCCGACCGGCTGATCGTCGACGCCAATCTGCGCGCGGTCGGCCTCGTCTATCCCGGCATGAAGACAGTCAGCCGCAATGACGTGCATGAAGGCAAGCCGCACGCCGAACCGTTCCTGCGGGCCGCCTGGCTGGCCGGTGTCGATCCAGCCGATGCCGTGGCCGTCGACGACAGCGTGACGGGCGTTATGGCCGGGCTGGCGGCGGGGATGAGGACGATCTTCTGGCCGGAAGTGCCCATGGAAGGGCCGCCCGGCGCGTCAAATATCAACAGCGCCGACGAATTGAAGGCTGAGCTGGGGCTTTAAGCATCAATTCCGGTAGACCGGCTCCTGCTCGTCGAGGATCGCCTTCAATTCGCTGAGGTGCCGTTCGGCCTGGCCGGGATAGTCTTCCTGTTCCCTTGCCGCCTTTTCGGCGATCTCGTCCGACAGGACCCGCAGCGGACGGCCGGTCCACAGCGCCTTGATGTAGGTCTCGGCGGCACGTTCGAAATAGAACATCCTGTTGAAGGTGTCGGCGACGGTGTCGCCGATGACCAGCACGCCATGATTGCCCATGACCATCACCTTGACCTTCGGATCGGTAAGCAGCTGCGAGCAGCGTTCGCCCTCCTCCTCGAAGGCGAGCCCGCCATAATGGCCGTCGACGACGTGGCGGTTGAAGAAGATCGCCGAGTTCTGGTCGATCGGCGGCAGCGTCGAGTCGGCGAGCGAAGCGAGCACCGTGGCGTGGATCGAGTGCACATGCATGACGCAGCGCGCATGACGCACATTGCGATGGATGGCGCCATGCAGGCCCCATGCCGTCGGATCGGGCGCATTCGGGCCGGAGAGCGTGTCGGGATCGTTGGCGTCGATCAAAAGCAGGTCGCTCGCCTTGATGCGTGAGAAATGCACCTGGTTGGGGTTCATCAGGAATTGCGAGCCGTCATCGTTGACGGCCAGCGAGAAATGATTGGCCACGGCCTCGTGCATGTTGAGCCGCGCCGTCCAGCGGAAGGCGCAAGCCAGATCGACGCGCTCCTCGTGGAAGGGCAGGTTGGTCAGCGGTTCCTTCTGCAGGCGGGCGATGCTCATCGAAAACCTCCGTGAAAGGAGCAAAGGATGCCGCGCGCCGGAGGGGCGTGCAACCGGTTTCGTTTGGCACAGACGAGAGCCGTTGCCTTACGCAACCGTGCTCGTGGAGGCGCGAACCCTGAGCCCGCCTTGCTCGACGATGAAATCGATCACCTCCTGCAGGCCCTTGCCGCGCGACAGGTCGGTGAAGCCGAAGGGCCGCTTGCCGCGCATGCGGGCTGCGTCGCTCTCCATGACGTCGAGATTGACGTTCACATAAGGCGCGAGATCGCTCTTGTTGATGACCAGGAAGTCGGACCGGGTGATCGCCGGCCCGCCCTTGCGCGGGATCTCCTCGCCCTGGCAGACCGAGATGACATAGAGCGTCAGATCGGCAAGGTCGGGGGAAAACGTGGCGGCAAGGTTGTCGCCACCCGATTCGATGAAGACGATGTCGAGATCCGGAAATTTCTTGGTCATCTCGGCGATCGCCTGCAGGTTGATCGAGGCGTCCTCGCGGATGGCGGTGTGCGGGCAGCCGCCGGTCTCGACCCCCATGATGCGATCCTCGGGCAGCGCCTGCAGCCTGGCCAGCATCATGGCGTCTTCCCTTGTGTAGATGTCGTTGGTGACGACGGCGATGGAGAACTCGTCGCGCAGCGCCTTGCAGAGCTTTTCGGTGAGCGTCGTCTTGCCGGAACCGACGGGACCGCCGATGCCGATGCGAAGAGGACCGTTGGCTTGTGTCATCTAGGGGAACTCCGTGATAGCGAGGACGGCGAAGCCGAGCCCCATCAACAGGCACAGCGGCGAATAATAGCTGACATCGAGCCGCGCGAAAGGCTGTTCGGGCGCCAGCCGCCGCCACCAGGGCGTGAAGCCGGCGATGCCGCGACCAAGGAAAACCAGCGCGATGAGCAGCGCTGTGGCGGCGAGCCCGGCTTTGGGAAAGGGCGTGGCAAACACGCCCTCGAGCGCCATCGGCCACAGTGTCGCCAGGCCGAGGCATGCGGCAACGGCGAAGCTGGCGAAGGGCGCCGGCATTTCGTCGACACCGCGAAAGCCGACCACCGCGCGGGCGCAGGAGGCAGCGTCCCGGCCCGGCCAGATGCCGCCAATGCCCCAATACACATGCAGCGCGGTGATCAGCAGCAGAACGAGCGAGAGCGCGAAGGCGAGGACGATCATGAGCGGAACAGCCGCGAATATTGCGTTTCGTGCTTCATCGCCATGACGTCCGAGACGAAGGCACAGCCGCCGAGATCGTCCAGCGTCGAGCCGGCGGCACGAGCGGCGACGCTGAGCGCCAATGGCTCGAAGCCGGCGAGCAGCGCGGTGGCGCCCGTCTGGCCGACAACGCCGAGCCTGATCGCGGCCTGGACGAGGTTGGAAAAGAAGGTCTGCAGGAATGCGGAGAGCGCGTCCCGCAGGGCGATTGCGTTGCCGCCGGCAACGGCGCCGACGGCGACGCAATAAGCGCACTCGGCCGGCAGACGGTCCAGCACCTGACACGGCCAGGCCGATGCCGCCTTCAAGAAGGCTGCGCCCTGCAGCATGGTCTCAGCATGGCGCTCGCGCGAGCCGGCCAGCGCCTCGGCGAGTGCGGCGATCTCGTCGAGATCGCCGGCTTGACGGGCGCGCCGCCAGCTTTCGGCGAACAGCACCGCATCATTCCAGCCCGAGCCCATCTCGACCAGCGTCTCCAGCCATGCGGCGAGGTCTCTGCTGTCGGCGACCAGCCCGGCATGCACGGCTTGTTCGAGGCCGTGGCTGTAGGAAAAGCCGCCGACCGGGAAGGCAGGCGACAGCCATGCCATCAGCCGCAACAAGGCGACGTTGGAGGGCTGGTCAGTCATGGTTATGGCTGTCGTGGTCGTGCGAATGGCTGTGCGAGTGGGAATGCGACTCGCTATGGGCATGAGAATGTGCCTCAGCGTGGCTGCGCGCATGCGCCTCGGCATGACCGTGATCGTGGCCGTGGCCGGAGTAGGCGCCGCGCACCGGTACGAACGGTTCGGAGACGTCGCGCACGGTTGCACCCAGGCCTTCCAGCATCGCCTTGATGACATGGTCGCGCAGGATGAGGATGCGTTGCGCCTCGATGGCGGCCGCAAGATGCCGGTTGCCGATATGCCAGGCGAGCTCGGCCAGATGCACGGCGCTGTAGGCACGGATGTCATAGAGCGGCTCCTCAGCCGCGACGATCTCGACATGGCGGCCATCCTCCAGCACCAGCCGGTCGCGATCGCCCAAGGCAATTGGTTCGGGCAGATCGACCAACACCCTGTCACCGCCAGCAGTTTCGATGACCCGGCGGCGCAGATGCCGCTCGTCATGGGCAAGCACGGCACGATCATAGGGCGTGACCGTTCCCGCCTCGCCGGCGGAGAGCACCGAGACGGCGCGCGGGAATTTGGTGAAGTCGGTGCGGATGTCGAGCTTCATGTCAAAACCTGCCTTTTCCGTAACCCTAACCCATCGCGACCACCGGCCCAATGGCGGCGCATGACCCCGAAATTGTATTCGATTTCGGAAAGGATCATGCGCCAAATCAAGTTTCTACAGCGTCCTTTGCGCGTCCGAAAGGACGCGGCGCTGTAGTCAGGCGATCGTGTCGAAGAGCCGCAGGATGAAGGATATCTGATAGACCAGCGTGCCGGCGACGAAGGCGACGTGAAAGCGGCGGTCACGCACAAGTATCGCGACAATGCAAAGCGCGACGAAAACCGGCGTACGGAGCAAATATTCAATGCCGAAATGGGCGAAATGCTCCGGCCCTTTCAGCAGCGTGTCGACGACGTCGAGCAGATATGTCGTCGCCAGCAGGCCGAAGAACCAGGCGCGGCGCGAATAGAAGAAATCCTCGTAGCTGGTGTAGTCGAGCATCGAGTCCGGGAACAGCAACGCACAGAGCAGGAACAGCGTGACGGCATAGAAGATGATGAACAGGTATTTGCCGAAGGTCCAGGTCTCCAGCGTGTAGAGACCGAACTCCCACCACCAGAAATGCACCAGCAACAACAGCATGGAGCCGACCCAGGCCAGATGCACGGGATAGAGCCGGTACTGGCCGGGATGCTGGACGATGCGGGCGAGCCCTGACAGAAGGCGCGTGACGCCGAGGCCAATCACCATGCCCATGACGATGCGGATATGCGGGAAGATGTCATGGGCAGAGACGAGCTGCTGTTCCATGGATTTATCGCGGCCTGTTCTGCATCAGGCCTTCTAGCGCCATCGCGCTAGAACAGAAAGTACCTTTGCGCCATCGGCAGCACGGTCGCCGGCTCGCAGGTGAGCAACTCGCCGTCGGCACGGACCTCGTAGGTCTCGGGATCGACCTCGACATGCGGGGTGGCGTCGTTGAGCACCATCGAATGCTTGCCGATGCCGCCGCGGGTGTTCTCGACGGCGACCATCTGCTTGTCGACGCCGAGCCTGCCGCGCAGGCCGGCATCGAGCGCCGCCCTGGAAACGAAGGTCACCGACGAATTGGTCATCGCCTTGCCATAAGCGCCGAACATCGGTCGGTAGTGCATCGGCTGCGGCGTTGGGATCGAGGCGTTGGGATCGCCCATCGGGGCGGCGGCGATCATCCCGCCGATCAGCACCATGTCCGGCTTGACGCCGAAGAAGGCCGGGTTCCACAGAACCAGGTCGGCGCGCTTGCCGACCGCCACCGAGCCGATCTCGTTCGACAGGCCATGCGCGATGGCCGGATTGATCGTGTATTTGGCGATGTAGCGGCGGACGCGGAAATTGTCGTTGTCGCCGGTCTCCTGCGGCAGCGAACCGCGCTGGCGCTTCATCTTGTCGGCGGTCTGCCAGGTGCGGATCGCCACTTCGCCGACGCGGCCCATAGCCTGACTGTCCGACGAAATGATCGAGAAGGCGCCGATGTCGTGCAGGATGTCTTCGGCGGCGATGGTTTCCTTGCGGATGCGGCTTTCGGCAAAGGCGATGTCTTCGGGGATCGACGGCGACAGATGATGGCAGACCATCAGCATGTCGAGATGCTCGGCCAGCGTGTTGACCGTGTAGGGCCGGGTCGGATTGGTCGAGGACGGGATGACGTTTGGCAGGCCGCAAACCTTGATGATATCAGGCGCATGGCCGCCGCCGGCACCCTCGGTGTGGAAGGCGTGGATGGTGCGGCCCTTGATCGCCGCGACCGTGTTCTCGACGAAGCCGGATTCGTTGAGCGTGTCGGTGTGGATCATCACCTGCACGTCGTAATCGTCGGCGACCGACAGACAGCAGTCGATCGCCGCGGGCGTCGTGCCCCAGTCCTCGTGCAGCTTCAGCGAGCAGGCACCGCCCAGCACCATTTCTTCAAGCGCGGCCGGCAAGGAGGCGTTGCCCTTGCCCGACAGGCCGATGTTCATCGGAAAGGCGTCGAAGGACTGGATCATGCGCGCCATATGCCACGGCCCAGGCGTGCAGGTCGTTGCCAGCGTACCATGCGCCGGTCCGGTGCCGCCACCCAGCATGGTGGTGATGCCGGACATCAGCGCTTCCTCGATCTGCTGCGGGCAGATGAAATGGATATGTGCGTCGAAGCCGCCGGCGGTGAGGATCTTGCCTTCGCCGGCGATGATCTCGGTGCCGGGGCCGATGATGATGGTGACGCCGTTTTGCGTATCCGGATTGCCGGCCTTGCCGATCGCGGCGATGCGTCCGTCCTTGAGGCCGATATCGGCCTTGAAGATGCCGCCTGACGCATCGACGACCAGCGCATTGGTGATGACGGTGTCGACCGCGCCCTGCGCGCGGGACACCTGGCTCTGGCCCATGCCGTCGCGAATGACCTTGCCGCCGCCGAATTTCACCTCTTCGCCATAAAGGGTGAAATCCTTTTCCACCTCGATGAACAATTCGGTATCGGCAAGCCGCACCTTGTCGCCGACGGTCGGGCCGTACATCTGGGCATAGGCGGCGCGGGTGATTCTAGCCATCAGCAATTGCTCCCGAAATACGGCCCGAAATCCAGCTTGTCGAAGCCTGGCCCCACATTGTCGCCATCTTATGGTCACGCAATGACCCGCTGGGCGACACTTTCCGATCCCATTTAACGTTTGAGGTGGCAGGGTCACCCCAAAACGACCGTTTGCCAATCGATGGAAAGGAAGATCCATGCGCAAAACGATACGGCTCGCAGCCGCCGCCGCCCTCCTGCTCGCAACCGCTGCAAGCGCCCAGCAACAGCCTGCTCAGCAACCCGGCGAGCCGCCGGCTTCGCCCGCTCCCGCGGCACCCGGCGCTCAGCCCGCCGTGCCGACGATTCAGACCGTCAACATCGTCGATATCGAGGAACTGCCCAAGGAAACGCAGACCAAGGTCAACGAAGTGATGGCCAAGCGCGGCGAGGACGGCCTGCAGAAATTGCGCGGTTCGATCGACGCGACGCCCCAGGTCAAGTCCGCGCTCGAAGCCAAGGGACTCACCTCGGCGCAAGTGATCGCCGCCAGCATGGACGCCAATGGCGCCCTGACCTTGATCACCAAGAAAGCGAGCTGACGATGCGCTATGGCGGGCCGGCACAAGGTCGGCCTGCCGCATCGGGGAGGGAACCTTCGCAGGGCAGGATACGTTTCGATTATTTGGCGTAGCAACGAGTCTCGAAAGGGACCCTGAGAGCGAGCGATGGCGATCACCACCTTCCCCGACACAAGATGGCTGCATATGATTGCCGCAACTGCGTTTCTCGCGGCGAGCGTTCCTCAGGCCGCGCTGAACGCACAGGGCCTTGAAGGCCCGGACACCGTCAACAAGATCATCGGTTCGGAGGTCGGGCAGGAAGAGACCAACACGGCTGTGGAAGCCGGGAAGGTCACCACGGCGATCGACCGGACGCGTGAAAACATCGGCACAGTGCGCAAGACATCCAAGCTCGACAAGGTCGATATCGTGTTCCTTACGGACGCCGCGCGCACGGAAGGCGGTTTGCCGCCGGCGATAGAAACCAAGGTCGAGCAGCATCAGGACGACATTGCGGAACTGCGCGAGGAGATCGAGGCGAACGCATTGCTGTTCAACGCCATCGACTCGCGACGCGTGCTGACCGAAGACGTCCTCGCCGTGGAATTCGACGATTCTGGAAAGGTCGTCATCTACGCGGCGGCCAAGCCGCCCAGCTGAGCTGAAAGTGCTCGACGCCTTGGATAGCACAGGGCGGGATCTCACAGCGCGCCCATGATCTTCTGCTGAAACCCGTAGACCTCGCGCTTGCCGCCGAGCGGGACCAACGTGACGTCGCGTTCCTGGCCGGGCTCGAAGCGCATCGCCGTGCCGGCGGCGATGTCGAGGCGCATGCCCCGCGCCTTGTCGCGATCGAATTTCAGGCCTTCATTGGTTTCGAAGAAGTGGTAGTGGCTGCCGACTTGGATCGGCCGGTCGCCGCTGTTGGCCACCTTCATGGTGACGGTCGGCTGGCCCTTGTTCAGTTCGATCTCGCCGCCTGCTGCGATGACTTCGCCGGGGATCATCGCCAGCCTCACAAGACGCCGAAGACGAGGCCGGCGCCGATGGCCGCACAGGCGCCGCCAGCGGCGCGGGCGAGGCCTGGGGATCTGATGCCAAAGCCAAGGCCGGCAACGATGCCGACGGCATGGAGCAGCGCGGTGGCAACGGCAAAGCCGGCCATATAGTCGAGCCCGCCGGCGTTCTCAGGCACCTCGGTGCCGTGGGCGTGACCGTGGAACATCGCGAACAGGCCGATGATGGCGACGCCGGCCGAGACGGGAAGATCGACAGCGAGCGCGACCAGCAGTCCCAGCACCACGACGGACGCCAGTATGCCCGGCTCGACGAACGGTACCGGCACCTGCAGCATGCCGAGCGCACCGCCCGCCAGCGTGACGCCGACGAAGGCGAGCGGCCAGGCAACAATCGCCTTGCCGCCCTTGAGCGCCGCCCACAACCCGACCGCGATCATCACCGTCATGTGGTCGAGGCCGGAGAGCGGATGCATGAAGCCGGCGCTGAAGGACGAGGTCGTGCCCATGCCGACATGGGCATAGGCGGGCATTGCAGCGGCGAGAAGCAGGATCGCCGAGAGGAACGTGCGTTTGATCGTTGCGGGGATCATCGATATGCCTTCCGTTGTCAGGATCGTGCCGTCACGCGGCCTTGCTGGCCGGGCCGCAGCCTTCGGCCTTGAGGACGCGCTTTGTCGAGGCGGGATACTTCTTCAGCATCGCCGCCGGCCGGATCGGTCGCGGTGCGAAATCACCGCCGCAGTTCGGACAAACGCCACCCAGCACATGTTCCACGCACTCGGCGCAGAAGGTGCACTCGAAGGTGCAGATCAGCGCATCCGTTGCCTCAGGCGGCAGGTCCTTGTCGCAACATTCGCAGTTGGGGCGCAGCTCAAGCATTTTCCTCTCCTCACCGTATTGGCTCGTGCACGGTCACCAGCTTGGTGCCGTCTGGAAACGTCGCCTCGACCTGGACGTCGTGGATCATCTCGGCGATGCCCTCCATCACCTGCGCGCGGGTGACGACATGGGCACCGGCCTCCATCAGCTCGGCGACCGGGCGGCCGTCGCGGGCGCCTTCGACGACGAAGTCGGTGATCAACGCGATCGCCTCCGGGTGATTGAGCTTGACGCCGCGTTCGAGCCGCTTGCGCGCCACGATCGCCGCCATGGCGATGAGCAGCTTGTCCTTTTCCCTTGGCGTCAGGTTCATGCGTTTCCCTAGAGTGGTGTAATCGAGAGTGACGTAATCGGAATCAGAGTGACCATAATTTGGGCAGACCCGCCCGTCCGTTGAGCAACTCGACAAGCGGAACCAGCCGCTTGCGGAGCTGGTAGCCGTCCTCGGCAAACAGCCTCGCAAGAAGCTTGCCAGATTTCCTCACGCTCCAGACACTGGCGTCGCCCTGGCCGCCGATAATGTCCCGGGCCGGATCGAGCAGAGCGTCCACCCGCGGCGAGATCATCAGCACCGTCGCCATGGCGATGGCGCCGCCGGCCACCGCGGAACGGTTGAGAGTGGCCGCAATGCCGGGCCCGATGCGGAAATCCTCGGCATGAACGAGCGCTCCGTCCTGGCTGACGCGCCAGCGGTCATGGAAATTGCCATGCGCCGCGCCTTCGCCCATGGCGAGACGGCCGAAGACGGTCGCCTCGAGCACCAGCGCCTCGGCATCGGCTGCAAGCTCCAGGTCGAGCCTGCGGGCAAAGGCCGATCGATCAAAGACGATGGTTTCCTGCGGCAGCCAGGCGATTCGGCCGCCAGCGCCGACCGTCAGCTTCACCCGCACCTCGGCGCGATCGGATGCGGCGCGGTAGACCTTCTCGCAGGCCTGGGTCGTTATAGTGGCGGAGGCGCCGGCGCCGACATCGATCTCCCAGCGGAGGCGGTCGCCGCCGGTCAGCCCGCCGGCGGTGTTGATCAACACGGCTTCGAGCGGATCGGCCGAGACTGCCGGCATGCGGATCTTGGCGGAACCATCCTGATAGAGGCGCCGAAGGCGTGTGCGGCCGCCATTCCTGTCGCAGCCGAGCTGCGCCAATCCGGCGACGCGCTGGGCCGGCGGCGCAAAGGTCAAGTCATGTTCGATCGTGTCCACGGCGCCAACGTTAAGCACTGCGACGGCTTTGTCGATATATAGCTTGTTGCTTGACAGCGTTTCGGTTTCTATAGAGGAGCCATCTTGGTACGGTCATGCAGCGCCGGGCGGGAAAGGCGACGATGACGATTCGAACCCGGGGAAAAAAAGAGGCGCTGATCAGTTGGCGTCGGGAAACGACAAGGTTGGGGAAGGAACCGAATGGCTGACCAGCTGGCAACAGACATTATCGCGAAGATCAAGGCTCATGCCGAACCCGGTGGCGAAGAAATCACTACCAATACCGAACTGACCTCACTTGGCATCCATTCGCTGGAACTGACGGAGATTATCTTCGATCTCGAGGAACAGTATGGCATCGAGATCGAGATGAACACGGTCGATGCCTGGAGCAACCTGAAGAACGTCGGCGACATGATCGAGGCGGTTCGCGCGCTGATCGCGAAAAAAGCCTGACTGAATGCACAAGCGCGTCGTCATTACCGGCATCGGCGGCCTATGCGGACTTGGCACCAATGCGCCCGCGATCTGGGGCGAGATGCGCGCCGGCCGCTCGGCCATCGGCCCAATTGTCAATTCGGAGCTGCATGACCTGAAAATCAGGGTCGGCTGCGAAATCAGGACGCTTCCCGATCACGGCATCGACCGCAAGCAGGTCGTGTCGATGGACCGCTTCAGCCTGCTGGCGACGATCGCCGCGCGGGAAGCCGCGCAACAGGCCGGATTGACCTCGCAAGAGGCCAACACCTACCGGATGGGCGCCATCGTCGGCGTCGGGGTCTGCGGCTGGGAGGCGATTGAAGAGAGCTATCGCGCCGTCCTGCTCGAAGGAAAGAATCGCGTCGGCATCTTCACCGTGCCGAAAGTGATGCCGGGCGCCGCGGCCGGCCATGTCAGCATGAATCTCGGCCTGCGCGGACCGGTCTTCGGCATCACCTCCGCCTGCTCCTCGTCCAACCATGCCATCGCATCGGCGGTCGACCAGATCAGGCTCGGCCGCGCCGATATCATGGTCGCCGGCGGCACCGATGCGCCGCTGGTCTGGGGCGTCCTGAAGGGCTGGGAGGCGCTGCGGGTGCTGGCGCCCGACACGTGCCGGCCGTTTTCGGCCGATCGCCAGGGCCTGGTGCTCGGCGAAGGCGCCGGCATGGCCGTGCTGGAGACCTACGAGCACGCCATGGCGCGCGGCGCCACGATCCTGGCCGAAATCGCCGGCGCCGGCCTTTCCGGCGACGCGTCCGACATCGTCGCGCCGACCATCGAAGGGCCGGAGGCGGCGATGCGCTTCTGCCTCGCCGATGCCGGGCTCAACCCGGAAGACATCGACTATGTCAACGCGCATGGCACCGGCACCAAAGCCAACGACCAGATCGAGACGGCGGCGATCAAGCGCGTCTTCGGCGACCATGCCTACAGGCTTTCGATCTCCTCGACCAAATCGATGCACGCCCACTGCCTCGGCGCGTCGGGCGCCCTGGAGCTGATCGCCTGCGTGATGGCGATCCGCGAAGGCATCGTGCCGCCGACCGCCAATTTTCGCGAAACCGACGCCGATTGCGATCTCGACATCACGCCGAACGTGGCGCGCGAGCGCAAGGTGCGTGCGACGATCAGCAATGGCTTCGCCTTCGGCGGCACCAATGCGGTGCTGGCGTTCAAGGCGGTCTGACCGCGGGTCCATCCACATCCCGATAGGGCGGACTTTTCGTGCGCCGCGCACATCCGCGTAAAATCCTCGACCAGGAGTTCTCGATGACCGACCTGTCCGCCTTTCCGATCGTCACGCGCTGGCCGGCCAGCCATCCCGACCGCATCCAGCTCTATTCGGCTCAGACGCCGAACGGGGTGAAGGTGTCGATCGCGCTGGAGGAACTCGGCCTGCCCTACGAGGCGCATGCGGTGAACATCGGCAAAAACGAAAGCTGGACACCGGAGTTCCTGTCGCTGAATCCCAACGGTAAGATACCGGCGATGATCGATCCGAACGGCCCGGGCGGCAAGCCGATCGGGCTGTTTGAATCCGGCGCCATCCTGCTCTATCTCAGTGACAAGACCGGCAGGCTGGTCCCCGCCGACCCTATCCGGCGCTACGAAACGATCCAGTGGGTGTTCTTCCAGATGGCCTTCATCGGACCGATGTTCGGCCAGGTCGGCTTCTTCCATAAATTCGCTGGACGCGAGATCGCCGACAAGCGCCCGCTGGAGCGCTATCGCGACGAATCGCGGCGGCTGATCGGCGTTCTCGAGACGAGACTGAAGGGCCGCAACTGGATCATGGACGACGACTACACCATCGCCGACATCTCGATGCTGGGCTGGGTGCGCAATTTGATCGGCTTCTATGAGGCGCGGGAACTCGTCGGCTTCGACGATTTTCCCGATGTCGCGGCTTGGCTGGAGCGCGGCCTTGCCCGGCCGGCGGTGCAAAGGGGACTGAACATTCCGGCGAGAGCCTGACGCGGGCAGAGCCGCAGGGCAGCTCTGCCTATTTTGCCTTGACCCCGGTTTTTGGGCCGCCCTTGCCCATGACGGACGCGGCAAGGGACGCAGCACCCCGGGCCGTGGCGACAACAGCACCGGCCGCGACATTGGCTGTCGCCTTGACCGTGCGCATTGCGCTGCCTGCCATGGATCTGCCGCCGGTTGCCGGTTTCCTGGGCTTGGCGGGTTTTGCCGTGGCCTTGGCTGCGGCCGGCACCACCTTCTTCGGTGCCGCCTTGCCAAAGCTTGGCTTTGCCGCATCCTTGGAACGCGCGGCGACAGCCGGGCCAGCGCCTGTCTTGGATTCAATTGCCTTTGATCGAGTTGCCTTGCCCTTGGCGGGCGCAGGCTTTCTTGCCTTGGTTGCCATCAGACGGCTCCCTCATGTCAGCATCATTGCCGTAGCTGACATAACGGCCGGAAAGTCTTAAGGTTCCGGCCGCGCTTCCCCGCAAATCAGGCTTGATCGCCGATCACCAGATCGGCCGGCCGGCGGCGGGCAAGCACACGTTCGATGTTGGGCATGTCGTTGGATGCGATCCAGGCGCGGGCGT
Organism: Mesorhizobium sp.; assembly: GCF_004962245.1. Classification (GTDB taxonomy): domain Bacteria; phylum Pseudomonadota; class Alphaproteobacteria; order Rhizobiales; family Rhizobiaceae; genus Mesorhizobium. Next base: position 34,240 of record NZ_SUHQ01000034.1, on the reverse strand, counting down.
CCTCGTCGGAGCGGCCGTGCTCGTGCCATCGTTCAAGCAGCCGGCGCTCGAGCTCGGCGCGCGGCACATCGACGAAAATCGAGAAATCGAACAGCGGCGCCAGTCGCGACCAGGGCTCCTCGTCAAGCAGCAGGTAATTGCCCTCGACCAGGATGAACTTGGTCTCGGCAGCGATGATCGAGGCGGCGGCGCGCGACAATTCCATGTTCCTGTCGAACACCGGAATGGCGATGTCGGGTTCGGCCGCGCGGATGCGCTTCAGCAACGTTTCGAAGCCGGCAAAGTCAAACGTTTCCGGGGCGCCCTTTCGCGCGCGAAGGCCGCGCGCCTCGAGCACGACATCGTCGTAATGGAAGCCGTCCATCGGCACGATTTCGGCAGCACCTTCCGGCAGCAGTTCATGCAGGCGAGCCGAAAGCGTCGACTTGCCGGCACCCGGAGGACCGGCAATGGCGACGACAAAGCGCTGCGCCTTGCCGGCGCGCTTGAAGATGGTGGCGGCGAGATGAGCGACCTCGGACATCGGAGCCTTTCTGGGGAGCCTTTCTGGCTGGGTGTTCTCGATCACATCTTGGCGATAGTTCGCGGGAATTTCAAATCCGCACTGGTGTTAAAGGCCGACCAATTTGTCGAGGTCGGCGCGATCGCTCCGGGACACAGACCAATCAGGCAGGAACGGATCGGCCGATACGCAGGAAATCGCTGTCGAAGGCGACGTCCCGCGTCGAACCGTCGGCGGCCAGGAGACGCATCCGTCCCTGCGCGGTTGCGATGTCGCACGGCGGCTCGCCGCCGGCTTCTTGGGGCAAGGCGCCGATGACGTGGCGGAACGAGACATCGCGGCCTTCGCCAAGCGCGAAGGCGGTCGCCACCCCTTCCCGCTTCAGCCAGTTGTCGCCCAGCGACGCCGCATGGCCGACCGCCGTGCGGCCGTCCTCGATGCCGAGCACGCCGCGGTGGCGGCCGCTCCATGGCGCGTAGTCGCGCCCGCCATTGCTGATCCACAGCATGGTGACCGGCAGTTCGGCCGGGTTCTTCAGCACCAGCACAAGATCGGCTTCCGCCCTGCGCGCCAGTGCGGTCCAGCCCGGTCCGCCATGGTCGGCCTCGACCAGCGTGACGAAATCCTCTCGGCTCTGGTCCATGCGGTACTCGGTCAGGTCGAGCGTGCCGCCGCCGGCAGCGGGAAAGCGCGTCAGGTCTGTGGAGCGCGAGGGATAGGCAAGCCGGAAGCGGCCGCGGGTCGGATCAGGCTCCAGCGGATCATCCGGCGTTGCCGCCAACCGCTTTGGCGAGAAGGCGAGCCTGCCGCCGTCCTTCATCACCGTCATCGGGTGATGGGCGACGGAAATCGCGCCCGAACCGCCGGAAAAGACATGTTCCTGATAGAGAAAGGGATGGTCGTCGCGCAGGGTGAGGATCTTGTCGACCGTCGCGCCCATGACCTTGCGCCGCAGCCTGAAAACGGCCCGCCAGCCATCGGCCGTGGCCGCGCTGTCGACGACGTCCCAGGGACTGTTGGCCGGCCAGCCGTGCAGGGGTGCCGCCTCGACATCGCTTCGCGAAAACGGCGCGCAGAGAAAATCGCCGGACAGGCGGACGGTGCCGGCGGGCAGGTCCTGCGGCAGCGTTTCGCGCGGCTCGTCGATCCAGGGCGCGCGATGCAGCGGTTTTGGCCGGCGCCCGTCGATATCGACCACCATCTCGGCGAGATGGCCGACGGTGAGATCGACCGTGACCGAAATGCCCTTAGCCTTGATCGTGATCCCGCCCATGGCGCACCTGCTGATTCTGTCCACGTCAGCAAAGCCCGCCCGGTACCGGTTGCGCAAGCGCAGCGCCGGCATTTTCCGCGCCAGGACCAGTGCCGCGCCGGCTCCGTCCCAGGATCTGTGGACAGGTGGTGGTCCCGCGCACGACCAGTGTTAACCAAATGGACGGCGCGATTGGGTTACGCTAGGTTCCGCCCCGTTTCAGCAACAGCTTGCGTTCAGACCCATCTTGTCCAAACCGCGCCTCTTTCCGCTCATCCCAAGATTTGCCGCCGCACTTGCGCTGCTGCTGTTTGTCGCCGGCTGCACGACGACGCCGCCGGAGACCATGCTGGCGGTGCCGGCGGCGCCGCAGAAATATGCGGCTGTCGTCATCGATGGCAGCAGCGGCAAGACGCTGTTCGAGGTGAATTCGACGGCGCCGCGCTATCCGGCGTCGCTGACCAAGATGATGACGCTCTACCTTCTGTTCGAGGCGCTGGAGTCCGGCCGCATCAGCAAGCAAACGCAGATCCCGGTCTCGGCCAACGCCGCCAGGCAGCCGCCGACCAAGCTGCGCTTCAGGCGCGGCGAGACGATCGACGTCGAATCGGCGATCCGGGCGATCGTCGTCAAATCGGCCAATGACGTGGCGGTCGCCGTCGCCGAATATCTCGGCGGCAGCGAAGACGCGTTTGCCGCGACGATGACCGCCAGGGCGCGCCAGCTCGGCATGCGCAGCACCGTCTTCCGCAACGCTTCTGGCCTGCCGGACGGCGTGCAGCAGACGACGGCGCGCGACATGGCGGTGCTCGGCATGGCGCTGCGCGCCCGCTTCCCGCAGCATTTCCACTATTTCTCCGAAAACGACTTCATGTTCCGGGGCCGGCTGGTGCGCGGCCACAACGACATGCTCGGCCGCGTCCGCGGCGTCAACGGCATCAAGACAGGCTATATCAGGGCCTCCGGCTTCAACATCGTCACCTCCTACGACGCCGACGGCCGCCGGCTCATCCTCGTGGTGATGGGCGCCGACAGCGCGCGCCAGCGCAACGACCACGTCGAAGCGCTGATCCAGCGCAGTTTGGCGACGGCATCGGCTGCGACGACAAGGTTGCTGTATGCGCAGGAGCAGTGACGTTCGGCGGGGGCGAGCTCGTGATCAGCGATCTGTGTCAGTTTCACCTTGACAGGTGACGGCAGTTATGCTAGGAATTTATTCACAGTGCTGATTTGCGCCCGCCCGCCGAGGCGGGTTTTTCATTTCAGGCTTCGGCGCCATTCTCCGATAAAATCGCAGGTTTGCCGGCCGGAGGCTCGACCTGTCATTCGAGGGTGATGATCGACGCAGGCGCAAACGTCGTCATCTTCTTGAGACCGCTGATCATGCCCTCGACAAAGCGCGGTGTGCCGACTGTGCCTTTCAGCCAGCATTCGCTCTTGCGCTTCATGTAGGTGAATCCAATGCAACGCTTGTTCGCCACACAGGCCAGCCTGCACTGCTGCGCGGTGACATTCCTCCCAAAGGGCCTCCGCGACAAATCTCCACCGGGCAGGTCGACATTTTCGAACAATGCTGTCTTCGGGTCGATCACTCCCATAGAGAACGTATTGGGGTCTGGATCAGCGCTGCTCAGGAACTTGCCGGAGATCGCAGCCGAGTTGCCATCGGCTTTGCCTTGGCTGGCTTTCAGGAAGCAGTTTGGACCTCTGGCGACGTGCGGGTCCACATTGAATGTAAATGCCTTGCATTCACCACCCATGGATAGACAAGCTCTCGCGCAGTTTGCAGCGTCGTCCGTTCGGCGAGAACTGATGTCATCGCCGTAGAGGTCGAGGCCGGCAAAGACGGCCATTCGTGTCGGGCGTCGGGTATATTCCTCGATCGAGGACAGTTTGGAGAGCGACGGGCTATCTGCCGCATCGGTCTGCTTTGGCATTGGGGCTGCCGATTGGATTGTAGTGGCCGAAGGCGGTTCCGCCGATCTGCTGGGCGGGCTTGCCTCATTCGAGGCGGTGTTTGTCTGACTGCCCTGCCTGCGATCGATCCCATAGCGCGCGACCTCATCAGGTGTGAAGACATGCATGTCGTTGGGAGGCGTCTTAAACATCACCGTCAACACCTCGATCGGCGTATCAAAGCGATTGAGAAGATCAATGATGTCCGAGATGGAAAGCTGGGCGCTGACCAGATCGGCGGAGTCAGAGGAAATCTGATGGACGCCCAGTTCTCCTTCAACCTGACGTTCGACTCCTGCGAGGAAGACGTATGCACATGCGGAATAGCAGCCTGCCTTTTTCGGGATGAAGGTCGCGAGCTTCCGCTCGTGCACGTCGTCTGCGATCAAAAGGGCGATCTGAACCACACCGCCAGAGCTATTGAGAACGACCAGCTTGGCATTGGGCGCGGCCTCGGCCGCGCGGCGGAAATTGAGCGCCGCCCCTGCATCGATCTCTCCATTGAGAGAAATGACGTCGGAATGGGCGTCATCGACCGTAAACGGACCGAACGACTGAACTGCAGCGTGGGCAGAACACGACTGAACTGCCAATAATAACCAAACGACCGGCAGCAACCGGTTCACGCAATATGAAAGTGAAGTCAGCACTGTCGCCCCCCGGCGGCGGATTTTCGGTTATTAACTACCCGGCAGACCCAACTGGCAAGTGTCAACTGGTGATCTTTCAATCAACGGGTTAACGCGGCACACCCCTGTGACAGAGCCGAGTAATCACTCCCGGCCAACTTTAGGCGCCCGAACGGGCGGAACCTGTGGGCTTTACCTTTACAACAATACAACCCACTTGCCCGTTGAAGCCCGCCCCGGCTTCCGCTAAGAAGCCGTGGCTGGCCGGTTTACCGGCTCCGTTTTCCGGATCGCCGATCCTGAAGGCACCCGTAGCTCAGCTGGATAGAGCGCTGCCCTCCGAAGGCAGAGGTCACAGGTTCGAATCCTGTCGGGTGCGCCAATTTTACGTTCTATTACAATCGGTTAGAGTGAGGCAAAAGTCGACGTCTTATCCTCCGGCGAATGTCACGTAAGCGGCAGACGCGGGTTTCGGGAAGCTGCGCGGTGCCAATAGACGCTCTTTCTTGTCTGGAAATACTGCAAAAGCCGCGCTTTTTCTGGCGCATCGAGCGTCCGGCAAGTAGCCGGGCACCTGAGCGTTGCCCACGAGGGCAGCACTCAAGCATTGAAATCCGGTATCGATTCCTACGAACGTAGCCGTCAGACCCGAGGCCCCATGTAAGCATGAAGTGCTTGCAAATCCGCAGCCGTGATAGGGCCAGCAAACGAGGCCCGCGTGACTCCCGGGCGTTCTCGCTTCATGATGAAAAACCAAGGCCTTATCGGCTCTATGAATGGGTCAACTTTCGGTGCTGATTCATGTCATGACAAAGCATCCATGGGCAATCTCATGAGCTTCAATGACCTTGACCTGAATTTGCTACGCGTGTTCGACGTGATGATGCGCGAAAGAAGCGTTACGCGCACGGCCCATGAACTGGGAAGAACGCAATCTGCGATTAGCCATTCGTTGTCCAGATTGCGGCACCTTTTTCACGACAAGCTGTTCACCCGCGATGGTGGGGTGATGAGGCCAACCCCTCGCGCTGTTGAGCTTCTGCCAGACATCTCCGCGGGATTAGCAGCCATTCGAGCATCGATCGATCGCCATCAAATTTTCGATCCTGCAACCACACGACGTAACTTTCGTGTTGGACTCACCGACTACCATGCAATGATTATCATCCCGCGTCTGCTCCGGGAATTTTCCACGCAGGCCCCGCACGCCACGCTGAACATTATTCCAGCGAATGGGATCGAAATTGCGTCGTCACTTCATCTTCGACAGATCGACTGTGCACTGACCGGTGCGGTGATCAAGGACGACCCAAGCCTCTTGAAGATCGAACTGGGCCAGGATCGGCTCTTCTGCGCAGTTTGGAGCGGCAGCGAAATCGCACGTTCAACGATGTCTTTGGAGACATATCTGTCAGCGTCCCACCTGCAGGTTTCAGCCGACGGTGTCTCCAGCGGGCTTGCCGATGCAGCCCTCAAGGAGCTTGGCTTGCGGCGCAATGTTGTCGCGACGATATCGAACTACCTGGCACTACCCTGGGTGTTGCGAGGCACCGAACTGGTTGCTCATTGTGGTGACGGAGTCCTCCAAATTCTTGATGAAGCGAGTGAAGTGACACTCCTTTCTCCGCCGGTGCCCATCCCAAACGTGAGTGCTTGGCTGCTTCTGCACCCCCAGATGGCCACGGATCCTGGGACTGTTTGGCTTAAAGAAATTCTCTCAAAGATTTATGGAGAGTCTCAGAAAAAAAAGAACGAAATTCTTGCAAAACGAAAGTCATGACAAACAGATAAGGAAATCTGCTTAGCGATTCAACGCAAATACGGACATTCATAAGATACGCTCACCTATGGCGGATACGATACCTGGCATCATTCGTTCTCTTGGCATCATGAACGCTGCTCATATTCAGCATGAAGAGAATGAATTTGACGAATAATTTCGCCTGCGCAACCCTGATGCTCCACAAGCAAAAAAGGGGAACCAGGATGCAAGCGATTCTCAAAGGACTGATGGCAGCAGCCGTTGCACTGGCGGCATCAAACGCGTCGGCCGCGACGATCGAAGACGTCAAGAAGAATGGAATTCTGACCTGCGGCACCAACTCAGCGACAGCCGGTTTCAGTCTTCCGGACAATGAGGGCAAATGGACCGGGTTCGTCGTCGATTATTGCCGCGCTGTCGCGGCGGCCGTTCTGGGGGACGCACAGAAGGTAAGGTTCATTCCGCTTACGCCGAAGGACCGCTTCACCGCTCTGCAGTCGGGCGAGATCGATATACTCGCACATAACGCAACCTGGACGTCGTCCCGCGACACATCCCTCGGCATACTTTTCGCGGGCACGTATTTCTATGATGGCCAGGGCTTCATGGTTCGCAAAGCGGAGAACATTGGTTCGGCCAAAGATCTTGATGGCGCGTCGATTTGCGTCACCCAAGGCACCACGACCGAGTTGAACCTCGCCGACTACTTCCGGTCGCATTCGATATCATACTCGACCGTCGGTTTCGCCGATGAAGAAGCCGTCGTGAAGGCCTACGAGGAAGGTCGCTGCGACGTTCTCTCCGCCGACTCGTCCACCTTGAATGCCTCTCGCCAGCGTATGGCGAACTCCGACGATAGCATCGTGCTTCCCGAACTCATCTCCAAGGAGCCACTTGGGCCGGCCGTGCGGCAGGGAGACGATCATTGGTTCAACGTGGCCAAATGGACGCTCCTCGTCATGGTCTCTGCCGAGGAGCTCGGAGTGACATCGCAGAACGTCGATGAAATGAAGTCGTCAGAGAACCCGAACATCCGCCGGCTGCTCGGAGTGGAGGGCAGCATTGGAAAGGATCTCGGGCTCGCCGATACCTGGTCTGTCGACGTTATCAAGCAGGTTGGCAACTATGGCGAAGTTTTCGATCGCAATATCGGCAAGGACTCGCCGCTGAAAATGGAGCGCGGCCTGAACGCACTTTGGAACCAGGGTGGTCTCCAGTACGCCCCACCTGTCCGCTAGGGCCAATTCTGGTCATAGCGTCGGCGATTGCGCCGATGCCTTGGTTCCGCACCAACAGGAACAGGATCATGTCCGAAGTGCTGCTCGCCCCGCGCTCGCTGTGGAGCCTTTCTCTGCACGACGCCAAGGTCCGGGGCGTCCTGTATCAGGTTTTGCTGGCCGGCAGCCTGCTAGCATTGGTCGTAAGCATTGCCATTCAGACCGCGTCGAACATGAGGGCGCGCGGGATTCCGCTATCCTTCGGCTTCTGGAACGAGACCGCCGGTTTCGATATCAACCAGACCCTTATTCCTTACGACACGCTCTCCACCTACGGCCAGGCGTTCTGGGTGGGCGTGGTCAACACGCTCTATGTGAGTTTGCTGGGAATCGTGTTGGCCACACTCTTGGGCTTTGTGGTCGGCATTGCACGCCTGTCGCCGAACTGGATCGTTGCGAAGGTGGCCGCATCGTACGTCGAGGTCATACGCAACGTCCCGCTGCTGCTGCAGCTTCTCTTCTGGTACAATGCTGTTCTGAAACCGCTGCCCACGCCGAGGGCGTCGATCGAACTCCCCGGCGGCATCTATCTGAACAATCGCGGTCTCATCATTCCGGAAATTCAGCTCCATGAAGGAGCAGGTAGCGTCGGACTTGCTTTCCTGGCGGGCACCATGCTCTGCTTCGCTTACAGGTTCCATGCAAGGCGCGTGCAGGACCGCACCGGCAAACAGCTACCCGTGCTTCGGGTCAGCCTCGCTGCCTTGATCGGACTGCCTCTGATCGTCTTCTTCCTGGTCGGTTCGCCCGTATCGTTCGTGACCCCGGAGTTGAGGGGGTTCAATTTTCGGGGTGGACACCAGCTTTATCCGGAGTTCGCCGCACTTCTGATCGGTCTCTCCGCCTACACCGCGTCGTTTATTGCGGAAATTGTCCGCAGCGGTATTCAGGCCGTGCCGAAAGGCCAGACCGAAGCCGCCCACGCGCTGGGGCTTGCGCCGGGCAAGACGCTTCGCTTGGTCACCGTTCCCCAGGCACTGCGCATCATCATCCCGCCCCTGACCAGCCAGTACCTGAATCTCACGAAGAATTCCTCGCTCGCTGTGTTCATCGGCTACCCGGATCTCGTTCAGATTTTTGCGGGAACGGTGCTCAACCAAACGGGCGCGGCCGTCCAGGTGATGGCGATTACCCTGTCGGTCTATCTCGCGATTTCCCTCGTCACGTCGATGGTCATGAACGCCTTCAATCGACGTTTCGCGATCGTCGAGAGGTGATGCATGAGCGGTCACTCCCTGCATTCGCCCCTCGCCAACAGCTCACTTCTGCCGCCTACGGCACCGCCATGGAGGATCCGGCGGAGCCCAGCGGCCTGGATGCGAAAGAACCTGTTTTCGACGCCGTTCTCCGGCGTGCTCACGATCTGCTTCACGGCTCTCGCGGCATGGCTTTTGTACCAGTTGCTGAGTTTTGCGGTATTCGACGCAGTCTGGACCGGCGGACAGGAGGAATGCCGCGCGAACCCTGACGGCGCCTGCTGGCCGTTCATCGTGGAGAAATTCGACTATCTCCGGTACGGGGCCTATCCGGTAGCCGAGCGCTGGCGGGTAGACCTGACGCTGATAATTGGCGCCGTCCTGATCGTCTGGCTACTGTGGAAACGGGCGCCACAGCGCAACGTGGCGGCGTTGCTGTTCTTCATTGCCTATCCCGTCGTCGCCTTCGTGCTGTTGCGTGGCGTCGCGTCCCTCAATCTGCCCGTCATCGACACCGTGTTGTGGGGAGGCCTGCTCATCACGCTGCTCATGTCGGTCGTGGGCATCGTCTTCTCGCTCCCGATCGGCGTGCTTCTCGCGCTCGGCCGACGGTCGGAGCTTCCCCTCGTCAGAGCGGTGTGCGTGATCTTCATCGAGGTCGTGAGGGGCGTGCCGTTCATCACGGTGCTGTTCATGGCGAACTTCATGATGCCGCTCTTCGTGCCTGATTATCTGACGCCCGACCGGCTACTGCGTCCGCTGATTGCGATTGCGCTGTTCTCGTCAGCCTACATGGCCGAGGTGGTGCGCGCCGGCCTTCAGGCCATTCCCAAGGGGCAATATGAGGCAGCAAAGGCGCTCGGCCTTAGCTATTTTACGATCATGCGTCTGATCATCCTCCCGCAGGCGCTTACTATCGTCATACCGGGCATCGTCTCCACCTTCATCGGGCTGTTCAAGGACACGACGCTGGTCGCGATAGTCGGCATCGCCGACTTCCTGAGAGCCGTGGAAACGGCGCGGGTCGACCCGAACTGGGCGGGGCCGACGATCTCCTCGACGGGCTATCTCTTCGCCGGACTGGTCTACTGGATCTTCTGCTTCGGCATGTCCCGGTACTCGCAGGCGATGGAGCGCGAGTTCGCGCGCGGCCACAAGAGCTAGGAAGCGAAATGGTACGACAGACAGTTTCAGCAAGACGCGTGGTGACGAGCGAAGCGGCGATGGCCATCGAGCTGCGCGAAGTCAACAAATGGTTCGGTTCGTTTCACGCCCTTAGGGACATTAATCTCTCTGTGTCTCCAGGCGAACGGATTGTGATTTGCGGCCCTTCCGGATCCGGGAAGTCGACCATGATCCGATGCATCAACCATCTCGAAGAGCACCAGACCGGCGAGATCATCGTCAACGGGAGAGCGTTGACCGAGGACTTTCGCAAGATCGATGAGATCCGCAGAGATGTCGGCATGGTGTTTCAGCATTTCAACCTGTTTCCGCATCTGACCGTGCTCGACAATTGCACCTTGGCGCTGATCTGGGTGAGGAGGATGCCTCGCAAGGCCGCGGAAGAGGTCGCTAGGCGTTACCTCGACCGCGTCCGGATCGCCGAGAAGGCGCACAGCTTTCCGGGGCAGTTGTCGGGCGGCCAGCAACAGCGCGCCGCGATTGCCCGCGCGCTGTGCATGAATCCTAAGATCATGCTCTTCGATGAACCGACATCTTCGCTCGATCCCGAGATCGTCAAGGAGGTTCTCGACACGATGGTATCGCTCGCCGGCGAGGGTAGGACGATGCTGTGCGTGACGCACGAAATGGGCTTCGCCCGGGAAGTCGCCGATCGCGTGGTGTTCATGGATCGCGGAGAGATCGTGGAAGCGAACACGCCCCATGAGTTCTTCGGCAACCCTCGTTCGGGTAGGGCGCGACAGTTTCTGGCACAAGTCCTCAAGTAGAACGCGACAAGGTGGAGCAGCCGCCAATGATCTTACCAGAGAAGTAGCAAATGGTTTGTGCAGATACATCGTATTCGGCGGTTGCGGATCGGAGCGCTGGAACGGTCGACTTCGACCGGGTTTATGACCGCCACCAGTTCGGGTCAGTCAAATGGGCCAATCAATGGGACGAGTTTTCGCCTCGGGTCGAGGGCGAAAACCTGCTTTCGCTATGGACCGCGGATATGGATTTCCGCGCGCCTGAAGCCGTCATCGCGGCCCTGCGCGAAGCGGCGGACCATGGAATTTACGGCTACACGCGTCGCGATCCCCGTCACTACGAGATTGTGCAGTCATGGTTCGCGCGTCGGCACGATTGGGCTCCGGCGCTGGAGACATTGTTGCCGGCGCCGGCAATCATGCCGTCTGTAGCGGCTATGCTTCGTACCTTCACGAAGCCCGGGGATGGCGTGATTGTGCAGTCTCCCGTTTATTCGCCCTATTTCGAGGTAATTCACGGGAGCGGAAGAAGGCTGCTGGTCAACAGGCTAAGGCTTCAAAATAACCGATACGAGCTCGACCTGGAGAACTTCGAGAGGTTGGCAGCCAGCGGCGCCAAGGCCTTCCTGCTCTGCAATCCGCATAATCCCGCCGGAAAAGCGTGGACGCGCGAGGAACTGACGGCGCTGAACGATGTCTGCGAGCGCTACGGCGTCCTTGTAATCTCTGATGATATCCATTGCGACATCAGATTGTCAGACCGTCCGCACATCGTCTTTTCTTCCCTCTCGGAGGATGCTGCGGAAAAGTCATTCATCTGCACGGCTCCAACGAAGACCTTCAATCTCGCCGGCGTGCCCTCTGCAACGGTGTCGGTGGCTAACAAGGAGCGGCGCGAAGCGCTTCTGGCCACCATGCGGGCATCGTTCATGGTCAACGCCAACTTCTTCGGACGGCTGGCGTTAGAGGTCGCTTACAGCACCGGCGCGCCTTGGGTGGACCAGTTGACGGGCTACATCGACGGGAATGTCGATCTGGTCTTCAAGTTCGCCGAGGACCGCTTGCCTGGCATAACACCGATGCGACCGGATGCTTCCTTCCTGGTGTGGCTGGATGCGTGCGAGCTCGATCGGAAGGTAGGAGGCATCCAGCAGTTTTTCGTCGACCGAGCCGGGGTCAATTTGTACGACGGGCGCGTCTATGGACCCGGTGGCGAAGGCTTCATTCGCCTTAATGTCGGTTGCCCTCGTCCGATGTTGCGCAAAGGGCTCGAGCGTATGTCCAAGGCGCTGGCATTGGTGTGAGAGCCTGGACCTATTTGGAGCGCCTTGATGCGAATTGCCGTCATTAATCCGAACACGACGGTCTCGATGACGGGACGCATCGTCGCCGCAGCGACTGCCGCAGCGGGTCCCGAAACAGCGATCGTAGGATTGCAGCCATTGATTGGCCCTGAAGCAATCGAGGGGCCGTTCGACGGAGCGCTGTCTGTTCCTGGCCTTTTGAAGCAGATCCTTTTGGCCGAGGTGGACGGCGCCGACGCCCATATCATCGCCTGCTTCGATGACACCGGCCTGGATGCCGCCAGGGCTCTCGCAACAAAACCGGTGATCGGCATCGGTGAAGCATCGTTTCACGCCGTGAGCCTGGTTGCCCACAGCTTCTGTGTTGTGACGACCTTGTCGCGGTCGGCGCCCATCATCGAAGACAACATCCATCGCTATGGGTTTTCCCGTCGCTGCCGCCGGATCTTCGCATCGGACATTCCGGTGCTCGACTTGGAGAAACCGGACAGCGGTGCATTCGAGCGAATTTCAGAGTTCATCCGGCAGGGCGTCGCACTCGGTGCGGAAGGGGTGGTGCTCGGCTGCGCCGGCATGGCGCAATTCGCGGCAGACCTGCAGCGCGAGCATCTTCTTCCGGTCGTGGATGGCGTCAGCGCCGCGGTCGGTCTTGCGGAGATGCTGGTGCGTTGTCGGCTGGCGCCCTCGAAGCGAGGCGCCTGGGCTGCCCCGACGCGTCTAGGCGTGTTAGACAGCTTCGCTGACCGCCAGGGGCAAGCACCGTGAGCGCCTGGGCACCCTCGGATAAGCGACGACCTTCTTCAAGATAGCGTGCGGAACGCGATAGCCGCATTTTTGACCACCGCTTGAGGGCGGACATGAACTGGTATTCAACTCAGGGCGTGGCCGGCCAATCCATAGACCCAAGGCTCGTTGCTGTCCCGGTTCAGAAACCGGCGGCCCTTGGACATCGTCGTCACGGTCTCGGCAATGCCAAGGCCGCTCTGCTGAAGAAACTCGGCAAACACGCCATCTCTCTCGCGCGTATCGACGCGAACGAACCGGCCTTGCAGCTTCTTCAGATGGGCGGCCGTGAGATGCACCGCGTCCTGGTCGTTTCGGGCTACTGTGGGGCCAATCACAAAGCCGCGCCCGAACTCCCGACACATGGAATAGCCAACGATCTCGCCGCCACGGCTCAGAGTGGCTATCGAGGCATCCTCTGCGAGCAGCGCGAGTAGCCTCGCACGATCTGTCCCGAATGCACGCGCGTCCAGCGCGGTAATCTCGCTGAGCGTGTCGTTGGGCAAGTCACCCAGGTCCCCGTCCAGGGCCGGCATTGAGGAGAGTGCTTGTGGGGCCTCTCCCTGGCGCATGTAGACAATCGCCTCGCTCGTGAAGCCAAGCGAAACATACAGGGGATAGGCGACATGGGTGGAGTTCAGCGCCAGATTGCGATCTCCGCACCGCTCGAGGACCTGGTCCATGAGCCATCGGCCACCGCCCTGAGCCTGAGTACGGGGCGTAGTGATTACGAGGCCGATGGTGGCAAAGTCGTTCCCGTGGGGAAACCACATCGCGCTTCCGAACACGCGCCCAATACCGTCAACAGCAACGATGCCGTGCCCGGCGCGACGCAGCAGGTCCCAGTCCTTGGGCCGATGCGGCCAGCGAACCGAGATCGACAGCGCATGCAGCAGCGCAACGTCGACATCGTTGATGTCCCGCGCGAACAGTTCAAAGGATTTCAGGCGCACTGATCTCTGCATGTCAGTCGATCCGCTCCTTCAACCAATGCCCCCAGGGTTGCGAGCACGCGGTGTTTGATCCTGCCGCCGATTGCCATGTGTGCGACAGTCCTCTTTTGCCGCAAGCTTACATCGGAAAGCCAGCAGGTTCCGCTGGTTCGAGACGCTTTTTCGAAATCTTCGGCCAAAGCTGGACGCGATTCGGCAGGGAACACTCCTGCCGGTGGTTACGCTGGTCGCGTCCGCCGAGTTGCGCAAGCAGAAGTGGCCGTCATGAACGTGGAAGAGATTCTCGCGAGGCTGATTGCATTTCCCACTGTGGTGGGCACCCCAAACGGCGCGATTGTCGATTGGATACGGAGGTACTGCGAGGCGGCAGGCGCCGACGTAAGGGTTCTCCCCGGCCCCGAGGGCGACCGGTCCAACCTGTTCGTCACGATCGGCCCCCGCGAGTATCGGGGCTACATCATCTCCGGACATGTGGATGTCGTGCCGGCCGGCGAGCCTGAATGGAGCTCGGATCCGTTCATCCTGCGCCGCGACGGTGATAGGCTCTACGGCCGCGGCACCACCGACATGAAGGGCTTTCTCGCCTGCGCATTGGCCGCGCTCCCAGGACTTGCGGAGATGAACCTGCGGCAGCCGGTTCATCTTGCATTCTCCTACGACGAGGAGGCGGGATGCCGTGGCGTGCCGCATCTCCTGGCTGCGCTACCGGGCCTGTGCGAGAAGCCGCTTGGCGCGGTCATCGGAGAGCCCAGCCGAATGCAGCCTGTGCGCGCGCACAAGGGCAAGGCGGCCGCACGGCTCGAGGTGATCGGCCGATCCGGCCATTCGTCACGGCCCGACCTTGGTCTCAATGCGGTACACGCCATGGCTGGCGTGATCACGCATGCCGTTGCCTATGGCCAATCGCTCGCCGACGGGCCGCTCGATGACAATTTCGCTCCGCCATACTCTTCCTTGCAGGTGGGCGTCATCGCCGGTGGACAGGCCGTCAACATCATCCCTGACCGCTGCACTGCCGATATCGAGGTGCGTGCCGTGCCGGGCGTTTCCCCGACTTCGCTGCTGGAGCCGGTGAAAGCCCGGCTGTTCGCCCTGCGCGACAGCGGCTTCGACGTGGCCTGGCACGAGATGAGCGCCTATCCCGCCCTTGCGCCCGTGAACGGAAGTGAGCTGGCGGCCACGCTGACGCAGCTGACCGGGCAGGAGCCGCTCACGGCAGTCAGCTATGGAACTGAAGCAGGGCTTTACCAGCAGGCCGGCATCGACGCGATCATTTGCGGTCCTGGCGAGATCGGGCAGGCCCATCGCCCGAACGAATACATCGAACTCGGCGAACTCGCGGCATGCCGGAAGATGATCGAGGACCTCGGCGCACGACTTGCGGCGTGACAGAAGGGCGGTTTCGATGGCGTTTCTCTTCAATTCCGATGCAGCACGCAGTGCTGTCTTTCGCCAGGTCTTCGCGCGGGAGCTGCCGGATTTGGAGTTCTTCCATTGCAGCGAAGAGGTTGACCCCGAGAAGATCCGCTATCTCATCACCTGGACCGTACCGGACGACATCTCACGCTACCGCAAGCTGGAAGTGCTGTTTTCCATCGGGGCGGGCGTCGATCAGTTCAAGGCGGATATCGTGCCCGGCCACGTGAATTTGGTTCGCATGGTCGAGGACGGCATCATCCGCATGATGCAGGAATATGTCGCGCTCGGTGTGCTGGCACTCCACCGCGACTTACCGGCCTACCTCGACCAACAGAGCAGGCAGACCTGGAGGGGCATCCCCGCGCGGCAGGCCCATGAATGTCGAGTTGGCTTTCTGGGGCTTGGCATGTTGGCGCAAGCGGCCATCGAGCGCCTGAAGCCGTTCCAGTTTCCCCTGGCCGGATGGAGCCGCAGCGAAAAGCGGATCGAGGGCGTCACCTGCTTTCACGGCGAAGATCAGCTTGCCGGCTTTCTGAAGCAGACGGACATTCTCGTCTGTCTGCTGCCGCTGACGCAACGAACACGCGGCATGTTAAATGCGCGGCTCTTCGCCCTGCTGCCTGCCGGAGCGCGTCTGCTGCATGTCGGCCGCGGCCCGCAACTCGACCAGACCGCGCTGATCGAGGCGCTCGACAGCGGCCAACTTGCGGCGGCGATGCTCGACGTCACTGACCCGGAGCCGCTGCCGGAAAACCATCCGCTGTGGACGCATCCCCGGGTGATGATCACCCCGCACATCGCGTCCGTGACCCAGCCGCATACGGCGGCGCAATCGGTCGTCGAAAACATCCGGCGTCACCGCGCCGGGAAAGAACTGATCGGCGTCGTCGATCGGACACTTGGCTACTAACAGGGAATCTCACATGTCACTTCTGATCACGATCGACACGAATCCTTCCTTCGCTCCCAAGGAGTCATTGCCACTGCCGGAGCGGCTCATCTCCGGCGCTCCATCCTTCAAGAGCTGGCCGCAGGATGCCTCGAAAGGCGAGAAGGTTCTCAGTGGCATCTGGGAAGCGACCCCCGGCGAGACGCATTCGATCAAGGGCACCACCTACGAGTTCTGCCACATCCTTTCGGGCGTGATCGAAATCGAGGAGAAGGGCGGAGAGACCAAGACCTACCGCGCCGGCGACAGTTTCGTGATGAAGCCCGGCTTTGTCGGCGTCTGGCGCACTATCGAGACCGTGCGCAAGATCTACGTCGTCGTGAATGACTAACTTCGACAGTCGCGTTCCGAACGGAGCGCGAAGCGACCGCAGAATAATCGACTTTCCAAGACCCGCCGGACGAGATTCGACGCCGTCCGGCGCGTCATCCTCGACGAAAAATGCGACGCGCGGTCGACTATTGTTTCACCAATCGAGAATCCAAGAAACGTCATTTCGACCTTAGGTGCCGTCTATGAAAACCTACTCCATAGCACTCATCCCCGGTGACGGCGTTGGCAAGGACGTCACCGAAGCGGCATGGCAGGTGCTGCTGGCGGTGGCAAAGCGAGGCGGCTTCGCCCTCGATGGCACAAGCTTCCCGTGGTCCTGCGCCTACTTTCTCGAAACCGGCGCGATGATGCCGCCGGACGGCATCGAGACACTGCGGAAATTCGATGCGATCCTCCTCGGCGCTGTAGGCTGGCCCGCGGAAGTGCCCGATTCAGTATCGCTCCATGGACTACTGCTGCCGATCCGGAAAACCTTCACGCAATATGCCAACATAAGGCCGCACCGGCTGTTGCCGGGTGTCGAAGGCCCCCTCCGCTCGGAGGGCTTCGACATCCTTTGCATCCGCGAGAATACTGAAGGCGAATATTCAGGCGCCGGCGGACGCGTTCATTCCGGCACGGCCAACGAGGTCGCGATCGAGACGGCGATTTTCACGCGTGCGGGTGTCGAACGGATTCTCCGTTTCGGTTTCGTACAGGCGCGGGCGCGCCGCAAGAAGCTCGCATCGGTCACCAAATCCAATGCGCAGAAACATTCCATGGTGTTCTGGGACGAGGTCACGCGCGAGGTGGCCAAAGACTATCCCGATGTTGAGGTCTCGCCCTACCACATCGACGCCATGGCCGCCCGCATGGTGCTGGCGCCGCAAAGCCTCGACGTGATCGTCGCCTCGAACCTGTTCGGCGACATCCTCACGGATATTGGGGCAGCCATCCAGGGCGGACTGGGTTATGCCGCCTCGGCCAACATCAATCCCGATCGCAGCGCGCCGTCCATGTTCGAGCCGGTCCATGGTTCGGCGCCCGACATCGCGCATCTCGGCATCGCCAATCCGATCGCCGCGATCTGGTCCGGCGCGATGATGCTCGAACATCTCGGCGAGGGGCCTGCGGCGTCCGAAGTGATGTCGGCAATCGAGTCCGTGACCGCGCGGGGGATCGGCACGATCGCAGGCAAGGACAGGACCAAGACAATCACGCAAGCCGTGCTTGCGGCATTGAGCTGAAAGGGCAGAGGAAACACCATGAATGCGATGACCAAGATTGGCATTTTGAAGGATGCCGACCTGTTCCGGCAGCAGGCGCTGATTGGCGGCATCTGGCGGGATGCGGAAACGAAGGCGGCCGTCGATGTCGTCGACCCTGCCAGCCTGAGCGTTCTCGGCACCGTTCCCCAGATGGGCGGCGGCGAGACCAGAGCCGCGATCGACGCCGCAGCCGAGGCATTCAAAAGCTGGAAAAACAAGACCCACGCCGAGCGAGCGGCGCTGCTGGAGCGCTGGCACGACCTCATCCGCCAGCACGAAGAGGATCTGGCGCTCCTGCTGACGCTGGAACAGGGGAAGCCGCTGGCCGAGGCGCGTGGCGAAATCCGCTATGGCGCCTCGTTCGTCAAATGGTTCGCGGAAGAGGCGCGCCGCATCGGTGGATCGACCATTCCGTCGCCTACTTCCGATCGCCGCATCGTGGTGTTGAAGGAGGCCGTCGGCGTCTGCGCCATCATCACCCCGTGGAATTTTCCGAACGCGATGATCACCCGCAAGGTGGCTCCGGCGCTGGCCGCCGGCTGCACCGTGGTCATCAAGCCGTCGGAATTCACGCCGTTCTCGGCGCTGGCGCTCGGCGTTCTGGCGGAACGGGCAGGAATTCCGGCAGGCGTTATCAACATTGTGACCGGCATGCCGGCGGAGATCGGCAAGGAGCTGATGGCCAACGAAACGGTGCGCAAGATTTCCTTCACCGGATCGACCCGCGTCGGCGCGCTTCTGATGAAGGGCGCCGCCGATAGCATCAAAAGACTCAGTCTTGAGCTCGGCGGGAATGCGCCCTTCATCGTCTTCGATGATGCGGATCTCGATCTCGCCGTCGAAGGTGCGGTAAACTCGAAGTTCCGCAATGGTGGCCAGACCTGTGTCTGCGCAAACCGCATTCTGGTGCAGGCCGGCGTCTATGAGGCGTTTGCCGGAAAGCTCGCCAGCCGAGTTGCCGAGATGAAGGTTGGCCCCGGTACGGAGGAAGGCGTCGTCATCGGGCCGATGATCAACGGTGCCGCCATCGAGAAGATCGAGCGGCATGTCGCCGATGCCTTGGAGAAAGGCGCAACGATCATCGCTCAGGGCGATGCGGTGCCGGAGGGCAAGCAATATGCCCGTCCCATTCTGCTCGGCGACGCGACGACCGAAATGCTCTTGGCGTCGGAAGAGACGTTCGGACCGGTGGCCCCGCTCTTCCGCTTCGAAACAGAAGGGGAGGCCGTTGCGATCGCCAACGGCACGCCCTTTGGCCTGGCCGCCTATTTTTACACGGAAAACCTCAAGCGGTCGTGGCGTGTCGCCGAGGCGCTGGAGTTCGGCATGGTCGGGCTGAACACCGGCCTGATCTCGACAGAGGTCGCGCCGTTCGGCGGTGTGAAGCAGTCGGGGCTCGGACGCGAGGGCTCGCAACTCGGTATCGAAGAGTATCTCGAGGTCAAGGCGCTTCACGTCGGCGGGCTGAACTAGAGGCTTTGCCCAGCGTCGACAGCGCGACTAGCAATGAGAAAGGGGCGGTCAAACCGCCCCTTTCTCATTTCGAAATTTCAGATGCCGCGACAGGCGGAAGACCAGCCTCAAGCGATCTTGCGAATGGGCTCTAGTCCGACGGCGGCGGCGAGCCCGCCGATATCCTTGACCTCGGTGTATTCGTAGAACGGGTTAGCCGGCTCGTGGCCGCGGTTCACCCAGACCTTACTCTTGATGCCGAGGTCGTAGGCGGTCATCAGGTCATAGCGGAACGAGGAGGAGACATGGGTGATGTCCTCCGGTCCGCAGCCGAGCTTGTCGAGCATGTATTCGAAACCCTTCATCTGGGGCTTGTAGACGCCGGTCTCCTCAGCGGTGATGACCATGTGAAACGGCGCGCCGAGCTTCTCGACATTGGACATGATCTGGCTCTTCATCGCGTTCGACAGGATCACCAGCGGGATCTCCTTAGCGACCTTGGCCAAGCCAGCCGGCACATCGGGATGCGGGCCCCATGTTGGTACTTCTTCATAGATGCGCTGGGCATCCTCCGGGCGGAATGGGACACCGTTGCGCCTGCACGTACGCTCGATGGCATTGTGCACGACTTCGGTATAGTGCTTCCAGGCACCTAGAACCTCGTCCAAGCGATAGGCGGCGAAGTCCTTGATGAACTGCGTCATTGCAACCGCGGATAGTTGGGAGCCGTAGACGCGCTTCGCGGCACCGGCCATGTCGAAATTGGTCAGCGTGCCGTAGCAGTCGAAGGTGATGTATTTCGGTCTGAACTTGGTCATAGCGACCATCCTCCTAATCCTCTCGGCACAGCGTGCCTGTACCGCAAGCACGATAGGTTGCGAGCGGCAAGACTAGTGGCCGCATTCGTCGCGATCTGAAGCAGATCATTTCGTATTCCGCCGCACGTTTGGCAGAGAGTTGCGCCAGCTGTCCCCCTCCGGCTTTGGCGGGGCGGGTTTGTCGGTAGTACTTCGGCAGAAGATGCGGCGCGGGCGGCCATGGATAGCGAAAACGCGTTGCGCATGGCCGGCGGTCGGGACGAACTGCTGCCTTCCGCGGTTTAGCCTATGCACCTCAGGCAGTCGGTTGATTTGGAGGAAGAAATGCTTGCGAATTCGCTGATCGAACTTGATCGCGCCCATCTGATTCACCCGGTCGCGTCTTATCGCAGCCATGAGGCGATGGGCGTCCGGGTGCTGAAGTCCGGGAGGGGCGCGACTGTCACCGATGCCGCGGGACACAGCCTGCTCGACGGATTTGCGGGCCTGTGGTGCGTCAATGTCGGATACGGGCAAGACAGCATCGTCGAAGCCGCAACCAAGCAGTTGCGCGAGCTTCCCTACGCAACGGGTTATTTCGGTCTGGGCTCCGAACCAGCCATTCGGCTGGCGGCCAGGCTGGCAGAACTGGCGCCTGGCGACCTGAACCACATCTATTTCACTCTCGGCGGCTCCGACGCGGTGGACAGCACGATCCGCTTCATCCGCTACTACTACCACGCTAAGGGGACGCCGCAGAAGGACCAGTTCATCTCGGTCGAATATGGCTACCACGGATCATCGACCGCGGGGTCAGGCCTGACCGCGCTGCCGGTCTTTCACGCTGGCTTTGGCGTACCCTACGACTGGCAGCACAAGATTCCCTCCCACTATCCCTATCGCAATCCTATCGGTTCCGATCCGCAGGCGATCATCGAAGCATCGGTTACTGCCCTGCGGGCCAAGATCGCGGAGCTGGGCGCCGACCGCATCGCCGCATTTTACGTGGAGCCGATCCAGGGATCGGCCGGCGTGCTCGTTCCGCCGGCGGGCTGGTTGAAGGCGATGCGCGCCGTCTGCAAGGAGCACGACATCCTGTTCGTTGTCGATGAGGTCATCACCGGCTTCGGCCGCACTGGTCCGCTGTTTGCCTGCGAAGAGGACGACATCGTCCCCGACTTCATGACGACGGCGAAGGGTTTGACCTCCGGCTATGTGCCCATGGGCGCCGTTTTCATGTCCGACCATGTCTACAACACGATCGCAGATGGAGCCGGCAAGGCGCTCGTCGGCCATGGTTATACCTACTCGGCCCATCCCGTGAGCGCGGCGGTCGCACTCGAATGCCTGCGCCTCTACGAGGACGGCCTGCTGGAGAACGGGCGAAAGGCCGGCAAGCGCCTGATGGAAGGCCTGCGTTCACTCGCCGATCATCCGCTGGTCGGTGACGTGCGCGGACGCGGCATGCTCGCCGCGATCGAACTGGTGACCGACAAGGAGCGCAAGACGCCCCTGCCGCAGGAAGCCGATCCAGCGCGCCGCATCTTCGACCGCGCATGGCAGAACGGCCTCGTGATCCGCGCCTTTGCCCAAGGCGTGCTGGGCTATGCGCCGCCGCTCTGCTGCACGGATGAGGATATTGACGGGATCATCGAACGCACGCGGGAAACGCTCGATCGGACGCTCGAAGACAAGGACGTGCGGGCGGTGATGAAAGGATGACCGACGGGGCTGCTGCTGCGCATGGGCGGGGCAGCCTCTTACTCACTGGTCGAATATTGCGTCAAGCGGCAGGTGAGTCTTTACAATAGGCGACTTCAGCACGACAAAGCTGAAATACTTGTCGATACCGATATCCATTTCGATCAGGCGCTCCATGATCGTCTGGTACTCCGTAATTCCCGCCGTGATGAACTTGACAAGATAGTCGTAGCCGCCTGAAACGA
This sequence comes from Mesorhizobium sp., assembly GCF_004962245.1. GTDB lineage: Bacteria > Pseudomonadota > Alphaproteobacteria > Rhizobiales > Rhizobiaceae > Mesorhizobium. The sequence continues at coordinate 12,552 of NZ_SUHQ01000034.1, read as the reverse complement.
GATGGCATTCGATGACGGAATCGATCTTTTCGACCGTCGCAAGAAACCGTGCGAAGTCGTTCTGCCGATGGTTCCTGAGCGTGATCTCAGTGAAGACGGTTAGTGTTTGCCCAAGCTTGGAGACATCGATCTGCGCTGAATAGCCGGTGATGAAGCCCTCCGCCTGAAGCTTCTTCATCCGCATAAGGCAGGGACTCGGTGAAAGGTGGACGAGTTCCGCCAGCTCGACATTGGATATGCGCCCGTTCTTTTGTAATTCGGACAGGATCCTGACGTCGATCTTGTCTAGCTTCATCGGAGACCTCAAACGTTCGAGCCGTGGATCGCCCGGCACACAGCATTCGTCACCTCCTGCGTGGTGGCATCGCCGCCTACGTCCGGCGTCATCACACCTTCGGCCGTCACGGCTTCCACGGCCCGCATCAATCGGGCGGCTGCTTCGTGCTCGCCCAGGTGCTCGAGCATCTGGGCGGCGGTCCAGAATGTGGCGACAGGATTGGCGATCCCTTTGCCCGTAATATCGAATGCAGAGCCATGGATGGGTTCGAACATCGAGGGATAACGCCGCTCCGGATCAATGTTGGCTGTCGGCGCCACGCCGAGGCTGCCCGCAAGGGCGCCGGCAAGATCGGACAGAATATCCGCGTGGAGATTGGTAGCGACGATAGTGTCGAGAGTCCGCGGCTTAAGTGTCATGCGCACCGTCATAGCATCAACCAACATCTTGTCCCACGTGACATCGGGGAACTCCCGCGCCACCTCGGCGGCGATTTCGTCCCACATTATCATGCCGTGTCGTTGGGCGTTCGATTTGGTGACGACGGTCAAAAGCTTTCGCGGCCGCAACTGGGCGAGCCCGAACGCGTAGCGCATGATGCGCGTCACACCGGCGCGGGTGAAGATTGCGACCTCGGTCCCGACCTCCTCAGGTAGGCCCCGGTGAGCTCGCCCGCCATGGCCGGAGTATTCGCCCTCGGAATTCTCGCGTACGATCACCCAATCCAGATCGCCGGGGCCGACGCCGGCGAGCGGCGAGGAAATCCCGGGCAGGATCCTGGTCGGCCGCACATTCGCGTATTGGTCGAAGCCCTGGCAGATCGGCAGCCTCAAACCCCAGAGCGTGATGTCGTCGGGCACATCCGGAGCGCCGACGGCGCCGAAGAAAATCGCATCAAAACTTTTCAGTTGTGCCACCCCGTCTTCGGGCATCATGCGGCCGTGCGTCTTGTAGTAGTCCGAGCCCCAGTCGAAGTGCTCGACGCGAAGCTTGAAGTCGCCGCAGCGTTGCTCGAGTGCCTCGAGTACCTGGAGGCCGGCAGCTATGACTTCCGGGCCGATCCCGTCGGCTGGAATGGCGGCGATGTTGTATTCGCGCATAAAGACGACTCCGTGGTCTCTGGAGTAGGGGTTCAGAATTCCGCGACCTTGCCCCACGCAGCCGTCTTCAGACGCTCTGGCCGGTACGGACGCGGATCGACGATCGGCCCGCTGCCTGTGATAATGTCTGCAATCATATGTCCCGCGCCGGGGCCAATTCCGAAGCCGTGACCGCTGAAGCCGGCCGCCAGGATGAAGCCCGGAACGCCCTCGACCTCACCGATGACCGGGATGCCATCGGGCGTGCTGTCGATATAGCCGGCCCATGCATCGGCAATGGTGACGCGTCGGAACTCCGGGATCAGCTCGCAGGCGCGCCGATAGGTGAGATTGATCTGACGCAAGTCCGGCCGGGGATCGAGTATCCGGTTCCGTTCCATGGGGGGCACCTCGTCAGGTGCCCATTTGGCAAGCGTTTCATGGCCCTGCCGCCAGCCCTCGAGGCCGCCGGGCGTCAAACTGCGCCAACGGCGGGCAAACATGGGCACGAATTCTCGTGCAAACCGCAACTGCTGCGGTGTCGGGTCGACGCGTGCTCGCCCGCTGATGGCCAGCGTGTATCCGCCGTTGCCGCGCCGCGTCAGCGAGACGTGCGCGGTATGCAAGGCATCCGGCACGCCGTTAGCTCCGGGCGCCACGGCAAGAATCGACTGGCGCACGGAAGCCTGCGGAAAACGAATGCCGAGCTGGTTACAGAACGACGATGCCCACGCGCCTCCGGCCATGACCACGGTCTTCGTCCGGATGGTGCCGGCTTCGGTCACCACAGCGCTGACCCGGCCGGCGCTCAGCTCCAGACCGCGGGCCGCGCAGTGCTGGTGTACAGTTCCGCCCGCCGCCATGATGCCGCGCGCGGCAACCGGCACGGCCTTGGAAGGATCGGCGGTTCCGTCAGTCGGGGAGAACACGCCGCCTTTCCATTTGCGACCGGTCGCCCTGCCTCGTTCCGTCGCCTCCTCCGCGCTCAACATATGCGTCGTGACGCCGGCCGTCCGGGCAAAGTCGCGCCACTTTGCCCAGCCTGCCACTTCGTTTTCGTCCTGAGAGAGGTAAAGCAGCCCGCAGCGGCGGAAGCCGGTGTCCTCGCCGGTCTCCTGCGCCACTTTCTCCCAGAGATCGAGGCTCTTGGTTGCCATCGGCAACTCGCGCGCGTCCCGGTTTTGCTGGCGGCACCAGCCCCAATTGCGGCTGGACTGTTCACCGGCCACGCGCCCCTTCTCCAGCAGGGCGACGCCGACGCCCCGACGCGCCAGATAATATGCCGTGAACACGCCCACCACGCCACCGCCGATGACGACGACGTCCACCTCCCGGGGCAAGGACGGGCTGGACTCGATGTTCATGAGCGGCGCGGGCATGGAAGGGGCTCCGGAATTTTGAAACATCCTAACCTGCGGTCCGGAGTGGCAGGCTGCGGAGTTTTTGTCTGGACGAAATATCCTGCCGTTAGCCGCCTATAGGACGGGCAATTGTTGCGCGAAAAGCTCCCGCCTCACCGGTCCAAGCAGGTGTACACTTCGTGCAGCCGCGTCATCTGCATGGGCTTTTCGGAACGCGGCGCGCCACTGTCGACCTTGCTCCGAGTACCTTGGCCGACATTGCGATGGGCGGCACGGATACCACCGCTCGACGGTATCGCCATGCAGGCAGGCGCGTACTACCGGATAGTCATGACGGTCTGATCGCGGTTTCCGCGCTGGAAGAGGTGCAGAGTGAAATGCCGATCTGGACGTTCTTTTCAGAAGTTCGTGCCGCGAGACGGCCAAGTTTCGATGACTCTGCGGAACCAGAACATTCAGACTGGCTGAAAGAACGGAGCAACCCTTCCTAGTGGCGGGGCAGGCTCCAGAGGACTCCCGATAGGCAGCGTTTTGTCCCCTCGGGGAGTTCTCCAAGAAAAGGGAACGGCGTCCGCTCTGCGGACTGAATCTCGGCAAGGGAGCCGCCAGGATGAATAGGATCCTTCTTTCGCAACCGCAGGGCAGCAAGCGACGAGATGGCCGGACGATGGCCCCTTCGGTGACGTGCTTCTGCTCAAAGGGCGATGATGCGGTCCGAGATAGTGTGGACCCACTCCGTTGAGAAGGGAGGTGATCGCGATGGCCGCAAGCATCCAGGCTGTAGCCCCCCACGATGTGGCACTTTCGGTCCGCGACCTCACGGTTACCTTGCCGCAGGGTATGGAACGGACCCATGCGGTCGAGAACATCTCCTTCGATCTGAAGCGCGGCCAGATCCTGTGCATTATCGGCGAATCCGGATCGGGTAAGTCGGTCACGGCCAACGCGATCATGGGGCTTCTGCCCCGGGTGATCCGGATCTCCTCGGGCTCCATCCATCTGGATGGCACGAACATCATACGCATGCCGTCCGAAAAGCTGCGTAGCCTGCGCGGCCGCATCGTGTCGATGATCTTTCAGGACCCGCTGTCAGCGCTCAATCCGCTGATGACCGTGGGCGCACAGATCGACGAGGTCATGGCGGCGCATGGCGTCGGCACTCCGAAGTCTCGCCGCGGCCGCGCTCTCGAACTGCTGACCGAGGTCGGGCTGCCTGACCCAGAGCTCATGTATCACCAGTATCCGTTCCGCCTTTCCGGCGGGCAGCGGCAACGGGTGATGATCGCCATGGCGCTGGCGCTCGAGCCCACCATCCTGATCGCGGATGAACCGACGACCGCGCTCGACGTGACCACCCAGGCGCAGATTCTGGAACTGGTCCGAGACATTCAGCGCCGCAAGGGCATGAGTGTCATGTTCATCACCCACGACTTCGGGGTGGTGGCAGAAATCGCTGACAGCGTCGTCGTGATGGAGAAGGGCCGCATCGTCGAGCATGGCAGCGCCCAGCAGGTCCTGAAGTCGCCCAGCCATCCCTACACTCGACGCCTTATCGCGGCCGTCCCGCGCCTGACCGGCGAAGATCGCGTTCCTCTGGAAACGGCCAACAAAGCGCCGATCCTCAAGGTCGAGAATCTGGTGAAGACCTACCGCGAGGGCGGTGTGCTGTTCGGCAAGCAGCGAGTCGTGCCCGCCGTCAACGAGGTCTCGTTCGATCTGGCGCCCGGGCGCACGCTGGGCGTTGTCGGCGAGAGCGGTTCCGGCAAGTCATCTCTGGGCCGCCTTCTCATCAAACTGCTGGATAGCGACGGCGGCGGAATTCTGTTCGAGGGTCGCGACATTGCCAAGCTTTCCGAAGCTGAGTTCCGCCCGTTGAGGCCGCGGGTCCAGATGATCTTCCAAGACCCCTTCGCCTCGCTCAACCCGCGTTCGACTGTCGGCCACATCCTGACTGTTGGCCCGGTCGCGCACGGCTCGCCCTATGCCCAGGCGCGTGAAGAGGCGAAAGCGCTTCTGGCTCATGTCGGGCTCGATGCCGGCGCCTTCGGCCGCTATCCGCATGAATTTTCCGGTGGGCAGCGCCAACGCATCGGCATCGCTCGGGCGCTGATGTTCAAGCCGAAGTTGCTGATCGCCGACGAGGCGGTCTCGGCGCTCGACGTGTCGATCCAGGCCCAGATCCTGCAGCTGCTGGACCAGATCCAGCGGGAGACCGGCGTGTCGATGATCTTCATCACCCACGACCTGCGCGTCGCCAGCCAGATCTGCGACGAAATCGCGGTGATGCAGAAAGGGCGGATCGTTGAACGCGGACCACCCTCGCAAATCTTCCTCGACCCGCAATCAGCCTACACGCGTGAGCTGGTGGCGGCGATTCCAGGAGAGCAGCCGGACGGGACCCGTCCGGTGGCAGCAAATGGGTAAGAGCCACGGCGGATACCGCCAGAACAAGGGGAATTCCAATGACTGAACGCTCAAACACCAATCCAAACTACTCGCGGCGCGATGCACTGCGATTGATGGCGTTAGGCGGTGCTGCAGGCCTCATAGCGCCCAATCTGTTGGGCAAACCTGCCTTCGCCCAGAACCCTCCAGCGAGCCCAACCGGCCGCGTCATCGTCGGATTTTCGCAGGAACCCACCGTCTTCAATCCACTGATGCCGCATACCGAGTGCGACGACGCTGTGCATTTCTCAGTGTTTGATGCACTCGTTCGAATGGACCCCAAGGGCGTTCTTCAGCCCAATCTTGTGGCCGAAGTGCCAAGCCAAAAAAATGGCGGCATCTCGGAGGATGGACTTTTGTGGCGCATCCGCCTGCGTGATGACGTCCGCTGGCACGACGGCCAACCCTTCACGGCCGAGGACGTGAAGTTCACGCTTGAGCTCATCACCAATCCGAAATTCCGCGCGTGGCGCACGGCGGGCCATTCACTGGTCCGCGATATCAAGGTGGTCTCGCCGACCGAGCTCACCTGGCGGATGGAGGAGGCTTTCGCCCCTTACCTGTCGTTTCTCGCCGAAACCTTCATGGTTCCCAAGCACATCCTCGAAAAAGAGGCCGACCCGAACGCCGCCGCGTTCAATCAGGCGCCTGTCGGCACTGGCGCATTCAAGTGGGCGCAGCGCATCGCTGGCGATCACATCGAACTCGTCGCGAACACGGACTATGCCGGGGCGGGCCCCTATTTGGAGCGGCTCGTCTTCAAATACATCCCCGACATGACAGTGCTCTACACCCAGTTCAAGAGCGGCGACATTGATCTTGTCGACCAGGCATTCATAACCGCCGACAACTATGCGGAAGCCAGCACACTACCGGATCGCGTGGTCATGTTGGAGCGCGGAGCATCGGTCGAGTCGATCTATCTCAATCTTGAGAAGCCGCAATTCAAGGACCCTGCGGTTCGCCAGGCGCTCTACGCCGCAATAGATAGGAAAGCGATCCTCGAAGGACTTTATTACGGGGTCCACAACCCCACCGAGACCTTCATGCCGCAGAATTCCTACTACTACAATCCGAACCTGCCGGCGCAGGAGTTCAACATCGAGCGCGCGCGCCAGATCCTCGACGAGGCCGGCTGGGTACCCGGATCCGATGGAATACGAGTGAAGGACGGGGTGCGCCTGTCGTTCGCAAACTCCACCACCTCCGGCAACCACCTGCGCGAGCAGACGCAGCAGTTCTTGCAGCAGACATTCGCCGAGATCGGGGTGGAGATGACCATTTCGAACCTGCCGGCCGCCGTCATGTGGGGCGATTTCTGGCTCAAATCGCAGTTCGAGTCAGCTATCTCCGGTGTAACCAATGTCATCGCGGGCGACCCCGACGTTGCCAACCGCCTGCACACAAAGGCGATCGTCGCGAAGGGCGGAAAGGGCTCGAACACAGGCCAATACTCCAACCCGGAGGTTGATGCGCTGCTCGACAAGGGTACCCGCACCTTCGATCGGGAAGAGCGGCGCGCCATCTATCTGCGTGTTCAGGAAATTGTTCGTCAGGATCTGCCGTTCCTGCCTCTGTTTGCCTACGCCAATGTGTTCGGCCGCAAGAAAGGGCTGGAGGGTTTCGAGGCAAATTCCAACGCCCGCGTCGCATCCTGGCATGCCGCCGGATGGCATTGGAAGGACTGACATGCTTAAGCCGCCGCCTCAGGGCGGCGGCTTGTCGTCGGGCGTCTTGAAAGAGGAGAGTTGAATGCGCGGCTTCCTGCTCAACCGGCTCTCGCAGAGCCTCATCCTGCTCCTGATCGTGTCGATCATCGGGTTCGTCGTCCTGAACCTGCTACCGGGAGGGCCGCTAGCGCAATTCGGGCTCGATCCCGGCATGACACAGGACGATCTCGATCGCCTGAAGGAGCAATTGGGGCTGAACCGTCCACTTTGGATGCAATATCTCGACTGGATCTGGCGGCTTCTCCAGGGCGACTGGGGCCACTCCTTCCGCGATAACGCGCCGGTGCTTTCAGTGATCGGCCGGCATCTCTTCGCCACGTTGCTGCTGATGGGCACATCCACCGCGATCGCAATCGCTATCGGCACCTGGATCGGCATCCGTGGCGCCACGCACCGCTATTCGCTGTTCGACCATTTGGCGACGGTCGGCGCCATGGTCGCGCTGTCGATCCCGACGTTCTGGTTCGGGCTCGTCGGCATCTACATCTTCTCGCTCAAGCTCGGCTGGGTGCCCGCGGGCAACATGTACACCATCGGTGACGGTTCGGTGCTGAACTATCTGCACCACCTGATCCTGCCAAGCATCGTGCTGTCGCTGGTGCATGTCGCGATCTGGAGCCGCTACATGCGCACCTCCACCCTCGACGCGATCAGCCAGGATTTCGTCAAGACTGCCCGCGCCAAGGGCCTGACCGAGCGCCGAGTCATAATGAAACACGTCGTTGGCAATGCACTGTTGCCGATGATCACGCTGGCAGGGGTGCAACTTCCCAGCATTCTGACCGGCGCACTGGTGACGGAGACCGTGTTTACCTGGCCAGGGATGGGGCGGCTGTTCCTCGACAGCCTCGGCTACAGCGACTACCCGGTCGTGATGGGGCTGCTGATGTTCTCGGCCATCCTCGTCATCCTGGGCAATCTGATCGCAGACATCGCGGTGGCGATCGTCGACCCGCGCATTCGCCTGGGTTGAACGCGCAATCTCACGCCTGACAGGAGGCAGCCACATGACCGCTCTCGTCGCAAATGCAGGACAAGGCCGCTGGTGGCGCAGCCGCACGGTCCGCCGTTTCACGAGCCATCATCTGGCGCTGCTGGGGCTGGCGATGATCACCCTCCTCACGCTGGCATGCGTCTTCGGCCCCTATCTCCTGCCCTATGACTCGCTTTACATCGATTTGCGCGCCCGCTTTTCCCCACCGCTGACCGGCCACCACTATCTCGGGACAGACCCGTTGGGGCGCGATCTGGCAGCGAGATTGCTCATGGCGGGAAGGATCTCGCTGGCGGTGGCCTTCTTCGCCATGTTGCTGTCGACGCTGATCGGAACGCTCGTCGGCGTAGTCGCGGGCTATCGCGGCGGCTGGATCGGCGCGGCGCTGATGCGCACGGTCGACGGCTTTCTGTCCTTCCCGTCGATCTTCCTGCTGCTCGCTTTGGCCGTGGCACTGAAGCCGAGCCCGGCCATGGTTACGGTGATCATCGCGGTCACCAGTTGGATGGAAGTGGCCCGAATTGTCGAGGCCGAGGTCCGCTCTCTGCGCGAGCGCGAGTTTGTACTCGCCGGGCGCATGCTGGGATTGAGCGGCGCCCACATCATGTTCCGGGAGATCCTGCCCAATGCCATGGGACCGATCATCGTGGCCGCCACATTGACAGTTGCGCACGCGATCCTTCTGGAAGCCTATATCAGCTTCCTGGGCTATGGCATTCAGCCGCCGCTGGCCAGCTGGGGTAACATGCTGGAAGGCGCCCAGCAGTATCTGGCGAGCGCGCCTTGGCTGGCGATCATCCCCGGCGCCGCCATCACCATCGCAGTCACCAGCTTCAACTTCATCGGTGACGGACTGCGCGACGCGCTCGACGTGCGAGATGACCGTGTCTGATTTCGTCAGCAAACGCGACCCACTGCAGATCCTAAAAACGCAACGGGCAGTAGCGCACGTGCATGGGGAGAAAGTCGCCGATAAGAACACGCCCTACTGGTGGGAAGCCGCACCTGTCAGGCCGCTGCCGTCGCAGCCGCTGGCAAAGCGGCTCGATGTGGCAATCGTCGGCGCTGGCTATGCCGGGCTGTCCGCCGGGCTGGTGCTGGCGCGTGAAGGACGGTCAGTTGCGGCCTTCGATGCGATGAACCCCGGGGAAGGAGCTTCGTCGCGCAACGGCGGGATCACCAGCGGAAGCATCCGACCGGACTATGCGACGATCACCAGGCGCTTCGGCGAGGCAAAGGCGATCGCCATCGAAGCCGAGGGCCGGCGAGCGCGCGAGTTCCTTTACGACTTCATCGAGACGGAAGGGATCGACTGCGATTTCCAGCTGGTCGGCCGGTTCATGGGTGCTCTCGGATACGACCAGTACGAGAAGATGGCCCGCGGCGCCGAGGCGCTGGCGAAGAGGCTGGGGATCGAATCCTACGCTGTTCCGCATGCCGAGCAGTGCAACTACATCGGCACCGACTTCTACCGCGGCGGCACGGTTCGGATGGACATTGGCGGTTTGCACCCGGCTAAGTTGCACGCCGAGCTCCTGCGGGTGGCGTTGGCTTCCGGGCTGACGGTCCACTCACGAACGCCCGTGATTTCCATCGAGAAAGATGTGTCCGGGTTCCGTGTCGCGACATCGGCCGGGACTGTGCAGGCTCGGCAGGTGCTGGTCTGCACCAACGGATATACCGATGGCGGCGCGCCCTTCCTGCGCCGCCGCCTGGTTCCCGTCCGCAGCCGGATCATCGTCACCGAGGAGCTTCCGCCTGAATTGATGGCGCGGCTGATGCCCAAGCTGATGATGATGGGCGAGAACCGGGAGCTGGGCTTCTACTATCGTCCTTCACCCGACGGCATGCGCATTCTGCTCGGTGGGCGAGACAGCTCCCGCGGCAACAGCGATCCGACAGCCCCAACGCACCGCCTGCGTAACGGTCTGATAGAAATTTTCCCGGAGCTGGAGAAGGTTCGCCTTTCGTACAGCTGGTTCGGCAACGTGGCCATGAACCGCGACATGCTGCCCCGCATCTTTGAAAAGGATGACATCGTCTATGCCACCGGCTTTTGCGGTTCGGGCGTGGTCTGGGCACCGTGGGTCGGCACGCGTGCCGCCTACAAGCTGATGGGTCGCGCGCAAGACGCCGGCACGGCTTTCGACTTCCGACCGCCAGCTTCCATCCCTTTCTATAGGGGCGATCCCTGGTTCTTGCCGGCGATCATCAAGGGCTATGCGCTGCGGGACAAGATCGCCTGGTGGCGGGCCCGCCGCTGACGGCCAAAGGGGGCGGCCTTTTGACCATTCGTCGCTGCGGCCCGGCTGGAGGCACCGCGGAGCTTGAGGGCGCTGGCGAAGCGCTATGGAATCAACCAGAAGACCGTCGCGAAGTTGCAGAGTCGGATCTGTGTCCTCGATCTACCGACCGGGCCGAAGGAGGCGCGGTCGACCGTGCTCACGGTCGAGAAAGAGGCCGTCATCGTCGCCTTTCGACGCTATACGCTGCTGCCGCTGGATGACTGCCTCTATGCCTTCGAATATGCCTGCGCCATGAACGACATCGAGCACCGTACGACTAAGGCCAAGCATCCCTGGACCGATGGACAGGTCGAGAGGATGAACCGCACGATCAAGGACGCCACGGTCAAACGCTTCTACTAGGAGAGCCACGATCAGCTCAGGTAACACCTCGCCGACTTCGTTGCCGCTTACAACTTCGCTCGCAGGCTCAAGACCCTCAAGCGCGATCCGACGCACTCGCGAGCAGGTGCCGCCCTGCGCGGAACTGGCACTCGATCGGGCTTGAGCAGCTCGTATCGATCAAGCGATCAAAAACCCGCATATCTGGCGAAGTCCTGGATGATTTCGGCACATTCTTTCGAACGCACGATGCGATGAAGGGGTGATCGGAACTTTGCTTCGCATTCTTGGCAGCCGAGGTTGGTTGGAACATGTCGCCCCGAGTCGAACGCATTCACAGCGATGAGCGTCTCCCGGCCGAGGTCGACGTCGTCATCGTCGGCGGCGGCATCCTCGGCTCTACGGCCGCCTATTTCTTGGCGAAGCGTGGCCTCTCTGTGGCTCTGCTCGAGAAGGGCCACGTCGCCTGTGAACAATCGAGCCGAAACTGGGGTTGGTGCCGCCAGCAGAACCGCGATCGGCGCGAACTACCGCTCTCGGTGATCTCCATGCGACTGTGGGACGAACTGACGCGCGATATCAATCGGGACCTTGGATTTCGACGCTGCGGTCTCGTCTATGCAACCCACAACGAGGCTGTGCTCGCCGGCTGGGAAAGGTGGCGCGAGGTCGCCAGGGAGTACGAAGTCGACACCCGCGTGCTGAGCCGGGCGGAAGTGGCCGAGCGCGTCCCCGAAGCGCGCGACAAATGGGTCGGAGGAACCTATTCGGACCGGGACGGTAAGGCCGAACCTGCGCTCGCCGCGCCGGCTATCGCCGATGGGGCCAGAGCTCTGGGCGCCACGATCCACCAGGGATGCGCCGCGCGGGCGCTCGACTTGGCCAATGGCAAGATTGCGGGCGTGCACACGGAGAAGGGCTACATCAGAACCAGCGCGGTGCTGTGCGCCGCTGGCGCCTGGTCCTCGCGCTTCCTTAGGCCGCTCGGGATCAGTTTCCCCCAAGCGAGCATCCGACAGACCGCGCTGCGTTCCACCCCGACAATCAACATAGGCGAGGCGGTCTCCACACCCTACTGCACGATCACGCGCCGACTGGACGGCAGCTATACGCTTGCGATCAGCGGCAAGGCGAACCTCGAAATCACGCCCCAGGCTATTCGGTATAGCCGGGAATTCATGCCGCAGTTCTTGCGTCGCCTGAAGAACGTCAGGCTCGGCATCGGCAAATCGTTCGTTTCGGGGCCGGATTCATTGCCGGCGCTCCTGACCAGCGACGATCGGATCTTCGAAAAGAATCGCGTGTTGGATCCCCCACCCTTGAAATGGCTGGTAAGCCAAGTGGTGGAGAGTGTCCGGAAAACCTTCCCTCAACTCGGCGATATAGAGATCGATAGCGCCTGGGGCGGCTTCGTCGATTGCACGCCGGACGCAGTGCCTGTGGTGTCGCAGGTGGACGGGGTGAAAGGCCTCGTCCTCGCGGCGGGCTGCTCGGGCCACGGCTTCGGTTTGGGCCCGGGGCTTGGTCATCTGGCCGCAGAGCTCGTCGTAAACGACACGCCTTGCGTCGATCCTACACCGTTCCGCCTGTCGCGTCTGGTCGACGGTTCGAAGCTGGACATCGCCGCTATCTGAAGATCAGCCGGAAGTCAGGCCTGACGCGCACCAACCCTCTACCCCTCGGTGCCACGCCCAACGGAAATTCGCTTCTAAGACCATCACTTTCTGATCGTTGAAGCCGCATCGGCGGGGTTGGGCGTTGCCCTCAGTCCCATGGTCCTCGCAACGACGACATAGATAGAGAGCGGCTCTCGCACCGGTCGGCTTCGATCCTGACGGAAGCCACTACGGGCTCATATGGACAGGAGAAACTGAACTGTCTGGTAAAGCCCACGATCTTGCTCGATGGCTGGAAGCAGAATGCAAGGTTTCGTTTGGCTAAGCAGGTATGCAGTAGATGTCGGTCAAATCCCAGGTGCACTAGATGTGAGCCTTCAGGAGGTTGTCCATTCGGCCCCGACCGAGAAAGCTGAGGTTGTC
>NZ_SUHQ01000033.1 GCF_004962245.1 Mesorhizobium sp. | reverse complement strand
GGCGGACAGTTCCGGCCGTGCTGGTTTTGCCGGCCGTAGCCCCCCGCTCGCCGGTAAGGCCTCACTGCCACACTCCTCTCCGGCAACGGCTCGGCGCATCGCGCAATCCGGTTGGCGCTCAGGCCAGGCCCTTCGCTAGCTCCAACGCCTGCCGTTCGAAGAGGCGGCGGTAAATGCCACCATCGAGATCGATCAGCGCGGCATGATCGCCGTCCTCCATGATGCGGCCACGATCGAAGACGAGCAGCCGATCGAGCGAGCGGACTGTCGACAGCCGGTGTGCGATGACGAGTGTCGTTCGACCCACCATCAACCGATCCACCGCTTGTTGAATGAGCACCTCGGATTCCGAATCGAGGCTCGATGTGGCCTCATCCAGAATAAGGATCGGCGCGTTCGCGAGGAAGGCGCGCGCGATCGCCACGCGCTGGCGCTCGCCGCCGGAGAGCTTCAAACCCCTTTCGCCGACCAATGTCCCATAGCCCTTCGGCAGGGGCGCGATGAAGTCGTGCGCACTGGCCAGCCTTGCCGCTTGCTCGATCTCGGCCTGGCTCGCGCTAGGCCGGCCATAGGCGATGTTCTCGGCAAGCGACCTGTGAAACAGGATAGGCTCCTGCTGCACTATCGCGATCTGCGAACGGAGCGACTCTTGGGTCACCTCGGAGACGTCCTGGCCGTCTATCAGGATCCGGCCGCCGCTCAGGTCATAGAGTCTCTGGATGAGCTTCACGAATGTTGTCTTGCCGGAACCGGAGGGCCCAACCAACCCAACCCTTTCGCCAGCCTCAATCGACAGCGAACATTCGCTATAGATCGGCAGGGGATGGTTGGCGTAGCGGAAGTGGACGTTCTGGAAATCGATGCGGCCCGTCGTGATCCGGATCGGCTCGGCCTCTGGACGATCCGCAACATCCAGCGGCTGATTGTGGATGGCCACCAGTTCTTCCATATCATTAACCGAGCGTTGCACGTTGCGGACATGCATGCCGGCATCACGCAGATAGCCCTGGAGGACGATGAAGGACGTGAGTACATAGGCTATCTCGCCAGGCGTTGCCTGTCCATGCGACCACAGAAGCAGGGCATATCCGATCACCGCCACCCTGAGCGCAACCAAAGTGACGCCTTGGGTTGAGCCAATGTTCGTCCCGCGCACCCAACTCCTGCGCGTGCGGTGCCGCCATTTGGTCATGATATTTGCAAGGCGCGCGTCTTCGCGGACCTCGGCGCCGAAGCCTTTGACCACAGCGTTGCAACTGACCGCGTCCGCAAGCGCGCCGCCGAGCTTTGTGTCCCATTGGTTGGCAAGGCTCGCCGCCGGCGCGACATAGCTGAGCGACAGTGAAATCGAAAACGCAAGATAGATCAGAGAGCCGCAAGCAAAGATCAGCCCCATGACCAGCCAGTGCCAGCCGAGCAGCGCCGTCGAACCTACCAAGATGATAAAGGACGGGAACAGCGCGACCAATATTGTGCTGTTTAGGGGGTCGAGCGCCCCCATGCCGCGCGTTATCTTGCGCACTGTCGAGCCGGCGAAGCTGTTCGCATGCCAGTCTGTCGAAAAGCGCTGGACATGATAGAACGCTTCGTTCGCGACATCGGACATCATCTTCAGCAAAAGGTCGTTCAGACCGACGAAGGCGATGTGGCGCATGGCAATGGCAGCGAGCGCAAGCGCAATCGGTACAGAGAAGGCTGCAAGGGCCGAATGCCAGGCTGGTGCTGCCACAGCAGCGCCACCTGCAACAGCATCGATGAGACGACCTGAATAGACCGGCATCAGCACGTCAGCCAGCGTGGAGGCAAGCATCGCAGCCATGATGATCGCGAGCCGCACCGGCTGCCGGCTCCAGTGGCGGACAGTGAAGGCGAGTACGTCGCGACCAGTGGCGCCGCGTCCATGGACGGGGAAACGTTTCATAGTTTCCAAGCGGGCGCATCAACACGCTCGGTCCCAAAGAAGTTAAATGACAAAGCTGGAATTTTCGACCTCCCCCACAACAGCATCAATTTTGGCGGGCAGCTCCTGCCGCCTCACGACGGTGAGGTTCAAAAGTCGTGCCAACTGAGCGGGAACAGCCTCAGAAAAACTTCTGCATGTTGCTCAACGCGTTAATGAGAGTCCGCCACGAAGCCGGCCGAACACGATTGTCACGGACTCGACAACCGGCGGTGGCTGGAGACAGAAATGCGGACATTGTCGACAAGATCTAAAGGGCTTCTCCGCAACCGCGATCTTGCTTTAGGCGGAAACAAGCTGCGTAAGCTCGAATACGTCATTCCTGACGCGATCACGTCAGATGCCGACACACTTGTCTCCATCGGCGGCTGGCAGTCCAACCTGGATGGTGGCGGCGGTTGCCGCCAAGATCGGCATGAGATGTCTTCTGGTTCAGGCGAGCTGGGTTCCGCAAGGATGCGGACCACCACCGGGTCGGCGACATTCTCTCTTGAGCGCATCATGGGTACGCTTGGTATTACTCGAGGAGTAGGCGCACCCGCATTATCCCGCGGAGGGAACGAAGGATGCCATCCGCGTGTGGCGCGGCTTGAGGGCATGATTGCGTATCCCGTCTGCCAAGCAAATGGGGATGATCAACCTCGTCAGACAGGCTTCCTTCCAGAGGGATCGAAGGTCCTCTACGCGCGTCTCAGCGGGCGCGCCGAGAATAAATGGTTTTCGCTGGACCGTTCGGGCTGACGGTCGAGCCCAATTTGAGTCAGAGCCGCCGATAACGTTTTGGTAATTCGACAATCCCGACAGCTCAGGTGAGCATTGGTAGAATGTTTCTGGCGTTACCGTCACTTGGCACGGTGTTTGCGCATTCCTCATCGCGAGTCAAAATTCATCTGCGGTTCAGTGAGGTTCGCGCTCACAGGGGGCACAATGGAACTTCACACATGGACTGCGTCACTGTGCCGTTCCTGAAGTTGACCCCGAGAAAGTCCGGCTGGATACCTTATACGCCGTGTGTCCGGTTATCGTCCTCGACGAAAAGATCGCACCTTTATTTATTGATGTTGAGTCTATGAGGAAATAATAATGAACCAAACCGCGTCACTTCCTTGCGCAGGCGTTAAAGTTCCCGAGTGGCACTTCAGAATGATGCGCGACAACGTACGAAATGCATCGATAGAAGCGGCGATTGCATCTTGCAATGTCGTGGAAAAGACTATTGTCGAGATCGGAACCGGAGCTGGCCTTCCAGCGATGCTCTTCGCCAAGTATGGGGCAAGCAGGGTATTTACATGCGAGATGAATGAGCGAGTTGCTGCCGCGGCACGCGAGATTATCCGGACAAACGGTTTTCAAGGACGCATTGCGGTGATCGCAAAATCCTCGAGGCAAGCAATTCTGGACGGCGACCTTCCTTCGGCGCCTGATATCATTTTTACGGAAACACTGGATGCTGGAGTAGTTGGCGAAGGATATGAAGTGATCTCTGAAGACATCCGGAAAATCGCCGGTCCAGCCACAGTAGTGATGCCGGGTCTGGTTCGGCAAGTCGGCTTTCTATGCACAGACCTTCGAGCCTTTGAGCAGAATTCAGTCTTTTATGAATGTGGGTTAGATCTATCCGGCTTCAATCTGTTTTCAAAACGTTCATACTTTTCAGTGGGCAAAGACCTCCATGACCCGACACCTCTCTCGCCGCTTATTCTCGTCAGAAGCTATGATTATCTAAATACGAGTTCCTTAGATCCAGTAGAGCACCAAGTGGTAGCACACAGTTCCGGCATTTGTCACGGAATGATGTCATATTTTGAGGCCCATTTTGGGCAGTTCCTCGTCTCTTCTAGAGAACGGGGAAGCCATTGGTCGATGGCTTTCCACCCCTTGCTAGAACCTATGCCGGTCGAATCTGGACGGCACTACTTTTTGAAAGCCGATAAGTCTGGGTCGATCGGTTTGATTTCAATATAAAATGAAGACCAACTCGTCCCATGTGACATCCCGCCTAGTTATCTCAGGCGCAAGGGTCCGCAGCAAGCGATGTGGATTGTGTTTGCGGCTTGCCCTCATTGCGTAGCGGAGGATGCCACACTAACCGACATTGAAGGTGACCCCGCCTGGACCTCGCAGGGTCCCGCAGGTTGGCTATTCGCGCGAAGGCATGACCGGAAAAGTCAGCAAAACATGATGTACAAAGCAAGTAAGCGTCAGTTAAAAATCTTTTCTGATCAGATCAGATCAGATCAGATCAGATCAGATCTGATCACGAGATCCAAGACACCGCGACGCCTGTGCATGAACAAACACGCAGATCATCAAGGAGATAATGTCAGGAACTATATTCGCAAGCTGGTATTCATATAACTGCCAAAAAAAATTGTTGCGCCAAGTTAACATGATAGTAACTTCTATGTATACGAAGGTTTCACAATAAAATACATTATGAATTATATGAACGTGCTAGTGTTTTCATACACTGGCCTATGGAGGTGAGAGCCGCAACGTTCGACAGGTCTTCAGATGCGGCAGCGCAGAGTGCGTCTATGTGCACGCCCACACTTGAGGCGCATCATGCATCCGGCCGGGAAGAGCGAAAGGAATAGCAAATGCGAGATTTTTTCAACGAGTGCGATAATGCACCGCGATTGAATGAAATGGCCGAATTTTTCTCGGCCACGGCTGCGGGACGATCAGGAGTTCCGATCAAAGTGCCGAGTGTTGATGCGCGTCTTTTCCAGAACGACGTTGCGCTGAAAACCTTCAACAACGTGCACCGCCAAATATGGGGTTTTTTCGATCGTCACTTTTTTAGCAGCATTCCTTACCGTCTCGAGGAGGAGATTCGTCTTGGTGATGCATTCTTACGATATGGGCATATTGCTGGGGATGATGAATGCCCGGCGCGATTCTACATACTGGGAGCGGCCGAAGGTACGCTCGCTCGAACGCTAGCCCAGTTGGGTAACGGCAAGATTCAGACACTTTCCTGCAGTCCCAATAGGGAAAACGAGGAGAGCTTCTTTCGTCACGGACCACCTGAGCATGCAAGGTTCTTCCTTGGCCCGTTCCATCATTTGACCTGGAGCCGAATTGTGGCAATGCCGGCACTCCGGCAATTTTCGGCCGGGTTTGACCTCATTTTGGAGGATACCACATTTCAGATGTATTCACCCAACCGAACGGAGCAGATTGGGTTTGTAAAACGCCGTTTGAAAGACGACGGAATATTCGTATTTTTTGAGAAATTCAGGCAAAAGAGCCAGGAGGAATACCTGCGCCGTGAGATGCAGAAAGACTACGGTTACAAGGCCCGTTTCTTCAGTTTCAGTGAGATAAAGAAGAAGAACGAAACTATTCTAAAGCGGATGAATCTCAACGAGACGACATTAGACGAAATGTCTATGTCATTGTCAGCGTACTTCAAATATGGATGCTTGACATGGAGCTGCGGCAATTTCTGCACGCTTGCTGCCAGCAACAGCGCCGAGAATCTGCGGCGCCTAATCTCGGCGATGGCCCCACCCTGCATTCCAAACGAATATGTCTACGAAGAAGCTCCCGCCTCGCTGCCGGGGTTGGCCTTCGAACCGCCACCATTCCGACGTTTGGGGACAATTGAGTGAAGTGGTTCATGGCCCGGCGTCTCCTTCTGTGCGTTCATTTGTGAACGGCGCTTTCTTTTGACGTGATAGCGGCGGCTATCAATTGTTGCGGGGGCGACAATCGGATCGATCGAGCACTGTGGCGATGGTCCAAACGCCATCGAAGGGAATGCGATGAACTCGTTGTCTCCAAAGCGTGTCGCCCAAGCCTTAGTGTGGCTTATGCCGTACATTTGCCGGTACTCGACACTTGCAACCTCTAAGTATGCGCATGCCGCTTATGACGCCAAACCAACCGCTGTCGATCCTGTCCGTGCGCACGCTCTGGAGCAGATGGAACTGCTCCTTCTAGATCGCGCATTGCGTGTGGGTCATCGGCATCACGAGCTTGAAAAACTCAGTAAACAGCTGCATAGCCGGCCAGTCATTCAGACCGGTCCACATTGTCATCTCATTATTGAGCCTGATGCGTTCTATACGCACATCTTTAGTGCCATCGGGCTTCGATGCCATAAAGAAAGCTGGTACCTGTCCTATTCACCTTCAACCGTAAAGTTCACTGAAAGCGCCAAGAAAGGGCCCGGTTGGCTCCGGTTAGGTGATCACACACTCAATGTTTTCGGGTTGTCACGCAGCAAAATGGTTCCGTTCAGTGTTTGCGGACGTCATGCCTCGCAGCGATTTGCTCTGACAAGTTCTGAAGAAACGACCGATGCGAACCAACTGGTCGAGGAATTGCAAACGATCTTACCACATGATGAGTTTCCCTCCGCCGCCGATGCCATCAAGACAGCAAATCAAAGCCTCTGGCGTCGCTTCTTCGCATCGTCGAACCTTCATTTACTGCAGATCGACGATCTGGACGTCGGGGACCTCGTTGCCCAGCATCTTCGCGATCCCACATCGTGGCTTTCGTCAACGCTGTTTGGAGCAGGCGGATTTGCGAAAAGCCTCCTTACTCATCTGAGATCGTTTGATAGCGGCCCCTGGGGAGGCTGGGCGACGACCACAACCGACTTCTTTTGGCATCTGTCAGGGGGGCGTATCTTTCCCGTGCGCCTGGATAACCGCCTGTTTTTGACCGCAGACGAGAAGTTCTCACTACGATGCATACCTGACGCGCTTGTCCGATCCTTGGAGAAGGGTGAGATCATACCCAGTCTGTTGCTGTCATTCTTAGTGACGTCGGTACTTCCAGGACTGCGGGCGCTCGGCGGCAGCCGCCAAGTTGTCTATTATCCAATTATGCGCCACGCCTTATTATCTGCCCTCGCGGACTTTCCTTCAGCAGCAAATCGTAGCGTCGCCGTCTCGCTGGCGTCTGACGAGGCGGCAGGTATGTGGGGGCATCGCACAATCTCGCCTGGGCCCACCGATCCGTTCACTCTGATTGCGCAGTCTGGGCCGTCGCGTATTGGACAGTTGATCCAGGACTACGGCGAGATGCCTTTGAAAAAGGCGTGGGGAAGCCTACCGGCGTTTGCCAGCGATCCTCTCTGGCAAACGCTGTGCGAGCGGCTTGCGCTGGATACAGCTTTCAAGGACCGACCTATTTGGCTTCTTGGCGCTCACCAAGCGCAGCAAATGTAACTGTGTTCTCGTCCTCTGTCTACTTCCTGTCCCCGTACCAGCGCAGCGACATGCAGGAGAGGCCGGCGTCGATCTTCTCGATCTCGGCTGTCTTAAGAGGCACGAGCTTGTAACTCGCCTTTTCGAGCATCTCGATTGTGCGCGGGTAGTCCGCGCTGACCATGACGATATCGTTCACGCGCAGCACATTCGCCGCAGGTTCTTCGCCCTCCGGGACGATGATCTGGCGGAAACCTTTAAACACGGCAGCGTTCTCCAGTGCAGCGGTCGAGATCACGGTTTCATCATCGAGCAGCGAGGAGGCCGTCTTGAAATGCAGAACTCCTTTCGGCGTCTCGGCAATCTGGGCCTTTCCTCCCAGTTGCTCGATGCAAGAGAAAAGTGCTTCTGCCCCTGCTTTGTCGGTGCGTCCGGAAAGGCCTATCAAAAAGCCCCTTGGCGTATACATCACATCCCCGCCGTCGGCTTGCCCCGGGGGGGGTAGTTCGAGCACCGTATCGAACATCTGGCGCAGAGTAGGCGCGATCTTTGAGGTCTCGTCGACCCGGCTTGGCGTGCCGGGGCGGAGCAGGATAGCCCCGCCTGTAAACACGAGTGCAGGGTCCTCGACGAACATGGAGTCCGGGAACGATTCAAGGGACGGGAGGATTGTCACCTCAACCCCTGCTTTGCGCATGGCCGCAATATATGCGTCGTGCTCGTCCTTGACGCCTTCATAGGTCGGACCACTCCGATTGTGTGCCCTCAGGCCGTGAACGACAGAGGTGGAAGGCTGGCGCACGATTGCGGAGTTAAACTCATAAACAGATCTGATCTGCGACATTTCTTGGCTATCCTTACCGGGATGTTGACCTGCGCGGGGCCTATTCGGCCGCGAACAATAGATGACCCGTCTGCGCTGCGCGCCGTGACAGATGAATTCCTGCAAGCATGCATCGAACCGATCCTCCGGCGAGCTCGATCGTTGAGACATCGAAGGCCAGGAGCTTTGCAGACCGCTCGAGGGCCTCACGCTGCCTATCATCGATTACAGCTTGGGCACGAGCCGAAAGCGCGACTATGCGCCGTTCGCGGCCCTCCAGCTCGATGGCGTTGCCGACGAAGCTCTCAATCTGTCCAAGCGAGAGTTCTATGACTTGGCGCCCGGTCTCCGCGAGCCTGGCGACGATCTCCTGCCGGCGTCGAATATCAGGGACCATCTGTGTCCCAAGGAGTGCGAAATCGGTTCCGATGCACATCAGCACGTTGGTGTGATAGATCGGCTTGCCGCTCCGATCCTGGGCGTCGAAGACCATTGGCTCAAAGTTGAAGTGCGTGCAGAAGCGTTCGAGCGCGACTTCGTTTGTGCGATTTGAGCGTACTGCATAGGCGACTCGGCCGATGTGATCGAGAACCATGGCACCGGTGCCTTCGAGAAACACCCTGTCTTTCTCAAGTCCCGAGTAGTCGATGACGTCCTGGACTCGGTATTCACACTTCAACATCTCGATGACGTCGTTGCGACGCTCCTTCTGCCGACTGGCCGAGTATATCGGGTAGATCGCGACATGTCCGCCGGAGTGGGTCGAGAACCAGTTGTTTGGAAAAACTGAGTCGGGTGTCAAGGTGGTCTTGTCCTCGAAGACATGGACAGTGACGCCAGCGTCGGCGAGACCTTCAGCCATGCGGGTCACCTCTTCAAACGCCCTGCTCGCAATGGCGGCGGCCGAACGCTGCTCGGCATTGGACTGGAACGAATTGTCCGAGGCAGTCATCGAATTCGGCCAAAAGTGATGCGGCCGGATCATCACCACTGCTTTCGGAGCTTGTACGGACTGTCTGCTCATTATGACGCCTCAACTTTTGCGGTCACAGGCTTGGTTTTCGCAGCGCGCAGGATCATGCCGAAGAGATCCCGCGGCTCGTCCGGATCGGCGATTAGATCGAATTGTTCATAGAGGCCGGTTTCCTCAAGACGATCGCGGACATATCGCATAGCCGAAAAATCCTCGATGGCGAAGCCGACGGAATCAAACAGCGTGATCTGACGCTCCTTTGAGCGGACGGCAGCCTTACCAGCAATGACCTGCCAAAGCTCACTGACCGGGTGATCCCGATCCAGCTGCTGGATCTCGCCTTCAATACGCGTCTGCGGCGAGTATTCCACGAAGATGTTCGAACGCAGCAGGATGTCGCGATGAAGTTCGGTCTTGCCAGGGCAGTCTCCACCGACGGCGTTGATGTGAACGCCGGGGCCGACCATGTTGTCGGTGAGGACCGTCGCATTCTGCTTGTCGGCCGTGATGGTGGTGATAATGTCGGCGCCCTCCACGGCCTCCTGCGAGGAGGAGCAGGCCAGTATCTCGAAACCCATGCCCGCAAGGTTCTTTTGACATCGGGCCGTGGCGGCGGGTTCAATGTCATAGAGACGAAGTTTGTCGACTCCGAGGATCGCTTTGAACGCAATTGCTTGGAATTCCGACTGCGCACCGTTGCCAATCATGGCCACGGTGCGCGCGCCTTTGGGCGCAAGATATTTCGCGGCGACAGCCGATGTCGCCGCAGTCCTGAGCGCCGTGAGGATCGTCATCTCGGTCAACAGCACCGGATAGCCGTTGCCGACATCGGCGAGCAAACCAAAAGCAGTCACCGTCTGGCGGCCAGAGCGCGTGTTTTTTGGATGCCCGTTGACGTATTTGAAGCTGTAGGTCTCGCCATCGCTGGTCGGCATCAGCTCAATAACGCCCCCGGCGCTATGGGAGGCGACACGCGGTATCTTATCGAAGGATTGCCAGCGCCGGAAATCCTCTTCGATGTAGGCGGCAAGCTCTGTCACGAAGCGTTCGACCCCGGTCGTCAGCACCAGTTTCATCATATGGTCAACGCTGACGAAGGGGACGACGTTGAGTTTTTCTTGCATGGCTTGATAGTTCCTTGTGGGGCGTCCATGATGCGGCAGATGTGACTAGCGACTCGATCGATGACGAGGACGGCGGTGCAACCGCGCTTGAACGGTTGAGTTCGAACCAGATCGAGGCTCTTCGTCACTCGTGATCACGAAACACAATCAACGATAGAAAATGTGTCTCGGGAGGTGGCGCCGCTCGGTGCGGTCGTGGCCACGCCGTCAACCATCTAGCAGACAGCGGGATCAAGCCGCCCTAGCACGCAGGTTGTCGGGCGTGACCTCCGGCGGAATGGGGCAAATGTAACATCGCCCGCCGGTACGCTCCTTCAGTTCGGCCTTGGCGCGGGCGATGATATCAGGATTGCGCAGGCAATCGGCTGCCGTGACGGACATGGCTTTCGCCGCGAGCACCATCCCCTTATGGGCGGCGGGCAGATTCCCTTGCGTGACGAGCTGCCAGGTGTGGAATGGTGTACCGATAGCAAAGCAGGCCGTGTGGCACTGGACTGTGGGCACGATCCAACTCACATCACCCACATCGGTACTGCCCATCATCACCTCTTCGCG
This sequence comes from Mesorhizobium sp., assembly GCF_004962245.1. GTDB lineage: Bacteria > Pseudomonadota > Alphaproteobacteria > Rhizobiales > Rhizobiaceae > Mesorhizobium. The sequence continues at coordinate 71,852 of NZ_SUHQ01000033.1, read as the reverse complement.
CGTAACCATGGGAAGCAGCCCATCGTGCAGCACCTGGGTAGCCAGCGCACGGCGGTACGGCCCAACGCTCGCCACAATCTCCTCCTCCGTGAGCGCGTTGTTCCGGAGTTGTTGGGCGAATGCATAATCCGTCTCGTCGAAGCCCGGGCCGCCGAGGCGGTTCATGTTCTCATACATGACCTCCTGCAACGCCTTGTTGGGCAGAACGTTCGACGTCGCATCCATGATCTGCACATTAACGGCCGTTTCCGTCATCAGTGCCGCGCCTTCGGCGATTTTCTCCACGCGCTCGAACAGGCGCTCCGCATCCGGCAGCTGCGGCGAGCGCACAAGGTAGAGCGATTCCGCATAGGCCTGCACCACGTTAGGCGCGTCACCGCCCGTGTTGGTAACGGCGTAGTGCACGCGCGCATCTGAGGGCATGTGCTCGCGCATGTAATTGACGCCCACATTCATCAACTCCACCGCGTCGAGCGCGCTGCGGCCCACGTGGGGGGAAGCGGCCGCATGCGACGCGCGACCGGTGAAGCGGAAGCAAGCCTGGATGCAGGCCAGCACGGAAGTAGTCTGCACCTCGTTGACCACGCTCGGATGCCAGCAGAAGGCTGCGTCGAGATCATCGAAGAGACCGGCCCGAGCCATAAAAGTCTTGCCGGAGCCGCTCTCCTCGGCTGGGCATCCGTAATAGCGTACCGTGCCCGCTATTGCTTCCGCCGCAAGCGCATCCTTCAACGCCACGGCCGCGAGCGCCGACCCGGAACCGAGGAGATTGTGCCCGCAGCCATGGCCGGCCGTTCCCTTCATGGTGGGCTTGTGCTCGGTCACGCCCGAAACCTGAGCGAGAGCCGGCAGCGCATCGAACTCTCCCAGAAAACCGACGATCGCCCCCCCGCTTCCATATTCCGCCACGAAGGCGGTAGCCATGCCGCCGACGCTTTTCGTGATGCGAAAGCCCTCGCCTTCAAGCATGGCAATCTGCTCAGCGACCGAGCGATGCTCCTCGAAGGCGAGTTCCGACATGGCCCAGATTCGATCACTGAGCGCACAGTAGGCGGCGCTCTTGGCGTCCACGCGCCGGGCGATTTCATGAAGGCTCAGGCGGTCGGTGTTCATGTAGAACTCTTTCCTCGCTGTCTGCGCGCGCTCACGATCGAGCGGCGTGAAAATACGTTCCTCTCATCAGACGCATCTGCGGCTATGCAGCATAAATGATCGGATGCGGCGCTTGGTTGAGTCGCATGGACGCGGCTACGTGCTACCGGGGACCTCGGCGCTGCACCCATTGGCGTCGGGCAAGATTGCGCGAGCATCCTCCAACACCATTCTGGTCCCGTATCTTTGCGAACGTCGAGCTAGATCCTCGAGCATCGAATAAGTCAGCCCTTTTGAAGCGGGCACCGGAAAAATACGCTCGTGATAATTGCTGCGGTTAAGCCGCTGCTCTCCCCCTATCACAATTGGAGCGAGGTCGATTGACTGTAACTGGTTGTTGCCATCGAAGGTGCATGTCGCAACAATGCTTTTCCAGATGTCGGGTAAACTCCATTCGTTCTCACCTTCCGGTAGATGAAACAGGAAATTTCCCAACCCATAGAAGATAGGCGCCCCGCGGTAGATTTCGATGGGCTGCAGCACAGGGGCGCCGTGGCTGGCGAACGCATTCGCTCCCGCATCGACGCAAGATCGCGCGAAAGACTGAACCCAAGCGGGAACTTCGCGCCAGTCTGGTTCCCAGTGATGGTGGTGAAGGTAGGCGATGACAAAGGCGCCGGCTGCCGCAGCCTCTCGGATCGTAGTAAGCTGACCTTGCAAACTTGCCTCATCGATGACGATCCTGCGCTCATTCACAGGCGCTCGGCGGAAACGAGTTCCATAGAAGTCGAGCTCATCGGGCGATGTCAGTTTGCGGGGATCGTCCGGCTGCGCGTAGTTTCCGCGCTCCATGAGATTGCTCAGAAGAGTTTTCTGAATGGAAACCAGATTCATGAATTTTTCATCATCAACTTCGAAAACCCGCGAGACGTCGAGTTTGTTCACGCCTGGTCGAGCAGGACGGGTGCCAGTCGCATTGTCAGCGTACATCATGGCTGGTCCGGGGCCGGCATCCATCGCGACGAGAGCTACCTTTCTCTTGCCGAGTTGCTTGATGCCGGCCTTACTTGCGTCGCTGGCATCGACGCCAATTCCAGCATGAAGAAAATCGCGAGCGTCCACTTCCTCAAGTGTGGACAGTACTCCTGAAGGCCCAAGATCGAATGCATGATTATTGGAAAGCGCCAGCGCGTTAAAGCCAATATCCCTCAAACTATCCAAGACGACAGCTGGAGAGCACCCAAAATACGCACCCTTCAACGGCCATCCGCCGTGCCGGCCAAGAATGGTGGACTCGAAGTTTGTGAACGAAACATCGGCTTTTTGGATTAGTTCCTTGATTGCGGTAAAACCCTCATCCGATACGTGTCGCACGTCGTGGTGGATCAGAGACTGTCCGGTTAGGGCGAGAGTGAATGGTGGAAGCATGATAGAATTGAACCTTATAAGGCGGAGCCTGCGGCGGCCTCACTGGGTGCCAGAGGCTTTGATGGGAATTGACATGTTGTGGCTTCGCTAGGCGGTGACCATCCATCATTGACGTAAGCTCACACATAAGTCCGAGGTATTCCGTCGCAGGACAATTTTTGCATGCGAATGGATGTGAGGAATCGCGAGGGTAGTCAATTTATTAAGTTTTTGTGACACCCTATTACCTCGACTGATATAGCAGGCAAAAAGATCCCCGCGCTTCGCAGCCACACATTCTGACGAACGCAATGGCAGGGAATTTCAGCCTAAACTGCAGCGTGGGCTTAGGCCGCTCGGCGTTTTTGGGGAGCTTACAAAAACCGTTCCCACGAGGGCCGCAGGGCCGCACGATGGGCAGCCAGAGAACTGCGAATTACTCAGTCGGCAGTAAGTCAGGCATCTCAAGCTGTTTGAAGTTTTTGATGAGAAGCTTTTCGCTGGAGATCCACTCGGCCCTGTTCCAACCACAGACGGCGCGACCCGAATTTACATTCCGCGCATACAAAGAGAACCATTCTTTGCGCTTTAGAGTCGGGGTTCGCCTCTAAGTTTCTTTTAAGAAAGAGACGTCACGATCCATGATCGGCGTGAATGACAATGTTGGGAGCCTTTGAGGGCTTCCACATATGACGGTTTCAGAGCTTATGCTTAAGCCGGGCGACTTGGAGCCGGTGCGCCGGTTCGAGGTGCTCACGGGCGCCGGTCGGCGGCGCGAATGGCCTCTAGAGGAGAAGGCGCGGATCCTTGCGGAAAAACGGATCGCCCAACTATAGAGGACGAGGACGACCGTGGCCGATCGGTCCGACGAACGCCTTGCCGAAGAGTACTCCAATCGTCGCTGCACTCTTTTGAGGCGCAGCGAACGATATGATGGCGCAAAGCATGGGGGAGAACGACATCCAGCGACGCGTCATCCCACCCGAACTGGAATACGTGCCTCAAGATGATTAAAGATCCATACCAGCACTCCCGTCAGGGTCATATATGCTACTGCAAGCAGCAGCAATGGCTCGTATATCACGTATGTATCCTGACGCACTCGAAGCGCGACGGCATAAAGATCGACCACGGTGATAGTAGCGACGAGCGGCATCGATTTTAGCTGCAGCACTGTTTCGCCAGCCAATGTCGGGAGCGCCTTATGGATTGCCTGCGGCAACCAGACCCGGCGAAATACCTTCCAACGGCTCATACCGAAAGCACGCGCGGCCTCGAGCTGGCCAAGCGGAACGCCTGCAAAAGCACCGCGCATAACCTCTCCCTCATAGCCTGCGCAGGAAAGCGACAGAGCGAGTATAGCGTAAGGCCACGCCTGGCGAAAAAGAGGCCAGAGATTGGACTCGCGAATCCATGGATAGTGTGGGAAAAGCGCGCCAAGGCCGTAATAGAGCAACCAAAGTTGCAGAAGCAACGGAGTGCCTCGAATTACGGTGCAGAAAGCTTTTGCTGGGAGACTGAGCCAAATCGGCCCCGTAACTTGTGCCATCCCAAGCGGCACAGCTAGCGCGAAGCCGATAGCGCAGGTCACGATTAGGATCAAAACCGTTCGCCATAGACCCTCAATCGCAAGCGCGTAGTAGTTGGGAAGCCAATCCCAGCGCATAAGGGCGGCGGCTGTGGCGGCCAAGGCAATGCCTATCGCGATTAAAACGATACGGTGTGCCTCGAGCCGCGCAACCGGGCGGCTGTTTGCTGAGGTAGTCGTGGAATACGTCATCAGCGGCTCTCCGCAATTGGAGGCAGGCCCCGCCTTGCCCAATGCTCGACCCGTCCAATGAAGATGTTGGAGATCAGTGTAAGCAATAGATAAAGCACGCCAGCGGCCATGAAGAAGGTGAAGTAGGCTTTTGTAGCGCCTGCAGCCTGTCGTGTTTCCAGTGTCAGTTCGTTGAAGCCGACAACGGCCAGGAGAGCTGTGTTCTTGGTCGCAACCAGCCAGAGATTCGCGAGGCCTGGGATTGCGAAGGGTAGCATAGCAGGTAGAGTGATGCGTCGCATCAGCATGGTCGGAGTCATACCAAAAGCCCGCCCTGCCTCAATCTGGCCTTGTGGCACCGCGAGTATCGCTCCGCGCAGCACCTCTGTCGCATATGCACCTTGTACTAGACCGAGCGCAGCGATGCCTGCTACGAGCCCGCTGACGTCGATCGGCCTGTAGCCCAGAGTGTCCAGAGTACGGTTAATGACATCCGGAACAGCGAAAAAGATGAGCAGGACCAGCACCAGTTCCGGTACGGCGCGGATGAGTGTGGTGTAGACTTTGAGCAAGTCGCGGAGCACAGCTCCCCCGTAGAGCTTACCGTACGCGCCGCCGGTGCCGATAAGCAATCCCAAGGCAAAGGCGCCCATCCCGATCCCCATGGAATTTATGAAGCCACGGAGCAGGTTCCCGCCCCACCCAGGGGGCGTGGGGGCAAGCAACTCGAAGACGCCGGTCTGCGCCAGTGGCAACAAGAGAGATTCGGTCAAGAACGCCTCCTCCAAAACAGCGTTGAGGATTGACCCTCGCCACAATCCTGCCGCTCACTGGGATGTGAGGAAGGAGGCCGCTCTGTCTCCTGCTTAGGATGCACGGGTGATTGCGAGGGTGAATTTACTAAAGAAGCGTGCCTTTAGCCGCCGTAGATGTCGAAGTCGAAATACTTCTTCGTAATCTTGTCGTACTTACCCTTAGCACGAATTCCTTTAATGGCGGCGTTGATCTTTTCCCTGAGCTCGGTGTCCCCTTTACGCAGACCCGCGCCCACGCCCGGCGCCATAATCTCCGGATCATTGGCAACCGTGCCTTTTTTCCGACAGCAGGCCTTGCCTTGTTCAGTGTTCAAGAATTGACCAATGGTAATGGGGCTAGCTAAAACTGCGTCGATCCGACCGGCGACAAGGTCCTGATTGGCCTCATCCTGTGTCTGGTATGTTTTGATTTCTGCCAAACTGTTTCCGAAATGCTTGCTGGCGTAGATTTGGCCATTCGTGGAGACCTGAACGCCAAGGATCTTGCCCTTGAGGCCTTCAGACGTGGGATCCATCGCAAGTCCCTTCGGACCGGCGACCACGTACGAGCTGTCACTATAGTACTTGTCAGAGAAACCGATCGTCTTCTTGCGCTCCTTGGTGATCGACATCGAACTCATGATGACATCGATTTTCTTGGACGTTAGAGAAGGAATGATCCCGTCCCAGGAGACCGGATTGATAATGCACTCGAGTTTTGCCTCGGAGCAGATCGCACCGATGAGTTCAATCTCCCAGCCGACCCATTTCCCAGAGGCGTCCAGGGACGAGAATGGAGGGTAGGGCTCTGCCGAGATTCCGACCTTCACCTGCTCAGCTTGCGCGACTAGAGTCCATGTGCCCAAGAGGGCACCTGCTATGGTCATTTTGGAAAGTATTTTCATTTTGATTTTTCCCATCTTGACTATGGTTAACTCTGGCTTCCAACAGCTAGCCAACTCTGCGGATGAATTGTTGAAGCCTCTCCGATTTCGGAGAGCTGAACAATGCGTCCGGTGATCCTTCTTCTTCGAGGCGGCCCTCATGTAGAAAGACCACGTGTGTCGCGACCTCGCGGGCGAATTTCATTTCGTGTGTGACCAGGATCATTGTGCGACCTTCGCGGGCTAAACCGGCAATGACGGCTAGCACCTCACCAACTAGTTCAGGATCGAGCGCTGAGGTTGGTTCATCGAAGAGCATGACGCGTGGCTGGACTGCGAGCGCGCGAGCGATTGCGCCGCGCTGCTGCTGACCGCCGGACAGAAATGCCGGGTAGATATCCCGCTTCTCCAGCAGGCCCACTCTCGCTAGTAGCTTCTCGGCTTCAGCGGTCGCCCTTTCTCGCTTCACGCCAAGCACACTAACAGGCACCTCGATCACGTTTTCAATTAAGGTCAGGTGGTTCCAGAGATTGAAGCTCTGAAAGACCATCCCGAGCCTGGAACGTATGCGTTCGATCTGCTTTCGGTCCGCCGGGACGGTGCTTCCATTGCCGTCGGGTTTGAGGCGTATTTCCTCGCCATTCACCCTGATAACGCCACTGGTCGGGCTTTCCAGGCAGTTGATACAGCGAAGTAGGGTTGATTTGCCCGACCCACTGCTGCCGATGACCGCCACCACATCCCCGTCGCGTGCAGATAGCGAGACCCCCTTCAATACATGTAGAGTACCAAACGTCTTATGCAGGTCCTCGATGTGGATCGCTTCGGCGGCTGCATCGGATACTGTATTGCGAGGAATTGCTCTGATTGTTGCCGTCATTGCTGCCAACTCCCGAGGACGAAACATACGAAAGAGACTAACAGGTCCGTTCGGGACACATTCATAGAGGGTGCTTGACCAATTTTATCAGACATAGATACGCGGGATGTGGTCACGGAGTTGGACATAAAGCCCGACGACATCTGTGCCCCATTGAGCGGCGACTTCGTCCTGCGTGATCGAGTGGTGTCTTTGTTCCCCAAGCAGAAGCACCTGGTCACCAAACTTGGCATCGGGGACCTCGGTCAAATCAATGCGCACGTGTTCGAGATGCGCGGGAGGAAGAAGGGGCGCACGCTGTCCCCTCACCAAAGCCTCCGCGTGACAAGGGAGGTGACGCGGAAGTCCATCCCCCCATCCCATGCCCAGCACACCAATGGTCATTCCCGAACGAAAGCCGGGTATATCTGGTGTCGGGCCTAGAGAAACATCGAGCCGCTTGACGGAAACGAGGCTTGTCGAAATGGCTTTAAGAGCAGGCCGCAGGTTAACAGGCCGCATTGGATGATCGGTTTCGACAAGACCTACAAACAACGCTCCGGGATCTACGGCATTGAGATCCATCTCGGGATACCGAAGCAAACCTTCAGTGCTCGACAACATGGCGATAGGAGGACGGGTGCCCGACGCTTCCGCTTCGTGTAGAATGCACTGCAGGCGGGCGAATTGCTCATTTGCCGGCGAAGACGTCGATGTGGGTAGCTCGCTTAGATGGGCGTATAGTCCCTGTACTTCGACGTCGCTACAGGCGTGCGCGGCTGCGAGAAGTCGGCTCGTCTCCTGCGGTGTGGCACCAGCCCTGAAGAACCCGAGATCCGCCTTAACGAAAACGCGGGTGATGCTCATAGCGGCGCGCCAGCGCTCCAGCTCGTCGAGGCTGGATACGGTAACGGTGAGTCCGAGCGATTCAATTGTTTTTGCCGATCTAGGTAGAGGACCGGGATAAAGCAGAACTGGGAGCTCGATGCCAGTTTTCCGAATGGCCATGGCATCCGGCAGAGAGGCGACAGCAAAGCCGTCAACCCCCTCTGTCGCCAAAGCCCGGGCTACAGGCCCCGCTCCACATCCGTATCCATTGCGTTTCAAGCAGGCGAATATTTTCACTGTCCCAGCTAGATGCGCACGAAGTTGATGGTAGTTGTGCCTAATCGCGCCGAGGTCGATCTCGTACCAGCTCTCGCGGTATACCCCCCCTTGTCGGCCGGGATCTAATCCTAGCGGTAGGTTCATGTTTGCCCCAAGCCCACTGGAGTGGCTGCGTGGGGCTTGGGCCCGGACAAAGTGCTCCTACCACACGGAACAGTCAGACCGTCTCCACAGCAAGCTCCCGCCTCTATCAAACTGCTCTGCATTGCCAGGATGGGCGTTAACCCATACACCCAGTCTGGCGTGTTTCCCTGAGGCGCGTGGTTACCATTTTGCATGCCAAAAGATGGAAAGGATTCCCAAGATCGTCAATTTATTAAGTTTTTGTGACACCCTATTAAATGTGCTAATATAGCAAGCAATATTCCCGCGATTGTGAGTTCGCGCGAACGCATGGAAGAGATTTCAGGCCGATACGGCAACGTTTGGCTTGGCCGGAACGCAGCCCGCCGCCGGTCCTGTGCGAAACGTTCGGCGCAGAGCGCTAAGGCCGAGCTTCGATCTGGTCCACGCGCAAAAAAGCGCGATGGTGGCTGGAGTCCCTGGTAGAGCGGCCTTGAACAGCGCATTCAGCAGGGCATTGCCGGCGATCTAGTGACAGACCTCGCGGATGGCCCGCTCTGAAATAGATCTTGAAACGCGCAGCGCCTTGTTGGCCCGCTTGAACCGCTTGGCGTAGATAACTGGGCGGGTGTCTGATCGGCGCCAACTTGCCGACCTCGACACAGCTCAAGGGAAAAAACTCAGGTCCCGCTGTAAGAGCGCCATGCCGAGATCGACGGTTTGCACCTAGATCACGACCGACCCATTTATGGTACGCCTCCGGCGAAGGCCGCCTTGCGGGAGGATGGCACGGTAGCGAGGCTGCGCTCTTAAGGTCGTCCTTACGAGCGAAGTTAGCAGCACAGCATGAGCCATGTGACGTTATTGACCGGGCCGGAGCGGCGGCGGCGTTGGAGTGAAGAGGATCAGTGCCGGATACTGGCCGCGGCATTCGCGCCGGGGGCCACAGTGGCGGCGGTAGCGCGTCAGTACGATGTCGCGACCAGCCTGATCTATAAGTGGCGCCGCACGGTGAGAGCCCGCGAGACGGGCTTTGCCGAAGTTGTCGTGGCTCCCGACGAGCCTGTCGCCGTTTCGCGGCCGGCGGCATCCCCAGCGGTGATCGAGCTGGAGGTCGCCGGCAAGGTGCGGCTGCGGATTCCGCTGACCACGCCGCCGACACTGGCGGCGGCGATGGTGAAGGCGCTGGGCGTTTCATGATCCCGGTTCCGAGCCAGGTGCGGATGGCGGTCGGCCGGACCGATATGCGTCGCGGGATGCAAGGCCTCGCTCTGCAGGTTCAGGAGACGCTGGGCCGGGATCCGCATGCCGGCGATATTTATGTCTTCCGCGGCCGCAGCGGCAATCTGATCAAGATCATCTGGCATGATGGGCTCGGCATGTCGCTGTATGCGAAACGGCTCGAGAAGGGCCGGTTTCTATGGCCGTCGCCGGCGGACGGTACGGTTTCCATATCACCGGCGCAGCTCGCCTACATGCTCGACGGGATCGATTGGCGCAACCCGCTCACACGTTCCGCCCCAAGCGCGCGGGCTGAGTTTTTCTTTGAGTTTGCGCCATTTTCCGCGAGTCAGCGGACGCGTTTTATGATTCACTCCAAGGCATGGTTGCCACCGCCCAGGATGCTGTTCCGGACGATATTGGCGCGCTGAGAGCGGCGCTGACCGCGGCGCTGGCCAGAGCCCAAGATGAGGCCGCGCGCGCTGCGCTGGTCGAGGCCGAACTGGCGGTCGCCAGAGCCAAGGCATCGGATGATGCGGCGCTGATCGCACATCAGGATCTGACGATCCGCAAGCTGCAGCGGGCGCTGCATGGTCAGAGTTCTGAACGCTCAGCCCGCCTGCACGACCAGATGGAGCTCACCTTCGAGGAACTCGAGAGCACCGCGACGGAAGACGAGATCGCCGCCGAACAGGCCGCGGCCCGGACCACCGAGGTGGCGCCTTATGTGCGCAAACGACCGGCGCGCGAGCCATTTCCAGAGCACCTGCCGCGCGAACGCGTGGTCGAGCCGGCGCCGGCCGCTTGCCATTGCTGCGGCGGTCATCGGCTGCGCAAGCTGGGTGAGGATATCACCGAGACGCTGGAGGTGGTGCCGCGGCAATGGAAGGTGATCCAGCACGTGCGGGAGAAGTTCACCTGCCGCGACTGCGAGACGATCAGCCAGGCTCCGGCGCCGTTCCACGCCACCCCGCGCGGCTGGGCCGGTCCCGGCTTGCTGGCGATGATCCTGTTCGAGAAGTTCGGCCAGCATCAGCCGCTCAACCGCCAGGCCGAACGCTATGCCCGCGAAGGTGTGCCGCTCAGCCTGTCGACGCTCGCCGACCAGGTCGGCGCCGGCGCCGCGGCGCTGATGCCGCTGTTCAAGCGGCTCGAAGCCCATGTGCTGGCCGCTTGACGTCTGCACGGCGACGACACGACGGTGCCGGTCCTGGCCAAGGGCAAGACCGATACCGGTCGATTATGGACCTATGTGCGCGATTATGCGCACCCGATGATTATGCGCAGCTCACCGGGACAGGAGCTTGTAACCATCGGATTCTCGGACGATTTCCGGCTGGCGAACTGCGCATAATTCAAAGGCTCATCAGGAACTGCATGAGCTGGTCCGGCGGCCGATACCGGCCTTGACGGGCCGTCATGGGCAACAGTCGGTTGAGCGTGCGCTCCTTCATGGCGAGATCCGCCTGAAGGTACATGTGCGTCGTGGCGGGGCTCTCATGACCCAGCCACAGGGCGATGACGCTGATATCGACGCCGGATTGCAGGAGATGCATCGCCGTGGTGTGGCGGATGGTGTGGGGCGAAATCGAGCGACGCGCGAGTTGCGGGTAACGTTCCTCGGCGGCCGAGACCGCAAGTTCAAGGCGCTGGGTGACGTTCGAACGCGCCATGCATCCTCCGCCCCGGTTCGGAAACAGGAAGTTCTTCTCGTCCGCGCAGTCCAACCGGCGCTTCCAGTTGCGGATCAGGTTGGCGGTCGTACGCCAGAGCGGCACGCTGCGGTCTTTGCGCCCCTTTCCATGCAGGTGCGCGACAGCCGAGCCATCGATGACGACCTCGCCGACGCGCAGGCCGATTGCTTCAGACACGCGGGCACCGGTGTTGTACATCAGGCTGAACAGTGCGCGATCCCTCTCACCCGCCCAGGTCCGCGCATCCGGCGCGTCAAGGATCGCCTGCATCTCCTCGCGTGACAAAAATCCCAGGACCGGCCGGTCGAACCGTTTCATCGGAATGGCCAGCACCTGTTCGATGACGGAGAGCGCGGTCAGGTCGTAGTGGGCGGCATACTTAAAGAAAGAGCGAAGCGCCGCCAGGCGGGCGTTGCGCGTACGAACGCCGTTGCTCCGCTCCTTCTCCAAGTGGTCGAGGAAGCTCAGAATCAACTGCGCATCGAGGTCGGCCAGGGTCAGCCGGGTGGGCGCCTTTCCAATCGTCGCCTCGGCGAAGTCAAGCAACAATCGGAAGGTATCGCGGTAGGCGGCGATGGTGCGCGAGCTGACGGCTCGCTGATTGCCGAGATACTCGACGAAAAAGCGTTGAAGCAGGCTGGGGAAGGACGGTGTCAGCTTGGGATCAGTCATGATGATCCCCTCCAACCATAGAGGCGAACAGCTGGAACCGTTTGCCAGCGACCGCCATGAGTTCCGGGACGCCGGTCAGATACCAATAGGTATCGGAGATCTTGGCGTGGCCGACGTAGGTTGAGAGCGCCGCCATTGCGTTGTCGATATCGGCGCCATGCTCGTGCCAGAGCTGGATACGGCGGCAAATGAAGGTGTGGCGCAGGTCGTGAATGCGCACCTCGCCATGGCCGCCCCGCACGGTCCAACCAAGGTTGGTGCGAAGCTTCTGGAAAACCTTATTGATCCTCCGCTTCGCGATGAATCCGCCCGCCGGAGACAGGAACAGCGGTGAGTCCTCGGTGGGCGCACCATGACGCGCCCGAACCGCCAGATAGCGCCGTAGCTCGGCCACGACGGTGGCGTGTATGGAAACATGCCTGGACTTGCGGGAACTTCGTGTTCCGAACCGTAAGGAACGCTCCGTCGAGATCGACATCGCCGCAGCGCAGGTGGAGCGCTTCCGATCGGCGCAGACCCGTAGCGGCGATCAGCCCGAAGATTGTCGCGTAGATTGCCGGCCGCAATCCGCCCTTGGGGGCTAGGCGCGAAGCGGCGGCCACAAGGTCGCAGATCTCCTGCTCTGAATAGATGTGCGGCGTGAGGCGGCGGTGTGAACGACCAAAGGTCGCGATTTGTGGGAACTCGGTGCCGGGATCGAGCTGCGCCAGATACCTCGCGAACGGGCGAAGGACCTCGAGGCGCCGGGCCCATGAGAAGGGGCTGGCTCGTTTGGCCTGACCCTGCACCCAGTTCAGGACGAGATCGTTGGTGAGCGGGCCACTATGACCGCGCGCGTCGGCGAACAGGGCGAAGCTTGTGATTTGATGGCCCTCCATCCTGAGGTCGAAACCAAGGGCGCGGCGTTCGGACAAATAGTCCTTGGCCAGCGAGAGCATGGTGCGCGCGCCGGTCATTGCGCGCTCCCCGGCCAGGGCAGGGCTACGGCTGCAAGATTGGTCAGATCGACCTTTGCGTAGATGGCGGACGTGTTGAGGCTTCGATGCCGCAGGATGTCCGCAATCTCCTTCATCGGCGCGCCGGCGCGCAGAAGTCGGCTAGCCATGCTGTGGCGGAGAATGTGGACACCGGTCCGCGTCCATCCACATCTTCGGTAGCCGGCCAGCACCGCGCGTTTGACGCTCTTGGTCGTGATCGGTTCGTCGTAGGGAGCAACATGGCGAACAAACATGGCCCGGTTCGATGTCGCGGGCCGCTCCTCGCGCAGATAGGCCGCAATCGCCGCTCCCGTTGCGGACGGCAGGGGCAGAGCATCAGCGCGTCGGCTCTTGGTGCCGACAAGGTTGATCGTGCCATCGGCCCAGTTGACGTCATCAAGCTGCAGCTTGACGACTTCGCTGGATCGCAGACCGAGATCGATCAGACACCGCACCATCGCATAAGCCCGCAGGCGCGACGGGAACGACTGATCAAAGGAAATCAGCAGTTCGTCGATCTCGGCGTCGGTCAGCACCTCTGGCAATGATGCCAACCGCCAGTGCGCGACCCGGGGAATCGCGGCCTTCAGTTCGTTCACCCTGTCGCCGGACATGCTGCGGAAGCGGAGATAGCAGCCAATGATGACGCCGATCGCTGCGACGGTGGTGGGCCTTCGCCCCTGTTCACCAAGGACGAAGCGGCGGATGGATGCAGCGCTGACTGTCGCCAGGGAGATCGGCTGCTCGCCGAAATGCTCGACAAGAAATCCTCCGACCACTCTGCAACGCTTCCGACGGGTGTTCTCCGCCAGGCCCCAGACGTCGCGCATGTGGGTATCGAAGTGCGTCAACTCCTGTTCGATGGAAGGATTGCGGGCCGGATAGTTCAGCACCACTCCGCCGGCTTCGAGTACCTTCAAAAGAAGGCCCAACGCCGCCTGCAGCTCATGGCGCAAACGACGGACCGGGTCGGGACAGGCGCACGCTGGCAGGTGTTCCGAGAGAAAGCGCATAACGGCGCTTTGGCCGATCGCTTCCAGGTCGCACCTTTCCTGAGTCAGCCATTGGGCGAAGTGGGCGACGCAGCACAGATAGGCGCGCTGCGTGCTCGGCGCATATCGCCTTCGCTGCAAGTGCTCCCTGTACTGAGAAACGTAGGGCCGAAGAATACTGCCCTCCAGCCAAGCGCGGGGCTGTGGCTGAAGGATGATCGCTTTTTGCATGCTGATCTCCTACCGAGTTGATTAGACCCGGAAGGAAACACCAGGATTATGCGCACCGCAGAGTTTTAGTGCCGGCCACCATCTCACTGATCTGCCGCAGAAAATTGGCTGACTGTCCCGGGCGAGCTGCGCATAATCACGGGGTGCGCATAATCGCGCTTGGACTAACCCGCTCCGCGAATGCGGAGCGGCAAGGAGGGTGAGTGCCGACAGCGTGATCTGATCGCGTCGTCTGTCGCGCTGGTCATGTGTCCACAACAAGCTCCGACTGCGTCAGCATGGAGTGGCTGCTTGCAGCCCCCTCCATCGGACAAAGGAGCTTGTCATGACCCAATTTCGCCAGCGCATGAGCGAGGACATGCAGGTGCGCAACTTCGCGCTCAACACCCAGCTGTCGTATCTGCAGCAGGTGTCGCTGTTCGCCCGCTATTTTAGCAAGTCGCCGGACTTGCTCGGGCGCGAGGACATTCGGACCTACCAGGTCTATCTGACCAATGAGAAGAAGCTGTCGCCCGGTTCGATTCACACCGCCATTGCGGCGCTGCGCTTTCTCTACAGTGTGACGCTCGAAAGGGACTGGGCGCCTGAAGAGGTCCTGCCGCTTCCCAAGAAGCCGCAGAAGTTGCCGATCGTCCTCAGTCCCGAGGAAGTTCAGCGGTTCCTCGGTTGCATCCTCGACGTCAAACACCACGCCGTCCTGACCACTTGCTACGCCGCCGGCTTGCGCATCTCGGAGGCGGTTCAGCTGAAGATCACGGACATCGACAGCCAGCGGATGGTCGTCCGCGTCGAGCAGGGCAAAGGCCAAAAGGATCGCTACGTGATGCTGTCGCCCAAGCTCTTGGAGATCCTGCGCACCTACTGGAAGGTGCGCCGCCCAGAGGCGTGGCTCTTCCCCGGCGATCGTGCTGGCCAGCCGATCACCAGGGATGCGGTGGGACAAGCCTGCGCGAAAGCGCGCGACCTCTCCGGATTGTCCAAGCCGGTCACGCCGCACAGTTTGCGGCACGCCTTCGCCGTCCATCTGTTGGAGGCCGGCGCCGACGTGCGCACCATTCAACTGCTGCTCGGTCACCGCAGCCTCGCGACCACCGCCCATTACCTGCGGATCGCCACCAACAAGGTCTGCGCCACATCGAGCCCTTTTGAGCTCTTACCGCGTCCGGCGCCCATCCTGCCGCCACCCGCCAAGCCTCAGTACTTCTGAGCGCGCGACGATGGCCCGCTCGGGGCCGGAAGTGGCGGATATCTTCCGCTACTACGGCGAAGCCTATCGCGAGCAGCATGACGCGTCGCTGTCGACCGCCCAGCGCCGCGTCATGACGGCGATCGAACTGTGCCGGACCGCCGCGCTCGGCGGGCATGTCGAGCAGTGCGATCACTGCGGCCATAACCGCATCGCCTTCAACAGCTGCCGCGACCGGCATTGCCCCCGCTGCCAGTCGCTGGCCCGCGCGCAATGGCTGGAGGATCGTCGCGCCGAACTTCTCGACACACAATACTTTCACGTCGTCTTCACGCTGCCCGGCGACATTGCCGCCATCGCCTATCAGAACAAGGCACTCGTCTACGGCCTGCTCTTCCGTGCCGCCGCCGAGACCCTGCGCACCATTGCTGCCGACCCCAAGCACCTGGGCGCCGAGATCGGCTTCTTCGCCGTGCTGCACACCTGGGGCCAGAACCTGCTCCATCATCCGCACCTGCATTGCGTCGTCGCCGGCGGCGGCCTGTCTGCCGACGGCAATCGATGGATCGCCTGCAAGCCCGGCTTCTTCTTGCCCATCCGGGTGCTCTCACGCCTGTTCCGACGATTGTTCCTGGAACATCTGAAGAAAGCCTTCGACGCCAGCCAGTTGCAGTTTTTCTCTGGCCTGCAGCATCTGAGCGAGCGCGACGCCTTCCGGCGTTATTTGGCGCCGCTACGAAAGGCTGAGTGGGTCGTCTTTGCCAAGCCGCCTTTCGCCGGACCCGAACAGGTGCTCGACTATGTCGGGCGCTATACGCACCGCGTCGCCATCTCCAACAACCGTCTCATCGACATCGAGGACAACGCCGTTCGTTTCCGCTGGAAGGACTACCGGCACGGCAATCGGCAAAAGGTCATGACCGTTGCGGCCGACGAGTTCATTCGCCGCTTCTTGTTGCACGTCCTGCCCGAGGGCTTCCATCGCATCCGCTACTACGGCTTTCTCGGCAATCGTTACCGCGCGCAAAAGCTCGCCCACTGCCGCGACCTGCTCGGCATGCCGGTTCCCGAGCCGTCGGATGGCTCATCCGAAAGGGACTACCGCGACCGCTACGAGGATCTCACCGGTCATTGCATCAGGCAATGCCCGGCCTGTCGTCAAGGCCAGATGATCATCGTCGAAATCTTCGACGGCGCCACTGGCCCCCCGCCATACTGGGATACGTCATGAAAGAACCGCTCCGCTTTCGCCGTCACCGCATCGCACGAGCCGTTCGGCCGGAAAACCGAGCCGGTCCCGCGAAGCTGCGCGCCGTCACCCCCGGCCGCCTCTGCCGGCAGGGCGCGACGCCGGTCCTCACTTTGCCGCAACCCATATCCGTGCCGCTTCGGCGCATGCGACCCTTGCAATCGCGGCCTCCGCGACGGCATCCCCAAACCACACGACGCCTGTTCATGGGCACCGCCTCGATTGAACGCCCATAGCGGCCACCCGTGCCGGCGGCTTAGTCCAACACGTTTTTAGCTCACCGCCGCGATCGGCCTCAGTGCGCTCTCGCCACCCGCCTTTCTGCGCGACGCCAAGCTAAAAACGCTCTGCATTATGTAGACCTCTACATAAGCGCGATGACCGACCGTTCGGCGGCGCCGATCCGCCGGCGGCAGTGTTCTACTATTCCCGCGATCGCCGAGGCGAACATCCCGCGGCGCATCTCGCCGGCTGGAGCGGCATTCTGCAGGCCGATGCCTTTGGTGGTTACGGCGATCTCTATGCGACGGGTCGTCAGCCGGCGCCTGTTCTGGAGGCCAGTTGCTGGGCCCGCAGCCGGCGCAAAGTGTTTGAGCTGGCCGATGTCGAAGCGGCGGCGCGCAAGAAGGCGCGCGGCGAGAAGCCCAACCTGGTCTATCCGCCGGCGGTTGAAGCCGTGAAGCGCATCGATGCCCTGTTCGATATCGAACGCGAGATCAACGGCCTGTCGCCAGCCCAACGTCACGCCGTGCGTCAGGAGCGGAGCGCGCGCTTAGTCACCGAGCTTGAGCGCTGGATGATCGAGACGCGCGACAAGCTTTCGCGCGGACACGATCCGAGCAAGGCCTTCAACTACATGCTGCGCCGCTGGTCATCCTTCACCCGCTTCCTCGACGATGGGCGGATTTGCCTATCGAACAATGCAGCCGAGCGAGCCCTGCGCGGCATCGCTCTCGGCAGAAAGTCCTGGCTGTTCTGCGGTTCCGATCGCGGCGGACAGCGCGCTGCCGTTCTCTACAGCCTGATCGTCAGCGCCAAGATGAACGATATCGACCCGCAGGCCTGGCTCGCCGACGTCCTCGCCCGACTGCCCGCCTATCCGGCCCATCGGATCGATGATCTGCTGCCGTGGAATTGGAGGTCCGCAAAACTGCGGACCCAACCAGTTGCCGCCTGATCATGCAGCGCAATAAGGTGCATCACGTCTACACCGTCGGCCGTGTCGCCAGCGACCTCGGCGTCAGCGAAGCGCTCATCCACGACTTGACCCTCGGTCTCGAGCCGGAGGACGGCGTCATCTGGGTGTACGGCACCAACGATGACGACGGGATCTTGGCCTTCACCGATGAAGGCATCGAGGAGGTCAAACTCCTCCTCGAAGAATATCATCGCATCTCCCCATCAAAAACTTGACGCCAGCACTCCGGTGCTCAGGTCCTCATGGCCGCCGGATACGCACGTCTGCGGTCTTCACCGGATGGGTACCATTTATGAGGCCGCGAATCTACTTGATCAGCAGGGACGCGTCTCCGCAGCCGCTTTCGCCTGCACCACTGTCGCCGCCAGACGGGAAGAAGGCCACGACTTACGCCCCAATGTCGCGCGGCTGCCGAGATGTTGGCGGCCGACTCCGCACTCTCCGCGATGACCCGAGCCTTCTCCGCCGGCGTCCAGTTGCGCCGCCGCCGGCGGCCGGTGATCACCTCGATCCGGCGATAGCGACCCTCTTTATGCCTGCCTTGATGACTGTCTTGAAGACTGGCATCAGGGTCGTCCCACTCCATGCGCCTGCGCTCCTCGCAAATCAGGCGGCAAATCTCGCCAGTGCATAGCCCTCAGGCAAGTTGGGGTGCTCGTGACGCTCACGACATATTGGCAGCCGGCGCAGACCAGACCGTGCGGGCTACAACTCTGAAAGAGCGGCCCCACCGATTGCAAGGTTAGATAAATTTACGCCGGCTGGAAGCGTTTCTCCACGGAGAGTAGCGGAATGAGCTGCCTTAGCGCCAGGTTGCCGGGGTAGGCGGCGGGCACATTCCCTTCGGAAGTTGTTGAGAGTCAGATTTGACGTTTTCCCTCTTACGAGTTTTGGTCACTAGCTTGCATGCGAGCGGGTGAGAGGAATTGCAAAGATAGTAATTTATTAAGTCTTTGTGACACCCATATTAATTTGTTTATATACAGCAGAACGGACCCTTGGGGGGTCCGCAGCTGCAAACTCGAGCGAAAAGCCATGGAAGAGATTTCAGGCCGAAACAGCAAGGCTGGGTTCAGGTGCGCTCAGTCTTTCCGGGAGATCATTCGGACCGGCTCCACAAGGCGGGCTGCCAGAGAACTGGGTATTACTCAGTCGGCCGTAAGCCAGCATCTCAAGCTGTTTGAGGAGGCTGTTGGTGAGAGGCTTTTCGCGCGAGATCATCGTGGCCTTGTTCCAACCACACGAGCAATTGAACTTTACAATCGAGTTGACAGATACTTTGAGACGCTAAGTCACATCGAGAGGGAAATCACCGACTCTTTCAGCACCAAGCGAAACGGCCTGACGATCGCCGCACCGCATATACTCTCGTTGAGACTCATTCCAAAAATCATTCTTGCGCTTGATAATCTGGATCCGTCTCTGGAGTTTCATTTCAGGGCACAGCGATACGATGAGATAGCGCAGAGCATGATGACGGGGGAGGCCGATATCGGAATTTCTCGACTGCCGTTGGACGAGCGTTTTTTTGAGTGGCAGATAGTCGCTGAAAGCAAGAGCGTCTGTGTAGTGCACCCAGACCATCGCCTTGCTCAAAAAGAAATCATAACTTTGGAAGATATCTCAAATGAGCCCCTTATCGTTCTAGAGAGAGAATACACTTCAAACAAGCTGGGTTTATTATCGTACGGCCAAAGAAAAATTCCGTTGCGACCAAAGATCCACTCGGACACAATAGGCTTGGACGTGTCGTTTGTGGCCCACGGGATAGGAATCGCAATCGATAATGAATTTATTGCTCGGCAATATCAGATGTTCGGAGTGAAGATCGTTCCTTTTCAACCGGCAAGGAGATACGAGTACGTAGTATTTTGGCGCAGGGGCAGTGATTATCTTTCGCGACAGTCAGCGATTTTGGATACATTTGTAGAGGTGATAAAGCGTGAAAGATTGTTGAGCAATGAAGCTCCAGATAGAATCTGTGACCTGAGAGCCCAATCTCCTCCGACTTGAGGGAAATCTTGGTTACGCTAATGAGTTTTAGGCGACCTTCTTCCCAGCGTGGATTTCAGTGAATCGGCCGCGTCAAGTTGGCGATGGCCGAGTGAGACCGTTGAACGTTGGAATCCTTTTTCTATGAGTTGATGGGTTGCGGGCTCGGTTAGCGTCAAAACACAGTGTCGTTGAGAGCATTCGTCTCGGTAGGCAAAACGAAGACAGACCAGCTCTGGGCTATGGACGGCCTCCTTTCTGCAAGTGCGCTGTAGCGATCTGACAAGCTCTCGGTTGCTGCTATCTATTCGGTCTTTGGTGCAGCGCATGCTGCTGACCTCGATGAGATACGCGGATCGACACCCAATTACGTTGACGGGCACAGTCGCCCGATAGGTCCAACGGGTTCAGTCGATTCCGGTCCGACCGGTTTGCCATCACACTTCAATCGCCCTCGCATTGCCGATCTTTGGCGTATCGTTTCTTCAAACAGCCACGCGATAGTTCTGACCTGTTGTCATAACCGCCCAGGCGATTCTGGCAGTCTTATTCAGCGCGACCGTGGCGACGCTAAAATGTCCCCGCGCAAGCCGACCGGCGACCCATGCCCCTTTCACCCGGCCGCTTCGAATGTTGTGAACAGTCGCACGGGCGCCGTGGATCAGCAGCTTTCGGACGTAGCTGTCGCCACGCTTGCTGATCCCGCCGAACCTCTCCTTTCTGGCTGTAGAGTGTTGCTTTGGCGTCAGACCTAGCCACGCCGCAAAGTGTCGGCCAGAGGAAAAATAATTGGGATCACCGGCGGTGGCGACCAACGCTGTGGCCACGAAGGGGCCGATCGTAAGAAGACGGCGGCAGACGTCATCATTTTTAGCCATCGCCACACGATCCGCTCATTGAACGCCGCGATCTTTTGCTCGGTATCGCGGATCTGATCAACAAGTCCATCGAGCGCTTCACGAGCGCATGGTGGAACGCGCTCATCGGTGGCACGAGGCTCATCAACTCTCGGGCGCTAGCTGTTCCCTTTGGCCGAACGATGCCAAATTCTGAAAGGTGGCCGCGTAGGGCATTTACCGCCGCGGTCCTTTGCCGGATCAGCAAGTCGCGAACGCGATGCACCATGAGCATGCTCTGCTGCTCGACTGTCTTTGTGGGAACAAATCGCATTCCCGGCCGCTGGACTGCTTCGCAACAGGCTTCTGCATCAGCGGCATTATGTTTATTTGTCTTCACATAAGGGCGAACGTAGCGGGCCGGCATCAGACGCGGCATGTGTCCGTTGGCCAACTCTCGTGCCCAGTAGTGCGCGCCACCACAGGCCTCAAGCCCGATCGTGCAAGGCGGAAGGTTGGCGAAAAAGTTTAAAACCTTGCTACGAGGCAGCTTGCGTCGGACAACAGCCTGCCCATCTTCGTCAACACCATGCACCTGGAACCAGCTCTTCGAGGTGTCGAGGCCAATTGTGATTATTGTCATGACAATTCCTCCTGTTTCTGTCGCACGTCATCGGACGGTCGGTGGAGGCCGTCCATCTCATTATGTCCGCGATTACCGACCATGGAATGGCGGCGACCCGCCGGGCGTCTGCATGGTAAGACCGTATGTCCGCTTCTGCCGGTGAGGTGGCTCGCCCTACAGTGCGCGTCCGAGGGTTGCTTCTCTATTCGGCGTGTTGAAGTCAAGCGCTTGTCGAGCTTTCCGCTTCGCCGGTGCGTGACGTCTTTCGCGGGGTCTTGCTTCTCTGCGGGATCGGCGCTCGGGCGTCGCCTTGATGGGGATCCGAAGAATGAGGCGGAACAATCTCGGACGCGTCCTGATCGTTGTGATGCGACCGGTACTGCAACCCTCGCGAACTCACCTCATTCATCGTTCCGCGAAGGACGCTCTTTCCACCGGCTGGTGGAACCTTATCGGGGTGATCCTTGTCACGCTCGCTCTGCGATCATGTTTCATCTCCGTGTTTGGCCGTCCCCGACCTGGTTTCGGCTTGGCCGGCGCGCGCAGTGGTCGGTCAAGGGTGGCCGAAGGTCAGCGCGCCGCGACTTGCCCTTGACGGGCCCACTGCGCGCGCCGGCAGGCTGCAAGGTCGGGCGCACAATCAGGCGGCTTTCGGCATGATGTCTTGTCGCGTCCAACGAAACTCTGTGCCGTCGCGCCACATGCGATGCATGATCACCGCCAGCCGGCGAGCCAATGCGACGATGGCCTACTGTCGGCCGCGCCGCCTGGCGACATTCATCGCCCACGCCTTCAGCCACGACCATTTCGTCACGCGCGTTAGCAGGGTCTGAGCGGCTTCATAAAGCAGCGTTCGCATCATGCCATCGCCGCAGCGGGAGATCCGGCCGATGCGGCGACTTTCGCCCGACTCATGGAGCACCGGCGTCAGCCCCAAGATCGGTCCGACCGCCTTGGAGTTGCGGAAGCGGGCCGGAATGTCGATGGTCGCCGTATAGGCCAGCGCCACCACCGGACCGACGCCCGGTATCGTCGTCAGCCGCCGGCAGACCTCGTTATCCCGGACGATCGCCAGAAGCTTGCGGTGAGCGCGGCAAAATTCTCGCGCAGCTTGCTGCGCGCCTCGAGCAGCGGTTCGACGATTTCGGCCAGATCTGGCATCCCTTCGGTGAGCTCGCGGATGCGGTGCTCGAACTTGACGGCGCCGACCATCCCAACCTTGAGGCCGAAGTTGCGCAACAGCCCGCGGATGTCGTTTTCGATGGCGATCGCCTTATCCTGCAAGAGTTTGCGCGCCATCAGCAGGGCCCGGCGCTTCTGGCTCGTCAGCGTCTTGACATGGACCGGACGAAACAGGTTGACCCGCATCATCTGGGCAATGCCACGGGCGTCAATGCGGTCGGATTTGTTCGGCTGCGCCTCCAGGAAGGCCTTGGTGTGGCGGGTTTCGAAGCACACCACCGGCAGGGCTTCGGCCAGGCCGCTGAACAGCCATTGCGACAATGGCCCGGCTTCAAGCCCGATCCGCTCAAAGGCCCCGGCAGGATCCGAGAGCACCCGCACAAGATCCTCGGGATGGCTCTCCACCTTCATCTCCCGGCAGATCTTGCCGGTTTCGTCGACGATGCAAATCGCGGTCTCTTTTACCGCGACGTCCAATCCGGCATAATGTTTCATGCTGCGCTTCTCCTTCTGATGCTTGTGGCTGCGGGCATGCAGACCACGTTTAACCATCAGCTCGAAGCGCAGCACCTTCACCTATCCACCATGCATTGTCGCCCGAAGATAAGGCTCAAGCCGAATACCCCATCTCGGGCGGGCCGAGCCGATCCTCATCACAGGAGGACGAGCCGTGTCAGATTATATGGAAGCATTTGTCGGAATCGATGTCGCAAAGCTTAGGAACGCCATCGCGATTGCGGATGCCGGCCGGGAGGGAGAAGTTCGCTTCTTCGGCGAGGTCGACGCCTCGGATGAGACCATGCGCCGACTTATCCAACGGATCGCCAACAGGTTCGATCGCGTCCATTTCTGCTACGAGGCCGGCCCGACCGGCTATGGTCTCTATCGGCTGATCCGTTCGCTGGGTCACGAATGCACCGTAGTCGCTGTCGATCATCACGTGGTGCAACACGTTGCCTCGATCAACTGAGGATCAGCTGCAGTGCGGCTTCCTTGCCGTTCTAGCTGCAAAAGCACGTTGAGACATAGCCGTCTGCATCGGCGGCTTTGTCCTGATATAATCATGTTATCTATCATGGGTCACGTGGAGGCTCACATGGCCGGGGCTTAGGTGCGGATTCATAAACGCGCCGCGGATACTTCCCAGCCATATCGATTGCTCGGATTGTGCACTCCGCGACAGTGCTGTTGGTTCGTCTTCTGCCTACCTCACCCCCATCGCTTGACAATCTGAAGGAAAAGCATTGCTCCCAAGCTGGCACGACTCTTGAGGGTCCATCTCCAAGTGGCGGAAGAGCTCCGACTCGGATTCCCATTGCCTGCGCAAGCTGCGATCCTGGGCTGGAGCAAACTCTGCATCCATGAGAATGAAACTGAAGGAGAGATCATGGGACTCCGGCTGATAGCGGTCGAGTTAGGCCTATTCCTCGACACAACTGATGACATCGCTCAATCCGAACAGTTGTTCGAACTGTTGTCTGCGTTTGCGCTGAATTTCGATTGCCCGTGGATTGCCTATGGCCCACTTGCATCAGAACAACGGGTTTTCAAGCCGGCCCGACAGGATTCTGCGGTGATGTGGAATTACCCTGACGAATGGCAGGAGCACTACTCGAAAATGGGCTATGCCAAAATAGACCCACTCATCAAGAAAGGTCGAAGGGGGGTAGGGGCCTTTCGATGGAGCGAGGTGTATACAGACGAAAACACGACTGAAGATGAACGCCGTGTCCTGGACGAAGCAGCAACATTCGGCTTGAGGTCAGGCGTTACCGTTCCGTTACATGGCCCTGCTGACAGCTTTAGGTTTATGAGTTTCGCTCAGTCCTCGGGCTGCGAATTGCAAAATAGAACCATCACATACTTGCAAATTGCCGCGCTACAATTTCATCTGAGGCTTGTGAAGCTCGGTACTCCGATGGTATCTGAACAAGTTTATGGCCTCTCTCCTAAAGAAATAGAGTGCATTTTTTGGGTATCGAGAGGAAAGTCGTCATGGGAAATAGGGACTATTCTAGGAAGATCACCAAATACCGTAGATTTCCATTTAAAAAACGCGATGCGCAAGCTGGGCACGACCAGCAGAACGGTAGCTGCAGTAAAAGCTCTAAAACTAAGAATTATCGAACCATAAGAATGAAGATGCCGATGACACCCCGCCAAGCTCGACAGCACCAACTCGCTCGAGCGTCGCAACGTCGAGATTAGGCCACTGAAGGTTGGGAAAGTCATGTAGGTAAGCAGATCGGGCTCGGCGACGTCCATGACTGTCGCCAGCTTCCGCACCTTCGGCCGGATTTGGTTAGCTATGCATCGGCCTTGGACTTTCCTACCTGCATGCCCCAGTACCTCGCGCCGTCAGTCCGCGTTGACGCTGACGCCCGTGGTTACGGCTACCGAGACGATCCGAGCAACGCGGCGGGCAAGTATGGCCGAACTATGGGATTTAGAGAGCGCTTGGGCCTTGCCATCGGTCTCTTCACACAGCCTGCTGTCCTGGCTTTTGGAGATGCCGCTCCCGTCCATGGCCATCCCTTGTCGTCGACCGAACGAGTCGAGAGACCCTGGACGTAGGGCTCTTGGATGCAGATCAGCGCCTTGTCACCATGCGACGCGGTTCGGAGGAATCGAGAAAAGGGAGCTATTACTGAGCTTGCCCGGGCCGTGCGCAACGGGCTTCTCGCCATAGATGGTACCCTTGGCGGCCCGACCTCAGATCCATCAGCCGCTCGGCGGGAATCTCGCCCAAGAGATCGGAATCCACAGCTTTTCCAACAGCGCCCGCAGGTTCGTCATGTCAGGTCATAAATCGTTCCTTCAAACCCAGATTGGTGTCCGCAACCCCACCTTTATCGGGGACATCGACCACCGCACGCAAACCGCTCGCTCGCTACCGCCGAGCTATACAACCTGTGGGGACGGGACCCTGCGGATCGTCACTAAGCTTACGAGTCATCGGCCGCAATTGCCTGCATGAGCGATGGGGCTGATCCGTCAACTACCCGATGCCGTAGTATCGGTACTTGCCCAAAAATTCTAGAAACGGTTTGTTTCATCGCATTCCCCGTGAAACGGCTTGGAGCGCAACGTAACGACGGATGGCGTTTTGAAGTGGATGGCCATAACCAGCCGACTTCGCAAAAGTGCCGACCCAAAGAAGTTCCGTCCGGCCATTCTGATCTCCATGTGCCGTGAAGATCAACTACCGCGAGCGGCAAGCGCTTTAACGCACTCTTCGTTGAACGACCTACGTGCAGAGGACTTAAAATGAACACCGACCCTTTCACGGCCCATGAGTCCAACGTTCGTCGCTATGGACGGTCGTTTCCCGCGGTCTTTACGAGGGCACTTGGGGCGACCATCTGGGACGAGACCGGTAACGCATATATCGACTTCCTAGTTGGGTCCGGGGCGCTTAATTACGGGCACAACAATCCGGATATCATGGCGCCAGCAATTGAATATCTCGTCGGTGAGAACGTTCTTCTGTCGCTCGATATGCATACGGCCGCAAAGCGTGGCTTCATTGAAGGGTTCGTCGATTGGATCCTGAAACCCAGAGGTCTTTCGTACAAGATTCAGTTTCCCGGCCCGACCGGCACGAACGCCAACGAAGCGGCGCTGGCGCTGGCGCGAAAATACACCGGCCGCTCGAGCGTGATGGCCTTTACGAATGCGTTCCACGGCATGTCGCTCGGCTCTCTGGCGGTGTCGGGCTCGGCCTCAACCAGGGAACTGGGAGGCGTTGCTCGCCACGATGTGATCCGTGTTCCCTATGACGGCTATCCGAGCCAAGCTTTCGATTCCGCCAGTTACATCGACCACGTTTTGAGCGACCCGGGGAGCGGCATAGAAAAGCCTGCCGCAATCATTCTGGAGACGATCCAGGCGGAAGGCGGCATGAACGCCGCATCTGCAGCTTGGCTCACGGAAATTCAGCGCATTTGCCGTACTCACGGCATTGTTTTTATCGTCGACGATATTCAGGCGGGTGCGGGCCGAACTGGCGATTTCTTTTCATTCGAGTCCGCAAAAATCAAACCGGACATTGTGTGTCTTTCCAAGTCCCTAAGCGGCTCAGGTAGTCCGTTGTCCATCGTTCTGATTCGACCCGACTTGGACATATGGAAGCCGGGAGAGCATAGCGGGACATTCAGAGGCAACAATTTCGCCTTCGTGACGGCAGGAGCCATGTGCAAGATGTGGTCGGATAGAAAATTTACTGCAGGTATCGAGCGGACAGCCGTCAGGCTGCAAACGCACCTCGATCGCCTCGTTGCGAAATTTCCCAGATACATCGAACAAAAGCGCGGGCGCGGCCTGATGGCCGGCCTGAAATGCCGTTCACCGGCACTTGTCGGCCGCGTGCACGATGTCGCATTCGAAAATGGCCTTCTTATCGAATCCTCGGGGCCAAATCGCGACGTTATCAAAGTCCTCCCGCCGATAACCATCACCGATGCCGAACTCGATCGTGGCATCACCATCCTTGATCACGCACTACAGGAGCAAGACAATGCCTAAGCAGATAACTCAGGTGCCAGCCATCTCCCCGGTTTCAATCAAAGAACGGACCGGGTCGATCAACACGGCGGAGATCATCTCGGTCCTGAAAGGTGAGCTCACCGCACTGCACGTCAAGCAAGCTTTCAGCACCGAAGTAGCCGAGGAGATCACCACGAACTTTATTGGAAGCTCCGGTCTCAGAGAGCGTAGAGATGGTGTGCCCGGACAATATGTCGGCGCATCTCACTACAGGAAGGATGCAGCCACCTATTTCGCAGATGCGGAAGCTGCGCGACCTTACGTCGAGGCCCTTTTTAAGAATTTGGTTGACCCGGTCCGAGCAATATTCGGCGCGTTGAAGCGAGAGCTTCACAACCAGGGCATTGAATTGCGGCTCGCCCGTTCGGAACGCGGTCAGGCCAACGTCTGTCGCGCTCTCAGTTGGTCAGGCAGTGGCACGTTTTCCTTGGATCCCCACGACGATGTCGCTCAAGTCTTACGTGCTGGCGATGATTACGAGCTTTCTGCGGTGGCGCACAATACGGTCGCAGCGCTCAACCTCTATCCCAGCATGTCCGAGAACGGGGGCAATCTGAGGCTCTGGAGCCATAAGCCGACAGTTGCGGACCGAAAGTCGCAGGGTGTGGAGACCACTGGATATCCCTATTCGGCAGCCTATCTTGAGGCCTTCCCTTGCCGCGAGTTCCAGCTCAAGGCCGGGGATATCGCCCTAATCGATGGCGGCTTCGTTCACGGGGTTACCGGTCAATCAGACGGAAAGCGTCGCCTGGTGCTGAATTGCTTTTTCGGATTTGCCCGGCCTGATCTTGTTCTCTGGTGGACCTAAAGTTGGATGTCGCAGCGACTGATCGGCTTCCGTCAACCGCGAAGAATTCGGAAGCTGCTGATATTCTGCAGAAATCGCTGGATTCGGACATTTGGAACTCAGATCACGCGAATGGCGCGACGCGGGAGAACAGGGTCTGTTCCGCGCCAAAGCATGGACCCGCCAAAGATTACGCATGTATCTTTGGCGGCAATGGGGGAACGGGCATAACCGCTACAAGGAGCTGCGCCGTCATGGCGTGCCAAAGTCCGGGCCGCGGTTGCTGCCGGTTCACCGACGGGATTCTGGCGCATCTCAGTACACCCGGCGGTCCAACAGGCCTGCGCAACCACCACTTCGAGTCGCTCGGCGGTGGTGTGGGAGGGGCGGCGCTGCGAGGCGTCCCCCTATCCCGATCAATCGAAATCGAATTGCAAGAAAACAGTGCCCAAACACCGCAAATCCTGCAATTCCAAAGCCGACGTCCGCCCTAACCAGGATGCCAGATCAACGATTTGCGGATAGTTCACGGCCGACGAGGTAGTTGCGACCCATTCTATTCGCTTG
Organism: Mesorhizobium sp.; assembly: GCF_004962245.1. Taxonomy (GTDB): domain Bacteria; phylum Pseudomonadota; class Alphaproteobacteria; order Rhizobiales; family Rhizobiaceae; genus Mesorhizobium. The sequence goes on along the minus strand of NZ_SUHQ01000033.1, from coordinate 43,873 downwards.
ATTTGGCCGATTACCGGCTCGACAGTCGGTCTTCGTCGCCTGCGCAGACCCAGGACCTAGCTGGGACGCACCATCCGGGACAACTCCAGCAGGATCAGGGCGGTGCTCGAGCCATCATCCGCTGGCCCCTCTGCTTGGATTAGGCCTCGATCAATTTGGAGCACAGGCAGCGCCATCAGTTCCCCCGCACGCCACGGCGCTCCTGCGGAACTCGACGGCCATATCCAGGGCAACGGCTATCCTGGGCATGCAACGGATCATCGGATCCGAAAAAAGACGCGTCCTCTCGCATCAGGCACCACCAAGCCACACGGCGCTGCAGAACGCCGCGTAACACCGGCCATCAAGCGTTAGATGCGGTACGTTGAAACGTTCAAGATTGCTTGCCGATATGAAATCTCCCGGCTGATCTCGTCTGATGGATGTAACCACTGCGTCTTGCCTGCCGTCACGGCAAGCGGCAGGACCGGAGATTTAGAAGACGTCGCCAGGCGAGCCTTCGCGAACCGTGAACGTCATTGTACCATCCTCCTTCGTCCCGCCATCGTAAAACATGCGGTCGCGTACAGAATTGTCTCGGTTGAACGTCAGCACTCGCGGTTTGATCTCTGCGATTCGATGCTCCTCAACATATGTGGAGGAGCAAACAATTATCTCATCTCCGATCTGGCACGTGCGAGCGGCGGCTCCGTTCAGCACGCAGCAACGCGAACCCCTCTCACCGTAAATTACGTACGTGCTGATGCGCGCGCCTGAAGCCTTGTTCCAGATATCAACGAATTCCATCGGAAGGATACCCGCTTCGTCGCAATGATCGGGATCCAGAGTTATTGAACCGTGGTAGTTCAGGTCTGCGTCGGTTATGATGATGCCATGAAGCTTGGCAGCAACGACTTTTCTCATCTACTGGTTTCCTTTTCGGTTGTGGACACTGGCGACGAGCGACCGGAGTGTCTTAGTCGAGGGGCAGGGGATTAGTCGATGTGCCGCGATAGAGTGGCATATCGGCAGCCACGATGGAGATCGTGGTCATAGCCCGTATGAGGAGGTTGCCCCATCAGGAGGCGGAGACATTGCCGTCTGCAGTTGCCATTTGTCCCCAGAATAAGATCCAACGCTGACCTGACATATTCCTCCACTCCATTCATCTACACGACATGAACACCCAGTCGGCAACCTCCGCAGCCTTCGTAACAAGTCGGGCAAATCTTATGCCAATTTGGCTGATCGGGCATTGGCAGAATTTTCTGATCACATTTCAGCTATTTAACCCGAGACAAAACCGCAAATTTGGTTCGAGAGTGTCGCGAACCCGACAAAACCACGGACGGGATAACGTTGTTGTCGAGGCTATCGAGGACGCTAGCTAGCGGTGCGCCCGTGCTGTGGCCGGTGTCGACCGGGTGATTGTCGCCCATCCGATGCAGTTGAAGAGTTGAAGAAGGATAGCTCGCGTTAAGAACGATCTGATCGCGAAATCGCCCGGGAAGCGACTGATGATGACCAGGTCCCGATAACGCATTTGTCGCCACCGGCATCATGGCCGCTGTCGGCGACGACCGCCGTCTAGCGAGCCGTTGCAGCTGGCGAGCTACTTTGGCCTCTATCCGCTCGTGCTCAAATGCGGGCTAGGCATCGTGCAATATGAGGGGATCAGCAAAGTATGGCGCTCCCATGGCCGCGCCATTCTAATCAAGGCCGCCTTGGCGACAAAGCGCCCAAGCCCATGCTAATCTGGCACATGTTGACTAAAAGACAGGATTACTTCTGGGTCCGGCCGGCGATGGCGGCGGCAACTCGCTATCAAGGCTGGCGCGTCAAGCCAACGTGACGTTGGTCGTCTCGATGCGCTGCGCGGCCGACCTGTACCGGCCGGCAGCGGCATGTAGGCGAGGAAGAGTTCTCACTCCGCGTCGCTCAGGTCCCTTCTGCTTGCAACGCAGGTGATCGCGGCTATTGATTGCGACCGGTGGCCAGCATCCACACGAAATTCTCCAAACGCTTCGACCACCGTTTGGAAACACGTCGCAAGCCGGCGATCCTTCATCTTGGGAGTCCAGAGCAAAAATGGCCTCTGAGTAGATAGTCATCTCGAGTCATTTCATAGTATTGACACAGTTTTCCATCGTATAATCTGTCATCAACATAGCGCATACCAAGCTTCGTTATCGCCTTCTCTGACCGCGTATTGCCATGTTCGATGAAGGCGATAACCTTTTCATTGGTCGAATTTTGTAAGGCATGCGTGATTGTGAAGCGTGCGGCCTCCGGCCCCAAACCTCGTCCTACCCTATCTTGCAAAAATGCAAACGCAAATTCGAGATTATTGGTGTCCTCGTAGTCGCGCAAACCACAGCGCCCAATAAAAATCGGATCATGATTGACCTTTTCGTAGACCATCCAATCACCGAAGCCGTTCTTGCGCCACTGAGACAATAACCAAACGAGCCTCTTACGCACATCCTCCGTGGTCTGCGGCACATTCCTGTAGATCGTCGTCTGAACCAGCGGATCGTTGTGAAGCTTGAACAATTCCGCCTCGTGTTCGGGTCGGGCGGAGGTGAGGATCAAACGTTCGGTATGATATGTGATCATCGGTATTTTCCCAATCTGGCCGGACTGTGTCGCGATCCATGTGAGTCAGGAGCGTGGCGATACCAATCTTGATTTGACCTACGGATCCGCGTGCTTCATTTACCAATCAGCACGAATACACGCACCTACCTTGGTTGGTAGGTTTGCGGCTGCTGGATGCCCGTTGGTGTGATCTGCACCCACAATATAAGGCTGCGTGGCGGCGCGTTCACCTCTCGTGCTTGTCACTTGGCCGAACCGGGCCGGGGGAAATTGTATATGAGCTGGCCAGCGCTTATCGATGTCGTCCGCGCTTTCCCTTTCAGCGCCACGAGGAGCTCCTTCCAGGCTGAGCGGCTCTCGCCGCGCGCCATCTCGACGGCTAAGATCTGGCGCCGGCCGCTCCAGTTGATACCGACCGCGATTAGCACTGCGCCGGCTTCTCGTAGCAGGCGTCGAGGATGACATGAGGAAAGAGCTCATGCAGCGGCCTCCAGGCAAAGCCCTTCAGGCTCTGGTGAGCCGGTTGTTAGATGGCCGAAATGGCAGACGCAAAGGAGGCGTGGCCGCACAGCCCCTCGAGTGATTGCCTTGACCTGCGGGTAGATAAGCCTGCACATCATCTCCGCCAAGGTCGCCACAAGGCCCGCCCAAAGCGCCCGAAGAGGTCTGTGGAGAAGCGCTCGTGCTGGTCCTGAAGCATCCCTGAGCTCCAACTCGCCCACCCGATAATCGGCGTGAGGCAACATCGACCCAAGCGTAGCTGATGCGCTCGGCCGTGCGCTCGCCTTTCGAGGCGCGACAGCGCCTTATTCCATCTCGGCCTCGAACACTTTCTGCAGCACGGTGGGAATCACCTCGCAGTTCGTAAGGCTGCGACAGCAGAATGTCTTTGACAACAGAGCTGGCGGTCTCGGTCATGATCGCGACCTAGCAATGGTATCACGTGTTCAACATTGCCCAGCCGCGATGATCGCCTCCGCGAATTTGCAGCTTTAGCTCGAAAATTCAAATTGACGCGAGAGACATTGCACTGATGCGATCCCCACCTATTGAAGCTAACGTGGTAAAGCGTCGAAATAAGTTGGGGCGCTCCATGCGATGCGGCCGGTAAAGCAATAGAATTTCCAACTAAATTCATTGAACTTTCATGATTGCAAATCGTAGGCACTGTAAGATCACCACAGAGTCTAAGGTCAGGAACGGCCAAAGAAATGATGCCGGTTCGTGCCCAGGCCGCCACTCAGAACGCAACGGAGGACAATTCCAATGGCAAGACAAGCGCTCATCCTGGTTGAAGGTCACAGGACTAGTGGTCTGCTATACGTACAAGCGGCCAAGCGTCTTGGACTTCATCCAATTGCCCTAGCGGCTGATCCAGCTTGCTACGACTACCTTGCGGCGGAACAGGTTGAGGCAATCCGTGTCGATACTGACGATTTTGATGCGCTGATCCGCGAATGTTTGGGGCTACGTGGGAACTATCACATTGCAGGTATTACTGGCTTTAGCGACTTCGACGAATCGATCTATGCTACAGTTGTAAGACTGTGTCGGCATTTCGATCTACCGGGACCGAACCCCGTGTCCATTGAACGATGTTGCGACAAATTCGTTCAACGTCAGCTCCTCGCCCAGGCTGGCGTCCCAACACCTGCCTGTCGCTTGGCAGTGAACGCGACGGACGTCGATGGCTGTGCCGCGGAGATCGGGCTGCCGGTGATTGTCAAGCCAATTGTAGGCAGCGGTAGCAGCGGCGTCCGATTGTGCTGCAACGCGGATGAAATAGCCGAACACACGAACTATCTGTTGGGCGGGAAGCACATTTGGCGATCTTCGCCGAGGATATTAGTCGAAGAATTCGCACAAGGGCCCTTTTATAGCGTTGAGATAATGGGAGATGAGGTCATTGGAATTGTCGCCGCTGATTTCGGCGCCCCACCGCATTTCGTCTTCCGTAATACGACCTTTCCAGCCCCGCTGAGGGATGACGAGCACAAACATATCACCGACGTTTCGCTGAGTTGTTTGCGAGCGCTCGGTCTAGGCTGGGGCCCAACGAACATAGAATTCCGGTGGACGAAACGTGGCCCCGTCGTCATCGAAGTCAATCCGCGTCTTGCTGGCGCGCTTGAGCCTCAACTGGTTCATCTGGCTTTCGGAATTGACCTCATCACCGAGCACATCAAACTTGCCACCGGCGAGGAATGGGATTTACGCAGAAGACATTCGCAAACTGCGGCCGCGCGGTTCCTAGTTCCTGATCGCGATGGCATCCTCGATTGCATCGAGGGCGACAATCGAGCCGCTGCTGTACCAGGTGTCGTCGAGGCCAGATTGTATGTTGAATCCAAGACGCCGATCGTCAGGAAAGGCGATTATCGAGACTGCATTGGACATATCCTGGCCGCTTCACCCAGCCTTGCTCAGACGGAAACGATCCTTCAACGTGCCGTCGACTTAATCAATTGGTCGATCACACCATTGCGGACCCTTGGCGAAGAGGAGCAATCCGCGGCCTCACCTACCGCCTTAAGGAAGATGCCATAGTGGGAACACCATGAAAGGTGAAGTGCCGCAGTCAGGAAAATCACGGAACGGTCGCAGCTTTGTCCGTCGATACGACGGCAGGATTATTTTCTCTCTCCGGCCGCCACGCGGATGATCATGGTCGGCTTGACGAGCTGTCTTCTTCTCGTCGAGCTGGCCCTATTCTTGTCTGGAAGCTGACGGGATGTCGCTGGCCACGGTTTCCGCGGCTCCAAGCCATCTCGTTACCAGATGACAATGATACGCAAACTGAATTTGACGCGCACTGTCGACTCGTTAACGATCGATGAAAGAGAGACGCAACTGCGCCAACTGAGGCCGAGATGGCCGCAGAATATCAATAGATACCGCCGTGATCCTGAAGAATATATAGCGGAACCTTGTGAAAATGAAGAGTCGTTTATCCGTGCCTTCATCTCTTGACGGCCTGACGGCGTGCGAGTGCTTAGAACTATACCGAAGGCGGCAAGTCTCGCCCGTTGAAATCGTCAATGAATGTCTTAGCCGTATAGATGCTAGCAACCCGACGCTGAACGCATTCTGCGTCGTCGACCACGAAAACGCGAGGTCTATTGCGCGGGTTTCGGAGGGGCGATGGATGAAAGGTGAGCCGGCCGGAGTTCTGGATGGCATTCCGGCCACCATCAAAGATCTCACCTTGACACGGGGTTTGCCCACAAGGCGAGGGTCACTGTCCAGTGATGTTAACGGGCCTTGGACAGCGGACGCACCCGTTACGGCGCGACTTCGCGAGGCCGGTGCAGTTATTATAGGCAAGACAACCACTCCAGAATTTGGCTGGAAAGGTGTTACAGATAGCCCGCTCTACGGCATCACACGCAACCCTTGGAACCCTGACCTGACACCGGGTGGGTCGTCGGGCGGCGCCGGAGTCGCGGCGGCCCTCAACCTTGGCTTTCTTCATCAGGGTAGCGACGGTGGAGGATCAATCCGGATACCGGCGAGCTTCACAGGAACCTTCGGCTTCAAGCCGACCTTCGGTCTTGTTCCGCAATGGCCCGCCAGCGCCATGACCACACTGTCTCATTTGGGGCCGATGACCCGCACGGTTGCAGATGCGATCCTCATGATGAGCGTCATCGCCCAGAAGGACTCTCGCGATGGTTATGCGGGACCCGCTTATCCCGGAATCGACCTCGATCCCGCAAAAACTCTCAAGGGTCTGCGTATCGGCTACAGTCGAGACCTTGGGTATGTGAAGGTGGCGCACGACATTCAAAGAGTTATCGATAAGGCGGTTGACCAACTTCGGGATCTTGGAGCCGAGGTGGTCGAGACGAATCCTGGGTTCACGAACCCGGTCGAGGCATTTGTTACATTTTGGTTCGCCGGTGTCGCACGTATCCTGTCGCGAATAGACAAGAAGCAAAGGCAGCTCTTAGACCGCGGCTTTCTGCAGGCAGCAGAACGGGGTCTGACGATCACTCTAGCGGAACTTCAGGAGGCGGAGGCGGTTCGGTTTGAGCTTTCCGCCCTCATGGCGAAGTTCCACGAGGACTATGATCTTCTGGTCACTCCCACGGTGCCTATCCCGCCATTCCCGGTCGGGCAAAACGCACCCGACGAGTTCAATGGGTGGATGGACTGGACCCCCTTCACTTATCCCTTTAACCTGACACAGCAGCCAGCGGCATCCGTGCCCTCTGGCCTGGATGACCAAGAGCTCCCTGTTGGGCTCCAACTGGTGGGTGCGAGATATTCCGATACGACCGTTCTTGCAGCGGCTTATGCAATCGAAAGCCGCCTGGGACATTTTTCTTTGGCGAGGAACAGCTTCACCGCTGCCGTCGCGTGAGACTGGCGCGGCAAACTAGAGGGAGAACAAGAAATGACCTTTCAAATGAATCGCAGACGTTTCATGCAGACGACATCTTCCGCTATCGCGGCAGGTGCGTTACCGACTGTGTCGGGCCGGGCTTTGGCAGCGTCTTCGAATGAACTTCGTGTCTCTGTCTATGGCGGCCAAATCGGAGATGCGATCGTCGAAACGTTGCTCAAGCCCTTCGAGGCGGAGACCGGAATCAAGATGATTCCAATCACCCAAGATTTCACATTGGCTCAGCTTGAGTTGATGGTGAAAGCGAAAAATGTAACGGTGGATGTGGCCGGTATGGAGCAAACCTTGACTCTTACTGCGAAAGAAAAAGGACTTCTTGAGGAAATCGATTACTCTCTTTACAAGAAGGAAGAGTTGGACGGCTTCCTTGATTTCGCGAAGGACAAGTATGGCGCTGGCCAATTGATCTATTCCTTTAATATGATTTACAATACCAAGAAATATCCAGCTGGCAAGCCGCGTCCCGCTAACTGGGCTGAATTCTGGGACGTCGAGAAGTTTCCCGGCGTCCGCTACCTTGTGGCCGGGCTATATGGAACTGAAGGCCCCTGGGAAGAGGCTCTAATGGCGGATGGCGTTGCTCCTGACAAGATTTACCCGATGGACATAGACCGCATATTTGCCAGTCTGGACAAGATAAAGCCACACATTCGCAAGTGGTGGAGTAGTGGGTCTGAGATCCAGCAGCTAATGCAGAGTGGAGGTGGCGATGTCATGGAGTCCTATGACGGCCGGGCGCTCGCGGCGATCGACGCTGGGGCGCCGCTCGAAATCAACCGCAATCAGGCCAAGATGACGTGGGCTCATTGGGTTATCCCGAAAGGTTGCCCGAACTCTGAAAATGCGCAGAAGTTCATCGAATTCGCTACCCGCGGCGATCGCCAGGCGACGTTCGTCAAGCTCTACCCCGAAGGCCCCACGAACCGAAACGCGTTTAAACATATACCTGCAGACCTAGCCCGCAAACTCCCCACTTACCCTGAATATATGGCGAACAGCATTCCCCTAAATGGCGGGTGGTACGTCGAAGTCGGCTCGGATGGGCGGACTAATGTGGAACGGCTCATTCAGCGCTGGAATCAGTGGATACTTCAGTAGATCCCGATAGCAGTTTGGCGGCGACCCGACCATTTTGTGTGTCTAAGCTTGCCGCCACCTGATAATCTGACGGAGCCGCGATGCCGGACGCCTTGGCCTTCAATAGCCAGTCGTCTTTTGACGAGACGGGTAGTATCCGGCAGGGTGGCAGTCGGCGATGCCGCGGCGGCGCCAGTTGTAGAGGATTACGCATTGGACCAAAGCCCAATCAACGCGCAGATCGAATTCCGTACGGTAACCAAGCTATATGGACAGATCGCAGCAGTTCGTGACATGTCCCTGACCGTTGAGCGCGGCGAGTTCCTGACCATTCTCGGTCCGAGCGGTTCCGGCAAGACCACCGTGCTAATGCTGCTTGCAGGGTTTGTGGCGCCAAGCAGGGGAGACATCCTTATCTCTGGCAAATCGGTGGCCGCTGTGCCGGCCTACCGGCGTGATCAAGGAATCGTCTTTCAGAGCTACGCGTTGTTTCCGCACCTAACAGTGCGCCGGAACTTGGAATTTCCCCTCGAAATGCGAGGCATGAAAGTCGCCGAGAGGGCGCAGCGGGTCGGACTCATCCTTGAGCGTGTACACCTTCAGGATTTCGGCGACCGTTTTCCGTCTCAATTAAGCGGCGGTCAGCAGCAGCGCGTAGCCTTGGCCCGCGCGCTAATTGCTGATCCGCCGATTCTCTTACTCGATGAGCCGCTCGGCGCCCTAGATCGAAATCTTCGAGAGGAGATGCAGGGCGAGATCAAGAGCCTACATAAAGAATTCGGCAAGACGACAGTATGTGTCACGCATGATCAGGAGGAGGCGCTAACCCTGTCGGATCGGATTGTCGTCATGCGCGCAGGACAGATTGAGCAAACCGACACGCCAGAAACCCTTTATGATCGGCCCGCGACCCAGTTCGTAGCGAATTTCTTAGGCGAAGCCAACATTCTCGAAAATCTCGATTACGTGGTGGAGTCCGATTCAGCGCAGCCGACCGGCACTGTTCCTATGATCAGGCCGGAGCGTCTCGGCATCGCCAATACCGCGACACCGAAGAGCGCCGATGGTGACCGCCGCCAGTACGTCGCCGGCATAGTCGACGACATGATCTACGCCGGACCGCTGCGGAAATATCATGTGCGTGTCGGGGGCGGCGTGCTCGTGGTACGCGAGCATGTCGCCTCGGGGCAGCAAATATTCAAACCCGGTGACAAGGTGCGGCTCGACTGGCTGCGGTCCGATCTCCGATTTGTGACGGCTTAGTCTCAGAAGGGGAAGGCGATTGCAAACGCTTCAAAAACAGCGGCTAACGGGCATCGGGCTTGCTCTGCCAGTTCTCATCGTCCTGGTTGTCGTTTTTGGGATACCACTCGTTCAGCTTTTCCTGACTAGCCTGAATGCCCCGATGTTTTCGGTCTCTAACTATTTGAGATTTCTACAGGACCCCGCCAACGTACGTGTGGTTCTCCAGACCGTCCAAATAAGCGTCATCGCGACGGCTGCCTGCCTCATCGTCGGCTATCCTACCGCCTATTTGATAGTTGCCGCCCCGAAGCGTCTGCGCATAGTGCTAATTGTGCTGGTAATGATTCCATATCTGACCAGCGGGTTGGCTCGGACTTACGCCTGGATAATGATCCTTGGCGATAGTGGCTTGATAAACAATCTTTTACTTCAGTTCGGGATTATCTCAAGTCCCCTGCTTCTCATCTACAATCGCATGGCCCTCTATGTAGGGATGGTGCACATCATGTTGCCTATGATGGTTCTTTCGTTGGTCAGCGTGATGCTGGGAATCGACAAGTCACTAATGGCAGCCGCCCGCAGCATGGGTGCGCCGCCGTTCACTGCTTTCTGTCGTGTTTTCTTTCCTCTCAGCATCCCGGGCGTTCGCAGTGCTACCCTTTTGGTGTTTGTTATCTGCCTCGGCTTTTATATAATACCGGCGTCTCTCGGCGGGCTGGGAGATGTCATGCTATCGAATTTCCTCGCCTCGCAAGTGACGACTACGTTCGATTTGGTTTCTGTCGCTACCGGCTCCTTCGTTCTCCTGGCAATCGCCATAGTTGTGCTCTCGATACTCGGGCTGGACCTTTCCGGTACGCAGGGCCTCGCGGCGCAGGTCCCGCGCAGATCCAGGTTTGCTAGACCATCCCTTATCGGCTGGCTAACGCGTTCTCTTACTGAATTTTCTACGGGATTCCGAGCCAAGCGTTGGACTGCTCACCGCTATCGCCCCAGAGGCGAAGGCTGGTTGCCGGAGATCGGCGGCAAGGTGCTTGTACTGCTTGTGTTAACATACCTATTGGCGCCATCAGTTGTGGTCATCGTGATGTCGTTCAGCTCTGGCTCTTATATAGAATTTCCTCCTTCGGGCCTTTCGTTGCGGTGGTACCGTTCCTTCTTCGGCAATACGGCTTGGTATGGTGCCGCCTGGACCAGCATGGAAATAGGTCTTGCCGTCGCTTTATTGTCAACGATCGTCGGTACGCTTGCCGCATACGGGCTCAGCAGGACTTCCCCGCGCCTTCGCAGCACCTTGAACGTGGTGATCCTCACACCGATAACGATTCCTGTTATTGTTGTGGGAGTCGCATGTTATTTTGGCTTGGCGAATTTGGGCCTTATCGGCTCCCGCACTGGCGTTATTCTAGCGCAAAGCATCGGTGCCATCAGCTATGTCGTCGTGATCGTCTCAGCGACGCTAGCAAATTTCGACCGCCGGCTGGAGCAGGCGGCCCAAAGCATGCGGGCCGGACCGCTGCAAACTTTTGCGAGGGTAACGCTGCCATTGATCCGGCCGGGCATTATTGGCGGCGCTTTCCTGGCGTTTATCCACTCGTTCGACGAGGTGGTCATCACCTCGTTGGTCAGCGGATTTTCCGTTACCACGCTGCCGCTGAAGATGTGGGAGAACATACGAAACGCGATCGATCCGACACTCGCCGCAGTGGCGTCGTTGCTTACGGTTCTGCCTATGCTCTGGTTGATTGGCATGTGCGTGGTGTGGCAGCGGTCGGAGTCAAAAGCTCAGTTCCCAATCCCAAGTGCCGCGAACTGACCCGCCAACCTCGGTCTCAATGATCTTGGCCTGCCCCTTTTGGGTTGTCCGGGTTGAACCTAGGTGTGTAGTCCCGTGGAGTGATGGTGCAGCATTAACGCTGAGTCGTCAGCAGGAGGATGCGCTATGGGAAGTGTTCTTCACGGCAGCGCCCGCACGACGCCGTGTCTTCGAGCCGAGTTCCAAGCGTCGCAAGAGAGCACCCGGCCCTTGCCGCCCGCTACGGCCTGAACCCGAAGACGGTGGCCAAGTGGCGCAAGCGGACCACGACGGTCGATGCGCCGATGGGACCCAAGGCGCCCAAGCGCACGGTGCTGACACCGGCTGAAGAAGCCATCGTGGTGACGTTCCGCCAGAAGACGCTGTTGCCGCTGGACGATGTGCTCGGTTGCCTGAGAGATCCCAACCTCAGCCGGAGCGCCTTGCACCGTTGCCTCCAGCGCCATGGCCATGCTGACGGCAAGCTGATTATGTTTCTGGCGATCGACCTCGTGTCGAAGTTCACCTATGTCGAATTCCACGACTGCGCCGGCAAGATGGAAGGCTCGGCCTTCATCAGGAAGGTGGTCGAGGTCTTCCCTTACCAGGCCACATCGTGCTCACCGATAACGGCATGGCCTTCGCCGACCTCCCCAAAAACCGCCATTCTGCGGTGCGCAGATGGCCTTCCCAGCAAGTCCGTGGCAGCCGAGCTCGGCGTTCATAGCATACCGTCGGCAAGTGGCGGCGGCGCTTTTTGAAGGAGCGCGTTGACGGCCTGCTGGATGAAGCGCGCCCTGGCAGGCCGCGCACGATCGATGACGATCAGGTCGTTGCCGTGATCGAGCGCACGCTGCGATCGACCCCGGCGGACGCCACCCACTGGTCGATCCGCTCCACGGGCAATGCCACTGCACACGACGATCCGCAGGATCTGGACCGCGTTCGGCTTGCAGCCGCATCGCTCGCAGACATTCAAGCTTTCCAGCGATCCGCTGTTCGTCGACAAAGTCCGCGATATCGTCGGCCTTTACCTGTCACCGCCCAACAGGGCGCTGGTTCTCAGCGTCGATGAGAAGAGCCAGATCCAGGCGCTCGACCGCGAACAGCCCGTCCTGCCGATGATGCCCGGCATTCCCAAGCGCCGGACCCATAGGCATATCCGTCACGGCACCACTTGCTTGTTCGCAGCCTCGATGTCGCCTCGGGCTTCGTGATCGGCAAATGCCACAAGCGCCACCGCGCGGCCGAGTTTCTCGACTCTCAAGCAGATCGACGCCCATGTCCCGCAAGGTCTCAATGTCCACATCATCATGGATAACTATGCCACTCATAAGGCGGCGGCGATCCGGACCTGGCTGGTCGCGGCGGCCGCACTATCATGTGCATTTCACGCCGACGTCGGCCTCCTGGATCAACCAGGTCGAACGCTGGTTCGCCGAGCTTACCCGCAAGCGGCTACGGCGCGGCGTTCACACCTCGACCAGCCAGCTCGAAGCCGATATCCGCACCTTCATCGAGCGGCACAACGAAAAACCCAAACCCTACAAATGGACCAAGTCCGCCGACGAGATCCTCTCATCAGTCAAACGCTTCTGTCAAAAACAGAGCAGTCCTCATGTGGCGAACTTTAAATTCACGTGACTAGGTGGTGACCCATAAAGCGGAAGGGATGGCTAGGTCATAGAATAATGGGGGCGATCTCCGGGAGTGCCGATCGCGGCATTCAAATGATCGACAGCACGTCGATCAGAGCACACCAGCATTGAGCCACGTTGAAGGGAAATCCGGACAATTGCCTTGGTCGAAGCCGAGGCGCTCTCACAACTAAAATCCATGCCGTGGTGGATGCAAAGGGGTTGCCTATAAAGATCTGCCTGCCTGCAGGGCAGACGCATGACGGGCAAGCCGCTGACGATCTCCTTAGCGACCTCGATGCGCGTACGCCGTCAACGACATCGGCCATCTCAGGCATTATCGAGCCCATCTCGATCGTAGAGGGCGACGATACGCAAACAGTGTTTGACGCAAGCATCGTTGCGAAAGATGTTCCAACGAACGAAGCACAAATCGGCACAACTGCCAAGCGGGCCGTGAGCAAATAGCGGAAAGCTGGTGAACCAAACGGCGTGCAGCAAGTTGATGGGCACTTGCTTAGGTGAGGCTGGAAGACGATTTCTGACCGCCGCCGCTGCGCATCTTCAGAGGATATAATACCTGAGAATGGAAACGGCGTAGCCGCAACAATTGAGCCGATCGGAACAGCCGCCGGTATAACCAACCCAGGGAAAGCCATCGGTCGAAGGTGTTTCCCGTTCTTTCATTTGAGGATCGCCATGGCGCTTGAGATCAGGGATGCACAACCGGACCACGAATGCGCCTGGCGGAAACTTTGGGACCGCCACGTGCACTTCTATAGGATGCCGCTCGATCCCGAGGTGACCGCGTTCACCTGGAAGCGCATTCTCGATCCCGCCTCGCCGGTCAACATGCGCGTTGCCGAGCAGGACGGTGCGCTTGCGGGCTTCGCTATCTATCTCTCCCACCCTTCATCTTGGGTCAAGAGCAACGACTGCTATCTCGACGATCTTTTTATTGACGAGCGTTTCCGCGGTTTCGGCATCGGCCGAGCGCTCCTCGACGATCTCGTCGCAGTCTGCAAAAAGAATGGTTGGGAGCGGCTTTACTGGCACGCCTACGAGGCCAATACCCGCGCCCGCAAACTCTATGATTCCTATGTCGAGCATGATGGGCACGTGCGTTACCGGATGCGCATCTCGAAGTAAGACGGCAACGGTGTCGTCCGCCTTGCCTTAAATGTTTTGAGGTTGTGGGTTATGCTGGCAACCTTCCGCTGTGCCTCGTCGGAGTTGCAACGGAGCATCACTGGATGCGCGAGGTTGGCCGTTTTATGCACACAGTTCGTCTGATACCGCCCGCCTATCAACATTTCTACCGACATGGCCGATGCTGAAGGCATCGGCCATGCAGGGACGAGGCGAAGATGGCGTCGTTGCCGTGAAAACAGCAGCGGACAGTCGGACCTGAAGCTGCATTGCTGCCGAGTTTCGCCGGACCCGTCCGCATTGCCGTCATGGGGGAAAAACGCTCGCGAAGCCACATCCTCAAATCCATCAAACGCGCTGGCCGGTCAGCTTTTTGAACGCGGCTTCAATCTCAAGTTACGCCAACAATCCACGCTCGACTAGCGCCACCATGGGCGAGACGTGCCGGGTGCTCGATCAGAGCGGAGAAGGGATTTGGCCACGGTGGGGAATTCCCGCGCTAGCTATGTGGCTGGGCCTCGGCCCAACGCCCGATTCTAGACAAGGATAGCCCAAGTCGGATTACGGAAGTGCGGTAGCCAACCCGCGGATAAGAGCATGGTCGACCGTCGTCTCAAGGGCTCATCCCGTCTCCAGGCTGTCCATCAAAGGCAAACATCCTATGGCAAAGACATGGGACGGAACAGGTTCATCTACCACGCGTGACCACGGTCATAAGAGCTAGTCCACCGTCGCGAGCCGGCGCTGTTTACTTACATTGACCCGGAGCGGCTACGGTTGGCGATTGGATCGGAGTTCGATCGCTAGTTCGAAACAAATGCCGCATCATGGCATTCGACCCATTTTCACTATCGCCTCAAAGGGCCAGAGCCGTTTCGACAAGGTTTACCCAATAACCGATGCCATAAGGCAGGACCTCATCATCAAAATCATAGGCCGGGTTGTGCAACCCGGCGGTGGGTCCATTGCCTATGAAAATGAAGGCACCCGGCCGCGCCTGAAGCATATACGCGAAATCCTCCGAGCCCATCAGAGGCTTGATCTTCTCGTCGACTGCGCAATGGCCTACAAGACCGCGGGCAGCCTTGATCGCTTGGTTGGTGCCTTCCGTGTGGTTGATCGTGAGCGGTTCGAGCCGTCGGTACCTGAACTCGATCTCCGCGCCCAATCCGCGCGCAATACCTTCGGCGCACGCCTTGATCTGTCGCTCCGCGAAGTCCCGAAGGGCGGACGAGAGGCTCCGGACCGTGCCGCCCAATTCGACCTGCTCCGGGATAATGTTGTAGGCTTCACTAGCACTCAACCTCGTGACGGAGATCACGAGGGCGTCAATAGGGTTCGTGTTACGGGAAATCAAGGTTTGCAGGGCGACGATGATCTGCGCTCCAACTACGACCGGATCGATGGTCAGATGCGGCGCGGCCGCATGCCCCCCCTTCCCCTTCACGATGATGTCGAATTCATCAAGCGCAGCCATGATTGAACCATCGCAAATGCCAAACTTTCCCACATCCATGCCCGGCATATTATGCATGCCGAAGACCTGCGAAATACCAAATCGGTCCATGATGCCCTCTTGAACCATCCTTTGAGCACCCTGGCCATCTTCTTCCGCAGGTTGGAAAATCAGGGCCACGGTACCCTTGAAGTTGTGCGTATTTGCAAGGTACCTCGCAGCTCCCAGCAGCATGGCCGTGTGGCCGTCATGCCCGCATGCATGCATTTTTCCCGGTATTTTCGACGACCAGGATTTGTTGGACGATTCAACTATCGGCAAGGCGTCCATGTCTGCCCTCAAACCGATGGTGGGTCCATCTCCACCCTCGCCCTGAATCAATGCGACGATGCCGGTCTCAGCAATCCCTGTCTCGATATGATTGATGCCGAACGACGCCAGTTTTTCGGTCACGAACGCCGCTGTATTATGGACCCGATAGTCCAGTTCAGGGTTTTGGTGGAGATAGCGGCGCCAAGCCGTAGCTTCATCATGTAAGTGCCGGAAGGTTTGAACGCTGTGCACGTTGGAGGCTCCCAAATTTGCCGGCGATGAGTACACATCAACTCGCAACCGTATCTACCAAGATCAATCCCGGACGGCCTTAAATCAAATTCAGTTTGCATATCGGCGCCATCTAGCAGCCAGATGGGCTGGGCTTGACGTTGCCGCCAGTTTCTATCCAGTTTTGAGTTCGTTTCCGGCGTGGGTTGTGCCCTGCTGGGCGGGTGAAGCGACGGGCGCTGGCGCGGAGCCTTTGGCATAGCGCAGCGCGAGCGACCGTCGCGGATTGAAGGTGCTGGCGAACTCGGCCGGTGTCTGCCAGGCGATTTGGGAGTGCGGCCGCGCGGTTTGTAGCGAACCTCGCGGTCCGGCCTGCTGGTCTCGTAGCGAACCGTCATGCGGCAACAGCCGATGGCTTTACATGCCCGCCGTTCCTCATCCCGAAGCTTTCCTTCAGGCGAGCGACAGCTTTCCGCTTGGCCGCGGGCGTCACCATTAGAGCGGGATGAAGAGAGGCTGAATCGAAGGGGGATTCCCAAATCAGCGGGGACTGGCTGGGGATGGAGGCCAGCATGGATGGGCAAGCCTTATTCGATGGATCTGCGCGAGCGGGTTGTTGGTGCGGTTGAGCAGGAGGGCCTGTCGCGGCGGCAGGCGGCGGCGCGTTTTGGGGTCGGCATCAGCACGGTCATCCGGTGGGTTCGCCGGCTGCGGGAAACGGGCATGGTGGAGCCCGGCAAGATGGGCGGGCGACGGCCGAAGAAGATTGCCGGTGCGCACCGCGACTGGCTTATCGAGCGCTGCCGCAATACAGACTTCACGCTGCGCGGCCTTGTGGCAGAGCTGGCCGAGCGCGGGCTGAAGGTCGACTACCGCTCGGTGTGGGAGTTCGTCCGTGCCGAGAAGCTGACGCACAAAAAAAGACGCTGATCGCCGCCGAGCAGGATCGGCCCGATGTGGCGCGTCGGCGGGCGCAGTGGAAGGCCCATCAGGGCCGGATCGCCCCCTCCCGCCTGGTCTTCATCGACGAGACCTGGACCAAGACCAACATGGCTCCGCTCCGGGGCTGGGCGCCGCGCGGCCAGCGCCTGAAAGCCAAGGTGCCGCATCGACGCTGGAAGACCATGACCTTCCTAGCTGCCATGCGCCACGACCGCGTCGACGCCCCATGGCTCATCGACGGGCCGATCAACGGCGAGCGCTTCCGGCTCTACGTCGAGAAGGTGCTCCTGCCCACCCTCAAGCCGGGCGACATCGGCGTCATCGACAATCTCGGCTCGCACAAGGGCAAGGCCGTCCGGCACGCCATCCGCAAAGCCGGCGCCAAGCTCTTCTTCCTGCCCAAATACTCGCCGGACCTGAATCCAATCGAGCTGCTCTTCGCCAAGCTCAAGCACCTGCTGCGAAAGGCCGCCAGACGCACCACCGACGCCGTCTGCAGCGCCATCGGCCAAATCCTCGACACCGTCACATCAAAGGAATGCGCCAACTACTTCACCGAGGCCGGCTATGCCCCAACCTAAAATCATCACGCTCTGATGGGATGGTCCGCCCCGTCCTCACCGCCCATTATTCGTCAGTCAAGCAAAGGAGGTTGGAATGTCCCTACGCAATGCGCCGTGCCCTGCGGCCATCTATGGCATCGATATCAGCAAGAACGTCTTCCACGTCGTCGGCTTGGACAGCGGCGGCGAGCCCGTCCAGCGGGCTCGCTTCCGACGCGATACGTTGCTGCGTTTCTTTGAGCGAGCAGCGCCGGCGATCGTGGGGATGGAATCGTGCGCAGGATCACAATGGATCGCCAGGAGACTGCATGCGTTGGGGCACAAGGTTCGCCTGATCCCGGCGCAGTTCGTGAAGCCCTACGTGAAGTCGAACAAGAGCGACATCATCGATGCCGAGGCCATCGCCGAAGCCGCCACGCGACCAACAATGCGCGCGATCAAGAGCGAGGAGCAAGCCGACCTCCAGGCCTTGCATCGAGTGCGCGACCAGATGATCGGCACCCGAACCCGCCTCATTAATCAGATGCGAGCGTTCTGCCTGGAATACGGCATAGCACTGCGACAGGGAGCAGGCCTGTTCAAGCTCGACCTGCCGATGGTTCTCGACGACCTATCGAACGACCTCTCGCCGGCGATGCGCAAACTGCTCACGGATTTGTTTGCCGACCTGCGCCGGCTGGAGCAGCGAATCAGCGATGTGACGAGGGAGATCGCTGCGATCGCAGATGGAGACGATGTTGCCCGTCGGCTCATGACGATTCCAGGAATTGGCGCATTGGGTGCCACGGCACTTCTGGCAGCTGTTGGCGGCGGACGCCAGTTCCAGAAGGCTCGCGATCTGGCCGCATGGCTGGGCCTCGTCCCGCGAGAACACTCGACCGGTGGCAAGCAGAAGCTCCTCGGTATCAGCAAGCGCGGGAACCGCTACGTCCGCAAGCTCCTCGTTCATGGCGCGCGATCCTGCTTTCGTCACCTGGATCGAACCCGGGATCGCCTGGGAAGCTGGCTTGATGGGCTGCAGAGCCGAATGCACCCGAACAAGGCTGTTGTCGCGCTTGCCGCCAAGATGGCGCGCATTGTTTGGGTTGTCCTGACCAAGCCGGGGGCGCTCTACGAACGCAGGGACCCTGTATTCATCTGACGCGTCCGGCTCGATTGCAAGGCTCGGGAATAGCGATGACGAAACAGTGGATCAGCATGCCGTAAGCCCTGTGCAAAAAAGCGGGCTTCGTGCCCGAACCATTTATTGGGAACGGCGTGCGCGGATCTCATCATGGCCTGGCTGCAACAGCAGTCCACTCGCGAGAGGCCGGATACATTTATGCAACTGGAATCGTCGTCGGCGATGTCGTGAACCCTTGCACGGACGGGGCGGACCATACATTCTTTCCCATAAGATCCTTCAACGCGGCATTGTCGAGCATGGCGTCGGCCAGAAGCCGCTTCAGCCGGGTGTCCTCGTCCTCCAGAGCCTTCAGTCGCCGAGCCTCGGAGACATCCATCCCGCCGAAGCGGGCCTTCCAGTTGTAAATCGAGGCGTCGCCGACCCGGTGTGTGCGGCACAGATCGGCAACCGATACCCCGGCCTCAAATTCCTTCAAATTCCGATGATCTGCTCTTCAGAGAAGCGGCTACGTTTCGGTCCTGGTCCTCTCGATGGGCCAGAACGAACTTCAAACCGGATTAGATCTGAGGGGCAAGGTCACGGGCAATATTGAAGGATGAATAGCGCTCGGGATGCTGTTCCCGCCGGCCGCACGAGGCACGATAGAGCGCCGCCGGCCATGTTCCGCCGAACTGCCGGTCATCCCTTTACATTCTGATGGTCCGGATCGGTCTTGCCCTTCCCCAGGGGGTAACGCAGGTGATCAGGGGGAAAATCACATTCGTCTCGATCAGCAGGCACGGGTTCCGTGCCGCGGCACAGGCGCCAACCTGGTTGGCCAGCGCTGATAGGCTGAGGTCGTGCCCTCGCGCATAGCGATCGCTTTGTCGGTGCAGCGGCTGGTGCTCGGCAGACTTCTCAAAGGAACATAGCCAGCAGGTTCGGCCCGGCAAAGACGCGCGGCGAGAGCGCCTCGCCATCGACATCTTGATTCGCAGCCGACCAGCGCCGCCAAGTTCTGTCGTCAGTGTGTTGCCCTTCTTGCGATCGCAAATTCTTGGTTGCTGCGCAGGGCGAGCCGAGCTGCGGCTCGCGGGACGCGGGCGAACCGATGAACTCTTTGCGCCGCCTGAAAAGCTGCCTCGATCAATGCCGGCCGATCGTGCAGTCTTGAAACCCTGGCTCAAGCCTCAAACGTCGAGCAGCCGCTCCTTTTCCTCTCGATACCAGCGCCCCCTCGACCGACGTGATCACTCGATCTGATGCTTCGAGCAGGGCTCCTCCCAATGGTTGCGCTCATGACCTGCACCCTTCAGCCAAACTCAGCAAATCGGACGTCTCTTTTTATCATCGGCTCGGCAAGCTCGGAACACGCTGGCGGACGCTCCTAAGGCTAGTCGCCGCCAGCGGATGGCGAGGATGTTTTGACGGCTAAGTACTTTTAAGTGGGCGATTATAAGCCGAGATCCCGATAGGTGCTTTCGCCATAGCTCCTGGCGCCATCGCCACGCTGAGCGTTTGAAAGCCGATGAAATTCGCTCGGCCAATTGGCAAGCGCGTGCTTGATAGCCTTCATCTTGAACGGCACGTGCACAACACATTTGTCCCTGATGATGGGCGGACAGCTCGCATCTTGTTGTCGCGAGCCGTTAAGGTTTGCTGCGATTATCGGCAGACCTAGATCAAGGGCCAATTCCATTTCCCAGCGCACGAAGCGAAAAAGGTTTTTCGTTTTCTCACCGATCAGGACAAGTACCTGGCTCGATCCATTCATTCTGTTGCGAAGATTGCGTTTAACATAATCTTCGTCCTGTGCTCGGCTCGTCATATTGTCCAGATCGTGAGCGTTCGCGAATTCAAAACTCACATTCTCGCTGGCATTCCACCCTTTCATAAAGCGGTATGCCCAAGCGTCTTCATCGCCGTCAAATATTACATAGGTCGGATCGCTGTATGCCATTGTTGTCTCTTAGTTGTTTTGACGAGCAACCCACTGGGTGTGCTCCCTTGAGAAAGCCAGTTCGGCTTCGTTCACCGCTGCGGAGAATGCCTCATCAGAGTTGGCGTCCGTAATAAGGTCGGCAGTCAATCCGATCTCGTGAGCTGTCAACGTGTAAGCCGATGCCAATTCGTTGAATTTCTTGATTTGGGTCCACCCGATAAGCGAGGCGGCAATAACGATTAACGGCTCTGTCGGCCAGCCTGGTATCGCTGGGTCAGCGATGCGTACTACGATGAACGAGAACCCCAGAGCGTAAGCAATGACACCAAGGCCCATCCAAATTTTTGCGGATCTCTTGTTCGAGCGCGCTTTCTTCTCGTACCACTTACGTTGCTCGCAAATTCGTTTCTGCAGA
Source organism: Mesorhizobium sp. (assembly GCF_004962245.1). Taxonomy (GTDB): domain Bacteria; phylum Pseudomonadota; class Alphaproteobacteria; order Rhizobiales; family Rhizobiaceae; genus Mesorhizobium. The sequence continues at coordinate 23,022 of NZ_SUHQ01000033.1, read as the reverse complement.
TATAGCTCTTTTCGTTCTTTTAGCGGGGAGTCCCTTATTGACATCATTTCGTCGGTTGTTTGAGGGGATGCTGAATCGGTGCCGCTCAACGCGCTGCCAAGGTGACGATTGCTATCAAGGATACCTTCCATGAGCTTGCGAAAATCAGCTCTAGCGTCGGCCGCACGCGTGTCATCGAACGGCTGTGCTCGCATCGCAAAGCGCCAGGTCAATGTCTTTACTGACTCTGCCAAAGCTCTAGCTTGATACCAGACCTGCTCGGGCTTTGTGACCGACCGGAAAATTAGGATTCCCATTGAGCAAAGAAACACCGCAGCATACACACCGAAATAGGCCTTTGATGGCCACAAATCCAAAGAGAGAACAGACGCCGAAAAAAGAAGAACGTACTCTGCCCGGATCAGGCTAAGAAATGTCGCCTGCTGCTCGTTAGACGCCATGTCGGCGCTATTATAAAGTCCAGGATATTTCACTTCAGAGCACCTCTATTTTGTGCCAGCAAATTCTTTAAGCCATGATTTGGCAAACGTAACGTTTGCAGTCGAGCTTACAGAGCCTAGTCTTGAGCTAGACGCGGTCCCTCTGTTTATAAACAGGACTGCAGGTCCGGTCCCATCGATGTACGGGTATAGGCCCAAAAATTCTTGCCCACAGAATGTTTCCGAAGAATTTTTTGCCACGGGGAGAACTGCTACCGCGGTCCGAAAGCCATCGAAAAAGCCAAGCTCCCAAGGCATCCATCTGGATCCTGGAGAATTGTTTGAATGCACATAGATTAGCGTCTTTGACTGCCTCATACGGGTCCGCAGCAACTCGGCAGTGGCAGAGGAGACCTTTGTGCGGTCCAATTGTGAATCTTCGATCCAATCTACATAAGCAGTGAACCCAAGCTCCTCAAAAATTCGCTTCACACCGAGAACGATCTCTGCGTCCTTGAACGAATGTGACAGAAAAACGTCGAATGACGATCTAGCTGTAGCTGCGGCCATCTCTTCCTTTAGAACGATCGATGCGGCTCTATGTCCTCGACTGGCATTCGCAACTTTTTTCAGCTCTGCCTCGGTCAGTAGCACTATTCAAATCCCCCATGATCTGTTCGCAATCTATGAACTAGACGCCCATTCGATTAAGCGACCCCTTGTCTTGTGAAAACTGGCACCATTCTCTCCAGCCGGTAGCGCAACCTCCACCTTCTCGAAGACCACTCGGCTGGCGGGCGTGACCGGCCTTGTCACCCACCTACGCGACCGCGGCTCAGCGATGCTCCTCGCTCAGAAGCCTGCGGAGACCAGCAATGTCAAACAGGACAGACAATCTCCTAATCTCGAACAGCAACGAATTTACGACGTAAAAAGGAGATGGAGCGATCTCCGAATATCCGCAGGCGTCGAGGGCCGGTTTGCTCGCCAAGGCCGAGCGGGCCAGCTTGCACTCCCGCTACCCGTCGGCTTGCCAATTCCTCGCTGTAGATTTCGCCCCCTACACGGATGCGCTGACCGCGACTAAGCTCAATCGCCACTGATCGCCAATCCAGGGCGAAGGTTCCCCCTTGAGATAGCTGTAGAGGCACTTTTCGGCACTTCGCATCTCAGATATGGACGCCTCCTCCCCAGGCACGATCCGGTTTGGCTTCTCGCCGCAACCGTGCTGGCCAAGTGCGTCCGATGGCTGCTTCGATCCGTCTCCTGGAATTGATCGGTTCCAGATTGCTCAAGCGCATCGTCCTTCCTCGCCATCAACTGGCGGATAGCGCTCGGCCACCTTTTCCAGCAATTAGTATACCGCAAATGTCCCTTGAGTTTCGTCGGAATGGACGCTTTTTGCAAACGAATCTACGGGATCCATGCCAAACGCCGTAGAAACTAAAGCTTTTCGGGTTTTACCGTTGCCTCAGGGCGGACAAGGGTATCGGTGAATTGGACTTCACTGGTTTCGTAACGACAAGGCTATAGTATTGATCAATCCCTAAGCCTGCCTGCAGCAGCCCCTCCATGAAATCCTGATAGGCGGCCATAGAACGAGATGCGACCCGCATCAGATAATCGACGCGCCCCCCAATTGCCCAGCAGTCCAGGATTTCCGGAATCTCTTGGATTGCAGTTTCGAAGTGTCGTTGGTCCTCAAGACGATGGCGATCCAGCACGACCTCTACCATCACAAAGATCATGCCGCCAATGAGGGCAGGACTCAGTCGCGCATAGAATCCCTCAATAATCCCTGCGGCCTTGAGTGCTCGGAGCCGCTCCGAACAGGCCGACGCCGAAAGATGAACTCGTTTTGCAAGCTCACTTTTTGAAATCCGACCGTCTGCCTGAATCTCGGAGAGAATCCGGACGTCCCAACTGTCGAGTTGCACGGGATCGGGTTTCGACTTCATAACCTGTTGCTCTCAAGCAGCGATGACAGCGCGTTGTGCGCCGATCAATTCTATCCATCTTGAATGACCGAATGTAGTAGTGGAAGGCATCCGTTCTCGGCCCGAGATGTGCCAGAATGGGTACGGCAATCAGCTGAGGGAGAGCGATCCGCTGAGAAAAGCTGCAGAAGTACTTTGGCTATCGCCCCGACGCCTAACGGGGCAATGATGCAGCTGGAGAGAATAGTCGGCGGCGGCGGAGACCTCCGAATAAATAGATAACCCATTTTCTTGAATCTCCGCTGCCGTACTTGATAGACGCGCGACAGCATTCGAGCCTCGATCGCGTGGACGGCATACTCAATGCAGTATTCAGTGGCACATTCAGCTATTGGGGTGAATTGAAGGCCTTGCTCGTCCGGCTCGCCGAGGCGCAAGGCACCGCAAATGCCGCTCGTCTTACGGTGTGCCCAACAATTTGACGCTGGAGTCTGGCCGAAATCGCCCAACTGGGAAGACTCAAACGCCGATGTTGCGTGCGATGCTGTCGGCCGCCATACGCTTACGCCACTCAAGAGGCCCGGAATTGTGAATGGAGTTTCCCTCAACATCGACGGCCATGATAACAGGCATGTCCTGCACATCGAATTCATAGATGGCTTCCATGCCCAGGTCTTCAAAGGCAACGATCCGCGCCTTCTTAATCGATTTTGAAATCAGGTACGCAGCGCCACCCACTGCAGCAAGATAGGGCGTTTTGTGTCTTACAATCGACTCGATGGCCGCCGGTCCCCTTTCCGCTTTGCCGACCATCGCGAAAAGGCCGGTTTCGGCGAGCACCTTGTCCGTAAAATCGTCCAAGCGGCTGGAGGTTGTTGGACCAGCGGGTCCAACGACCTCATTCCTCACTGCCCGGACGGGGCCGACGTAGTAGATCACGCGTCCCCGCAGGTTGACCGGAAGCGGCTTGCCGGCATCGAGCAGCTCGATCATTCGTTTGTGGGCAGCGTCACGGCCCGTCAGTATCTTTCCAGACAGCAGGAGCGTTTCACCGCAGCGCCACGATGCCGTCTCTTCCTTCGTCAGCGTATCTAAATTGACCCGCCGGACGCCGGCTGGGTTCAATTCGTCGGCTCCGATGTCGGGCCATTCGCGCAAATCGGGCGGCTGGAGGCTGATGGGTCCAGAGCCGTCCAAAGTAAACTTCAGGTGCCGGTTGGCGGCGCATTGCGGGATGAGCGCCACGGGCTTGGAAGCCGCATGAGTAGGATAGGTCGCAACCTTGACGTCAACGACTGTTGTCAGACCACCAAGGCCTTGGGCGCCGATGCCAAGCGCATTGATCCGCTCATAAAGCTCAATCCGCAGTCCCTCTTCTGGGCTTATCGCCCCCCTTGCGATCAGTTCCGCCATATCGATGGGCTCGTTCATGGCTTCCTTGGCCAGCAGCATCGCCTTTTCAGCGCTACCACCGATGCCGACAGAGATCAGTCCAGGTGGACACCACCCGCTGCCAAGGGTCGAAACGGTATTGACCACCCAGTCGGAAACGGAGGCGCTGGGATTGAGGGTGGTAAAACGTGCCTTGTTCTCCGACCCGCCGCCTTTCGCGGCGATGGTGATCTCAATCTGGTTACCTTGCACCAGGTCGACATGGACAACTGCCGGTGTGTTGTCGCGGGTGTTGATCCGTGTGGCGAGCGGATCCGCAACGATCGATGCCCGAAGGGGATTGTCCGGATCGAGATAGGCTTGGCGTACGCCCTCATTCACAAGATCAGCGAAACTGGCGGTTGACTTGATGCGGGCATCCATGCCGACCTTTGCGAAGACCACCACAAGTCCGGTGTCCTGACAGATCGGGCGCCGCCCAAAGGCCGCCATGCGGGAGTTCAGCAGAATCTGACCTATGGCGTTCTTCGCCGACGGGCTCCGTTCTCGCGTGTATGCGTGAGAAAGAGACCGGATATAATCTGGAGGGTGGTAGTATGAGATGTACTGAAGGGCGTCGGCGACGCTTCTTGTGATGTCCTTGCCCGCGATGGTCCGTGTTCTATTTCCCACCGGATTTTATCCAAATGAACCGAGGCCATTCACCATTTTAAGGATTTGGAAGCTTCGCACCCCCTGCTCGCCGCCTTCATATCCATAGCCGCTTTGCTTGACTCCTCCATAAGGGGCATCAGCGGAAACCCCTTTCAGGTAATTCACACTAACAGCGCCCGCAGAAAGACCATTGATAAGCTTCTCTTGCGTATCGGCAACGCCAGTGAACAAGTAGGCGGCCAGCCCGTACTCGGTGGCGTTGGCTTCCTCGATCGCCTCTTCGATCGTATCGAAAGGCGCCACGGTGAGAATCGGTCCGAACGGCTCTTCATGAAGCACTCTCGCTTCCTTCGGTACGCCCGTCAGGATGGTTGGCGGCCAGTAAAACCCCGGTCGGTCAAGGGGGGTGCCACCGGTCTCGATGCGGGCGCCGCCCTCTACCGCATCTTTGGTCAGGCGTTGCATGGCCTCGATTCGCCGCGCGTTTGCCATTGGCCCCATTTGCGTTGCAGGGTCATCTGGTGGACCGATCCTGATTTTTCGGACCGCCTCCGTCATCCGGAACAGGAATTCCTCCCAGCGGGATCGGGCGACAAGAATCCTGCTGGGCGCATTACAACTCTGGCCCGCGCACTCGAATTTGTATTCCGAAATAGCCGGTATCACCTTTGCCAGATCCGCATCTTCGCACACAATAACCGGGGAATGTCCACCGAGCTCAAGGATGCAGCGCTGCAAATTATTCGCGGCCAGCGTGGCCAGCTGTTTTCCAACAGCGGTCGACCCCGTGAACGTCAAGACTTTCACAATTGGCGAACTGAGCAGATGCCGCGATATATGCACAGGAACACCGAACACCAGGTTGACCACGCCTTCCGGTATCCCTGCTTGACGCAAAGATTCCACGATATGGACAGCCACGCTTGGCGTCTCCTCGGCCCCTTTGAGGATCACCGGGCAGCCTGCCGCCAGCGCGGGGGCGAGCTTGCGGGCGATAAGAACGGCCGGATAGTTCCATGGCGTAAATGCAGCGACGACACCGAGCGGCTCGGGGGCTATCATCCTGTTCGAGCCCAACGGAATCGGGGCCGACAACTCATCGGCATGCCGGCCATTCCATTCCAGCGTTTCGACTGCGCGCGCGTATTCTCCTGTCGCTTCGGCAATCGTCTTTCCCTGTTCGCACGACAGGTCCCTGGCTGCGGCGCCAGCTTTCTCTGCCAGAATGCTGGCGGCAGAGACGAGGATCTCGCCACGCTCTTTGGCGGGTCGTGAGGACCACGCCCTGCGGCTGCGTTCTGCCGAAGCAAGAGCTTCATCCAAGTCTGAAACCGTAGCCGAGGCCACTGAGGCAAATACCTCCTCCGTCGCCGGGTTGATCACCGGCAAAGTGGCTCGGCTACCACCGGCTCGCCATTTGCCGTTAATGAAGAGCTCGTAACTCTTAGCGTCGGACATCGCGGGCTCCACTTGACTGAATTCTTGCCATACGAGCGCAGTTTCGATATCGAAACTGCTGAACTCGCTTGAGCCAGTTTCATCGCGATGGTCGCGGCGGGTCAAATATCGAATATTGCCGAAATCCATCTCGAATCCAGATCGGGCTGGTCCTGATGGCCGCAAAAGATTATGCCCAGCTTTACAGGTTAGGTTGTCAGGTCGCCTCAGGCGCCACCGCTGCCCAGTCCCGGGTTTCAATCAATGCTCTGGCGACCTTCGGAATGAGCTTGCGGACCGCAGAAACGGCCGCAGAACGCTCATCTTTGGGATTTACAGCAAGCACCACGGAGCGGGTAATCACCGGATCGACGATCTTGACAGTCCGGACCAGCCCTTGGGAGGCTTCTTTCTGAACCGCAGACGGGGCGAGAATAGAATGCGCTTTTCCCTCTACGACCATGTTGATGATCGTTGAGAGGGAGTCCACTTCAAACTTGACGTCCAGCGCGCAACCGTGTTGTGCGACGACATCAGCCACCGAACGCCTGACATTGTTGTTGCGCATGGGAACCGCCAGGGGGAATGCATGCAGGTCAGCCAGAGATATCGCATCTTCAAACGGTGGCTCGCCGGACGGAACCACCAGACAAAGGTCTTCGCGCGCTAGCACCGTCATTCGCCCCACACTGTCTGCGGTGCGGTACAGAACCGCCAGATTGAAGCGTCCAGCGGCCATCCACTCCTCCAACGGTCCCGTCATGCCCTCGACCATCTTGAGGGAAACCTTGGGCAGTTCGTTTCTCACCGCCTCAAGCAGCGGACCGCTCAGGACGCGAGCAGCTCCAGACGGAATGCCAATAGTCACCTCCCCGGCAGGGGAAGCGGCTGTGTTGGTCAATTCCACCTCGGTAAGTCGAATTTCTTTGAGAATTGCCCGCGCCCGCTCGAGCAGTTTGGCTCCTGACGCCGTCACGCTCACGCCGGTCCTGTCGCGTATCAGCAGCTGAGTCCCGAAGCCTTCCTCCAATTGGCGCACATGCAGACTCAGCGCACTCTGGGCGACATTCAGAAAGCCAGCGGCCTTCGTGAAACTGCCTGCTTCGACCACGCCAACGAAGTATCTTAACTGCCTGATTTCCACGGGTACTCTTCCGAGGGCGGACTGCAATTGACGTAATCTATCTCGAAATGTGATGGCGCGACAGCAATAATTGTGCCGAGCTGCATGACGCCTTGCTGTCGTGTCGTCCCAATCTGGTTTGACCAACCTGCTGAGGCCTCAAACGGCCAACTCGGTGCCCGGATCCGTGGCGATGATTTCTCGTGCCCTTCGGATAACCGGTGGATCGACCATCTTTCCGTCCAAGGCGAACGCGCCTCTGCCCTGCGCCGTCGCATCTTTTTCCGCCGCGAGGACACGACGGGCCCATTCGAGTTCCTGTGGGCTTGGCGAAAAAGCCTCATTGAATATGGCAACCTGGTTTGGATGGATCGCCAAAGCTCCGGCAAAGCCAAGCCGCCGCGCATGCGCCGCGGCTTCACGAAGTCTATCATTGTCTGAGAACTCGCCGATACTTCCTACGAAGCCAAGCGGTAGCAAGCCTGCGGCGCGAGCGGCAAACAGAACAGAAAGGTTCGGTGTCAAAAGAAGGTCGAGTTCCGGGGCACCGCCAACAGAGGCACTGAAGTCTTCAGGACCCAGCGCCATTGCAACCATCCTGGGATGGGCCGACGCAATGGCTGAGAGACTTTGCAATGCTCCAGGAGTCTCTATTTGGGCAACGAATCGAATGCGTCCCTGGGCAAGATTTCTTTCTCGTTCAAGTTCCGAAACCGCATTCGCGATCTCTGATACCCACTCTGCCGAAGCCGTCTTCGGAAGAACGAGTGCATCAACACCCGCAATCACGGCTGCATCGAGATCTGCCGCCAAGGCGCGCAAACCACGATTCACGCGAACTAAAACATATCCGCCCTTGCGGCCCACCTTTGTCACGGACGCAGAAAGCTGCCTTCGTGACTCATCTTTTTGATCCTGGGGAACGGAGTCCTCGAGGTCGAGTATGATGCCATCTGCCCCGCGCTCATGAGCGGCCTCCACAAAACGCGGAACATGAGAAGGAACGAAGAGGAGAGATCTCCAGCGGGGAACAGACATCGGGCTTTCAACGGCCTGAACGGCGTCGTTCATGAAGTCGCCTCTGCGGTCGATTCTAGCGCGGGCGGTGTCAGTGAGCTTGCTGGGCGGCCGTGGCACTCGGAGGACGCAGGACTAGGCATGCACTCTGTAAATCGCGATCGCGCTCCCTTCCCGAAAAGAGGCACGCTCATGCTGACGCGGCTCTTCCGCGCAAACCTGCTCGAACCTCCTCTCGGACAGCGTCTGTATGGGCGCCAAGAGCCGGAACTGGCCGTAATGAGGGTCGCTCAGAGTTGAAGATCGCAGCCGGGGCTATCGCCTCCACGGTTCCTTCAGGGGTACCAATCTCAACCCTGCGAACATGTGGATGCCTTGAAATATCCGCCACTTCGTTCAGTCGCCCATATGCCAAACCGGCCGCCTCAAGCTCCTGCATCGCCTCCTCGCTGGACAGTTTGGAGAAACGCGCTTCGATGATCGCATCAAGTTGCGGACGGTGACCGAGGCGCTCCATGTTGTCGGCGAAACCAAGTGCACGTGTGAGTTCAGGCCGCTTCAGGAATTTCTCGCAGAAATTCACCCATTCCCGGTCATTCTGGACGGAGAAGATGACGTCCTTGCCATCGCCGCAGCGATAGGCGCCATACGGCGCCAGTGAGGGGTGTTTGACGCCCGCGCGCACCGTATGGTAGCTGCTGTAGTCGTGTTGCAGAACCGGTACATTCATCCAGTCGGCGACGGCATCGAACAGTGACACCTGAATGCTAGTCCCCTCGCCGGTGACCTCGCGGTGATACAGCGCTTGTAGGACGGCACTATGTGCTGTCATGCCTGCCGAAATGTCGCAAACCGAAACCCCTACCCGGGCGGGCCCCTGATGCGTACCGGTGATAGCACACAGACCAGTTTCGGCCTGGACGATGAGATCATAAGCCTTCAGGTGGGAAAATGGCCCCCCCTCCCCAAACCCCGAAATGTCGCAGGTGATCAGCCGCGGAAAGCGTCGGCGCAGATCCGCAGACCCGAAACCCAGTTTCTCGATACTGCCCGGCTTCAGGTTCTGGATAAAGACGTCAGCAGCAGCAACAAGTGAGTCCAGAACGGCACGGTCCGCCTCCGACCTAAGGTCCAAACAAACCGATTCCTTGCCTCGGTTGAGCCAAACGAAGTAAGCGCTCTGTCCCCGCACCAACTTATCGTAGTTTCGAGCAAAATCCCCTTCGGGCCTTTCGACCTTGATGACCCGGGCGCCCGCGTCCGCAAGACGAGATGAGACATAGGGCGCGGCCACAGCCTGCTCCACAGCAACGACGGTGATCCCCTCAAGAGAGTTCTGCATGCGACACCGTGCTTTTTCATCCAACGTTTTCGGCCTGCGTCCGACGATTCAGCATCGCCAGCAACCGGTTTTGTTCATTGCCTACAATCGAGAACGCCTCGTCAACACCCATTCCGGGCTTTGCCAGCATCATGTCCGCCTGGGTCGCCACCGATATGTGGACCGATGCCTGAGCAGAGAGATCCGTCTCGGTACAGCTTCCACCGACATACGCCCCTACCCTGTTCTCCTTACACAGAAGCACGGCGCGTGCCGTGTCAGCCAATGAGCCGACATCGGGGGTCTTGATTTGGATGAGATGCGCGGCCCTCGCTTCGGCAAAGAGCCGAATATCCTCAAGCGTGTTGCATCTCTCATCCACGACAATGCGAGCACTGGAACCCCGGCTGTCCAAACTCGATACGATCTTGGCGTAGTTCTCAATTTGAGCTTGCTTCGAACCAAAATCCGCCGGGCACTCGATGTTGAGCGTGAACCCCGGGACGGTATCAGCAACCTTGCAGATAAAATCGGCGATCCGTTGCGGCTCCAGGCCGATTTCCTGGCCGATCCAGCCGTACACATCGAAATGCAGCACCGGATGGTACCCCGGGCGGCCGATTTCGCGCGTACGCATTGCAACCCACTTCACGAACCCCATGAAGGTTTGGCCGTCTACGCCGAATTTCTGCCGTGAGTTGATCAGGCCGTGGGGAAGCACATCCACGGCCTTCAGAATCATCTTATCGACGTTAATTTCGCGAGCATCGCCGCTCTGACAGTAGATCGGGACCCTACGCGTTGGTAGCGGTAGGTTAAATTCACTGCATACGACTTCCGCCATCGTCGTACGGTGAAGATGGGACGTTGCGCGAAGGAGCGCCTGGCTGACGCCATACTCAATCGCGAGAGGTAACCGCTTGTGCTCGAGGGGCTCGAAAACCTTCACGCAGGCATCGAGGTAACGAGAGACGTCGACATCGAGAAGCCGGGGCACCACAACCCGCGACGTCAAATCCGAGATTTGAGCAGTTTCGAACAAAGGATCACGTCCGCCGGCACCAGAGTACTGAACGCCCATCATGTCGCCCCAAACAACGGTGCCGTCGGTGAGAACAAGCCCGATGCTGAGCGAAGATGCCGGAACGCGAATTGACGTGAACCCAGGCGTTATCGGCTCGCCCGGATAAATGAGACTATCCTGGGTTGCGCCGGCGCCGATCGCAGCCTGGTCGTCATAGAAAAATGCGCCACTACCTGGCGCGAGAAGGATGTCTTGGATGTGCACTTTCACTTCGCTCAATTTTCCGGACGGCGTTGACGGGCGGATGCAGTTCGATCGGCTGCTCGCTAAGCTAAGTATGCGCCACTTGCCGTTCAGTTCGCCAATATAATGTCCCGGACCCCGCCATCGCGTTTTCAGATGGCTAGGGTCTGGACGACAGTCACCTCGCTGCAACCTGCCAAGCCAAGGCCTGATCGTTTCTAATGGTGGCTCTGCAGTTTAAACGGCATCGACGCCCGAGAGCTTCACGGACGTGAACATCTTCGCAAGCGCAGATGCAAATTTATCCGCCAGCGACCGACAGTAGAATCCCGCTCCGCCCAACGTTCATCACAGCATCGAAGCTTGCGCGCGACTGAAAACCTGCTAAGCGGCCACCGAACACATAACGGTCAATTCCATACGCCATTTTCTTGATCGAGCGGCTTGGCGGATAGCCGTCACCTCTCCTGGGACGTTATCGGGGCGATGAGCGTCGGTGCACGTGGCGCCTTCAATCCCGCTATGAGCGCTGCTCTTCGAGGTCGACACAATCCCCTTTCTGGCCGTCGGCATGGTGGATCGCTCGGCGCCTTCGAGGCGTTCACCCGCAACCAAAGGGCTGCGGTGATCATTGTCGAGCCGCTGGTGTTAGGCGCCGGCGGCATGCGGATGTACCCGCCCGCGAACTGGCCGAACTGAAGTGCATCGCCGAATCCTATCTAACCCTGTTCATCTCCGACGAGGTCACGCTGTTTGCCTGCGAGCAGGCCGGTATTTCACCGGACCGTGGAGGGTGCCGGCGGCCTGATGGCGCCGCTCACCTGCTTGACGATGTTCATCCACGTCTTCGCCCCGCTCTTGGCATGCCGGTCGTGCTCTGTGTCCGGACTGCGCTCAGCACGACGCCTCACGGACCAGCCGCTTGGGCGTTAGGATGCCAAGCATAACATCCTGAACTGCTCGTAAGCTCCAGGCCGGAAATAGACTAACTCAGTCCCTGCATCATCGGGAAACCCAATTGCAACCGGGTAGCCGAGGGCACGATCAGGTTCCAGAGCTTTGATACCGGCCTGTAAGTCGCCGGTGCAGTTACAAAGATCGCGCGAATGAATTGTGACATGCAATTTGTCCTCCGAAATTGATTCAGACGCTCGATGGCACACGGGCTCTTAGGCAAACGCTGCAACAGATCCTTCAAATGAATTTACAGGATCTTTGCGAACGGGAATCACTGACAATGGTACTTAACCGCAAGGTCTGAGGTCAGGCACGGCTGAATAAGCTGATGCCGACTACGCTCAGGCCGCCGCAAAGCACGCAACGGAGAGTCAAATCCAATGGCAACAAGAGCGCTCATCCTGGTCGAAGGCGCAAGCAATATGCTGCGATACGTCCAAGCGGCCCAACGTCTTGCGCTTCATCCAATTACCCTGTTGGCTGATCCAGCTAAGTACGACTATCTTGCAGCGGGAGGAATTGAGGTAGTCCGTGTCGATACAGACAATCTCGATGCGCTAATCCACGAATGTTCCCGGCTACTTGCGACGTATGACATTGCTGGCATAACCAGTGCCCAGGAGTCGGTCTATGCGACAGTCGGCAAGCTCTGCCGGTACTTCGATCTACCCGGACCGAATCCCGAGTCGATTGAACGATGCTGCGACAAATTCGCTCAACGTCAACTCCTCGCCGAGGCCGGCGTTCCAATACCTGCTTATCGCGTAGCAGCGAATGCGACGGACGTAGAACGCTCTGCCGCGGAGATCGGCCTGCCGGTGATTCTTAAGCCAGCTGTAGGCATCGGCAGCATGGGTGTCCGACTGTGCCGCAACGTCGATGAATTAGCCGAGCATACGACCTATCTGTTGGGCGGGAAGCACATATGGGCGTCTTCGCCGAGGATACTGGTCGAAGAATTCGCACGAGGCCTCTACTATTGCGCCGACATAATGGGAGATGAGGTCATTGGGATTTTCACCGGTGACTTCGGCAGCCCACCGCATTTCGTCTATCGTGAGTTCACCTATCCGGCCTCGCTAAGGGATGACGAGCATAAACATATCGCCGATGTTTCGCTGAACTGTTTGCAAGCTCTCGGCCTTGGCTGGGGGCCAACCTGCATTGAATTCCGGTGGACGGAGCTTGGCCCAGTCGTCATTGAAGTCAACCCGCGCCTTGCGGGTGCACCCACTCCTCAGATGGTCGAGCTGGCCTACGGTATCGATCCCGTCACCGAGCACATCAAGCTTGTCATCGGCGAGGAATGCAATTTGCGCAGAAGGCATACGCACACTGCGGCCGTGCGGCACCTGATTGCTGATCGCGATGGCACGCTTGATTGGATCGATGGCCACAGTCAGGCGGCTGCTATACCAGGTGTCGCCGAGGTCAAATTCTATATTGAACCCAAGACGCCGATCGTCAGGAAAGGCGATTACCGAGACTGTATGGGATATGTCGTCGCCACTTCACCCAGCCTTACTGAGACCGAGGCGATACTTCAGCGTGCCGTCGACTTAATCGATTGGTCGATCACACCATTTCCGATTCTTGGCGAATAAGAACAACCTGAGGCTCTACCTCGCCGCACCGGCGAGGTGACGTTTGGTAAATGGAATTCGTGCACGACAGCTCGCAACGGGCAAGAAACTGCATGTTCTCACGATCGTGGACACCTCTCCCGTTACTTGCCCAGCTACCGCGGCGAAGATGGTCGTGGCAACGCTTGAGTGAGTGTGCAGCAGGATTGGCTACCCGACGACCATCCGGGCTGCCAAGGCAGCGAATTCGTTGTCCCAGATCTCGACCTGTGGGCCTGCACCAAGAGTGTAGTCATCAGTCGTCGGCGCCGACCAGACAGCCCACAGGTCTGTAGCCAGTGCCGTGATGTCCGTCGCCAACACAGGTGATGGCCTTGGAGTGGCGGCATCGTACGCGGCGATCTTGCTCACGATCTCGCTGACATGAATGAGCGACCGGTTCCAGCGCTGTTCCAGTTCCGCCGCGACCAGCCGGTTCTCGGACGGCATTATATTGCCGGAAGGCCCGGTCGGCACGGGAGCGGGCGGCTTCGAGATCGCGCATCAGCGCGTCGCGAACCTGATGACGGCGGCTTGTGCTTTGGCGTCGGCGGCAGCGATCGCGCCCTGCTCGACGACACGCAGGAGTGCTTCCTCAATTGCATCATTTAGATGCAGTCCGCCGAAGGCTATGCAGCGCGGCTTCCCATTGTCGAGCAGGCCACGCCAGCAGGAACAGCACGGAACATTGTGCTTTATGCCGGTGTATCGTACCAGTTCGGCGCATCCGGCCGGTGCCGGTCCGGCCTGGATGAGTGATCTCAACCTTGCAAGCCTTTTTAGGTTCTGTGCGGTGGCGGCGAGGAGGAATTCGTTGATCCGACCGATCGGGCGCGGGTGGTTATTGGCGGCATCGACGGGAGCAAGTTGTTGCAGGACTTGAATGCGGGGCTCATGCCGCAAATAAATGACGGGCCGCCGATCAACATGGCCGATATCAAGGCCTGCGTTGCTCGGCTCCGCGCAGCGCATGCGGAAATCGCGGACTCCTGTTCGAATGCACGGCATTTCCGTTGGTCACACCAGCGATCCGCAGCGCCACAGAACTGCCCGTCTGCGACATAACCGGACCTTTATCGCATTGACGTTGGCGTCCGTGTCGTACGAACGTTATCACAGCGCAAAGGGTAGCCGCCGACAGGGTCGCCCTCTTATCGATGCTCTCACCGGACATCGCTGCGCAGATCATTGACGCAAATGCCGAGAGATCCCTACGATACCTTTCGGCGCTACATGTAGATGCCAAGGTGGTCGCAGAACAGGTCGCGCAGGCTCGGGCAAAAGGCAATGCCGTCTATGGACTTCTATTTGCCCGAAGAGGGAAGTGCACTGTTAGTTCCGCGCCGCCGCCACTACGAGGTGAATGTCGCGATATCAGAGTCACCCGCGGTGAAAAAGAACGCCTCGACCATCTGCGCCCGCTCCCTCGCAAGCAATCATGCTCATGAATGACATCGGGCCTAGCTCCGAGTTGAGAGCAATCGAGGGATGCTGTTCGTGGGCTCAGCCGAGTATGAAAAGTTGCCGCGGCGCCTTTGTGATAACCTCGACCCCGGATTCGGTGACGCGAATACTCTCGCTAAGCACGTAGCCGAAATCTTCCTCAACCCATGAACCGAGATGCAAGTGGAAGGTCATGTTCGGCTCGAGAACCGTCGAATCGCCCAGCTTGAGGCTGGTCGTCTTTTCCATCCAGTTGATACCGATGGAATATCCGGCGCGCGACCGCTTCTTGAATCCGTGTTTCTCGGTTGTGTTGTGAATCACTTTGGCCACTTCGCCGCTGACGGCGCCGGCACGGATTAGATTCAGCCCCGCCTCGAGGCCGGCGAGCTGCGCTTCATGGATGCGCAGCAAGCGATCGGACGGTTTGCCGAGGATATAGGTCCGGCAGATCGGAGCGTAGTAGTCATGCCGGACGCCGGCGATCTCAAGATTGACCTGTGAACCTTTCCTGAGGGTGTCTTCGCTCCAGGTGGTATGCGGATTTCCAATCCGGGACGTGGCGCAGAGATAAGGTGTTGCGATCCAAGTTCCGGGTTTGCCGTTCGCTCCGCGGGCGAGCGTCCCGACAATTTCGGCGATGGCATCTGCCTCCCGCATGCCCGGGCGCATAACCTCCGCAGCCCTGAGCACACCAGCGTCCGAAATCGCCGCTGCTTCGCGCATGACGGCAATTTCGAAGTCGGACTTGAGGGCACGGATGCGGGTGACTACGTTCGAGAAGTCAACGATGCGCGCCTGCGGCAGGCGGCCCTTGAACTTCTCCGCCGAATCCACTGTCAGGTTGCAAAACTCGAATCCAAGGCCGCTCTGTCCAAGACCCTGATCCAGCAGGAAATCGATCACCGCGTCGTAGCCGTTCTTGTCGGGATCGCCCATCAACTCTTCCGAGTAGCCGATGATGCTGTCGCGTCCCATGAACGTCTCCTGCACGGCCGCGGCAACGTCCATCCACCGTAGGATGAAGACCGGCTCTTCCCGCGAAGCTAGGATGACGACACCGCGCGTGTCATAAGAGTGAGCCACGGAACCCGTGAGGTAAGTGATATGTGCATTGTCGGTGATGACAACCGCGGCGATATCACACTCAGCCATCTTCGCTTTCACCGCAGCGAGCCTGCGCAGATATTCCGAGCGCGGGAATACCTGTGGACCTTTAACTACTCCCATACATAACTCCCTCGGATTTGTCGCAGAATAAATCCGGCCAAGGCTCACCGCCTACAGCCAGCTTGCCGCGATTATCACAAATCCTAATGCCGATTTCGGGCGTATTTGAGCGCATCGCAACTGAATCCTGTACCGATCGGCTCAAGATCAGCGCTTTCGGGCGCGGGCCCTTCTTTGGTATGGGGCGTACACTGACGCCGGGCTTGCGCGATTTGCGGAGAAGGAAGTGCTCGCAGTCGTGCAGGGTATCCGTGCGTGTGTCGGGTTGTCTTCGCGGTCAACATCGGTTGCCGCATGATGTCGACCGCGAAGACAACCATGCACCCGGCAGCGTCGTCTCGACGCAATTACATGCTTGACGTCCCAGCGGCGATTAGACAACCCAAACTTATTGGGAGGGCGAAACGCCGATCCCGGAGAGAAGCAAGGCCCTGCGGAAGACGTTAAAATGCCGGAGACACTGAAAAGCTCGGTAGCGCTTGACCTCAACACGCCGAATAGAGAAGCGTCTCAGCTATCCACGCCGGCCCAGGACTGCTCTTCAGACGTCCATCCCATCCTCGACCGGAACGCCGAAGCCGATCTTGACCCGGTCGACAATGACCATTGTCTTGACGCTCTTTATATGGGCGTTCTGATAGAAAAAATGGCGCGTGAATTCCTCATAGTCCTCCATGCTGCGCGCGGTGATATACAGCAGGAAGTCGGACTCGCCGGTGATGTAGAATCCAGTGGCGATCTGGGGCGTGGCCTTAATCTCTTTCTTGAACCGATCGATGATATCTGCGCGCTCGCGCTCAAGGGTGACGAACACGATCATTTGAATCGGCCTGCCAACCGCTTTTGCGGAGACGATCGAGACATCCGCTTCGATGATACCTTCCGCGCGGAGCCTTTTTAGACGCCTCTGGCACGCGGTTGCGGAAAGCCCCACCTGCTCGCCGATGACCTCGGATGTCAGCCGATTGTTCTTCTGTACAAGCTCAAGGATGCGAGCATCGATCCGGTCATAGTTCATAAAGGGCCTTCCACTGCTAGGGCAGATATCTCAATGCCCGATTCCAATCGCTCGTGCGGCAATCTTACGATAGCGACGCGTGTTCTGTGGATGCAAGGATCTCGGTCCAGCGTAATCCCTGACCCAATTGAAGCCTGCTGCGAATACAGCATGCTCCAGCGCTCGTTATTTAGCCTCGCCAGCCTACACTTACAAGACCAACACCTTCGCTGTATCCGTCAAAGACGCAGAATTGCGGCTTTCCGCCTCCCAAAACGGCGAAAATCATCCTCGCGTCCTGATAGTTTTGCAGAATATGCGGATCCAGCCGCAGAGCCACCGGTTCACGAGTTTCCGAGACCTCAATGCAAAGCAAACTGCCTTCACACACAGAGTACGTTATCGTCGGCGGCGGTATTATAGGCCTTTCGATTGCATATCATCTGACACGTCTGGGCCATCGGGACGTCCTGCTGCTCGAGCGCGACCAGCTGACGTGTGGCACAACATGGCATGCGGCCGGGCTGGTTACGCAGCTTCGGTCGAACGAGAACATGGCGAAGCTGGCCCAGTACTCAGCGGAACTGTTCCGGGATCTGGAGCAGTTGACGGGTCAGCCGACCGGCTTCCGGCAAAGTGGCTCGATCACGATCGCGTCGACGGTTTCACGCATGGAGGAACTGAGACGCGGCTCCTCGATGGGAAGGTCTTTCGGCCTGGAAGTCGAAATGATTGACGCGGCCGAAGCTCAGAGACGCGTACCACTGCTTGACATAACTGACGTGCTCGGCGCGGCGTGGATTGCTTCTGACGGCATGACCAACCCCATCGACACGGCGCGGGCGTTCGCCGCCGGCGCGCGATCGGGTGGCGCGAAAATCCTGGAACGATCCCAGGTGACAAGGATCGTGGTTGAGAAGGGGCGATTCCTCGGTGTCGAAACCGCTGAAGGCTTGGTCCGTGCCGAGAAGGCCGTCATCTGCACGGGCCTGTGGAGCCGGAATGTCGCTGCGGATCTGAACTGGACGGTTCCGCTGCATGCCGCGGAGCACTTCTACATCGTGACGGAGGCGATCCCCGGTCTGCCCACGGATCTGCCGACGATCCGTGACATGGACGGAAAGGTCTATGCCAAGCCGGACGCAGGAAAGCTCCTCGTCGGGTTCTTCGAAACGCATGCCAAGCCATGGGGCATAGACGGCATCCCGCGGGATTTCAGCTTCGATTCTCTGCCGGAAGATTTCGACCACATAGAGCCTTACCTTGCGGCCGCGATCGCGCGCATGCCGGCGCTGGCGCATGTTGGACTGCAATTGAATTTCAACGGTCCAGAAAGCTTCACCCCGGACAACCGCTTCCTGCTTGGACCGGCTCCGGACATTGCCGGTCTTTTCGTCGCCACGGGTTTCAATTCCTGTGGCATAGAGTCGTCAGGTGGCGCCGGCAAGGTCATGGCGGAGTGGATGTCGACCGGCGTTCCCGCCAATGACTATTGGGAGATGGACGTGCGTCGTGCCATGCCGTTCCAACGCAACCGCAAGTATCTTTACGACCGCACGAAAGAGGCCGTAGGCAACCTCTGGAACCTTCACTGGCCGCACAAGTCCCCGAGGACTGCCCGCGAAGTGCGTGTTTCGCCGTTGCATGACCGACTGGCACAAGCGGGAGCAAACTTCGGTGAAGTCGCAGGCTGGGAGCGGGTACAATGGTTTGGACCGAACGACTCGGCGCCGGCTTCCCACGCCACGTTTACTCGCGACGAGTGGTTCGGGCAGAGCGGGGAGGAGCACGACGCGACACGGTCTGGCGTGGCGCTGTTTGACCAGACCTCATTCGCCCACCTTCTTGTCCAGGGCAACGACGCGCTTGCGCTGCTGCAGCGACTGTCGAGCAACGACATCGACGTGCCGGTCGGCCGAATCGTTTACACACCTTGGCTGAACGAGCGCGGCGGCATGGAGTCGGACGTGACGATCGCGCGGATCGGCGACGAGGAGTTTCTCATCGTCACCGCGGCCGTCCAGCGCATCCGAGATCTCGCGTGGCTGAGGATGCATGCCAAGGGTGCCGGCAACGTGGCCGTCACGGACGTCTCCTCAGGCTATGCCACCCTGTCGGTGATGGGCCCGAGGTCCAGGGAGCTGCTGGCCCGTGTCAGCCCGGCCGATTTCTCCGAAGCCAACTTCCCGTTCGCGACGGCACGCGAGATCGAAATCGGCTATGGTCTGGCACTGGCATTCCGCATGACCTTCGTCGGCGAGCTCGGGTGGGAGTTTCATGTCCCGACCGAGCAGACCCTGGGAATCTATGACGCGCTGGTTGCCGCCGGCCGCGACCTCGACCTCCGTCACGCCGGCTATGTGGCGCTGAATACGCTGCGCCTTGAAGCCGGTTACCGTGACTGGGGGTCCGACGTGGGGGACGAAGACTCTCCGCTGGAGTCGGGGCTCGGCTTCACGGTTGCGTGGAACAAGGCGGAAGACTTCATCGGTCGCGCAGCATTGGAGGCCCAGCGCGGCAAAACGCCACGGCGCCGCCTTGTCCAGCTTGCCGTGTCGGGCGCAGCGCCCCTGATGTTCGGCACGGAGCCTGTCTGGCGCAACGGAACGCTTGTCGGATATCTCCGATCGGCCGGTTTCGGCCATACCGTCGGGTGTGGGATCGGCATGGGCTATCTGAACGCCGAGACCGGCGTAAGCCCGCAATGGCTCTCCGACGGAACTTTCGAGATCGAGATTGCAGGTGAAAGATACCCGGCGGTTGCGTCGCTTAAGGGCTTTTATGACGCGGGTCGAACCCGGGTGAAAGGTGAATGGCACAAAGCGGAGGATCTCGTCTCCTTCGAGCTGAGAGCGGCCTTCTCCGCAAAGCCGGCTGATCGGTGATGACGGGCCCCTCTGACCAGATCATGGTCCTCATGCTTCCTGCCCAGATAGCCCGGCATCGTTTCGGCCGTCTCTCCTGTTTCAGTCGGGAAATACTATCCTCCACGCACTGCAGTTCGATGACATCCAGACTAGCAAAGTTACAAGCAGGTCAACTTCGGCGAGCCCGGTGGCGATCGGTGGCGGGCATCCGAGTGTGAGTGCTGAATGAATGCAATGTTTCCGCCGATTGGCCACACGCATGCGTTTGACTGGGACAGCAGAGTGCAGGGCATCATTCCCCGCCCCGAGCCGACTGTCTGTCGCATTGTCATCCTGCTCGTTCCCGGATTCTCGCAGTTGACTCTATCATCGTTCGTTGACCCGCTTCGGGTCGCGAACTCGATCTCGGATCGCACTTTCTTCGAATGGCTGGTGTCGAGTTCGGACGGCAGGCCAGTTGAGTGCGCCAGCGGCATATCTGTGTCTGCTAAGAGCATGTTTGCCAGAGTGGCGGCGGACCTGCGGAGCAGCGACAGGCCCGATATGATAGTGGTCTGCGCCGGTGAAGGGGTCGAAAACCAGGCACCGGCCTCGCTTATGAAGCTCCTGCGCCTCTCAAGACGCCACAGAATTCCGATTGCGGCGCTGGGCACGGCAACCTGGCTGCTCGCGGAGGCTGGCATTCTGAACGACAATGCCTGCACAATCCATTGGGAGAAGCTGCCTGCACTTTCCGAAACTTTTGGTCGCCTCCGTGTCACAGACAGCCTGTTTGTGCGGGATGGAGACGTGGTGACCTGCGCGGGTGAGTTCGCGTCCTTCGATCTGGCGCTGGAACTGATTTCCGAAAACCTCGGGAAAGAAGGCGCATCGGCCGTTTTTAGACATACGACCGCCGGCCAGTGGCGCTCCGGTTCCGAAAGGCAATGGGCGAGCGGCGCTCAACATGCAGGAATGAGCGAGAAGCTCGCTGAAGTCGTCCGCCTGATGGAACAGCACATCGAAGACCCGATTCCCATGAACGACATCGGGAAATGCATCGGACTTTCGCCGCGTCAAATCGAGCGGCTGTTCGAGCGCTACGTCTCCTGCTCACCCATGCGGTACTATCTGCGCCTGAGGCTTGAATGGGCCAGGCGCCTAATCGAGCAGACGGAGATGCCGCTTATTGAAATTGCAGTCGCATGCGGCTTCGTTTCGCCCTCCCATTTCTCGAAGTGCTTCCGCGAAGTTTTCGGCAAGGCCCCGAGCGCTTATCGTGGTCGACGGGAACGTACGAGGCCCGGTTCGAGTCAGTTCCGAGCCTAACCAATATCCACTTGTAAGAAGCGCCAATGTCGGCTTGCCACGCCTCAACGCTGGTCCTAGTGCGCGTCCATAAAGGCCTTTTTTTTCACGCGTTACAAGGCTCGTTTACCTGCTCAACCCGATTGTTTTGCGGGCAGGAAAGCTAGGGATCGGCGCCGAAAGGGCTGGTTTGGGGTTATGCGGGCATGGGCGATCCATCAGTCGACCGCTTGCCGGCGTGTCACTAAGCGCCGCCCATGTTGCCAACGTCACAGCAAGATCCCGCAGGGTGGTAACGACGTCGCCGATACCGGGATTGTAGCTATCCGCGACAATGAGATCCCCGATTCTGCTACCATTGTGAAGCCGTCCGCAACATTCGTTGCAATCGAGCCAACCAAATCATACCGATCCTGCCGCTCGACCGGAGAATAACGTTCGGTGTGAGTGGTTTTTCATGGCTTCTCCTTCATCTTCTTCTTGCCGTACTCGGCATAATGTTAGTGTTAGTGTCAGCGGCTCCCTGTCAGTTTTCGATCGCAGTTGAAACGGTATGCGGTTATGCCCCGGTGAGCGAACAATCCGCCACAACAGTTAACTGGGCCGGGATATCTGTGGCCGGAGCGCGCACATGACAGGCGACGAACCGCCCATCGGCCCTTGACTCTAGATGTTAAGTCCCGGCATTTGCTGGAGCTGATTAAGCTTGAAGCGTTCGGGCTGTGCAGCCCAAGCGTTGCAGATGAACTCAAAGGGCGTGAGGCCTTTGAGGGTCTTGAGCCTGCGGCCGAAGTTGTAGGCCGAGATGAAGTCGGCAAGGTGCTGGCGCAGCTGATCATGGCTCTCATAGTAGAAGCGCCTGACGGTCGCATCCTTGATGGTCCGGTTCATCCTCTCGACCTGGCCGTTGGTCCACGGGTGCCTTGCCTTGGTCGTCCGGTGCTCGATGTCGTTCGTGGCGCAAGCGTATTCGAAGGCATGGGCCCAGAAGCGTTCGCCGTTTGCGATGGCCTCCTTGATCAATGGCACGGCCGAACCGCCGGCCGCCGGGCGTCGTGAATTGGATGCCATTGTCGGTGAGCACAGTGTGGATCCTGTAGGGGACGGCCGCGACCAGGCGCAGCAGGAAGTCTCTGGAGACGGCAGTGGTGGCCTTCTCATGCAGTTCGACGAAGGCGAACTTCGAGTTCGATCGATGGCGACGAACATGTGGAGCTTGCCCTGCTCGGTGAGCACCTCGGCGACGTCGATGTGGAAGTAGCCGATCGGATAGCTCTTGAACTTCTTTCGCCGGCTTGTCGCCTTCTACGTCCGGCAGGCGGCTGATGCCATGGCGTTGCAGACACGATGCAGTGACGAGCGCGTCAGGTGTGGGATCGTCGGTTGCAAGGCATGAGGCAGTCATCGAGCGGCAACAGAGTGTAGCGTCGGAAGGCGACGATGACGGCCTCCTCCTCGGGCGAGAGCACCGTCGATCTCGGCTCTCTCGGACCGGTCGGCAGATCGGCCACCGAGGCCCGCTCCCGCCATTTGGCGACGGTCTTCTGGTTTATCCCATAGCGTTTGGCCAGCGCCCTAGGCTCTCTTGACTATGCTGTATCGCTCGACGGATCGCCTCTGTCGTCGTGGCGCTCCCATGAAGAACCTGGCCCATAGTGCATCCTTTGATTCGGAGGATAAAGATGCCCCATCAAAGATCCCATGACCGGTGGTGGATAGCGACTTGCGCTCTGGCAGAGTGGGGTTGCTGACCAACAACTCTGTGGAGGCCAATCATGCGTGTTGTAGCCGATCGGTCTGCGGCGCCTGCCGCTATCCGCACCGATCTTGGCGCCCAGCTTCAGGACAAGGCCCGGCGCGCGCCGGCCGGCACTTTGCGCTTGTGGTCATTCAGGAGGCGGGTCTCGACGGCTTCTGGATCCATCGAATCCTGGAGGCCGAGGGGATCGAAAGCCATGTCGTCGACGCCGCCTCGATTGCCACGTCGGGTCACGTCGGGTCGTGTCCCACCGCGTGGTGTAGGTCGGCGATAGCGAAGCCGCTCGCGAGCGC
>NZ_SUHQ01000032.1 GCF_004962245.1 Mesorhizobium sp. | reverse complement strand
CCAACTATTTCAACAACGCAGGATATGCTTCCGTCAAAACCTGAAACGCTCTAGCCTTTCATTTTGCACAATCGTCGGGACAATGGCGCCCGACCTGGAGGATTCGGAATGCGCGTCAAACGGCTGTCCCTTGTTCTATTCTACGCCATGCTGGCGTTCGCAGTCGTGCCTGCGGCCAGGCAGGCACTGGCTCAGGACACCAAGACCGATCCCGGTCTGTCCGATGTGCTGACCGACATGCTGCGCGGCGCCGAAGGCGAAGATGCCACCTCCGGCCCAGACAAGCGCGTGCCGTTCGGCCGCGAGGAGGTGCAACTGTCCTTCGCGCCGCTGGTCAAACAGACGGCGCCGGCCGTGGTCAATGTCTATGCCTCGCAGACGGCCAAGTTGAGGTCGCCCTTCGACGGCGATCCGTTCTTCGAAGAGTTCTTTGGCCGTTCGCAGCCGCGCGCGCAGTCCTCGCTCGGCTCCGGTGTGCTGGTCGATCCGACAGGCATAGTGGTCACCAATTTCCACCTCATCAAGGACGCCGATCAGGTCAAGGTCGCGACCGCGGACGGGCGTGAATTCGACAGCAAGGTGCTGCTCAAGGACGAGACGCTTGACCTCGCTGTGCTCAAGATCTCCGCCGACAAGCCATTTCCGGTCATCGCCATCGGCGATTCCGACGCGCTCGAGGTTGGCGACCTGTTGTTGGCCATCGGCAACCCCTTCGGTGTCGGCCAGACCACCACCAGCGGCATCGTTTCGGCGCTCGCCCGAAGCCACATCGGCGTTTCCGATTCGAGTTTCTTCATCCAGACCGACGCCGCGATCAATCCAGGCAATTCCGGCGGTGCGCTGATCAACATGGGCGGCCAACTGGTCGGCATCAACACCGCGATCTACAGCCGCAGCGGCGGCTCGATCGGCATCGGCTTTGCCATTCCCTCCAACATGGTTCGCGCATTTGCCGATGCGGCCAAGGCCGGGCGCGATTTCTTCGAGCGGCCCTATATCGGCGCCGAATTCGAGCGCGTGACGCCGCAGATCGCCGAATCGCTCGGCATGGAAACCTCGACCGGCGCGCTGGTCTCGTCCGTCGAAGAAGCAGGGCCGGCGGCCAAGGCGGGACTCAAGGCCGGCGACGTCGTGCTGTCGCTCAACGGCACGCCGGTCGAAAGTATCGAGGCGCTGGATTACCGGATGGCGACGCTGTCGATCGGCACCAATGCCAGCTTCGCCGTCCTGAGCAAGGGCGAGCAATCGACGTTGGACATCGCGCTGGAGCGCGCGCCGGAAGGTACAAAACTCGCGGAAGTGACACTGCGCGGTCGCAGCCCGTTTTCCGGTGCCAAGGTTGCGGACCTGTCGCCTCGGCTCGCCCAGCGGCTCGGCATCCGCGCGGACATCAAAGGTGTTACCGTGGTCGACATCAATCGCGGTTCGCCCGCAGCCGGTTTCGGCTTCCAGCCGGGCGATATCGTTCGCGAGGTCAATGGTTTGACCATCGACACCGCCGCGACCCTGGAAGAGGCCGCCAAGCAGGAAACGCGCTGGTGGCGCTTTACCGTCGAGCGCGGCGGGCAGATACTGCGCCAGGTGTTGCGGTATTGAGCCCGAGGCTCGATCTTCGGACGAGATCGCGCTCCAACGAAAAAGAAGTGCATGGACGATCTGTTCAGTGTCGATGAACCGGAAAAGGCGCCGCCCGGGAGGCCGCTGGCGGATCGACTGCGCCCGAAGAACCTCGGCGAGGTCGTTGGCCAGGAGCATCTGACCGGACCCGACGGCGCATTGACGCGGCTGATCGGCTCCGGCTCGCTCGGTTCGATGATCTTCTGGGGCCCGCCCGGAACGGGCAAGACCACGGTCGCACGGCTGCTTGCCGGCGAAACCAGCCTTGCCTTCGAACAGATATCGGCGGTGTTTTCCGGCGTCGCCGACCTGAAGAAAGTGTTCGAGGCGGCGAAGCTGCGCCGCTCCAACGGCCGTCAGACGCTGCTCTTCGTCGATGAGATCCATCGTTTCAACCGCGCCCAGCAGGACAGTTTTCTGCCTGTGATGGAAGACGGCACAGTCGTGCTGGTTGGCGCGACCACTGAGAACCCCTCTTTCGAGCTGAATGCCGCGCTTTTATCCCGCGCCCGCGTGCTGGTTTTCCATTCGCTCGGTGAAGACAGCATCGCGCAGTTGCTGGCGCGGGCTGAGGAGACCGAGGGCAGGGTGCTGCCGCTCGACGACGATGCGAGGGCGATGCTCGTCCGCATGAGCGATGGCGACGGCCGCGCGGCGCTGACGCTGGCCGAAGAGGTCTGGCGCGCCGCCAAGTCAGGCGAGGTGTTCGGCGCCGAAGGACTGCAGCGCATCGTCCAACGTCGCGCGCCGATCTACGACAAGGGCCAGGACGGCCACTACAATCTGATCTCGGCGCTGCACAAATCGGTGCGCGGTTCCGACCCCGACGCGGCCCTCTATTATCTCGCCCGCATGTTCGACGCCGGCGAGGATCCGCTCTATCTCGGCCGCCGGCTGGTGCGCATGGCCATGGAGGACATCGGGCTTGCCGACCCGCAGGCACTGGTCATCGCCAATGCCGCCAAGGATGCCTACGACTATCTGGGTTCGCCAGAAGGCGAACTCGCCTTCGCCGAGGCCACCGTCTATCTCGCCAGCGCGCCCAAATCCAATGCCGTCTACACCGCCTTCAAGGCCGCCACGCAGGCAGCGAAGGAGTTCGGCTCGCTGCTGCCGCCCAAACACATCCTCAACGCACCGACCAAGCTGATGAAGGAAGAAGACTACGGCGCGGGCTATCGTTATGACCACGACGAGCCGGACGCTTTTTCCGGCCAGGATTATTTCCCGGAAAAGATGGGCCGCCACACGTTCTACGATCCGCCCGAGCGTGGCTTCGAACGCGATATCAGGAAACGGCTCGACTATTGGGCGAAGCTGCGCGGCGAGCGGGGAAAGTAGGCTTGCCGAGCTCTTGAGTTTCGGCACGAAAGGTCTTCGGGGCCCTCTTCAACCATCGTCCTATAGCAGCATCGGCCAGTGATCCCGTAGAACGCAATGCGAGCAATGCTGCCGGGAGGTTGAAGCGGCAGCGTCGTGCTTCGGGAGGATGAGTGAGCGGACAGCCCGCCCATCATGCAGATATTGTACAGGCGACCATCGCCACCAGCGATGCCGCCCGTTCGGCGCTGGTCGCTTCCTGGCGGCGCTCGCTTACATTGCATGGTCTCGATCCGGCCGAACGAAAAGCGCCGAGACGTCTGACTGAAGGTGAACTCAGGCAGGCGCGGCAACGAATGGAGCCACTGCTTCGTGCCGCGGATGCGAGCCTCGATCGCCTCTATTTGGCAGTCGGCGGCATCGGTTGCTGCGTGATGCTTGCCGATCGCGACGGCATTCCGGTCGAACGCCGAGGTGCTGCGGCCGATGACGACACGTTTGACGAATGGGGCCTGTGGACAGGCACGGTGTGGAGTGAGGACAGCGAAGGCACCAACGGGATCGGTACCTGCCTTGCCGATCAGCGCCCCCTTACCATTCACCGCGACCAGCACTTCTTCTCGCGCAACACGCTGCTCAGTTGCACGACTGCGCCGGTCTACGATCACGAAGGTAAACTGGCGGCTGCGCTCGATGTGTCGTCATGCAGGTCGGATCTGACCGAACACTTCGTCAACCTGATCTCGGTGGCAGTGGGCGATGCTGCCCGGCGCATCGAGGCGGATAATTTTCGTCGGGCCTTTTCGAATGCCCGCGTTCTGCTGGCGCCGGTGACCGAATGCAGTGCCAGCGCGCTGATAGCCGTCGATGCCGACGATCTCGTGGTCGGTGCGACGCGTTCCGCGCGACTGGCTCTCGGCATCACTCAACAGACCCTGACGAAAGGACTGCCGGCCGCCGACATCCTCGGCGACTCCAACGCCGCCGAAGAACTGGGCGAGGCAGAGCGCGGCGTGATCCAGCGGGCGATCACGCGCGCCGGTGGCAACGTCTCGGCGGCCGCACACAATCTCGGCATTTCGCGCGCCACGCTCCATCGCAAGCTTGCCCGGTTTGGCATTCGGCGACCGCACTGAGTTTTCAGGCGCGAACCTGTCGCAGAACTGCGACAGTCAGCGCCCGCGACTGGTTGGCCAGGGCTGACAAACCCCGGGCCATCGGCAACTCTTCCTCCTGATGCGACACATCCCGTGGCGCCGTTTCCTGGGAGGAAGACAATGAACAAGGTGGAATTTTCCCGCACGGCCAAGGTTCCCTTCGCCAAGCGTTACGACAACTACATCGGCGGCAACTGGGTCGCCCCGAACTCCGGAAGATATTTCGACAACATCTCGCCGGTGAACGGTCGTCCGCTGTGCGAGATTGCTCGCTCCGACGCCGCCGACATCGAGGCTGCGCTCGACGCCGCGCACAAGGCAAAAGATGCCTGGGGCAAGACGGATGCCGCCGCCCGCGCGCTGATCCTCAACCGCATCGCCGACCGTATGGAGGAAAACCTCGACCTCCTCGCGCTGGCCGAGACCTGGGACAACGGCAAGCCGATTCGTGAAACGACGGCGGCCGACCTGCCGCTCGCCATCGACCATTTCCGCTATTTCGCCGGTGCATTGCGCGGCCAGGAAGGCAGCCTTTCGCAGATCGATGAAGATACCGTAGCCTATCATTTCCACGAGCCGCTCGGCGTGGTCGGCCAGATCATACCCTGGAACTTCCCGCTGCTGATGGCCTGCTGGAAGCTGGCGCCCGCACTCGCCGCCGGCAACTGCGTGGTATTGAAACCTGCCGAACAAACGCCTGCCGCGATTATGTTATGGGTCGACCTGATCGGCGACCTTCTGCCGGAAGGCGTTCTCAACATCGTCAATGGCTTTGGCCTCGAGGCCGGCAAGCCGCTCGCCTCGTCGAACCGTATCGCCAAGATCGCCTTTACCGGCGAGACCTCGACCGGCCGGCTGATCATGCAGTATGCCAGCCAGAACCTGATCCCGGTCACGCTGGAACTCGGCGGCAAGTCGCCCAACATCTTTTTCAAGGACGTGACCGCCGAGGACGATGACTTCTTCGACAAGGCGATAGAAGGCTTCGTTATGTTCGCGCTTAACCAGGGCGAGGTCTGCACCTGCCCGAGCCGTGCGCTGGTGCATGAGAAGATCTACGACCAGTTTATGGAGCGCGCGCTGAAGCGCGTCGAGGCGATTGTCCAGGGCGACCCGCTCGATCCCGCGACCATGATCGGAGCGCAGGCGTCGTCTGAACAGCTGGCGAAGATCCTGTCCTATTTCGACATCGGTCGACAGGAAGGTGCCGAGGTCCTGGCCGGTGGTTCACAGAACCATCTGCCCGGCGACCTGGCAGGCGGCTACTATGTCCAGCCGACTGTGTTCAAGGGCCACAACAAGATGCGCATCTTCCAGGAGGAGATCTTCGGGCCGGTGGTCTCGGTCACCACCTTCAAGGATGATGATGAGGCGCTATCGATCGCCAATGACACGCTCTATGGGCTGGGGGCCGGCATCTGGAGCCGCGATGCGAACCGCTGCTACCGCTTCGGTCGCGCCATCCAGGCAGGCCGCGTGTGGACCAATTGCTACCATGCCTATCCGGCGCATGCGGCGTTTGGTGGGTACAAGCAGTCCGGCATCGGCCGCGAGACCCACAAGATGATGCTCGATCACTATCAGCAGACCAAGAACATGCTGGTCAGCTACAGCCCGAAGAAGCTTGGCTTCTTCTGATCGCTTGCCACGCTGGAGTGCGTGGCTCCTTCAGACAGATCATGCGAGATCCTTGAAGGGGCGCGGCTGGAATGGCCGCGCCCCGATCATTTGCGGATGTCCGCACGCTTGACAAAGTTTCGTCGGGGAAGTCTCCGTATCCGAACGCCGGCGGCGTCGTGCCACGGTCCCATAGTGTCGCGAAATTGAGCGGAAGGCGGAGAAATTGGTGAAGCCGCCGAGGAAAATTCACGATGTGGCGCCATGGCCAGCCTCATTGGCGCGATCATCGCCATGTTTCTGGGTCTTTGGCTCGCAAGAAGCCTGCCTTAATGCTATTGCCCCGCTTACAGCGCCGCGCATCGCTTAGGATGCGCAAAGGACGCTGTAGCAATTTGATTTTGCGCATGACCCTTTCCGAGGTCGATTTCGTTCAGGTCATGCGCTGGAAATGGGTAAAACGAGACAATGGCAGGCGTTGAGCAGATCACGGTGGAGGCCGGCGAGGCGGGCATGCGGCTCGATCGCTGGTTCAAGACCCATTTTCCGGGTCTTGGCTTCGGTCATCTGCAGAAGCTGCTGCGCTCCGGACAGATCCGTGTCGACGGCGGCAGGGTGAAGGCCGATACCCGCGTCGAGCCGGGGCAGATGGTCCGCATCCCGCCGCTCGAAGTGGACAAGAAAGGCGAGAGCCCACTCACCGGTCACTCGATCCGCAACCAGGGCGACGCCGACGTTCTGGCCAAGATGCTGATCCATGAAGATCCGAAAGTGTTTGTCTTCAACAAGCCGGCCGGCCTCGCCGTCCAGGGGGGCTCGGGCGTCACCCGCAATGTCGACGACATGCTGGAAGCCTGGCGCAGCCAGAAGGGCGAGAAACCACGCCTGGTGCACCGGCTCGACCGCGACACGTCAGGCGTGCTGGTCGTCGCCCGCACAAGGCTTGCCGCCATGAAGCTTGCCGAGGCGTTCCGGGCGCGTGAGACCAAGAAGACCTACTGGGCGCTGGTCAAGGGCGTGCCGCCCAAGCGCGAGGACAAGATCTCGACCTGGCTGATCAAGGAGCCGACGCCAGATGGCGACCGCGTGCGCGTTGCCAAGCATGGCGAAAAGGGTGCCGACCACGCGGTGTCCTACTACCGGGTCGTCGAGCAGGCGGCGCAAACCCTGTCCTGGCTGGAGATGGAGCCCTATACCGGCCGCACCCACCAGCTTCGCGTCCATGCCGCACACATTGGCTGCCCGATCATCGGCGACCCCAAATACTTTGAGGCCGACACCAATTGGGATTTTCCCGGCGGCATGCAGAACCGCTTGCATTTGCACGCGCGCCGCATCGTCATTCCTCATCCCGACAAGGGTTTTATCGACGTCACCGCGCCGATGCCGCCGCATATGCGCCAAAGCTGGAACCTGCTCGGCTTCGACGAGCAGAGCGCGGAGGACTAGGGCCTGTGGGTATCGCCACCGATACGCTCGACCGTCGCGACACGGTCGACATGGCGGCGGCCGCCATCATGGTCGGACTGACCTTTTCCTGGGGGCTCAACTACGTCGCCGCCAAGGTCTCCTATACCGGCTACGATCCTGTTTTCCTGTCGATCGCGCGGTCGGTCATTGGCGGGCTGTGCGTTCTCGTCTGGTGCCGCATGCGCGGCATCGCGCTGTTCACCCCAGACGGAACGCTTGTCGCCGGCGTTCTGGCAGGCGCGCTTTTTGGTTTCGAGTTCCTGTTTCTCTATGTCGGGCTCGAACAGACGACCGTCGCGCGCAACACCTTGCTGGTCAACACCATGCCGTTCTGGGTGCTGGTCGGCGGGCATTTCCTGCTGGGCGAACGCATCACCACGCGCCGGCTCGTCGGCCTTCTGCTCGCATTCGCCGGATTGGTCACGGTGTTCTCCGACCAGCTGAGCGCCGATAACGGCGCGACACTGACCGGTGATCTGCTCAGCCTCGGTGCCGGTATTCTCTGGGCCTTGACCTACATCGTCATCAAGCGGACGAAGTTGGCGGAAACGAGCGCCGAGAAATTGCTGCTCTATCAACTGGCCGGCGCTGCCGTGGTCGGCGCCTTGGTGCTGCCTTTCGCCGGGCCGCCCGTCCGCGACTTCGCCGCGTTGCCGACCTTGGCTCTGCTTTTTCAGGCTGTCTACATCGTCGCCTTCACCTATGTGCTGTGGTTCTGGCTGCTGCGGCGCTATCCGGCATCGGGCCTGTCGAGCTTCACCTTCCTGTCGCCGGTGTTCGGCGTGCTATGCGGCGCTATATTCCTGGGCGAGGCGCTTACCATCCGTATTTTCCTGGCACTCGGCCTCATCGCAGCCGGCTTGATCATTGTGAATCGGCCGGCCCGAAAACAGATCCCCGGATGAAAGGCTCCGGCATGCGCGATATCCTCAGCGACCTCGAAGCGGGAAAGCAGCTTTCCGATCCGGATCCGGTACGCCGTGCGCAGATCCAGATGAAGACGCACCTGCCGAAACGCTTCTACAAGGCCGTCTCGGTCGCATCGACTGACGATGGTTTTGCCGTTCATCTCGATGGCAAGCCGGTTCGGACGCCGGGCAAGGCGCTGCTGGTCCTGCCCACTGAAAAAGCTGCCGCTCTGGTCGCCGACGAGTTCGCCGCGCAAGGTGAGACCATCGACCCAGTGACGATGCCGGTCCTGCGCCTGGTCAACACCGCCATCGATGGTGTCGCCAGCGACCCGCAAGCGGTGCTGGAGGACATCCTGCGCTTCGCCTCGTCCGATCTGCTCTGCTATCGCGCCGACACCCCACAAGGGCTGGTCGACCGGCAGAACGAACATTGGGATCCCATCATCGACTGGGCACGAAACGAGCTCGGCGCCCGGTTTCACCTCGCCGAAGGGGTGATCCATGTCGAGCAGCCGCGCGAGAGCATCGCGGTGCTGGGCATCCATCTTGCCCAGCGTGCCAACCCGCTGCGGCTGGCGTCCATTCATGTCATGACGTCGCTGACGGGGTCGGCGCTGCTGGCGCTGGCCGTCGATTTCGGTGAACTTGACGGCGACGCCGCCTGGACTGCCGGCCATGTCGATGAGGACTGGCAGGCCGAGCACTGGGGCCATGACGCGGAAGCTGTGGTGCGCCGTGCCCACCGCAAGCGCGACATGATGGCCGCCGTCGGCCTTCTCGAGGCGCTCAAAGCCTGACGGCAACCGCCCGCCGTCATTCATTCCGCTTTGCACATTAGAGCGACGTGCGTCCAGTTGGACGCACAAGTACGCTCTAACACTTTGAATCTATGCATCGTGCTTTCCGAAGATCGATTCCGATCTTCGGGCCGATGCATTAAACCAAAGTCATAATCCCAAAGGCGCCCTGCCGCTGGGCCGCGCTTTCTGTCATTTCTTGCGGCGATAGCTGCCCGAGTTCATGTCCATAGGACGACACCGCGCAGCATCAAAGACAGCGAGACATGACGGAGGACGAATTCATGACAATGGCAATAACCGCAGGCAAAGCAAGCCGCGGCATGACGCGGGAAGAGAAGAAAGTCATCTTCGCTTCTTCACTCGGGACCGTTTTCGAATGGTACGATTTCTACCTCTATGGCTCACTGGCTGCCTTCATTGGCGCCACCTTCTTCAGCCAGTATCCGGAAGCGACGCGCAATATCTTCGCTCTGCTGGCTTTCGCAGCAGGTTTCCTTGTGCGCCCGTTCGGCGCGCTGGTGTTTGGCCGCATCGGCGATCTCGTCGGTCGCAAATACACCTTTCTTGTCACCATCCTGATCATGGGTAGCTCGACATTCCTGGTCGGCCTGCTTCCAGGCTCCGCGAGCTGGGGCCTTGCGGCGCCGGTCATCCTGATTGCCTTGCGTATGCTGCAAGGCCTGGCGCTCGGCGGCGAATATGGCGGGGCGGCGACCTACGTCGCCGAACACGCACCCGACGATCGCCGCGGTTTCTACACCTCATGGATTCAGACGACGGCGACGCTCGGACTGTTCCTGTCGCTGATCATCATCCTTGGCGTCCAGGGAGCGATGAGCAAGGAGACCTTTGCCGCCTGGGGCTGGCGCATTCCGTTCCTCGTCTCGATCGTCCTGCTCGGCGTATCGGTCTGGATTCGCCTGTCACTGAATGAATCGCCGACCTTCCAGCGCATGAAGGAGGAGGGCAAGGGATCAAAAGCGCCGCTTTCGGAAGCTTTCGGGCAGTGGAAGAACGCCAAGATCGCCATTTTGGCACTTCTCGGCCTAACAGCCGGTCAGGCCGTGGTCTGGTATTCAGGCCAGTTCTACGCGCTGTTCTTCCTGCAGAACGTTCTCAAGGTCGACCTGCAGACGGTCAACATCCTGATTGCCATTGCTTTGGCGCTCGGCTCTATCTTCTTCGTCGTGTTCGGCTGGCTGTCCGACAAGATCGGCCGCAAACCGATCATCATGGCGGGTCTCGCTCTGGCGATCGTCACCTATTTCCCGCTGTTCAAGGCACTCACCTGGGCCGCCAATCCGACGCTGGCGGCAGCGCAACAGAACACGCGTGCGACGGTAACCGTGGCGCCCGGCGACTGTAAGTTCCAGTTCAACCCGGTCGGCACGGCAAAGTTCACCACGTCCTGCGACATCGCCACGTCGTTCCTCGCCAAGAGTTCGGTGCCTTATGACATCGTCACGACCGCCGCGCCTGGAACCGCGGCGACGGTGAAGATCGGCAATGAGACGGTCGACTCCTATGACGCCGTCGCTGCCGGCGATCAGGCGAAAGCCAAGGATGCTGCCTTTACCAAGGCGGTCAACATGGCTCTTCAGGACAGCGGTTATCCGCTGAAGCGTGCCGCTTCCAAGGTGGCCGACCAGAAGCTCGACGCTTTCGTCGCGGCCAATCCCGAACTGAAGCTCGACGCAGCGGCTATCCGTGCCGGCGAGAAGACGACGGTTCCAGTCGACCAGGCGGTCAAGGACAAGGTGCTGACGACCGACGAAGCCGCCGGCGCCACGGAGGTAACAGTCTACAGCGTTCCGGCATCCGGCCCGTTCTCGATGTTTGCCGACCCTGCTCAGGTGAACTGGACAAAGATCGTCGGCATCCTGTTCATCCTGGTCCTTTATGTGACCATGGTCTACGGGCCGATCGCGGCGATCCTGGTCGAGATGTTCCCGACCCGCATCCGTTATACCGGCATGTCGCTGCCCTACCACATCGGCAATGGCTGGTTCGGCGGCCTGCTCCCGGCGACGGTCTTTGCCTTGAGCGCGGCGAAGGGCGATATCTACTACGGTCTCTGGTACCCGATCGTGATCTCGGCGATGTCGCTGATCATCGGCATCATCTTCGTCAGGGATACGCTGGGAACGGACTTGCACGCCAAGACCTGATCCTGGTCTGATAGCGAAATGAAAAGCCCGGCGCGAGCGATCGCGCCGGGCTTTGCAATTCGTCAGAATGTGGAAGGAAAGGCTTAGCTCTCCCGGTCTTGTTTCGCTTCCTCGATGGCCGCCTCGTGATACCAGCCGCTTCCGAAATCCGTACGATTACTGCGCAAGGAGGCAAGCTCTGCCGCGAACTTAGCCTTTCCGCTTAAATTTGAGGCAGAAGCACGCGCTGCCACCGGGAACATCAGGATTTTGGCCGACTGACGGGTGGAAGGGATTTCCATTGTCGGTTTCCTTTCTTCTGCAGAGCCTTGCCGATTCAATCTTTCCTGAAGATAGGTTCTGCAAACGAGTTAGGCAATATGATTACAAAAAGATCAGTAACTGCCTACTATTTGTGCGAAATGTGCTTGTGATTGATCCGGACGCATTGCGTTGATGGCACAACGAATTTGTCGGGATGCAGCGTCACTTTTGCCGCATCCTTTGCCGGCAGGAATGGCACACGAATTGCTTTTTAATAATCCGGTAGGTCGGCTGCTGCTGGGTGGCCGGCACGCTGGCGCCGTCCAGGGTTCGGTGATCAAAGCAAACGAGAGGCTAGAATGACGAAGTACAAACTCGAGTATATTTGGCTCGATGGATACACCCCGGTCCCCAATCTCCGTGGAAAGACGCAGATCAAGGAATTCGCTGAATTTCCGACGCTTGAGCAGCTTCCGCTGTGGGGCTTCGATGGTTCTTCGACGATGCAGGCCGAGGGCCACAGCTCCGACTGCGTCCTGAAGCCGGTCGCCGTCTATCCGGATCCGGCCCGCACCAGTGGCGTGCTCGTCATGTGCGAAGTGATGATGCCGGACGGCGCGACGCCGCATGTTTCCAACAAGCGCGCCACCATCCTGGATGACGAGGGCGCCTGGTTCGGCTTCGAGCAGGAGTATTTCTTCTACAAGGACGGCCGCCCGCTCGGCTTCCCCGAGAGCGGTTACCCTGCGCCGCAGGGCCCGTACTACACCGGCGTCGGCTACAGCAACGTCGGCAGCATCGCCAGGCAGATCGTCGAGGAGCATCTCGACCAGTGCCTTGCCGCCGGCATCAACCATGAAGGCATCAACGCCGAAGTGGCCAAGGGCCAGTGGGAATTCCAGATTTTCGGCAAGGGCTCCAAGAAGGCCGCCGACCAGATGTGGATGGCCCGCTACCTGATGCAGCGCCTCACCGAGAAATACGGCATCGACATCGAATACCACTGCAAACCCCTCGGCGACACCGACTGGAACGGTTCCGGCATGCACGCCAACTTCTCGACCGCCCATTTGCGCGAGGTCGGCGGCAAGGACTATTTCGAGGCGCTGATGGCCGCCTTCGACAAGAACCTGATGGATCACATCGCCGTCTACGGACCGGACAACGACAAACGTTTGACTGGCAAGCATGAGACCGCGCCATGGAACAGGTTCAGCTATGGCATCGCCGACCGTGGCGCCTCGATCCGCGTGCCTCATTCCTTCGTCAACAATGGCTACAAAGGTTATCTTGAGGATCGCCGCCCGAACTCGCAGGGCGACCCCTACCAGATCGCTTCCCAGATCCTGAAGACGATCGCCTCGGTCCCGGTCAGCGCCCAGGTTTCGGCCGCCGCTTGAGCATTCGTCGCGGCGTAGGCCTTGGTGTCTGCGCCGTGCCTCGCTCCGTTGGGTTGGCGTTTTGCCGAAGGACGACAATACCAACTGCCTGATTGAGTATTCTCCATCCCAAACAAAAAACCCCGCCGGATCACTCCGGCGGGGTTTTGTTTGTCCGTTGGCCGATCTGATCAGACCGAATAATACATGTCGTATTCGACCGGATGCGGGGTCATTTCGAAGCGCATCACTTCGGCCATCTTGAGCTCGATGTAGCTGTCGATCTGGTCATCGTCGAACACCCCGCCGGCTTTCAGGAAGCCGCGGTCCTTGTCGAGGTTCTGGAGAGCCTCGCGCAGTGAGCCGCAGACGGTCGGGATCTTCTTCAGTTCCTTCGGCGGCAGGTCGTAGAGGTCCTTGTCCATCGGCTGGCCGGGATGGATCTTGTTCTTGATACCGTCGAGACCCGCCATCAACATGGCGGCAAAGGCGAGGTAGGGGTTCGCGCCCGGATCGGGGAAGCGGACCTCGACGCGCTTGGCCTTCGGCGACGAGCCGAACGGAATGCGGCAGGAGGCAGAGCGGTTGCGCGCTGAATAGGCGAGCAGAACCGGCGCTTCATAGCCGGGCACCAGACGCTTGTAGGAGTTGGTCAGCGGGTTGGTGAAGGCGTTGATGGCCTTGGCGTGCTTGATGATGCCGCCGATGTAGAACAGGCAGCTCTCCGACAGGCCGGCATATTCATTGCCGGCGAAGGTCGGCTTGCCGCCCTTCCAGATCGACTGGTGGACATGCATGCCCGAGCCGTTGTCGCCGAAGACCGGCTTCGGCATGAAGGTGGCCGTCTTGCCATAGGCATTGGCGACCTGGTGCACGACATACTTGTAGATCAGCATCTTGTCGGCGTTGCGGACCAGCGTGTCGAACTTGATGCCGAGCTCGTGCTGGGCAGCGGCCACTTCGTGGTGATGCTTTTCGACACGCACGCCCATTTCGGCGAGCACGGTCAGCATTTCCGAGCGCATGTCCTGCGCCGAGTCGATCGGCGGCACCGGGAAATAGCCGCCCTTGGTCCGCGGACGGTGGCCGAGATTGCCGGTCTCGTAGTCGGTGTCGTCGTTGGACGGCAATTCGGTGGAGTCGAGCTTGAAGCCGGTGTTGTACGGGTCGGCCTTGTACTTGACGTCGTCGAACACGAAGAATTCGGCTTCCGGACCGACGAAGATCTGATCGCCGATGCCCTCCGCCTTCATGTAGGCTTCGGCCTTCTTGGCGGTGCCGCGCGGGTCGCGGTTGTAGGATTCTCCGGAAATCGGATCGAGAATGTCGCACAGGATGACCATGGTCGACTGTGCGAAGAACGGGTCCATATGCACCGTCTCGGTATCGGGCATCAGCACCATGTCGGACTCGTTGATTGCCTTCCAGCCGGCGATGGAGGATCCGTCGAACATGACGCCGTCGGCAAACATGTCTTCCTCGACCTCGACGACGTCCATCGTCACGTGCTGCAGCTTGCCCTTCGGATCGGTGAAGCGCAGGTCGACGAATTTCACGTCGTTGTCCTTGATCTGCTTCATGATGTCTTTGGCTGTCGTCATGTCATGTATCCCTGTGTGATGACGTTTCGAGGAGATGATCTGAAATCAGAAACCTCAGACCGCGTCCATCCCTGTTTCGCCGGTGCGGATGCGCACGACTTCCTCGATGTTGGAAACGAAGATCTTGCCGTCGCCGATGCGGCCAGTCTGGGCCGCCTTGCGAATGGCTTCGATCGCGCCTTCGACTGCGTCGTCGCCGAGCACGACCTCGATTTTCACCTTGGGCAGAAAATCGACAACATATTCGGCGCCGCGATAGAGTTCGGTATGGCCCTTCTGGCGGCCAAAACCCTTGGCCTCCGTAACGGTGATGCCTTGCAGCCCGGCCTCCTGAAGCGCTTCCTTCACTTCGTCTAGCTTGAACGGCTTGATGATCGCTTCGATCTTTTTCATGTAAAAAGTGGCCTCCACTGCCAAAAAAGACGGGTTGTGAGCCCCGCTTGCGCCTCCTTCAAGCACGAACTGTGCCAATTTGAGGGGATTCGAAGCGGTATCACGCGATTTCGGTGCCATGCCGCGTTGGGACGTAAATTCGCGTCATTCGCTGCGTTGGATGCGTCATGGGCACTGGGAACCTACACAGTGTCAGCCCTTCCGTCCGCACAATAATTAGGCAGATAGCGCACTTCGCAGGCAATTGTGCGTGGACGATGCCGTTGTCCCCAACGATGTGCTCGCAGGTCGCGCCATCTCGTCACCGTTTGCTTCGAACCGAAAACTGGACAATGTTTGCCCAGGACAAGGATCGGGGTTCTGACCAGAACAAGGATCGGGCTTGAGCCAATGCGGATCGGCAACCCATGAGCAATGAACTTCTATCTCCGGCCGAAATGGGCGAGGCTGATCGGCTGGCAATCGCCACTGGCCCGCTGGCCGGCATAGACCTTATGCGCAACGCCGGTGCGGCGGTCGCCTCGGTGGTGCTCAGGCGTTATCCGGCGGCAGCTGTCCACGTGCTTTGTGGTCCCGGCAACAACGGTGGCGACGGCTACGTCGTGGCCAGCTTGCTGCATGATAGCGGCGTCGACGTAACCATGTGGACGTCCGGCTCGCCCAGGGCCGGCAGCGATGCGGCACTCGCCGCTTCGGAATGCCCGGTTGAACCCAGGCCGCTGTCGGCGTTTGCCACCAAAGCGGGCGCGATCGTGGTCGACGCGCTTTATGGGGCAGGGCTGTCCAAGCCGCTGGCCGGCGATGCCGCCAGGGCGGTCGAGGTTGCGACAGAACTGAACCTGCCTGTCATCGCGGTCGATCTGCCCTCAGGCGTGTCGGGTGAGAGCGGCCAAAGTCTCGGCCAGGCATTCCGCGCCCGGATCACGGTGACGTTCGCGCGAAAAAAGCCCGGCCATCTGCTGTTGCCGGGGCGCGAGATGTGCGGCGAGCTAGTGCTCGCCGACATCGGCATAGGCGACGGCATCATTGCGCAGCTTGAACCGCGGACCTTCGAGAACACTCAGTCGCTTTGGATAGGGAATTTCCCGGTCCCAGTCGTCGACGCCCATAAATACAGGCGCGGCCATGTCGGCGTCTTTTCCGGCGGGCCGTCGGCGACGGGTGCTGCACGGCTGTCGGCGCTTGCTGCGGCCAGAAGCGGGGCGGGGGCGGTGACCGTGCTGTCGCCTGCGAATGGGCTGCAAGTGAATGCCGCGCACCTGACCTCGATCATGCTGCGCAAGGCCGACAGCATCGCGGACGTACAGGAATTCATCGGCGGCCGCCGGCCGTCGGCCTTCGTCCTCGGACCCGGATTTGGAGTCGGTGAAAAAGCCCGCGATTTTGGCCTTGCGGTGTTGGGCGCCGAACAGCGGCAGGACGGCCGCATCGATGGACTGGTGCTCGATGCCGACGGCATCACCGCGTTTCGCGAGGCGCCGAACATTTTGTTCGAAGCTGCCCGTCATCCGAACGCGCCGGCGCTGGTGCTGACGCCGCATGAGGGCGAATTCGCCAGGCTGTTTGCGGACATCGCCGGAGACAAGAACCTGTCCAAGCTGGCCAAGGCGCGCACTGCCGCCAAGCGCGCCGGCGCCATCGTCGTCTACAAGGGCGCGGACACGGTGATCGCGGCACCCGATGGCAGAGCGGCGATCAACGGCAATGGCGCGCCATGGCTGGCCACCGCCGGTTCCGGCGACGTGCTGTCGGGCATCATTGCCGGCCTCATGGCGCAAGGCATGCCGGGTTTCGAAGCCGCCTGCGCGGCGGTCTGGATTCACGCCGAGGCCGGCCGTCGTTTTGGACCTGGGCTGATCGCCGAAGACCTGCCGCTGGCGCTGGTGCCGGTGCTGCGCGAACTTGCCGAAACCCGTAACGGGGCGGCCCCTTGATGAACCGCCGGTTCGCGCTGCTTGTCGCAATCTTCGTCGCCATTTTCATGGCGCAAACCGCGCGCGCCGAAGGTCCGGTGACCATCGTCGATAACCCGGCCGTGCTCGCCGCCCTCGACGCCAAGGGTTTTGACTTCGCCGGCATTTTCGGTGTCGATGGCAAGGGCGACCTGAAGACGCTCTACGACAAGGCACAGGCCTATCGCGCGATCGTCGAAACGGTTGCCGGCGATGTCGCTGCGCTGCGGACCGAGATGAAGGCTGGCGGGCGACCGCTCTACGAAGTCACCGACGGCAATGTTGGCCGCATCATGGACATGCGCTGGCTGAAGACCGACGCTGCGCGCTTCCGGCTGGTCGGCGTCGTCAACCGGCTCGATCGGCGTGATTTCACCGAAATACGAGGCGACGGGCGCTGCGGCGAGGTGCGTTTCATCTATCGCCTTGCCTACAGCTTCAAGAAAAACGGCAAGGTTCTGGCTTCGCCTGCCGTTCAATTTCAACGCCGTCTAC
Source organism: Mesorhizobium sp. (assembly GCF_004962245.1). Taxonomy (GTDB): domain Bacteria; phylum Pseudomonadota; class Alphaproteobacteria; order Rhizobiales; family Rhizobiaceae; genus Mesorhizobium. The sequence continues at coordinate 66,903 of NZ_SUHQ01000032.1, read as the reverse complement.
AACGCCGCGCCGGACGCCGATGGCGGCTGCGTTGGCGTTGCCGGGCGCTGGACGCCACAGATCGACGAGACCGTCGATGCCGGCTGGCTCTTCGGCGGGCCGCTGGAAAAAGCCGGGCTGGCCTTCAAGCAGCTTGAGCTCAACGCCCAGATGGTGCGCTTTCCCTCCGGCCAGGAGACCGAATTCGGCGGGCAGGCTGCCTATCTCATGCGGATTTTCGGTATCGATGGAGAGACGATCAGCGAGAAGCCGCTGGAAAACACGCCCGACACGACGCGGCTTGCCCAAGACGCCGTGCTGAAAGCGAAACTCGCCGGCTATATCAGCGCCAATCTCTCGGCAGTCGACCTCGGCGTCTATGAAATCCCCGATGAATTCCTGGCGAAGAAGGTCATCTCGTGGTCGACCTTCGGCAGCGCAAGGCAGGCCAATCACCCGTTTACGCCCTTGTTCCAGCCCGCGGATTTTTCCGGGCTCGACTATTCAGCGTTGAAGCTGGTGCGCACGCCGGAAGCGCTGGTCGAGCGGCTGGATAACGGCGCCTGCCAGGGTTGTCATCAGGCGGGTTCGACCGCCGGTTTCCATTTCATCGGCCTCGATGACAAGACGACGTCACCGCTGAACCGCATCGAGGTCGGCATCTCGCCGCATCTTCATGCCGAGATGCCGCGGCGCGAAGCCTGGCTGCGCGCGACCGCCGAGGGCAAGGAGCCGAACCGCTTCCGCCCGCTCTCCTTCGCGCCGCCGGCTAATTGGAAGGTTGCCGGCGAGGTCGCCTACGTGCCGGCCGGGATAGCGATGCCGTGTCTGATGCCGGAGGACGCGGCCCGCTTCGGCGCGACCTGGCAGTGCGGCGGTGGCACCATTTGCGCGCCGCTGGCTACCGCTTCAGGCGTGCGGACGAAACTGGCGCAATGCCTGTTACCCAAGGACAGCGGAAAGATGTTCTCTGGCCATCCATGCCTGACCGGCTCGATCGCCAGTAACCCGGCGCAGCCGTTCAACGACCGCTATAGCATATCAGGCCAGTTCGCGGCCTTCGCGCCTGACATTTCGCGCACCGCCTACACTTGCCGCCCGCCGAAGATCGGCGTGCCGGCCGGCATCGCCTATCGCGGCTGCGACGACAAGGACCGCGCCTTTGCCGCCTTCAAGCCGGGCAAGCCGATACCGAGCGAGATCTGCGGGCTGGTCGGCGGGAAAAAATTCGACACCTGCGTGGCGACCAACAATTTCGACCAGTGCCTCGGCGGCGCGGTCAACCGCGGCAACCGGCTGGCCTGCTCGGCCGATCGTTTCTGCCGCGAGGATTATATGTGCCAGTCGCTGCCGCCCGACACGCCTGGCATTGGCAAAGTGAAAGGTATCGGCTTCTGCTCGCCGACCTACTTCATTTTCCAGATGCGCATAGACAATCATGCGACACCCTGGGCGGGCGCTGTCCGCGCCACGATGGGGGCGGGGTTTGGCGCGGCGGAAGCGGAGTGAGCTTTCGCTGCTGCCGCTTTCTCGCTGTCAACAATGTCACAACGGAATGTTGTCGTGCTTCTTCCAGGGGTTCTGCATATCCTTGTTGCGCAGCATGCGGAGCGCGCGCGCGATGCGGCGCCGGGTCGAGTGGGGCATGATCACCTCATCGACATAGCCGCGTTCGGCGGCGACGAAGGGTGACAGGAAGCGATCCTCGTAAGCCTTTGTATGCGCTGCTATTTTCTCTGCGTCGCCGATGTCTTTCCGATAGATGATCTCGACCGCGCCCCTGGCGCCCATCACCGCGATCTGCGCCGTCGGCCAGGCATAGTTCATGTCACCGCGCAGATGCTTTGACGCCATCACGTCATAAGCGCCGCCATAGGCCTTCCGGGTGATGACAGTGATCTTCGGAACGGTCGCCTCGGCATAGGCGAACAAAAGCTTGGCGCCATGCTTGATCAGCCCGCCATATTCCTGCGCGGTGCCGGGCAGGAAGCCCGGAACGTCGACGAAGGTGACGATCGGAATCGAGAAACAATCGCAGAAGCGCACGAACCGCGCCGCCTTGCGGCTGGCATCGGAATCGAGCACGCCGGCCAGCACCATCGGCTGGTTGGCGACGAAGCCGACCGTGCGGCCTTCGACGCGCCCGAAGCCGGTGACGATGTTTTTCGCAAAATTCTGCTGGATCTCGAAGAAGTCACCCTCGTCGGCAACTTTAAGGATCAACTCCTTGATATCGTATGATTTGTTGGCGTTGTCGGGGATCAGCCGATCGAGCGACAGATCGTGATCGGTGACCGACTGGTAGCATTCGATCTCAGGGATATCAGCCGTGTTGGAGGCAGGCAGCAGATCGACCAGCCGGCGCATCTGCAGCAGCGCCTCGACGTCGTTGTCGTAGGCGCCATCGGCGATCGAGGACTTCGTCGTGTGGACGGAGGCGCCGCCGAGGCTCTCGGCCGTCACCGTCTCGTTGGTGACGGTCTTCACCACGTCCGGCCCGGTGACGAACATGTAGGAGGTGTCGCGCACCATGAAGATGAAGTCGGTCATCGCCGGCGAATAGACGTCGCCGCCGGCGCAAGGACCCATGATCAGTGAAATCTGCGGGATGACGCCGGAGGCGAGCACATTGCGCTGGAAAATCTCGGCATAGCCGCCAAGTGCTGCCACGCCTTCCTGGATGCGGGCGCCGCCGGCGTCGTAGAGGCCGATGATCGGCGCGCGGTTGCGCAACGCCATCTCCTGCACCTTGACCACTTTTTCGGCATGCGCTTCGGAAAGCGAGCCGCCGAACACGGTAAAATCCTTGGCGAAGACATAGACCGGCCGGCCGTTGACGGTGCCCCAGCCGGTGACGACGCCGTCGCCGGCGATCTTGGTCTTCTCCATGCCGAAATCGGTCGAGCGGTGTTCGACATACATGTCGAACTCCTCGAATGAGCCCTCGTCGAGAAAGACGTCGATGCGTTCGCGTGCGGTGAGCTTGCCTTTCTTGTGCTGGGCGTCGATGCGGGCCTGGCCGCCGCCCATGCGCGCCATGTCGCGGCGGCGCTCGAGTTCTTTCAGCACGTCCTTCATCGGTCGATCCCCAAAACGGAAAGCTGACTTGTGGTAATCATGCCGGCAGGGGAGCGCAAGCGCCGCTTCGCCACGGCTTTTCGCTGCGCTGCAACATGAGGCCTCTTGCATTCCGTAGCGAACTGCGCCATATGCGGCGACATAGGCGCTTGGGCCGGGAGTATCCGGCCTTCTCGATGAATGAGACCGGTTGCGTCTGTTTTCCCTCTTTCCGACATATCGGCAAGGCGGCGAAAAAGCCCCGTGGCATGATGCCTGCGGGCACGACAGCGCAGCCGTGCGGACGACAACGTCCGCCGCCTTGTCGTTTCATGACAGTTTTTTCGACGGCAGGTTGCGCCCTGCCGCCATCGATGTTTGCGGCCAGGAGCCGCGTGAAAGAAGAATATTTTGATCAACGAAAACACTTTGCCCGGTACAGACGCCGGGGAACTCTCCGGTTTCGCAGCACTTGGAATTACGGGCGCGCTGCTCAAGGCCACCAATGCCGCCGGCTTCACCGATCCGAAGCCGATCCAGGCCCAGGCGATCCCGCCGCAGCTCGAAGGCCGTGACATTTTCGGCATCGCCCAGACCGGTTCCGGCAAGACCGCGGCGTTCGCGCTGCCGATCCTGTCGAAGATCATCGCGCTTGGCACCAAGCGCCGGCCGAAGACCGCTCGTGCGCTGATCCTGGCGCCGACGCGAGAACTCGCCGTGCAGATCGAAGAGATGATCAAGCTGCTCGCCAAGGGCGCGCATGTCTCGACAGCACTGGTGCTTGGCGGCGTCTCGCGCTTTAGCCAGGTAAAAAAGATCGCTCCCGGCGTCGACATCCTTATCGCCACGCCCGGCCGGCTGACCGATCTGGTGCGTGAGGGCGATCTCGTGCTTGCCGACACCAAATGGCTGGTGCTGGACGAAGGCGACCGCATGCTCGACATGGGCTTCATCAACGACGTCAAGCGTATCGCCAGGGCGACCGCGCCGGACCGTCAGACGGTGCTGTTCTCGGCGACCATGCCGGCCGAAATCGCTGAACTGGCGAAAGGCCTGTTGAAGAATCCGATTCGCGTCGAAGTGGCGCCCCACAGCACCGCGGCGGCCGAGATCGTGCAGGGCGTCGTGTTTGCCCGCACCAAGCAGAAGCGCCAGGTGCTGTCGACGATGCTCGCCGACGAGGCGATGAAGTCCGTCATCATCTTTTCGCGCACCAAGCATGGCGCCGACCGGGTGACCAAGGACCTCGAGCGCGACGGCTTCAAGGCCGCCGTCATCCACGGCAACAAGTCGCAGAACGCCCGCCAGAAGGCGCTGAACGATTTCCGCGAGGGTTCGGTGCGTATTCTTGTGGCGACCGATATTGCTGCGCGCGGCATCGACGTGCCCGGCATCAGCCATGTGGTGAATTTCGACCTGCCGGACGAGGCGGAGAGCTATGTCCACCGGATCGGCCGTACCGGCCGTAACGGCATGGACGGCATCGCCATCACGCTTTGCGATCCCTCGGAAAACAGCAAGCTGCGCCAGGTCGAGCGTATCATCCGCACCAAGCTGCCGATCGTCGCCGATCATCTCGGAAGCCCCGATCCGCAGCGCAATCCCGCCGAAAAGAACGAACGCTTCGAGCCAGCCAATGATCGCAACGACCGCAATGGCCGTCGCGACGGCAGGCGGCCCGGCGGCCAGAACAACGGCAAAAAGCGTTTTGGCGACAAGCCGGCCTTTGCCGGCGAGCGCAAGCCGGAAGGCGCAAAGCCCTTCAAGGGCAACAACAAGCGCCGCTTCGGCGGTAAGCGGCCCGCGGCACGGGCTGCGTAATCAGACAGCTGCGTCCGGCCGAGCCTGTTAAGCTTGGCCCGAGGCTGACATAGGGCAGGGCGATCGAAGCGGTGCTTCGGTCGCCCTTTTCATTTCATGGCACGCGCCTGCTATTCCGTGAGCGCCCTGACCCACACCACGATCCGCTGCGCGAGGAAAGCGGTGGTCGCTGGCGACAGCGCGTCGCCGGCAATGACGTGGTTGTCCCGATCGCCGGTATCGTCGACCGGCACCAGTTCGTGCGCGGCGCCCCAGCGTCCGGCGATTTCGCGGGTGCGGTCCGGCCGCACGATCTTGTCCGAATCCGAAAAGATGAACAGGGCAGGGATGCTCGCCTTCTCCACCGGGGCGCCATAGGCAAGCTCGGTTAGTGCTACCATCGGCAGCGTCGCCGCGATCGGATAGCGGTAGGTCCAGAATTTCTCGTGCAGCGCATTGCGCGGCACGAAGCTGCGCTCCTTGCCAGAGACCAACTCGGCGATCCCTCGGCCCCAAGGCATGGTCAGGAGTTCGGCGCCGGAAGCCTTGACGCCGAAATTCGGCGAGATGAACGCGATTGCCGCCACCCCGTTCGACCCGCCCGGCTGCGTCGCGGCCCATGTCGCCAGTGAGCCGCCGGTAGAGGTGGCGATGACGATCACCTTGTCGCCGATCGCCCGGCCGATGGCGAGCGCTTCTTCATAATCGTTGATCCAGGCGTTGACGCTGCCTTGCGCCATCGCGGCACCGTCCTGTCCGTGGCCGGTGAGGCGGGTGTAGAAGAGATTGGCGTCGAGTTGGTCGGCCACTTCGTCGGGCAGCGGACGAACCTCACCCTTCGACGCCGAAAAGCCGTGGATATAGACGATCGCGAGCGGCGTCCTGGCATGGATCATCGGATTGGCCCAGATGATTTCCTTCTCCAGCCCGTCGTGGATGCCGGGTACGGCAGCCTCCCTGCGGGCCAGATAGGCTTGCGGGTCATCGCCGATCACGGAAGGATCGAAACGGATCGTCGTATCGGCTTGAACGCGCGGGCCAAGCACGAAGGCCAGGATAAGAATGAGGGCGAGACCCAGTACCGCAAGCACGATCCGTCGCCCCATCGCAAACTCCACGCAACAGTCCTCAACCTATGGCCGCAACTGCAAACACGCAACGGGCCCTCCGCCGGCGACGGCATCGCCAACGTTTGACGAACGGCTCTATTCGCTCGGCGGCTTGCGGTCGAAATTCAGCGGACGTGCCTTCCAGCGGGTCACGGTGCTGATGACCCACCGGCAGAACGGTCTCGGCAGGATTCTGAGCAGCTTCAGGCCCCAACTCAAGCGGCGCGGGAAGGTGACTTCGAAGCCGCCGGATTTGATGCCGCGCGCCATGCGGCGCGAGGCACGATTGACGGGCATCAGCCCAGGCATCGGAAGTAAATTCTTCTCGGTCAGCGGCGTGTCGACGAAGCCCGGGTTCATCACCTGGATGCGGACGTTCATCTTGTCGAAATCGTATTTCAGCGATTCCGCCAGTATGTTGATCGCCGCCTTGGTGCCGCCATAGGCGGCCGTGGTCGGCCAGCCGAAATAGGCGGTCACCGAACCGACCAGGACGATATGGCCACGCGCTCGGATGCGCATGCGTTCAACGACCGGCACCAAGCCGTTGATGACGCCGAAATAATTGACATCGAAGGACTGGCGAAACCCGCGGACGGTAAGGTCCTCGCCGGCGGTCGCAATATAGTTGCCGGCATTGAAGACAGCCAAGACGATCGGGCCGAGATCCTTCTCGATCGCCGCGACCGTCTTTGCCATGCGCTTCTCGTCGGTGACGTCGCAAGGATAGCCCGAGACATGGCCAGGCATCTGCGCCGTTTCGACGATAAGCGAGTCGATCGGATCGTCGTCGAGTGCCGTCACCGCGACGGCATAGCCTTGAGCCGCAAGATCCTTGGCCAGTGAACGGCCGATGCCGCTGCTGCCGCCCGTGATCCAGGCGACGCCGTGCTTCGGGTTGGCCCGATAGAGTGTCATGCTGTGCCCTGCGACTTTTTCTTAGCTGTGCTCTACCGATGAAGAAATCGAATGAAAAGAGTAGTTTTCAGCGCAAGCATCCAAATGAATGCCGGAACGCGACATCTGTTTCGGGAATTGCAATCCCAGAAATGCCGCTGGACCAGACAAATTCTTGCCTTGAAACCGAAGCTTCGGGTTTCTAGGGTTCGCCGCACGCATAAAGGAATCTCCATGCCCCGTTCTGTGATCGACGTGATCGGCAACACGCCCCTGATCCGCCTCAACAAAGCCTCGGAAGAAACCGGCTGCGAGATCCTGGGCAAGGCCGAATTCATGAATCCGGGCCAGTCGGTCAAGGATCGCGCCGGGCTGTTCATCATCCGCGACGCCGAGCAGCGCGGGCTCTTGAGGCCGGGCGGCGTCATCGTAGAGGGGACGGCCGGCAACACCGGCATCGGATTGACACTGGTCGCTAAGGCGCTCGGCTACCGCACCGTGATCGTCATCCCCGATACGCAGAGCCAGGAGAAGAAGGACACGATCAAATTGCTCGGAGCCGAGCTGATCGAGGTTCCGGCGGTACCCTACAAGAACCCCAACAACTATGTGAAACTGTCGGGCCGCCTGGCCGAGCAGATGGCGCGGTCCGAACCGAACGGCGCGATCTGGGCCAATCAGTTCGACAATGTCGCCAACCGTGACGGCCATATCCGCACCACGGCGGAAGAAATCTGGGCCCAGACCGGCGGCAAGATCGACGGTTTCGTCTCGGCGGTCGGCTCCGGCGGAACGCTGGCCGGCGTCGCCTTCGGGCTGAAGGCCAGGAGCAGGACCGTCAAGATCGCGCTCGCCGATCCGCTGGGTGCGGCGCTCTACAGTTTCTACACCAGCGGTGAGCTGAAATCCGAGGGCAGCTCGATCACCGAAGGCATCGGGCAGGGGCGGATCACCGCCAATCTGGAGGGATTCACGCCGGATTTCTCCTTCCAGATTCCGGACGAGGAGGCGCTGCCGATCATCTTCGACTTGATCCAGGAGGAAGGGCTGTGCGTCGGCGGCTCGACCGGCATCAACATTGCCGGCGCGATTCGGCTGGCGCGTGAACTGGGTCCCGGCCACACCATCGTGACCGTGCTTTGCGACTACGGCACACGCTATCAGTCGAAACTGTTCAACCCGGAATTCCTGCGCCAAAAGAAGCTGCCGGTGCCAAGCTGGATGGAACAACGCAGCACAATCCCGGTGCCGTTTGAAAAGGTCGCGTGATGGCGCACAATACGGAAGCGCTGTTTCGCGACGACGCCTATCTCAGGACGGCTGACGCCCTGGTTGTCGCCGTCAACGATCGTGGCGGCGTCATCCTGGACCGGACGATTTTTTATGCCACGTCGGGTGGACAGCCGGGCGATACCGGCACCCTCGAACGCGCCGACGGCAGCCGGATTGCGATTGCTGCCACCATCACCGGCGAGACCAAGGACGAGATCATCCATGTGCCGGCGCCCGAGCACACAGTGCTTGAGGTCGGCGAGCCGGTAAAGCTCGCCATCGATTGGGAGCGGCGGCACTTTCTGATGCGCATGCACGCAGCCTGCCATCTGCTCACCGTCGTCTGCCCGTTCCCGATCACCGGCGCTGCGGTCTCCGAGGACGACAGCCGGGTAGACTTCGACATACCGGATGCCGGCTTCACCAAGGAAGACGTGACGGCCAGGCTGATGGAACTGGTACGGGCCGACCACCCGATCTTCACCCGGCTGATATCAGACGAGGAACTGGCGGCCAATCCGGGACTGGTGAAATCAAAGAATGTGCGGCCGCCCGTGGGCACCGGCAAGATCCGTCTGGTCTGCATCGGCGAGAATGCCTCGATCGACAGCCAGCCGTGCGGCGGCACCCATGTGAAGAGCACCGGCGAAGTCGGCGAGATCCATATCGGCAAGATCGAGAAGAAGGGCCGCGAGAACCGGCGGTTCCGTATCCGCTTTGGACCGATGCCGACGATCTGATAGATAGTACGCCGCCAAGAGGCGGGCAGGAGAAGAAGAATGGCCGAAGACAGCCCTTTCACCGTCGATGCGGATTGGCTGCAGGCGCGCCTTGGCGAGCCGGGCCTGACGATCATCGACGCGTCCTGGTATCTGCCGGCGCAAAAGCGCGACGCGCGCGCCGAGTATGACGCGGCGCACATTCCGGGTGCGCGGTTCCTCGATCAGGATGCGATCTCGGATCCCGATTCCCCCCTGCCGCACACGCTGCCGTCGCCGCAGCATTTCGCCCAGTATGTCGGCGCCATGGGTATCTCGGCCGATGACACCATCGTCGTCTATGATGGTCCGGGCTTCTTCTCGGCCCCGCGCGCTTGGTGGATGTTTCGTGTCATGGGCGTGTTCCAGGTCTATATACTGGATGGCGGCTTCGATCGCTGGAAAGCGGCGGGACGGCCGGTGACGGCGGAGCCGACCAAGATGGCGCCTTGCGTTTTTCATGCCGACTTCGACGCTACTCGCGTCGCCAGCCTTGCCGACATGCGCCGGATCGTCGGGACGAGGGAAAGCCAGGTCGCCGACGCCCGGTCTGCCGGCCGTTTTGCCGGTACCGAGCCGGAACCTCGCGCGGGCATTCGCTCAGGCCATATGCCTGGCGCGCATAATGTGCCGTCCTCGGTGCTTGCTGAAAACGGCGAACTGTTGTCGAAGGACCGCTTGCGCAAAATGATCGAGGACGCTGGCATCGACCTGTCGAAGCCGGTTGTCACCTCGTGCGGTTCAGGCATTACGGCGGCCGCGATCACGCTGGCGCTCGAGACGCTTGGCCATACTGACAACAAGCTCTACGACGGCTCATGGACGGAATGGGGTGGGCTTTCCGATACGCCCGTCGTGACGGGCAAGGACTGACGGTGATGGAGAACGGAGCGCTGGAAGACATCGAGGTCACGGTGACGTTTCTCGAAATGCATGTGCCGCCGGCCTATTCACCGCCGGTGCCCTACAACCGGCAGATCGCGCTGCTGAAGACCAAGGACATTCCGCTGCATTTCTACCGCTACCTGATGGATCGGGTAGGCCGCAAATGGCACTGGGTCAACGTGCTGAGGCTGAGCGACGAGGAGCTTTCTGCGGGCGTCCACCGCGAGGACCGCGACATCAGGGTGCTGTATCTCGATGGCGCGCCGGCCGGCTTCTTCGACCTCAAGCCGCATCTGCCGGAGGAAGTGGAACTCGCCTATTTCGGTATGATGGAGCACGCGACCGGGCAAGGCATCGGTCGCTGGTTCCTGGGTGCGGCGATCGCCGCCGCCTGGTCGCACGGCCCAAGGCGGGTGACGGTGCAGACCTGCACGCTTGATCATCCGGCGGCATTGCCGCTCTACCAGAAACTCGGCTTTGAGCCGGTGGCGCAAAAGAAGGAGATCGTGCATCCAATGGCTTTCGCCGAGCGCGCGGCCAGCGTCATGCGACCGTGATTTTCCCCGAAAGCTGAACCTTTCGTTCATCAAAGCTTCAGCTTGTCTTTGCCATCTTGCCGGCACCATCAATGGGCCGAGGCCCCGAAGGAGAAAAGACATGCTGACCCGACGCACATTTGCCGCTGCGGTTATTGCGGCACTCGCCATGCCGACGCTAGCCGCCGCCCAGGCGACCACGCCGTCGGCCGCGACGATCGAGCGCCAGCTCGAGGCGGCGCCTCGGGTGAAGCTGCGCCCCAATCAGCGCGTCACCATTCGCGAATTCAAGAGGCGGCCGGACCTGCGGCGCATGGCCCGCTCGATCGATATCCAGTCGATCAATTTCGCCTTCGGCTCAGCGGCGATTTCCAGCTCGCAATACGACAAGATCGAAAACATCGCCGATGCGCTTCAGCGCATCCTGCGGCGCGACCCCGGGGCACGCGTGCTGATCGAAGGCCATACCGACGCGGTCGGCTCCTTCCAGTCGAACCAGATCCTGTCGGAACAGCGCGCCGCCTCGCTGAAGCGCACCCTCGTGCGCGAATTTGGCGTGCCGCGTCATGCGCTGGAAACCGTCGGCTACGGCGAGGAGTTCCTGCTGGTGCAGACGCAGAACGAGAATTGGCGCAATCGCCGGGTGACGCTGCGCCGCTTCGACGACTTCATCCGGTAAGACTGTTCAAAATTCTTGTGATCTGACCGTTTGTGCGGCGGTCTGGATCAACACGCCAAACGGAGCCCGGCTTGAATGAGCCGGGCTCTTTCCCTATCGCTGGTCGCTCAAGACCTACCGCATCGGCCGCCCGATGCGTAGCGTCAAACCCTAAGAGCATTCTTCACGCGTCCAAACGGACGTATGATGTTCTAATGGTGATTGGAGGATCAAACGATGGCAATACGGGTGGTGATGGCCGGTGCGACTGGCTGGGTCGGCAAGGCGCTGGTTCCAGCGGTCGGGGCGCAGGGCGACATGACGCTGGCCGGGGCTGTGTCACGCAGCGGCGCTGGTCAGGATTCCGGCCTGCTGGTGGGCTTACCGGCCAATGGTGTTACCGTTTCCGCCTCGCTGGCCGAGGCGCTGGAGGTGCCGTCGGACGTGCTGGTCGACTACACCAAGCCGCACGTGGTGAAGGACCATGCGCTGCTGGCTATCGAAAGGGGACGGCACGTCGTGATCGGCACGTCGGGGCTGGGTGCTGCCGATTTTGCCGAGATCGACGCTGCAGCACGCGCCAATCGCGTCGGCGTCGTTGCGGCCGGCAATTTTTCGATCACCGCCACGCTGATGAAGCGCTTTGCCCTGATGGCGGCGAAATACGTGCCGGATGTCGAGGTTATCGACTATGCCAGCGCCAAGAAGCCCGACGCACCATCCGGCACGGCGCGCGAGCTTGCCGAAGCTCTGGCCGACGTCCGCAAGGCTTCGACCGCGCGGCCGGTCTCGGAGGTCTCCGGTGTACCGGGAACGCGCGGTGCGGCGGTCGGCACGGGTGAGGGGGTTCAGGTGCATGCGCTTCGGCTGCCTTCCTACATCCTGTCCTGCGAGGCGCTGTTCGGCCTGCCCGACGAGCGGCTGACCATTCGCCACGACGCCGGGTCGTCCGCCGCTCCTTACGTGGCGGGTACGCTGCTCGCCATCCGGCGGGTGCAGGAGGTCACCGGGCTGGTGCGAGGCCTCGACGCCTTGATGGACTGATCCAAATTGGCAGGAATCGGGTGGGAGGCGTCGGTGCAGCGGCGTAATTGTCCGGTCGACGACACCGGAGATTTCGCCATGACCATCCAGTTCAAAGCCTTGCCCACGGAAGATGTCAGAGCTTTGCAGCGCGGCGCGCCGGACGCCTATGGCCTGATACCAGAGCGGAAAATATCCGACGGCGACGGCGTGCCTTGCCGCCACTGCCTGAAGAACGTGGCCGCTGGAGAAACCTATCTCATCTTGGCCTACCGGCCATTCCCGGAATTGCAGCCCTATGCCGAGACCGGGCCGATCTTTCTGCACGCCGAGGAATGCGAGCGCGCTGCCGAAGCCGAGGCGCTTCCCCAGATGCTCGAAAGCACCGACTATATCGTGCGCGGCTACGACAAGGACGACCGCATCGTTTATGGCAGCGGCGGCGTCATTCCGACGGGCGCTATAGCGGCGCGGGCCGAGACCTTGTTCGAGCGCGACGACATCGCCTATGTGCATGTCCGCTCCGCGCGCAACAACTGCTACCAGTGCCGGATCGAGCGCGCGTGACGATCCGGGCGGCATTCATCGCAGCTGTCGTACGCTTGTCGCAATGTTGCGTTACGGATTGATCGTCGATCGATTTGCCGACCGCGGATGAACCGGCGGGAAGTCTCGATATCAGAGGAAGCGGGGCTTTGGCTCCGCTTTTTTGTTGCCTGCATTGTCCCGCGGATTTCTTCCGCCCAAAGAAAAAGCCCGCCGGAATGACCGACGGGCTTTGACTGTTGTCTGGACGGTTCTAGTTGAACTTGTACTTCGCACCGATGCGGACGGTGTGGAACGAAGGCGTGGAGGTCACGAAGTCATCAGGGATCGGAAACTCCGACGAGAAATCCTTCTCGGAGAACTGCGAATAACGATATTCGAGGCCGACGGTCACGTTGCTGGACATGGCCGTTTCGAGACCACCACCCACAGAGAAGCCGCTGGAACCCCAATCGGCATTGAGAGGTGCGGGCGCGTCCAGATCGAAATGCTGCCAGCTGTAACCGCCGAGCACATAGGCGAGGGTTGATTCGTTGACCTTCATACCGACACGGCCAAGCACATCGAAACCGTAATCAGTATCCAGATTAATGGACCCGCCCGGGAACTTCAGCTCTGAAGTCATGCCGGAGTAGCGAGCATCAACCATGACGCCTGCCACCCAGCTGCCAAAATCATGGTCATAGCCGACGTTCAATTCGCCGAACACGCCTTCGCCGCCGAGCCCGTTGAACTCGAGGCCAGCCGGGGGAACGTCGATCTGATGCACGGACGCACCCGCACCGGCGGCACCGCCGACGTAGAAGCCTGTCCAGTTGTAGGCAGGGGCTTCAAAGGAGGCGACGCCGCCATTCTGGGCGCCAAAGCGATAGTTGGCCGCAACCTGGAACGTATGCCGCGACGTGTCGAGCTCGAGGGTGCCATCCGGCGCACCGAGATCGGCAAGAAGATCATCCTTGGTGCCGAAGCGGGTGTAGCGATATTCGGTTTTGATGGTCCAATTGCTGTTGACGGCCGTTTCAACGCCAGCGCCGACGAAGTAGCCGCTCTGGTCCCAATCGAAATCAAAACCTGCGTTCGTATCGAGTTTGTATTTCTGCCAGGAATAGCCGCCGAGCACATAGCCCAAGGTGTTTGGCGTCAAGAGATAGCCAGCCCGCAAACCAGCGTCGAAGCCGTAGGTCTCCTGGACCGAAGCATCCAATCCAGCAACGTCGAGCGTGGTTTCAATGTTGCCGACATGGGCGTCCAGAAGTCCGCCGATCAGGAAGCGCGGCGACACCATGTAGTCGTATCCAACGGTCAATTCACCGTAAACGCCTTCACCACCAATGCCATTCAGCGAGAAGCCAGGAAGGAGATCACCGCTGAGTTCGTGGACATTGGCGCCGGCGCCAACGCCAAAGCCGACATAGATGCCGCTCCAGTTGAAGCCCGATGTCTCGACGACCGGCACAACCGCGTCGGCGGCATGGGAAGCCGATCCGAGCGCCAGAACGGAAACTGCGCCAAGAAGAAGAGATTTTGCGAATCTTTTGCTGGTCATTAGCCCCTACCTTTTAAAACCCGATAACCTCCTAGCATCGGCCCATGGCGGAGGCTGTAACAAAAAAGCCACAGAAAAGGCATATTGCACGCAAAACGCGCAAAGCCGTTCAGCCGACCGTAAGCCGTGAAATTGCCTTGTGGAAAAAAGTGAGCCGCCGAGGGTGTCGGCGGCTCTGTCGTGAGAAGAATCGGCGGCGGGTTCAGGCGGCGAGAACGGCCTTCGGCTCGACCAGTTCATAGCCGAGTGCTTCGGCCACCGCGCGGTTGGTGATCTTGCCCTTGTGGACATTGAGGCCGTTGCGCAGATGATGATCGTCGACCAGCGCCTTTAGGCCCTTGTCGGCGAGCTGCAGGCCGTAATGCAGTGTAGCATTGTTGAGCGCATGGGCCGAAGTGACCGGCACCGCGCCCGGCATATTGGCGACGCAATAGTGGATGACGCCGTCGACCTCATAGGTCGGCGCGGCATGAGTTGTGGCGTGCGAGGTCTCGAAGCAGCCGCCCTGGTCGATGGCGACGTCGACCAGCACGGCGCCTTTCTTCATGCCCGACAGCATTTCGCGCGTAACGAGCTTCGGCGCGGCGGCACCCGGGATCAGCACGGCACCGACGACGATGTCGGCTGAAAAACATTCCTCTTCCAGCGCCTCGACAGTCGAGTAGCGGGTGTGGACGCGGCCGCCGAAGATATCGTCGAGCTGGCGCAGGCGCGGGATCGAGCGGTCGATGACGGTGACGTCGGCCCCAAGGCCGGCCGCCATCCGGGCGGCATGCAGGCCGACGACGCCGCCGCCAAGCACCGTGACCTTGCCGGGCAGCACGCCGGGCACGCCGCCGAGCAGCACGCCGCGGCCGCCATTGGCCTTCTGCAGCGCGGTGGCGCCGGCCTGGATCGACAGGCGGCCGGCGACTTCCGACATCGGCGCCAACAGCGGCAGGCCGCCGCGGTCGTCGGTGACCGTCTCGTAGGCGATAGCCGTCACTCCGGAGGCCAGCAGACCCTTGGTCTGCTCCGGATCCGGAGCGAGGTGGAGATAGGTGTAGAGGATCTGGCCGTCGCGGAGCTGGACCCATTCCTCGGGCTGCGGCTCCTTGACTTTGACGATCATGTCGGACTTGGCGAACACGTCGGCGGCCGTCTTGGCGATGGTGGCGCCGGCGGCGCGATAAGCGTTGTCGTCGGCGCCGATGCCGGCGCCGGCTCCGGTCTCGACCAGCACTTCGTGGCCGTGCGCGACATATTCGCGGACCGAGCCTGGCGTCAGGCCGACACGGTACTCATGATTCTTGATTTCCCGGGGGCAGCCGACGCGCATTTTCTTCTCCTGATCCGGCCCTTCCGGGCACGTTCCCTGTTTAGAGACAGTGAACCACGAATCGCCCCGTAAGTGTTTGCGAATACGCTTGCGCTAAAGCCTGTGGCTCGATAATCGTTGCGCAAAACAGCCGGATTGTCGCAGGAATCCCGAAAAATGCCGCTCGACAGGATCGATATCGCTATTCTCGAAACATTGCAGAAGGATGGGCGGATACCCAATGCGGCGCTTGCCGAGAAGGTCGGCCTGTCGCAGTCGGCCTGCTCGCGGCGGCTGGACAATCTGGAGAAATCCGGAACCATCCGCGGCTACCATGCCCGGCTTTCCAACGCGGCCCTCGGCCACCAGATGACGGCGATCGTGCATATATCGCTGTCGGGGCAATTCGAGAAGACTCTGTCGGATTTCGAGGCAGCGATAAAGCGCTGCCCGAATGTCCTGTCCTGCCACCTGATGTCTGGTGAATACGACTACATCCTGCGCATCGCGGCAAAGGACCTCGTCGACTATGAGCGCATCCACAAGGAGTGGCTGTCGGCAATGCCGCATGTGACGAAGATCAATTCGTCCTTCGCCTTGCGCGAGATCGTCGACCGCACGGCCGTGGGGATGAAGCCGGAACTTGCCTAGGCCTTGAACACCTCCGTCACCACCCGGTCCATCGGGATGTCATGCGGCTGCGGGTAGATGGTGGCGATGCGCTGCAGTTCGTAGCCGACACCGATGACCAAAGGCTTGAACGGCATCGCCGCCAGCGTGCGGTCGAAGAAGCCGCCGCCATAGCCCAGGCGATACTGTCCCGGGTCGATGCCGACGATCGGCGAAATGACGATGTCGGGCAGCACCGGATCGCCTTCAGCTGGAATCGGAATATTCCAGACGCCCTTCTCGAGTCGATCGCCCGGTGCGTAGGCGCGGAAGATTAGCGGCCGGCCTTTCTCGACCACAACAGGCAGTGCGGTGCGGCCGCCGCGCGCATTGGTGGAAGCCATCCAAGGGCGCAAATCCGGCTCGCCGCGGAACGGCCAGTAGAGGCTGACCATGCGGCCGGCGATGTCGCCGATCACCGCGTCGAGGCTTTCGGCGATGCGCTGCGACATTGCCGTTCGCGCGTCAGCCGGGACAGCAAGGCGGGCCGCAATCAGCCGCTCGCGCTCGGCCTTGCGCCATCGTTTCACGTCGGACCAGTCGGATAGCGACGCCCGGAATTCCGGGTCGAGCTCGTGCATGAAGCAAGGCGGCGAGGAATATTGTCCCAGACCGTCGTCGTCATGATCGCTATCCAAGTTCCACTCCTGTCGTTGGTTTCGATGAAATTATACGCGGCGGCAGGATAGGGCATGTACATACGCGACATCTTAGGCCGGGCAGTCGGCAAAGTCGGATGTTGTTGCAGTGCACAAAAATACCTATACCAGCCCTGGCGAAATTGCTCTTCAGCCTGATCTCCCGGAGTGAGTGAGATGAACGGACCCAGCCAACATGTCGTCGTCGTCGGGGCGGGGTTTGGGGGTCTCGAATTCACCCGCGCGCTTGCCGGTGCGCCAGTGCGCATCACCATGATCGACAAGCGCAACCACCATCTCTTCCAGCCGCTGCTCTACCAGGTGGCGACCACGGCGCTCGCCACCTCGGAAGTCGCCTGGCCGATCCGCCATCTCCTGCGCAAGCGCAAGGACGTGGCGACGCTGCTCGCCACCGTCCGCGGCGTCGACCGCGCCGGCAAACGCGTGCTGCTCGATGATGGCGATGCAGTCGCTTACGACACGCTCCTGCTGGCCACCGGCGCCCGCCACGCCTATTTCGGCCATGACGAATGGGAGCCTTTCGCGCCGGGGCTGAAGACGCTGGAGGATGCCACCACCATTCGACGGCGCATCCTGCTCGCCTTCGAGCAAGCCGAGCGGGAGACCGATCCCGCCAAGCGCCAGGCGCTGCTGACGCTGGCGATCGTCGGCGGCGGACCGACCGGCGTGGAACTGGCCGGCACCATTGTCGAACTGGCGCACGACACGCTGCGCGGCGAGTTCCGCAACATCGATACGCGACAGACGCGCGTGGTGCTGATCGAGGCCGGCGACCGCATCCTTCCCAATTTCGCGCCGAAACTCTCCGGCTATGCCAAGAAGGCGCTCGAGCGGCTTGGCGTCACGGTCGAACTCGGCCGGCCCGTTACACGCTGCGATGCCGAGGGCGTCGTCTTCGGCGAAACGCACCTGCCGGCCAGGACAATCCTGTGGGCGGCGGGGGTCGCCGCTTCGCCGGCCGCCGAATGGCTGGGGGCGGCAGCGGATCGCGCGGGCAGGGTGCTGGTCGAGTCCGACCTGACCGTGCCGGGGAGCCCGGAGATTTTCGTCATCGGTGACGCTGCGCACGCCCTGCGGCCCGATGGCCGGATGGTGCCCGGCGTAGCACCCGCCGCCAAACAGCAGGGTTGGCATGTCGCAGCGACGATCAAGGCCCGGCTTGCCGGCGACGCAACCCCGCGTCCCTTCCGCTACAAGCATGACGGCGATCTGGCGACGATCGGCAAGCGCGCCGCCGCGATCGATTTCGGCTGGATCAAGCTCACCGGCTGGCCGGCCTGGTGGCTATGGGGTCTCGCGCACATCTACTTCCTGATCGGCTTCCGGAACCGGCTTGCGGTTTCGCTGAGCTGGCTATGGATCTACGTGACAGGTCAGCGCAGCGCGCGGCTGATCACCCAGGGCGATGACGACAAGAGCTGACGTTTGCCAAGTGCCGCATCACGCTTTGAAAGTCAGCTTTTTGCGAAAGCGAGGTTTGCGCGTCGATTCGAAATCATGCCAATTCTAACCGAAGCGCGGTCTTCGTCGCCTTCACGCAGGTGGGCCAAAACGCCGCTTGATCACGGGCATGACAAGGTCCAGCGCATCCGTGGAAATGCCGCCGGAATAGCCGTCAGGCAACTGGTCGATCAGTTGGGGATCGTCGAGCCCTTGTGAAAAGCCGCCGCCGGCATAGGGGCCGAGCAGGTAGATGCGGGTGTCGACGCTGTCCATCCGGTCCAGAAAACGGTCAGGCCAGCCCCAGAGCCATTGGGCGACGTTGATCGGGATGAGCAAGGTGTCTCGCCGGCACGCTTCCGGAACGTAGCCGCTCCAGCCGAGCGCTGCATAGCGCAGGATGCATCGGGTCAGCGACGCACGGCTCAGCGTGTGCATGTCCGGCAGCGCCGCCTTGACCGCCGCGACCGGCCTATCGCCGCCATAGACTGTCAGGCTGGCACGCTCGGCTGGCGCCAGCGTGGCGAGCCAGGCGGCCAATGCCTCGCCTTCCCCCGGGTCGTTGCTCTTGATGTTGATGTTGAAACGGCGGTTCGGGAAGCGCTGCAGGACCTCGTCCAGTGACGGCATCATGCCGATCCCCTTGCCGCGGAACGGGAAGGTCTTGCCACCATCCGCCGTGTAGCCAAAGCCCACATCGAGCATCCTCAATTCGGACATGGCATGGGTGCGCGTTTCTCCCTTGCCTTCGGTGCGGCAGTCCAGCGTCCAGTCGTGGAAGACCGCGAACTTGCCGTCCGTGGTCGGG
Source organism: Mesorhizobium sp. (assembly GCF_004962245.1). Taxonomy (GTDB): domain Bacteria; phylum Pseudomonadota; class Alphaproteobacteria; order Rhizobiales; family Rhizobiaceae; genus Mesorhizobium. The sequence goes on along the minus strand of NZ_SUHQ01000032.1, from coordinate 47,964 downwards.
TGGACGTCGAGTTCGAGCGCGTCCGCGCCAAGCGCGAAGGCGGCTTCCATCGAGGGGATCGTGTTTTCAAGGAAAGGATGGCGTGGCGGCAGCATGCGTTCGGCCGTGCAGGTGTCGGAGCCGAGATCCTTGCGGTCGAAATCTTGGGCCAAGCCACGATGCGCAAGCACGGCCGGGGTGCCGGCCGGACGGCTCGACAGCAGCGGGCTGTTGTTGAGCCAGATGCCGCCCGCAGCGACAACAATGGCAATGAGGAGGATTGTCCGTTTGCGCATGATGTGATTCCGATTCTTGCGCCGCATCTTGCGTCGGGATCGGACTTTTTCACGGCAATCGCCCAATGATGCGACGGCCCAAAGATGCCAACAGATTCAAAGAGACAGTGATTGCGATGACGTCGCCGGCCTAGGCCCTGTAAACCACCTGGCGGACATCGATGTAGCTGGCGCGAAATCCAGCCTCGCAATAGTGCAGGTAAAACTCCCAGAGCTTCTTGAAGCGGTCATCGAAACCGAGCGGGACGATCTTTTCCCATGACGCCCAGAAGCGCTGGCGCCATTCGGCGAGCGTGCGGGCATAGTCGTCCGGGAATATGCGCTCCCGCAGATGAGCAAGGCCATGGTCTTTGCCGAGCGTCTTTAGGATCGACGGCGTCGGCAGCATGCCGCCCGGGAAGACGTAGCGCTGGATGAAATCCGGCCGGGCGCGATAGGTGTCGTAGGCTTTCTCGTTGATGGTGATGATCTGCAGGCCTGCGGTGCCGCCAGGCCGCAGGCAATCCTTCATCTTGCCGAAAAACACCGGCCAGTATTTTTCGCCGACCGCCTCGAACATCTCGATCGAGGCGATGCGGTCGTAGGATCCGGTTTCGTCGCGGTAGTCCTGCAGCTTGATGTCGACCTTGTCGGCGAGACCGGCCTTCTGGACGCGCGCTCTGGCGAAATCATGCTGCTCGCGGCTGATGGTCAAGCCGGTGACGCGGCAGCCGATCTCGCGCGCGGCGAATTCGGCAAAGCCGCCCCAGCCGCAACCGATTTCCAGAACATGGTCTTTCGCGCCGATGTCCGTGTCCTTGGCCAGCGCGCGATATTTGGCGGCTTGCGCGCTCTCCAGATCGTTGGCGCCAGTCGTATAGAGCGCCGACGAATAGGTCATGCTCGGATCCAGCCATTCCTTGTAAAAGGCGTTGCCGAGATCGTAATGCGCCGAAATGTTGCGCTTCGAACCGCTGCGGGTGTTTTGGTTGAGCCAGTGGCGGACACGCTGGACGGCGTTGATCAGCCAACTGGCGCCGCCGGCGATGCGCTCTCCGATTTCCGAATTGACCACGAACAGTTCCAGGAAACTGGTCACATCGGGACTGTCCCAATCGCCGTCCATGTAGGATTCGGCGATGCCGATGGTGCCGCTGGTGAACGCGCGACCAGGCAAGCGCCAATTCTTGAGCACCAGTTCGGCGTCCGGACCCGGCGCCTTGCCGCCGACCAGGACGGCGCGACCGTCCGGCATCCTCACCTTGAGCGAGCCACGCGGCAGGTTCATCGCCGCCGACAATACCATGCGCGCCTTGGCCGGCAGGCCTTTGACGGTTTCGGCGAAATTGAATTCGTCCAGCCTGACCGCGTCGCCGGACGCAATGTCGGTATATTCCTTGTAACCCATGTCACGCCCCCGGACTTCTGCGGAGCCGGCGCGCAAAATCGCCATTTTCCGCACCCCGCAGTTCATTCGCCAGGTTCGACGCTCTCTGATCGGAGTAGCTCGCCGTTCGGTACGGCGGGCCTGAACCAAAGCGCACCCCTTGAGCAGAGTTTCGGCACTTTCCGGTGAACCCCGCCGCCAATCTTTCACGTCATCGATGCGAACTTCAAGAGGCAAGGCGGGAACTGGCTGGGCCAGGCGGCGGCCTCCGGCCTTTCGTCGACTTCACGACGGCAAGGCAAGCAGAAAGATTTCGGGGGAGGGCGCCAGTCAACGCCGGAATCACTATGGTTGCAGCCGCTGCCATGCGATAGTTTTAGCCATGCGTTATGTTATCGTCATCTGCGCCGTCACGTTCTTCCTGATCTGGGACGGGCTCTACAATCAGGGCAGCTATCTCGACACCACCGTCAGGGAGATAACGCGCATCGCGCGCTACATCACCAGCCTGGTGTAGCTTTCTTTCCCGCACATTGTCGGCGCGACATCGTGCCGGTTGACGCGACCGTTTTGCCCACACAAAACACGCTTGCATATCGATCGAGGAGGCTGGATTGATCCGGCATATCGTTTTTTTCAGCGCGCGGCACAAAGAGGATGTTGGGGCCGTACGCACGGGCTTGCTGGCGCTTGGCAACATTCCCCATTCCCGTCATTTCGAAGTGACGCTCAACACCAAGGTCGACCCGCTTTCGGACGAAATCGACGTCGTCGTCTATGCCGAGTTCGAGGATGATGCCGCTCTGGCCGCCTATAAGGCCCATCCGCTCTATGCCGAGACGACCAGCCAGGTCAAACCGCTGCGCGAACTGCGGTATTCTGCGGATGTTGTGGCGGCGACCTGAAGAGAAATCGGCCGAAGCAGGGAGCAACGTGCTACCTACTCCGTCTGAGAGGCGGTCGGTTCGGTCAGATCGGCGCCCGGCCGCTTGGGCGCATTCCAGACCAGCATGGCAAGAACGGCTATCGCGACGACCGCGGCCGCTATGAACATGATATTTCTCATTTGGATGACGTAGGTTGGTTTCCGGCAGCGGCAAGTATTTCGGAGCCCGCGTAACGGGATCCCGCGATCAGCGTATGAATCCTTGCGGCGTCAGGCGAGGCTCTTGAACCAACGTCCGGAATGATGCACACCGCGCCGGCATGACCGAGACGATGCCTGCAGGCCCTCATTCGCCAGACGCTTATCCGCCAGGTGCCTATCCGCTTGACCATCTTGTGCTGCCGACCGCGAGCCTCGACGTGGCGCGGGCGCGGCTGGTTTCGCTCGGCTTTGTCGTGGCACCGGCCGGCATCCATCCTTTCGGAACGGAAAACTGCTGCGTTTTCCTTGAAGACGGCACCTATCTCGAGCCGCTGGCGGTGGGCAACGCGCAGGCGGCGGCGAAAGCGATCGCGGACGGCAACGTCTTCGTCACGCGCGATCGTGCCTATCGCGACAAGCGCGGCAATGAGGGGTTTTCGGCCGTGGTGCTGGGCACCGGGAATGCGAAAGCCGATCACGCGCGCTATGTCGAAGCCGGCCTGTCGGCCGGAGACGTACTGAGCTTTTCGCGCGCCTTCACCGATGCGGCGGGAAAGAGCGACACGGCATCGTTCAAGCTGGCCTTCGCCTCCGGCGCCGGGGCGACGGACGCATTCCTGTTCGCCTGCGAGCGGATCAATGCGCCGAAAGTGGATCGCACCGCGCTGCAAATCCACGCCAATGGCGCAACGGGCATTGTCGAAGTCGTGGCGGTCAGCGACGAGCCATCCGTACAGCACCGGCTGATTTCGATCGCGGCGCGCAGTCCGGCGGCCGGACAGGTGAGCAGCACCGCGTTCGGCCTGCCGAACGCGACCTTGACCCTGCTTGACCCCGTCGCTTTCGAAACGCGCTTCGGCATAGCTGCCGGCGCGCCGTCGGAACTCCGCTTCGTGGGGGTAGTCTTTTCGGTTCGCCGCGCAGACGCCGTTGCAAAGCTGATTGCAGCCAGTTCCGTCGAATACGACATACGCGGCAATGACATTGTCGTGCGGCCGGCACCCGGGCAGGGTGCGGCCTTCATTTTCCGGGAGATCGCATGAGCAAGCCCAATTCCTCCGTCACCGTCGGCAATGTCGTCTTCGGCAATACCGCGCCGCTGTCGCTGATTGCCGGCCCGTGTCAGCTCGAATCGCGCCAGCACGCCTTCGACATGGCTGGCGCGCTGAAGGAAGTGACTGAGAAGCTGGGGCTGGGCCTGGTCTATAAGACCAGCTACGACAAGGCCAACCGCACCTCGCTTGGAGGCACGCGCGGCGCTGGGCTCGATGCAGCGCTGCCGGTGTTCGACGATCTGCGCAAGGCGTTTTCGCTGCCAATCCTGACCGATGTCCACACCGAGGAACAGTGCGCGGTCGTGGCGCCGCATGTCGATATCCTGCAGATTCCGGCTTTCCTCAGCCGCCAGACCGATCTGCTGATCGCGGCGGCACGAACCGGCAAGGTCGTCAATGTGAAGAAGGGCCAGTTCCTCGCGCCGTGGGACATGAAGAACGTCGTCGCCAAGATCACCGGTTCCGGCAACGCCAATGTGCTGGTCACCGAGCGCGGCGCGTCCTTCGGCTACAACACGCTGGTGTCCGATATGCGTGCTTTGCCGATCATGGCCGAGATCGGCGCGCCGGTGATTTTCGACGCCACGCATTCGGTGCAGCAGCCGGGCGGGCAGGGCAGCTCCACGGGTGGCGATCGGCGCTTCGTCGAGACGCTGGCGCGCGCCGCGGTGGCGGTCGGGGTCGCCGGCGTCTTCATCGAGACGCATCAGGATCCCGACAATGCACCGTCCGACGGCCCCAACATGGTACCCCTGAAGGATCTCTCGGCATTGCTCGAAAGGCTGATGGCGTTCGACCGCGTCGCCAAGGGCTGAACATGCCCCGCGCCGGGGTTGGCGTCGAAAAGTCTGGAACCTTCATCCGTGCCCCTCATTGTCAATGCATAGCGCCAACGACAAGAGGAGCACACCATGACGACCCAGACAGGACACACTGAAGCCATCGCTGCCTCGCGGGTGATCGGCACATCTGTCTACAACACCGAAGGCACGCACATCGGCGACATCGAGGACGTTATGCTCGATAAGTTGTCGAACGGCATAATGTTTGCCGTCATCGGCTTTGGCGGATTTCTCGGCATCGGCGAGAAATATCACGCCATTCCATGGGCGAGCCTCGACTATGACGAGAACAAGGGCGGCTACGTCGTGCCGTTCACGAAGGAGCAACTGAAGACGGCTCCTGCCTATTCGATCAACGAATTGACGGGCGCCGACGGCGAGGCCGCGCGTGATGCTTCATACAGCTACTACAAGGTCGAGCCTTACTGGCATTGACTAAGGTCTCCGGAATCAAAGAAGGCCCCCGGTTCACCGGGGGCCTTCTCTGTGAGATATCTACTCCGCTTGAAGGGTCGACAACTCTACCGCGCCTTGCTGAGGCTGCTGGGTGTCACACGACGTCAGGAATGCCGCCGCGATCAGGAACAAACTCACGATACCGCTCAACTGGGACATGGCGAAACTCCTCCTGTTTCGCCCCGCGCGGCTACAAGCATAAACCAGAAAGCCACATCCTGCCATGACATATGATGACATCAATTTGTGCTTCGTGAATCGCCAGGGCGGCAATATTTGAGGATGTCCCGATTGCGTTTTGCAGCACTTTGGCTAAGACGTGCGCGACGCTTCGTCAGATCAATCGGGGACATCGCAAATGACCGCCATCGTCGACATTGTCGGGCGTGAAATCCTGGACAGCCGCGGAAATCCGACCGTCGAGGTCGACGTCGTGCTCGAAGACGGCTCGATGGGCCGCGCTGCGGTACCTTCCGGCGCCTCGACCGGCGCGCATGAGGCGGTCGAACTGCGCGACGGCGGCGCCCGCTACCTCGGTAAGGGCGTCCTGCGGGCGGTGGAGGCCGTCAATGGCGAACTGTTCGAGGCGATCGGCGGCATGGAAGCCGAGAACCAGATCCACATCGACCAGACTATGATCGAGCTCGACGGCACACCCAACAAGAGCCGGCTCGGCGCCAACGCCATCCTCGGCGTGTCGCTGGCTGTTGCCAAGGCCGCGGCGGAAGCGGCTGGCCTGCCGCTCTACCGCTATGTCGGCGGCACTAAGGCGCATGTGCTTCCGGTGCCGATGATGAACATCATCAACGGTGGCGCCCATGCCGACAACCCGATCGACTTCCAGGAATTCATGATCCTGCCGATCGGAGCGCAGACGCTGCGCGACGGCGTGCGCTGGGGCTCGGAAATCTTCCATACGTTGAGGAAGCGGCTGAAGGACGCCGGCCATAACACCAATGTCGGCGACGAGGGCGGCTTCGCCCCGAACCTGAAAAGCGCGCCCGCTGCGCTCGATTTCATCATGGAATCGATCGAGAGGGCCGGCTTCAAGCCGGGCGAAGAGGTTGCGCTCGGCCTCGATTGCGCCGCGACCGAATTCTTCAAGGACGGCAACTACGTCTATGAAGGCGAGAGGAAGACCCGCGATCCGAAGGCCCAGGCTAAATATCTGGCCAAGCTCGCGACCGACTATCCGATCATCACGATCGAGGATGGGCTGGCCGAAGACGACTGGGACGGCTGGAAAACGCTGACCGACCTCATCGGCAAGAAGACCCAGTTGGTCGGCGACGATTTGTTCGTCACCAACACGGCGCGGCTACGCGACGGCATCCGCATGGGCGTCGCCAATTCGATCCTGGTCAAGGTCAACCAGATCGGCTCACTGACCGAAACGCTTGACGCCGTCGAGACCGCGCACAAGGCCGGCTACACCGCCGTCATGTCGCACCGCTCGGGCGAAACCGAAGATTCGACCATCGCCGATCTCGCCGTCGCCACCAATTGCGGGCAGATCAAGACAGGTTCTCTGTCGCGCTCGGATCGCATGGCCAAGTACAACCAGCTCATCCGCATCGAGGAAGAACTCGGCAAGCAGGCGCTCTACGCCGGCAAGTCGATCGTGAAAGGCTGACCCCACAAAAATATCCGAAACGAAAGGGCGGGGGCATTCCCGGCCCTTTTTTGTTTGAACACAGCCAAATCCGGGCATCCGTAACCGTCCATTAAGCACAATCGGGCGAAAAAAGACGCTGGGCTGTGAGTTCGCGGCCGCGAGGATTTGGATCATGTGGACACGTCAGCACAAGCAGAGAAACACCGGTCGGCTGATCATTCCTTCGCTCTGCGTGGCGTTCCTGACCTATTTCGGCTTTCACGCCTATCATGGCGAATTCGGCATCTATTCCAAATATCGGTTGGAGGCCGAAACTGTCGATCTGCAAGGTAAGGTCGATGCCGTCAAGGCGCGCCGGATCGACCTGGAGCGTCGCGTTCAACTCCTGCATCAGGGCACGCTGGAGAAAGACATGCTCGACGAGCAGGCACGCAAGGCGCTCAACATGTCCCATGCCGACGAAATTACCATCATGTTACCGGCTGCTGCAAGATAACCGAATTTCAGTTAATCGCCGATATTTTCAATGATTTTAATCGCTTAGATGCATGTCAGCCATGCATTTTTCGGCATGGCGAAACGCTTTCCCTCGTGTTAGCCTCCCCAAATCGGTGGGGAGAACTGATCTCCCTCAGTGTCCGCAAGAGACGCCAACAGGGAGTGATGCATGGCCACCGCCGCCAGAAAAGCGCCTGCCAAATCCAAATCCAGATCCGACGGCAAATCGGCGGGGCTTTCGGCTCCCAAGCCTGTCGACTTCACCAAGGACGAGGAGCTTGACGCCTACCGGCGCATGCTGCTTATCCGCCGCTTCGAGGAAAAGGCCGGCCAGCTCTACGGTATGGGCTTCATCGGCGGCTTTTGCCATCTCTATATCGGCCAGGAAGCAGTTGTCACCGGCATGAAGATGGCGCTGGTCGATGGCGACCAGATGATCACCGCCTACCGCGACCATGGTCACATGTTGGCGATGGAACTGTCCCCGCGCGGCGTCATGGCCGAGTTGACCGGGCGCCGCGGCGGCTTGTCCAGGGGCAAGGGCGGCTCCATGCACATGTTCTCCAAGGAGAAGCATTTTTACGGCGGCCACGGCATTGTCGGCGCGCAGGTTTCGCTCGGCACCGGCCTTGCCTTCGCCAATCGCTACCGTGACAACAACAATGTGACGCTGACCTATTTCGGCGACGGCGCCGCCAATCAGGGCCAGGTCTATGAAAGCTTCAACATGGCCTCGTTGTGGAAGCTGCCGGTGATCTACATCATCGAGAACAACCGCTATGCCATGGGCACCTCGGTTTCACGGTCGTCGGCCGAGACGGATTTTTCGCACCGCGGCGCCTCCTTCAAGATCCCCGGCATCCAGGTCGACGGCATGGATGTCCGCGCGGTCAAGGCAGCCGGCGATCTCGCCACCGAATGGTGCCGCGCCGGCAAAGGGCCGCTGATCCTCGAAATGCAGACCTACCGCTATCGCGGGCACTCGATGTCCGATCCGGCAAAGTACCGTTCCAAGGAAGAAGTGCAGAAGATGCGCTCCGAGCGAGACCCGATCGAGCAGGTCAAGGCGCGCCTGCTCGAGAAGAAGTGGGCGGATGAGGACGAGCTCAAGACCATCGACAAGGAGGTTCGCGACATCGTCGCGGACGCCGCCGAATTTGCCCAGAACGACGCGGAGCCGGATCCGTCCGAGCTCTGGACCGACATCGTACTGTAACGGGAGGGCAAGGACATGCCGATCGAAATTCTCATGCCCGCTCTCTCCCCGACGATGGAAGAGGGCAATGTTTCCAAATGGTTGAAGAACGAAGGCGACAAGATTGTCGCCGGTGACGTGATCGCCGAGATCGAGACCGACAAGGCAACGATGGAAGTCGAGGCCGTCGACGAAGGCACGCTGGCCAAGATCGTGGTTCCCGCAGGCACCGAAGGCGTCAAGGTCAACGCAGTGATCGCCGTGCTTGCGGTGGATGGCGAGGACATTGACGAGGCAGGCGAAGGCATCGGCGAGGAACCTGCCAAGGCTGAAGAGGAACCTGCCAAGGCTGAAACGGCGGCGCCGGCGCCTGCTGCGGCCAAGAGCGAGGCGGCAGCACCCGTTGCCGCTGCTCCGAAGGCCGAAATCGCCGCCGATCCCGACATCCCGGCCGGCACCGAAATGGTCTCGACCACGGTACGCGAAGCATTGCGCGATGCGATGGCCGAGGAAATGCGCCGCGACGAAGACGTCTTCGTCATGGGCGAGGAAGTTGCCGAGTACCAGGGCGCCTACAAGATCACGCAAGGGCTGCTGCAGGAATTCGGGCCGCGTCGCGTCGTCGACACGCCAATCACCGAGCACGGTTTTGCCGGCGTCGGCGTCGGGGCGGCGATGGCCGGCCTGAAGCCGATCGTCGAGTTCATGACCTTCAACTTCGCCATGCAGGCGATCGATCAGATCATCAACTCTGCTGCCAAGACGCTTTACATGTCCGGTGGCCAGATGGGCGCGCCGATCGTCTTTCGCGGGCCGAACGGCGCGGCTGCCCGCGTCGCCGCCCAGCATTCGCAGTGCTATGCCGCGTGGTACAGCCACATTCCCGGCCTGAAAGTGGTGATGCCCTACACCGCCGCTGATGCCAAGGGATTGCTGAAGGCCGCGATCCGCGACCCGAACCCGGTCATCTTCCTCGAGAACGAAATCCTCTACGGCCAGTCCTTCGACGTGCCGAAGATGGACGATTTCGTGCTGCCGATCGGCAAGGCGCGTATCCACAAATCAGGCAACGACGTCACCATCGTCTCCTTCGGCATCGGCATGACGTACGCGGTGAAGGCCGAGGCCGAATTGCGCGGCATGGGCATCGATGCCGAGATCATCGACCTCAGAACCGTCCGTCCGCTCGATTTCGACACCATCATCGCCTCGGTCAAGAAGACCAATCGCCTGGTCGTGGTCGAGGAAGGGTTTCCGCAGAGCTCGGTCGGCGACCATATCGCCAACCAGGTGTCGCAGCGCGCCTTCGATTTCCTCGACGCGCCGGTCATCACCATTGCCGGCAAGGACGTGCCGATGCCCTATGCGGCGAACCTCGAAAAGCTGGCGCTGCCCAATGTCGTCGAGGTCGTCGAGGCGGTCAAAGCCGTCACATATCGCTGAGCAGGGCGGGAGGACAAAATGCCGATCAACATCACCATGCCGGCCCTGTCGCCCACGATGGAAGAGGGCAATCTTTCCAAGTGGCTGGTCAAGGAGGGCGACAAGGTTTCGCCGGGCGACGTGATCGCCGAGATCGAGACCGATAAGGCGACGATGGAAGTCGAGGCCGTCGACGAAGGCACGGTCGCCAAGCTGGTCGTTCCGGCCGGCACCGAAGGTGTCAAGGTCAACGCGCTGATCGCCGTGCTCGCGGCCGAAGGCGAGGATGCGGGAGCTGCCGCGAAGAGTGGTGACGGCGCTGGCGCGCCAGCAAAGGCCGAGGCCAAGCAGGACAAGGCGCCAATCTCCCCACCCGTGGCGGAGATGTCGACGAAATCGACAGAGGGGGGCGCTGTCCCTCCTGCCGCAAAGAGCGAGGCGCCCCCCTCTGGCCTGCCGAGGGAGATCAGCCAATCGCCGGAAGGCCGCATCTTCGCTTCGCCGCTGGCCCGCCGCATCGCCCGGGAAGCCGGGGTCGACGTCTCGGCGGTGACCGGCTCCGGCCCGCACGGCCGTGTCGTCAAAGCCGATGTGGATGCAGCGATTTCCAGCGGCGGCGCCAAGGCGCCCGCTGCAAAAGCGGCGCCCGCCGGCGCTCCGGCGGCCGCACCAAAGGCGATGTCGGATGAGCAGGTGCTGAAACTGTTTGCCGAAGACTCTTACGAGCTTGTCCCGCACGACAACATGCGCAAGACCATCGCGCGTCGGCTCGTCGAGGCCACGACCACCATCCCGCATTTCTACCTGACGCTCGACTGCGAGCTCGACGCGCTTCTGGCGCTGCGCGCGCAGATCAACGCGGCTGCACCCATGAAGAAGACCGAAAAGGGCGAGGCGCCGGTCTACAAGCTGTCGGTCAACGACATGGTGATCAAGGCGATGGCAATGGCGCTTATGGCGGTGCCGGATGCCAATGCCTCATGGACCGAGAGCGCCATGGTCAAGCACAAGCATGCCGATGTCGGCGTCGCGGTATCGATCCCCGGCGGCTTGATCACGCCGATCATCCGGCGCGCCGACGAAAAGACGCTGTCGGTTATCTCCAACGAGATGAAGGATCTCGCCAGCCGTGCGCGCAGCCGTAAGCTGAAGCCGGAAGAGTATCAGGGCGGCACGACGGCGGTGTCCAATCTCGGCATGTTCGGCATCAAGGACTTTGCCGCCGTCATCAACCCGCCGCATGCGACGATTCTGGCCGTCGGCGCCGGCGAAGAGCGCGCGGTGGTCAAGAACGGCGAGATCAAGATCGCCACCATCATGTCGGTGACGCTGTCGACCGATCACCGCGCCGTCGACGGTGCACTCGGCGCCGAACTGCTCGTCGCCTTCAAGCGCATGATCGAAAACCCGATGGGCATGCTGGTCTAGAAAGGAAGAAGGCGGTGCGGAAATTCTTCACCAGCCTTTTTGCCTTCATCCTTCCCGGCATCATGGCGATCGTCATTCGATGGCTGTTCGTGCGCTGGCAGGTAAGACGTTCGCAGGCAGGCTTTGGCGGGAGCGGGATAAGCAGATGAAAACAGTTCTTTGCTACGGCGATTCGCTGACCTGGGGCTATGATGCGGCAAGCCTGGATCGCCACCCACTCCAGGACCGCTGGCCGAGCGTGCTGCAGGCTACGCTGGGCAATGGCGTGGAAGTCATTGCCGAAGGCCTGAACGGCCGCACCACGGCCTTCGACGACCACCTGGCCGGCGCCGACCGCAACGGCGCCAGAGTGCTGCCGACGGTCCTGATGACGCATGCGCCGATCGACCTGATCATCATCATGCTCGGCGCCAATGACATGAAGCCGTGGATCCACGGCAATCCGGTCGCCGCCAAGCAAGGCATCCAGCGCCTGATCGATATCGTGCGTGGTCACGACTACCCGTTCAATTGGCCGGCGCCGCAGATCCTGATCGTCGCGCCGCCGGCGGTCAGCCGCACGGAAAACGCCGAATTCAAGGAAATGTTCGCCGGCGGCGATGAAGCGTCGAAGCGGCTTGCACCACAATATTCCGCTCTTGCCGACGAAGCCGGCTGCGGCTTCTTCGATGCCGACACAGTGGCTGAGACCACGCCGCTCGATGGTGTCCATCTCGATGCGGAGAATACACGGAAAATCGGTCAGGCATTGGCGCCTATCGTGCGCATCATGCTGGAACTCTAGGGAAGCAGGGAGAAAATCCGTGGCTGAGAACTATGACGTCATCATCATCGGCTCCGGCCCCGGCGGCTACGTCACGGCGGTGCGTTCGGCCCAGCTCGGCTTCAAGACGGCGATCGTCGAGCGCGAACACCTCGGCGGCATCTGCCTCAACTGGGGCTGCATCCCGACCAAGGCGCTGCTGCGTTCGGCCGAGATCATGCACTATTCGGATCATCTGAAGGACTACGGCTTGAAGATCGACGGCAAGGTCAGCGTCGACACCGCTGCCGTGGTCGATCGTTCGCGAAAAGTCTCGCTGCGGTTGAACGCCGGCGTTGCCTTCCTGATGAAGAAGAACAAGGTCGATGTGATCTGGGGCGAAGCCAAGCTGTCCAAGCCCGGTGAAGTTGTTGCTTCGAAAACCTCCAAGAAGCCGATGGAGCCGCAGCCGCCGGCGCCCAAGGGCGTCAAGGGCGAGGGTACCTACACCGCAAAGCACATCATCCTGGCGACCGGCGCCAGGCCGCGGGCGCTGCCCGGCATCGAGCCCGACGGCAAGCTGATCTGGACCTATTTCGAGGCGATGGTGCCGAAGGAGATGCCGAAATCGCTGCTGGTGATGGGCTCGGGCGCGATCGGTATCGAGTTCGCTTCATTCTACCGTACCATGGGCGCGGAAGTGACGGTGGTCGAGCTGTTGCCGGCGGTTATGCCGGTCGAGGATGCCGAGATCTCGAAATTCGCGCAAAAGCAGTTCGAGAAGCAAGGCATGAAGATCATCCTCGAAGCCAAGGTGACCAAGGTCGAGAAATCAGCCAACTCGGTTACCGCGCATGTCGAGATGAAGGATGGCAAGGTCGAGAAGATCACCGCCGACCGGATGATCTCGGCCGTCGGCGTGCAGGGCAACATCGAGAATCTCGGCCTCGAAGCGCTCGGTGTGAAGACCGAACGCGGTTGCGTCGTCGTCGACGGCTACGGCAAGACCAATGTGCCCGGCATCTATGCCATTGGCGACGTCGCCGGCCCGCCCATGCTTGCCCACAAGGCCGAGCATGAGGGCGTCGTGTGCGTGGAAAAGATCGCCAACTTCCCCGGCGTGCACGCCACCGACAAGCTGAAGATTCCGGGCTGCACCTATTGCAACCCACAGGTTGCGTCCGTCGGGCTGACCGAAGCGAAGGCAAAAGCCGAGGGCAAGGACATCCGCGTCGGCCGCTTCCAGTTCGCTGCCAACGGCAAGGCCATCGCGCTCGGAGAGGACCAGGGCTTCGTCAAGACCATCTTCGACAAGAAGACCGGGCAGTTGCTTGGCGCGCATATGGTCGGCGCCGAGGTGACCGAGCTGATCCAGGGTTTTGTCGTGGCGATGAACCTGGAGACCACCGAGGAAGAGCTGATGCATACGATCTTCCCGCATCCGACGCTGTCGGAGATGATGAAGGAAAGCGTGCTCGACGCCTATGGCCGCGCGCTGAACGCATGATAGGTTGGCTGCGTGAGACTCACACGCAAGACAAGACCCGTGCGCAAGGCCTTGGGGAACTCAACGGCAAGGTAACTCGTTTCCGGATGCATTCATCATACGAGGAGAGGGCATATGGACGTGAACGGGGTAGGCTGGATAGCAGCCATCATCATCGGCGGTCTGGCGGGATGGCTCGCCGAGATGGTCATGAAGAGCAACACCGGCATCTTGATGAACATCATTCTTGGCATCGTCGGCGCTATCGTGCTGAATGCCATCCTGCAGGCGCTCAATATCGGCGTCTTCGGCGTCGGCTGGGTCGCCTATCTGATCACCGGTTTCATTGGCGCCTGCCTGCTGATCGCCGTTGGTCGCATGGTGCGCCGTTAGTCCCTGTCGATATTTGCTATGCGAAAAAGCCTGTGGCGGCATGCGCCGCCGCGGCCTTTTTCTTTGCGCCGAAAAGTCCTAGATGACTTGTGAAAAGCGAACGCCGGAAAGGCGATCGCGAATGAACCGGGTTTCAGATGGTCACCGTTCTCGACACGATCGCCAACACGCCGCGCCTGCGGCATCCCGAAAAGGCGCACAAGCCTGACCACGACGTGCTGCGCAAGCCGGACTGGATCCGGGTCAAGGCGCCGATGTCGAAGGGCTATGCCGAGACGCGCGAGATCGTGAAGTCGCACAAGCTGGTGACGGTGTGCGAAGAAGCCGGTTGCCCCAATATCGGCGAGTGTTGGGATAAGAAGCACGCCACTTTCATGATCATGGGCGAGATCTGCACGCGCGCCTGCGCCTTCTGCAACGTCGCCACCGGCATTCCGACCGCGCTCGATCCCGATGAACCGGCGCGCGTCGCCCACGCCGTCAAGCAGATGGGTCTGACCCATGTCGTCATCACGTCGGTCGACCGCGACGATCTCGCCGATGGTGGGGCTCAGCATTTTGCCGACGTCATTCGCGCCATAAGGGCGGCAACACCTTCGACGACGATCGAAATCCTGACGCCCGATTTCCTGCGCAAGGAAGGCGCGCTGGAGATCGTGGTGGCGGCGAAGCCGGACGTGTTCAACCACAATCTGGAGACCGTGCCGTCGAACTATCTGACAGTCCGGCCGGGTGCCCGCTATTTCCATTCGATCAGGCTGTTGCAGCGGGTCAAGGAACTCGATCCGTCGATCTTCACCAAATCCGGTATCATGGTTGGCCTGGGCGAAGAGCGGAACGAAATCCTGCAATTGATGGACGACCTGCGCTCGGCCAATGTCGACTTCATGACCATCGGCCAGTATCTGCAGCCGTCGAAAAAGCACCATCCGGTGATCCGCTTCGTAACGCCCGAGGAATTCAAGTCCTTCGAGACGATCGGCAAGACCAAAGGCTTCCTGCTGGTGGCGTCGAGCCCGCTGACGCGTTCGTCGCATCACGCCGGCGATGATTTCGCAAGGCTGCGAGCGGCGCGGGAAGCGTTCCTCAGGAAGTCCGCCTAACAAACTGGTTTCATGCCACAATTCGAAGCCCATCGCCGCGTCGCGCATACGCCGGAACAGATGTTTGCTCTGGTCGCCGATGTCGAATCCTATCCGCAGTTCCTTCCGCTTTGCGAGGCACTGACGGTCCGCTCGCGCAAGGAACGCGACGGACGCACCCTGCTCATCGCCGACATGAGCATTGGCTACAAGGCGATCCGCGAGACTTTCACCACGCAGGTGCTTTTGAAGCCTGACGAGAACGCCATCGACGTCAAATACATCGACGGCCCGTTTAAATATCTGAGCAATGTCTGGCGCTTCGAGCCGGACGACGGCGGTTGCAACGTCTGCTTCTTCATCGACTACGAATTCAAGAGCCGCATTTTGGGCGCGGTGATGGGAACGATGTTCGATCGCGCCTTCCGCATGTTCTCCGAGGCGTTCGAGAAGCGCGCCGACGCCATCTACGGGGCAATGCCGGCAGCCTGATCCGCAGCGAGCGCGCGCAGGCCCAGTTCAAGCGCATGCCTGACCGTCTCACGGCGGATGAAATCGCGGCCCTTGTCGGCGAACAACTGGCATTCGCTGACCACCGGCCGGCCAGTCAAGGCGACACCGAACCAGACCAGGCCAACGGGTTTTTCAGCCGAGGCGCCGCCTGGGCCGGCAATGCCGGTAACGGCAAGGGTTAGCCCGGCGCGCGAACGGGTCAGCGCGCCCTGCGCCATCTCGATCGCCGTTTCCCGCGAGACCGCGCCGTGCGCCTCAAGCGTTGCAGCGGAAACGCCGAGCATCTCCATCTTTGCTTCGTTGGAATAGGTGACGAAACCCCGGTCAACCACGGCCGAGGAGCCGGCGATATCGGTCAGGGCGGCGATGATCATACCGCCGGTACAGCTCTCGGCTGTCACCAGCATGATGCCGCGCTGCTGGCAGGCTTGAAGCAGGGCATCTGCGAGGCCGCTGTTGCTCATTCGGGGACGTCCCCTGGAAACACGACGCTGGCGGTCGCGATGGCCGCTATGCCTTCTTCGCGGCCGACAAAGCCGAGTTTTTCATTGGTCGTCGCCTTGATCGAGATGCGGTCCCGGGAAATTCCCAGCACTGCCGAAAGGGTTTTAGTCATCGCCTCGCGGTGCGGGCCGACGCGTGGCGCCTCGCAGATCAGCGTGATGTCGGCATTGGCGATACGCCCGCCGCGCGCGCGCACCAGCTTGGCCGCATGCTCGACGAAGATCCGCGAGGCCACGCCTTTCCACTGCGGATCCGACGGCGGGAAATGCGTGCCGATGTCGCCGGCGCCGCAGGTGGCGAGCAGCGCGTCGGTCAGGGCGTGCAGGCCGACATCCGCGTCCGAATGACCGGACAGTTTTTTGTCGTGCGGGATGGAGACGCCGCACAAGGTCACATGATCGCCGGGCTCGAAGGCATGGACGTCATAGCCGTTGCCGGTGCGGATGTCTGGAAAACGCGGCCGCTCACCGGAAAGCCGCTGATCCGCCATCGAAATATCCCTTGCCCAGGTCAGCTTGACATTGTCCGGCGAGCCCGGAACGATTTTCACCGGAATATGGGCCCATTCGGCAATCGCGGCATCGTCGGTGAAGTCCACCTTGCCGAGATGGTGCGCCTTTTCATGGGCGGCCAGGATCGGCCAGAACGGAAAGCCTTGCGGCGTCTGGGCGGCATGAAGCCCGTCCCTGGAAACCGTCTCACCGATTATCCCGGCGGCCGACTCACGCTTCAGCGTGTCGGCGACGGGCAGGGCAGGCAGCGCTCCCTGGCGTTCGCCGATGGCGGCGATTATACGGTCTATCAAGTCCGCGTCGACGAACGGCCGAACGGCATCATGGATCAGAACCTGACCCGGCGCATGGCTTCTTAGTGCAAGCAACCCGAGCCGAACGGAGTCCTGCCTGGACGCGCCACCGGTCACGGCGACGACCCGATCGGCGTTGCCTCCGGCGGCGCTGCGAAAAAGCGCGCTGTCGTCAGCGTGGATGGCGACGACGACAGGTCCGATTCTCGGATGCGCCAAAAACATGTCCAATGTGCGCGCGATGACCGCACGGCCACCGATCCTTTGGTATTGCTTCGGCCCGTCGGCCTGCCCGGCGCGCGCGCCGCGTCCGGCGGCGACGATAACCACGGCAACCTTGTCGTCCGCAGCTTGTTTTTCGCTTGCATCTTCTGTCATGCCGAGACGCTTAGCGCATGATCCCAAAAAAGTGGAATCGCTTTTCGGAAGAGATCATGCGCAGATGCAAAAATGCGGAAGCGTCCTTTGTGCGTCCCAAAAGGACGCACGGCGCTTTGGGCGCGGCATGTGCCGATCGCCGGCATTTTCCCAAATGCGCCTTAATGTGACGTCATTGCGCGTTGCACATTGCTGCCATTCTGGCTAGAGAATGTGCAGCAATCAAAAATGCTTGGTTTTTGTGCATGCGCGCTGTGACTAAATTGGCTTCGCCGTTGGATGTGGGTGGTGTGAGAATCCGCAATCGGGTCTTTCTCGCGCCTATGTCGGGAATATCAGATGAACCGTTTCGGCAGCGTGCCTATGCGCATGGCGCCGGATTGGTCGTTTCGGAAATGGTGGCGAGCGGCGAGCTTGCCAAGGGCAGAGCCGGTTGCGGCTTGCGCATCCGTCATTCCGGCCTGCCTGTTCATATGGTCCAGCTTGCCGGCCGCGAGGCGGCGCATATGGCCGAGGGCGCCCGAATCGCGGCGGGCGAGGGCGCCGACATCATCGACATCAATATGGGCTGCCCGGCCAAGAAGGTGACGGGCGGTTATGCCGGTTCGGCGCTGATGCGCGATCTCGATCACGCTCTGTCGCTGATCGAAGCGGTGGTCGGCGCCGTCGAGGTGCCGGTTACGGTCAAGATGCGGCTCGGCTGGGACGAAACCGCGCTCAACGCGCCGATTCTGGCGCGCCGCGCCGAGCAGGCGGGCGTCAAGATGGTGACGGTGCACGGCCGCACGCGTTGCCAGTTCTACCAGGGCCAGGCCGACTGGCGCGCCATCGCACGCATAAAGCAGGCTGTGTCGATCCCGGTTGTCGCCAATGGCGATGTCGGCTCGCCGGCGGAGGCAGCAATGATCCTCGACCAGTCGGGCGCCGACGCGGTGATGATCGGCCGCGCGCATTATGGCGCACCCTGGACGGCGGGCATCATCGCGGCAGCCGCGGCAAAAGAGGCAACGGCCGGCGTGCCCGAAAGCCCGCAAGCGCTGGCCGACTACGTCGTTGCCCACTACGAGGACATGCTGACGCTCTACGGCATCGAAAGCGGCGTGCGCCAGGCGCGCAAGCATCTTGGCTGGTATCTCGACCGCCACGCCGCTGGCGTCGTCGGTGAACAGCGAAAGGCCATCCTCACCTCCTTCGAGCCCGTCCGCGTCATCGCCGCGTTGCGCGAGGTGTTTTCAAGCGCTCGCGAGGCGATGAACCTGCGGAGCGCAGCATGAATGCCACCGTTGCACAGAGCATGGACATGGCGGACGCCGCTCACATCGTACTCAACACGATCCGTCGCCCGGTAATCATGGTCGATGCGGAGGGGTTCATCACCTTCGCCAATGCCGATGCCGAGGATTTCTTCCGCTCGAGCGCGACCATGCTCGCCCGTAACACACTACCCAAGCTCATTCCCTTCGGCAGCCCGCTGCTGACGCTTGTCGACCAGGTGCGGGAGCGCCGGGCGCCCGTCAACGAATACCGGGTCGATGTGTCGTCGCCGCGCCTTGGCATCGAGAAGGTCGTCGATCTCTACGTCGCGCCGGTGCCGGAATTTCCGGGCTCCGTGGTGGTGATGTTCCAGGAACGATCGATGGCCGACAAGATCGACCGGCAGATGACGCATCGCGGCGCGGCACGCTCGGTGACCGGCCTGGCCGCGATGCTCGCTCACGAGATCAAGAACCCACTGTCCGGCATTCGGGGCGCTGCCCAGCTGCTCGAACTCTCGGCTTCCGACGAGGATCGCGCGCTGACCCGGCTGATCACCGACGAGACCGACCGTATCGTCTCGCTGGTCGATCGCATGGAGGTGTTTTCCGACGAGCGGCCCATCGACCGTTATCCGGTCAACATCCATGTCGTACTGGACCATGTGAAGGCGATTGCCAAGAACGGTTTTGCCAAGCGAATCAAGATATTGGAGGATTATGATCCATCATTGCCTCCTGTCTTCGCCAACCGCGACCAGCTCATCCAGGTGTTCCTCAACCTGGTCAAGAATGCGGCCGAGGCCATCGGCGGCGACCCGCAAGGCGAGATCAGCCTGACGACCGCGTTCCGGCCGGGTATCCGGGTCTCCGTTCCGGGAACGCAAGGCCGTGTGTCGCTGCCGCTGGAGTTCTGCGTGCGCGACAACGGCTCCGGCGTTTCCGAAGATATCCTGCCGATCCTGTTCGACCCCTTCATCACCACCAAGCCGAACGGGTCGGGGCTTGGCTTGGCGCTGGTGGCGAAGATCGTCGGCGAGCATGGCGGCATCATCGAATGCGATTCGACGCCGCGCGGAACCACCTTCCGCATCCTGATGCCAGCCTGGAAAGAAACGCCGTTCGGCACAGACGATGATGGCGAAGGAGACCGCAAATGACTGTTCGCGGCAATATTCTCGTCGCCGACGACGATGCAGCCATCCGCACGGTCCTCAATCAGGCACTTTCGCGCGTCGGCCATGAGGTGCGCGTGACGTCCAACGCCTCGACGCTATGGCGCTGGGTGGCGGCGGGCGAGGGCGATCTCGTTATCACCGACGTGGTCATGCCGGACGAGAACGCCTTCGACATGCTGCCGCGCATCAAGAAGGCGCGGCCGGAACTGCCCGTCATCGTCATGAGCGCCCAGAACACGTTCATGACCGCGATTCGCGCTTCCGAAACCGGCGCCTACGAATATCTGCCGAAACCGTTCGACCTGACGGAGCTTCTCAACATCGTCAACCGGGCGCTTTCCGAGCCGCGGCGGCCGAAGATCGATGCGCGGGCCGACGAGCCACCGGAAACGATGCCGTTGGTCGGGCGCTCGGCCGCCATGCAGGATATCTACCGCATGCTGGCGCGCATGATGCAGACCGATCTGACGGTGATGATTTCAGGCGAATCGGGCACCGGCAAGGAACTGGTGGCGCGCGCATTGCACGAATACGGCCGTCGTCGTGGCGGCCCCTTCGTCGCGATCAACATGGCGGCGATCCCGCGCGACCTGATCGAATCGGAACTGTTCGGGCATGAAAAGGGCGCCTTCACCGGCGCGCAGAACCGCTCCACCGGCCGTTTCGAGCAGGCCGAAGGCGGCACGCTGTTCCTCGACGAGATCGGCGACATGCCGATGGAAGCGCAGACGCGTCTGCTGCGTGTCCTGCAGCAGGGCGAATACACCACCGTCGGCGGCCGCACGCCGATCAAGACCGACGTGCGCATCGTCGCCGCCACCAACAAGGATCTGCGCACGCTGATCAATCAGGGGCTTTTCCGCGAGGACCTGTTTTATCGCCTGAATGTCGTGCCGCTCAGGCTGCCGGCGCTACGCGAGCGGTCCGAGGACGTTCCGGATCTTGTCCGGCACTTCTTCAAGCTCGGCGCCAGTGAAGGCCTGCAGACCAAGCGCATTTCCACCGGCGGCATCGAGCTGATGAAGCGCTATCCGTGGCCCGGCAACGTGCGCGAACTCGAAAATCTTGTCCGCCGGCTGGCCGCGCTCTATTCGCAGGATGAGATTTCCGCCGAAGTCATCGAGGCGGAACTGAAGACCGGCGACAGGCCGGTCGTTCCCGGTGGCGGCAACCTTATTCCCGACGATCTGTCCATCGGCCAGGCGGTGGAACATTTCCTGCAACGCTATTTTGCGTCGTTCGCCGGCGAATTGCCGCCGGCCGGGCTCTATCAGCGCATTCTCTCCGAGGTAGAATATCCGCTGGTCCTTGCCTCGATGACGGCAACCCGCGGCAACCAGATCAAGGCTGCGGAACTGCTGGGGCTTAACCGCAACACGCTGCGCAAGAAGATCCGCGAACTCGGCGTCAACGTCTACAAATCGTCCAGGCAAGCATAGAGCGACGTGCGTCCATTCCGGACGTACGCGCTGGCACTCTGAGTTATCGCATCGGCCCAAAAACCGATTCCGGTTTCGGCCGAAGCGATAGAGCGGCCTCTTTTCCGGGGGATCGATCGCCGAAAGATTTCCGTCCAGGTCACACTTGTTGCATAATCGCCACAATGCGTTGCATAGATCCGACGCAATCACTGGCTCTAGACGGCGACATGGCTTCACAGGCACCGACACTGAGCGACCCGCTTTTCAGCGAACCCCGTACAAGGGACGGGCGTCGGCTGCTTGCGCTGCCCGGCGTGGTAGCGGTTGTCGGTGCGCTGGTTACGGCGGCGATCTCCTTCGCCATTCTCGTCGGCGCCACGCCGATCACGCCGGACGAAAGGACGACGCTGGCGCTTATCGCCCTCAATGCGGCGTTCATCCTGTTCCTGATCGCGCTCGTCGGCCGCGAAGTGCATCGTATCGTGATGGCGCGCCGGCGCGGCAAGGCGGCGTCGCGGCTGCATGTGCGGATCGTCGCGATGTTCGCGCTGGTCGCCGCGATTCCGGCCATAATGGTGGCGATCATCGCCTCGATCACGCTCGACATCGGCCTCGATCGCTGGTTCGAGATCCGCACCAAGACGATCGTCAATTCGTCGCTGTCGATTGCCGATGCCTATGTGCAGGAGAACGCGCGCAATCTCCAGGGAACGACCCTGTCGATGGCCTACGATCTCGACGCCTCCCGCACGCTTTACGGTCTCGATAGAACCGGCTTCCTCGATCTGATGAACAAGGAGGCGGTGGGACGCTCGCTGGCCCATGCCGCACTGGTCAAGCCTGACGGTTCGTTCGTCATGAGCGCCAAGACTGACGCCGATTTTGCCATGCCGGAGCCACCGGAAGGCGCCATGAGCAGCGCCGCCGACGGCAGGCCCGTGCTGATCGAGCCGAAGACGCGCAACATCATGGGCGCCATCGTCAAGCTGCGCGAGATCGAAGGGCTCTATCTCTACACCATCCGCCTCGTCGATCCCGAGGTGATCAAGGCGCGGCAGATTGTGAGAGCCAACACCGACGAGTATCGCGGCCTGGAAAACAATCGCCGCACCTCGCAGGTGGCCTTCGCGCTTCCCTACCTGTCGCTGACGCTGATCATCATTCTGTCAGCCATCTGGACCGGCATTGCCGTCGCCGACCGCCTGGTGCGACCCATCCGTCAGCTGATCGGCGCGGCCGACGAGGTCGCGACAGGCAATCTCGACGTTGCCGTGCCCGTTCGACCTTCCGACGGCGATGTCGCCTCGCTCGGCAACACCTTCAACAAGATGCTGCTGGAACTGAAGTCGCAGCGTAACGAGATCCTGTCCGCCAAGGATTTGATCGACGAACGGCGCCGCTTTTCTGAAGCCGTGCTTGCCGGCGTCACCGCTGGCGTCATCGGCGTCGATCCGTATGGTATCGTCACCATCGTCAACCGGTCGGCCGAAACGATGCTGGCGATATCGGCCACCGCCGCGCTCGGGCAGAATCTCTCCGCCCTGCTGCCGCATGTCGGCCGCGTCTTCGAGATCGGTCGAAAGTCGGGCAAGCCAGTCTATCGCGAGCAGGTGACCTTCTATCGCGCCGGCACGGAGCGGACCTTCAACGTGCAGATCACGGTCGAGGCCGGCGACGACGGTTCGGAGGAGAAATCCTATGTCGTGACGGTCGACGACATTACCGATCTTGTCCAGGCGCAGCGTTCCTCGGCCTGGGCGGATGTGGCGCGGCGTATCGCCCACGAGATCAAGAACCCGCTGACGCCGATCCAGCTTTCCGCCGAGCGCATCAAGCGCCGCTACGGCAAGGTCATCACCGAAGACCGCGAGGTTTTCGATCAGTGCACCGACACGATCATCAGGCAAGTGGAGGACATCGGCCGCATGGTCGACGAGTTCTCCGCTTTCGCACGCATGCCCAAGCCCGAGATGAAGGCCCTCGATTTGCGCGAATCGTTGCGTGAAGCCTCGTTCCTCGTTGAAGTGAGTCGCGCCGATATCACCTTCGAGCGCGTGTTCGGCAACGAGCCGCTCAAAGGCACTTTCGACAGCCGTCTGATGGCGCAGGCTTTCGGCAACGTTATCAAGAACGCAGCCGAGGCGATCGACGGACTTGATCAAAAGGACCGTTCGCACGGCATAATCCGGATTCAAGCCGAGCGCCAGAATGACGCGATTCGCATCGACGTCATCGACAATGGCAAGGGTTTGCCGCGCGAGAATCGTCAGCGACTGCTCGAGCCTTATATGACGACACGCGAGAAGGGCACGGGGCTCGGCCTCGCTATCGTCAAGAAGATAGTGGAGGACCATGGTGGCCGGCTCGAACTGCACGATGCGCCGGCGGATTTCCACGGCGGGCGAGGCGCGATGATCAGCATCATCCTGCCGCTTGCCGCCACTGTGCCGCCGCGCGGCGAAGACAGGACGGAACACAAAAGAGAAACTGAAAAGGTCGGTAATGGCGTCTGACATTCTCATCGTCGATGACGAGGAAGACATCCGCGAACTTGTCGCCGGTATTCTGAGCGACGAAGGTCACGAAACCCGAACGGCATTTGATGCCGACAGCGCCCTGGCGGCGATCGCCGACCGGGCGCCGAGGCTGATTTTCCTCGATATCTGGCTGCAAGGCTCACGCCTGGACGGACTGGCGCTGCTGGACGAGATCAAGACGATGCACCCGAACCTGCCCGTGGTGATGATCTCGGGGCATGGCAACATCGAAACGGCGGTCTCGGCCATCCGCCGCGGTGCCTATGACTTCATCGAGAAGCCGTTCAAGGCCGACAGGCTGATCCTCATCGCCGAGCGCGCGATTGAAACCTCGAAACTGAAACGCGAGGTTTCTGACCTCAAGCTGCGCAGCGGCGAAACCTTCGACCTGATCGGCATGTCGTCGGCGATGAGCCAGTTGCGCCAGACCATCGAGCGTGTCGCGCCGACCAACAGCCGCGTCATGATCATCGGCCCGTCCGGGTCGGGCAAGGAGCTCGCGGCACGCGCCATCCACACGCTGTCGGCGCGCAAGAACGCGCCGTTCGTCACGCTGAGCGCTGCCAACATCACGCCCGAACGCATGGAGGTCGAGCTGTTCGGCACCGAATCAAACGGTGTCGAACGCAAGGTCGGTGCGCTTGAGGAAGCCCATCGCGGCATTCTCTACATCGACGAAGTGGCCGACATGCCGCGCGAAACGCAAAACAAGATCCTGCGCGTGCTGGTCGAACAGCAATTCGAGCGGGTAGGGGGCACCAAGCGGGTCAAGGTCGATGTCCGTATCATATCGTCGACCTCGCAGAACCTGGAGGCGATGATCGCCGACGGCCGATTCCGCGAGGATCTCTATCACCGCCTGGCGGTGGTTCCGGTCATGGTGCCGGGACTGGCCGAGCGGCGGGAGGATATTCCCTATCTGGTCGACAATTTCATGAAGCAGATCTCCCGCCAAGCCGGCATCCGGCCGCGGCGCATCGGGGACGACGCGCTGGCGGTGCTGCAGGCGCACAACTGGCCGGGCAATGTCCGCCAGTTGCGCAACAATGTCGAGCGACTGATGATCCTGGCGCGCGGCGACGATGCCGATGCGCCGATCACCGCGGACCTGTTACCTGCCGAGATCGGCGATGTCATGCCGCGCACGCCAAACCAATCCGATCAGCACATCATGGCGCTGCCGCTACGTGAAGCGCGCGAACAGTTCGAGAAGGACTATCTGATCGCCCAGATCAACCGTTTTGGCGGCAACATCTCGAAGACAGCCGAGTTCATCGGCATGGAGCGCTCGGCGCTTCACCGCAAGCTGAAGTCGCTGGGCGTCTGACAGCCGACCAATCGTGGCCTACGCAATTTTCGGTTACGGCGGCGGCGGAATCGCTTAAGAAAGCGCCGCGCGTCTTTTGGGACGCGCAAAGGACGCTGTAGCATTTTGATTTTTGCGCATGATCCTTTCCGAAAATCGATTCCGATTTTCGGGGTCTGCGTTGACTTCTCCAGGGGTTATCCATGCCGCGCATTGCCTATGTGAACGGGCGCTATGTCGCTCACGCCGACGCTGTCGTGCATATCGAGGACCGTGGCTATCAGTTCGCCGATGGCGTCTACGAGGTCTGCGAGGTGGCGCGCGGCTTCATCGTCGATATGCCTCGCCATCTCGGGCGCCTGAACCGTTCGTTGCGTGAGCTGTCGATCGGATGGCCGGTCACCCCAGACGTGTTGCCGATTATCCTGCGCGAGGTGGTCCGTCGCAACCATGTCACCGATGGCCTGGTCTACCTTCAGGTGACGCGCGGCGTCGCCAGCCGCGACTTTGTTTTCCCGGCGGGCACGAAGCCGTCGCTGGTGGTGACCGCCAGGAAAGCCGACCCTACTGCTGCCGGGAGGAGGGCCGAAAGCGGGATCAAGGTTATCACCGTGCCCGAGAATCGTTGGGACCGGGTCGATATCAAGTCCGTCGGGCTGTTGCCGAATGTCCTCGCCAAGCAGAAGGCCAAGGAAGCCGGCGCCCAGGAAGCTTGGTTCGTCGATGCCGACGGCACCGTCAAGGAAGGTGGATCGTCGAACGCTTGGATCATCACCAGGGATGGCGTGCTGGTGACGCGGCCGGCCGAGCACGGCATCCTGCGCGGCATCACCCGCACCACGCTGTTCGACGTCGCCGCCAAGCTCGGCCTGAAGATCGAGGAGCGGGGCTTTTCGGTCGCCGAAGCCAAGGCCGCGCGCGAGGTTTTCATCAGCTCCGCGACCACGATTGCCATGCCGGTCGTGGCGATTGACGGCGTTCTCGTCGCCAACGGCCACCCGGGCTCGATAACACTTTCCTTGCGGCAAGCCTTTTTTGGCGTTGCGGAAAAAAGTCCAGCCTGATAACCGCACAGGTGGAATGAACATCAATATATCTCGTTCTGCTTGTCGTTATTGACGGCAAGATGGTGTTTGCGCGCTTGACACGTGCCGGGTAATTTGGCGCATTGGCCTGCAAACCGAAGGGGATCGGCGAAAGACAAGAACAATGGCGGAACGATCGCAAAATCTTCAGGACCTGTTCCTGAATTCAGTTCGCAAAAGCAAAAACCCACTCACCATATTTCTCATCAACGGCGTCAAGCTGACCGGTGTGGTCACTTCGTTCGACAATTTCTGTGTTCTGCTGCGTCGCGACGGCCATTCCCAGCTCGTCTACAAGCACGCTATTTCCACGATCATGCCGAGCCAGCCGGTTCAGATGTTCGATGGTGAGGAAAGCCAGGGCGCCTGATTGGCACGCAAGAAAGACGCGGACCGCAGCGTCCGCGAAAAAACAGCATATCAGCCGGGGGCGGAAGCCAAGGGCCTGACGCGGGCCGTGGTCATCGTCCCTGTGCTTACCCGCCAGCCACGCGGCGACGAAGATACGAATCGTCCGCGCCTGACGCGCTCCGCCGAGGCCCGCCACGAGGAGGCGGTCGGCCTTGCCCAAGCCATCAACCTCGACCCGATCCATACCGCGGTGGTGACGATCAATGATCCGCGGCCTGCGACCTTGCTCGGCAGCGGAAAGGTTGCTGAATTCGCCGAGATCGTCAAAGAGGGCCATGCCGAACTGGTCATTGTCGATCATCCCCTGACGCCCGTGCAGCAACGCAATCTCGAGAAGGAATTGAACGCCAAGGTGCTGGATCGCACCGGGCTGATCCTCGAGATCTTCGGCGAGCGCGCACGCACCAAGGAAGGCACACTGCAGGTCGATCTCGCGCACCTCAACTACCAGAAGGGTCGGCTCGTGCGAAGCTGGACCCACCTCGAGCGCCAGCGCGGCGGCGCTGGTTTCCTCGGCGGCCCTGGCGAAACGCAGATCGAATCGGACCGCCGTGTCCTGCAGGACAAGATCAACAAGCTGAAGCACGAACTGGAAACCGTGCGGCGCACCCGCGATCTGCACCGCGCCAAGCGCAAGAAGGTGCCTTTCCCGGTGGTGGCGATCGTCGGCTATACCAACGCTGGCAAGTCGACGTTGTTCAACAGGCTGACCGGAGCAGGGGTGCTGGCCGAGGACATGCTGTTTGCCACGCTCGATCCGACACTGCGGCGGGTGCGACTGCCGCACGGCACGCCGGTCATCCTTTCGGACACCGTCGGTTTCATTTCGGACCTGCCGACGCATCTGATCGCGGCGTTCCGGGCCACGCTGGAAGAGGTGGTCGAGGCCGATCTCGTCATCCATCTGCGCGATATTTCGGACCCCGACACGGCTGCCCAGGCCGAGGATGTCGAGCGCATCCTCGCCGATCTCGGCGTCGATGCCGGCGACACCAGGCGCGTCATCGAAGTATGGAACAAGATCGACCGGCTCGATGAAGGCAACCGGGCGCGGCTGCTCGCCGACGGCATCGACGGCAAGAAGGCACCGCCGATTGCCATATCGGCCGCCACCGGCGAGGGCATCGATGTACTGAAGGCGATCATCGAGGCAAGAGTTTCAGGCGAACTGGAAACGTTGACTGTCACGCTCAAGCCTGACCAGCTCGGGCTCGTCGACTGGCTCTACCGCAATGGCGACATTGTCTCGCGCACCGACAACGAGGATGGCAGCTTGACCGTTTCGCTTAAGGCGACGCAAAGCGCGCGCGAAGAGGTCGAAAGCCGATTGAATCGTAAAAACAACGGATAATCGCTGTTACTTCGCGCTCTTGGCTTGCTGCCAAAGCATCTCCATCTCGTCCAGCGTCGCCTTTTCCAACGTGTTTCCGGACGCTTCCAGCGCTTGCTCGACATGGTGGAACCGCGACCGGAATTTCTCGTTGGTGCCGCTGAGCGCCGCTTCGGAATCGACCTTGAGATGACGTCCGAGATTGACGACGGCAAACAGCATGTCGCCGAACTCGTCCTTGATCGAAGCCGTATCGCCCTTGAAAAGGGCCTCGCGCAACTCGCCGATCTCTTCTTCGATTTTGTCTAGGATCGGCGTGGCCTCGCTCCAGTCGAAGCCGACGCGAGCCGCTTTTTCCTGCAGCTTGAGCGCCCGGGTCAAAGCGGGCAGGGCAACCGGAATGCCGTCCAGAAAACCCTTGCCGTGATCCTCCGGATCATGCCCGCGAGCGAGGCGGGCGTTTCGCTTTTCCGCCTTTTCCTCGGCCTTGATCTTCTCCCACATGCCCTTGGCCATGCCGGCGCTGCGCGCCTTCTCGTCGCCGAAGACATGCGGATGGCGGCGGATCATTTTTGTGGTGATGGCCTGGACCACGTCGCCAAAGGCGAATTCACCGGCCTCCTCGGCCATCTGCGCATGGTAGACGACCTGCAGCAGCAGATCTCCGAGCTCGTCGCGCAGATCGTCCAAGTCGCCGCGCGCGATGGCGTCCGCCACCTCGTAGGCTTCCTCGATCGTGTAGGGCGCGATGGTCGAAAAATCCTGCTCGATGTCCCACGGACAGCCGGTTTCCGGCGCCCGCAGCGCCGCCATGATTTCGATCAGCCGGGAAATGTCTTTCGAGGGTTTCATCAGCTGAATGCTATCGTGCGCCCGGCCGCCCGGCCAACGCTGTCAGCCGGCGAGGGCGCATTGTCCACAGTTGCCGGCCAGACCATGATCCCGGAAAGTGGAAGCCGGTTTTCGGAAAAGATCATGGTCAAGCAAAAAGTATCAATCGAGTACGGAGACGATCGCCTTGGCGAGCGCGTCCATCCCGTCTTCCGGCAGGCCGGCGACGTTGATGCGGCTATCGCCGACCATATAGACGCCGTGCTCGGCGCGCAGCCGCTCGACCTGCGCTTCAGACAGGCCAAGCCGGGAAAACATGCCGCGATGGCTGGCGACGAAATCGAAGCGATCGGAATTGGACTGCCGCCGCAGTGCCTCGGCGAACTGCACCCGAAGCCGCAGCATGCGCAGGCGCATCTCTTCAAGCTCCGCTTCCCAGTCGGCGCGCAGCGTGGCGTCTTCAAGCACGATGCGCACCGCGGCCGCGCCGTGGTCCGGCGGCATCGAATACATGGCACGCGCCGCCGACAGCATCTGGCCCGTTGCCACATCGGCCTGCGCGCTGTCTTGGGCCAGGATCATCGCCGCGCCGACGCGGTCGCGATAGACGGCAAAGTTTTTCGAGCAGCTCGAGGCGACGACCATTTCCGGAACTTTTTCGGCCAGGAGGCGCAACCCGGCGGCATCGGCGTCGAGGCCTTCGCCAAAACCCTGATAGGCAATGTCGACAAAAGGCAGCAGGCCGCGCTCGACGAGAAGGTCGGCTATTTCAGCCCACTGCGCGGCGTCCAGATTGGCGCCTGTCGGATTGTGGCAGCAACCATGCAGCAGCACCACGTCGCCGCTCTTGGCGGTCGCCAGCGCGCTCATCATGTCCGCGAAGCGAACCGTACCCGAGGCGGCGTCGAAATAGGGATATTCGCGTATCTGCAAGCCGGCGGCGCGCATGACCGGCATGTGGTTCGGCCATGTCGGGTCCGACAGCCAGATCGTCGCGTCGGATCGCGTCCTCTTGAGCAACTCGGCCACCAGCCGCAGCGCGCCGGAGCCGCCGGGCGCCTGCGCCGCACGGATGCGCGTCAGGTCGGCCGCGGGGCCAAAGACCAGCCTCGCCATCGCCGTGTTGAAGCCGGTATCGCCGGCAAGGCCGAGATAGGTCTTGGTGTCCTGGCTCTGCAGCAATCGCTTTTCGGCCTCGCGCACGGCGCGCATCACCGGCGTCTTGCCGTCACGATCCTTGTAGACGCCGACGCCGAGGTCGACCTTGTCGGGGCGGGGATCCGCGCGATAGAGGCCGATCAAGGCTAGGATCTTGTCGGCTGGGGCAGGCTGCAGGTCTTCGAACATCGGCGCGGTTCCGTTGGCGGCGGAGTGATACGCAAATCGGCCGTGTTGCGCCAGCGGTTTTCACTAGCGCCAGGCTGAAAACCGCCGCAAACGCGGCTTTCCGCTGTCAGCCAGTCGACGCTGTTCTATCACGCCGTCCTGAGGGCAGCAGCAGACGGCAAGGCGGCGACAGGTTGCAGCTTCTTGCCGCCCCAACCGATCCGCGGCAACCATTCGAGGTAGTAGGCGAAGCCGAACTGCAGCGCGATTCCGGTCGAGATCAGGATCGTGTCGTAGAGGAGCCCGCCCGGGCTGACGACTTTCATCACCTGCGCGATCATGGCGAGGATCGTTCCGGCGATGAAGACCGGCAGCGAATGTTTGCCGAGAATCGCGAGCGGATGGCCGGGGCCTGTCCTCGCCAGGTTGGAAAGCGCCGGGATCGCTACGATCAGATAGGCGATCGCCAGAATATGCATGAGCCGCGACGCCGACAGGAATGTCTTGTCGAACCCGGTCAGCACGGTGGGCAGGCCGGAGGCCGTTTCAACGCCCCACAACGGCAGCCGCACCCAAATCAGCGCGCCGACCAGATACCCGACGGCCGCGCTCGCCATCATCCAGTTGAAGCGGATTTCGCCGCCGCGCTTGACATGCAGCATGCCGGCAATCCCGATGACGAACAGAAACTGCCAGGAGAGAGGGTTCAGGAACCAGAAGCCGTCGCCGGGAAAGTTCGAAGGGGCGATCTGGAAAATGCCGGCGATGAGCCAGAGAAGAGCGGACGCAGCAAGCATCAGCCGCAGGCTGAAGGAGCCGATCCACAGGAAAAGCGGCATCATCAGAAGTACGACGGCGTACATGGAAAGAATGTTGTTGTAGCCGATCTGATGGCTGAGCGTGGCAATGCCGAGCAGCGCTTCCGGCGTGTCCTCGATGATCATCTGGATGTTGATCAGCTTCAAAAGATCGGGCCGCGAGAAATGCAATGCAGCCGCTGAGAAGATCGCCAGCGTCGCCACTGTCGTCATGATGTGGGTGACATAGAGAACACCGGCGCGTCGCCACGCCTTCAGGGTGATGAGCAACCGGTTCCCCGGCTGGAACTTCAGCCCGTAGGCGAGCCCAACGGCAATCCCTGAAATCAGCACGAAGGCTTCGGCCGAATCGGAAAAGCCGAAATTCTTGTGCGTGAAATACTCGAAGATCGTCCCCGGCACATGGTTGACGAAGATCGTCAGCAGCGCCAGCGCGCGGAAGACATCGATGCGGGTATCCCGCTGGGCCGGTGCATTGCTTGTCATGTTGGGTCTGTGATTCGTTGAACGAGGCGGGCTCAAAAAGAGCCGTCGGAGAAGGAACGTCGGTGGTGAATGTTTGCTGCCTATAACGCCCAAGTGCTCGAAAAAGATGACATCCTCGGGTTTTTCCGCGTCACAAATTAATTCAGGTGTAAACATCGAATCCGGGACGATCTCCTCGCCCGGACATTGTGAACGATGCCGTCGACCCCTTGGCTGATTAGCGCGACGCGATGGTGGATGAGGGCTATCCCCGGGGTAAGCCGAGCGGCGATGGTGCGGGTTGAACGGGGATGGAAGAAGCCCCCAGCGTACGGAATCCCAAGGCCCGCCGCCTGACCTTCCCGGACCGAAAAAAATTCAAGGAGCGGGATTAAAACCTGCCATGCTCCGTAAACAGGACATGAGAGGGTCGATGCCACGCTTCGATATCATAGGACAGCTTGGTTCCCTGCGGCGCTACGCGCGTTCGCTGACGCGCGATGGCGCCGAAGCAGAGGACCTGGTGCATGACGCGCTGGTGCGTGCCTATGAGCGGCGCGGCACCTTCCGATCCGGCGGAAACCTGCGCGCATGGCTGCTGTCGATCGTCCACAACGCTTTCATCGACCGTTTGCGGTCCCGCAAGTCTGAAGCGGTGCGCATCGAGCAGGCCGAATACCTTGCCGACGCCAGTATCCAGGCCCCCCAGGAACATTCCATCCGCTTGGCAGAGGTGCGCGAAGCCTTCTTCAAATTGCCGGAAGAGCAGCGTTCGGCGCTGCATCTCGTCGCCATCGAGGGACTTACCTACAGCCAGGCGGCCGAGGCCATCGGCGTGCCGCTGGGAACGCTGATGTCGCGCATCGGCCGGGCGCGCGCGGCGCTCCGTGAGATGGAGGACACGTTGCCGGCACGTGCGAAAAGCCACCTCAGGATCGTAGGAGGTCCGTGATGAACGAACTGCGCGACCCGGTCACCGATGCCGACCTCGACGCCTATGTCGACGACCAACTGGACGTTGCCCGCCGCATCGAGGTCGAGGCGTTTCTTTCCGCCCGCCCGGAGGCTGCCGCGCGCGTGATGTCCGACCTCAGGACGCGCGACGAACTGCGCGTGGCGCTTGCCGGGTCCAAGGGCATGGCACGGCCAGCGACGGCCGATGCGGCACGGCGGCTGGAACGGGGGCTGGCCCGAGGCCGCGTTTTAGGCACGCTGCAGCGGGCAGCGACGGTCGCAGTCTTGGTGGCCGCGGGCTGGTTGGCGAATGGGATCGTCGGGCCGATTTCGGTTACAAAAGTCGTCGCCTCAACCCAGCCGCCCGTCTATCTGGAGGAGGCGATCCGGGCACACAGGACGACGATCATGCGCGAGGCCATGTCGTCGCAGCCCGAAACGCCGGACTACAATGCGGACGAAATTCGCGCGGCCACGGCGATCGTCATGCCATCGCTGCCGAAGGACTGGAAGGTCCGTGACGTGCAGATCTATCCGTCGCAGTTCGGCCCGAGCGTCGAGATGGCTGTCCAAACAAGGGACCTGGGACTGGTCTCGCTCTTCGCGATCAGGCCCGGAACGTTCGACGTGGTTCAGCCGACCATCGTTCCCTCGGATGAAATCTCCTCGGCTTATTTCCAGGTCGGGGAGGTCGCCTATGCGGTCGTCGCTCGAAGCGATGTCCGCGACCTCGATCGCGCCGCAGAAACGCTCGCCAAAACGCTTTACTGACCCTCATCAAGGAGAATTCGCATGAATACCCCCAACCTAGGATACCGCACCGGCGTCGGAGCCCAAGCCGGGGCCGTCTTTGACGAAGGCCTGCGCCAGCATATGCTGCGCGTCTATAACTACATGGGCATTGGCCTCGTCGTTACGGGCGTGATCGCCTTCGTGGTGGCTTCCACGCCAGCCCTCTACGTGCCGATCTTTTCCAGCCCCTTGAAGTGGGTGGTGATGCTGGCACCGCTCGCCTTCGTGCTGCTGTTCTCGTTCCGGATACAGACGATGTCCGCAGCCGGCGCTCAGGCGATGTTCTGGGCGTTCTGTGCGGTCATGGGCCTGTCGCTGGCCTCAGTGTTCCTGGTCTTCACCGGCACCAGCATCGCGCGCACTTTCTTCATCGCCGCCACCATGTTCGGCGCGACCAGCCTCTACGGCTACACGACCAAGCGTGATCTGACCCAGTTCTCGTCCTTCCTGATCATGGGCCTGATCGGTGTGGTGATTGCCAGCCTCGTCAACATCTTCCTCGGCTCGACCGCGCTTCAGTTCGCCATTTCGGTGATCGGCATCGCCGTCTTCATCGGGCTCACTGCCTGGGACACGCAGACGATCAAGGAGCAATATGCGGAAAATTTCGGTGCGGAATCGCAGCAGAAGCTCGCCGTCTTCGGCGCATTCTCGCTCTATCTGAACTTCGTCAATATCTTCCAGCTGCTGCTGAACTTCACCGGCGAGCGCGAATAGCCGCGTCAGATCAATGCATGTCGCGGCAGCGGTATTGGAGCAGCGACGTGCAATAAAGCAGACTTAAAGCGCGTCGCGAAAATCGCTCAGGCGCGACGCGCCTGGATAACCGGAGTTGTGTCTCATGGACAGGAACGACCAGTAGGCGCTCGGGGATCTGTTCGAAAAGCTCGCCAATGTCGAGCGGCAGACGCCGCCGCGTGATGCCGAAGCGGAACGCTTCATCAATGACCAGATTGCCAGGCAACCCGGCGCGCCATACTACATGGCGCAGACGATCGTCGTGCAAGAGCAAGCCCTGAACGCGGCACAGTCCCGCATCGAGGAACTGGAACAGCAGGCACAGCAGTCCGCCGGCGGCGGGCTGCTTGGCGGCCTCTTCGGCGGCACCAGGCGCTCGGGTTCGGTCCCGCGGGTAGGGCGCACCGCTGCGCCGGAGGAGCCGTTTTCTGGCAACCATCCGCAGAGGGCAGGCGGCGGTTTTCTCGCCGGCGCCGCGCAGACTGCGATGGGCGTGGCCGGCGGCGTGCTT
Source organism: Mesorhizobium sp. (assembly GCF_004962245.1). Taxonomy (GTDB): domain Bacteria; phylum Pseudomonadota; class Alphaproteobacteria; order Rhizobiales; family Rhizobiaceae; genus Mesorhizobium. The sequence continues at coordinate 13,866 of NZ_SUHQ01000032.1, read as the reverse complement.
TCTCGGCAACGCGATCGCAGGCATGTTCGGCGGAAGCGAAGCGCAGGCAACCGAGCCGCCGGCACCACAGGCAGAGCAGGGCGGTCCCGACGGGGCAGACGATTCCGGTTTCAACGACGGCGGTGATTTCGGCGCTGGTGAATTCTGACAGTGTGCGGTGCGGGTGAGGCCGGTCTTGGACCTCCGCCCCCGACGGCTTCGTTCGTCAAGCTCACGCTGGCGGTCTCACGGACGACTCTGTGGGTAATCATGACACTGCTGCTCGGCTTGGTAATTTCGGGCGGACTCCCCGGAGCGCAACGCGGCCCGGTGAGCCGCATCCAATCTCACCAACGCTTGGCTCCCATTGGGCAATGACGACGTGTGTTCGTAGAACCGGCTGATGAGGTGGAACAGCGGCTGTCCGCCCGCCTGCGCAAAGAGGAGGAAGCCGGGTTTCAAACCTGACGGACGATGGTGCCGATCGCATTGACGAGAAGGCGCGCGGCGGTCAGGGCCGACAGACCGTCAATGTCGGCGGGAGGATAGAGTTCGACAAGGTCGAATCCTGCGATCCTGGCCCGCCTGCCGAGGCCCGCGATCAGGTCGATCACCTGCGTGTAGGTGAGGCCGCCAGGTGTACGTGCCGCCACGCCCGGCATGATGCCGGGATCGAGGCCGTCGCAGTCCAGGGTGACGACGACCCGCGCTCCTTCCGGAATATGCTGGAGAACGGCTTCGACGCCTTGAGAGTGAACTTCGCGGGCGGTTACGAAGCGGCTGCCATAACGCCGCGCCGCTTCAATCTCGGCGAGGCGTGCGCTGCCGACGCTACGCAGGCCGACCTGCACCATGCCGGCGACATGCGGCATCTCGCTTGCCCGGCGCATTGGGCTCGAATAGCCGTAGCGTTCGTCATGCACCTCGTCGCGCCAGTCGATATGGGCGTCGATCTGCAGGATCCAGACCGGCCCGTGGTCCGCAAAGCCAGCAAGAAAAGGTATGACCACGGAATCGTCGCCGCCGAGCAGGATCGGTACGGCCGGCAATGCCAGGACCTCGCGTGTCTTCGTCTCGATCCGGGTCCGGTTGCCGGCATTGTCATGCATGGTGGTCGGGATGTCGCCGGTATCGATGCAGCAGGTCGGGTTGCCATCGAACAGCAAGCCGCCGAGATCGAAATCCCAGTGCTCGACGAGCGCGGCATCGTCCTGGCTTGCAGCGCGGATGGCGTCGGCGGCCAGGGCATAGCCGCTGCTGTCCTTGCCGGGATAAGTGCTGCCGTGACCGGCTCCAAAGATCACCGCACGGGGCATGCGGCCCTCGGCGAGGCGATCGGGAAAGCCGAGAAAGGAAGGTGAGGCGGTCATTTCTTGATGGTCTTGATGATGGCTTAGCTGAAACTGCGGTGTTGAAGGTGCAGGATAGGGGGCATTTGCGGGTAGGGCGGCAAAATCCTAGCCTGTAAGGTCGCAAGATTAATACAAAGTGCGCCAATCGACGCAAAAATCAGAGGGTCTTTCATCCGTTGCAGATCGTACTCGCTCATCTTGGAGCGAGGCCATCGAGCAGGAAGGCGAGGCCCTTCCGGAAGGCGCCGTCCCAATCGTCATCCAACAGAAGACGAGAGCGTTCGATTGTCGGGTAGCGTTCGCTGAGACGTGTAAGGCGCTGCTGCGCGGCGGCCCTGTCGTCGTCCGAGACGTCGAAGCTCGCGCGGGTGATGGTGGCGCCCATCACATAGTTCCAGAGCGACCATATCGCGACGTTCAGATCTGCGTCCGCTACACCGGCCCTGGACAAGGTCTTGCTCAGCAGTTCCAGGCGACTGAGGATGTTCGGGCCGAGCGCCCGGCGCGGCAACAGCGATGCCGACCAGGGATGACGCAGCATGCTGGCGCGCCAGTCTTCGAGCATATGAACGACTTCCTCGCGCCAGTCTTGAGACTCAACTGTTTGCGGCGGTCTGCGGTATTCGAGCACCGAATCGAGCGCCAGATCAAAGACATCCTCTTTGTTGTCGACGTGCCAATATAGGCTCATCACGCCCGAGCCGAGGCAATCGGCCAGCCGACGCATCGTCAATCCGCCGACTCCTCGAGCGTCCAGCAGTTCCACCGCGGTCGCCACGATACGCTCCCGAGAGAGAGGGGGTTCACTGCTCGGCTCCTGCACGGGCTGGAGCCTCTCACCTATCCGCTGAGACCGTTTGCTCCGGGCGCCGCTACGTTTGGCTGCCATTGGTCCTCCTCGCTGTTCAGAACGTCGATATTGACCGGCAACGCTACCAATGTCGATCTTGAGCGCTTGACTCGTACGGCGTACCATACGATGACTCGTATATTGCACGAGTCGTCGCATGGGCGATATGGGCTAAAGTTCAATCATACCGGCCGCGAGGGCACGTCGCTCGCAGGACTGCAGAGCCAAGAGAAAATCATGTCACGCGCAATCACGCATCTGCTTATCGGAGGGCTAATCATCATGACCATGGGAGTTCCCACTGCGACGACAGCGAATGAGAATGATCTCAAGCTGACCATCGTCAATCCGCAAGGCCTCTACGATCCCGCACCGAACGGCTACAGCCACGCCGTGATCGCTTCCGGCGGAGGCCGGATTGCCTACATCGCTGGCCAAGGCGGAGAAGACAGCACGGGAGCCTTGTCGCCCGATTTCGCGGTCCAGGTGGGACAGGCATATGCGAACCTGCGCACGGCGCTTGAGGGGATCGGCGCGAAACCGAATCAGGTCATCAAGCTCACGGTCTTCGTGGTCGATCATGACCAATCCAAGCTCGGGGTGCTGACCAGGCACGTCAAGGAAACGTTCGGCGAGACACTGCCGGCGCAGACATTGGTGCCCGTGCCGAGACTGGCGCTCGACAGCATGCTGTTCGAGGTGGAGGCCGTGGCCGTGCTTGATTAGCGGGGGCGGTGTGTCGGATTCATCGGCATCGCCGGCAGCATGTCGATGGTTAGGCAAACCACTCAGTCGCATAAGATAGATTATGGAACTGAGATATGGTTTTGATCGTGCTGTTTTTCAGCCCAACCGCAGTTCCTTGTTCCTGCGGAACTGCGGTTGGTAGCATGGCGTCTCCTACGCCGCTTGCGGCACGCAGGCCTCGCAGATCGCCGCGACGTGCCGATGGTCGGTGCCGCAGCAGCCGCCCAGTATGCGCATGGTCGGAAACGAGGCTTTCAGCCTGCTGTAGCGCCAGCCGAGGTCGTCCGGGTCGCCAGCGTCGAGTGTCTCCGATTCGTCCAGTTCGGCATGACTTTTGGCCGAAGCGTTCGCCTTCACGCCGTAGACACGGTCGAGCCATCGCTCGCCTTTTTTCAGCGCCTGCATGAAATGCGTCGGATGTGCGCAGTTTATCATATAATAGGCTGGCGCACCGTCCGTCGCGTCATCGACCCTGTCGATCGCCTCGCCGAGCGCCATACCGGTCACCAGCTTCCCGTCCGTCTCCACGGTGAAGGAGATCATGCAGGGCATAACATGCGCTTTGGCCGCCCGCGCCACTCCGATTGCTTCGTTGAAATTGGTGAGCGTATAGGCCGCCACCATGTCGGCCTCGGTCCGTGCGAAACTTTCGATTTGCGCCGCGTGATAGGCTTCCGCCTCGTCGGCGTCCATCTTGCCCGCTTTGTAGCCGTCGCCGCGCGGTCCAATCGCGCCGCTGATGACGCAAGGCGTCTCGGCGGTTTCGAACTCCTTGCGCAGATCGAGAAGAAGCTCGATCGAGGCCTCGTTTACGGCGCGGAGCGCTTCCGGCCCGTAGCCGAGCAACGCTCCCCAATCGGGATTGGCCCGCCATGTCGGCGTGTCGAGGATGAAGCCAGTCCCGCCTCTGCGCGCAATGGTCAGATAGCGGACATAATATTCCTTGAGCTTCTGCCGGCCTTCAGGCGTCGCCATCAGCGTGAATGAAGCAAAATGCGGAAGGTCGAGGCCCTCGTGAAAGATGAGGGTCGTCTCCATGCCGCCATCGCTCAGGAATGTTCTGTTGGCGAGTTGCGGCAGATTCTGGCGGTACTTGGCCATGCTTGTCTCCAGTGGTAAGATAACACCGTGCCGCCTGGGTTGGGGCCGGTTCGGAATAGCTTGGTTCTAGCGGCACGTGCCGTCGTGCACTAGAAAGCTTGTGGTCCGGTAGTCCACCGAAACGAGAACCGCTGCAATTACAGATGGTTAGCCACGCATGGGCGGCTGTATCGCTATCGACGTCGATGTTGGCGTGGGTGAAAACCATACCGTCGGTACAGCAAATTCGAGGGATTTGGTCATGCGCAAAGGTGCGGAAACGCGCGAACGCATTCTGGAGATCGCCGAGGCCTCGGTGCTGGCCAAGGGGTTCGGCGCGACCTCCATCGAGGAAGTGATCGCCGAAGCCGGCATCACCAAGAGCGGCTTCTTCTATCATTTCAAGGATAAGAACGAACTCGCCCGCGCCTTGATGCTGCGCTACGTCGAGGAGAACGACCGCATCTTCGACGATGCGTTTCAACGCGGTCGGCAATTGTCCGACGATCCGTTGCAGTCTTTCCTAATCACGCTCAAGCTGCTCGCCGAGCTGATGGGTGACTTGCCGAACGGCCACCCCGGTTGCCTGATCGCGACGTTCACCTATCAGGAGCGCCTCTTCGACCGCAATGTGCGCGACATCGCCTCCGACGCCGTACGCTCCTGGAACGGACGGTTTCGCGACGCGCTGAACGAGATCGCGCGCGTTTATCCCGCACGCGAAGGAGTGGACATCGACGACGTGGCCAAGATGTTCTCCTGCGTGGTCGACGGCGGCATCATCATGTCGCGGGGGCTCGGCGATCCCTGCGTGCTAGAGCGCCAGATCCTCGCTTTCCGCAGCTTCGTAAAGATGTTGTTCGCGCCGGCTGCGCCGGACATCATGCTGCCGCCTGCATCCAACGCCGTCGCCGCCGAATAGGTGTTCGCCCGGTCGCATGCTGCGGTCTCGAGGTCAGTCAAAATCGGACATGTTCGGCTTAGGTTGTCAGCTTTGCCACGACAGCGTGTGCTGCCTTGACCATTGCGTGTGGCTCCGTGGCGAACACCGCGTCATGCGCGCCGGCCGCCGCCCATACGCGGTCGAAGTCGAGCAACGTTTCGTCGGCGAACGCCGGGATCGCGACCAGATGGCCGATTGGGGCTACGCCGCCGATGGCAAAGCCTGTCTGGTCGCGGATTTGCCGCGGGTCGGCGCGCTTCAGCGGCTCGCCGGTCATCGCCGCGGCCTTGGTGAGATCGAGCTGGTTGGAGCCGGAAACCAGGAAGAGAAAAAGTCTGCCGCTGGTTTCTCCCTGGAAAATCAAAGATTTGACGATCTGTGCAACAGTGCAGCCGCATTGCGCGGCGGCTTCCTCGGCGGTGCGGGTCGAGGCGCCCATGCGCCTGATCTCGATGTCGAGGCCTGCATCGGCCGCTGCCTTGGTCACACGGTCAATGCTGCCAGCCATGAAAAAACCGACCTATCGTTCTGATTCATAGGGGATTTCGATCGTCATGCCGTCATAGGCCGGCTCGACGTTGGCCGGTGTCTCGGCCATCACAGCGGCGTAGTCGAGCGGCACATGCATATGCGTCAGCACGGCCTTTCCCGGTACCAGTCTTTCGATCCAGCCGAGTGCCTGACCGAGCGACAAATGGCTCGGATGCGTTCTGTATTGCAGCGCGTCGATGACCAACACGTCCAGACCACGCAACCGCTCGGCCGTGGCGTCGGGGAAGTCACTGACATCAGGGCAATAGGCGAGCCCACCGATGCGAAAACCAAGCGATATGATGTCGCCATGGATCTGCGGCAGCGGCTCAAGGGTGAGGGCACCCCCCTCGCCTTCGATCACCACCGGCCTGGCGTGGTCGATGATATGGGCATCGACGATGGGCGGATAGGAACTGCCTAGCGGCGTTTCGAAACAATAATCGAAAGCCTGCCGCAATCGCAGCATGGTGGGTTGGTCGGCGTGGATATCGATCAGATGACCCTGTTCGAGCACGAAGCCGCGCAAATCGTCGATGCCGTGGATATGGTCGGCATGCGGATGCGTATAGACGACCGCGTCGATACGCCTGACCGATGCCAGCAGCATCTGCTCGCGAAAATCCGGCCCGGTGTCGATGACAACTGCGGTCCTGTCGCCGTTTGCCGCAATCCGCTCGACGAGTGCGGCGGTGCGCATGCGCCGGTTCCTCGGATTGGTCGGATCGCAATTGCCCCAGTCGCCGGTGATGCGCGGCGTGCCCGGCGATGAACCGCAGCCGAGAATGGTGAGGCGCAGCCGGTCGCTCATGCGTCAGGCGCTCAGTGCGCTTGGGCGCGGCATCTTCCTGAACAGCCGGAAGAAATTGTCCGTGGTGACGGTCGCAATCTCGGCCTCGCTGACGCCGATCGTTTCGGCCAGCACCTTGGCTGTATGCGCGACATAGGCAGGCTCGTTGCGCTTGCCGCGAAACGGTATCGGCGCGAGGTATGGCGCGTCGGTTTCGACCAGCAAGCGGTCGTGCGGAATATCAGCGGCGATGGCGCGCAGCTCGGCCGAATTCTTGAAGGTCAGGATGCCGGAAAAGGAAACATAGCCGCCAAGCGCCACACCGACTTCGGCCAGCCTGCGTCCCGACGAAAAACAGTGCAGGATGAAGGGGAAGGCGCCCTTCCCTGTTTCGTCCTCGAGGATGTCAGCCATGTCGCTGTCGGCGTCGCGCGAATGGACGACCAGCGGCAGACCCGTCTCGCGCGCGGCGGCGATATGGGTGCGCAAACCCTGCGCCTGCGCATCGCGCGGCGCATGATCGTAGAAATAGTCGAGCCCGGCTTCGCCGATTGCCACCACTTTCGGATGGGCGGACAGCCGGACAAGCTCTTCGACGGTCACGTCCAGCTCTTCGGCGGCGTTGTGCGGATGGGTGCCGACAGAGCAATAGACTTCATCGAAAGATTCAGCGATTTCAAGTATTTGTTTAAATCGCTTCACACGCGTCGAGATCGTCACCATGCGACCAATTCCAGCAGCTAGAGCGCGAGCGACGATGGCCGCCCGCTCCTCTGCGAAATCTGGAAAGTCGAGATGGCAGTGACTGTCGACCAACATCAGGCGCTTGCATCCGTTTGGTCGACATAGCGTGGAAACACCGGTTCCGGCGCCGGCAGAGCCGTGCCTGAAACCAGCGCGTGATCTTCGGCGACGTGCGCGAAGTCGCGGCTGTCCGCCGGCACCGCCAGAAGGTCGAGCAGCTTAGCCGCCGAGGTCGGGACGACGGGCTGGCAAAGGATCGCAATACGCCGGATCACCTCGGCCGTCGTCCACAGCACCGTTTCCATGCGGGCCGGATCGGTCTTCTTCAGCGCCCACGGCTCCTGCCCGGCGAAATAGCGGTTCGCTTCGGCCACCACGCCAAAGATCGCCGCCAGCGCCAGATGGATGCCCTGTTCGGCCATCGTCTTGCGTGCCGTGACAAGGGCGGCACTTGCTTGATCGAGGATCGCCTTGTCGGCGTCGCTCAATTCGCCGCGCTTCGGCACCACGCCGCCGCAGTTCTTGGCGATCATCGACAGCGAGCGCTGCGCCAGATTGCCGAGATCGTTGGCGAGGTCGGCATTGGTGCGGTTGACGATGGCCTCGTGGCTGTAGCTGCCGTCCTGGCCGAACGGCACTTCGCGCATGAAGAAATAGCGCACCTGATCGAGACCGTAATGTTCGATCATCGCAAACGGATCGACGACATTGCCGACCGACTTCGACATTTTCTCGCCGCGGTTGAACAAAAAGCCATGCGCGAACACGCGCTTCGGCAGTTCGATTCCTGCCGACAGCAGGAAGGCTGGCCAATAGACAGCGTGGAAGCGGACAATGTCCTTGCCGATGACGTGGACGTTCGCCGGCCAGAAGGACCATCTCTCATTGGCCGTATCCGGATAACCGGCAGCAGTGATGTAGTTGGTCAGTGCATCTACCCAGACATACATCACATGCTTGTCGTCGCCCGGTACCGGCACGCCCCAATTGAACGTGGTGCGCGAGATCGACAGATCCTTCAGCCCGGATTTGACGAAGCTGACGATTTCGTTGCGCCGCTCCACCGGACCGACGAATTCAGGGTTGCTCTCATAGAGCGCGAGCAGCCTGTCCTGATAGGCGGAAAGGCGGAAGAAATAGCTTTCTTCCTCGGTCCACTCGACTGGCGAGCCGAGCGGCTCGCGGCGAACGCCGTCGTCGCCGACCTTGGTTTCGGCCTCGTCGAAATAGGCTTCCTGCCGCACCGAATACCAGCCGCTATAGCGGTCGAGGTAGATGTCGCCATTTTCCGCCATGCGTGTCCAGATCGCCTGGCAGGCCTTGTAGTGGCGCTCCTCGGTGGTGCGGATGAAAACGTCGTTCGAACAACCGGTCGCTGCGAGCATCGAGCGGAAGATCGCCGAGTTGCGATCGGCAAGCGCTTTCGGCGTCAGGCCTTCGGAGTCCGCCGTCTGCTGCATCTTCAAACCGTGCTCGTCGGTTCCCGAGACGAAGAAGACGTCCTTGCCGTCGAGCCGGTGGAAGCGGGCCAGCGTATCGCTGGCGATGACATTGTAGGCGTGGCCGATATGCGGCTTGCCGTTCGGATAGAAAATCGGCGTCGTCAGGTAGTATTTTTCGCGTGCCATGGATGAGCCGTCATGAATGTCTGAATGAAGATGTCGCGGTGAGATATCGCATCGAAACGGCGATTGCCATCCCGACTGGGCCGTCACATTCGCATTGCAGAATTCAGGCGGTCGATCATGGTCAAGGCGTGCTGCTTCTTGTCGAGATTGTAGGTGTCGGTTTCAGATATAGCGTTCAAGGCCTCGTGCCAAGTATCCGACAGCGTTTTGGCCCGCGCCAGATCGCCCGCCAGCGCGGCCTGGCTTGCACCGGTCGAGAGCAGGTCGAGCGCACGGCGATTGAAGATATCGAACTGGATCGCCTGGTCGCGACCGGCGACCGCCTCCGCGAGACGGTAGGCGCCGGCGACATCGCTCTTTCTCACTGTCACCAGGGCGTCGAGCGTTTCGGCGATCTCCAGCCCGCCATACTGCGTCAACAGGATTGCGGCGCGCGCGCTGCCCCCTGCCCGCTCGGCCAGTGCCGCGCGCGCCGCTGGATCGTCCGGTGGTGGTGGTTCGACGCTCTCCAGAACCGTCATCAGGCTCTCGGCATCGAGCGGCGCCAGCCGCACCATCTGGCAGCGCGAGCGGATCGTCGGCAGCAGGCTGCCCGGCGCATGGACGATGAGAATGAACAGGGTTCGTGCCGGCGGTTCCTCAAGATTCTTCAGTAAAGCATTGGCCGCATTGGCATTCATGTCGTCGGCCGGATCGACGATCACCACGCGGTAGCTACCGTCATGCGAAGTCAGCGACAGGAAGCGGCTGACCTTACGGATTTCATCGACAGTGACGACCGTCTTGAAGCTCTTGGTCTTGTCGTTCGGCGGGCGGGTCAGATGCAGCACCGAAGGATGTGCGCCGGTGGCGATCTGGCGAAACAGCGATGACGCCGGATCAGGGACGGCAAGAACGTCGGGCGCCTGCTCGAACGCCGGATATTTCAACAGATGATGCGCCAGATGGAAGGCGAGCGTCGCCTTGCCGATGCCGACCGGACCGACAAAGATCAGCGCGTGCGGCAGCTTCCCGGAGCGATAGGCGGTGGCGAGCATGTTCGCCGCCTGGCCATGGCCGACCAGACGCGGGGTCTCGGATGGCTCGGGGACGCCGTCGAGCGTGTCGTGCTGTTCTGGTGCGATCCGTTCGAAAATCATCCCGGCGCCGCCTGCTTCCTGTGCGCCGGCGCCATCGTCTCCAGAGCCGCGAACACGGCGGCGGTGACGACATTCTCCACCGTGTCGGGATCTGCGGACGCGTCGACGACTATGCAGCGCTCTGGCTCCGCCGCGGCGATCGCCAGAAAGGCTTCGCGGCGGCGCTGATGGATATCCAGCGTTTCCTTTTCGAAGCGGTCGGCGCCGGCATCGGTACCCCGCCGTGCGGTGGCGCGCCGCAGTCCTTCGGCCGGATCGATATCGAAAATCAGCGTCATATCGGGCACCATGCCATTGATGGCGACCTTTTCCAGCGCGCCCATGAATGCTGGATCGAGGCCGCCGGTGACGCCCTGGTAGACGCGCGAGGAATCCATGAAGCGATCACAAAGCACGATCGAGCCGCGCTCGACAGCCGGCCGGATGACCTGCTCGACGTGATCGGAACGCGCGGCGGCGAAAAGCAGCGCCTCCATCCTGGGGCCGAATGGTTCGGCAGCGCCGGAAAGCAGGACATGCCTGACCGCCTCAGCGCCCGGCGAACCGCCCGGCTCACGCGTAACAAGGACATCGTATTTCTTGGCGCGCATCTTGCTGGCCAGCCGCTCGATCTGCGTCGACTTGCCTGCTCCTTCGCCGCCCTCGAAGGTGATGAAAAATCCGTGCGCCAAAGCCTTTGTCCATGCTGCGGGACCGTAATAGTCCCGACTTGAGAAAAGGTCCACGCCGTGATGCTAACGCAACCAGCCGACGGCCAGTTCCTTGACGGCATCGAGCGCGCGCTGCGGCAGCGAGCCCACGCCAACCGACTCGGCCGCGAAAAGCGGCGTCTCCTGGCTCAGCGTATCACCGATCCAGACCCGCAGTGCGCCCACCGCTTGCCCCTCCTCCACGGGTGCTGCAACCGGTCCGTCATAAACGATCCTGGCGGTCAGCTTGTCGCGGTTGGCAATGGGCAGGAAGATATCCACCGGCCCTTTTGCCTTCAGCGCCACACCGGCTTTCGCCCCGCCGAAAACCTGCGCTTCGCCGACCACTTCATCCCTGGCGAAAATCTCGGTCTTCTGGAAGGAGCGAACGCCCCAGTCGAGCAGCTTTCGCGCTTCCTCGGCGCGCTCGCGATCGCTTGCCAGTCCGCTCATCGCCGCTATGAGGCGTGTGCCATTGTGGTTGACCGAGCCGACAATGCCGAAGCCGGATGCTTCGCTCATGCCGACCGCCAGGCCGTCCGCTCCGATACCCATCGCCAGCAGCGGGTTGCGGTTCTTCTGGGTGATCTTGTTCCAGGTGAAATCCGTCTGGCTATAGTAGCGATAGAGATCCGGATAATGCCGCCAGATATGCAAGGCCAGAAGCGCAAGCTCCCGAACGGTCGTCTGCTGACCGTCGGCCGGCAGACCGGTTGAATTGACGAATGTCGACTTCTCCAGACCAATCTGCCGTGCGCGCTCGGTCATCTGCGCCGCGAAGTTCGCCTCGGATCCGGCGAAACCTTCGGCGATGATGATACAGCCGTCATTGGCTGCCTGGACTGTCACGCCCTGGATCAGGTCTTCGAGCCGGACCGTCGATTTAAGCTTGGCAAACATGGTCGACGTTCTGGACGGCGCTCCGCCGGTGCGCCATGCGTTCTCACTCACCACGAACGTATCGTCGAGCGTCATGCGCCCCGACTTGATGGCGTTGAAAGCCACCTCCATCGTCATCAGCTTGGCCAGCGATGCCGGCGGAATCGGCCTGTCCGCGTCTTTGGAAAACAGCACCGTTCCGGTTTCGGCGTCGATCATGAAGGCCTGCGCGGCCTTGGTCTCGAAAAGCTGCGCCGCGGCCGGAACGAGCGAAAACAGCAGGAGGCCAAAACCCAGGAGCCCGGCGAAGCGAAGTTTCATGAGAGGTTAGACCTGTCAGCCGGCATTTCTGGGCAAGCTCTACAAGCTATCAGGCTTTGCCTCGACGGATCAATCGCGCCCACGGACAACTAGGCAAAACTTCAGGTTTTGCCGGTCAGTTCCGGACCACGAGCGCATCGGGTGCACCGTGCGACCACGCTGCCTGCAGCATCTCGTCCAGGCTGCTATGGCCGTCCGGATAGAGATTGACCGAATACCAGTCCTTGCCCTCGAACTCAGAGCGCTGGATTTCGGTCTTGCCGAAACCGGAGAGCTGGGCCGCCACACGCTGCGCCTCGGCGGCATCCTCGAACGAACCCGCCGCGACATAGTCCGTGGGCGAACCGGCGGAAGGCGCTTGCCGCTTCCACGATTGAAGGATTTCGACGGGCGACATGCCGGCGCCATCCAGCGCGGCAAAGGCATTGGCGGCGCCCTGTACGCGCTCGTCCGCATAAGACAGCGAAGCCACGGTGAATGGCGATTGCGCCGGCAGATCGATTTCCGGACGTTCCGGCGCGATCGGTCCGAAATCGGGCAGCGTCACACTGCCGGCGGCTGATATGACAGGCTGCGCCGACGCAGAATTCGTCAACTGACCGGGAAATGGGGCGGCGACACCCAACGCCGCGCTCGGCGACGATCCATTCATGGCGATCATGACACCAGTCGGCAGGCCGTCCGACGGATCCGGCGCCCTGTTGCCTGGATGGTAGGAGGCCATCAGATACTGGTCGTCGTTGCCGTGAAGCGGCGCCCGGCCGACATATTCGACCTTCACCTTGGCCGTGCCGACATTGGCATAGTCGAGCATTTCGGCGGCGCGCTTTGACACATCGATGATGCGCCCGTCATGATAGGGGCCGCGGTCGTTGACGCGCACGATGACCGAGCTGCCGGTCTTCAGATTGGTGACGCGCGCATAGCTCGGCAGCGGCATTGTGGGATGCGCGCCGGTCAGATGTGTCATGTCGTAGACTTCGCCGTTGGCGGTCAGCCTGCCGTGGAAGGCTTCGCCATACCAGGACGCTGCCCCGACCTTGGCGTAGCGTTTGTCTTCCTTCGGATAATACCACTTGCCGCGCACCTGATAGGGCTTGCCGAGCTGGTCGCGTCCGCCGCCACGCTGCAGGCCCGACATCTTGAAGGTGACGCGCGGGCTGGCCTTCACGCCGTATTCGGATTCGGAAAAATATTCCTTGGAGCGGGCCTTCTTGTTGACCATCGCCTTCGGCTGCGGCGCGGCACAAGCTGCCAGCAAGGCTGCCGACAGGGCACACAACATGAAAGCGGAAGCGCGACGTAGATGCGGGCGCGCCGTGCTCTGCATTTTCGATTGTCCCCTCTCAACAAAGGCACTGTAACTTGACTGTCGGAGGGCCAAAACACCCACTCGACAAATGCCAGCGCCACTTGATTCGCAATCCCTTGTGCGCAGGAATTGTTTATCACCGTATTAACCGATTGTGGTCGGAACCGGGCGAGATTGTGGCACGAATCGTCCCGGCGATCGCTGCGAAAAATCGCGGCTTTTCGACCTTCGGCGCAGCGCTGGTCGTCTTGCCGCAGCCCCGCCCTCAGACGTTCCAAAAGAGCCCGCATGTCTGCAAGGGCCAGCAGGATTGCCTGGCTGCCCTGGATGATGAAACCGTCCATTGGCGATCAATCCCATGCCTTGCCGTTGGCAGGAAGCGTCGCGGCCGGTTGACAGGGCTTTGCCGGGCGCATTAGAGCAATGAAGCGCCAACGATCTCCAGGCGCAGCAGTGCCATTAGACACGAGTTGAGATCAGGACGAGCATCCAAGTGGTTGAAAAATCACGATGGAGGGATGGCCGAGCGGTTTAAGGCACCGGTCTTGAAAACCGGCGTGGGTGCAAGCCCACCGTGGGTTCGAATCCCACTCCCTCCGCCAGATGCTATTGATTTACGTACATAATCTTCCATTTTACATAGCCCTGATCAATGATGGGCTTCGAACAAGCGTTCGGAGAGATTACCGAGAAAATCTCAGACGAGAGGGGAATTGCGGTCAAAACGCCGTTGGCCAATGCACCGCCTGGCGCCCTCGCCGATCTCTTCCACTATCGCCGCAGCTTTTTCTTTGTTCTTGGTGACTAGGAAACGCTCCTCTAGGCAACTAGGTTGAGGACTCATTCAGATCCAGGCTGAAATGATTGCGGCGAGAGCGAGGG
>NZ_SUHQ01000031.1 GCF_004962245.1 Mesorhizobium sp. | reverse complement strand
CGTGTCCGTATCGCAAAAGAAATCGGCGACCAGCGGACGATAGCCGGCGCGGCGCGCAGCGGCAGCCAGTGCCCGGCCCGAAATCGCCGCGATCAGGAGAGATCCGGCGTTATTTGGCGATTTCGCGTGCAAGGGAAAACGCTTCCTGGAAATCGAGCGTGATCGTTTTTTCGGATTCGATCATTCTTTTGAAGAGGCCGAACTCGACCTTATATTTCACATTGCCGATGGCAAGCGGACCAATGCCGACAGCTTTTGCCGCTTCGAGCGGATCGCCATTGGCATTGACGGCCACGCCTTCGATGCCGGCCGGCGGAACCGCATTGACGTCGGCGGCAATGAGCAGGCCGTCGCGTTTCAACTGGGCTTTCGAGACCACCTGGACGCCGGCCTTGGCGCAGGCCAGGATCACTTCGCTCGCCTCGACCAGCTTGGTCTTGCGGGCGTCGCTCGACCCGTCAGCCGCATCCACGGCGATCCTGAATCGGCTTTTGATCTCGGCCGCGACCTGCTCGACCCTTTCGATACCGTCATGACCGACAAGCGTGACCCGGGCGCCTTCCCTGGCGGCGATAACGGCGGTGCAGAAGCCGACGACGCCGGTGGCGCCGAAAACAGCGATCCTCGTGTCCTTCAGCCCGCGCGCGAATTTTGTCTCCAGCGCCTTTTCGACCTTGGCCACCATCGCCGCGGCCGTGGTGAACGAACCAGCCGGATCGGCGAATACCGAAACCTGGAAAGGCGGCACCATGGCCTTTCGCGCCGCGTCGAACATGTCGAGCGCCAGCGAGGCATCCTTGCCGGCGATGAAGATGCCGGTATCGACGCCCGCATCGGGCGGGCGCGAAAAGATCGCGTCCTGCACCAGGCCTGTCACTTCGCCGGGGCTTACATCGACATAGGGAACGACGGCGTCGAAGCCTGCATCGAGCGCCATGTTCACGTCGAAGGGGCTCATGTGCTTCAACGGCGTCAGCATGTGCAGGATATGTTTGCGGGCCATTTCTCGCCTTTCTGTTTAAAGGTGATCGCGTTTTTCCGAGCCGTCAGCTGCCGACAAGATCGAGTTTGGTCGAACTGGTCTTCGCGCCGGAATTCCTGCCCTTGACGATCTTGATCTCGATGCCGTCTTCCACGGTCTGCTGAACCGCGCCGACGAACCTGACTGCCGCGTCTTGCGACGGGGCGAAGGCAAATCCAGTCGGCCCCCACGAGCTCTGGCCGATGCCGACGGCGCCTGCTCCGTTGAGAGCGTGGGCCACCCTCTCGACCCGCTTCGAGGTGAACACGCCGCCCTGTGCCGGAGCGAAATGGGTGCCGATCAGCATCTGGATCGCGGTGACGGCGGCGCCGAAGGCTGGAAGGTCGTGCTCGACCAGGGCCGGCATGATGCCCATCAGCACCCGCCGGCAGATCTCCCCGCTGCCGGACGCCGGGAAGGGCGGCAGCGAACGGAACGCCGCGATTTCGTCATCGCCATGCAGGCCATGCCCGCCATGGTCGAGGATCAGGATGACGCGCCACTCTTCCGGGAACGGCAGGCGCGCCACGACCGGCGGCGGCCTGCCGCTGTCGTCCTTGCCGGCGTCGACAATGACGCCGCCGCGTTCGAAACTAGCGATGCCGATGCCGGACCGGCCGCCGCGCTCGAGCAGGGTCGCGTCGCCGCCGATGTCGAGAGGCAGGTTGTGGAGCGTGCGCAGCGCCGAGGCGACGGCAAGAGCGATCTGCGTGCCGGAGCCCAGGCCGGCATGGCTCGGGATCGACTGTTCGACCACCAGACGGTGCTGGCCGCGAATGCCGAGATGCCTGCAGAGCGTCGACAAATGCTCACCGGCACGACGGCTCTCGGTGCCTTCGACGATGGTCTCGCCGGACCGCGACAGGGTGACGACGGTTTCGGGTTCGCTCAGCGGAAGCCCGACGCTGCCAAAGCGACGTCCAGCATCGCCGTTGAGATCGAGGAAGCCAAGATGCAGGCGGGCGGGCACTCGTATGGTAACAGAATTCGACATCTACCCCCCGATGGGTGCATCATAGACGCATCATGGAAGTTTAGGTGCCCGTCGCCATGATAGCTGTTTTCGTCGAAGGGGCAAGCCGGAGAGAGCATTCGTTTTATCTACTTTGGTCCCGGCGCGGAGACAGACCGGGCAAGTCGCGGAGGTCGAGATGAGCGAGACAGCTAAGGAGAAGGTCTATTCGGAAGCCGAGATCGCTGACCGGCTCGAGAAGGAGCTGCCGAAATGGCGCTACGAGAACGGCTGGATCCGGCGCAAATACAAGACCCAAAGCTGGAAATCGACACTGATGGTCATCAACACTGTCGGTCATCTCGCCGAGGCAGCCTGGCACCATCCCGACATCACGGCCTCCTACGCCTGGGTCGAGGTGCGCCTGATGAACCACGCAGCGAAGGGCATCACCGACAAGGACTTCGAGTTGGCCAAGAAAATCGAGGATGTCGTCCAGTGGCAGCCGGCCAAGGAAGGCGGCGCGCTGGAAGGCACCCCGCCGACCGATCAGCGCTTCGCTTACATCAAATATGATTAAGCGCGGTCGGAATTTGTTGATAGCTTATGAAAACATTCGCTAATCTGCTGGCAGGCGGGGTTCACGGCCAATCCAGTTTCGTCTAGGATCAGGTCGGCACCAGAAAGTAGCGTAGTGGATGGCGGTTGCTTGGATCGGCAACCGGGAAACGCTGGTCGAGCGCGCGGCTGCACATGCCGCCGCGCTGTTGGGGTCAAGCCGGTGCCCGGTTTTCAGCCTGGATACGGATATACACGGCACCAGGGCGGCTATCGCGCTGGCTGAGCGGGTAGGCGCGGCATACGATCATGCCGATGGCGCGGCACTTTCCCGGGAGACCGCGCTTTTTACCGACAAAGGCGCGATGACCGTTGCGCCCGGCGAGACGCGGCGGCGCGCCGACGTCGTGGTGATCGTGGGCGAACTCCCGCAGATCTATCATGAATTTGTCGGCGAACTTGCAGAGACGGTTCCCGATCTCTCGGCCAAGAATCAACGCGAATTCTTTCTGGTCGGGCCGAACGGGGCGTCTGCGCCGCCGTTGAGCAACGGGCGGACGGGGACGCTCCTTTCCTGCGGCGAGGCAAGCCTCGGCTCGACGCTGGCGGCGCTGAGGGCGCAGTACAGGGGGCGTCAGACATCGCAGCCGGTGTCGAATTTCGACGATTTCGCCAAAGCCCTGGCGGCTGCGCGTTTTCCAGTCTTCCTGTTTTCAGGCGACGCAACGGAAGGGCTGGCGCTGGAGATGCTGCAAGGACTGATCGCCGATCTCAACCGCACATCACGCGCATCCGGCCTTCATCTGCCGGCCAGCGAAAACGGATGGGGAAGCGCGCTCGCCTCGACCTGGATGACGGGCTTTCCACTGCGCACGGGCTTCGCGCGTGGCTTCCCGGACTTCGATCCCTGGCGCTACGATGTCGCGCGCATGATCGCTGCCGGCGAAGCCGATCTGCACCTGCGGATCTCCTCCTCAATTGTCCCGCCGCAGAAGAAAAGGAACCGCATGGCGCTGATCGCCTTGGCGAAAACGCAGAAGCCGGTCGCGGGCGCCGCGGTTACCATCGCCATCGGCGAAGCGGGCGTCGATCACGAGGCGGTGGTCTATTCCAGCCGCACCGGTTCGCTAAGGTCGGTCGATGCGCGAGCGGCGTCCGAACTGCCCTCCGCTGCGACGATCATCCGCCTGGTCGCCAGTCATATCTCCGCCGAGGTCGCGTTGCCATGCTGACGAAAATCGCCGGCGGCGACATCATCGATCCCGTCAACGGCCGTCTCGGCAAGGGTGACCTCTGGATCAGGGACGACATGCTCGTCGGAGCGCCGGCTGGGGCGTCGGCCGACCGGACCATCGACGCCGCCGGCTGCATCGTGATGGCGGGCGCCATCGACATCCACTCGCACATCGGCGGCGGCAACGTGAATACGGCACGGCTGCTCCTGCCCGAGCAGCATGCCGCGCACCAGGCACGGCCGGCGGCGACGCCGCTCTCCAACGCGGGCTGGTCGACCTTCCAGACCGGCTGCCTCTACGCCAAGATGGGTTTCACCACGGTCGTAGAGCCGGCGATGTCGCCGGGAGCCGCACTTCACACCCATCTCGAACTGGCTGACATCCCGATCATCGACAAGGCGACGCTCGCCATTCTCGGTAACGACGATTTCCTGCTGTCGATGATCCGCGACGACGCCTCCTCTCAAATGATCGAGGACTATGTCGCCTGGACCGTCGCCTCGACGCGGGCGCTCGGGGTCAAGGTGATCAACGCCGGTGCGGCGGCCGCCTTCAAGGAAAATGTCCGCACCTTCTCGCTGGACGACGTGGTGCCTTCCTATGGCGTCAGCTCGCGCAAGATCGTCAAGACGCTGCAGGCCGCCGTCGACAGTCTCGGCGTCCCGCATCCTCTGCATGTCCATTGCAACAATCTGGGCAGCCCCGGATCGGCGGACACGGCGGCTTCGACGATGGCGGCGGCGGAAGGGCTGCCGCTGCACCTCGCCCATCTCCAGTTCTATGGCTACGGTACCGAGGGAAAGCGCAAGTTTTCCTCGGCCGCGGCGCGTCTTGCCGAACTGGTCAACACGACGCCGGAAGTCACCATCGACATCGGCCAGGTGATGTTCGGCCAGACGGTCACCATCTCCTCCGACGTCATGCGGCAGTTTTCTGCGCGTGGCAGTGCGAGCCCGAAGAAGTCAGTCATTCATGACGGCGACGGCAATGGCGGCGGCATCGTGCCCTACAACTATGGCAAGGACTTCTATGGCACGATGCAGTGGGCGATCGGGCTCGAGCTCTTTCTGCTGATCGACGATCCCTGGCGGGTCTTCTTCACCACCGATCATCCCAACGGCGCGCCCTTTACCACCTATCCGGCTCTGTTCGAGCTGCTGATGAGCCGGGAAGCGCGTACCGAAATGACCGCCGGACTCTCAAAATCCGCCATGGCGCTCTCCACCCTGGCCGCAATCGACCGCGAATACACGTTCGAGGAAATCGCCATCATGACGCGCGCGGCCCCGGCCAAGCTGCTTGGGCTGACCGATCGAGGCCATCTCGGCGCCGGCGCCATAGCCGACATCGCGATCTACCGCAGGTGCGGGAATATCGCAAAAATGCTGGGGCAGGCGGCGTATGTCTTCAAGGACGGCGATCTCGTCGTGCAAGACGGGGAGATCACCCATTACCGGTGGGGCAAGGCGCTCAGGCTCAATCCGTCGCCGGACAAGGCGATGGTGCGGCGCCTGGAGGACTATCACCAGCAGCGTTACGGCCTGTCGCTGGACTGGTTCAATTTCCCGGATTCCGCGATCGCGCGCGAACAGCCTTTCGGCGAGGTGGCATGCCGAACCTGAGCGTAAATGGCATAATGATCGACGATACCTTTGCCGAGGCCTTCGGCATGCGCGCGACCGCCATCATCATCACCGCGCCGAACCGGAAATGGGCGCGCCAGGCGGCGATCACGATGACCGGCTTCGCCACCTCGGTGATCGGCTGCGGCTGCGAGGCGGCAATCGATGTCGAACTGCCGCCATCGGCCACACCGGATGGCCGGCCCGGCTGCCGTGTGATGATCTTCGCGATGGGGACCGACGAACTGCAGAAACAACTACTCAATCGCGTCGGCCAGTGTGTGTTGACCTCGCCGGGTTCCGCCTGCTTCGCCGGACTGGAGGGCAGCGCCGCGTTGAAGCTCGGTTCGGCGCTGCGCTATTTCGGCGACGGCTGGCAGATCTCCAAAAAGATCGGCGGCAGGCATTTTTGGCGCGTTCCCGTCATGGACGGCGAATTCCTGTGCGAGGCAACGACCGGGCTGACGAAGGAAGCCGTCGGTGGCGGTAATTTCTTCGTCATGGCTGAAAGCAGCGCCAAGGCCTTGGCTGCCGCAGAGGCCGCGGTCGCCGCGATCGGCCAGGTGCCCGGCGCGATCGTGCCGTTTCCGGGCGGCATTGCCCGTTCGGGTTCCAAGATCGGCGGCAAATACAAGGGCATGATCGCCTCGGCCAACGAAGCCTACGCACCGACACTGCGCGGCGTCGTCAAGAGTGCGCTCGGCCCCGACATCAACGCCGTCCTGGAAATCGTCATCGACGGCGAGACCAACGACGCCGTTGCCGCCGCCATGAAGGCCGGCATCAAGGCCGTCATCGAGCTCGGGCCGCAGAAAGGCGCGGTTCGCATCAGCGCCGGCAATTACGGCGGCAAGCTCGGCAAATTCATCTATTCGCTGAAGGACATGCTGCCATGAAGGCGCTCACCTTCACTCTTGTCGCCGAGCCGCCCGAGCGCCTTGACCTGTCGCCGCTGACCGCGGAGCGTCTTGCCGGGATCGAAAGGCACGATATCGAAAAGATCCGGATCGGCATGTCGAAACATGGATCGAAGGTCGGCGATATTTTTCGCGTGGCCGGCAACGATCCGCTGAACATCGTGTTCGAAGGTGGAAGCGCGCGCCTCGACCGCGTCGCGGAAGGCATGCGGGGCGGTTCGGTTCGCCTCGTCGGCGACGCCGGCGCCCAGGCCGGGCGCGCCATGCGCGGCGGCAAGCTCACGATCGAAGGCGATGCGGGGCCGCATGCCGGCTCCGGCATGCGCGGCGGCAGGCTTGAAATAACAGGCAATGCAGGCGACCACCTTGGGGCGCCGCTCACCGGGGAACTGGCCGGCATGAATGGCGGCGTGCTGATCATCAGGGGCAAAGCGGGCGCTTTTGCCGCCGACCGCATGCGGCGCGGTCTGATCGCGGTGCTGAAAGGTTCAGGCGACCATGCCGGCAGCCGCATGATCGCCGGCACGCTGGTGGTGGCCGGCGGCACCGGCGAGATGCCCGGCTATCTGATGCGTCGCGGTTCGATCCTTCTCGATCGCGCGCCAAGAAGTCTGTCGCCGAGCTTCGTCGAATGCGGCGCGCCAGAGAGCGTTTTCGCCGCCATCATCGATCGCTATCTGATCACCGAGGGTATTTTGAAACGGCCGCTTCTGGGCAACGCGCCGCATAGATATGGCGGTGACAACGCGGTGCTTGGATTGGGTGAGGTTCTTTTCCCACACTGAGGTCCGCAGCCATACATAGCGCGGGCGATATGACCGATCGCTCATCGTGACTTTCCGGGAAGACGCGGGTTTTCGGGCGCGGCACCCAGTTCCGACCGTGCCAGACGCTTTGGTCTCATCCATTCGGTGCGCGCTTTTTCGGATAGTACCAGTCCATGGCCCGGCCGGTCGGGCGCGTAGGCGTAACCGTCCCGGATTTCGATGGGCTGTTCCACGAGATGGTCGAAGTTCTGGAACGAATATTCCAGCCATTCGACTTCAGGAAGCGCGACCGCCATGTGCACGCCAACCTCTAGGAAAGTGTTGCCTATGCTGACCGGTATCCCGAGCTCGGCGGCCAGCCAACCGATGCGCATGACATCGGTTACCTGGCCGTGGATATTGAGGATGTCGGCTGCGTGGGCCTCGAGAAGAAGCCGCTTGCCCTGGAGATCCAGGTACTCCCCGCTGTTGATCTGGGTCCATGTCACTGCGTGCCTGAGTGTTCTCAGCCCTTCGTAGTCGTGCCGCAGGATCGGATCCTCGACCCACAGAAGATCGTGGCCGGCATCGCGGATCGCCACCAATTTCATGAGCGCTTCCTTCGAAGTCCACGCCTCGTTCGGATCGATCATGATTTTCGACCCTGCCGGCACGCAGGTCTTCAACAGCTCCAGGCGCTGCAGATCGCGGTCGAAATCCGGATGGCCGACCTTGATCTTGAAAGCGGAGTAGCCGAGCGACGCCGCGTGGGAGAACAAGGAGACGAAGGCCTCGTCATCGAGGTGGAAATCGAGACCGCTGGCGTAAGCACCCACGCGGTTGCGGCGACTGCCAAGCAGGACATGAAGGGGCAGTCCGGCTTCCTTTGCCGCAAGGTCCCAAAGCGCCACCTGAACGGCCTCCTGAAAAGGCAAGGAGTAAGCCCGCTGGTTGCCGCCGCGCGGGCGGTTCACGCGGTGAACCAGCCCGATCGCCTTGTGCCCTTTCAGCGTCGGCCAAACCTCGTTCTCGAAAACGGCCTCGATCTCCGTCTGGTCGGGCAGGGGATTGAAGAGCGCCTGGACGAAGCCCAGCCCCACCTCACCACTTTCCGAAACGAGTTCCAGAGCGGCAATGTTGACATCGTCCGCGCGAACCTGACTGTCCCCGATTACCCGGTCGCGGGCGAACTGAAATCGGGTTATACGAAAATGCGAAAGGCTCATCACAATGACCTTCTGATCGTTTAATAACGTATACTGATCTATCAGATAATATCTTAGTATCGAACCAACGGAGGTGCCGCAAGTGGCGGGAAAAGCAAAATCCGTCTCTCATACACCAGTGGCGGCTACCCGTATGAGCGATGTTGCCTATGAACGAATCCTGGAAGGCTTGTTCGACAGGCGCGTTCCGGTCGGGGCCTTCGTCTCGCAGAACGAGCTGTCCGCGATCGTCGACGTGCCCGTCGCCCCGCTTCGCGACGCCCTGCGCGTGCTCGAAGCCGAGGGAATTCTCACCATTCATCCGCGCTCCGGGATCCAGTTCGTAAGACCCGGCATGGAGCTTACGCGCGCCACCTACCAGTTTCGCTCCATCATAGAGCGTTCGGCAGTACGCGTCTTTGCCGAGCAAGGTGACGAGGCCGTCATGAATGCCTTGGAAATGCGGCATTCTCGCCTGGTTCGACGGGTGGAGCGAGAGGGTGTCGGGAAAGAGCAGCTGGAGGAGATGGATGCGCTGGAGAGAGAACTTCACGGCGCAATCATCGGCGCGCTGCGCAATCCGCTGATCGACAGCACCTATCGGCGCATGCACAACTATCTGCGTCTGCTGCGTCTCGACAGCAAGCTCACCTCGCCTATCATGATCCGGACACTCAAGGAGCATCTCGACATCCTTGAGGCTTGCGGCACCAGGAATGCCGATAGCGCTGAAGCAATGCTGCAGGCGCATTTCCAAGCGGCCATGCAGCGGAACCTGGGTCTCGTCTGACACGTCAAGCCGCGTGCTTCGTTTGTCACTAGCTCCCGAGCGCGGTTGCGCGCTTTGGGAAATGATGTTACCTCCAACTGATCGATCAGTGCATTGATCTGATAGCTTGGAGGAGATCGCATGCAGTTGAACAAGAGGCAGCTTCTCATCGGTTCCGCGGCCCTCGCGATGGCGGGACACGTCGGCGGTGCCCGGGCCGCGAGTGCCATCAGCTACTGGCACCATTTTACCAGTCAGTCGGAAATGGCCGGCCTGCTCAAGATCATCGGGTTGTTTCAGGCGGCGAATGCGGATGTGGCGGTGACGCAGGAAAACATCCCGAACTCGGAATATATGGCCAAGGTTTCTTCGGCGGTGCTGGCAGGCGGGCGTCCAGACACCGCCATGGTGATCGCCGAGCGATTCGCCGACCTCACCGCGATGGAGGGATTGATCGACCTTACCGACCGCGTGAACGGCTGGGCCGGCAAGGCGAATTTTCCCGACAACCGCTGGACCGGGCTTTCCAGTGACGGTGCGATCTATGCCGTTCCCGCCTTCGCCTTTGTCGACTGGATGTACTACCGCACCGACTATTTCGAGGAAGCTGGGCTGGCAGGGCCACCCAAGACCTTCGATGAATTCCTGGAGGCCTGCCGCAAGCTGACCGATCCTTCGAAGGGCAGGTATGCTTTTGGCATGCGCGCCGGCGCCGGCGGGTTCAAATATGTCATCGACGTCATGGAGGCGTTCGGCTCGCCGATCGTCAAGGACGACCAGCCAGCCATCGACAGGGCCGCGGCGATCGAGGCGGTGACGTTCTATTCCGATCTCTTCCTGAGGGAAAAGGTCGTGCCGCCGAGCGCGCCGAACGACAGCTACCGCCAGATCATGGAAGCGTTCCGCACCGGACAGACGGCAATGCTGTGGCATCATACCGGTTCGCTAAACGAAATCTCCGGTGCGATGAAGCAGGGCGAACAGTTCTCGACCGCACCCATGCCGGCCGGTCCGAAGGCGCATATCGCTCGCGTCGCCTACGCCGGCAACGGCATCATGAAAGAAGACAATATCGAGGCTGCCTGGCAGTGGGTGAGTTTCTGGGGCCAGACGGACGCCGCCATAGCCCTGCTCGAGGGGACCGGTTATTTTCCGGCGTCTGCCGCTGCGTTGCAGGATCAGCGGATCACCGGGAATCCAATTTACGGTGCGGCGGTGGAAACGCTCGAGTTCGGACGCCTGCCGAACAATTTCATCGGCGCCGCGGGCTGGTCCGAAAACGTCGTCAATCCCGCTTTCCAGTCGGTGCTGACGGGCCAGTCGACGCCGGAACAGGCTGTGGACCGCATGACCCAGGGCCTCGACGCCGCCCTTCGCTGACATATTCCGGTACGGCGGCTCGGGCATGCAGCCGCGCCTATCACGCAACGGGACGGTGCTTCGCGCCGGAGATCCATGACTTCAAGCGCGAGCAGATACCTGCCTTTCCGGGCCCTCGGCGAACTGTCCGAGACCCGATACTGGATGTATCTGCTGCTCCTTCCGAGCCTCGTCCTGATCCTTCTTGTGATCGCTTATCCGACCCTTTACGGCATGGCCATCAGCTTTCGCGAGATGCGTCTGACGCGTCCCGGGCTCGATGGTTGGGTCGGCTTCAAACACTATGCGGCGATGTGGTCCGACCCGGTCTTCTGGATCGCGCTGAAGAATACAGTCGTGTGGGTGACCGCCGCGGTCGTGCTGGAACTGGCGCTTGGTCTTCTCACCGCGACAGCGCTCAACAGGGATCTGCCGGGCACCAAGATCTTCGCCGTGCTCATCCTGCTCCCCTACTTCCTGCCCAATGTCGTAGCGGGTCATATGTGGGCTTTGCTGCTCGATCCGCGGCTTGGGGTCATCAACGACATTCTGGTCCGCGTGGGCATCCTGCAGACATACAAGGCATGGTTTGCGGACCCCAATGCCGCCCTTGCGGCGACCATTCTGGTCGAGGCCTGGCATGGGTTTCCATTCTTCGCGCTGCTGCTGCTTGCGGGTCTGAAGAGTATTCCCGAAGACCTCTATAAAGCCGCTGCGGTAGATGGCGCGGGCGTGGCTGCGCAGCTCAGGCTGATCACCCTGCCGATGCTCAAGACCGTCATCGCGGCGGCAGTGATCCTGCGCGTCATCAGTCTGGTCAATTCGCCGGATCTGCTCCTCATTCTCACCGGTGGCGGACCGGGAGATGCCACGCAGGTGTTGTCGCTGTACGCCTTCCAGACCGCCTACAAGGAATTCAACTTCGGCTACGCAGCCGCCCTGTCGGTGGTGATGTTCGTCATCCTGATGGTCTTCGCGGTCGCCTACATCCGCATCTCCAGGATTACCAAGGAATAGAGCGATGATCGAAAGCAAGCGTCACCGGCGGATGATCGCGAACATCGCCACCTACGTCGTGCTTGTCAGCCTCTCGGTATTCTGCATCGGCCCGATGGTGTGGATGTTCCTGACGTCGCTCAAATATGAGGCCGACATCGTCACCCAGACGATGCAGTACATGCCGAGCCGCATCACCTTCGACAATTATGTCGCCATCTGGACGCAGTCCGGCTTTCCCCTGCTTATCGGCAACAGCCTCGTCGTTACCTTGCTGACGGTGACGATCTGCGTCGTCACAGGCACGTTGGCCGCCTATGCGTTTTCGCGCTTCGCATTTCGCGGCCGGGACCGGCTCATGCTCGGCTATCTTGTCGTGCGCATGTTCCCGGCGGTCATGGTGATAATTCCCCTTTATGTCGTGATGCGTGGCGTGGGGCTCGTGGACAGCCGTTTCGGCCTTGCGCTTGCGTATACGAGTTTCCTGCTGCCGCTGTTCGTATGGATGCTCAAAGGCTTCTTCGATTCAGCACCCAGGGAACTTGAGAATGCGGCACGAATCGACGGTTCGACAAGGCTTGGCGCCATGGTCCGTATCGTCGTGCCGCTTGCGCGGAACGGCCTGGTGGCAAGTTCCGTGTTCATTGCCATCGCTGCCTGGAACGAGTTCCTGTTCGCCCTGATGCTCACGACGGGGCAGGGGTCTCGCACCTGGCCCGTGGGCCTGCAACTGATGGTCGGCGAGTTCCAGCTTCCTTGGGGCGTTCTGGCCGCGGGCGGCATCCTCAGCATCATCCCGGTCATCGTTCTCTTCGCGATCGTCCAGCGAACCATGGTTCAGGGGCTGACCGCCGGCGCCGTCAAAGGTTAGGAGTGCTCACATGGCGACACTTTCCATCAAGGACGTGCGCAAATCTTACGGTTCCGTACAGGTTCTTCACGGCGTCGACATCGAGCTTGAGGACGGGGGATTCCTGGTTCTGCTTGGGCCGTCCGGATGCGGCAAGTCGACCTTGCTCAACATGATTGCCGGCCTCGACGACACGTCCGGCGGCGATATCCTGATCGGCGGACGCTCGGTCGTGGACCTTGCACCCAAGGACCGTAATATTGCGATGGTGTTCCAATCCTACGCGCTTTATCCGACCATGTCGGTCGCGAGAAACATCGGCTTCGGGCTGGAAATGCGTGGCGTGGACGCCGACAAACGCAAGGGTGCCGTCGAAGACGCCGCGCGCCTGCTGCAAATCTCCCATCTGCTCGACCGGCGCCCCGCCAACCTCTCGGGCGGACAGCGGCAGCGCGTTGCGATGGGCCGGGCGATCGTGCGCGACCCGGAGCTGTTCCTCTTCGACGAGCCGCTGTCCAATCTCGATGCCAAGCTTCGTGTGGAAATGCGCACAGAGATCAAGCGCCTGCACGAGCGTCTCGGCACAAGCATCGTCTATGTCACGCATGATCAGATCGAGGCGATGACACTGGGCACCAAGGTGGCTGTGATGAAGGGCGGCTACATCCAGCAATTGGCAGACCCGCGCACTGTCTATGAACGGCCCGCCAACATGTTCGTGGCAAGTTTCATAGGGTCTCCGGCAATGAACTTCCTACCTGGACAATTGGTCCGGGAGGCGGGCGGTGTCCGTTTCGAAGCGAGCGGGGTATCGATCGCGATGCCGGCCAGAAAACCGGCGGAAATCTCCGAGCGCCCGGTGATCCTGGGCATGCGGCCCGAGGAACTGAAAGTGGCTGCGCGCGATCAAGCTTCGGTAACGGGCGTGATCGACGTGGTGGAGCCTACCGGGCCAGAGACGATGGTGACAGTGCAGGTTGGCGATCGCTCGGTTATTGCGCGCGTGCCGCCGAGGTTTGCCGGCCAACGAAACGAGACAATCTTTTTTACCGTGGATCCGGCGAGCATCAACCTGTTCGACCCGGACACTGAGCAACGCATCGACATCTAGCATACGGACCGCTTTGCCGGCGTGCGCGTAGGCTACGGCCGCCTTGCGGCGCACCCGGACGTCTTTGCAGGGCGTTGCAGCTGATAATCCAACGCCTTCAGCGCCGTGTTCCGGCCGACATCTGCGATTGCAACCGCACCTCCGGTTGAGCTGCTGATTTCTTCGCGCGAGATATTCGCGCCGCGTTTGGCTTTGCGACGGTTTGGAAGAAACCACACAACCGCAGACCCTAATCCCAATGCCGCTTTATTGGGCGATGAGGCTGCCACGGTGTTCTTCAGCAGAACGTTTTTGCGTCAATATGCCTAAAATATCAACACTGTAGCATGATTGCGCTTTTTGGGCGCAGTATCGGCAGCGCATAAAAAGAATCCTTGTTGCCAAGTGAATAGTTTTGGATAACGTAGAGAAAACCACAAAACCACATGATGGAAAAAGGGGAACGGCATATGAGCGAGACAAGCAGGCGCGATTTCATGAAAGGCATGGCGGCGTTCGGAGCGGGCGCCGGGCTTATGGTGATCAACCCGGAATTCCTGGTCTCTGGCGCCGCTGCGCAGGCGGGCAAGCAACTGGTCTTCCTGTCGGCCGAGAACATCACCGGCAACTGGGATCCGACGGCGCATACGACGCTGTCGCAGAAGAACATCGAGGGTTTCGTCATGGGGTTCCTGACGCGCACGCCGATGCGCGTCGAAAATCCCGACGAGGTCATCTACGAACTCGCGACAAAGATCACTTTGCTTGAGCCGACCAAGCTTGAGATCAAATTGCGGGAAGGGGTGAAGTTCCACGACGGCAAGCCCTTCAAGGCGGAAGACGTCAAGGCGACCTTCGAATACGGCTCGCAGCCCGACCGGCCGGCGCAATGGTATCCCGGCCCGACCGAGACGCTGACGATCACGACGCCGGACGACTACACGGTGATCGTCGATACATCGAAGGGCGGCTATCCGGCGCACCTGTTCATCTTCCTCGCCTCTTACCTGCCGATGCTGTCGGCGACCGACATCGCCGCCGGGCCGAGCGGGCCGCTTTCGCAGCGCCTGAACGGCACCGGGCCCTACAAGTTCGTCGAGCAGCGGGGCAACGACACGGTGTTGGAAGCCTACCCGGGCTATTTCCTCGGGGCGCCGACCATTCCCGGCATCAGCTTCAACTTCGTTGGCGATTCGACCACCCGCATGCTGTCGCTGATGAATGGTCAGGCGTCGATCGTGGAGCGGCTCGAACCGGAGCAGGTGGCGACCCTGCAAGGCAACGAGAATGTGGCGATCAGCAGCGTGGTCTCGGTCGAGAACAAATATCTGTGGTTCCGCTGCTCCAAGCCGCCTTTCGACGATCCGCGCGTGCGCATGGCGGCCTGTCACGCGATCGACCGGTCGATGCTGCTCGAAATCCTCGGCGAGGCCGGCCATGCATCGGCGAACTACGTCTCGCCGGTGAAGTTCGGCTATATCGACCTGCCCAACTATCCCGAATACAGCCCGGAGAAGTGCCAGGCCCTGCTCGCCGAAGCCGGCTTCCCGAAGGGGCAGGGCCTGCCCGAACTCGAATACATCACCTCGGTCGGGTTCTACCCCAAGACCAAGGAGTATGGCGAGGTGATCACCGCCATGCTGCAGGAGCAGGGGTTCCCCGTCACGCTGTCGGTGCTCGAGATCGCGGCGTGGAATGAGCGCCTCTACGATCGTCCCGGCGGCGGTCCGGGCCATATGGTCGACTGCGGCTGGTCGACCGGATCGCCGGAGCCGGACCTCGTGCTGCGCACGCATTTCCATTCCTCGTCCAAGCGCATCACCGGCATTGTCGATCCCGAACTGGACGCATCACTCGACAAGGAGCGCAGCGCGGCCTCGCTCGAGGAGCGCAAGCAGATCCTCCAGACCGAGACCATGCCGATGATTGCCGCCAAGGTGCCATCCTTGTCGCTGTTCACTTCCGTCATGATCCACGCGATGGACAAATCGCTGACGGGGCTCTTCATCTATCCGGACGGTTCCATGGACGCCTCGAAGTCGGCGTTCGCCTGATTGGCCCAAGCCACGGCCCGGGAGAAACAACCCGAGCCGTGACAGTCGCCGACGGTCGGGCGTCCGGACACACGGACCCGGCTGCCGGCAACCAGTCCTCAGGCTTCGTTCGCCGCAGGAGATGGAATGTTCGTCATCAGCTTTCTTGTCCGCCGCCTGGCTCAGGGCGCATTGATCATCTTTCTCGTCACGCTGCTGATCTTCACGCTGCTTCGCATCGTTCCGGGCGATCCCGTCCGGCTGATGGCGGGAGGAATGGCGCCCGAGGCGCTGATCGAGCAGATCGCCGAGGAGATGGGGCTGCGCGACCCGGTGCTGGTTCAATTCGGGCGCTATATGAGCGGCGTCGTCAGGGGCGACCTCGGCCAGTCGTTCGTTCGGCCGGCCAGCGGCGCCTCGACCGGCGGATCCAGTTTCGGGGATGCCACGCGCGGCGAGCGCGCCGACGTGCTCACGCTTATCGGCGAGACCCTGCCGATGACGCTGCAGCTGGCCTTTCTGGCGATCGTGTTCGCGATGGTCTTTTCGTTCCTGGTCGGCATCCCGGCCGGATTGTCTCCCGGACGATGGCCGGACAGGGTCGCTTTTTACGTGTCGTCGATCTTCATATCCCTGCCGGGTTTCTGGCTCGGCATCGTGCTTGCGCTGCTGCTCTCCGTGAAACTCGGATGGCTGCCGGCGATCGGCTACAAGGGTTTTGCCTACACCATCCTGCCGGCAATCGTGCTGGCTGTCGAACTTTCGCCGGTTCTTATCCGGACGCTGACCGGCTCGATCTCCTCGGCGATGACGATGCCGTTCATTGCGGTCGGCCGCGTGCGCGGGCTCAGCCAGCGCCGGATCATCTTCGCGCATGCGCTGCGCAACGCCTCGGTTCCGCTGCTCAATCTGCTCGGCATCCAGATCAGCGGCCTGCTCGGCGGCGTGCTCGTGATCGAATTCATCTTCGACTATCCCGGACTGGGGCTTTTGACCATCAATGCCGTGCTGCAGCGCGATTTTCCGCTGATTCAGGGGATCGCGATCGTCACCAGCGCCATCTTCGTCCTGATCAACATCGCGGTCGATCTGATCGCGACCCTGATCGATCCGAGACTGGAATACTGATGAGCATCGCAGACACCAACCTGGGCCTGAAAGCAACCGCGCCGGACGTGCAGCGCGGCGCTTCGCTGTCCCGGCGGATTTGGAAGGCGGCGCTCGCGTCGAATGAATTCCGGGTCGGCCTCGTGATCTTCGCCGTACTGGGTCTCGCGGCGTTGCTCTATCCGGCTTTGAGCGGGATCGATCCCACCAAGATGAACGTCGCCGGCCGTTTGCAGTCGCCACCCTTCCTCGGCGACAAATGGAGCTGGGCAGCACCGCTCGGCACCGATCAGATCGGTCGCGACATGCTGGTGCGCAGTCTGGTGGGGCTGCGCTATTCCCTGCTGATCGGCCTGTCCACCGTGGTGGTGATGCTGATCATCGGCTGCTCGCTCGGCACGCTCGCCGGTTATTATGGGGGCAGGATCGACATGGTGATCATGCGGATCACCGACGCGCAGCTCTCCATCCCGATGATCATCCTTGCGATCACGGTTCTCGGGGTATCGCGGCCGACGATTCCGGCGATCATCCTTGTCCTCGGCCTTTCGAGCTGGCCAGTCTATGCCCGCGTCACGCGCAGCGTCGTGATGACCGAACGCAAGAGCGAGTATGTGCGTGCCGCCCAGGTCAGCGGCGCTTCGGATTTTCGCATCATGGTCTGGCTGCTCGCGCCGCTGGTGCTGCCGCCGATCATCTTCGTGTCGGTGCTCGACGTGGCGCGCATGATGATCTTCGAGTCGATCCTCGGCTTCATCGGCCTCGGCGTGCAGCCTCCGACGCCGACTTTCGGCAACATCATCGCCGACGGCAGGAAATACCTGCTCAATGCATGGTGGATCGCCACCATGCCGGGGGTGTTCCTGTGCCTTACCCTGACCAGCATCAACCTCATGGGCGCTTCGCTCGAGCGTGCCCGCAACCGGATCTACGGAGGCGTGTCGTGAACAGCAGCCCGGTCCTGTCGGTCAGGAATCTCAGCGTGGACGTGGGCACTGGCGCTGGCGCCCGGCCAGTCCTGTCCGATGTGAGCTTCGATCTCGCTCCGCGCGAAATCGTCGGCATCATCGGGGCCAGCGGTTCGGGCAAGACCGTTCTGGCGCGAGCCCTGGTCAACTGGATCGACCCACCGCTGCGCATCGCGTCCGGCTCGGTCGAGTACAAGTCGCAGAACATCCTCGATCTGGCCGGCGGACGGATGCGCCTGCTGCGCAGGGAGATCGCCTATGTCGGTGCGAATCCCATGGGAGCGCTGGATCCCACGTTGCCGGTCGGCCGCCAGATCGTCGAGAAGCTGAGCGCCGTAGTGCCCGGCATCGACCCGTCGGAGGCGCGCAAGCGGGTCATCGACCTTCTTGGAGCGGTCCGCATTCCCTCGCCACGATTGCGTTTCGACGAGTACCCCTCGCAATTCAGCGGCGGCATGATGCAGCGTGCGCTGATCGTCGACGCTTTGGTCAGCAATCCAGCTTTCCTCGTCGCCGACAACGTCACTCAACCACTGGACGTGACAGTCGCGGCGCAGGTCCTGCGTTTGATGCGCGAGTTGACGGAGCGTTTCGACACCGCGGTGGTGTTCGTTTCCTCTTCGCTGCCGACGGTCAAGGAGGCGGCCGATCAGGTCCTGGTGCTGTCCGAAGGCAGGATCGTCGAGCGCAACACCCCGCAGCGGCTCATCGATGCGCCGCAGCATCCCTATACGCTGCAGCTGATCAGCCAGATACCGAAAATCTGGACGAGCGAAGCGGCGGCCGTTCCGCGTACGCCGAACGCGGCCAGGCCAACGATCAGCATCCGCGACGCTACCCGCACCTACCGTGTCCGCAAACGGGGAACGTTCGCGGCCCACAGCGAGGTTCGCGCCGTGCGCAACGTCACCTTCGACGTCATGCCGGGCGAGAATTTCGGCGTGGTCGGCGAGTCCGGCTGCGGCAAATCCACCCTGATGAGGCTTCTCAGCCGCCTGGAGTTTCCTGATAGCGGCAGCGTCATCTGCAATGGCGAGGACCTCTCGAAACTGCGGGGAAAGACGCTGCTGAAGTTCCGGCGCGATTTTCAGCTGGTGCTGCAGGATCCGTTCAACTCGCTGCCGCCGCGCACATCAATCGGCGCGATCCTGGAGGATCCGCTGCGTGTGCACGGCATGCGCAATGCGAAGGAGATTCGCGAACGCGTACTGACGGTCATGGCCGAGGTCGAACTTCCCGCGAACCTCTATGACGAACTGCCGCTTGGGCTCAGCGCCGGTCAACGTCAACGCGTCAATGTCGCCCGCGCCATGGTGCTCGAGCCGAAGGTGCTCATCATGGACGAGACGCTGTCGTCGCTCGACCAGACCGAGCAGTTCCGCTTGCTGGCGCTGTTCGAAAAGCTGCAGGTCCAACACGGCCTGACCTACGTCTTCATTTCACATGACCTTGCAATGGTCCGCCGCGTTTGCAACCGGGTCGCCGTGATGTATCTCGGCGAGGTGGTGGAGATCGCCCACAATGAGCGTCTTTTCTTCGATCCGGGGCATCCGTACACGAAGGCGTTGTTGAGCGCGGTTCCGACACTGGAGGAGCGTCGCTACAAGCCGGAGGACTGCCTGCTGGAGGGAGAGCCGCCGAGCCCGATCGACCTGCCGCCGGGTTGCAGTTTCGCCAGCCGCTGTCCGCATGCCTTCGACCGGTGCCGGGCCGAGAGCCCGACGCTGACGGCGCGAAATCACGGCGAGTTGGCGGCCTGCTTTCTCGTCGAAGGACCGGGGGCCCGCGCCGCCGCATGATGGACAAGAAAAAACGGGGAGGAACATACCGATGGAAGCGAAATCCGCATGAGCGATCCTGAAGATCGCTTGCAATATGCACTGGCCGAACTCGAAAGGCACGGGCGCGTATCGGTGCAGGCACTCGCGGAGCATTTCCAGGTCAGCCGGGAAACGGTGCGTCGCGACCTGAAGCAACTGGAACTCGAGGGGCACCTGCGGTGCATCTATGGCGGTGGCGTCAAACCGCGCCCGAACGCCGACGAACCCATCGCCGACCGGATGCGGCTGAACGCGCGCGAGAAGGCACGCATCGGCGAATGCGCGGCGACCCTGCTCAGGGACAACATCAAGATCTTCGTCGACACCGGCACGACGACGCTGGCCTTCGCCAAGCATCTGAGGAACTGGCCCGACATCACCGTCTACACCAACTCGCTCGACATCGTCGCGCTGCTCGCCGATGCCGGACATCCCAATCTCGTAGCGGTCGGCGGTGACGTCAGGGCGAGCTACCGGGCATTCATGGGTCCGGATCCGGTCGACCTCGTCACGCGGCATCTGTTCGACATCGCCTTCGTCAGCATTGCAACCGTCGACAGCAGGTTCGGCTTCATGGACCTCGGGCAAGACGAGGCGAACATTCGCCGCGCGCTGCGAAAGCACTCCAAACAGTGCGTCATGCTGGCCGACAGCAGCAAGTTCGGCCGGCAGGGCTCGATCTGCACATACGAATTCCGGGACGTCGACATCCTGATCACTGACGCTCCCCTCAAGGCGGACTTCGCCGCGCAAATGGATCAGGCGCAGGTAAAGGTGCTCTATGCTTGAAATTCGCAAGGACCCGTCGGCTTTCCCCGACATCGACGCCGAAGCCCTCCATCGGATGATGGATGAGGTTTCCGCCTTCGGCGGTGGTCCAGACGGCTCGATGACGCGACTGACCCTGTCGCGCGAGGATGGACTGGCACGCGACTGGTTGGCTGCATGGTTCGCGCGGGAAGGTCTGCGCCTCGAGGTCGACCCGATCGGCAACATGTACGGATTTCTCGACTGGGCCGGCAAGGATGCGCCCTGCATCATGAGCGGGTCGCACCTCGACAGTCAGCCGAATGGCGGCCGTTTCGACGGAGCCTACGGGGTGATCGCCGCCTGCGGCGCGATCGGGGCGATCCGGCGCCGGGCGGCCGAAACCGGCATCACGCCGAAATGCAACTTCGCCGTCGTCAACTGGACCAACGAGGAAGGTGCGCGATTCCAGCCCAGCCTGCTCGGCAGCAGCGTCAATTCCGGCGAGATCGACCTGGATTTCGCGTTGGCGCGCCGGGACGGCTCCGGCGTGTCGGTGGCCGAGGCGCTGTCGGAAATTGGCTATGCGGGCAAGGCCGCTCGCGTGGTGCCGGACGCCCTGATCGAGATCCACATCGAGGGTTCGGCCCATCTCGAGAAGGCCGGCCTGCGGATCGGGGCATTCACCCGTTACTGGGGCGCCGTCAAATATCGCCTCGCCTATGTCGGCCGGCAGGCCCATACCGGCCCCACTCCGATGGCCGAGCGGCAGGATGCGCTGCTCGCCGCCGCCTATCTGATCGCCGAACTCAGGGACATGGCCGACAAGGCCGGTCCGGATCTGCACACCTCGGCGGCGCGATTGGAGGTCCATCCCAACTCGCCGAACGTGGTGCCGGCAGAGGCGGTGATGTTCATCGAACTGCGGTCGGCAAGCGCCGAGCTTCTGGCGTCGGCCGAAGCGGACCTCAAGCAGAAGATCGCAGCCTGCGCCGCGCGTGCGCGCGTGTCGTTCGAAGTTCGATCCATAGACCGGAGGCGGGCGGGAGGGTTCGACGCCGGGCTGATCGATCTCGCCGAGCAGACCGCCGGATTGCTCGGGCAGACCGTGCTGCGGCTCGACACGATCGGCGGGCATGACGCCGTCAGCATGTCGGCGGTGACGCCGGCGATCGTCATCGGAGTGCCGAGCGTCGGCGGTGTCATCCACCATCCGACGGAATTCACCACGCCCGAGGACCGGCTCCTGGGGACGGAACTGCTCGCGGGGATGCTGTGGCGGTTCTGCGTCGACGGCAACATCCTGAAGAGCTGAAGGGCCGGACGATGAAGACGATCGGCGAAGCCTCCACCCCCGCGGAAGTTCGTGCCGAGGCGGCGCTCACCGCTATTGCAGAATGGAAGGGAAAACAGATCGGTTATACCTCGGCCTCTCCGGGTATCGCATCGCCCTCGCATCGCGGCGTCGACAGCGAGGCATGGCTGGTCGCGGTCGACCAGTCGTCTCCGGCCTATTTCCTGAAGATCGTGAGTTCCGACCAGAAGGCGTTCGTCGATCTGGAGGCCGTGTTTGAAGCCGCCTCCATCGCGGCCGGACTGGGCTGCACGCCAAGTCCCCAACATCTTGCGCGAGACGCCGACGCGATCGTCTTCGATCTCCTGCCGCCCGGTTGGAAGACGGCGCGCATGGACGATCTGCGACGGACGGAAATCATGGAACAGGTCATCGCGCTCAAAAAGGCGATCCACGGGTCGCGGCCATTCGCCTTGTCATGGACGGTATTTGACGGGATCAGGGTGCTGGACAACGCTTGCAAAGCCGCCGGCGTCGAGCGTCCGCACGATCTTTGGTGGATGCTCGACGGCGTCGGGGAGATCGAGCGCGCGATCACGGCAGCGGGCTACGATGCCCGGCCGAGCCACGCGGACGGCCTCGCCTCCAACGTCATGATAAGCCAGGACGGGGCGGTTCAGCTCGTCGATTTCGACGAAGCCCGCAATGTCGATCCCCTCTACGAGATCGGCATTCTGCTCAACGAGGCCTTTTCGTTCGAAGAAGAGATGCAGCCGGCGCTTGAGATGTTCGAGGGGGCCTTCCGTCAGGCTTCCCTCGACCGCTGCCGTGCCTATGCGGCCGCGGACGATCTGATGTGGGGACTCTGGGGGATGCTTATGAACTCGACATCGGCGCGCGGCGACATCGAATTCCTGAAATACGCGCAGTGGCGCCTGCTGCGCTGCCGGATGGCTCTTCGCCATCCGGACTTCGAACTGAAGTTGAGACGGCTTTGAGCTGATACAAGGGGGCTGTAGATGATTGAGAAGCGGCCGGGCGAGGCGGTGAACGAAGCCGAGCGGGAAATCGAGGCTGTCATCTGCGCCGTCGAACCATGGGCGGGCCGCGATCTCCGCTACGGGCCTGTGCATGGCGGCATCAGCAATTCCAACTGGCGCGTTCGCATCGAGGGACAGCCAGGGAGCTATTTCGTGAAGGTTCCGGGCCGGGGCACCGAAATGTTCATCAACCGAAAGGCGGCGGCGG
Source organism: Mesorhizobium sp. (assembly GCF_004962245.1). Taxonomy (GTDB): domain Bacteria; phylum Pseudomonadota; class Alphaproteobacteria; order Rhizobiales; family Rhizobiaceae; genus Mesorhizobium. The sequence goes on along the minus strand of NZ_SUHQ01000031.1, from coordinate 62,433 downwards.
AGGCGAGCCGGCGCGCGCATTCGCTCGGTATCGGACCCGCGGTCTACAACTATCTGGACGAACGCGGCGTCGAGATCGCCGACTTCATGGAGGGACGGCGCTCCTGTACCAACCGCGATTTCCTGGACCCGGATGTGCGCCGCTCGGTGCTGGGTCTCTATCGGCGCTTCAACGATTCGGGCCTGCTGTCGCTGACCAAGACCGTCTTCGACATGATTGACGAGCATATCGATCAGGTGCGCGAGCTCGGAGGCGCACTGCCCGCGGATTTTGCCTGGCTGCATCGCCAGTACCGGCTGGCGCGGGCGGCGCTCGAGGCTTCGGGCATCGACCTTGTGCCGTGCTTCAACGATCCGATGCCCGGAAACTTCATGATCGCGCCCGACCGGTCGATGATGCTGATTGATTACGAGTATGCGGCAAACAACGACCGCTGTTACGAACTCGGCATCTGGTGCGGGGAAATGTTCTTTTCCGATGCGGTCGAGGCGGAAGTCATCGAGGAATATTTCGGCAGGTTCGATCCACGGCTGAAAGCCCGCCTGGTCGTGCACAAGGTGCTCGCCGATGTGAAGTGGGGAACCTGGGCGATGGTGCAGAACGTCGTATCGGCGCTCGATTTCGATTTCTACAAATACGGTGCGTGGAAATATATGCGCGCGCGCTCGGTCATGCAGGCCCCGCAATGGGTCGAGTATCTCAGGGCGGTCTGACGGGTGTCGCTGGCGGAGCAATTCCGGTTTGTTGGCGCTCGCCATTGCTGATCGCGACTGGGATATCCGGCCACGTGCTCGTCGCCAAAATCCGGTCCCGCTTTTGCAGTTCCTAGACTTCCACATTTTCGGATATGATCGGACCGGCCGGGCACGAACGCGCTCCGGTCGGGAGGCGATTCTTGAGGAACCTAGGCAACCCGCACAGGGCCACCGACGGCGTTCCGATCACACGGCGTGATCTGATTACGACCGCTGTTTCGGGTGCGGCGGCGCTATTCGCCCCCGCTGCCCTCGGCGCCGAAGAAGAGAGTTTCAAATTCGGTCTGACGCCAGTCTTCCTCTCGAACGATCTCGAATTGCTTGGCCATCTGCGCAGCTATCTGAGCGCCATGATCGGTAGCCAGGTCGAGCTCGTGACGCGCCGCACGTATCAGGAAATCACGGCGCTGCTGGTTTCCGGGCAGATTCAGTCGGCATGGATCTGCGGCTATCCCTACGTGCAGTTCAAGGCCGATCTCGACCTTGTCGCAACCCCGGTCTGGCACGGCAAGCCGCTCTACCAATCGTATTTGATCGCTTCGGTTGGTCGTAACGTGGATGACTGGACCGGATTGAAAAGCGACGTCCATGCGTTCTCGGATCCTGATTCGAATTCGGGTTTTCTGGTGACGCGGGCGCTCCTCGCGGAGAACCGCCAGCTTCCCGGCAATTTCTTCTCGCGCAGCTTCTTCACCTATGGACACCGAAACGTCATCAGGGCCGTCGCCTCGGGGCTCGCTCAGTCGGGCAGCGTGGACGGCTACGTTTACGAGGTCATGCGTGAGACCGAGCCGGATTTGGTGAAGCAGACCAGGATCGTCCGCAAGTCGGAATGGCTGGGCTTCCCGCCAATAGCGTCGCCGAAGTCCGCCTCCAACGATCGACGCGTCAAGGCGTTGCAGCAGGCCTTGATTTCCATGGAGGATGATGCCGAGGGCCGGAAAGTCCTTGCCCTGCTTCGTCTGGACGGGTTCGCGGCAACCGATCCGTCGCTCTTCGACGCGATTGCGGCCAAGGTGGGAACCGTGAGGCAGTTTGGATGAAACTGCTCCGGCGCTTCCGATCGATTCCCGTCTCCTATCGCGTGCCGGTCTTTGTGGCTTTGCTCATGGTGGTCATCAGCGCAGCCATTTCCGAGCGAGTGCTCAACCGGCTGTCGCGGACACAGGAACGCTTCCTCGACGGCCTTGCCGAAACATATCTGGATGGCCTTTCGGCGGCGGTCGTGCCGGCGGTGCTGCGGGCGGACGTCTGGGAGGTGTTCGATGCGCTCGACAGATCCTCGGCATCCTATAAATCCCTCGCTCCGGTCGAAACCGTGGTGACCGGCCCGGACGGCAGGGTGCTCGCAGCGAGCGATCCGAATCGGATCGCGACGTATTCCGAATTGCCGGCGGATTATCTCAATCGTTATGGTCCTGATGTCGTCACGATCGACGAGACCAGATTGACCGGGTTCGCCCGCCGCGATCTCGCCTACCAGGGTCAGCCGATCGGGACGATCCACGCCACATTCGATGTGTCGCACCTCTTTGCCGAGCGGCGTGAGATTCTGGTCACCTTGCTCATTACCAACGGCGTCCTCGCGTCCCTGTTCGCGCTGGGCGGCTTCGTGCTGGTGAGGCAGATGATCGGCCCGATGCGGGTGCTGGAGGACCACATGCGTTCGGCAGCGCATGGCGCGGCCGAGCCGATCTCACCGCGGGAAATTCCGGCCGGGGATTCTGAAGTCGCGGGCCTGTTCCGCGGCTACAATGCCCTTGTTCATGCCGAGCGCGAGCGTGCGAACTTCGCCATGCAGCTCGCCGAGGAAGAGAAGCTGTCGAGCCTGGGGCGCCTCGCTTCCGGCATGGCGCATGAGATCAACAATCCGCTTGGCGGGCTGTTCAACGCGTTGGATACGTTGAAGACCCATGGCGAAACCCCCGGTGTTCGCGACACATCGATCAGCCTGATCGAGCGCGGCCTTGCCGGCATCCGCGACGTGGTTGAGGCCGCGCTTGCCACCTACCGGCCCGAACGATCGCAGCGCCCTATGACCGCCGCAGATCTGGAAGATGTCCATCTGTTGCTCAAGCCGGAATTGCGACGGAAACGACAGCGGCTGGATTGGAGCGTCGTATGGAACGGTGCGCCGGAATTACCCATCCGAGGCGGTCCGGTCCGTCAGGCGGTCCTCAACCTCCTCCTCAATGCGAGCGCGGTCACTCCGGAGGACGGGACGGTTTCGCTGAAGGCAATGAGCGCCGAAGACCGGCTGCACATCGAAATTGGCGACCAGGGCTCCGGAATGCCGGCCGACATCGCGGGGATTCTCATCGATCAGGATCCCGGTCCGGCCGTACGCGCGGGGCGTGGTCTCGGCCTCTGGATGGTCCGCCGCGTGGTTGACGATCTCGGCGGACATGCCAGTATCGCACTCAAAAGAGGGGGAGGAACGGCGGTCACGCTGATAATTCCCTTCGACAGCGAGGACGCCAAAGCCCATGCTGCCTGACCGCGCCCGGATAGGCCTTGTCGAGGACGATCCTGTGATGGGAGGGTCGATCGTTCAGCGCCTCGAGCTCGAGGGCTGGCGGGTGACATGGTGGCAGTCAGGGCGAGACGCCATTTCCGGAATTGAAGGCCTGTCCCGTTCCCTCGATCTGGTGATTTGTGACGTCCGTCTTCCCGACATTTCCGGCGAAGTGGTTTTCAGCGAGCTTGCCAACCTGCCGAACTCCCCGCCGTTCATCTTCGTGACCGGCCATGGCGAGATCGACCAGGCTGTCAGGTTGATGCGATCCGGCGCCGTTGATTTCATGACCAAGCCGTTCGCGATGGATGAATTCCTGCGGAGGATCGATGCCGCGCGGCGGACAACGCATAGCCAGCTTCGTCTCAAGGGCTATTTCCTCGGCGAGTCCCCGGCCATCCAGCATACCGAAGACCTGCTGCGTCGTTACGCGGGCCACGACCTGCCTGTGCTGATCACCGGCGAGACCGGATCCGGGAAAGAAGTTGCTGCCCGCCTGCTCCATGAGGTTTCACCCCGGCGCGTGGAGCCGTTCATCGCCGTGAACTGTGCTGCTATCCCGGCCGAGCTGCTGGAGAGCGAGATTTTCGGTCACGAAAAAGGGGCGTTTACCGGTGCGCAACAGCGGCACTTCGGATATGCCGAGCGGGCCGGAAAGGGCACGCTGTTCCTGGATGAGATCGGCGACATGCCAATGCCGCTTCAGGCAAAGCTGCTCAGACTGGTCGAAGACGGAAGTTTCAACCGGGTTGGCGGTGAAACGCCCTGCACGTTTCGAGCGCGGGTTGTTTCGGCCACTCATCGCGACCTTGGCCAACGCAGCGGGCCGTCGAGCTTCCGCGAAGATCTCTATTTTCGACTTGCGGTCCTGCCGGTGACGATTCCGCCTTTGCGCGAGCGGCATGAGGACATCACCTGGCTTCTCGACAGGTTCCTGGAAAATGCAGCGAGCCGCTCCGATATCCGGATCCGGGGCTTCAGCGCGCTGGCCGAGGAGGCCGCACTTGCCTATCCCTGGCCTGGAAATGTGCGGGAACTCAGAAACCGCGTCGAGCGGGCGGTGGCGTTGTCGACCAGTGAGTGGATCATGCCCGGTGACCTGTTCCCTGAACGGACAACAAAGCCCGGAAGCGCTGCATTCGCCCCGCTAGCCGACGTTCGCGATGCCGCGGAGCGGCGGCAGATCGAGCGTGCACTGGACGAAACGGGCGGTCAAATTGCAAAGGCAGCTGGGTTGCTGGCGATCTCCCGAACGACGCTTTGGGAGAAGATGACGCGGCTCGGCCTTGCCGATCGGGCGCGTTCGACTTCCTGAACCTTCGGCACTGCAGCATGTCCGGATTTCCGAACATGCATGCCCCTTGGCGCTGGCGTCATAACAGTTTCTCGAATGAAATCGGCCGGCTTCTCCGCTTGGCACAGGCGTTGCAAGGCCGCTTGCGACGATTTTCGCCAAACGGGAGGAATGCATGGATCGCTGCAACAAGCTGGTCGACGTCGGCCGCCGTCAATTTCTAAGGGGAGGGGCGTTCGCCGCCGCAGGCATGGCCACGGCAGTGGCGCTGCCGGCGCAAGCTCAGACCAAGGCCGCACCCGGTCTGGCACTGGTCGAATATCCGTCGAACAAGTTGGCCAATATCGCCGATTTGAAACCAAACGAGCCTTTCGATGTCGGCTACCCTGATGAAAACGCGCCCGGTGTGCTGCTGAAGCTTGGAACGAAAGTGGAAGGTGGTGCCGGCCCTGACGGCGACATCGTCGGGTTCTCGACCACGTGCCCCCACAAGGGCTTCCCGCTCAACTACAACGCCGACGACCACTCCTTCAATTGCCCCGGCCACTATTCGCGCTTCGACGCGGATGCCGGCGGACAACAGATCTGGGGGCAGTCGACCGCCAACCTGCCGCAATACGCGCTCCGCATCGACGACAAGGGCGACATCTATGCCGAGGGCGTGGATGAGCTGCTCTACGGTCGCCTGAGCAACGTACTTTAGGGGAGGATCGGATCATGGCTTACAAACGTCACATCGACCGGCTGCCGATCATTCCGGCGGATGCGAAGAAACACAACGTCACCTGCCACTATTGCATCGTCGGTTGCGGCTATCACGCCTACACATGGCCGGCCAACAAGCAGGGCGGCACCGATGCCGCCTCGAACGTATTTGGGGTCGATCTGTCCGAGCAGCAGGCCGCCGAGACCGACGCCTGGTACGCGCCTTCGATGTACAACATCGTCAAGCAGGACGGTAAGGACGTCCATATCGTCATCAAGCCGGACCACGACTGCGAGGTGAACTCCGGCCTTGGTTCGGTGCGCGGCGCCCGCATGGGCGAAACGCGGTATTCGACGGCACGGGGCTCGCAGATGCAGCGGCTCACCGACCCGATGGTATGGCGCTATGGCCAGATGCAGCCGACGTCCTGGGATGATGCGCTCGACCTCGTCGCGAGGGTGACCGCGGCGGTCGTGAAGGAGCAGGGCGAGGACGGGCTGTTCGTCTCCATGTTCGATCATGGCGGGTCGGCGGGCGGTTACGAAAACACCTGGGGCACCGGAAAACTCTATTTCGGCTCCATGAAGGTGAAGAACATACGCATCCACAATCGCCCGGCCTACAACTCGGAAGTCCATGCCACCCGCGACATGGGCGTTGGCGAACTCAACAACTGCTACGAGGACGCCGAGCTTGCCGACACGATCATGGCCGTCGGTACCAATCCGCTCGAGACCCAGACGAACTACTTCCTCAACCACTGGATTCCGAACCTGCGAGGCGCAACGCTGGACAAGAAGCAGGCGCAGATGCCGGACGAGCCGCATGCGGCCGCCCGGATCATCGTCGTCGATCCCCGCCGCACGGTGACCGTCAACGCCTGCGAGGCCGAAGCGGGTAAGGAAAACGTGCTCCACCTCGCGCTCAATTCAGGAACCGACCTGGCGCTGTTCAACGCGCTGTTCACCTACATTGCGGACAAGGGCTGGGTCGACGAGGATTTCCTCAAGAACAGCACGGCCGCGGAAGGCAAGGCGCGCCCGGCGCTTTATCCGGCCCGCGGCGAGGCGGACGGCAAGCCTGGGCACCTTACCAACTTCAGCGGCGCCGTTGAAGGCTGCAGGATGTCGATCGAAGAGGCGGCGGGCATTACCGGGCTCGATCCGGCCGACATCGTCAAGGCGGCGGAGTGGATCGCCATGCCGAAAGAGGGCGGAAAGCGCCGGCGCACCATGATCGGCTACGAGAAGGGGCTGATCTGGGGCAATGACAACTACCGCACCAACGGTGCGCTGGTGAACATAGCGCTGGCGACGGGCAATATAGGCCGCGAGGGTGGCGGCGTGGTGCGCCTCGGCGGACACCAGGAAGGTTATGTGCGCCCCTCAGATGCGCATGTTGGGCGGCCCGCGGCCTATGTCGACAAGCTTCTGATCGAGGGCCAGGGTGGCGTCCACCACATCTGGGCCTGCGACCACTACAAGACTTCGCTCAATGCGCACGAGTTCAACCGCGTCTACAAGACGCGGACGGACATCGTGAAGGACGCGATGAGCAAGGTGCCGTATGGCGACCGGCAGGCGATGGTCGAAACCATTCTGGCCGCCATCAAGGCCGGCGGCCTGTTCTCGGTCGATGTCGACATCATACCGTCCAAGATCGGCGCGGCGAGCCATGTCTGGCTGCCGGCGGCAGAGTCGGGCGAGATGAACCTGACGTCGATGAACGGCGAGCGGCGCATGCGGCTGGTCGAGCGCTACATGGACCCGCCGGGCAATGCCAAGCCTGACTGCCTGATCGCGGCAGGACTGGCCCAGCATATGGAAAAGGTGCTGCGCGAGATGGGCGACGCTGCCTATGCCGACCAGTTCAAGGGCTATGACTGGGCAACCGAAGAGGATGCGTTCATGGACGGCTACAACAAAAACGCCGGCGGCGGCGAGTTCGTCACCTACGAGCGCCTGAAGGTCATGGGCAACAACGGCTTCCAGGAGCCTGCTACCGGCTTCGCGGACGGCAAGATCGTCGGAACGAAGCGACTCTATGCCGACGGCGTTTTTTCCGGGGAAGGCGGCAAGGCAAGCTTCATGGACGCGCCTTGGCGCGGGCTGCAGGCACCAGGCAAGGAAGAGCAGAAGGCCAAATTCAAATATCTTATCAACAACGGCCGCGCCAACATCGTCTGGCAGAACGCCTTCCTCGACCAGGAGAACGAGTTCGTCATGGATCGCATGCCCTTCCCCTACATCCAGGTGAGCCCGGACGATATGGGTGAACTCGGCCTGAAGGCCGGCGACCTCGTCGAGGTCTACAACGATGACGGCTCGACGCAGGCGATGGTCTATCCGACCCCGACGGCGAAGAAGGGCGAGACCTTCATGCTGTTCGGCTTTCCGACCGGGGTGATGGGTAACGTCATCAATGACGGCGTGAACGAGCTGGTGATCCCGAACTACAAGCAGACCTGGGCGAACATCAGGAAGATCTCGGATGCGCCGGAAGGCGTGAAGCACCTTTCGTTCAAGTCGCAGGAATATCAGGCCGTCTGAGGCTCTCCCGGGTCCGCCGCGGCGCCAGTCGCAGCGGCGGGCCCGGTGTCTCGCTCTGCCGTCTGGAGATTCCCGTCGGAAGCAATCCTCAGTGTCTCGAGCGGCCAGCCAAAGCCATTGCCCGAGAAGTCCTGATCACTTTGCTCCACGTCCTTTCAAGGGACCCGTTTCCGATCCCCTGGTCAGTTCCTGCAGGAACGCCTGGACCAGATTTCGTGTTTCGTCCGCCCTGCGGTAAGCAATCAGATGCCGCGAACTGAAGGTATAAGATCCCGGCTTGATCGCCCGCAACTCGCCAGCATGGACCCATGACGATGCGAAATGGGCCGGCAGGAAGCCGATGAAATTCTCCGACAGGATCAGCATCAATTGTGCTTCCATGTGGATCACCGACGCGCTGGCCTTGGGATGCCCGACGAGATAGAGATCGTCGAAATACCGATAGCTGCGCACCGAAAACCGCGCGGCATGGATGGCGCTTTGGTCGATCCTTGAATCGGGCACCGCAAAAAGCGGATGCCGTCGGCCGCAATAGAGAAAATGCGGCTCACCGCAGTAATCCCGGTAAACGACGCCGGGCGCTTTCTGCGATAGCGGCCCGATGACAATATCGCGGCCGCCATCAGCGACTTGCTGCTCAAGCTCGGACGGCGTGCCCAGCGAAAGATCGATGAAAACATCGGAATCAGGGCTCATGAAGCGTCTGAGGGCATGCTGGATGCCCAGTTCATCGCTTGTGAATACGCCATCGGAGGTGCCGATCCGCAACCGGCCGGACAGGCTGCCGCTGGCCGCGCTGATGCGGTGCCCGAAATCGTCGAGGTCGCGGAACAGTTTCTGCGCCGCGTCGTAGGTCGCCTGCCCGACTTCGGTGAGGCGGAACTGTTTGCGTCCGCGATGGCAGAGCTGGGCGCCGATGCGTTTCTCCAGCTCCGCAAGATGCGTGCTGAGCGTCGGCTGCGACAGGTTGAGGGTGATCTGCGCGTCGGCGAAGCCGCCTGAATCGGCCAGCGCCACGAAGACGCGCAGCAGGCGGATGTCGATGTTGTCCAGACGGCGCATGCCTTGTCCCTCGATCGGCGATACATCGACATTATTCGATGTAAAATTCTAAATAAACTCATTTACATCAATGCTAGAATCGCGAGCCTGCGTGAAACAAAAATGGGGAACAATCATGAAATCGTCACTTCGCATCGCGTTGTCCGCAGCACTGGTGCTCGCCAGTTCGCAGTTCGCCTTCAGCGCCGACCAGATCCGCATCCTGGCTCCGACGTGGCTGGGATTTGCACCTGTCCACATCGCCGGCGACCTGGGCTGCTTCGCCGGCAAGGACCTCGACGTCAGCATCAAGTTCGAGGATGACCTGACCAATGTCATGGCGGCGATGGCGCGCGGCGACATCGAGATGCAGATGCGGTCCGTCGGCGAATATCAGGGTCGCCCGCGCGACGCCTCCACGCCGGGCATCATCATCGGCACGATCGACGAATCGGTCGGCGGCGACGGTGTCATCACCGATGACAAGATCAAGACGGTGGCGGATCTCAAGGGCAAAGTCGTCGCTGCCGAGCCGAACATTCCCTCACGCCTGTTGCTCCAGATGGAGTTGAAGCAGGCTGGACTGTCGCTGAAGGACCTCCAGATCAAGGACATCGCAACGGCTGACACGGGCGCGGTTTTCGTCGATGACTCGATTGCCGCGATCGCGACCTACGAACCGTTCATGTCACAGGCGCTGAAGGCCTCGACCCGTCCGGGTGCCCGCATGCTGGTCTCGTCCAAGGATCATCGCGGCATCATCATCGATGCGATCATCGTCCGCAACGACGATTTCAAGGCGAACCCGTACAAGTATGCGAAGTTTCTCGGCTGCATCTACGAGGCTGTCGACTTTCTCAAGTCCGAGCCGGAAAAATTCGCCGACATGGCCTCCAAGCATTTCGGCCTGACAGCGGCTGAAGTGACCGAGATCGTCAACTCCAGCCTGTCCTACACGACGCTCGCCGAATCGCTCGCCTATATGGGCGAACCGGGAGAAAAAGGCACGCTCCACGGTATCTTCGATACGGTGATGGACCTCAATCTGGAGAACGGCGCCGCCGACAACAAATTGGTGGCGACGGACCAGATCGACAATTCGGCGATCAACAAGGTATCGGCTAAGTAACGGCAGTACCGACCAGATCCGGCGGCCGCCTTCTGACGGCCGCCGGCGGCCATGCCATGCCGGCAGCCGTCAGTGACGGCCGTTGTTTCGACCATCCGGGGATAGCGATCTTGTTCAGCAGTCTGTTTGTTTTCCGCGGCCGGGCTTCGCCGATGGCGGAATCCGCCGTCAGCGTTGCGGCGGCCGCCCTGATCGTCGCGGGTTGGGAGCTGGCGGCGCGCGCCGGCGTCATCGCGCCGCAGTTCCTCCCCTCGCCAAGCCGAGTCGTCATCGCCTTATGGACAATGCTGACCGAGCAGAACCTCGTCTGGCACGTCGTGGTCTCGACCGCGCGTGTGTGGATCGCCTTCCTGCTCGCCGCGGCCATGGCCATCCCGATCGGCATCATGATGAGCAGTTACCGGATCGTCGGAGCCGCACTCGAGCCGATGATCGATTTCATCCGCTATCTTCCGGTTCCGGCACTTGTGCCATTGTCCATTATCTGGTTCGGCGTCGGCGAGGAGACCAAGATCTTCCTGCTCTGGCTGGGCACGTTCTTCCAGCTCGTGCTTCTCGTGGCCGACGACATGCGCCGGGTGCCGCAGGAGTTCGTCGAGGTCGCCCGCACCGTCGGCGCCACGTCAAGGCAGGTGATGACCGATGTCGCCTTGCGCTGGATGGGGCCGACTCTGATCGACAATCTCAGGATCACACTCGGCTGGTGCTGGACATATCTGATCATCGCCGAGATCGTCGCGGCCGATTCCGGCATCGGCTACGTGATCTGGACGGCACGCCGCTTCGTCAAAACGCCCGAAGTGATGGCGGGCGTCGTCGTCATCGGGCTGATCGGCCTCGTCACCGACCAACTGCTTCGCCTGCTTCACCGCCGGCTTTTCCGGTATCTGTGAGGGGCAGGTCATGAAGAACGGCTACGTTCAGTTCGTCGGTACGGCCAAGTCCTTCGGCCCGGTCGATGTCGTGCGAAAAACCGATCTTGGCCTCGACCGCAATTCGCTGGTGGTCTTCCTTGGCCCATCGGGCTGCGGCAAGACAACCTTGATGCGGATGGTCGGCGGCCTCGACGAGCCAAGCTCGGGTTCGATCCTGCTCGGGGGCGAAAAAGTTGTCGGGCCGGATCGCCGGCGCGGCATGGTGTTCCAGTCCTATTCGTCGTTTCCCTGGCTGACGGTCGAGAAGAACATTGCCTTCGGCATGCGCTACAGGAAGGATCTTGGCGTGGCCGAGAAGGCCGAGCGGATGCGCCATTATCTCGAATTGTTTGGGCTTGCCGACTTCGCCGGCTCCTATCCGAACCGGATTTCGGGCGGCATGCGCCAGCGCGTGGCGATAGCGCGCACACTCGCTGCCGGTTCGGATGTGCTGTTGATGGACGAGCCTTTCGGTGCGCTCGACGCGCTGACGCGCGAGCGCCTTCAGGTCGAGCTGCGGCAGATCCAGATTCGCGAGGAAAAGACCATCATCTTCGTCACCCACGACGTGGAAGAAGCGGTATTCCTCGCCGACCGGATCATCCTGTTTTCGCGCCGGCCGGCTTCGGTCGTGGCCGACATCGACGTGGCGGCCGAACTCGGCCCGCAACGGCCACTGGAGATCCGGGAAACGCAGAAATTCTTCGAGCTGCGCAACAAGGTCCTGCATCTGATCCGCAACGAGACCGGAGCGATCGTATGAGCCTGTCCTTCTCCGGAAAGTCTGTGGTGATCACCGGGGCCAGCCGTGGCATAGGCCTCGGCATCGCGAAGGGCTTCGCGCAAGCCGGCGCCAGCCTGCATCTCATTGCGAACGACGCGGCGGTGCACGAACGGGCGCGTGAATTGGGCGCCACCGGCACGGAGGCCGACATTGCCGATCGTGCGGCCGTCACGGCGGCACTCGAACCTGTCGCTCACATAGACGTGCTCATCAACAATGCCGGCCTGGAACTGATGACACCGATCACCGACAGTGGCGACGATGTCGAAGCCGCCTTCCGGCGCATCATCGAGATCAATATCATCGGCACGGCGCTCGTCACGGCGCGTGCCCTGCCGCGCATGCAGGCCGGCGGTTCGATCGTCAACACCGCATCGATCTGGGGGCGCGTCGCCGAGGCGCAGTTTGGTGCCTACGTCGCCTCCAAGCACGCCATCATCGGCCTGACGAAGACCTGGGCCAAGGAACTTGGGGGCAGGGGCATCCGCGTCAATGCGGTCTGTCCGGGATGGGTTCGCACGGATGCGTCGATGCGTTCGCTCGGCCGCATGGCCGAGAGAGACGCCGTCAGCGAGGCAGTACTGCTCGAAAGCATCGTTGGTGCACAGGCCCTGCCGGGTCTGATGGAGCCGGCCGATATGGCCGGCACCTATCTCTTCCTGGCGTCGGAGCTCGCAGCCAACATCACCGGGCAGTCGCTCGGCGTCGATAGGGGAGAAGTGCCTTGGTAAGCCCGCTCCACGGAAAACGCGCGCTGGTCACTGGCGCGGCCAGCGGCATTGGCCGCGCGACCGCGCACGCCTTGCGCGAGGCCGGGGCGACGGTTCTCGGGCTCGATCTCGAAGCGTCCGAGGGCGATATCCCCATTCTTGCCTGCGACCTCGCCAGCGAAACCGACATCATTGCCGCCGTCGGGCAGGGCGCGGACCGGATCGGCGGCTATGACATCCTCGTCAACAATGCCGGCATCCTCCAGGAAGCACCGCTTGGCGGGATTTCGCTCGACCATGTCGACCGCATGTTCGCCGTCAATGTGCGGGGCGCAATCATCGTGGCACGGGAAGTCTTGCCGCATCTTCCCGATGGCGGACGCATCATCAACATCGCCTCCGAACTCGCTTATCTCGGCCGGTCGGGTGCTTCGGTCTACTGTGCGACGAAGGCGGCGTTGCTCGGCCTTACCCGCTCCTGGGCACGCGAACTTGCACCCCGGATCCTGGTCAACGCCGTGGCGCCCGGGCCGACCGACACGCCGCTTCTTGGCTTCGAGGCGCTGACCGAGAGCCAGCGCGCGCTGGAGACGACACACCCGCTGGGGCGGATCGGACGGCCGGACGAGATCGCCTCCGCGGTGGTGTTCCTGGCCGGCCCCGGCGCAACTTTTTTCACCGGACAATGCCTGGGCGCCAATGGCGGCGCGGTGATGCCTTGAGAAAGAGATGATCATGAAAGACCGCGTTTTCCTCGCTGAACTGTCGTGGCCCGAGGCCCAGAAGCGGATCGCCGCCGGCGCTCCGGTGTTCCTGCCGCTCGGCGCGACCGAACAGCACGGCCACCATATGGCGATGAACGTCGATGTGGTGATTCCGACCGCCATCGCCGAAAAGGTGGCGGCGCAGGTCGGGGGTCTGGTGGCGCCGACGATCGCCTACGGCAACCGCTCGCAGCCTAGGACAGGCGGCGGCCCGGCCTTTCCCGGTACGATCAACATCACGGCACAGACTTTTTCGCTTCTGGTCAAGGATGTGATCTGCGACCTGTATCGCCAGAAGGTCCGACGCATCGTCGTGCTCAACGGCCATTACGAGAACATCGGCCCGTCAATCGAAGGTATCGAACTGGCGCTCGACGCCATCGGCCGCGAACGTGCGACAGACCTGACGATCCTGCGCGTCGACCACTGGGACATGGTGCGCGGCGAAACGCTGGCGAAGGTGTTCCCCGACGGCTACCCCGGCATCGAACTGGAGCATGCGAGCGTGATCGAAACGTCGATGATGCTGGCGCTGCGCCCGGAGCTCGTCGACCTCGACAAGGCGCTGCATGACGGTCCCGCGCAATTCAAGCCCTACGACCGCTATCCCAAGCCGGCCGAGGACGTGCCGCCGTCCGGCGTCCTGTCGTTGACCGAGGGCTCGTCGGCGGAGAAGGGCCGATGGCTGCTCGACGACTGCGAGACGAGGCTCGCCGATATCGTCAAACGTGAATTCTTCTGAGGTGAACGACAACATGAACAGCAATTTCTTTCAGCCGGTCGACGCCGCAGCCGTTCCCCGCTTCGCCGGGCTGTCGACCTTCATGAGACTGCCGGCCGTGGCAAGTGCCGAGGGGCTGGACATCGCACTGGTCGGCATACCGTGGGATGGCGGTACGACCAACCGCGCCGGCGCGCGCCACGGTCCGCGCGAGATCCGGAACCAGTCGAGCCTGATGCGGCGGGTGCATCACGTCTCGGGAACCGAGCCATTCAGCATTGCCAACGTTGCCGATGTCGGTGACCTGTCGGTCAATCCGATCAACCTCCTGGACGGCCTGAAGCGCATCGAGGACGGCATCGCGGCGATTGTCGCGGCAGGCGCCATTCCGCTTGCTGCCGGCGGCGATCATCTGACGACACTGCCGGTGCTGCGCGCAATCGCGCGCGATGCGCCGGTCGGCATGATCCATTTCGACGCGCATTCCGACACCAACGACCGCTATTTCGGCGACAATCCCTACACGCATGGCACACCTTTCCGACGGGCCATCGAAGAGGGGCTGCTCGATCCCAAACGTGTTGTCCAGATCGGCATCCGCGGTTCCATCTACGAGCCCAACGAGCATGATTGGGCCGTCGCCCAGGGCATCCGCATCATCTACATGGAGGAGTTTGTCCGGCGAGGCGCGGCCAGCGTCATGGAAGAGGCACGCGGCATCGTCGGCAGCGGTCCCACCTATGTGACCTTCGACATCGACTGCATCGACCCCTCGATGGCGCCCGGTACCGGCACCCCCGAGCTTGGCGGCTTCACCACGCGCGAAGCGCAGGAAATGGTCCGCCTTCTCGACACTGTGACCATAGTCGGCGCTGATGTCGTGGAAGTGGCACCGCCGTTCGATCTTGGTGGGATGACGGCGCTCGCGGGGGCGACGATGATGTTCGAGCTGCTGTGCGTGATTGCCGGGTCTGTCGCTGCAGGCAGGGTTCGACCGGCCTGAAGCGTCACGGCTGCGTCGGCCGCGTGTCGGCTGCAAGTGCGTCGAGGTCGTCGTAGAGCGCCTGGCTGTGGTGGTAGAGCCGGTCGAAAACGGGTTGGGTGCGCCTGTAGGTCTCTGCCCATCTGGGGTCCGGCAGGATTTCGGCGCGGTAGCTCACGAAGCGCTCGGCCGCCTGTTCGACGTGCGAGAAGCGGCCTGTCGCCGTCGCCGCCATCGCGGCACAGCCGACAATGCCGCATTCGGGCTCCCGCGGAACCAGGATCGGAATGTTGAAGGCACTCGCCTTGATCTTCAGCCAGAGCTCCGTGCGCGCCCCGCCACCGGCGGCGATAACGCGCTCCAGCGGCTTGTTTGACGCGTGTTCCATGATGCGGATGTGACGCGTCATAGCAAAGGCGATGCCTTCCAGGATAGCGCGGTGCAGATGCTCCATGCCATGCGCGGCGCCCAATCCGAAGAACTGTGCGCGGGCGTTGCGATGGCGCCCCAGGCGCTCGCCGGTGAGAAAGGGCATGAAGAGCAGTGCATCGCAACCGGCGGGTGCCTCGGCGGCGCGGGCGGCGATCTCCTCATAGGACAGTGCGTTGCCGTGGAAAGCGCGGCGTGCCCAGCGCATGCCGTCGCCGCCGGTCTCCAGCAGCACGAATTGCGCCCAGTTGCCTTCGATCGTCGCGACGTTCGAGATTTCCGGGTCAAGCAGCGGCTTCTCCGCGATCGCGGTGATGATGGCGCCCGTGCCGGTGCTGTCGGAACCCATTCCCGGTCGACAAGCGCCTGATCCGAGCAATGCGACGGGATAGTCGGCGCCGCCGACCAGCACGGGGGTTCCGGACCGCAGGCCGGTGTCGTGCGCTGCCTGTTCGGTGACGTGGCCGATGACATCCAGCGGGTTGCGGATCGGCGGCAGCTTGGCGGCGTCCAGCTCCATGCGTTCGATCATCACCGGCGACCAGTCGAGCCGCTCCGGGTTCATCAGAAAGCTGCAGGACGCGTCGCCTGTATCCATGGCAATCTCGCCGGTCAGCCGGTAGTTGATGTAGTCCTTCGGCATGATGGCGACCGCGCTGCGGGCGTATGCGGCAGGATCGTTGTCTCGGACCCATTGCAGTTTGAAGCCCGGCCATGCGGGAGTCGGCGTGTTGCCGCTTTCGGACAGATAGCTGTCCGGCTCATTCGCTTCTTCGAAGCGACGGACGAGATCGACGGTGCGCTTGTCGTTCCAGAGCGGCGCCGTCTCGCGAACCAGGGCTCCGTGCGCGTCGAGCAGGACCAGCCCGTGCATCTGTCCGCAGACGCAGATGGCGCAGATGTGTTCGCGGGCGCCATCGATGCGATCCAGCACCGTCTTGATGCTCGCGCGCGCACCCTCCCACCAGTCGACCGGCCGCTGTTCGGCCCAGCCGAACTCCGGCACGATCTGGTCGTGCTCTCGCGACGCAAGTTCGAGGATCTTGCCGGTGACATCGATCAGTGCGGCGCGGACGCTGCCGGTGCCGACATCGACAGCGAGGAAAAGCTCGCCGCTCATTTCGACAGGACCCTGAGATGGGCGAGCGAGCGCGGCGTGACGAGAATGCGGTCCACGGCATTACCCTTTCGCCGCTTCGATGGCGATACGCGAAATCGCGTTGAAATCCGGCCCCGACACCGGGATCGCAATGTCGAAGACCTCTGCGATCACCTGCGTCCAGCCATGCAGGAAATACGTCCAACCGTCCTCGATCTGCAACTGCTGTCGCGCCTGCTGCCGCCTTGCCTGGTCGAGGAAGATCAGGTCGCCGCGATAGTTGAGATCCCAGGCGATGCCACGTTTGGGGAACACGCCGTCATCGGTGATCGGCGAGCCCGGGGCGTCCTTGCCAAGTCCCGTCGCGTTGATCACCAGCGAACCTGGTTTCAGCGCCGCCAACGTCCCGTCATTGATCTCGGGTCGGTCTGCCAGGACATACTCGATCTCGACCGTCGATGTCATGCCTGTGTGAATGCGCTGGATTTCGTCGAGACGCGGCTGCGAACGGTTGGTGACAATGATGCGCGAAGGTAGGTCGGCGCCGCGTTCCTTGCGCATCAGGTGCCAGGTGATCGCAATCGTCGATCCGCCGGCGCCCATGGACAGGACTTCCGCGCCGGTATCCGCGAAGTATCCTGCCGGGATGAAACCATCTATCGCAAGGCCCGAAGAGATCGGATCCTTGGCATGGCAGATGAGTTTGCCGTCCCGCTTCGACAGGCAACTGGTCTCGCGCATCAGGCGAGCGTGCGGATCGATCACGTCGAACAGGTCGCGCTCGCGCGCTGCGTTGAAGAGATCGATCTTGTGCGTGGTGACGAGCGCGCCAAGCGATAGAGGGTCGGATTTTATGAAGGAGACGACCTCACGGTAGGCCTCCGGATCGGCATGCAGCGGAAAGTCGATGCCCTTGAGAACCGCATCCTTCAGCCCGAGGTGGCGCGCCCATGCAGGGAAAACCCGCATAATCGAACTGCTCGTCGTCGTGACGCCGATAAAATAGAATGTCGGCTGGGTAGCCGGCCGATAACGGCAAGCAGCGGTCTCGAAGGGAGCCTTCACGCCGGCACCGTGCTGGGTTGTTGCGCATAGAGGGCGGAGATCCGCTTCGCGTCACGCGGTCGCCAATCCGGGTTGTCGACTTCCTTCCAGCCTCCATCGCCGGCGACCACACGCGATCGCATGCCCCCCGATCTTGCGATGATCTCGTAGTCCTGCCCCGAATCGGCCGGATAGCAGAACAGCATCACCAGATCGTCTTCCCCGACATTGATCGAGCGGTGGATCCAGAAAGGGGGGACGTAACAGACGGTCTGCGCGTCGACGGGCAGGATCCGGACCTCGCCCTCCGGCGATTCCATCAGCATGAGGCCGTGCCCCTTCTGGCCATAGTAGATCTCGGGCCGGTCGGCCTGTCTGTGGATATGACCGCGCGTCATGAAATACTCGTCACCGACCTTGCCGGGCGCCATGCGCGTGACGCCGAAAATCAGATCACCCGACTGCTCGGTCGGTCGGAACTCGGAGACCTCGTAGACGATGCGCTCGCCCCATGTCGCGCGCATGGCTTCGAAGGCCGCGGCGTCCGCGTAGAGCCCGTCCAGATCGCGGAAGCGCTTCTGGTAGCTGCCGGTTGCATTGCCCATCGCACCAGTCGACAGATCGACCTTGCATCCAGTGGGCTCAAACAATCTCGTCAAAGGATTACCTCATATTGCATTGCTGATGGCGTCGACGCTGATCTGGCCCGCACCTCCTGCTTTCGACAAGAACCACACTTGCTTTGCAGGTTACGATTTGCTCTCCCTATGCAGACCAGCTTGGAGGTCGCTGGATTATGGCAGATTTCGACTGCGAAGCACACGATAGCAGGTTGGGCGTTGTCGTCCTGCCGCTTTGCGCTGCGTCTTGCCGTGTCACTGTCAACGCACCGACTACCGGCTGACAGCCTTCTCAACGCCATATCAGGCCTTATGCGAGAGAACCGCCTTGCTCCTCCAAGTCGCCTTCGACAGACCTGAACACCTGGCCCTGCTGCCGCAGATGAAGGCGTTCGCCGACATTATCGAGATCGGCACGCCGCTGCTGAAACGCCTTGGCCTCTCTGCCATCACCACGGCGCGCGAGCTCTGCCCTGACGTTATGGTGCTGGCTGATACCAAGACCGTCGACGGCGGCCAGTTCGAGGCCGATATGGTATTCGGCGCCGGTGCCGCGTTCATGACGGTCCTGTCGTGTGCTTCGTCCGCCACGCATGAGACGGTAGGAAGACGCGCCGCAGCCTTCGGCGCGACGGTCATCGTCGACACCATCACCGAGTCGGGCAAGGCGGAATTGCTTCCCTTGAATGCTGCCTTCCCCGAAAGCTTCGGCTACGTCGCGGTCCATTCGCCGACCGATGCGCGGCTGGCGGGCAACATTTCCACGTCACATATCGACGCCGTGAGAAAGATGCACGATCGCGGCTTTCTGGTTTCGCTCGCCGGCGGGATCGGCCCCGACACGCTGGAAACGGTGATCGCAGTCGAACCCGAAATCCTCGTGGTTGGCAGCGCCATTACAGAATCCGCAAACCCGAAAGAGATAGCACGATGGATTCGCGACAGATTGCCCAATCCAGGCCGTGGCTGGCCGTGGGACAGGAGATAGCCGGCCTTCTTGGCCGGATCGACGCCGACGCCTTTGCCAGGCTGGTGCAGGCGTTCGACGATCCCGATCGGCGATGGTTCTTTTCCGGGCAGGGACGCTCAGGCCTTGTCGCGCAGATGGGTGCGATGCGCTTCATGCACCTTGGCCGAACGGTGCATTTCGTCGGTGAGGTATCGGCGCCATCGATCCGCAAGGGCGATGCGCTGCTGGTCATCTCCGGCTCCGGAGAGACGCCGGTCAGTACGGGCTTTGCCCGCATCGCCAGGGCGGAGGGCGCCAAGGTCGTTACGCTGACGCACAAGCCGGCGGGGACCCTGGCCGGCATTGCCGATGTCACACTGCATGTCCCTGTCGAGGAATCGGAACAGTTTGGCGGCAGCCTGTTCGAGCAATCCTGCCTCATCCTGCTCGATAGCGTTGTGCTCGGCCTGGCGCGGCAGATAGCCGACGCGCACAAGCTGATGTTGTACCGCCACACCAACTTGCAGTGACGCCCATGCCGACGGTGGTGAGCATCGGTGACGGGATCGTCGATGCGGTGGAATTCTCCAGGCAAGATCGAAGCCCTGGGCACCTCATCTTCCGTTGCGGCAAGGCACTGGACTCGCTGCGTGATGCCGATATTGTGCTTGAGGAGCGTTGGTGCCGTGCTCTGGCGACGGCAACCGACGGGGAGCTGCCGGCGGCTTGGTTCGCAGGAACAAGTCCCGGTCAATATGGGAGGAAGTCTGATGAGAGTTGGGGTCTTTCTGGCCGGCGTTTCGGCCTTTTCCGCGCTGGCTGGCGCACCTGCCTTGGCGCAAGACAAGCCGTTTGCGGGCGTTACCGTGAACGTCATTACGCAGACCGGTGCGATTCAAGAGCCGCTGCAGAGGCGCGCGCCCGAGTTCGAAGCGCTTACCGGCGCCAAGATCAATGTCATCGCGGTGCCCTTCTCGGATCTCTATCAAAAGATTCTCACCGACTGGGCGAGCGGCACCAACTCGGTCGACGCCGGCGTGTTCGCCCCGCAATGGATGGTCGACTACATTGCCGGCGGCTACCTTGAGGACCTGACGCCGCGGATCGAGGCCGACAAGGACATCCAGCAGGACGATGTTGGCGCGTTCTTCCGGGACTTCTCCGAGAAGTACAGCGGCAAGACCTACATGGTCACGCTCGATGGCGACTTCCACATGATGTACTACCGCAAGGACGTGCTGGAAGCGGCCGGCCTGGCGGTGCCGAAAACCTGGGATGAGTATCTCGAGGTCGCCAAGGCCACGCACGGCAAGGACATGAGCGGCGACGGCACGCCGGATTTCGGCTCGTGCATCGCCAAGAAGCGAAACGCGCAGAGCTATTGGTTCGTCACCGACGTGGTCGGCTCGATGACCCAGTCCAAGGGAACCAGCCAGGGCACCTTCTTCAACACCACGGACATGACGCCGCTTGTCAACAACGACGCCTTCCGCAAGGCGCTCGATTTCCTGTCTGAATCGACCAAATACGGCCCGCCGGACGAGCTGAACCTCGACGTCAGCGATACAAGGCCGCTCTTCGCATCCGGCCGCTGCGCGCTGAACCTCGACTGGGGCGATGTGGGCACGATCTCGATCGATCCGGCCCAGTCCAAGGTGATGGGCAAATGGGGCGCGGCGATCATGCCCGGATCCAAGGAGGTCCTGAACTGGGACACCGGCAAGCTCGAGGCCTGCACGGCAGACAATTGCCCGCACGCGATCGACGGCGTGAACCATGCACCATTCGCCGCCTTTGGCGGCTGGGGCGGCGGCATCAACGCGGCGGCCGATCCGAAGGTGAAGGACGCCGCCTACGCCTACTTCTCGTTCATGACGCAGCCGGCACAGTCGAACGCCGACGTGACCGTCGGTGGCACCGGCTTCAATCCGTATCGCACCTCACAGCTCAGCTACAGCGACCTTTGGAAGAAGGCCGGCATGAGCGAGGATGAGGCCAAAGTATACCTGGGCGCGATCAACGACAGCATGAGCAGCCCGAACATGATCCTCGACCTGCGCATCCCACAGAACCAGAAATACCAGCAGGTCGTGCTCGACGAAGCGGTCTCGCGCTTCCTCGCCGGCGAAATCGACAAGGAAGCGACGGTTTCGGCCGTCGAGGAAGGCTGGAATGAGCTGAACGACGAGGTTGGCAAAGACGAGCAGCTCGAACTTTACAAGGCGACCATCGGCGCCAAATAGGCGGCCAGGCCATCGACCCGGCGTGGCATCGGGCCGCGCCGGGTTTATGCCTGCCCCACATTCCCGGGTTATGATGACCGCAACCGACACTATGCCAGAAGCTGCCGACCGCCGCAGCTGGGCCGAATGGCTGGACGGTCACTCGGGTCGGATCATGGTGCTGCCGGCCGTCATCGTGCTTCTTTGCTTCGCGATTTTTCCGCTCATCGTCTCGGCCTATCTCGCGCTTTCGCGCTTTGCGCTCGCGCCGGGCGGATTCACGCTGAAATTCATCGGACTTGTGAACTTCCGCAAGCTGCTGGTCGGCTCGCAGCAGTATCACCTGCTCGGCAAGTTCGGCACGTTCGGCTTTGTCCAATCCGCTTTGCTGGCGTTGATCGCGGCAGGGCTGCTTTTTCTTCTCGCCCGCTATCTCATGCGTGGCAGGCCGACCATCGCCGGCGTGATTGGTCGGCTTCTCGCGACGGCAATGGCTATGGGCCTGGCGGTCCTCGCGCTGGCCACCATGGCGCCGGGCGGCGTGCCAGGGACTGTCGTCAACACGCTTCTCTACGTGTTCGTCGGCGTGTCCGTGCAGTTCGCACTGGGGCTGGGCCTCGCGCTCCTCTGCGGCCAGCCAATCCGCGGCCGGAATTTCTTTCGCGTTCTCTTCTTCATCCCGCTGATGGTGACCCCGGTCGGCATCGCCTACACGTTTCGCATGCTCGCCGACATGCAGAAGGGGCCCTTTGCCCCGCTCGTGCGCGCTTTCGGCATCAACGAGTGGTCGTGGGCCACAGAGGCCTGGTCGGCGCGGCTCATGGTGCTGGTCGGCGACACCTGGCAGTGGACGCCGTTCATGTTCATCGTGCTGCTGGCGGCCGTTGAGAACCAGCCGCGCGATCAGGTCGAGGCGGCACGGCTCGACGGAGCCAACGGCTTCCAGATTTTTCGCGACATTACCTGGCCAGCGATCGCGCCGATTGCCGCTACCGTCGTGCTGATCCGGCTCATCGAGGCTTTCAAGATCATCGACCTGCCGAACGTGCTCACCGGTGGCGGTCCCGGCCTGGCGACGGAATCGATGACGCTCCATTCCTTCATTTCCTGGCGCACCCAGGATCTAGGCGGCTCGGCCGCCATCGGCTACATGCTCCTTTTTATCTCGACCATCGTATGCGTCTCGTTCTTCAACTTCGTGGTCCGGCCGGCGCGCCGGTTCGAACCATGAGCGCCGAGCCGCGCTCACTGGCGCGCCGGCTGTTCGAGCCGGCTTCGATCGACAGCCAGGCGCCGGTCGTCAGGATCGTGACCTATGCGCTGCTGTTCCTGTGGACGCTCGTTGTCGTGGTTCCTCTCTACTGGGTGTTGATCACGTCCTTCAAGGGGCCTGGGGAGGTCGACAATGGGCCGTTCTATCTGCCGTTCGTCGACTTTGCCCCCTCGCTGCGGGCATGGGACTTCATGCTCGTGCAGAATTACACGCTGCGCCCTTACATGAATTCGGTCGTTGTCGCGGTGGCCAGCACGCTGCTCGCAGTCCTGATCGGCTCGCTGGCGGCCTATGCGCTCGTGCGTATCCGCTTCCAGGTGAAGCTCGCCGCCGTTGCGCTCTTCCTGATCCTCCTCACTGCGGTGATCGTGGCGGTGGCCACTTTCGGCGTGCAGTGGGAGATTGCGGTTGCCGTGGCGGCCGCTCTGTTCATGATCGCGCTGTTCACGCTCGTTGGACGCACGAAGCTTGCGGTCGGCAATAACGACATCGAGTTCTGGATCATCTCGAACCGCATCATGCCGCCGATCGTCGCCGTGTTGCCGATCTACGTGATGTTCCAGCAGATGCGCCTGCTTGACACGCAGTTGGCGCTGATCGCCACCTACACCGCCATCAACCTGCCGATCGTCGTGTGGCTGACTCGCGATTTCTTCGCCGGCATCCCGCTCGACCTCGAGGAGAGCGCACAGATAGACGGGGCCTCCAAGTTCCGCGTTTTCTTCACCATCGCGCTGCCGCTGGTGCGTTCCGGCTTGGTTGCGACCTTCCTGCTGGTGCTGATCCTTGCCTGGAACGAGTATCTGCTGGCCCTCTTCCTTTCCAATGCCGACGCGCAGACCATGCCGGTGCTGGTATCGGCACAGAACACGACCCGCGGACCGCAATGGTGGAACATGTCAGTGTTGATCACCGTGATGATCGCTCCCGTGATCGTCATCTCCAGCATCCTGCAGAAGCACATTGCGCGCGGGCTGCTGGTCGGCGCAGTGAAGGGCTAGTCAATATGCGGGTCACCCTGTCCGATATCTACAAGTCCTTCGGCGCGGTCGAGGTGGTCAAAGGGCTCGACCTGGAGATCGAGGACGGCGAATTCCTGGTGCTGCTCGGCCCTTCGGGCTGCGGCAAGACGACGGCGCTGCGCATGGTCGCAGGGCTTGAATCGGTGAGTTCCGGCCGCGTCCTCATCGGCGATCGCGACGTCACCCACGTGCTGCCCAAGTATCGCGACGTGGCGATGGTGTTCCAGTCCTACGCGCTCTATCCGCACATGACGGTTGCGGAGAACATCGCATATCCTTTGAAGCTGCGGGGCGTGCCGCGCAACGAACGCGACGCCTCCGTCCGCGGCGCCGCCGTCAAGGTCCACCTCGAGGAGTTCCTCGACCGCTATCCGCGGCAGCTTTCCGGCGGCCAGCGGCAGCGCATCGCGCTCGCCCGCGCCATGGTGCGGCGGCCGAGCGTCTTCCTGATGGACGAGCCGCTCTCCAACCTCGACGCCAAGCTGCGCGGCCACATGCGCTCGGAGCTGAAACGCCTGCAGGCCGATCTGGGCGTGACGACGATCTACGTCACCCACGATCAGATCGAGGCCATGACCTTGGCTCACCGTGTTGCCATCATGAACCGCGGCGTCGTGCAGCAGATCGCGACGCCCCGACAGATCTACGACGATCCGGCGAACCTGTTCGTCGCCGGCTTCATCGGCTCGCCGCCGATGAATTTTCTCCAGGGTGAGCTGGTCGAGGGTACCTTCGCCTGCGCGGAAGGCCGATTTACGACCAGCGTTGCCGAGAGCCGAAAAAAGGTCACTGCCGGTCTCCGGCCCGAGGATTGCCGGGTCACGGGCCCATCGGAGGGCAAGATTGCCGCGCGGGTCTACGCTGTGGAACTGATCGGCGATCATACCTTGATCACGTGCCAATTCGGGGGGGCCACCGTAACCGTCAAGGCCGACAAGTCGGCGCATTACGACATGGATGAGCCGATCGGCATCACGTTCCAGGACTCCGCCGTCTTTCTGTTCGATTCGGAAACCGGGGGCCGCATCGGCGGCCGCGCTCATGAAAAAGCGGCCGAGTGACTTTCGCTAATTCTCCTCCACAAACACCTCTTCGCGCTTCTTCTTGACCGCAGGCAGGAAGACGATGGCGAGCACGGCGAGCGCGATCACGAGCAGGCCGGCGCTGATCGGTCTCGTCATGAAGGTGCTCGGGTCGCCGCGCGAGAGAATCATGGCGCGGCGCAGGTTTTCTTCGAGCAGCGGGCCGAGCACGAAGCCGAGCAGCAGCGGCGCGGGCTCGCAGCGCAGCTTGGTCAGGAGGTAGCCGAGGAAGCCGAAGAAGGCGACGGCGTAGAGGTCGTAGATATTGGTGCTGACACTGTAAACGCCGATCGAGCAGAACGCCATGATGATCGGAAAGAGCACGTAGTAGGGGATCGTCAGGAGTTTCACCCAAAGCCCGATCAGCGGCAGGTTCAAGACGATCAGCATCAAATTGCCGATCCACATCGAGGCGATGATGCCCCAAAACAGCGCCGGCTGTTCGATCGCGACATTGGGGCCGGGCACGATGCCCTGGATGATCATCGCGCCGATCATCAGCGCCATGACCGGGTTGGCTGGAATGCCGAGCGTCAGCATCGGGATGAAGGAGGTCTGGGCGCCGGCATTGTTGGCCGATTCCGGCCCGGCGACGCCTTCGATGGCGCCCTTGCCGAATTCCCCCGGGTTCTTCGACACGCGCTTTTCGACCGTGTAGGAGGCGAAGGCTGCGAGGATCGCGCCGCCTCCCGGCAGGATGCCGAGCGCCGAACCGATGATCGTTCCGCGCACGATGGGCGCCGCCATGCGCCGAAAATCCTCGCGGGTCGGCATAAGACCGGAGACCCTCCGGATCATCACGGAGCGCTCGTGCTCGTTTTCGAGGTTGCGCAGTATCTCGGCGACGCCGAAGACGCCGACCGCCACCGCGACGAAATTCAGCCCGTCGGCGTATTCGCGGATGCCGAGCGTGAAGCGCGGCGTGCCGGTGTAGATGTCGGTGCCGACAATGCCGAGCAGCAGGCCGAGCACGACCATCGCCAGCGCCTTGACGATCGAGCCGTGGGCGAGCGCGACGGACGAGACGAGGCCGACGACCATTAGTGAAAAATACTCGGCGGCGCCGAATTGCAGCGCGATCGCCGTCAACGGCGGGGCAAAGATGGCGACGAGGAAGGTCGACACGGTGCCGGCGAAGAATGAGCCAATGGCCGCGATGGCGAGTGCCGCCCCGGCGCGGCCGTTCTTGGCCATCTGGTAGCCATCTATTGCTGTGACGGCCGAGGACGATTCGCCGGGCATATTGATGAGGATGGCGGTGGTCGAGCCGCCATATTGCGCGCCGTAATAGATGCCGGCGAGCATGATCAGGGAAGAGACCGGGTCACCGATCTGGAAGGTGATCGGCAGCAGCATGGCGATGGTTGCGGTGGCGCCGATGCCGGGCAGGACGCCGATCAGCGTGCCGAGAAGGACGCCGATCAGGCAGAACAGGAGGTTCCAGAGCGTCGTTGCCGTCGAAAAGCCGAGCGCGAGGTTGTCGAGGAGTTCCATGTTCATCCTCTCACAATGCCAGCCACGTGGGCAGCCACGGGCCGAAGCGCCGGAACGGCAGGCCGAGCGCATAGCTGAAGACGAGGAACGCAAACAGCGTCAGGCCGGCGGAGAGCACGAGCGCGGTCAGCGGCCTCATGCGGCCGCTGGCGAAGGATGCGATCAGCGCCGTCAGGAAGATCGAGGGGATGAAGCCGAGGCCGCGCACGGTCAGGCCGAAGAAGATCGGGGCAGGGAGGATGAACAGCATGCCGCGCCAGGCTATATGGCCGATCGGCTCGCTCTCGAAGCGCACTGCCTGGACGAGGATAACGGCGCCAAGCAGGATGAGCACAATTGCCAGGACCAGGGGGAAATAGCCCGGCCCCATGCGGAAGGCGGTGCCGATTTCGAGGCCGAGCGACTGCAGCGCGAAAAATCCGCCGAGAAAGATGAACAGCGCGGCGCATATGCCGTTGGTCGTGTCGATTGTAAAAGGTTTCATGACGTTCCTCCCAGGCCTATGCCGCGGGCGCGCCGTTGCAGTGCGAAAACGGGCCGAAGCCGGTGTGAAAACGGGGCGCTGGTGGGCGCCCCGTTTCCGAAAGCCTCAGTCGGCATACTGGCCGGCGGCTTCGATGATCGGCTTCCAGCGCGCGATCTCGCTTTCCAGCTTGGCCTTCAGCGCGGCCGGCGTCGCGTCTGCCTCGGACGACGGCTTGGTGCCGAGTTCGGCGAAGCGGGCGGCGACATTCTGGTCCTTCAGCGCGACCTGAAGCGATTTCGACAGGCGCTCGGTGACCTCGGTCGGCGTGCCCTTGGGCGCGTAGAGGCCGTGCCAGATGCCGACCTGCACTTCCGGGAGACCGGCTTCCGTCGTCGTCGGCAGGTCGGGCAGCACGTCGAGGCGTTCCGGCGAGGTGACGGCGTAGGCCTTGATCGTGCCGCCCTGGATCTGCTTGGTGGTGTTGGTCGTCTGGTCGCACATGATGTCGACCTGACCGCCGAGAAGATCGGTCATGGCCGGGCCGGTGCCCTTGTAGGGCACTGTGACCAGCGGCGTGCCGATGGCACTCATGAACAGCATGCCGCACAGATGCGAGGCCGCGCCTATGCCGGCATTGGCGACGGTGACGGTATCCTTGTTGGCCTTGGCGTAGTCGACCAGCCCCTTCAGATCGGTCGGCTCGAGGTCCTTGCGACCGACGATTGTCATCGGCACCTCGGTGACGAGGCCGACATATTCGAAGCCGTTCAGCGTGTCGTATGCGAGCTTTCGGTATAGCGTCGCGCTGGTCGCCATGCCGATGTGATGGAGCAGCAGCGTGTAACCGTCCGGCTCGGCGTTCGCGACGCGGCCGGCGCCCAGCGTGCCGCCGGCGCCGCCGACATTCTCGACGATGACCTGCTGGCCGAGATCCTTCGACATGGCTTCCGCGACGAGGCGCGTGACCGTGTCGGTCGGGCCGCCGGCCGAAAACGGCACCACGACGGTGATGGTGCGTTCGGGATAGGTCTGCGCGCCCGCGGCGAACGGATAAAGCGTGACGGCCGCGGCGGCAGCCAGAACGGCGACAAATTTTCTCATCGTGATTTCCTCCCGGATAAGAATTCCCAACCGCTGCAGAGTTCGTCTCAACACCGGCTGTGGATGAAGCAACAATTAGCGCAAGCTAGCAGATTGCAATCGGACTCAAACCGCAAACTGCGATTATGCGCAACCGTCCGCGCAAAATGGGTGGAAAGGTGACATCGAGCTGGAGGATAGCGGGCATTCGGCCGAACTCCTGGCGCTGCTCGGATATCTCTATTCACTCTCTTGAACGGACCGTTCCGTTTTATAGAAGAGACCCGTGATCTTTCTGGCCTGGGCCGCATGTGACTGGCGACATGCATTTAGGCGTGGGGTGGAAGTGGAGATCCGCTCGCCTGTGCCCGCAGCCAGTCCGAGACGCGATAGTATCGTAACATGGCGGCCGGAGCGAACGACATGAAGAAGGGGGCTTGCCGGAGCGGTTCGAGCTTCAGCGACAGGTCTTTTTCTGGGACCCCCTTCGCCCATTCGCCGAGTATGCCGCCGAGCATGCTGCCGGTCGGCACGCCACGACCGGACAGGCCAGTCAACGCGACGACGCCCGGCGCGAGTCGGTAGAATCGCGGGATGGTTCGCTTCTGCATGTCCAGTTCACCGAACCAGAAATACTCCCATCTCAAGTCGCTGCTGATCTGCGGATGGAGCCAATGCAAGCGGTCGGACATGAGGCGGTGTGTGAACGCCATGTCCCGGCCGCGTCGGCCCATCGGGAACATCGAGGCGACGATCCGTCCTTCGGCGTTGTACTTGTAGACGAAGATGTCGCCGCGGCCATCATGCATCGTGGTGTTGCGTGGCAGGACGGCTTGGCGTTCCGCCCCGGTCAGCGGCTGTGTCGCGGCGACGAACACCTTCTGGATCTTGTAGGTCCGGTCGAGGCCGGGCCAACCGTCAACAGTGTAGGCGCCTGTCGCAAAGATGACCTTGTCCGCAACCACAACACCTTCGCCCGCATGTACGGCCCAGGCGCCGTCCTGCCGCACGACATCGTGGACAGGCGACCTGGTATGGATCGTGCCGCCCTCCTCGATGACGGCGCGCGCCAGCCCTCTCGCGTAGCTCAAGGGATTGAGGTGACCAGCCTCGGAATGAAACCAGCCGCCATAATATCGCGGGCTGCCGGTCATCTCCTCGCTAGCCTGCCTGTCGAGCATCCGCGTCTTGGCGCCAACTGCGTTGTACTGCTGCGCCTTTGCCTCGAGCTTGGCGACGGCACCTGGCGTAAGCGCGCCCATGACGTAGCCGTTCTGCTGCCATTCGCAGTCGATGCCGTAACGCTCGATCATCCCCGCGACTTGTCTGTTGGCCCCTGTCTGCCGGGCGATCAGCCTTTCGGCCCACGGCTCGCCCAACATGGCACGCAGCTCGGGCAGGCTGTAATGCGTGAAGGTTGGCGTACAGTGGCCGGCATTGCGCCCCGAGCCGCCGAACCCGATCTCCTGAGCTTCGAGAAGAACGACGCGTATGCCGTCGCGAGCGAGATCGAGCGCTGTCGTCAATCCGGTATAGCCACCGCCGACGATGCAGACGTCCGCCCGTGTGCGCCCTTGCAGCGGACCGCTTTCCGGCGGCGGCTTCGCGGTCGCATACCAGAGTGAGACTTCAAACGGCGAAAACCTTGCCATGCCGGCCGGTCTCACAGCATGTCGCTTCGCGCGTCGAGCGCATCGCGCAGCCCGTCGCCAATGAAGTTGAAACTGGTGACCGCCAGGGTGATGGCGGCGCCAGGAACGATCGCCAGCCACGGCGCGCTGTCGAGATACTGCTGGGCGCCGTTGAGCATGTTTCCCCAACTCGGCAGCGGCGGCTGAATGCCGTAGCCAAGGAAGCTGACATAGGCTTCGAGGAGGATGGCGCGGGCGACGGTAAGCGTGGCCGCGACGATGATCGGGCCGATCGCATTGGGCAGAAGCTCGCGGAACATGATGTGGCTGTTGCTGAGCCCGAGCATCCGGGCGGCGACCACGAAGTCGCGTTCGCGCAGGGAGCGCACTTCCGCCTCGACAATGCGTGCGATTTCCATCCAGCTCGTCGCCGCAATGATCAGGGTGATCATGATCGGGCTCGGCTTGATGAAGGCAGCCATCGCCAACAGCAGGAAGATGTTGGGAAAGGACAGCATCGCGTCGACGAAACGCATCAGCACGGTGCCGATGCGGCCGCCGAAGAAGCCGGCCACAATCCCGAGCACGGTTCCGAAGACGGTGCTGAGGAGCATGGCAGCGAAACCGACCAGCAGCGAAACGCGGCCAGCCATGAGCAGGCGCGCCGCGATGTCGCGTCCGAGCGGATCGGTGCCGAAGAAATGATAGCCGGTGAACGGCGGGGAGAACCGTCCACGCAGGTCGATGTAAAGATCATCGAAGGGCAGGAGAAAGGGCCCGAAGATGCAGGCGAGGACCAGTATGATGATCGTGACCAAGCCGAACATCGCCAGTCGATGGCGGGCAAATCGGCGCACGGTGCGGCTGCGCCACCAGGGTTGCGTGGAGCGGGTGGAGACGAGTAATTCCGACTGGCTCATTTTTCGTTCCTCAGCTCAATCGAATGCGCGGATCGACGAATGCGACGGTGAGGTCGGCGGCCAGATTGCCGACCAGGACGAGAACCGCGGACATCATCAGCAGGCCCATCACCACGGGGTAGTCGCTGTAGCCGAGACTATCGAGGAACAGCCGTCCCATGCCGGGCCAGGTGAAGACGGTTTCCGTCACCAGGGCGCCACCCAGTATTGTCGGCAGTTGCAGCCCCAGCAGCGTGATCATCGGAAGCAGAGCGTTTCCGAGGATGTGACGGATCAACACACGTCGGGGCCTCAGTCCCTTGGCCCGGGCAGTGCGGACGAAATCCTGATTGATGACGTCGAGCGTCGCGGTCCGCATGTAGCGGCTCCACACGGCGATATTGACCAGCGCAAGAACGATGCTCGGCATGATGAGATGGATCGCATAGTCACCGAGCGAGCCGTGGCCGATCGTGTACATGTTACCGGCTGGCAGCCATCTGAGCCGGAGCGAGAAGATGTAAATCGCGATCAGCCCGAACCAGAAGGTCGGGATCGACAACGCCACCATCGCGCCGACCGTCGCCGCGTAGTCGAAGATCGAGTACCGTTTGAGCGCACCCAGTACACCTATGCAGGTGCCGACGAAGATGGCGATCGCGGTCGATACGCCCATCAGCAGCAGTGTCGCGAGAAGGTGCTCCCAGATGATGTCGAGCACGGGCCTGCCGTCCCGGAAGGAACGTCCCCAGTCACCGCGAAGCAGGTGCCCCAGCCAGTCGAGGTACTGGACGGGAAGAGGTCGATTAAGACCCATTTGCGTGGCGATCCGGTCAAGATCGGCCTGCGTCATTCCTGGCGTGAGAGTGAACTGCGAGAGCGGTCCGCCAGGAGCGAGGTTCAGGACGGCAAAGCCAATCACCGAAACCAGCAGGAGCAGGACAAGACTTTGCCAAAAGCGGCCCAGCAGATAGCGAAACATGCCGGCTGTCTCCGTTTTGCTGTGCGTCGGATACGGTCGCGCAAAAGGCGCTTTATCGACGATTGAGGCCGAGCCGGTCATTGCCGGCCCGGCCCATTTCCGGACCTATGACCAGTACCAGGTGGCCACGTCCCAGGAGTCGATGCGCACATTGATGTTCGGGACGATGCCTTCGACACCGGACTTGTGTCCGCGGACCGTCGCATATTGGAACATCGGCAGGAATGGCAGGTCGTTGCGCACGATCTCCTGGATTTTCAGGTAGGCTTGCTTGCGCTTTTCCGGCTCAAATTCGACACCGCCGGATTCGAGCAGCTTGTCCACCTCCGGGCTGGCATACTGAAAGGTATTCTGGCCGGCGCCACCCTTGGCCGGACTTGATTTCGAACTGAGGTAATCCGAGGTATTGGGGTCGGACCCAGTCAGGAAGTTGATGCCGACGACAACGGAATCGAACTGCGACTTCACCCAATAGTCCCCCCACATGACCGCAGGCGGCAGGTTGGAGATCTCCACTTCGACACCGATGTCGCGATACGATTGCTGAATGAACTGCTGCGCCTGTTCGCGGATATGATTGCCCGCCGTGGTTGAGTTCTTGAACGAGAGGCGGACGCCATCCTTGACGCGAATACCGTCGCTGCCGGGGACCCAGCCGGCGTCGTCCAGCAATTTCTTTGCCTTGTCCAGATCGTATTCCTGCTTCGGCAGATCCGGATTGTAGTAGAAGGATTGCTGCGGCATGTAGGTTTCGGTCGGGGTCGGCAGTCCGTAGTAGAGGGCGTCGATGATCGTCTGCTTGTCCAGCGCATAGTACAGTGCCTGGCGAACGGCGAGTTCCTTGAACTGCGGGCGCTCCATGTTGAAGCTGAGCGATTCGACCGTGGCGGCGGGAACGACGGCAACGGATGTCCCGCCCAATGCCTTGGCTTCCTCATAGTGGTCGGGCGTGATCCACTGCAGTCCGATGACATCGATGTCGCCGGTCTTGAACTGGGTGTAGAGAACCGTCAGGTCCGGAATGTATTTGTAGATCAGCCGCTCGAGATAAGGGCCGTCGCCGAAGTAGTCGGTGTTGGCGGCCAGTTCGATATGATCGCCGGCTGTGCGTTCCACCCATTTGAACGGTCCGGTTCCGATGGGAGCATTGTTGAACGGCGCGGTATTCTTGTCCTCCGCCGCACCGAGTATATGTTTCGGGACGATGAAGGTCGCCGCCAGGATCGATGGATAGGGTGCGTAAGGCTCCTTCATCTTCCAACTGATCTCGGTTGGCGAGACGACGGTCAACTCCTGGATAAGTTCGTGGCCGGCGCGCCGCCAGCTCATAAATTTCGGGTCGACCAAGAGTTCGAGCGTGAACTTGACGTCCTCGGCCGTGAACGGCTTTCCGTCATGCCACTTCACATCATCGCGCAGCTTTACGCGCCATTCGAGCCCGTCCGCAGAGATGCCGCCGTTTTCGACGGTAGGCACCTCCTTGGCGAGTGCGGGGAAGAAATTACCTTCCGGGTCGACGCCAAACAGCGGATCGAAGACGCTGAAGTGAATGCCCTCGTCGACCTCGATATGCACCAGGTGCGGATTGAAGATGGTGGGTTCCTGAGAAAAGCCGACGATCACCTGCCCCTTGGGCGCGCTCGGCGGGGTTGCGGCATGGGCTCTGCCTGCCCCCGCCAGGTTGGGCATAGCGAGGCCGGCGGCGCCGGCGATTGCCATCCCAAGCGTCTGGCGACGCGTCGGCCGAAAGATTGTGCTGCTGCTCTGGTTTGACATTGGAGTCTCCTTTTTGAAGTGTTCCACTTTCGCTGCGTCCCGCTCTCTTGTCGGAGCGGTTAGAATCCACTGATCGGCGCGACCTTCGATCCGTCCGAAAACCGCGACCATCTGAAGTCCGTCGGATCGACGATCGGCGGCCGTCCGGTGACGATGTCCGCCATCAGCCTGCCTGCCGCCGGGCCGATGCCGAAGCCATGGCCCGAGAATCCGGTCGCGACATGGAAGCCGGGGACGGCATCGACCGCGGAAATGACGGGGACGGCGTCGGGCGTGACGTCGATATAGCCGGCCCAACGCTGCGCGATCTCTGCCTTGTCCAGAACCGGAAATGCCTTGCGGGCGTTCGCAAGGATACGCTCGGAGCTTTTCTTCGACGGCTTGGGATCGAGCACGCGGCAGTATTCGAAGGGGCTGGCCTCGTCCATTGCCCAACGGGTCGGCACTCTTGCCTCTTCGAGGAAACGGGGCCCCAGATGGAAATTCAGCGATCGCCACTCCATCTTCCAGGCCGGAAGAAAATCGCGCGCGTACCGAAACGAGTTCGGCACGATGTCGACGACGTTGGTCATGCTGGAGGCTATGGTATACCCGCCGTCCTGGCGCTTGCGTACAGCGAAATTGTTTGCCCACACGGCCTGTTCCGGCCCGTCCTCGACCGGCGTCGTGCGAAGAACCGTGTTCATGACCTTCAACTGCGGCAGGTCAAGGTCAAGCGCTCCGCAAAACAGGTTCGACCAGGCGCCTCCGGCAAGGACGACCGCCTTGCATGCAATGAAACCACGTTCGGTCACGACGCCCGAGACCGCGCCGTTCGTCGTCTCCACGCCGCGCACGGCGCACTCCGTTAGAATGGCGGCGCCGCGCTCGCGCGCGGCTTCGGCAATCGCCGGGGCGGCCTTCTGCGGTTCCGCGCGGCCGTCGGCGGGCGTGTACAGCGCTCCTTTGACATCGAGATTGGAGCCGGGGAGGAGATCACGCAATTCTCGCGCGCCGATCATTCGCGACTCGAGCTGATAGCCCTCGAGATGACGTCCCCAGCTTGCGTGCTGTTCGTATTCCTTGTCGTTCGCACAGGTGAACACAATTCCGGCTCGGGCATAGCCGGTATCTCGGCCCGTTCGTTCGGAGAGCCTCGTCCAGATGCGTAGTGCTTCCGCCATCAGCGGAACCTCGCGCGGATCCCGACGGGAGATGCGCACCCAGCCCCAGTTGCGGCTGGACTGCTCCTGGCCGATTCCGCCTTTTTCGCACAAAGCCACCCGCAAACCGCTCTCGGCGAGTTCCAGCGCCGTGGAGGCGCCGACGATGCCGCCGCCAATGACGACGCAGTCCACCTCCTTCGGCAGTTCAATATCTCCATGGACGGGGACGACGAATGGTCCGGGCATGCTCAGTAGAACTCCTCGAGCTGGCAATTGATTGAAAATTCGGCGACGCTTGCATGATTGGGCAGATCGAGGAGCATCCCGATGATCCGTGCGAGATCATCTGGGTCGGTCATTTGCATATCGGCGCGATTGGTGATGCTGCGTGCCATATCGGTGGCGACGAACCCGGGACAGACGGCTGTTGCCCGAATTCCAAGATCCCACCCCGCCTGCCGGATGCCGTGCGACAGCGCGACGGCGGCAAATTTGGAGATCGAATAGGAGCCCGCCGTCGCGGACTTGACCCGCTTGCCCGAGAGCGAGGCGAGGATGATCACCCGGCCCGCGTTGCTGGCCGCAAGCGACGCCCATGACGCGCGCACCAGACGGCGCGGAGCCTTCACGTTGATCTCGAACATCAGATCGAGATCGGTATCGTCGGCGTCGATGACCGACTTCGGAATCATGATGCCGGCACAGGCAATGACTGCGTCGATCCGGCCGAAGCCATCGATGGTGCCGTCGACCCACGCCTGTTCGGCGTTAGCAGCCGCGGCCTCATAGGGGAATACGCGGACGCGCTCGCTGTCGGCCCAGTCAGGCTGTACCGGTTCGCGCATGCCGAGCGACAGTGACCAGCCCGTCTCAAACAAGTGCCGGGCGCAAGCCGCGCCGATGCCGCGACTAGCACCCGACAGGAGCGCCACCCGCTGGGTGGCCTGCACTGCGCCCACTGCCGCCGGCTCACTCATTGGCCGAGACCCACGGTACGACGATAGACGCGCCGCAATATGTCGAGCAGACGCTTCTGGTCTTCCTCGGGCACACCGGCGAAGAAATCGCTGGATTGCTTGGTGGCGATCTTGCGCACCTTGCGGGCGAGGGCCGCCCCCTTTTCGGTGATATGGAGCTCCTGTGCACGTCCGTCGTCGGCTGCGGCCTCACGCGTCATAAGGTCGTGCTCGACCATCTGGTCGACCAGCCTGCCCATGGCGGAGCGATCGCGCATAATGAGCTGCGCGATGACCGAGGGCCGTATCCCTGGATGGCTGTCGACAAGAAGCAGGGTGGTGACCTTGCCGGTTCCCCGCGCGACATCGAGACCCTCCAGGCGGTCATCGAGATCATGAGAAAGGGCGATGTTGATGCTTCTGACATAGAAGCTCAACATGTCTTCGAGGACATCGAGCCCCACCGTCTCGACGGTATGAAGAGGGCCTTTCTTCTTCTTCGGCAACGGACACTCTCCTGAGGCTTCCCTGACAGCCTGCATCGAGATCACCGGCAGCCTCGAAAATGGGGTTGCCGCGAGCCTTCAAAGACATAGTTGAGCGGGTAGTGGACAATTGCAACTACTTTTGATGGACAAAAGCAACTATCTTCCCTGCGGGAAGGTCCGAAGATGCGCGTGCGGTTCGGTCGAGAAACGGCCTTGCGGCCACGTCTCTATCGGCACCGTGATAGATGGATCGCGGGACTTTCCCGATCTCCGCCTAGGCGGCGGGGACCCATTCCTTGCCGGGAATGGCAGAGATGAGTTGCCTTGTATAGGCGTGACGTGGCGATCGGAATATCTGCCAGGGCGGGCCGGATTCCACGACTTCGCCGCGGTTCATGACCAGAATCTCGTCACAGATACGGCTTGCCACTCTCAGGTCGTGAGTGATGAAGATCATGGCTATCTTCATTTCCTCCTGGATATTGGCCAGCAGATCGAGGATCTGCGCCTGGATGGAGACGTCGAGGGCGGAGACCGCTTCGTCGGCGACCAGGACCTTGGGGTCCATCATCAGAGCCCGAGCGATGCCGATCCGCTGACGCTGGCCGCCTGAGAATTCATGCGGAAACCGGTCGTAGGCACCCTCGTCGAGCCCGACCAGCCGAAGCAGCTTCAACGCTTTCGCGCGCGCTTCGCGAGCGGGCAGGCCGTGCGCCATCGGGCCGACGGTGAGGATCTTGGCGATCGTCTGCCGCGGATTGAGCGAGGCGAAAGGATCCTGGAAAATCATCTGGATGTGCGGCCGCATCGGCCGGAACTCGGAAGCCGAAAGTGCCGCGATATCCTTGCCGTCGAACAGAATGCTGCCGCCGTCGCTGTCCAGCAGCTTCAGGAGGACGCGGCCGAGGGAAGATTTTCCCGAGCCGGACTCGCCGACGATCCCGAGCGTCCGGCCCCGGCGGACCTCGAAGCTGACCTGCTTGACGGCGTGCACGATGCGCGACCGCGAGAAGAAGCCGATGCCCGGCCGGTAGGTCTTGTCGAGCTTCTGCACCTCCAGCACAATCGGAGCATCGCCGCGCGACTTCGTCTCGTTCTCGATCATGTGCGGAACGGCGGCGATCAGTCGCTTGGTGTAGGGATGGCTTGGATTGCCGAGCACGTCGGAAGCGACGCCTTGTTCGACCATCGCACCTTTCTCCATGACGATGACGCGATCGGCGATTTCCGCGACGACGCCAAAATCGTGCGTGATGAACATGACGCTCATGTTCTTTTCGCGCTGCAGCCGCCGGATCAACGCCAGGATCTGCGCCTGGGTGGTGACGTCGAGAGCCGTCGTCGGCTCGTCGGCGATCAGCAGATCGGGTCCGAGCGCGAGCGCCATAGCGATCATGACGCGCTGGCGTTGCCCGCCCGAGAGTTGGAACGGATACTGGTGACGCAGAACCTCCGGCTCCGGCAGGCCGACTTCGCCGAGCAGATCGACAACCGCCTTCGTGCGGGTCGCCGAAGTGCCTGCGTGGTGCGCTTCCATGACCTCCGCAACCTGCTGGCCGACGGTCATCAGCGGATTGAGCGCCGAAAGCGGATCCTGGAAGACGATGGAGACCGAACGGCCCCTGAGGCCGCGCAGAACGTCTTCCCGGGCGCTGGCCAGATCGTGGCCCTTGAACCGGATGCTTCCCTGCGTGATCCGCACCGAAGATGGCAGCAGGCCCATGATCGCATTGGCGGTGACGGACTTGCCGGAGCCGGATTCGCCGACGATGCACAGCATCTCACCCTTCTTCATGTCGAAGGATATGTTTTCGACCGCGTTCTCACGCTCCATGTTCCTGGGCAGGCGGATTGTCAGATTTCGAACGGACAGAACAGCTTCCTCGATCGGGTCGCCTGTAGTCATTTCGCTCGGCAGCATTGCTTGGCCTTTCGAAGTCCAATGATCTGACAACGCATACTAGCCGCACGTTCCACCGTCAGCGCAAGCCCGCATTTGTGAGATCAGGCACCGAGGTGTCTTTATCCTTATGTCGCCTTGCGAATGGCATGCTCGACGCCGCGGAGTTCGGCCAGTCCCTTGAGCCGACCGATGGCCGGATAGCCAGGCTGGGCGCCACGTGTGAGGTCATCGAGGATATCCTGGCCATGATCGGGGCGCATCGGGATGACGGCGTCCGGGCGTCCTTCCTTCTTGCGCCGCGCCTCTTCGTGGAGCAGCGCCGCCACCACCGCCACCATGTCGGTGTCGCCGGCAAGATGCTCGTCCTCGTGGAAAGAGCAGGGCATGCCAGCCGCTTCCTTGCGCACATTGCGCAGATGCGCGAAATGGATTCTTGGTCCCAGCCGCCCGATCATGCCGGGCAGATCATTATCTGGTCTTGCGCCGAGCGATCCCGTGCACAGTGTCGCCCCGTTGGCCGGGCTGTCGATTGCGTCCAGAATGTAGCTGTAGTCGGCCTCGGTCGACATGATGCGCGGCAGGCCCAGCAGCGGAAACGGCGGATCGTCCGGGTGGCAGCAGAGACGCAGACCGAGGCGTTCGGCCGTAGGCACGACCTCGGCCAGGAAGTCGACGAAATGCTGGCGCAGGGTTGTTGCATCGATGCGGTCATAGCGTGACAGTTGAGCCGCGAGACCATCGAGAGACGTGTCTTCGGTCGAGCCGGGCAGACCGGAATTGACGCTTCTTGCCAGAATCCTGCGCGCAACGTCATCCATCTGCGCGTATCGCCGCTCCGCCTCGGAGACGAGTTCCGGTGTGTAATCGCCGAGCGCCCCTTTGCGTCTCAGGATATGGATGTCGAATGCGGCGAAATCGACCAAATCGAAGCGCATGGTGGTGCCGCCATGCGGCAGGCGCCAGGCGAGGTCAGTGCGGGTCCAATCGAGCACGGGCATGAAATTGTAGCAGATGACCGAAATG
The DNA here is from genome assembly GCF_004962245.1 of Mesorhizobium sp. Classification (GTDB taxonomy): domain Bacteria; phylum Pseudomonadota; class Alphaproteobacteria; order Rhizobiales; family Rhizobiaceae; genus Mesorhizobium. The sequence continues at coordinate 23,986 of NZ_SUHQ01000031.1, read as the reverse complement.
CCGGCCTGCGCCAGGTTCTCCAGTGATGTCCTGTAGTTGGCTATATGGCTGCGCCATTCGCCGACCTGCGTCTTGATCGCTTCGGAAACCGGCAGGCTCTCGACGACCTCCCAGTTCAGATCGCTTGCGCTTCCATCCGGCAAAGATGCGACTTCGCGCTGACGTCTTTCGATTTCGGCTGGCAGCCAGACTGCGCCGTAAGGAACGTGGTGAAGGGCCGAGACGATGCCTTGCGCACCGGCTTGACGCGCATCCGCGATCGTCACCTTGTCGACAGGGCCGAACCAACGCCACACATGTCTCATTCGAACATCCCGTTAAAAAGAATCGCCGTGCGGCTGTGCGCCCGCCGTTGTGACCGACCCAGTGCTTCTCTTCGGCCAATATCAGATTCCGATGTATCTGACACCGATCCTGCTTGGGCACTGCACCGCCCAACCGCGATGCACCGATGCTGATCGATGCGAATGGCGATAGCGGCTGCATCAATGAACGCCAGCGCGGAGTTCCTGGCTAGAGCAGAGCTTCGTATCTATCCCCGATCTTTTCAACTTCGAAATCCGCTGCCCTGCTTTTCAGGATGGCGTCAGAAGTGGGGTGGTCCAGCATCTCAGCCATTGCCTTTGCCAGGGCCGCGGCATCGCCAACCGGCACCAAGGCGCCGAAACGACCGTCACCGAGGATCTCGCGCGGGCCATGCGGCGCATCCGTGGAGACCACCGGCACACCAGCAGCCATGGCCTCGACCAACACATTGCCAAAGCCCTCGCTCGTGGAGGAAAGGACGAACAGATCGGCTGCAGCGTAGCAGGCCGCGGGATCGTTGACGTAGCCAGCAAAAAGCACATCGGCGCCTATACCGGATTCCCGGGCATAGGCGCGCAACTCGGCAGCCAGCGGGCCTTCGCCGAAGATGACAAGCCGAGCGCGGCGGCCGGCGCGCAGGATGGCGAAGGCCCGGAGCAAAGTCCGATGATCCTTGACCGGCACCAGGCGTCCGGCGGTGGCGATGACCGGCCCATCGCCCATCGCCGCCAGCTTTGCCTGCCAGGCATAGGAATGTCCCTGGAGCGCCACAGCCGGCGGTAGCGGGTTGTTGATGACGACAACCTTGGATCTGGGGAAACCGCGGGCCATGATGTCGCGGCCGACACCCGCAGAAACGGCGATGGCTTTGGTTGCGCGCGCTGCAACCAGCGTTGAAAACCAGACCGCTATTCTGGCGCCGAGACCGCTGGAAGGCAGTGAGGCGGCTGCGTGGAAACTTGGAAAGAACCTTGCTCGGCTGCGTGCCAACAGAAGCGCCAGCGCCACGACCAGATTGGCAAATTCCGGAGCGCTATAGACCGCGTGGGGATCAAGGCGATTGAATAGACGTGCGCTTCGCACGACGCCCTTCAGCGTTGCCCATTTGCCATAACCCTCGCCCCGGATGGGAAGGCCGAAATCGACCAGATGCACGGCAGGCGAGCGCAGCGCAGCGTTAGGTCCTTCCGCGTTCCAGGTAAAAAGCGTGACATCGTGCCCACGGGACGCCAATTCATTCGCCATGAGGACGAAGACACGCTCGGCGCCGCCGCCCCTGAGACTGGCAATATGAAAGACAATGCGCTTTGGCATGCCTGGATTCAGGCTCGGCTGACGCCGATGCCTGATCGATTCGGCGGCTGGCGCATGTCGCGCACGATGCCCATGGCAATGGCGAGCAGCATGCCTAGAGCAAAGCCGGCGAAGGCCCCCATCCCGGCCACCAGGGGAGTGCGTGGCGGCCACGAGCGCCCCTTTGGCGGCACCGCGGTGGAAATCACCTGCACATTTGTGGTGTCGATCTGCTCGCGCTCGGTGATTTGGCGCGCGCGTGACAGGAAGCTTTCGTAGACCGCCCTCTTCGAGGCGGCATCGCGTTCAAGCTCACGTAGGGCGACCTGGGACTCGCTGTCGGTGAAAACATTGCCCTTCAGATCGTTCATCTTGGCGTTGAGAGAAGCCAATGAAGCCTTGGCCCTATCAAGGTTGGCTTTTGCCGTGCCGACCGTGCGGGAGAACTCCGACCTGAGTTGAGAACTGACGGTTTCGAATTCCGTCCTGAGCCTGACGATCGTCGGGTGGCGCGGACCGAAGGTCATGGACTGTGAATCGATTTGCTGCCGCAGGCCGTTTGCCTTGTCGCGCAGCACTGCGAGTGCTTCCGAAACTGTAGGGTCAGGGTTGGCCCCATTGACGCCGGAGGCAACCAAGGAGTCGTAACTTGCCTGCGCAGCGATTGCGCGCGATTGCGCCTCTACAATTTCGCTATTGAGCTGTGTCATCGTCTGCGAGCTGACAAGCTGGCCATTGCTGGCGGACAGATTGTGGCTACGCCTGTAGCTCTCGACCTTCTCTTCGGCTGCCTGCACGTCGCGCTTGAGTTGGCCGAGCCGGCCGTCAAGAGCAGCCGCGGCACGGCCGGCACCAGCAGCTTCGGCCTTGGCCAGTTCTTCCTGGAAAGCCTTGACCATGGCTTGCGAGATCAGGATCGCCTTGCCGGTGGTTTCCGCCGATACCGAGAGGGTTGTGACGAACGACGTTTCATCTGCAGAGACACTGACCCGCTCCGCCAGGCTCTTCTGGGCGATAAGCTTCGGATCGGCCTTGGTGCCACTCACCTCAGCGCCAGACGCCGGGGCGCTCCGGTCCGGGTCGTAAAACTCCGGATCGTTGGCCAGACCGAGTTCGTCCACTACATGTGCAAGCACGTTGCCCGAGGTCAAGATACGCTGCTTGCTGCGCGCGTTGAGCACTTGGCCGTCGATCTGGCCCGGCTGCGAGTAGAGGTCGTTTTCCACAATCTGCAAATTGGCGGGATTGATGAGGATTTCCGTCGCGACGGTAAAACGCTGTTTGCTCAGCAACCCATAGGCGGCACCGATGACGCCGCCGGCCACTGCCAGCATGCATGCTATGACGAGGCCGGCACGCAGCCAGACAAACAGGCGGCGAAAATCGAGCTCAAGGAAATCGCCGATCTTGTCGAGCGTCACCGTAGGGACAGGCTCGGGTGTGTGCGGCATGACAGGTCCGGAGGTGCGTGCCATGACTGGGGCATCCTGTTGCAGCCTTGCCCTGCTGGCGCGCCGCGCATTGGCGATCCGCTCGAGTGCGCTGATGTCGGAATCCGCCGCAGGGGGAGGGGGAGTGCCGGAAGCGGCGGACATGATGCTAACTCTTGTTATTCGCGACGCGGGCCAGCACTACAGAAAGATCGTTAACATCTCATTTTCCAAGTTGGCATATTTTGCCGATTCACGCGCCGCGTCCGTTCGGCGGACCCGTGAATGGACCGCGTTGGCCAGAATGCCGTTTGAATACCTCCATCTGGATGGGCCATGAGCTATCCCGCCGCCGCATCGGAACGATTGTTGTCCAGCCAGGCGCGTCGCCAGAACGCGCTGTCGCTTCTGTTTTTCCTATGCGCGGCCTTCGCGTTCCTGCTCCGCTTCACTGTGTCACCGCAGATGATGAACATGGTCGTCGACTATACGGCCCAGGGAGGCTCGTTCTACGAAAAATTGCATTTCGGCACCTATGCTATCTTTATGCTGCTTCCTCTCGTTCTTTTCAGTCGGCCATTTCTGCTGCAGGGCGACGAAATTGGAATATTCAAGGCTTTGCTGCTTTATTCTGCGCTGATGTTCGCGCTGGTGCCGTATCTGTTCATCACCGGCCGGGCCGGCTCCTCGGGGTTCATCATCGATACCTATCTGGTGGGGGGCGCGGCGGGCCTGTTGATGCTGGCCTTGAACGCGGATGTGCGGCGGGCGTTGGGTGACGTCGTGCTTGTAATGGTGATCCTCAGCGCTGTGATCGGCACGATCGAAGCGGTGACTCAACATCGATTTCTGCCTTACGGTCTCAGGGAATTGCAGTTCAGGCCAATCGGCCTATCGGCGCACCCGCTGGCATTGGGAGCGCTCTGCGCCACAGCCATCGGATTCGTACCGCTAACGCGCTGGCGCATATGGGTGCGGGTGGTATCGATCTTCGTATTGCTCGTCGGTTGTGCTGCGTCAGGCGCTCGCGCCGCCTTGATGCTCGCCGCCGGAGAAACCCTCATTTTGCTGATGTTCGTGCCTTGGCCGCGCCTGACGCCCAGGCACCAGCGGCAGGCCAAGGCCGTCGTGCTGCTGTTCGCCCTGGCGGGTGGCGCAGCGCTGGTGGCCGTACTGTTTTCGGGCGGGTTGCTTAATCGATTTAGCAACACGATCTTTGACGAAAATTTCATGGCGCGGGTGACGATCTACCAGGTGTTCGGACTTGTCAGTTGGAAAGACATCCTGTTTGGTATGAACGTCGACGACCTCCTCGCGATCGTCAACGAGAAGCTGCATCTGCCCTACATCGAGAGCGCGCCGGTGGTCATCATCATGCTCTTCGGCCTGCCCATAGCCGTGCTCTTTACCGTGCTGATATTCTGGCTCGTTTTCCGGCTGTTGCGCGCGGCGCCGCTGCCTGCATGGGTCGGCACCATGACGTTCTTGCTTGCTGCGCTGTCGAATAACGCGCTCTCGTCAAAATCGCCGGAGATCACGATAATCGTGGTGTTGCTGCTTGCCTATAGAAACGTGCCGTATAGAAACCAGCCGAAGAGCACATCTTCGGCCCCGGTCGCATCCGCGCCGAAACTGGATCGGCTCGGATAAGCACAGGCTCCAGACGCGTCAGCCGGCGCTGTCCACAACCTCGACACGGCCTGCGCGGTTAAGCGTGTGGATGCCCGCGCGAGCCCATGCTGGCCCCGGGCCGATCGGGCGAGGCGGCGCAAGACGGACATCGAAATCGTCAAGCCGATCCAGCCGCATCAACCCCAGACCGCCGCCATAGGCTCTTGATCCGTTTTGCACCGGCAGCACCAGAGCACCGCCCTGGCGGATAAGGGCGCCGCCGGGCCGAGTGGCCGAGTGATCGACGGCGATGGGGTTGAGCGTATGCGCTACCCATGGTCCGCGCAGCGAGGGTGCGGAATAGACGGCCATCGTGTCCGAGGCGCTGCCGTAACCGAACCGCTCCGTTCCCAACAGCCAGAAGCGTCCATCGGATTCGAGCAGCGTGGCGTCATTGAAATCCTTGTTCGTCATCAGCACGGTGTCGCGTACCCAGCGATCTGGAAACTGCGCGGCGCGATAGAGCACAAGCTCGCGCGCCGTCCCACTTTCAGGAATCATGAAAATCTCGCCGTCGTGAGCGAACACCTGCGGATACGACAGGTGGTGCGGTTCCTCCAGCACCACCCTCGGCACGCCGAAAGTGCCATCGTCGCCCAGTTCGGTGACAGAAATCACCCCGCGACCCGTAGCGTAGGGAAACTCCTCGACAAACAGATAGTGGCGGCCGTCCCGCTCGAGGACGAAGGGATCGGCGTAGAATCGCTGGCCATCGTCCGCGAGGACGGTGAACGGCGTACCGTCGAGTTGCCCGGTCTCGGCAACACCTGGCCCGCCGATCAGCCGATAGGCAACCTGCCAATAGAAGGGGCGTCGTCCAAGTCTGAGTTTTTGCATGGCGCGATCGACCACCCCCCTGCAGAAGAAGGGCAGATAGTGCCGGGCAAAACCGCCGGTCTTGAGGGTCGGCGCCGGGCTATCGGCAATTGGCACAAGTTTGCCCGCGGAAAAACGGGCGACGCTTTGCACAACCAGCGAGATGGCCCCGGCGAGCAGGTCGTTGCAGCTGCGAGACAGCCAAAGCCGGTCGCCGAGCATTGGTCGCCCCCGGGCGACTGTAACGCCATCGAGGCGAACGGCAAGTTCTGGCAAACGCCCGCTCGCCAGCATCTCGGTCACACCGGCGGGAAAGGTGCTGCGGCCGCAAAATTCGAGCGTCAAGACGGGTGTGCCTTGTCCCGCGGCCCTGCCCGTGAGATCGACTACAAGATCGGCGGGACCGGCATCGTCTGACGGCAATGGCTTGGAACGGCTTGCCAGCGAGGGACCGAAGCGTCGGCTTTCGATCGCCAGCACTTTATCGAGCCCGCGTGCGATAGGCGCAGGCGCCGACGCGTGGCAACTCGAAACCACGTGACCAGCCGCTTTCAACCGCACGAGAAGCTCAATTTCCCAGCACCGAGATCCGTCGGCGTGGCTGATGATTGAAATATTAGTCAATCGAATATATTCTTTTTCAAGACTACTCTGCCAAGATACCTAACGGTTCAGTCTTTCATAAGAGTTACCCGGGGAGAGCGCGGGTTTGATCGTTAATCATATATTAAGATTTAAGGTCACGAAGGCGGCTCCTGCCGCTATTGTAGCTATTGTAGCTATTGTAGCGAATAATCAGCAGGTCGCGATGCCTTCTGGCGACCAGGATCAGCAATGAACGTCCTTTCACGTCCTAAACTGCCGTTCAGGCAAAAATTGCTGATCGTGTTCGGCACGAGGCCTGAGGCGCTCAAATGCTTTCCGGTGGTGCGTGCCGCGCTTGCCCATCCAGGGTTTGTTACCGAAACATGCATTACAGGCCAGCACCGCGAGATGGTCGATCAGGTCGTCGAACTGACTGGCCTGCCGGTGCATCACGATCTCAACGTCATGCAACCTGGCCAGACGTTGTTCGACGTGACCTCGCGCGTGCTCCTGGGCATGGCCGAAGTGCTGGAGAGGGCGAAGCCCGATATCGTCCTCGTGCAAGGCGACACGACCACGGCGATGACTGCGGCCCTGGCTGCCTTCTACAGGCGCATTCCGGTCGCCCATATCGAGGCAGGATTGCGCAGCCATGATATCAACTCTCCCTTTCCGGAGGAGTTGAACCGCAAGATTGCCGGCGATATCGCTACCTGGCATTTTGCGCCGACCATCCAGGCGCGCGACAATCTCATCGCCGAAGGAAAGGCTGCGAATACCATCTTCGTGACCGGCAATACGGTGATCGACACGCTGTTGCATTTTTCCGGCGCGATCGACGCCGACAAGTTGATGAACGCGAAGCTCGCCGCCCATTTCCCCTTTCTCGACCCCGCCAAGAAAATGATCCTCGTCACCGGTCATCGCCGTGAGAACTTCGACGGCGGCATCCACCGTATTTGTGCGGCGCTGAAGAGACTGGCGGAGCGCGGGGACGTGCAGATCGTCTATCCCGTCCATCCCAACCCGAATGTGCGTTCGGTGGTCAACGAAGAACTAGGGGGCGTGCCCAACATCCATCTGGTCGACCCGCAGGACTATCTGCCGTTCCTGTTCCTGCAGAAGCAGAGCTATCTGGTGCTGACCGACAGCGGCGGCGTGCAGGAAGAAGCGCCTTCGCTCGGCAAGCCGGTGCTGGTGATGCGCGAGAATACCGAGCGACCCGAGGGGGTCGCGGCGGGTACCGCCCGTCTCGTCGGCACCGATATCGAAAAAATCCTGTCCAATGCCAACAGCCTGCTCGACGATCAGGCTGCCTACCGCGGCATGGCGGAACGACACAACCCATATGGCGATGGCCGGGCCGGTAACCGGATCGTTGAGGAACTGCTGCATCATGGCTGAGATCAAGACCGTTTCCGTTATCGGCATGGGCTACATCGGACTGCCGACCTGTGCCATTTTCGCCAGCCGCGGGCTCGACGTCATTGGCGTCGATGTCAACGAGTCGGTGGTCGAGAAGGTCAATCGCGGCGAAATCCACATCGTCGAGCCGGACCTTGATGGTTTGATCCAGAAGGTTGTAGCCAACGGCAAGCTCAAGGCGTTCAGCACGCCGCAGCCGGCGGATGCCTATGTCATCGCCGTGCCGACCCCGATGACCGACGACCACAAGCCGGATGTGAGCTACGTGCTCGCGGCGGCACGAAGCATCGCTTCCGTGCTGAAGCGGGGAGACCTTGTTGTGCTGGAATCGACATCGCCAGTCGGCACGACGCGCATCATGACGGGACTGCTTGCCGAGTTGCGGCCGGATCTCAAATTTCCTGTCACGCATGGCGAAGAGGCCGACATCCTGGTCGCCTATTCGCCAGAGCGCGTGTTGCCGGGAAAGGTCCTGACCGAGCTGATCAACAACGATCGCTCGATCGGCGGACTGTCGCGCAAGTCGTCGGAACGGACCGCGGCACTCTATTCAACTTTCGTTACCGGCGACCTGTTTATGACCCAGGCCGAAAGCGCCGAACTGGTGAAGCTGACCGAGAACGCGTTCCGCGACGTCAATATCGCCTTCGCCAACGAGCTTGCGGCAGTGTGCCAGGACCTGTCGCTCAACGTCTGGGAGGTGATCGATCTCGCTAACCGGCATCCCCGCGTGAACATCCTTCAACCGAGCCCGGGCGTCGGCGGCCACTGCATTGCGGTCGATCCGTATTTCATCATCGACGCCGCGCCTAACAGCACGCGGCTGATGGCTTCGGCACGCCGGATCAATTCCGAGCGTCCCTTGTCGGTGGTCAGGGATATCCAAGCCTTGCTCGACCCTTCCCGCAAGCAGGCGATCGCTTGTCTTGGCCTCAGCTTCAAAGCCAATATCGACGATATGCGCGAGAGCCCGGCTGTCGAGGTGGTGAAGCTCTTGTCCGATATCCCCAACCTGAAGATCATCGCGGCTGAACCCAACACACACACACTGCCGCATGAGCTCGAGGGCAAGGGCATCATCTTCACCGATGCACTTTCCGCCATCGACAAGTGCGATATCGTCGTCCTGCTGGTCGACCATCGGCAGTTCAATCTGATTGATCCCGAGGCGCTCAAGGACAAGAAGCTCATCGACACAAGGGGTTTGTGGACCTGGCGCAAGGCACGCAAGCCCGACGCCCGCATCGAAGGCAAGAAATCGGAAATCGAACACCTGGCACTTTCCGCAAGTGCAGAGGAGGCGGCATGAACGCGCACGACCCGGCATGGGCGCAGCATCGCCTGTTGGCGTCACGGCGCCGGGAGTTCCTTGGCGCGCCGATCCATGCGCTGACCATGGCCGAGACGCTGGCCATCGCCGATGAGGCGATGACGCTGCGACGGCCGCTGCATCATGTGGTCGTGAATGTCGCCAAGCTTGTGAACATGCGCAACAATACCGAGCTGCGGGAGGACGTTGCGACAGCGGATGTGATCAACGTCGACGGCAAAGGTGTGCTTTGGGGTGCGCGCCTTTGCGGCGTCGCGCTGCCGGAGCGGGTGGCTGGCGTCGACATCATGATCAATCTGCTGAGCCTGTGCGCGACGCGCGGCTACAGGCCCTTCCTCCTGGGCGCCGAACAGCACGTTCTCGATGCGGTGAAAGGTCGACTTGCCAAGGATCATCCGAGCCTGGTGGTCGCCGGCATGCGCAATGGCTATTTCAAGCCGGAAGACGAGGCCGGAATCGTCGAGGAGATCAACGCCTCGGGCGCCGACTGCCTGTTGGTGGCGATGCCAACGCCGCGCAAGGAGCGCTTTCTCAAGCGCTATCGTGACGAACTCACTCCGAGTTTTGTCATGGGCGTGGGCGGTAGTTTCGATGTCTATGGCGGCAAGGTTGCCCGGGCGCCGAAACTGGTTCAGGCGGCCGGTCTGGAATGGTTGTTTCGCGTGGCACAGGAGCCGCGACGCTTGTGGCGCCGCTACTACGATACCAACACTGCTTATGCAGCGCTGCTGTGCCGCGAGTTCTGGGACCGTCGCGGGCGCCGAAAGGTCGATCTATAAGCAGCGGCTACCCCACAGACAGGGGGCCGGCCCTGGGCTCCGGCATCGGGCTGAAGTCGGAACTGCTTTCCAGGACTTCGACACGGCAAACTCAAGATGCCATCGCGGGTCTATGCGATCCGTAGCCGCGCCCTCAGCTTGGCTACGAATTGCATCGCCGCGGCAGGGTAGAACAGCCAGGTCAGCCCGAAGAAAACCGCTGCGCCAGCGGTGCCGCCCGCGACGAGCGAGAAGATGGCCGGCACATCGCCGAGTACAGCGCTGGCAAGGCTGGCAGCTAGTCCCGTGCCGAGCGAGATGACGATCGAAACGCCGATGTCGCGCCATGGCACCGGCACGGGTGTGAGCCGCTCGCTGATGATGATGCAGGCTATCAGGCCCGCCAGCGATCCACCCGCCAGCGCCAAAGCAGCGCCGACCTCCGCCATCGGAGGGATCAACAGCACCGACAGTGCGATTGTCGCCACCGAGCCGAAGGAATTGGCGATGATCAGCAGCCACGGCCGCTTGTGCGCGTGCACCACGGTGCCATAGACGAAGCTCGCGAGGTTTGCACTCAGCACGCTGAAGGCGATGATCGGAAAGAGCAGGCCGAAGCGGCCGTGATATTCGGAGGGCAGCAGGAACTGCGTGATGTCGCTGCTGAGTGCGACCAGCATCGCCGCAACCGGCAGGCAAAGGCGGACCATCAAGGCCATCAATTGCGACAGCAGCCGGCCCGATGCCGCGGGCCCCTCCTCGTCGAACCGGCTGACCACTTCGGGAAAGGCGCCCATATTGATGGAATTGGCGACCATATCGATCGGCTGGCGGGCCAGCGCATAAGCCGCGGCGAAGATCGCCACGGCACCGGCATCGTAATAGATCTTGAGGAACACACGCTCCGCGCTGTGGAGGCCGAAGCCTACCAGCGCCATGATGACCAGGGGCACGCCAAGGACGAAGAAATCCTTCTGGGTGAAGCGTGGCGGACCGGCAACGACGCGCCGGGATGCCATGACGCCCGCCACGATGCCTGCGATCAGCACGCCGAGGCTCGAGCCGAGCGATACCGTCAGGAACGAATCCTGAAACAGGACGATGGCGCCGATCGGCAGCGCGAGCTGCAGCAGGGCGCGCAGGAATTCGAGCATCGAATAGACCGAATGGCGCTGCTGCATCTGCAGCACCGTCAACGCGAAGCGGCCGATGGAACCGGCGATCAGGTAGCCGCAGACGGCGATCGCGAACTCGACCCAGCGCTCCGGCACGATCACTGCCGAGGCGACCACGGATACAATCAGCGCCAGTGCCGTGCTGGCAAGCAACACCTGTCCGGCCAGTATCAGGCTGCCGCGGCTGATATCGCCTTTGCCGCCAAGCCTGAGCAAGGCGATGCGCAGCCAGTTGGTGACGGCGATGTCGGTCATTTCGCCTACGGTCACCACCAGGGTCAGCAGGCCATACTCGGTCTGGTCGATCAACCGCGTCACGATCACCAGCAGGAGCAGCGCGGAGATTCGCGTCAGCAGGATCGCCGGGGCATAGATGAGCGTGGAGCGGAGCAGCAAGGATTGTCCCCGGAAAATTCACCTTCGACTAACCGTCGACCGGCGGAAAATCCAGCGCGATGACGGCAAAGGGTGAACAGATTCAGTTTGAACTAACGGATTCGTCGTAAACCTTATTTGAAACCTTTGCTTGTAGTTCCGAAAAAAGGAATCATGTTGCAGCGTCCGGCCCACAATCGAAAAGTGCACGTCCTTGTCGCGACGCCCTCGGGTGTTTCGGGGCAGGGAGGCATCGACCGCATCATGGGGGCGTTGAAGCAGGAGTTCGAACGGCAAGAGATCGCCGACATCGATGTACGCTTTCTCGCCAGCCGCGGTCCAGGGCATGTTGGGCTTTCGATCTTCTACATGTTTGGCTTTTGCTTGCGGATGCTCGCGGCGCGTTTTGCGAGACGCGCTGATGTCATTCACATCAATATATCGGTCTCCGCCAGTACCTATCGCAAGATGGTGATCGCCGCCTGCGCCCGGCTGCTGTCGATACCCTATGTCCTGCATTTGCACGGGGCGCAGTATCAGACATTCTGGAAAGATGATCGTAGTTTCATGAGCCGCCGCATCGAAGCTTTGTTCGAGCGTGCCGCTCGGGTGATCGTCTTGGGCGGGCTTTGGCGCGACTTCGTCGCCAGCCGGGCACCGGGGGGAGCCGGCAATATTGTCATCGTTCCCAATGCCACGGCGGTTCCCTCCTTGGCGCATGTCGGCGGCGGCGATCATGTGCATATCCTGTTCCTCGGCCGCATCGGCGACCGCAAGGGCGTACCGCAATTGATGGATGCGCTGCACCGCATGAAGCCCATCGAGAATTGGCGCGCCACGATCGCTGGGGATGGCGAAGTCGAGGCGGCACGGATGAGATCGTCCGAACTGGGCCTTGCCGACCGCGTTACCTTTCCAGGCTGGGTCGGCCCCGATGAGGTCGCGTCGCTGATCGCTTCGGCGGATATTCTGGTGCTTCCCTCCTTTGCCGAGAACCTGCCGGTCTCGGTCATCGAAGGGATGGCCGCGGGCCTCGCGGTTGTGACGACGCCTGTCGGCGCGGTGGAGGATATCATCACCCACGAGCAATCCGGGTTGCTGGTACCACCCGGCGATGTTGCGGCGTTGACCGAGGCGCTGACACGGCTGGTCGAAGATCCGACACTGAGGGCCAGGCTTGGTGCTGCCGCGATGGCCGTGCATCGGGAACGGCTTGAGCTCGCACCGTTTGTCGGCGCGATCTGTGACGTCTGGAGGTCGGTCGCGTTAGAGGCTCAACCGGTCAGGCGCTGACGCTGTCCTGAGCTTGCGCTTGACTGGCAAGTGAGCCCATGACGAGCAGCTGCGGGTCGGGCGCGACAATCGAGCAGCTATGGCAGGCCCAGTGCCTGCAACATCTCCGAGTCTGGGACCGCAGGCCCATCGGGCTGGATGACGGTCATTCCGTAGGGATTGGAGAATTCCCAGACGGACCATGGGATCGCGAAGCGTTCCGCCTGCTGGCGCACCGCCGTAAGATAACGCAGACGGTCAGCGTCGAACGCGCCCATGCGGCCGTCCGCGGACATGAGGATGACGCCGAATTCGCCCATGAAGAGCCGCCGGCTTGGGATGCCATGGGCCTCGGCCCAGTCGACCGCCTGACGGAAGCTCGCCTCGAGTTGGCTCGGGCCCCAATTCCGCTCGAAATATCGGGCGATTGCTTCACGCGCCGCGACCATGTTCATCATCTGCTCGACCGGGCTCAAGCCGGCGGCATCCATCTGCGCCTTAAGGGTTTCGGTCACCACCTGAGGCGTGCTGCTGTCGGCTGGCCAGGGAAGGCCCGAGGCGAAGGTGTCTGTCCCGTCGGGCCGCTGATGCGTGAAACTGTGCGGCTCATACATATGGAAGCTGTAGTAGAGGTTCGGATCGTCAAAGCCCGGGGTGAGATTGACCAGTCCGGCAATGCTGCCGCCACAGGCGCCCGTTGCAACGATGGTGAGCTCGCTGCTGACTGCGCGAATATCGCGAACCGTGCCTGCCATGATCCGCTGCCAGTCATCGCTCCCGCTCGAATCGCAGGGGTAGTATGCCGGCTCGTTATAGGGTTCGATGGCTACCTTGTCGGTGCCGACCTTGACCAGCATGGTGGCGACCGCCACAACCATTTCGCGATAGCGGGCAACGCCCTCGCTGTCGGCACCGTCATAGATCATCTCCATGCCATAGGCCGGAACCTGGGTGACGCCGTGCAGGTCGAAGACCACCTTCAGGCCGGCCGACGTCACACGCTCGACCGCAGCAGCAAGTATGTCGAGCGCCTGCTGCCGTTTGGTGCCATCGCTGGCAAGCAACGGGCCGGGGTCGACGCTCAGCCGGACGAAATCGAAGCCCATCGACCTGATGCGCGCAAACTCGTCGCCACCCGGCCAATCGGTGAGCGGCCTGTGTCCGGATCGCCACTCCTTCTCGCTGCGGTAGGGCGGCCAACTGTAGGATCCATCGTCCTCCACCGGCGACCAGTTGAGCCATTCATGCACGCCAACGCCGCGCTGGAGCGGGATGGGCGCAGCGCTGGCGGCTACCGCCATGCCGAGCACCCACGCCGCAACACACGCCATCCTTCTCATCGCCAGTCTCCGTATCATGCCGAAGATATTAACCGGAGGAACGGAAAAGAGGATTGCCGCCGCGCGGCTATTCGACAGCATGGTATATAAGAATCGAAACCTTGGCGGAGTGCGTATGAGAATCGGCTGGTACATCAACCGGTTGCGCAGCATGGAGCCGGCCGAGGTGTTGCACCGGCTGGGCGAACAGCGTCGAAGGATCGCCTCACGCCGTCGCGACGGTGGCTGGGAGCGCTATGCTTCACCTCAGTTGCATCCGGTGCTGCGTGAATTGCGCGATGCCGCGCTGGCTACGACACCGGCACAACGGCAAGCCATAGCGGTGGCGGCGCAAGACACGCTTGGGGGCCAGTTTTCCGCACTTGGGCGGATATGGCCACGACGCGAACCCGATCGGCTGTTTCCTCCCGAGCTTTGGCGCCTTGATCCGGTGACCGGCAGGCTTTGGCCGGGTCCCGAGACCTATACTTTCGACATCGATTTTCGCCATCGCGGCGACCGTGGCGATGTAAAATATGTTTGGGAGATCAATCGGCTGCAGCAGTTGCCGCCGCTTGCCGCTCACCTGCTTCTCGCCGGTGACGATCAGTCCCGAATGGCCATCGAGGCGGCGATCGACAGTTGGCATTGCGCCAACCCGCCGTTTCGTGGGGTTGGCTGGGCTTCTGGCATCGAAGTAGCGCTGCGAGCCATCAGCCTGATTGTCACCATGGACCTCGTCGGCGACCGACTCGGCGCGGCGACCCGGCAGCAAGTGGGTGAAATACTGGCGGCAAGCGCCTATTGGCTGCCGCGGTTCCCCTCCCGGTTCTCCTCCGCCAACAACCATCTCGTCGCAGAACTGGCTGGCGAGTATCTGATCTGCCTGGCGTTAGGGGCCGAATCCGGCGCTGTCCGCAACGCCCTACTGGCTGAGGCGCACAAGCAGATTCTTGCCGATGGTACCGGCGCCGAGCAGACCCCGACATACGCGGCCTTCACGGCCGAACTCATCTTGCTATGCGCTGCTGCAGCTCGCCAGGCCGGAACGCCTTTTCCCTCGCCCGTCGAAGCGCGGCTGGCTGCATTCGCCAATTTCGTCGGCTGGCTCCCACCGAAAGCTGCCAGCTTTGGCGACAACGATGAAGGTCGCGTGCTGACGCTAGGAGACGAGCCGGGCTATGTCCAATCCGTCGCCGCCGCCATCCATGGCTTTCTACGGATGCCGGGCAACGCCGCGGAACCAGATGATTTTCGTGCGCTTTTCTTCGGCACGCCGTCGGAACCGGCGCCGGTGCCGCATGGGTTGCAAACGTTCACGCAAGGCGGACTCTCCGTCTGGCGCGGTGAGATGAATGGCCGCAGCATCGATCTGACATTCGACCACGGCCCGCTCGGCTATCTCTCGATAGCGGCTCACGGCCATGCCGACGCGCTGTCGCTCACCCTGTGCATCGATGGCGAGCCGGTGCTAATCGACCCCGGCACCTGGCTCTACGGTTCGGGGGGCGTCTGGCGCGACTGGTTCCGCTCGACGCCGGCGCACAACACGCTGAACATCGAGGGCAAAAGCCAAAGCATCATCGCCGGGGAGTTCAACTGGTCGCACAAGGCGGTTGCGACATTTATTGAGAGCGAGCCGGGAACGCACTGGAAGCTGCGCGCCCGACACGACGGGTACGGAAGCCGCTTCGGCGTCGTGCACCAGCGCACCGTGATGCACCAGGCCGACGGCATCTTAGTGACCGACCAACTGCTCGGCGGCAGGCGCGTGGCCGAAATCGTCTTCCAGCTTGCCACCGGTCTCGGCGCCAACCAGGACGAAAACACGGTCATGGTGTTGCGAGGCGAT
Source organism: Mesorhizobium sp. (assembly GCF_004962245.1). GTDB lineage: Bacteria > Pseudomonadota > Alphaproteobacteria > Rhizobiales > Rhizobiaceae > Mesorhizobium. Next base: position 8,379 of record NZ_SUHQ01000031.1, on the reverse strand, counting down.
GAGCGGCTGATGACCATCCGCTTTCCGGACGCTGCGATCGACATCCGCGCCGGCGGCGACGCACCGGGGCAGGGCGGCTGGGTTTCACCAAGTTTTGGCGCCAGGCAGCCAGCCGAACGCATCGCCTGGCGTGGCGAAGTGGGCGAAGAGGGGATCAAGATCCACCTCGCGGCAATCCCCCCGCCGCAAAGCTAGGGACTGGCGCTGCAGCACAGCGGCACCTTCCGGTGTTCCAGCCATATTCGACATTAATTACGTTCGGACATTTAGCGGTTTTGTTACGGTTGACCTGCTAGTTTGGCGCAATCCGGCATGCTTTGCCCGTTGCATCCGCAGAAACCACTGGTTGCAGGCAACATGCGGTGAGTTTGGCATTTCTTTTGCTTGCAGTCCGCCGGATCGCCTTCTCACAACCCCAGGAGCCACCGCACCGATGTTTTCCGAACTTGCCAGAGTGATTGTGGAAAAGCTCTCGAACGTCAATTTTCTGACTCTCGGCCTGCTTCTCCTCACGGCTTTGGGGAGCGCGGTGGTCGCTTACTGGCGAACTGTCGAGCATAAATCCGTCAGGGATTTTTTCGATTTCGCCTTCCCGGCGGAAGTCATCCTGCACCCGTCGGCGCGAGCGGATGTTCTATTTTGGGTCACAAAACGCGCGATGATGCCTTTCCTGCTCATCCCTGCCGGCGTCACCTTCGTTGCCGCCGTAGGCTACGGGACACACCAGGCAGTCGGCTGGCTTTTCGATATCCAGGCGCCGCTCATCGGCGGCCCGGCCGGACCGGTGACAATCGTCATCTTCACCGCAACCATGCTGATCGCCTACGATATTTCATATTATATCTACCATGTCGCCCAGCACCGCTTCCCGTTCCTGTGGGAATTGCACAAAGTGCATCATTCGGCCGAAGTGATGGTGGGAATCACCAAGGATCGGGTTCATCCGCTGGACGATCTGATGAACCGTATCTGGGATGGCGTCATCCCGGGGATCTGCTTCGGCATATGGAGCCTGATCGCGCTCGATCCGGTAGAGATCGCTATCTTCGGCATCAATGTCTATGTCATCCGCAACATCCTGATGATGGACTTTGTTCGCCACACCCATTTCAAGATCTCCTTCGGCCCGTTGAACAACATCATCTTGTGTCCGCACTGGCACCAGGTGCACCACAGCATCGACCCTCGCCACTATGACAAGAATTTTGGCCTGCTTTTTTCGTTCTGGGATCGCCTCTTCGGAACGCACTTCGTCCCGGACCCGGATGAAGACCTGAAGTTTGGCCTGATGGATCGGGATGTGCGCGATTATCAATCGCTCTTTGGGCTTTACATCCTGCCGCTCAAGAAGATGGGGGGGCATCTCGTCCGACTGTTCCAGAGGCGTCCCGATGTCATTGCTCAGCCACAGGATCATTCCTCTTCATGAACACCATTGTTCCGATTGACGTTTCGAGCGCAGAGCGCCTGGAAATTGTCCGTTCGGCGGATCGCCTGGCTGCGGTCGAAGCCGATTGGATACATCTTTGGCATCGCACCGACGGGCTGATCTTTCAGAGTCATGCCTGGATTTCGGCATGGTGGAGTACCGTGGCGGACCGTGACCAGCGCGCGCTGCGGATCGGCCTGGTCTGGAACGGCGACAGGCTCGTTGCTGTCGTTCCCCTGGCGATCGGCAAGCGCAAAGGCCTGCGGTTTCTCGAATGGGCGGCCGGCAGCTATACCGATTACGGGGACATTCTCGTTGCTCCGGAATGCTCGCTGTCGGCCCTGCGGGACGTATGGGTCCAGATCTGTAACGCCGGTGGCTTCGATCTTGCCTTTCTCAATCGTCTGTTGCCGGGTGCGGCGGCCCGCAGAATTTTCACTCTGGATACCTCGGGCGGCGTCAGGCTCCGCCCCAATCACAGAGAGGAAATCAGTTACCGCGTCACCGGACAGTGGGAGAGCGGAGCCGCATGGTTAGCGGCGCAGTCGAAAAAGACGCGGCAGAACTATCGGCGCGGCGTCAAGACGTTGGAAGAAGCCGGAGAAGTGAAATTTCGCCTGCTTGCGCCCGACGAGCCACTGCAGCCGGTCCTGGACCGGCTCGCTGCCCTGAAGCGCAGATGGCTGGTGCAGCACAAGCGTGAATCCCAGCTTTTCGAAGAGGGAGCACCAGTGCTCGCGGCACTCGTCGACGCGCTGGCGCGTGCCGGCGTGCTGCACATTTTCGTACTTGAATGCGATGGCGCGATGGTCGCAGTCTCCATCAATTTCGTCCAGCACCACACCATGATGGCGTTCGTGACCACATTCGATCCGGATTTCGGCCAAGCGTCGCCGGGCATGATCCTGATGATGGACTATATACAGTGGTCGATCGATCACGGCCTGGGCACGGTCGACTTCCTCTGTGGCGCCGAGTCGTTCAAGCACAAGTTCGCAACGCAGGGTGTTGTCCTGCAATCGGTTCTTGGGACGCGCACGGCGCAAGGCTCGCTCGCCTCCCTTGCCGATCGTATGCGTCAGACGGTCCGGCATGTACGTGGACGCGGATTGGTACCGACACCTTGATTTCGGCTTGATCGCGCCAGAGCGCCGTGTGTCCGATAGATTGGAATCTAGCAGCAGCGAGACAAAAATCGGACATTCGAGGACACGCGGTTCCGCTCTGCGGGGGCGTGACATTGGATTAGACCCTCTCGCCTGGTCGAGGCAAGAGATCGCGCATGACCTGCGCGCCGTCAAATTCATTCGTTGCGTTCGTATGTCCCCACCAATTCCGCTTCCTCCAGCACATGTTTTTGCGCTTCTTGCCAGATGCGCGCCACGCCCGCGGCCGCCGGAATCGCGAGGCTCGGCGTGTCGAGCGCGGCAAGCCGGAAATGGTAATGATGAACCCCGTGTCCGACCGGCGGCTCAGGACCGTCATAGTAAGCGTTGCCGAAGTCGTTCGTGGCTTGCCTGAGCGCTTCAGGACCGGGCTTGCCACTCTCAGCGTCGGGCAGTTCGCCGACGTCAGGCGGGATGTTGAACACGGCCCAGTGACCGAAGTTTCCGTTCGGCGCATCGGGATCCTGCATGACGAGAGCGAGGCTCTTCGCCTTGCCCGGCACACCTGACCATTTCAGCGGCGGGGATACGTTCTTTCCGTCACGCGTATATCTCTCGGGAATTTTTTCGCCGTCGGCAAAGGCGGAACTGCTGAGCGTAAGAGGCATGGTTCACTCCTCCAGAAAAACAGCTTGTTCGCGGCGAACTTGCTGCTCGGCAAGCGCGCTGATGGAGGAATGGACATCCCATGGAAACGTTCCATCCTGCGAGCATTCGCTGGCTGGTTTCCTTTGACGATATCTGTCTGGACCCCTAACATCCTGTCACAGACTCACTACGTGAAGAGAGGGAACCACAAAGGCTTTCCGACAGTTGAAGGATGAGGCGACAGCAACCAGACCGGCCGGGGCGAGGATACCATGCGCGAGAACCACTCCGACGTCTTCGATCTGTTTTCGGAGATTTACACGAATGCGGCGCAGGAGGAGATAAGCATCCAGCAATATCTCCTCGCCTGCCGCGAGGATAAATCGATGTACGCCTCGGCGCCTGAACGGATGGTCGAGGCGATCGGCGAGCCCACCCTGATCGACACCAGCATGGATGAGCGGCTCGGCCGCATTTTCTCGAACAGGACGATCAAGGTGTATCCCTCCTTCGCCGAGTTTTATGGCATGGAGGACACGATCGAGCGTATCGCCGGTTATTTCCGCTATGCCTCTCAAGGGCTCGAGGAACGCAAGCAGATTCTCTATCTGCTCGGCCCTGTCGGCGGCGGCAAATCCTCGCTCGCCGAACGGCTGAAGAAGCTGATGGAGCAGCGTCCGATCTACACGCTGAAGGTGGGCGACCAGATCAGCCCGGTTTTCGAATCGCCGCTCGGGCTTTTCCATCCCGACCGCATGGCCGATCTTTTGGAGGACAAATACGGCATCGCGCGGCGCCGGCTGAACGGCCTGATCTCGCCGTGGGCGGCCAAGCGCCTCGATGAGCTGTCCGGCGACATCTCCAAGTTCAGCGTCGTCAAGCTGATGCCTTCACGGCTGCGCCAGATCGGCATTGCCAAGACCGAGCCGGGCGATGAGAACAACCAGGACGTTTCGGCCCTGGTCGGCAAGGTCGACATAAGACAACTCGAGAATTTCAGTCAATCCGATCCGGACGCCTATTCCTACAGCGGCGGCCTGAACCGGACCACGCAAGGATTGCTCGAGTTCGTCGAGATGTTCAAGGCGCCGATCAAGGTCCTGCATCCGTTGCTGACCGCGACCCAGGAAGGCAGCTACAACGGCACGGAAAACTTCGGCGCTTTCCCCTATCAGGGCATCATCGTGGCCCATTCCAACGAGTCGGAATGGCTGCAGTTCAAGAACAACAAGAACAACGAGGCGTTCCTCGACCGTATCCTGGTGGTCAAGGTGCCTTACTGCCTGCGGGTCACCGAAGAAAGGCAGATCTACGAAAAGCTGCTGCGCGAAAGCGAATTGGCCTCCAGCCCCTGCGCTCCGGAGGTGCTGGACATTCTCAGCCGGTTCACCGTCTCGACCCGTCTGGCCGAGCACGACAATTCGCCGCTCTACACGAAGATGCGCGTTTATGACGGCGAGAACCTCAAGGACGTAGACCCCAAGGCGAAGTCGGTTCAGGAATACCGCGACGCCGCCGGAGTCGACGAAGGCATGACGGGCGTCAGCACGCGCTTTGCTTTCAAGATCCTGTCGCAGACATTCAACTACGACACCAAAGAGGTGGCCGCGGATCCCGTGCATCTGATGTACATTCTGGAGGAGGCGATCAAACGCGAGCAGTTCCCGAAGGAAACGGAAGCCGCCTATCTCGACTTCATAAAGTCGGAACTCGCCACGCGCTATGCCGAATTCATCGGCCATGAGATCCAGAAGGCCTATCTGGAATCGTACAGCGAATATGGTCAGAACCTGTTCGACCGCTACATCGCCTACGCCGATGCCTGGATCGAGGATCAGGATTACAAGGACCCGGATACCGGTCAGCTCCTCAATCGCGGGGTATTGGACAACGAACTGTCGCAAATCGAAAAGCCGGCCGGCATTGCCAATCCCAAGGACTTCCGCAACGAGGTCGTGAAGTTCACGTTGCGCGCCCGGGCGAGGAACCAGGGCCACAACCCGTCATGGACAAGCTATGAAAAGCTGCGCGAAGTCATCGAGAAGCGGATGTTCGGCCAAGTCGAGGATTTGCTCCCGGTGATCAGCTTCGGTTCCAAGCAGGACGGTGTAACAGAGAAGCGGCACAACGAGTTCGTGCACCGGATGGTCGAACGCGGCTACACCGAACGTCAGGTTCGCCGGCTGGTGGACTGGTACATGCGGGTGAACAAGGCGGGTTGAGCCCGGCCGGGATGGTTCCATGCCGATCTTTATCGATCGCCGACTGAACCCGAAGGATAAGAGCCTCGGCAACCGCCAGCGCTTCCTGAAGCGTGCGCGCGAAGAGCTGAAGCGAAGCATCCGGGACAAGATCCGCACCGGCAGGATCGCCGACGTGGATAGCGAGCACACCGTCTCCATGCCGGCGAGGGGCACAGCCGAGCCGAGCTTTACCGATGCGAAGGACAGCGGCAGGCGGCAGCACATCCTGCCGGGCAACAAGCATTTCGCCCCAGGCGACCGCGTTCCCAAGCCCGGCCAGGGCGGCGGCGGATCATCTCCGGGGAAAACGGTCTCGGAAGACGATTTTCGTTTCGTGCTCTCGCGCGAGGAGGTGCTCGATCTCTTCTTCGAGGATCTCGAACTTCCCGACATGGTCAAGCTCAATCTCAAGGAGATACTTGCCTTCAAGCCGCGCCGGGCCGGCTTCGCCGCGACCGGTTCCCCGACCAACATCAATGTCGGGCGCACGATGCGAAACAGCCATGGCCGCCGGATTGCGCTCAGGCGTCCCAAGCAGGAGGAGCTTGATGCGATTGCGAAGGAAGTCGCAATCCTGGAGGCAGAGCCCCAGAGCGCGGCGGCACGCCAGCGTATTGCAACGTTGCAGGAAGAGCTCGAGCGACTTGAGCGCCGCCGCAAGCGGATCGCCTTTGTCGACCCTGTCGACATCCGCTTCAACCGCTTCGACGCCCGGCCCGTGCCGAATGCCAACGCCGTCATGTTCTGTCTCATGGACGTATCCGGTTCGATGGGCGAGCGCGAGAAGGATCTGGCCAAGCGCTTCTTCGTGCTGCTGCACCTCTTCCTAAAACGGCGTTACGACCGCACCGAAATCGTCTTCATCCGCCATACGCACGAGGCGCAGGAGGTGGACGAGGAGACCTTCTTCTACAATACGCAAAGCGGTGGCACGGTCGTTTCCACGGCACTCGAAGAGATGCGCCGCATCATCGAGGAGCGCTATCCCAGCAACGAGTGGAACATCTATGCCGCCCAGGCATCGGACGGGGACAATTTCGCCACCGATTCTGAGCGCTGCATAGCCCTCATGGATGGCCAGATCATGCGCCTGTGCCAGTATTTTGCCTATGTCGAGATCATCGACGAACGCGAGACCCATATCTTCGGAGCCACTGAGAACGGGACCTCGCTCTGGCGCGCCTACAGCGCGGTCAACCTGAAATGGCCGAATTTCCAGATGAGCCGCATCGCCACCGCAGCCGACATCTATCCGGTCTTTCGCCAGCTGTTCGCCAGGCAGCCGGTCGTCCAGAAGAGCGCTTGAAGGGGATGCCGATGGCCAGGCAAGCCAGCAAATCCGGTTTGCTCTTTTCCGGGTCCGGCTGGGATTTCAAGGCACTGTCGCGTGTCCACGAAGCCATCGAGGCGCTCGCGATCGAAGAGCTTCACCTCGACGTCTATCCGGTGCAGATGGAGATCATCTCATCCCAGCAGATGCTCGACGCCTATTCCTCGGTCGGCATGCCGCTGATGTATCGTCACTGGTCCTTCGGCAAGCATTTCCTCTACCAGGAGTTGCTCTATCGCAAAGGCGGGCGGGGGCTCGCCTATGAACTGGTCATCAATTCCAACCCCTGCATCGTCTACCTGATGGAGGAAAACACGATGGCCCTGCAGGCCCTGGTGACAGCCCATGCAGCGCTTGGCCATAATCATTTCTTCAAGAACAATCATCTGTTCCGGCAGTGGACGGACGCCGGCGCGATCCTGAGTTATCTGGACTTCGCCAAGGGTTACATCGCCCATTGCGAGGAGCGGCACGGCGTCGCCGCGGTGGAGGCCATCCTCGATGCGGCCCACGCGCTGATGGAACAGGGCGTGTTCAGATATCACCGGCCGCCGAAGCTGTCGTCGGAGCGGCAGCGTGAGGGCGTTCGTGAGCGCCTGGAGTACGAAGAGCGCTCCTACAACGATCTGTGGCGCACGCTCCCGGCTTCGAAGGGCGGGAGCAGTGCCGGCGAAAAGGATCTCGGCATGGCGGAGCGGAAGAAAACGCTCAAGCTGCCCGAGGAGAACCTGCTCTACTTCCTGGAAAAGAACAGCCTCGTCCTGGAGCCCTGGCAGCGTGAAATCATCAGGATCGTCCGCGTCATCGCGCAATATTTCTATCCGCAGCGGCAAACGCAGGTGATGAATGAAGGCTGCGCCACCTTCGTGCACTACACACTCATGAACATGCTGTTCGATCGCGGCCGGATCAGCGAAGGCGCGATGCTGGAAATCCTGCGCAACCATTCGAACGTGGTCTTCCAGCCGGCGTTCGACGATCCGCGTTTTTCCGGCATCAATCCTTATGCCTTGGGCCTCGACATGATGCAGGACATCCAGCGCATATCGACTGAGCCGACCGCCGAGGACCGTGACTGGTTCCCCGATATCGCCGGCAACGGCAATTGGCGCGAAACTCTGCTCGACGCGTGGGCGAACCATCGCGACGAGTCTTTCATCCGCCAGTATCTGAGCCCCGCGCTGATGCGGAAATGGCGGTTCTTTATCCTCGCCGACGCCGCGAGCGAACCGCATTACGAAGTCGCGTCGATACACAATGAGCGTGGCTACGAAAAGATTCGCGCCGGGCTCGCCCAGAGCTACGACATTGGCGCGAGCCGGCCGGATATCCAGGTGGTGGATGTGGATCTGCGCGGCGACCGACAGTTGCGACTGGAGCACAAGGTGAAGGACGGCATCATGCTGGAAGAGGCCAGCCGCGACGCCGCCCTGCGTCATATCCGCAGCCTGTGGGGCTATGAGGTCAGCCTGGCGGCGATCGATGCGCAAACGGGCGAGATGCTCAACGAACGTTCGACGAGCCAAATCGGGGAATGACAAAACCGGATGGCCGGCGACGGCGTCGTTCTAGAGCGTTTCAGGTTTTGACGGAAGCATATCCTGCGTTGTTGAAATAGTTGGC
>NZ_SUHQ01000030.1 GCF_004962245.1 Mesorhizobium sp. | reverse complement strand
CGCCAACTATTTCAACAACGCAGGATATGCTTCCGTCAAAACCTGAAACGCTCTAATGCATTAGTAAACAGGGTCAACTCAAAGGCCGGCGATCCTTCGCGCCCCCTCTGTTCCGCCGACGTCCCGAAAAGTTCTGCACAGCAGCGGCAGGATTCCAAGATTTTTGCTCCACCTCGCGAGGACGAGGCACAATACTCTGCCAAGCCGGTCAGCGGTCGATCCGTGTCGACAGTATGATCGAGGACGATGTCCGCTCGACCCCTTCCATGGCGCCGATCTGGTCGAGAAGCGTGTCGAGATCCTTGATCGACGGTGCGTCGACGATGACGATCATGTCGAAATTGCCGCTCACGGAATGCAGCGTCCGCACCGGCGCCAGCGCCTGCAGGCTGCGCACCACTTTGTCGGCAAGCTTGGGCGTGACGGTGAGCAGGACATGCGCCCGCACCAGGCCCTGTTCGTAGTCCGGCGAAAGCCTGACCCCATAGCCGGCGATGATGCCGCGCTCCTCCAGCCGCTCGATCCGGCTCTGCACCGTCGTCCGTGACACGCCAAGCCGCCGCGCCAGTTCGGCGGTCGAGGCGCGCGCGTTCGTGCGCAGCAGCGAGAGCAGGGCTTGTTCGGCATTGCTAAGCACTTTCGACGAACCTCATCGGCATATTGATCAAGAAGCTACTTCGTTTCGAACAATTCCACGCTTCCTTTCGACAGGCAAGCTGCGATTCTGTGCGTCGAAAACAACGTTCGGGCGAGGGAACCGGTCATGAAGAAAATCATTGTTGTCGGCGCCGGCAAGATCGGCTCGACCATCGCCGAGATGCTGGCTTCCACTGGCGACTATCATGTCACGCTCGTCGACCGTTCGGCGGCGCAGCTTAGCTCGGCCGAACTGCCCGCGACAGTTGCGACGCTGGAGCTAGACATCGAAGCCGTCGGCGTTCTTGAAGCCGCCCTGGCCGGCACGTTCGCGGTGCTCAGCGCCGCGCCCTTCCATCTGACCACGCGCATCGCCGAAGCAGCGGCCAGCGCCAGTATCCACTATCTCGACCTGACCGAGGACGTCGTCAGCACCCGGCGCGTCAAGCAACTGGCGCGCTCCAGCAGCAGCGCCTTCATCCCGCAATGCGGGCTGGCACCGGGCTTCATCTCGATCGTCGCCAACGATCTCGCCAGCCGCTTCGACACGCTCGAAAGCGTGCGCATGCGGGTCGGCGCGCTGCCGCAATACCCGTCGAACGCGCTGAACTACAACCTGACCTGGAGCACCGACGGCGTCATCAACGAATACTGCGAGCCTTGCGAGGCGATCGTCGAAGGCGAGCTGATCGAGGTACCGCCGCTGGAGGAGCGTGAGGAATTCTCGCTCGACGGCGTCACCTATGAGGCGTTCAACACGTCCGGAGGGCTCGGCACGCTGGCCGAAACGCTGAAGGGCAAGGTGCGCACGCTGAACTACCGCACCATCCGCTACCCCGGCCATGCCGCGATCATGAAGGCGCTGCTCAATGATCTCGGCCTGCGCCACCGGCGCGACGTTCTGAAGGACATCTTTGAAAGCGCCCTGCCGGCGACGCTGCAGGACGTGGTCATCGTTTTCGTCACCGTCAGCGGCCGCAAGGCCGGCCGGTTGCTGCAGGAGACCTACGCCAACAAGATCTACGCCAGCCGCGTCGGCGATAGGGTGCGCAGCGCCATCCAGATCACCACGGCTTCCGCCATCTGCGCGGTACTCGACATGCTGGCCGACGGCACCTTGCCGGCGACAGGCTTCGTCAGGCAGGAGGACATCGCGCTCGACGCCTTCCTCGCCAACCGCTTCGGCCGTGCCTATGCGCAGCACGAAATGGTGAGCCGGCTCGCGAGTTGAGACGAGTGAGCTTGTAATCTCCCCCCTTGAGGGGGAGATGTCGCCGCAGGCGACAGAGGGGGTCGCCGCGCGTGAAGCGCCAACCTCCATTTGTCACAAACAGGTCGCATCCTGTCGAACCGACCCCCTCTGGCCTGCCGGCCATCTCCCCTCAAGGGGGGAAATCACGCGCTCAACCACCCCGCTTCAAATATGCAGCGCATGCCCGAGCGCCTTCAGCGCCGCTTCCTGAAAACCTTCGCCTTGTGTCGGATGGGCATGGATGGTGCCGGCGATGTCCTCCAGCCGGGCGCCCATTTCCAGCGCCAGGCCGAAGGCCGTCGATAGTTCCGACACGCCCTGTCCGACCGCCTGGATGCCGAGCACCAGATGATTGTCCGCGCGGGCAACAACCCGAACGAATCCATCCTCACCCATCTTCGTCATCGCCCGGCCGTTGGCGGCGAAGGGAAACAGCCCGACCTTGATCTCGCCGCCAAGCGCCTTTGCCTCGTCCGATGACAAGCCTGCGGTGACCAGCTCCGGGTCGGTGAAGCAGATGGCGGGAATGCAGCGCTTGTCCCAGCTGCGCTTGTGGCCGGCGACGATCTCGGCGACCATCTCGCCTTGCGCCATTGCCCGGTGTGCCAGCATCGGCTCGCCAGTGACGTCGCCAATGGCAAAGACACCGCGCATCGAAGTGCGGCATTGCTCGTCGATGCGAATGAATGTTCCCGCCATGTCGAGGTCGATCTGCTCGAGGCCCCAGTCTTCGATCACTGGCTTGCGCCCGACGGTGACCAGGATCCTGTCGGCAGCGATCTTGGCATTCTTGCCGTCCTTCGTCTCGACCAGCAGCGCATCGCCCTTGGTCGACAACCCCTTGGCCTTGGCGCCCACAAGCACCTCGATGCCGAGCTCAGTGAGCCGCTTTGCAACCGGGCGCGTCAGCTCGGCGTCGTATTGCGCCAGCACGCGCGGCAACGCCTCGACCACGGTCACCCTGGCGCCCATCTTAGCTAAGGCGATGCCGAGCTCGAGCCCGATATAGCCGCCGCCGACGACGGCAAGCCTTTCCGGCACTTCGCTCAGCGCCAGAGCTTCGGTGGACGAGATCACCGGCCCGCCGAACGGCAGGAACGGCAGCTCGACCGGCGCCGAGCCGGTCGCGATCACCACCGTCTCGGCGCGGACCACCTGCATCCCGGTCTCGGTCTGGACCTCGACGGTCTTGCCGTCGCGGAATTTTGCCCAGCCGTGCACGGTCTTGACGCCGGCCTTCTTGAGCAGGGAGGCAACGCCGTTGTTAAGCCGGCTAACAATTCCGTCCTTCCAGGCGATGGTCGCGGCGAGGTCAAGGGACGGCGCCCCGATCATGATGCCGAGTGGGCTTTTGCCGCCGGCCATGTGCGACGCCTTTTCGAACTCTTCGGCCGCATGGATCAGCGCCTTGGATGGAATGCAGCCGACATTGAGACAAGTGCCCCCCGGTTTGCCGAACTCGACGATAACCGTGTCGATGCCGAGCTGGCCGGCGCGAATAGCGCAGACATAGCCGCCGGGACCGGCGCCTATGACGAGCAGCTTGCAGGAGATTTCCTTCATCATGTCGCGCTAGTTCCTCTCCTCACCTTCCATGCCGTGACCTCAGAGCGCCGTGGCAGTCAGGACCTATTGATGCCGGAGGGATCACCGCTCTCATTCTGCGCCGCTGCAATCCTCTGCCCACAGCCTCAATCCACGAAGATCAGCGCCGGGGTCTCCAGCAGCGTCTTGATCCGTTGGATAAACACCGCGGCGTCCCAGCCGTCGATGACGCGATGGTCGAAGCTGGAGGAAAGGTTCATCATCTTGCGCGGGATGAACTGGGTGCCGTCCCACACCGGCCGCACCATCATCTTGTTGACGCCGAGGATCGCCACTTCCGGATGATTGATCACCGGCGTTGTCGCCACCCCTCCCATGGCGCCGAGCGAGGTGATGGTGATGGTCGATCCCGAGAGCTCGTCGCGGGTCGCCGTGCCTGACCTGGCCGCCTCGGCAAGCCGGTTGAGCTCAACGGCGCAGTCCCAGATGTCGCGCGCCTCGGCATGCTTGACGACCGGCACCACCAAGCCCGAGGGCGTCTGCGCGGCAATGCCGATATGAACGCCGCCATGCTGGTGGATGACGCCGGCCTCGTCGTCGAACAGTGCGTTGATGTTGGGCTGGTCGGCAATCGCCTTGACCATCGCCCGCATCAGGAACGGCAGCAGCGTCAGCTTCGGTCTTTCTGCGCCGGTGCGCTTCTCCTTGTTGAGCGCGGCGCGCAAATCCTCGAGTGCCGTGACGTCGATCTCCTCGACATAGGTGATGTGCGGGATGCGTGATTTCGCCAGCGTCATCTTCTCGGCGATCTTTCGCCTGAGCCCGACGATTTTGATGTCCTCGATCGTCTCGTTGCGGGCGAGGCCGGAGACTTTCGCGAGCTGCGGTCCACGCGCCAGGAACGCCTCGATGTCCTCGTGCTGGATCCGGCCGGCCGGGCCGCTTCCCGCGACCTGCCGGAGATCGATGCCGGCCTCTTTCGCCCTCAGGCGGATGGCGGGCGACGCCAGCGGCTTTTCGCCCTCGGGGCGCGGCGCGCCGGAGACGGACGGCCGCGCAGCGCTTTTCGATAAAGAAGGAGATGCCGGTTTCGCCTTTGCCTCATCGGTCTTAGGCGACGTCTTCGGAGTTTCCGGCACAGTCTCGGGTTTCGGCGTTGCGAGCTTTGCCGGAGGTTCGGCCCGGACGCCCTCTTCTGCCGGGCCGCTCTGCGATTTCACATTGCCGTCGCCGGCCACCTTCAAGCGCACGATGGGCGAGCCGATCGCCACCGTGTCGCCGATCTCGGCGCCGAGCCAGAGGATTTCGCCATCGACGGGCGAGGGAATCTCGACCGTCGCCTTGTCGGTCATCACGGCGGCCAGCACGGCGTCCTCGCGCACGAGGTCGCCGACTTTGACCTGCCATTCGACCAGCTCGGCCTCGGCGACGCCTTCGCCGACATCGGGCAGCTTGATCACATATTCGCCCATCGTCAGGCCTCCATCGTTTCGACGAGCGCGCGGCCGAGCCGGGCAGGACCGGGAAAATAGTCCCACTCCTGCGCGTGCGGGTAGGGCGTGTCCCAGCCGGCGACCCGCGCCACCGGCGCCTCCAGATGGTAGAAGCAGTGCTCCTGTACTAGCGCCGACAGCTCGGCGCCGAAGCCGGATGTCAGCGTCGCCTCATGCACGACCACGCAGCGCCCGGTCTTGTTGACCGAGGCGACGATCGTCTCGAGATCGAGCGGCAGCAGTGTTCTCAGATCGATGATCTCGGCATCGATGCCGGTCTCCTCGGCCGCCGCCTCGGCGACATAGACCATCGTGCCATAGGCAAGCACGGTAACAGCAGCGCCCGCCCGGCGGATCACCGCCTTGCCGAGCGGGACTGTGTAATGGCCGTCGGCGACCTCGCCGAGCTCATGTTTCGACCACGGTGTCACCGGGCGGTCGTGATGGCCGTCGAAGGGGCCGTTGTAAAGCCGCTTCGGCTCGAGGAAGATCACCGGATCTGGATCCTCGATCGACGAGATCAAAAGACCCTTGGCATCATGCGGATTGGACGGCACGACGACCTTCAGGCCGGACACGTGGGTGAACAGCGCCTCTGGGCTCTGGCTGTGGGTCTGGCCGCCAAAGATGCCGCCACCGGTCGGCATCCTGACCACGATCGGGCAGGTGAAATCGCCGTTCGAGCGGTAGCGCAGCCGCGCCGCCTCCGAGACGATCTGGTCGTAAGCCGGATAAACGTAGTCGGCGAACTGCACTTCGACGCAAGGCTTCAAGCCATAGGCGGCCATGCCGATGGCCGAGCCGACAATGCCGGATTCACTGATCGGCGCATCGAAGCAGCGGCTCTTGCCGTATTTGGCCTGCAGGCCTTGCGTGCAGCGGAAGACGCCGCCGAAGAAGCCGACATCCTCGCCATAGACGATGACGCGCTCGTCGCGCGCCATCGACACGTCCATGGCGTCGCGGATCGCCTCGATCATGGTCCGTCTTGGCATGGTCAGACCCCTGCCTGCTGGCGCTGGCGCCTGAGATGCGGCGGCATCTCGGCATAGACGCCCTCGAACATGTCGCGCGTCGAGGGCTTGCCGCCGGCATGCAGCGTGCCATGGCGCTCGGCTTCCCTTTGCGCCGAGACCACCATTTCCTGGATCTCCGCTTCGGCCTGGGTGTGGCGCTCGTCCGACCAGACGCCGCGCTGGATGAGATGATTCTTCAGCCTGACGATCGGATCGCCGAGCGGCCAGGCGTCGGACTCGGCCTTCGGCCGGTAGGCGGATGGATCGTCTGAGCTCGAATGCGCGCCGACGCGGTAGGTAACATATTCGATCAGCGTCGGCCCGAGATTGCTTCGCGCCCGTGTCGTGGCCCATTTGGCCACCGCATGGACGGCGAGATAATCGTTACCGTCGACCCGCAGCGAGGGAATGCCGAAGCCGAGACCGCGCGCGGCGAAGGTGCCGGAGCCGCCGCGGGCGATGCCCTGGAAGGTGGAGATCGCCCATTGATTGTTGACGACATTGAGCACGACCGGCGCCTTGTAGGTCGAGGCGAAGACCAGCGCCGAATGGAAGTCGGACTCGGCGGTCGAACCATCGCCGATCCAGGCGGCGGCAATCTTCGAATCATTGCTGATCGCCGAAGCCATCGCCCAGCCGACCGCCTGGATGTATTGCGTCGCCAGATTGCCGGAGATCGAGAAAAAACCGTGCTCCTTCGACGAATACATGATCGGCAGCTGCCTGCCCTTCAGCGGATCGGCCTCGTTCGAATAGATCTGGTTCATCATTGTAACCATCGGATAGCCGTCGGCGATGAGCAGGCCGGCCTGCCGATAGGTCGGAAAGTTCATGTCGCCCGGCGCCAGCGCCTTGCGGAAGGCACAGCTCACCGCTTCTTCGCCCAGGTGCTGCATGTAGAAGGAGGTCTTGCCCTGGCGCTGCGCCATCTGCATGCGCGCGTCGAACGTGCGCAGCGTCATCATGTGGCGCAAGCCTTCCAGCAACTCGTCGTCGGACAGCAGGCCGGCCCAGGGTCCGACCGCCTCGCCGGCGCGGTTCAGCACACGGATGATCGAGAAAGCCATGTCGCGGATGGTGCGCGGATCGACATCGATCTCCGGGCGCGGAACCGAGCCGGCCTTGGGGATAGTCACATCAGAGAAATCCGGCGTCCCGCCGGGCCTCACCTCGGGTTCCGGCACATGGAAGCGCAACATTCCAGCATCGGCCATGACCTTCGTCCTCCAATGTTGCTCGGCCCGATATTTGCATACCGCCGGACCAGTGCCAATTCGTGGGTTCGCTTCGATCGAAATGCCGCCGAATGGCGTCAGCCCAATGAGACCCACTCTGCCGTCGCGTAAAATGAAGACAAGCGCTCGTAATTTCCTGTCTAACTTCTGCCGCGAGGCGCAACTTGAGATATGATTGCGCCGTGTTTCCCGCCAGATAAGATAATCTTCCCTCTTGTCGGCCCCTGGTAGGAGAGATCGCGCTCCCTCCGTTCACCCCGCGCCCGCATCATGCTAACCACAACCCATGGCACAGAAGAAAGGTTACGAGGTCGATTCGTGGCTGGCGCGGCCGGATCCGCGCATCTCGATCGTCCTGCTTTATGGTCCCGATCGCGGGCTCGTCGCCGAGCGCGCGAAAGCTTTTGCAGGTAAGACCGGCCTGCCGCTCGACGATCCGTTCTCGGTGGTCAGGCTGGACGGCTCGGAGGTGGACCGCGACGAGGGCCGCCTGCTGGACGAGGCGCGCACCGTGCCGATGTTTTCGGACCGGCGCCTGCTATGGGTGCGCAACGCCTCCGGCCAGAAGGCGCTTGCCGACGACGTCAGGGCGCTGACCGCCGAGCCGCCGCGCGACGCCATCATCCTGATCGAGGCCGGCGACCTGAAGAAGGGCGTCGGGCTACGAGCGGTTGTCGAAGCGGCCGACATTGCCATGGCCTTGCCGTGCTACGCCGACGAGGCCCGGGACATCGACACGGTCATCGACGACGAATTGCGCAAGGCCGGCATGTCGATGACACTGGAGGCGCGTCAGGCGCTGCGCCGTAACCTCGGTGGTGACCGGCTGGCCTCGCGCGGCGAGATCGAAAAACTGGTGCTCTATGCCCACGGCCAGACCGAAATTGGCCTCGACGATGTCAAGGCGACATCGGGCGATGTTTCCGGTCTTTCCTTCGACGACGCTGTCGATGCCTTGCTCGAAGGCAAGGTCGGAGACTTCGACATGGCCTTCACCCGCCACTGCCAGGCCGGTGGCCAGGCCTTTCTGGTGCTTTCGTCAGCGATGCGACAGCTGCAGGCGATCCAGGCCATGCGCGGCCTGATGGACGCCGGCGGCCGCAACGCCGCGGCGGTCGTCGCCGCAGCGCGCCCGCCGGTGTTTTTCACTAGGCGAAAGCTGGTGGAGAGGGCCCTCGAACGCTGGACCAGCGAGGCGCTTGGCCGCGCTTTGACCAGACTGCAGACTGCGGTCCTGCAGACGCGGAGGCGGCCCGACCTGTCGGTCGCGCTGGCACGGCAGGCGCTGCTCGGCATCGCTGTGGAAAGCGCCCGGCTGGCTCACAGGGGCGGCTGATCCAGACAAAGGATTCCAACTCGTGTAGGAAACATGGGCAAGAAATGCCAAAAAAGGCTGGAAACGGAATTCGGCGTCGCAAGAGTTAGCGATTAATTGGGGGAAGACATGACGAAAAAGATCATAATCGGTGTCGTTTTCAGCTTGTTGCTGACTTGGTTTTTCTGGCGCTTGACCGCGTTGCTGTCCCTCGGCCCCGAGATCGACGATATCGTGTTCCTCGGAAGCCCTCTTCTTGCAATCATCATCTCCGTACTGCTCGTTCGTTCCAGGCTGATGACGAGCAACAATGCGAACCAGAATACAGACGCTTAAAGGGCCCAGGCTTGCTTGGTTTTGCACCTATCGGTTGGGTGCCGGCAAAGCTCCGGCAGCCAGCTGAGGGCGGCGCAAAACAGTGGCGAGTTCCGGCCCGGGGCATTTGCGTCGGGCTATCAGAGCGGCGATCCATTTCGGGTGATTTGCCGGCTAATATATAGAGTTACCGTTCTTGCTTCAGCCGACGGCAGAGCTCATCGAGCTGGTCCAGTGTCCGATAGGCGACGCGAAGCACGCCGCCGCGCTCCTTGTGATCGATCGTGACAACCATGCCGATCGTGTCGGTCATCAGCTTTTCCAGCGCCAGCGTGTCGGCATCCTTTTCTGCAGGTGTTGCAGCCTGTCGTTTTACAGTTGGAGCGCCAGTAGGCATCTGAGCCAGCGCTTCGGCCTGACGAACCGAAAGCCCCTCCTCGATGATCCGTTTGGCCAGACCCGCCGGATCCTCTGCTGTCACCAATGTGCGGGCGTGGCCGGCCGACAAGGCGCCGTCGACCAGCATGTCGCGAATCACGTCCGGCAGCTTCAGCAGCCTGAGCGTGTTGGCGACATGGCTGCGGCTCTTGCCGATCACCTGGCCGAGATCGGCCTGGGTGTACCCGTGATCGTCGATCAGCTGCTGGTAGCCGAGCGATTCCTCGATTGGATTGAGGTCGGTGCGCTGGACGTTTTCGATGATCGCCAGCTCAAGTGCGGTACGATCATTGACATCGCGCACGATGACCGGGATCTCGGTCAGCCCGGCGCGTTGCGCCGCCCGCCAGCGCCGTTCGCCGGCGATAATCTCATAGCGGCCCGGCTGTGTCGGCGACGGCCGCGCCACCACGGGCTGCACCACGCCATGTTCACGGATCGACTGGGCAAGATCGGTGAGGTCGGCGTCGCCAAAATGCCGGCGCGGGTTTTTCGGATTCGGACTCAAAAACTCGATCGGCACCTTGCCGTCTGCCGCCATGCTCTGCTTTTCCGGTGCGGCGGCCGGGCGATCGATTTCGCCGATAAGCGCGGCCAGTCCCCGCCCCAGTCTTTTTCTTGAAAGGTCTTCACTCATCGTCTGTCCAGATCGTTTCGGCGTCGAATCGGCTTCTTGTTTTCGTCCATGTCGTTGTCCAAACCGGTTTCAGGACGACATGCATCAGGCGGCGCGCAGTTTGCGCTCGCGACGAATTACCTCGGAAGCAAGCTGCAGATAGGCCTGGCTACCGGAGCATTTGAGGTCGTAGAGGATCGCCGGCTTGCCATAGGACGGCGCCTCGGAGACACGCACATTGCGCGGAATGACGGTATCATAGACCTTATCGCCCATATGCGCCCGCACATCCTGCACTACCTGGTTAGCGAGGTTGTTGCGCCCGTCGAACATGGTCAGCACGATGCCCTGGATCGTCAGATCGGGATTGATCGAGCGGCGAACCTGGTCGACCGTCTCCAGCAGCTGGCTCAAGCCTTCGAGCGCAAAGAACTCGCATTGCAGCGGCACCAGCACCGAATCGGCCGCGGCCATCGAGTTCAGCGTCAAAAGATTGAGCGAGGGCGGGCAATCGATCAGCACATAGCCAAAATTTGCTGAGCGCTCGGCCGAGGCGCGCAAGGCGTTGCGCAGCCGCAGCACCCGGTCCGGCGCCGACGCGATCTCCATTTCGATGCCGAGCAGGTCGAGCGTCGATGGCACGATCGACAGGCCCGGCACCGCCGTTGGGATCGCCGCCGCCTCCAGATCCAGCTCACCGGTCAGCACGTCGTAGGACGAAACGGTGCGGTCGCGCCGGTCGATGCCCAGACCGGTGCTGGCATTGCCTTGCGGGTCGAGATCGACGATCAGCACCTGCTCGCCGATCGCGGCGAGCGCTGTGGCCAGATTGATGGCTGTCGTCGTCTTGCCGACGCCGCCCTTCTGGTTGGCTACGGTGATGATTCGGGGGCCATTCTTCATCATGGATCTATGCCAGAAATTCATTCCGAGGTCGCCATAAGCAGATCAGACAGGTCGCAAATCAGACAGTTCGAGGATGACGCCATGGGCGTCGGTCATGCTGGCATGTTCTACCAGATCAAACGACCATCGTTGAGCGCTTTCTGTCACTTCCGATCGGTAATCCCGGCCTTTGTGGAACAACCCGCGCGCGCCCTTTGTCAGCCACGGCGCCGACAGGTCGAGCAGCGTGGGAAGCGACGCCAGCGCTCTGGCCGTGACGACTTGCGGTGTCGAAACAAGCGGATAGGCGTCGTCGATGCGCCGCGCGATGACCCTAGCGGGCAGCTTGAATTGGCCGACGACCGCTTGCAGGAACGATGCTTTTTTTCGATTACTTTCTACCAGATCGATGCTGGCGTCGCCTCGCTCGGCAAGCAGGAAGGCAAGCACCAAGCCGGGAAATCCGCCACCTGAGCCGAGATCGACCCAGCGCTTCGCGTCTGGTTTGATTCGCGCAAGCTGCGCGCTGTCGAGGATGTGGCGGCGCCAGACATCGCCCTGCGTCGATTGCGCGGCCAGGTTTATCCGGCGGTTCCATTTCTGGAAGACCGTCTCGAACTCGATCAGGCGATCGAATGTTTCACGTGAAACCGGGCCGGCTGCCTCTTGCAGGCTGGCCCACGAAGCAGCGCTCACGCCACATCCTTTCGCCCAGCAGCCTCGGCGTTGCGGACATGGGCAACTATGATTGCCAGTGCCGCCGGCGTCATGCTCTCCATACGCTGAGCGTCAGCGATCGACCGCGGCTGGCGCACCAGCATCTTATGTTTCAGCTCGTTGGACAGACCCGGAACCGAAGCAAAGTCGAGCGAATCCGGAATCAGGCGGCTCTCCTCATGTCTGATCTGCGTGACGTCGGCTTGCTGCCGGTCGAGATAGACGGAATATTTCGCCTCCGTTTCGAGACGTTCCGCCGTTTTGGCCTTGATGGAACCAAACTCCGGGGCGATTCGCGCCAACCAGGCGACATTGACACCCGGATAAGCCAGCAACTCATAGGCCGAGCGGCGCACACCGTCTCGGTTGATCTCAAGTCCATGGCGCGCCGCCTCGTTTGGCGTCATGGTTGTGCCAAACGCAAGTCTGCGCGCCTTTTCAAGGTCCTGCTCAACGTCGTAGAACCGTTGCATCCGTTGCTGCGAAGTGATGCCGAGTTTCATGGCCAAAGGGGTCAGTCGCTCGTCAGCATTGTCGGCCCGCAGCGACAGCCGGAACTCGGCCCGAGAGGTGAACATGCGGTAGGGCTCGGCGATACCGCGGCTGGTCAGATCGTCGACCATCACACCGATGTAGGCTTCGGTGCGGCTGAGGACGATCTGATCGCTCGCCGACGCCACGCGCGCGGCGTTGAGGCCAGCAAGCAGCCCTTGCGCGCCGGCCTCCTCATAGCCGGTGGTGCCGTTGATCTGTCCGGCGAGGAACAGACCGCCGATCCGCTTGGTTTCCAGCGTCGGCTTAAGCTCGCGCGGATCGACATGGTCATACTCGATAGCATAGCCGGGCTGCAGCATGGTGGCCCGTTCAAGACCTGGAATGGTCTTCAGGATGTCAAGCTGCACGTCCTCGGGCAGCGAAGTCGAAATGCCGTTCGGATAGACGGTATGGTCGTCCAGCCCTTCCGGCTCGAGGAAGATCTGGTGGCCTTCGCGGTCGCCGAACTTGACGATCTTGTCTTCGATGGACGGGCAGTAGCGCGGTCCCACCCCTTCGATCGAGCCGGAATACATGGCGGAACGGCCAAGATTGGCGCGGATCAGCTCATGCGTGGCCGTGGTCGTGCGCGTGATGCCGCAATGGATCTGTGGATTGTCGATGCGGTCGGTCATCAGCGAGAACGGCACTGGATTCTCGTCCGCCGCCTGGCTCTCCAGCGACGCCCAATCGATGGTCCTGCCGTCCAGCCGTGGCGGCGTGCCGGTCTTCAGCCGCCCGAGCTTGAAGCCGGCGCGGCTCATCGTCGCCGACAGACCGAGGCTGGCCTGCTCGTTCATCCGGCCGGCAACGATCTTCTTCTCGCCAATATGGATCAGCCCGCGCAGGAAGGTGCCTGTGGTCAGCACCACGGCGCCACAGGCAAGCCGGCGGCCATCCGCCAGCAGTACCGCCGCTACGCGTTCGTTGTCGATCTCGAAATCCAGAACCTCGCCCTCAGCCACGTCGAGGCCGGCCTGTTCGCGAATCGCGGCTTGCATGGCGAGCCGATAGAGTTTCCGATCCGCCTGTGTCCGCGGCCCGCGCACCGCTGGTCCCTTGCGGCGATTGAGCAGGCGGAACTGGATGCCGGCCGCATCGGCGACGCGCCCCATCAGCCCATCCATGGCATCGATCTCGCGCACCAAATGCCCCTTGCCAAGGCCACCTATCGCCGGGTTGCAGGACATCACGCCGATCGTGTCGAAGCGCAGTGTCACCAGCGCCGTTTTCGCGCCGGCGCGCGCGGCAGCGCTGGCCGCCTCGCAACCAGCATGGCCGCCGCCCACCACAACCACATCATAGTGATCGCTCATTTCAGAATCCCGAATTCAAAGTCGACCGACACATGTCGCCGAGAGCCTGCGCTGTCAAGGACAGCTCGACGAATCGTTTCACGTGAAACAATGCAGCTGGTGCGTTGGCGACCCTATCGAGAAGCCTTCGAGATTGGCGGCCAGGCCTGACCGTCAATGCTCAGCGTTTCACGTGAATCACAGGGACGACCTCATCCCCCGATGTTTCACGTGAGTCATTTCCCGATGCAGAACTGCGCAAAGATGACGTCCAGCATGTCCTCGACATCGACCGCGCCTACGATCCGGCCAAGTCGATCTGCTGCCAGGCGCAATTCCTCTGCCCGGAGCTCCTGCCCTCGCTCATCCTCTGTGACCGCCGCACGCAGGAAGCGTTTCGTCTCATTGAGGAGTTCGACGTGCCGCAGCCGCGACGGCAGGATATCGCCTGCTTGGCCGATCTGCGCTGCGGCGCGATGTCCGATCTCCGCCAGCAACTTCGCCAGCCCGGTGCCGTCCTTGGTCGAGATTGCCGCGTCGTAGCGCGCCGCAGGCGCCGACGATCTATCTTGCAGCAAATCGACCTTCGTCCCGATCTTCAGTGCCGGGATATCGGCTGGTATTGCGCCGATCGGGACCGGGTCCACCATATCCTCCAGCACGAGCAACAAATCGGCAGTTCCGGCCTTGCTCCTTGCCCTTTCGATGCCTATGGCCTCGATCCTGCCGGGCGTCGCGCGCAGGCCGGCGGTATCGGTCACCCTTACCCGCATCCCCTCCAGATTCAGCACCACTTCCAGAAGATCGCGGGTCGTGCCGGGCTCTTCCGTGACGATTGCCGCCTCGCGCCGGGCCAATGCATTGAACAGGCTTGATTTGCCGGCATTCGGCGCGCCGAGGATGACGACCTCGAACCCGTCGCGGATGATTTCAGCGGCCCGGAAGCCACCAACATGACGTTCGATCTCGCCGATCATCGCCCGGACATCTGCCCAGACCGTCTCCGCAACCGAACCGGGCACGTCGTCTTCCTCGGCAAAATCGATCTCAGCCTCGATCATCGCCCGCGCATGGATGAGCCGACGGCGCCAACTCAGATAGAGTTCGCTCTGCACACCTTCTGCATTCTGCACGGCAAAGCGCCGCTGCGCCTCGGTCTCGGCGTTGACGAGATCGGCCAGCGCCTCTGTCTCGATCAGATCGACTTTGCCGTTGAGAAAGGCGCGGCGGGTGAACTCGCCAGGCTCGGCATGCCTGACGCCATCGAAGCCCGCGATCGTCTCCAGCATCCGGGCTACGACGGCGCGCCCACCGTGGACATGGAATTCCGCGATATCCTCACCGGTAAAGCTGTTGGGCCCGGCGAAGAACACGACTACGCCGCGGTCGAGCACCGATCCATCGGGCGCCTTGAACTTGCGATAGGCGGCAACACGGTTCTTGACCATCGTCCCGGCGATCATTTCGATCACGAATCGACTTTTCGGACCGGAAATGCGGATCACGGCAACGCCTGCGGGCAGGCGACCGCTCGACAGGGCAACAATGGAATCACCTGAAATCATTTGCCGACCCAGCATAACCGCCCTAGCTTCGCTTATTCACTGACAATTGCCGAGTGCCCGACCGTGACATTGCCCGCGCAAAATCTGCTTGCCGAAGAGGCCAGCCCCTATCTGCAGCAGCATAGCGGCAATCCTGTGCATTGGCGGGCGTGGTCCCCGGCGTCGCTCGCCGAAGCAAGGACGCTGGAGCGGCCAATCCTGCTCTCGGTCGGCTACGCCGCCTGCCACTGGTGTCACGTCATGGCGCATGAGAGCTTCGAGAACGACGACGTCGCCGCCGTCATGAACCGTCTCTTCGTCAATATCAAGGTGGATCGCGAGGAGCGACCGGACATCGATCAGATCTATATGGCGGCACTGTCCTCTATGGGCGAGCAGGGCGGATGGCCGCTGACCATGTTCCTGACGCCGGACGGCAAGCCCTTCTGGGGCGGTACCTACTTTCCGCGCGAGGCTCGTTACGGCCGCCCAGGCTTCGTCCAGGTATTGGAGGCGGTCGACAAGGCGTGGCGGGAGAAGAAGGAAAGCGTTAACCAAAGCGCCGACGGCTTGACCACGCATGTCGAGGCGCGGCTGGCGAGCGCTCATCCCAAGGCGGCGCTCGACCGCGATACGCTCGCGACGCTCGCCAATGGCATTGACGGCATGATCGACAGGGAACTGGGCGGCCTGCGCGGCGCGCCCAAATTCCCCAACGCGCCTTTTATGCACACGCTCTGGCTATCCTGGCTACGCGACGGAGCCACAGCCCATCGCGACGCCGTCCTGCTCAGCCTCGAAAAGATGCTGGCGGGCGGGATCTACGACCATATCGGCGGCGGGCTGAGCCGCTATTCGACCGATGCCGAATGGCTGGTGCCACATTTCGAGAAAATGCTCTACGACAACGCGCAGCTCATCCGGCTGAGCAATTGGGCCTATGCCGCAACCGGCAATGATTTGTTCCGGATGCGAATCGAAGAAACGATCGACTGGCTTTTGCGTGAGATGCGCGTTGATGGAGGCGCTTTCGCCGCCAGCCTCGACGCCGACAGCGAGGGCGAGGAGGGGCTGTTCTACACCTGGAGCAGGGATGAGATAGAAACCGCTCTCGGAGACGAATTAGCCCTATTTCTCAATTACTTCACGCTTTCCGGCCCGCATGGCTGGGAGGGCAAGCCAATCATCCATCAGACCGAAGCCCAGCAAACACAAAACGCAGCCGATCGGGATCGGCTCATTCCATTGAAAGAAAAATTGCTGGCAGTCAGGGAACGGCGTGTCAGACCCGGGCGTGACGGCAAAGTCCTGACCGATTGGAATGGCCTGGCGATCACGGCCCTTGCCGAAGCCGGGCGCGCCCTGAAACGAATCGGCTGGATCGAGGCGGCGGAACAGGCCTTTGCTGCCATTGCCAGCGCCGGTCGAGACGGTCGCTTGCCGCATTCGATGCTTCGCGCAAAGAAGCTGTTCCCGGCCCTGTCGAGCGACTACGCTGCCATGACCAACGCTGCGATCTCATTGTTCGAGGCGACCGGCACATTGAATTACGCCGATCTGGCCGGCCAATTCATCGCGCAGCTCGATCGGTGGCATCGCGACGATGACAACACCGGCTACTATCTGACCGCGTCGGACAGCACGGATGTGCCGATCCGTATCCGAGGCGATGCCGACGAGGCCATTCCGTCGGCCACCGGCCAGATCATCGAGGCCATGGTCCGATTGTCCTCGCTTTCCGGCGATCTCGACTTGCAGGAAAAGACCTGGAAGGTCGCCGAACATGCGGCCGGCCGCGCGGCGCATCAGGCCTATGGCCAAGCGGGCGTCGTCAACGCCTGTGCCTTGGCGATCGAGCCTTTGAAACTGGTGCTGGTGGACAATCCAGGGAGCCCGAAGCTTGTTCCGGTTGCGAATCGAAATCCGGACCCGCGCCGGATCGACACTATCGTGCCGGTCGGTTCGGCGACAAACCTGCTGGTGCTCCCAGGCGGCGTTCTGCCACCAACCGACAAGCCTGGCGCCTGGCTGTGTACGGGGCAGGTCTGCCTGCCGGTGATAACCGACGCTGACGAACTTGAGCGACTGTTACGGCGCGGATAGGTGAGGGGCAGCTCCCGCCAAACCTCACGTATTCATCGAATCGAAGAAGTCGGCGTTGGTTTTGGTCTGCTTGAGCTTGTCGATAAGGAACTCGATGGCGTCGGTCGTTCCCATCGGCGCCAAGATGCGACGCAGCACAAAGATCTTCTGCAGGTCCTGGCGGGGCACCAGAAGGTCTTCCTTGCGGGTGCCGGATTTGAGAATGTCCATAGCCGGGTAGATGCGCTTGTCCGCCACCTTGCGGTCGAGCACGATTTCCGAATTGCCGGTGCCCTTGAACTCTTCGAAGATGACTTCGTCCATGCGGCTGCCGGTGTCGATCAGCGCCGTGGCGATGATGGTCAGCGAGCCGCCTTCCTCGATGTTGCGGGCCGCGCCGAAGAAGCGCTTCGGCCGCTGCAGCGCATTGGCGTCGACACCGCCGGTCAGCACCTTGCCGGATGACGGCACCACCGTATTGTAGGCGCGGCCGAGGCGGGTGATCGAGTCCAGCAGGATGACGACGTCGCGCCCATGTTCGACCAGGCGTTTGGCCTTCTCGATCACCATTTCGGCGACCTGAACGTGGCGCACCGCCGGCTCGTCGAAGGTAGAGGAGACGACTTCGCCCTTCACCGAACGCTGCATGTCGGTGACTTCCTCCGGCCGCTCGTCGATCAAGAGCACGATCAGATAGCACTCCGGGTGATTGGTGGTGATCGAGTGGGCGATGTTCTGCAGCAGCACCGTCTTGCCGGTGCGTGGCTGCGCCACGATCAAGGCTCGCTGGCCTTTGCCGAGCGGTGCCACCAAGTCGATGACGCGCGCCGAAATGTCCTTCGAGGTCGGAACGTCCATTTCCATCTTAAGCCGCGAGGTCGGGTAAAGCGGCGTCAAATTGTCGAAATGGATCTTGTGGCGGATCTTTTCCGGGTCGTCGAAATTGATCGTGTTGACCTTGAGCAGCGCGAAATAGCGCTCGCCTTCCTTCGGGCTGCGGATTGGGCCTTCGACCGTATCGCCGGTCTTCAGCGAAAACCGGCGGATCTGCGACGGCGAAATATAGATATCGTCCGGACCGGGCAGATAATTGGCATTGGCCGAGCGCAGGAAGCCGAAGCCGTCCTGCAGCACTTCGACCACGCCGTCGCCGATGATCTCGATATCCTGCGTCGCCAGCCGCTTCAGGATCGCGAACATCAGCTCCTGCTTGCGCATGACGCTGGCGTTCTCGACCTCGAGCGATTCGGCATAGGCGATCAGCTCTGGCGGTTTCTTGTTCTTGAACTCTGCGAGTTTCATTTCTTGCATCATTAGGCGGACTCTGAGTAAGCTTTGGGAAAAATATCGGCGGGATGCGACAAATGCCGGGCGCGGCCGAAAGCGATGAAGGGCGGCGCATGACGGGAAGGAAGACCCGTCTTTTATCGTCGGTCAGTTGAAAGAGCAAGCCGCCTTTTGCGGATCTACAGCGCCGCCGTCAGAACGGCTTCACAATGACCAGCACAACGATAACGATCAGCAGCAATGTGGGGATTTCATTGACGATCCGCCAGTGCCTCGCCGATTTTTCATTGCGGTCCTCGGCGAATTTACGCACCGCGCCTGCCAGGTAGCCATGAACGGCGGAAAGCCCAAGCACCGCGGCAATCTTGGCATGCAGCCAGCCACCCTGAAAACCAAAGCCTTTCCAGGCAAGCCAAAGGCCGAACACCCAGGTGACGGTCATGGCCGGATTGATGATGCCGCGCAGCAGGCGGCGCTCCATCACCTTGAAGGTTTCCGACTGGACGGAGCCTTTCTCCGCGTCGGCATGATAGACCAGCAGCCGCGGCAGATAGAGCATGCCCGCCATCCAGGAGATGACGGCAATGACATGGATCGCCTTTGCCCAGGGATAGAAATCATCCGGCCCGAAGAGGAACAGAAGCCCGGCCAACACGAGGAAAACGGCAATCGCAATTGCCGCGCGACGCATCGCCTCCCCACCGCTATTGGTGCCGCCAATCATCGTCATGACGCGCTTCGCACCATTTTCACCATGGCCTCGACATGCGCGATCGGCGTCTCCGGCGTGATGCCATGGCCGAGATTGAAGATCAGCGGCCCATCGCCTAACGTCCCGAGGATCGCCTCGACGCCGTCGGCAAGCGCCTTGCCGCCAGCCACCAGCCGCAACGGATCGAGATTGCCCTGCACAGCGCCATCGCGCTGCAGCTCCCGCGCTGTCGTTAACGGCACGGTCCAGTCGAGCCCCAGCCCCGTCACGCCGGTTTTCTTGCGATAACTCCTGTAGTGGCCACCCGCGCCTTTGGGAAAACCAATGATCGGAACGTCGGGATGGACGGCCCGAACCTGCCTAACGATCTCAGCCACCGGCCTGACACAAAAGGCCTCGAAAGAAACTTCATCGAGAACGCCGGACCACGAGTCAAAGATCTGCATCACATCGGCGCCGGCTTCGATCTGGCGGATGAGATAGGCAGCCGACTGATCGGCGAGCACTTTCAGCAGCTGCAGGAAGGCCGCCGGCTCGCGATAGGCGAACAGCCGCGCCGGCGCTTGGTCGGGCGTGCCGTGGCCGGCAATCATATAGGTCGCCACCGTCCATGGCGCGCCGCAGAAGCCGATCAGCGTCGTTTCATCAGGCAGTTTTGCGCGCAATCTCCTGACCGTCTCGTAGACCGGTTCGAGATTCACGTGAAACGTTTCGCCGTCCAGAGCCGCGATCTCCGTGGCCGAGATCGGCGTCAGCAGCGGCCCGCGTCCCTCCTCGAAGCGCACGTCGCGGCCCAGCGCATGCGGCACGACAAGGATATCGGAGAACAGGATCGATGCGTCGAAGCCGAAGCGTTCGATCGGCTGCAGCGTCACTTCCACGGCAAGTTCGGGATCGTAGCAAAGATCGAGGAACGATCCGGCCCGTCTGCGCGTCTCGCGATATTCCGGCAGATAGCGGCCGGCTTGCCGCATCATCCAGAGCGGCGGCGGAAACGCGGCCTTGCCTCTCAACACGTCCAGCATGATCCGGCTTTTGGGCATTCAGTGCTCGCCTCTCCAGGCTTCTCTATAATTAAATATTCTATTTCTAGGAATCTTCTGATTCTAAGAGTCTGTTGGTATCGGTGGTTGTCAGCTGTCCCGCTTTGCCTCGGAAAAGGCCAGCCAGCATATTGTCGCGTGCTTCTTCACAAGCACTGGAGGGTTTTGGGGAAAGCCTGAAATTTCGCCGTCGAGTCAGTGGCTTGGCTTTCCAGATGAATGATCGGCCCTGTGGACAGGGCGAGGGAAGAAAAGCTCGTCCCCGGATTTGTCCCCAGTCGCCTGACGAAGCCGACAGCGCACCGAATTGTGGACAAGCCGCCATCTGATACAGTCGTTCCAAACCGGCCGATCTTTCCGGCCGACCTTATCCACATCGGCCCACAGCTTGGAACGAACCCCTGTGAACAAACCCCAGAGCTTCTTTCACCTTCACCTGATTTCCGATGCCACCGGTGAAACGCTGCTGGCAGCCGGCCGCGCGGCTTCCGCGCAATACAAGGATGCGCGCGCCATCGAGCATATCTATCCGCTCATCCGCACCGAAAAGCAGGTGACGAAAGTGTTCGAGGACATCGAGGAGGAACCGGGCATTATCCTCTACACGGTCGTCGACCAGAACCTCGCCCGCGGCATCGACGAACGCTGCGCAGCCATGGGCCTGCCTTGCGTCTCCGTGCTGGAACCGGTGCTGACCGTGTTTCAGTCCTATCTGGGCACGCCGGCCGGCCGCCGCGTCGGCGCCCAGCATGTCCTCGATGCCGAATATTTTCGCCGCATCGACGCGCTCAACTTCACCATGGAGCATGATGACGGCCAGCTACCGGCCAATATGGACGACGCCGACATCGTGCTCATCGGCATCTCGCGCACCTCGAAGACGCCGACCAGCATCTATCTCGCCAATCGCGGTATCAAGACCGCCAACATCCCGATCGTGCTCGGCGTGCCGGTGCCGGAAAGCTTGGTCAACGCCAGGACGCCGCTGATCGTCGGGCTGATCGCTACCGCCGAACGCATCTCACAGGTCCGCCAGAACCGCATCCTCGGCAACACCAGCGCCTATGAGCCGACCGACTATGTCGACCGCGCCGCGATCACCGAGGAACTCGCCTATGCCCGCCAGATCTGCACCCGGCATGGCTGGCCAATGATCGATGTCAGCCGCCGCTCGATCGAAGAGACGGCAGCAGCTATCGTTGCCCTGCGCGGCAAGACACGCTAGGGCATGTCGATATTCAGGTGATGCCAGCCGACGAACAGCGGTTCCTGCGCTTCCAGGACTCACGGACCCCAAATGTCCGCTCCGTTCCGGTTCTCGGAACCCACCATTCTCGGCTCGGCCTGTCCTGAGTCTCAACATACCCTGGGCGAGTGCCAAAATCGGGCGCGAAAAATCATGACCGAAAAAATCATCCTCGCTTCGGGTAGTCCGTTCCGCAAGGCGATGCTCGTCAACGCCGGCTTGGCCATCGAGGCCGTCCCGGCAAACCTCGACGAACGCGCGCTCGAAGCGCCGTTGCAGGGCAGCGGCGTTTCGCCGGAGGACGTCGCCCTGGTGCTTGCCGAGGCCAAGGCCACCGAGGTCAGCGTGCGAAAGCCCGGCGCCCTGGTGCTCGGCTGCGACCAGACGCTGTCGCTCGGCGACGAAGTGTTCCACAAGCCGGCCGACATGGAAGGCGCGCGCCGCCATTTGCTGGCGCTGTCTGGCAAGACCCATCAGCTCAACAGCGCCGTGGTGCTGGCCCGTAACAGTGAGATTCTGTGGCGGCATGTCAGCGTCGCCAGTCTGACCATGCGAAAGCTCGATCCGGCCTTTGTTGGCCGTCACCTGGCGCGCGTCGGCGTCAAGGCGCTGTCCAGCGTTGGCGCCTATCAGATCGAGGGCGAGGGCATTCAGCTGTTCGAAAAGATCGAGGGTGATTATTTCACCATCGTCGGCCTGCCGCTTCTGCCAGTCCTGGCCAAGCTGCGCGACATCGGAGCCATCGATGGCTGAGACCGCGAAAAAGGCCTTCGTCACCGGCCACCCGGTCGCGCATTCGCGGTCGCCGAAGATCCATGGCTATTGGCTGGCGACATACGGTATCGACGGCAGCTACCAGGCCATCGACGTCGCACCGGAAAATTTTGCCGAATTCGTGAAAACGCTCGAGACGAATGGCTACCGTGGCGGCAACGTCACCATCCCGCACAAGGAAGCCGCCTTCGCGCTGGTGACGCGCCGCGACGATGCGGCCGTTGAGGTCGGCGCGGTCAACACGCTTTGGTTCGAGGGCGGCGCCCTGTGGGGCGGCAACACCGACGCCCATGGCTTTGCCGCCAATCTGGACGAGCATGCGCCGGGCTGGGCGGGGAATGGCCCGGCCGTGGTGCTCGGCGCCGGCGGCGCCTCCCGCGCCGTCATCCATGCGCTGATTGAGCGCGGTGTTGGCGACATCCGCATCGTCAACCGGACGCTCGCCCGAGCCGAGGAGCTACGCAACCGCTTCGGCGCCGGGGTTTCGGCCCACGGCACGGCCGCGACCGGCGAGCTGCTTGCCGATGCCGGCCTGCTGGTCAATACCACCGCGCTCGGCATGCATGGCAATGAAGGCCTGTCCGCCGATCCGGCCAGGCTGCCGGATCATGCCATCGTCACCGATATTGTTTATGTGCCGCTGGAAACGCCGTTGCTGGCCGCAGCCAAAGCGCGGGGCCTGAAGACCGTCGACGGGCTCGGCATGCTGCTGCACCAGGCGGTGCCCGGCTTCGAGCGCTGGTTCGGCATCAAGCCGCAGGTCACCGCCGAATTGCGGCGGATGATCGTCGCCGATCTCGGTGCCAGGGAATGAAAAACATGATCGTGCTCGGCCTCACCGGATCGATCGGCATGGGCAAGTCAACCACGGCAAAGATGTTTGCCGAGGCCGGCGTGCCCGTCCACGATTCGGACGAGACGGTGCACCGCCTCTACGCCGGCAAGGCGGCTCCGCTGGTGGAAGCGGCTTTTCCCGGAGCCACCAGGTCCGGCTCCGTCGACCGCACAAAGCTGGCCGAGCAGGTGCTCGGCGATGCCGCCGCGCTGAAGCGGCTGGAAGCGATCATCCATCCGCTCGTCCGCGCCGACGCCGACGCCTTCCTAGCCAGGAACCGTGCTGCCGGCGCCCCGCTTGTCGTTCTCGATATCCCGCTGCTGTTCGAAACCGGCGGCCGGGACCGCGTCGACAAGGTTGTGGTCGTCACCGCCTCGGCCGACATCCAGCGCGCCCGCGTGCTGGCGCGGCCGGGCATGACGGAAGAGAAGCTGGCGTCGATCCTGGCCAGGCAGGTGCCCGATGCCGAAAAGCGCGAGCGCGCCGACTTCGTCATCGACACGGGACTAGGCTTCGACTCGGCACGCGCGGCGGTCAATGCGATTGTCGCCGAACTAGTCGGGGATAAGGCAGTTAGGCCTGGTTAATAGGCTTGCAGCCCACGTTACCTGTTGCCATTTTGTTCTAGGCATGATTCGGCTAGAATGACGCCGGAGCAAAATGGACTGATTCGATGCGCGAGATCATCTTCGATACGGAAACCACCGGTCTCGATTCCCGCGAGGACCGCGTCATCGAGCTTGGCTGCATCGAGCTGGTCAATCGTTTCCCGACCGGCCGCACCTTCCACCACTACATCAATCCGCAAGGGCGTCCGATTCATGCTGAGGCGCAGGCCGTTCATGGCATCAGCGCCGCCGATCTCGCCGGCAAGCCGACCTTCCGGGACATCGCCGAGGAGTTTCTCGCCTTCATCGACGGCGCGAAGCTGGTCGCCCATAATGCCACTTTCGATATCGGCTTCCTCAATGTGGAATTCAGCCGACTTGGCCATCCTATCGTCGACCCCGGGCGCGTCGTCGACACGCTGGCGCTGGCGCGCCGCAAGCACCCGATGGGCCCCAATTCGCTGGATGCGCTGTGCCGGCGCTACGGTATCGACAATGCCCGTCGCACCAAGCACGGCGCGCTGCTCGATTCGGAATTGCTGGCCGAAGTCTATATCGAGCTTATCGGCGGCAAACAGGCGGCGCTTGTCCTCGACAGCGCCACGGCGCCGGCGGCCGGAAGGAGAAATGTCGACGATATCGACATCAGCATCGGCGTTCGGCCGATAGCGCTGCCGTCTCGGCTGACAGATGCAGATCGTATCGCTCACGCGAGTATGGTCGGCACGCTCGGAGAAAAGGCGCTCTGGCTGCGCGTGGCCCCGGAAGCGAGTTCCGCGACACAGTGATTTTGACTGGAGCGATCCTTCGCAGCCCCCTCTGTCCTGCCGGACAAAGGGGGCGGTCCCTCCGACGTCCCAAACAAAAAACCCGGCGCCAAGCCGGGTTTTTCAAAGACCTGACAACAATCGCCTCAGCTCACCTTGACCTTGCCGGCGGCCTGGTCCTCGGCCAGTTTTTGCTGGAACATCTGTGCGAAATCGATCGGGTCGAGCATCAAGGGCGGGAAGCCGCCATTGCGCGTCGCCTCGGCAATGATCTGCCTGGCGAACGGGAACAAGAGCCGTGGGCATTCGATGAACAGGAGCGGCAGCATATGCTCCTGCGGGAAGCCGCTGATGGCGAACACGCCGCCATAGACCAGCTCGACGTTGAACAGCACTTCCTGATCGAAGGACGCCTTGGCGTTCAGCGTCAGATTGACGTCGAACTGCTTATCCGAAAGCGGATTGGCGTTGACATTGACGTTGATGGCGATGCCGGGGGCCTTGTCGCGGCCGCGCAGCGAGTTCGGCGCGCCGGGGCTTTCGAAGGAAAGGTCCTTGACATATTGGGCGAGCACGTTGAGCGAAGGCTGCGCCGCGTTGCCGTTGCCACTGGCTGCGCCGGTCGGCGCGTCGTCTTTGCTGGCCATAAGCCGTTGTCCTTTTGCCTGGGCAGCGTCGCTGACCGGATTGAAATCGGGCGTTCGCTACCATGGTCGGCATGACAAGACAAGGTTTGCCGGGGCAGCGTCCGAGTTTTGAATATCCGCAACGGTGGTAGCGGACTTATCAATCAAGCCGCAAGCGCGGCCGGCAGTGCGTACCGACGCAGGATGACTTCTCCGACCATCGACTGGAGAAACGGGTTGTCGTACAACCCCGCCATGACCACCACCACCAAGTCCAGGCTTGGCACAATATACAGGCGCTGGCCGCCGTACCCGACCGCAGAGATCCACCTGATCTCCTGACGATTGACAAGTGACCGGCCAAGCCACCACTGGAAACCGTAAAAAAACAGGCCTGCACCGTTCACATGAGGGCTGGTCGACTCGTCGATCCATGCCGCCGAGATAATCGGCCTGCCCTTCCACATGCCCCGGTCGAGAACAAGCTGGCCGATTCTGGCAAGATCACGAGGGCGCATGCGGAGTCCCGACACAGCGTTCGGCGTGCCGTCCGCGTAGCGTATCCATTCGACATCCTGGATGCCGAGAGGTTCAAACAGCGTCTCCTTGGCGAGGATATCGAGCGGGTAACCTGATCTTTTCTCCAGGATCGCGGCGAGAAGAGCGGTCAGGCCGCCATTGTAGCAATGGGCTGCACCGGGTGGCCGGTTGATCGGCTGTTCAAGCACATAGCGATAGGGGGCGGGAGCATCGATCATCCGCCGTTCGCTGTTTGCCGGATTGCTATAGGGGAGGTCCTCGTTCCACGCGAACCCCGCCGACATCGTAAGGAGGTGCCGAAGATTGATCCGCGCCTTATCCGGCGTGTTCAGATCGGCGTATTCAGGGAAGAATGAAAAGACCGGTTCGTCCAGGTCGTTGATCCATCCTCGATCAACGCCAATACCGAAGAGCAGTGACGTGATGCTCTTGGTGATCGAACGCAGATCATGTCTGAGGCCGGCATGGTATGTGACGCGTCGAGAGAAGTTGCCCAGGCCCTGTCCTCGCCCGTGAAGCAGCGCTCGCAAACGAGCTTGCCGCGGCGAACCATTAGTGCGGCATGAAGGTTTGCCTCATCCCAGTTTTCAAAGTGCGGAGCGAGCTCGCTGAGCACGTCGGCATCCATGGCCCTGGCACGGGGTGGAGAGATCGCCCAGCCGTCATCTCGATCATATATGCCAGTCAGCTCTTCCATAGATGACACCGTAGCAGAGCTGCCATTGGTGTTTCATCAAGGCCTGTATCAATTTGTTTCGATCGTCGCGAGGTCTACTACCCGCCTCTGGGTCCGACCTACTCGTCCTTGAGGCGGCGCCAGGGAGAATTGTGATCCGGTCCGCGCCGGTAGTTGTCGTCGCGCGAATAGTCGCTGTCGTCAAGATCGATGATCTTGTCGCGGGGCCTTGCCCGGAACCCGCCGGCGCCGAAATCGGTCGCCAGCACGATGCGGCCTTTCAGCAGGCGCCAGGCAAGGTCGCGGATCGGTG
Organism: Mesorhizobium sp.; assembly: GCF_004962245.1. GTDB lineage: Bacteria > Pseudomonadota > Alphaproteobacteria > Rhizobiales > Rhizobiaceae > Mesorhizobium. The sequence continues at coordinate 65,677 of NZ_SUHQ01000030.1, read as the reverse complement.
GCAGGAACAGCAGAATGCCGAAAATGTCTGTGATGAAGCCGGGAATGATGAGCAGGATCGCTGCCAGCACGATCATGGCGCCATGCGCGAGCTGGCGGCTTGGGTCGCGGCCGGCGTCCATTTCGGCACGCACCCGGGTCATGACGCCGAAGCCCTGGTGTCGCAACAATAGCGCACCGGCTATGCTCGAAGCCAGCACCAGACCAACCGTCGCCAGTGCGCCGACCTGGCGGCCGACAATGACGAAACCGGCGATCTCCAGAAGCGGAAGCGCGATGATGAACAGGGGAAGCAGCGAAATACGCAAATCTTGACCGATCGTTTCCATGTTTTGCCGGCCGGCGAGCAATCGCCGCTGGCACTGGACCTTTTAGATAGGTATGCCTGCCTTTGATTTGAATGATTGCAGCTTGCGTTCTATATGCTTTGAATGTTGAACGCTATGCGACCGCGGCTATTTGCCAGCCGGGCGGTCCGGCCGGAGTAGGGATTGATTGGCGGAAGATATGGGATTCTTCGACTTCGGCACGATTTTCTTTCTGGTTGCGGCGGTTGTGATCTTTTTCCAGCTGCGCAATGTGCTCGGCCGCCGCACCGGCAGCGAACGTCCGCCCTTCGACCCCTATACGGCGGGCCGGACGCGCGAGGACGCTGCCCAGAAATCCGAGAACGTGGTCTCGCTGCCGCGCAAGCGAGCGCCGGGAGAGCCGGCAGTCGACGCCTACGCGGCGATCGACGCCTTCGCCAAACCTGACACCGATCTCAACAAGGGCCTGCGGACGATCAAGGACAATGATCCGTCATTCGACCCGAAGACCTTCGTCGATGGCGCGAAGATGGCCTATGAGATGATCGTCATGGCCTATGCCGATGGCGACCGCAAGACGTTGAAGAACCTGTTGTCGCGCGAGGTCTATGACGGCTTTGTCGCGGCCATCGGCGACCGCGAGGCGAAATCGGAAAAGATCCAGTCCTCCTTCGTCGGCATCGACAAGGCCGACATCGTTTCCGCCGAGATGAAGGGCGGCGAGGCGCATATCACGCTGCGCATCGTCAGCGAACTGATCTCAGCGACGCGCGACAAGGCCGGCGCCGTCATTGACGGCGATCCTGAAACCGTCGCCGAGGTCAAGGACGTCTGGACCTTTGCCCGCGACACGCGCTCGCGCGACCCGAACTGGAAGCTCGTCGCCACCGAAGAAGAAGACTGAACTGGACGGCGGCGAGGCCTGTCGTGTCGCTTTCTCAGGCGTTCAGTGAAAAGTCCTTTGGCGATCTGCCCGGTTGGGATGAGGATGACCATCTTCAAGCCTTCGCCGCCTTTCGCCGCTCGGCCCTTTATGTCCTGACCAAGCCCTATCGTTCCGGCGGGCTCGGTATCGACTTCAACGCCTTCACCGAGGCTTACGCTGCAGCCCGCACCGCTTCGCCAACGGACCGAGCGCAAGCCCGCGCCTTCTTCGAGCGCCATTTCATCCCGGCACACATAAGAGCGGAAAACGGAGGCGCCGGCCTCGTCACCGGCTTCTATGAACCCGTGGTCGACGCTTCACCGGTGCGAACCGAACGATTTACGGTGCCGCTGCTGTCGCGCCCAGCCGATCTCGTCGACATCGACGACGCCAACCGGCCGCCCGGTATGGATCCCTATCTCGCCTTCGGCCGCGCCACGCCGAACGGACCGGTCGAGTATTTCGACCGCGGCGAGATCGAGCGCGGGGCCCTCGCTGGCAAAGCTGTGGCCGGCAAGGGTCTGGAAATCGCCTGGCTCGCCGACAAGGTCGACGCTTTCTTCGTCCATGTCCAGGGTGCAGCCAGGCTCATCATGACTGATGGCCGGCTTTGCCGCGTCACCTATGCCGCCAAATCCGGCCAGCGTTTCACCGGGCCGGGCCAGATCCTGAGCGAGCTAGGCGAGATCCCGCTGGAAAAGGTGACCATGCAGTCGATCCGCGCCTGGTTCAAAGCGCATCCGGATCGCATGGACGAGATCCTGTGGCGCAACCGCTCCTATATTTTCTTCCGCGAGATGGGGGTCGACGACCCGGAACTTGGCCCGATCGCCGCCGCCAAGGTGCCGCTGACGCGGGGCCGCTCCGTCGCTGTCGACCGTCTGCTCCATACATTCGGCACGCCGTTTTACATCAATGGGCCGTCGCTGACCGCTTTCGACGGAAAACCGTTCCGGCGGCTGATGATCGCGCAGGACACCGGCTCGGCCATCACCGGGCCGGCCCGCGGCGACCTGTTCGCCGGAACGGGCGATGCAGCCGGCGATATCGCCGGTGTTGTCCGCAACCCTGCCGATTTCTATGCGCTGATACCGCGTCCGCTTGTTCCGGGAGCGGGGCGATGACCCGGCGCGTCGACAGGCTGAGCGAGGACGACCGGGTCCTCTGGAACCTGGTGGCGCGCACGGCCAAGCCACTGAAGGGCAGGGCCGCCATCGACAGTCCCGACATCGGCCCGGATGTCGGTGACGAGATCAAGCCACCGCCGCGTGTCCAGGCCATGGCTCCTGCTGCGGCGGCAAAGGCAAAGACGCAGCATGTTTCGCATGCGCTTGATGAGCCGACGCTGGAAAAACTGTCGAAAGGCCGGCTGCCGATAGAAGGCCGTGTCGATCTGCATGGCCTGACCCAGGACGAAGCCTATTCGCTGCTGTTTTCCTTCCTGCACCGGGCGCATGCCGGCGGCATCCGCTACGTGCTGGTCATCACCGGCAAAGGGTCCTCGTCGGGCGGCGACGGCGTCTTGCGGCGCGCCGTGCCGGCCTGGCTGTCGACACCCGCATTCAGGCCACTCGTCTCCAGCCACGACCATGCCGCTCGCAACCATGGCGGCTCGGGCGCGCTCTATGTCCGCCTGCGGCGGGCGCGCCCATGAGGATGCGCGGCATGAGGTTGCGCTTGTGACCCCGTTCGGCGAAAAGCTTCGCGCATTGCGAAGCGAACGTGGCGTCAGTCAGAAGGCCATGGCCGAGGCTATCGGCGTCAGCGCCGCTTACCTGTCGGCGCTGGAGCATGGGCGCCGTGGTGCACCGACATGGACGTTGATCCAGAAGATCATCGGCTATTTCAACGTCATATGGGACGATGCGGAAGAACTCGCGCGGCTGGCCGAGACCTCGCACCCACGGGTAAAGCTCGACACGTCGGGCCTCACCCCAGCCGCTACCGAGCTTGCCAATCTTCTGGCCGAAAACATCGAAAAACTTGACGAAGCGGAGCTTCGCCGCATCACCGCATCGATCCGCGCCGCGCTGAAACAGCCAAAGTAACGCCTGTTACTGGACCGCGCCGACCAGAACCTGCTGGCCATCACGGATCGAGACCCAACGGCCGGTATTGTCGGTCGCCTGCCGCTTGAGGAAGCGGTATCCGGTCCGGTCCCATGAGCGGACCTTTTCGTTCAGATTGTCGAGGATGTAGTCGCCCTTGCTTGTGCGCACCGTCAGCACTGCATGGCCCTCGCCGTCGGGCTTGCGCACAACGGTCATCAGAAGATTGGCGTAGGACACGCCCATGCGGTTTAATTCGCGGCGCTTTTCCAGGACATAGTCCTCGCAGTCGCCAATGCCCTTGACAGGATAGGCCCAAACCTCGTCCCTGCCGTAAATGTCATAGTCGCTCATCGCCTTGACCGTGGCGTTGACCTTGGCGTTGACACTGAGGATCTTGCGCCAGAGTGCACCGGTCATGGTGGCGGGGGCGAGATTGCCCGGGCGGATCGAGCATTCGGCCGGGTTGGTCTTGCAGAAATCGTAATGGCCGATCGGTTGCGATGTCGGGCCGCCGGTTGCCATTGGTCCGGCCGCCGAAGCCGCCGTCGCCCAGCCTCCCGAAATCACCAGCCCGGCTACCCCGCACACGCGCAGCTTTCGCGCCAACATTGAGGAAATCATTGTCCCCGCTCACCCTTGTTTTTTATTAACGAAAGGTTAAGGGCGATCTACAGCCCATGTCAATTATGCAAACGGCCAGATTTGCGACATGGTTACCCGGACGGTCGGGAAAGCGGCTATTGTGCAACAGATCGACTGGACGGGCACAAGACCCGCCTACTTTTTGGCGGTGCGGACCAGCTTCGGCTTCACCGCAACGCGGGTCCGGCGGCCATAGCTGGTGATGAAGTCTACGATGCGCGGCACGATTTCGGAGCGGAAGCGCGAGCCATTAAAGACGCCGTAATGGCCGACCGCCGGCTGCACATAGTGGGCATGCCTGTCCGCGGGGATGTTGACGCACAAATCGTGTGCGGCCTGGGTCTGACCGAGGCCGGAAATGTCGTCGTTCTCGCCCTCGACCGTGAACAGGGCGACATTGCGGATATCGGAGGGATCGATGGCCATGCCGCGATGCGTCATCTCGCCTTTGGGCAAGGCGTGGCGGACAAACACGGTGTCGACCGTCTGCAGGTAGAACTCCGCTGTCAGATCCATCACCGCCAGATACTCGTCATAGAAATCACGGTGCTTCTCGGCACTGTCGCCATCATGCTTTACCAGATGCATGAAGAAGTCCTTGTGAGCGATGATGTGGCGGTCGAGGTTCATGCTCATGAAGCCCGAAAGCTGCAGGAAGCCGGGATAGACTTCGCGGCCGAAACCCGGCACCGGCCAGGGCGCCTGCATGATGACGTTGTCGCGGAACCAATCTATGCCCTTTTCCTCGGCCAGAAGGTTGACCGCGGTCGGATTGCGGCGGGTATCGATCGGCCCGCCCATCAGCGTCATCGTCGAAGGGACGAACGGGTCGCCCCGCGTTTCCATCAGCGCCACCGCCGCCAGCACCGGCACAGAAGGCTGGCACACCGCCATGACGTGGGTGTCGGGGCCTAGCGCATGCAGCATATCGACAATGTAGTCGATATAGTCGTCGAGGTCGAAGCTGCCCTCGCTGAGCGGCACCATGCGGGCATCGACCCAGTCGGTGATGTGCACGTCGGCATGGGGCAGCATCGCCTCGACCGTGCCGCGCAGCAGCGTCGCATAGTGGCCGGACATCGGCGCCACGATCAGCAGCTTCGGATCAGGCCGGCGGCCGGCGGGAACGGCCCGCTCGAAACGGAGCAGATTGCAGAAGGGCCGCGACCACATCGTCTTTTCGGTGACATCGACGTTTTTCCAGTCGACCACGGTCTTCGTCAGGCCGAATTGCGGCTTGCTGTAGCGGCGCGTCGTGCGCTCGAACAATTCGGCCGTTGCCGCGACCGAGCGGCCCCAGGGCGTGTGCGAAAAAGGATTGAGCGGGTTGGTGTAGAACATCCGCGTCGCGTCGGCATAGAGCCGTGCCGGCTGCAAGGCGGCGTGGTTCAATTCGTAGAATTGGTAGAACATCGAGAACCCCGCTGCTGCGACCGAAGGGACGACGGGCAGCGCCGAGCCTTGAATGTCTCGCGGGGAAGGTAGCAACAAATTGCTGCGATGCAATACGTCAAGTGATGTGATTTATGGTCATTCTTTCGTCCAAGACGTTGAAAACCGGTCTTGAGCGGTGAGAGCCGGCTCAGTGTGCGGTTGCGAATGCATTGGGAGCGCCGCGCGTCTTCCTGGGCGCGCAAAGGGCGCTCCAACACTTGAATCGGCGCCTGCTCCCTTCCGGAACCAAGATTCCGGGCTATACACTGGAGCGCGAGTGTCCGGGCCGAGACCGGAAACCGTTTATCAAAGGCGGTCTGTGCACACGGCGGTATGGCCCGAGCTGATGAAGCCGAGCCGCCTGGCGGCGCCCTTCGACAGGTCGATAACGCGCCCCTTGATGAACGGGCCGCGGTCGTTGATGCGCACCACGACGCTGCGGCCGTTGTTGCGGTTGGTGACCTTCAGCTTTGTACCAAAAGGCAAGGTGCGGTGCGCGGCGGTCAATGCCGACGGGTTCATCCGTTCGCCGGAAGCGGTCTTCGAGTGCAGCGCGTACCAGGAGGCGCGGCCACATTGAGCGGCGGCAGGGGAGGCGGATGCGCCGACCATCAGGCCAGCCGCGATCGTCACCGCGACAAGCGTGGTCTGGTTGGGTTTCTTCATCTGTGGGGAATGGCTCCGTTTGACAGACCCCAGCCGTTATGGATCGAATGTGGCACGAAATGCGGCAATCGTCTGGCGGTTCCATGACTACAGTACACGTTTGGAGTCGACAGGAAACAGTTTGTCAGGAATGTTGGGAGCCACGCCGATGTATCTGTGGTGGCCTTCGCACCAGCACCGGGATGTTTTCCGGCAAGATCTGGCCTTACTATGCAAGTAGATGCGAGAGCGATCGATACGCTTCCTTGCGCTTTGTCATCGCGACCAAGGCGCAACTGACGATCGACTTGGGGAGGAAATTCCGACAATGCGATTGATCAAGAATCTGCTGGCGCTGGTTGTGCTCGCCATCGGTACGCTCTGGTCGCTGCAAGGCATCGGCCTCGTCGGCGGCAGCTTCATGACCGGCCAGTCGCAATGGCTCTATATAGGTATCGTCACCGCGCTGGTCGGCTTGGCCGGACTGGTCTGGGCGAACCGTTCGCGCACCTGACATTCACATTGGAGTGGGCGCTGATCCGGGGCCAGGTGCCACGCTGATACTTCGCCGCGTTCGGGTCGACTGGCGAACGTGTGGCCCGCTCCAAACAAGCATTTCTCGTTTACGCCCTCCTTCGGCAAATCCATGCTGCGGTTGGCCGAGGATTTGAAAATTGGTTCCTGTATTCGAAGTTAAGTATAGTAGTCTTATCGACATTACAGAAATTGGAGAGGACGATGAGCGCTCCATATCGCGGCCGCCCGGATGTCGCTGTACCCTCAAGGTCACAAACGTCCGTTAAAATGGCCGCGGCGACTTGAAAACGAAGCAAAATCAACGGCACTCGGCTTGTATATCATGTCACTAGAATTTATGTGTCATGTAAGCTTGGACGCGGTGGGGACGCATGCCAGGCGTTTCGCAACCGGTGGCCCTGTGCCATCGCATGACAGAGAAACGTTCGGTCTATGCTCACGAAAAAGGGCAAATACGGCCTCAAGGCGCTCATCCATCTCGCGCGGCTGCCGGTTGGACAGCTCGCCTTCGTCAACGACATCGCCACCGGAAACAACATCCCGAAGAAATTTCTCGACGCCATCCTGGGCGAATTGCGCAATGCCGGTTTCGTCCAGAGCCGCAAGGGCAAGGAGGGCGGCTATCGCCTGGCGCGGCCGGCGGATGAGATCAAAGTCGGCCATGTCGTGCGCGTGCTCGACGGGCCGCTTGCCCCCATTCCCTGCGCCAGCCGCACCCAGTATCAGCGCTGTGAAGACTGCAACGAGGCGACATGCCAAGTCCGACATCTGATGCTGGAGGTCCGGCAAGCGATCGCCGAGGTGCTGGATCAGCGCAGCCTCGCCGAGATGCGCGATATCGCCAGCGGCGACGACCTTTCGGTTGCGTTGAAGATCCAGGCCTGAACCAGCAACCCCTGAGCCGGCAACGATCGGCGAAGCGGCCAAGGCAGCGGGTGCGGACATGACCGGGCGCAAATTCGATCATCCCAAATTCGATCATCATTGTCGGCGGCGGCGCCAGCGGCGTCGTCCTTGCTGCGCATCTGTTGAAATCGCCCAATCCCGATCTCCGCGTCACGCTGATCGAGAAGCGTCCGCATTTCGGACAGGGCATCGCCTATTCCACGCTGCTGTCGGCGCATGTGCTCAATGTCAGCGCGGCCGGTATGAGCGCCTATGCCGACGACCCCGGCAATTTCTGGCGCTGGCTGCTTGAACGCGGTCTGGCAACCCCCGAGCAGGCGCCTGTCTACGCGCCGCGTAGCGTCTATGCCCGCTACCTGAAGGAACTGCTGGACGAGCTCGAGGCCCGCGAGACGGGACGCCTGCGTCTGATCCGCGAGGAAAGCCTGTCGATCTCGCCGACCGCGTCCGGGGTGGAGGTGGTGCTGGCGAACGGCACCAGCATCGTCGCCCATCTTGCCGTGCTGGCGACCGGACATGACGAGGAGCCGGGCGCCGGCCAGGGCCACGCGATCAGGATGGGATCGGAGGCCGACACCGCGCTCGATCCCGACAGCCGCGTCCTCGTGCTGGGCACCGGCCTGAGCATGGTCGATGCCTTCCTGTCGCTCGAACAACGCGGTCATCGCGGCGAGATCGTTGCGGTGTCGCGGCGCGGCCTGCTGCCGTCGCCGCATCGCAAGGGCAATCCGATCAAGCTCGACGTCGCCGACATTCCGCTTGGCACCCAGCTTTCCTATTTTGTCGGCTGGTTCCGCGACCTGATCCGGGAAAACCAAAAGGCCGGCATCGACTGGCGTGATGTCGTCGACGGCCTCAGGCCGTTCAACCAGAAAATCTGGCAAAACTGGCCATCCTCCGCCAAGCGCCGCTTTGTCGAGCACACTAAGGCGTGGTGGGATATCCACCGCCATCGCATGGCGCCACAGGTCTACGCCCGTGTCACCGAGGCGGTTCAAGCGGGCCGCATCCGGCTTGTCGCCGGGCGCGTGGTCGGCATCGCGGCGGGCGACGGATTCACCGTGCAAGTCCAGTCGCGCCATACGCAGCGTCTCGAAACGGTCGATGTCGCCCGCATCTACGATTGCACCGGCATCGCCAGGGACATTTCGACCACGTCGAACAACGTGGTGCGGTCGCTGGTCGATCGCGGGCTGGCCCGGCCGGATCCGCTGCGCCTTGGCCTCGACGTGACCGACGATTGCGAGGTCATCGCCAGCGACGACACCGTAACAGCAAAGATCCTCGCGGTCGGGCCGCTGACGCGTGGCACCTTCTTCGAAATCGACGCCATTCCGGATATCCGCGTCCAGTGCGCGCGACTGAGCAAACGATTGTTGGGTTAGGAGGGGCGCTGTCCCGCGGCCCCTGCAGCGATTTGCACGAGGGTGCGTCTGTGGCCGATAGCCGGAATCCCATTCCCCGTCTGGCCATTGTATTGGCACGATCTATCTTCTTTCAGACTGCAAACGGCTGGAAAAGAAGATAGGCTGACAGCCTGCCCAAGGCGGTCGCTTGACCATGGAGCATCTGATATGAGCAAGCATAAGATCGCCGCACCCGACAGTGCCCCCTTGGGCAGTCCCCCCTCGGACAGCGCAATGTCCCGCCTGCGCCCGCCCTATGCATCGGTTCTCGACCTGATCGGGCAGACGCCGATCGTCGAGCTGACAAAATTCGACATCGGCAAGTGCCGTCTGTTCATCAAGCTCGAAAGCCAGAATCCCGGCGGTTCGATCAAGGACCGTATCGCGCTGTCGATGATCGCCGCCGCCGAAAAGCAGGGCAAGCTGAAGCGCGGCGGCACTATTGTCGAGGCAACAGCCGGCAACACCGGCCTTGGCCTCGCCCAGGTCGGCATCCCCAAGGGTTATCGCATCATCCTGGTCGTGCCCGACAAGATGTCGCGCGAAAAAATCCAGCATCTGCGCGCTCTCGGCGCGGAAGTGCGCATGACCCGTTCCGATGTCGGCAAGGGTCACGCGGAATATTATCAGGACATGGCCGAGAAGATCGCAGCCGAGCTGCCCGGCGCCTTCTACGCCAACCAGTTCGCCAATCCGGCCAATCCGCTGGCCCACGAAACCACGACCGGTCCGGAAATCTTTCAACAGCTCGACGGCGACGTCGATGCGGTAGTCGTCGGGGTCGGCTCCGGCGGCACGCTGACCGGGCTTGGCCGCTATTTCGCTGATGTCTCGCCGAAGACCGAGATGATTCTCGCCGATCCGGTCGGCTCCGTGCTGGCGCCGTTGATCAAGACCGGCAAGATGATAGAGGCCGGAAGCTGGACCGTGGAAGGCATCGGTGAGGATTTCGTCCCGCCCAATGCCGATCTGTCGCTGGTCAAAAAGGCCTACTCCATCCCCGACAAGCAGAGCATGCTGGCGGTGCGCGACCTGCTTTCCAAGGAGGGCATCCTGGCCGGCTCGTCGTCCGGCACGTTGCTCTCGACAGCCTTGCGCTATTGCCGCGAGCAGACCGTGCCGAAACGGGTTGTCACCTTCGTCTGCGACAGCGGCAACAAATACCTGTCGAAAGTCTTCGACGATTTCTGGCTGGCCGAGCAGGGTCTGGCCGAGCAGGAGCAGCATGGCGATCTGCGCGATCTGGTGATGCGCTCGCACCGCACCGGCGACACCGTGTTTGTCGGCCCCGACGAAAGCCTGCTCAACGCCTATGGCCGCATGCGCCGTTCGGACGTTTCGCAGCTGCCGGTGCTGGATGAGGGCAGGCTGGTCGGCATCGTCGACGAAAGCGATATCCTCGCCCATGTCGAAGGCCCCTATGACAGCCGCTGGGACCGTTTCAAGGCCCCGGTCCGCACGGCGATGACCTCCACCCTGCACACGCTGCAGGCCAGCCAGACGCTGGACGCGCTGCTGCCGGTGTTCGACCGCAACGAGGTCGCCATCGTCTTCGACGGCGACGAGTTCATCGGCCTGATAACCCGCATCGACCTGATCAACCATCTGAGGCGCCGCGCACGATGACCATAAAAGCAACCGTATCGGGCAGGAACCGTCTGGCCTTCTCGACGCGCACGATCCATGGCGGCCAGAGCCACGACCCGACCACGGGCGCGGTGATGGTGCCGATCTACGCGACCTCGACCTATGGCCAGCAGAGTCCGGGCGTGCACAAGGGCTTCGAATATGCCCGCAGCCAGAATCCGACCCGCTTCGCCTTCGAGCGCGCGGTGGCCGATCTCGAAAGCGGCACCGCTGCCTTCGCCTTCGCTTCGGGGCTGGCGGCGATCGCCACCGTGTTCGAACTGCTCGATTCAGGCGCCCACATCGTCGCCACCGACGACATCTATGGCGGCACCTTCCGGCTGCTGGAGCGGGTGCGTAAGCGCTCGGCCAACCTCCAGGTCGACTTCGTCGACTTCACCGATCTTGCCGCGGTCGAAGCGGCGATCCGCCCGGAAACGAAAATGCTCTGGGTCGAGACGCCGACCAACCCGCTGCTGCGTGTCGTCGACCTCGAAAGCGTTGCCGCGTTGGCCAGGCGCAAGGGGGTGCTCTCGGTCGCCGACAACACCTTCTGCAGCCCCTATCTGCAGCGGCCGTTGGAGCTCGGCATCGACATATCAGTCCACTCGACGACGAAATACCTCAACGGTCATTCCGACATGGTCGGCGGCGTCGCCGTGGTCGGCGATAACAAGGATCTCGCCGACCGCCTGAAATTCCTGCAGAACGCTATCGGCGCCATATCAGGCCCGTTCGACAGCTTCCTGGCGCTGCGCGGCCTCAAGACGCTGGCGCTGAGGATGGAGCGTCATTCGTCGAATGGCCAGAAGATCGCGCACTGGCTGGAGAGCCGCCCCGACATCCGCCGCGTCATCTATCCCGGTCTTCCCAGCCACCCGCAGCACGCAATCGCCAGGCGGCAGATGCATGCCTTCGGCGGGATGATCACGGTCGAGCTCGACCGCGATCTTGCGGGGACAAAACGCTTCCTCGAACACACGCAGCTGTTCACGCTGGCCGAAAGCCTTGGCGGCGTCGAAAGCCTGATCGAGCACCCGGCGCTGATGACGCACGGCTCGATCCCGGCGCAAAAGCGGGCGGAGATCGGGATTTCCGATTCTTTGGTGCGGTTGTCGGCCGGGATCGAGGATGGCGACGATCTGATTGCGGATCTTGATCAAGCGCTGGCGAGCTGAAGGGGGGACGCGTGCCAGGCAACCGCTTCGACGTTGGCGCTGCCCCAGCTTTGTGGCCAAGCCCCTTCTCCCCGTCCCTCACGGGGAGAAGGTTCCGGCAGAGGGTTGAGGGGCAGAATTGTGGCCTTCACTGCAATTGCCGACGGCACGGTTGAAGTCATGACTATTCGTGAGCGCGACCAGCCAAAGCCCCCAGACACCCCCCTCACCTTCGCGGTGCTGGTCTTCCCCGGCTTTCCGATGATGGCGTTCAGTTCGGTGATCGAGCCGTTGCGCGCGGCCAATGTGCTCGCGAAAAAAGACTGCTATCGCTGGATCATTGTCGGCGCCGCCGCAGGGCCGGTCGAGGCTTCGAACGGCGTCGTCATCCAGCCCGGCTTTTTCGCCGGCGATGCGCCGAAGGTTGATCGTATCGTCGTCTGTTCGGGCGGCAATGCCGATCATCTTGTCGCCGACGATGCCGTGAGCTGGATCCGCAAGAGCCTGCGCGGTGGCGCCCATATCGGCGCGGTGGCCGATGCCGCCTTCTTTTTGGCGCGGGCCGGCCTGCTCGACGGCCATGCCTGCACCTTGCACTGGACCAGCCAGGCGGCCTTCACCGAGGCGTTTCCGGACATCGAGCTCAGGCGCGATCTCTACGTCATCGACCGCAAGCGCTTCACCTCGGCCGGCGGCGTCGGCAGTCTCGACATGATGCTGGAGATCATCACCAACGATTATGGCGCCGAGCTCGCGGCCGGCGTCGCCGAATGGTTCGTGCACAGCCCGCTGCGCTCCAGCGTCGACCGCAAGCTGATGCCGCTGCGCTTACGTACCGGCGTCCAGAACGAACTGGTTCTCTCGGCCATCGCCATCATGGAGGATGCGGTGGAGGAGCGCCTGGGCATGACGGAGCTGGCGGAGAGGCTCGGGGTGTCCTCCGACAAGCTCGAACGCAATTTCCGCTCCGAGCTCAGCATCTCGCCCAACGGCTATTACCGCCGCCTGCGGCTGAAGCGCGCCGCTGATCTCTTGGCGCATTCGACGCTGATGGTGCGCGACGTGGCGCTGGCCTGCGGTTTTGCTTCGATGTCGAGTTTTGCCCGGGCGTTCAGAGAGGAGCATGGGCATGCGCCGAAGGTGGCGCGGAGGCGTTAGGGCGTCGTCGCACCAGGCGCGCCTTGCCGAGTTCCTTTCCACCCCCCTCTGGCCCTGCCGGCCATCTCCCCCGCAAGCCAGAGGGGGGTGCTGTCCCTCCGGCGTCTCTGCGGCATCCAGCACAACATCTGCGGTATCCCGCACAGCCTCAGCGCAAGGCATGGCTCATCTTCTCCGCTTCCAGGAGGCACCCATGAGCATTGTCGTTTTTGACCCCGACAGCACCGAGGACGTGGATTTCAAGGACCGCATGCGCCACCCGGCGGCGTCCGACCCGGCCGGCGGCATGTGGCTGTCCGACACCGAGCCGTCCTTCATCGACGCGGACGCGCTGCGCAAGGGACGGCTGGCCAGGTTGCGCGCCTGGATGCGCGAGGCCGGCTATGGCGGCGTCGTGCTATTCGACCCCTACAACCAGCGTTACGCCACCGGCTCACGCAATATGTTCGGCTATTTCCTGCGCAACTCGACGCGCTATTTCTTCATCCCGACATCAGGGCCGATCGTGCTGTTCGAATATCCGCAAAGCTACCATGTCTCCATGGTGCTCGACACGATCGACGAGGCGCGTCCGTCCAAGCTGGTCTGGTCCTCCGTCTCGGGCCGCGACGACGAAACAGCAGGCCCGTTCGCCGACGAGATCGCCGAATTGCTGAAAACGCATGGCGGCGGCTCGATGAAGCTCGGCCTCGATCGCTGTGGTCATTTGCAGGCGCTGGCGCTGGAAAAGCGCGGTTGCGAGATCAGGGATTGCCAGGGCGAAATCCTGGCGGTGCGCGCGGTCAAGACGCCGGAAGAGGTCAAATGCCTGCAGGTGTCGATGGCCGGCGCCGAGGCCGCCGTCTATGCGGTGCGCGAGGCGATCAAGCCCGGCGTGTCCGAAAACGATCTGTTCGCCATCATGTATCACGAGGTGATCCGGCAGGGCGGCGAGTTCATCGAAACCCGCCTGCTCACCTCGGGCCAGCGCACCAACCCGTGGTTCAACGAGGCGAGCGGCCGCAAGATCAGGCCGGGCGAACTTTTGGCGCTGGATACCGATACGATCGGCTGCTACGGCTATTATTCGGACTTCTCGCGCACCTTCCGCTGTGGGCCGGGCAAGCCGACCGATTATCAGAAATCGCTTTACCGCATGGCCCACGACCAGGTTCAGCACAACATCTCGATCGTCAAGCCGGGCATGGCGTTTCGCGAGATTGCCGAAAAGGCCTGGAAGATCCCGGACCGCTTCGTCGACCAGCGCTATACGTCGGTCATGCACGGCGTCGGCATGCATGGCGAGACGCCGTTCATCGCGCACGCCATGGACTACGAGATCTATGGCCGCGACGGTTTTGTCGTGCCCGGCATGGTGGTCAGCGTCGAGAGCTATATCGGCGAGAAAGGCGGACGCGAGGGTGTCAAGCTCGAGGACGAGATCCTGGTCACCGAGACCGGCACCGAGCTTCTGTCGCGCTTTCCCTATGAGGACGACTTTCTTGACAGGCAGGTTTGAATGAAAGGCCCGGTCTCGATCGAGCGCGGCACGGTGGCCGCGGTCTTCGTCGACCTCCAGGAGGAGCATCGGCAGGACAAGCGCTATCTCGTCGAGGGTTTTGGCGACATTCTCGCCAACGTCCAACGCCTGCAGGCAACGGCGCGGTCCAACAAAGTGTTGCTCTACCATTCGGCTTATATCGTCGATCTTACCAAGGAGGCGCGGCGGTTCCATCCGGTCGATGCGAATGGCAGGTCGGCTTTCTCCGACAAGGACGATCCGCTCACCGCGATCTGTCCCGAAGTGGCGCCGGTCGCCGGCGAGATGATGCTGGTCAAGACTGAGGCCAGCGCCCTCGGTGCAGGCCCTGCCGCGGGCCGGCTCAAGGCCAAAGGGATCGAGTGGCTGGTCGTTGCCGGCGTGTGGACCGAGGCCTGCATCGACGCCACCGTCAGGGATGCAGTGTCATCAGGCTTTCGCGTGCTGCTGGTCAAGGATGCGTGCGGCAGCGGCAGCACGGCAATGCACCAGACAGCCATCCTCAACCTTGCCAACCGGCTCTATGGCGGCGCCGTCACCACCACCGAGGGCGCGTGCCGATTGATGGCAGGTGAGACGGTCGATGCATGGCAGGTCGTAGGTTCGGTGCCTTTGCGCTTCACCTATGAAAACGCGGCCCGCCTTTACGGCGAGCTCTGACGCTCCCAGGGGATTTGGTGGGAGCGGATGGCGATGGTCAGTGACGCCGAAAAGCCCGAGACAGCAAACCGGGGAAAATACGCGACGCTGCTCGAGCCGGCGCTGTGGACCTATGTCGACCGGGTCAACGCATGGTATCCGCCCGAAATGGACCTGCCGGTCGACCAGCAGCGGGCGCTCTATGACACGATGTGCCGGGCGTTCCACCGAGGCTATCCTGCAGGTGTCGAAGCCAGCGACGGCACGGTTGCCGCCGGCGGCCATGCGATCCCTGTCCGGCGCTACCATCTGGCGGGCAAGGCACCGCAGGCGATGGTCGTCTATTATCACGGCGGCGGCTTCGTGCTCGGCGGGCTCGACAGTCATGACGACATCTGCGCCGAGATCTGCGCCGGCACCGGCTTCGCAGTCTTGTCCGCCGACTACCGTCTGGCGCCCGAACACCTGCATCCGGCCGCCTTCGACGATGCGCTGGCGGTGTTCGAATGGGCGGCGGCGACAACGGCCTTGCCGATCGTGCTGTGCGGTGAGAGCGCCGGCGGCAATCTCGCCGCCGCGGTCGCGCACGCGGCGCGCCGCCACGCTCGCCCCGCAATCGGCCAGGTGCTGATCTATCCCGAGCTGGGCAGCGATGAGAGCGCCGGCTCCTATGTCGAGCACGCCGAAGCGCCGCTGCTGACGCTCAGTGACATCGAATTCTACCGTCAGGTCCGTTCCGGCAAGGCACAGGCACCAGACGATCCGACCTTCTCACCGCTGCGCGACACCGATTTCTCCGGCCTGCCGCCGACGGTCGTCATATCAGCGCAATGCGATCCGCTGTCATCGGACGGCGAGGCCTATCGCGACCGCATCCTCGCCGCTGGCGGCCGCTCCTGGTGGCACGAGGAACCGCGCCTCGTGCACAGTTTCCTGCGCGCCCGCAAAACCGTGCCACGGGCCGGCGAAGCGTTCACGCGCATCGTCGCCGCCATCGCGACGCTCGGCAAGGGCGAGTGGCCGTATTGACGTCGAGTTCCCCGCTGGCGGGAAATCGCAGCAGCCATTCGGGACTCAAAGGCTGGCGATCCTTCGCGCCCCCAGCAGCGCAAGCTCCACTTCCACCGCTGCGGAACAGTGCACAACAACTGCGGAAACGTGAACACTTTCCCGGTAGAGCCCGCACTATCATTGCCGATGGCCATAGGCACACCGGCGAAACGCATCCGCCCCCGCGAAGCGATCGGCCGGGCACCGACAAGGAGGGATCGACGATGAAGTTCATGTTGACCGACAGAGCGTTGCATCCGCAGGCCGAGCCCGTCGCCGACGGCTTCAAGAAAGGCCAGATGAATCGGCGCGAATATCTCGCCAGCATGGCCGCGCTCGGCGTCAGCGCCGCCGGCGCGCTGGCGCTTGGCGGCCTTGCGCCCTCCCCGTCCAGGGCAGCCGAGGAGCCGAAGCGCGGCGGTGTCTTGCGCGTCGCCATGAACGTCAAGGGCTGGAAGGACCCGCGCACTTTCGACGGCGTTGAAATGTCCAACGTTGCCCGCCAGTGCAACGAATATCTGGTGCGTTGGAACCGCGATTTCACTTTCGAGCCGTGGCTGCTCGAGAGCTGGGAGACCAGCGACGACGCTCGCGTGCTCACGCTGCACGTCCGCAAGGGCATCACCTGGTCGAACGGCGACACCTTCAACGCCGACGACGTCGTCCACAATCTTACGCGCTGGTGCGATGCCAGCGTCGCCGGCAATTCGGTCGCAGAGCGCATGGGGGCGCTGGTCGACGCCGCCTCCAAGAAACCGGTCGACGGCGGCATCGAGCGTGTCGACGACTTTACCGTCCGGCTCAATCTGCCGAAGCCCGACATTTCGCTGATCGCCGGCATGACCGACTATCCGGCGCTGATCATGCACCGCAGCTACGATGGCGACGGCGATCCGCCGAAGGCGCTGGCGATCACCACTGGACCTTGCGAACTGGTGGCATGGGACGCCGAGGTCGGCGCCGAGGTCCGCCGCAAGGATAAGCCGTGGTGGAAAGGCGACTTCTACCTCGACGGCATCCAGTGGATCGACTACGGCTCCGATCCCAATGCCATGTTCTCGGCTTTTGAATCGGGCGAGATCGACACCAACCACGAAACGGCCGCCGACACGGTTTCGCAGACGGACGCCATGGATCTGAGCAATTCGGAGCTTGCCACCGGCTCGACGATCGTCGCGCGCTTCAATGTCGGCAATCCGCCCTATGACGACGTCAGGGTACGGCGCGCCGCCCAGCTCGCTGTCGACAACGGCGCGATCCTGAAGATCGGCATGGACGACCGGGGCAAGCCGGCCGAGAACCACCATGTCGGGCCGATGCATGCCGAATACGCCGATATCGGGCCGGCGGTGCGCGATGTCGACCAAGCCAAGGCCCTGCTTGCCGAGGCCGGCAAGTCCGACCACGAATACGATCTCATCTCCGTCGACGTCGACTGGCAGAAGAACACCGGCGACGCCATCGCCGCGCAGATGCGCGACGCCGGGCTGAAGGTCAAACGCACCGTGCTTCCGGCGGCGACGTTCTGGAACGACTGGAGCAAATATCCCTTCTCCTGCACCGAGTGGCTCGGCCGGCCGCTGGGCGTCCAGGTGTTGGCTCTTGCCTACAAGTCCGGCGCCGCCTGGAACGAGAGCGCTTACGCCAATCCGGAATTCGACGCTTTGCTCGACAAGGCTCTGGCCACGCCCGACGCCGGTGCACGCAAGGAGATCATGGCCAAGATCGAACAGAATCTGCGCGACTCCGGCATCATCATCCAGCCCTATTGGCGCTCGGTCTACCGCACGTTCCGCAAAGGCGTGCACGGATGCGAACAGCACCAGTCGCTGGAGCAGCATTTCGAGAAGGTCTGGCTCGACGACGCGTAGTCTGTGTCGCCGGATCGGACAGCCGGCGGTCAGCGCAACGGGAAAGCCGGCGTCAACTGGCGACGCCAAGCCTTGAAATCTCTCGTCCGAGGCGCACTGTTTCCCGCACCAGCAGGTCCAGGTCCTCGCGCTGGGTTCGGTGATTGTTGATCGCCACCCGCAGGCAATGCTGGCCGTGCACCGTCGTATCTGAAAGGGCTGCGGTGCCCTCCTCCTGCAGCCTCAGCATGATCTCGGTGTTGAGTGCCTTCTGCTGCTCGGCCGTCAGCCCGTCGCCGCGGTAGCGAAAACAGACGATGTTGATGTTCGGTGGCGCGATCAGTTCCAGCAGCGGCTCGGCCTCGATCAGCCTGCCGAGCGTGAGGCCCTGTGCGATGTTCTGGTCGATCAGGCGGCCGAACTTCTCGATGCCGTGCTCCTTCAGCGCCATCCACACCTTGAGCGCCCTGAAACCGCGTGACGTCTGCAGGCCAAAATCATGCAACCATTGTCCGGAGGCGAGGCCGCGCGGCGTCGACTCCAGATATTCCGGCGTCACCGCAAACGTGTTGCGATGCGATGCGGCATCCCTGATCAGGGCGCAGCCGACCTCGAACGGGGCGTGCAGCCATTTGTGCGGGTCGAGCGCGATGGAGTGGGCGTGCTCGATGCCGGCAACGCGATAGGAATTTTCCGGCGCGATGGCGATCAGCGCGCCGATGCAGCCATCGACATGGAACCAGAGGTCCTCTTGCGCCGCCAGACTTGCAAGCGCCTGCAGATCGTCGATTGCTCCGGTGTTCACAGTGCCTGCCGTGCCGATTACGCAGGCCGGCCGAAAACCCGCCTTGCGGTCCTCGGCGATCGCCGCCCGCAAGGCATCGATATCGATCCGCAATCCGGCATCGGTGGGGATGCGTCGAAGCGCCTGGTTGCCCAGGCCGAGCGCTTCCATCGCCTTGCGATGGCAGGAGTGAAGCTGGTCCGAACCGTAGAAACGCAGCGGGTTTGCTACGGCGGCGACGCCATGCTCGCGCACATCGACGCCTGCCTTGACGTTGCGCGCCACGGTCAGGCCGATGATGTTGGCCATCGAGCCGCCGCTGACCAGCGTGCCGCTGGCCGATTGGGGAAAGCCCATCATCTGCTTGCACCAGTCGACGACCTGGCTGTCCATCAGCGCGGCGGCATGGTTGCCGCCACCGAGGTTGGAACCCTGGATCGCCGCCAGGAAATCGCCGAGTGCCCCGGTGAAATTGCTCGATCCCATATACCAGGACCAGAAGCGCGGATGGATGTTGCCCATCGGATAGGCCATTACATTCCGCGCAACCTCGCCATAGACCTGGGAAAGCGGCTGCGGCGAGCGCGGCAGGGGCTCCGCGAAAAAGGCTTTCACCTCAGCGGGCATGTCCCGCCACACGGGACGTTCCCGAACATCGCGCAGATAGTCGACGGCATCGTCGACGATCCGATGCGACAGCGCCTGAACCTCGGCCCAGTCGACCGGATCGAGCGTTTCTTCGGCAGCCGTGCCAGCGGCTTTCAACATGGCGTCCATCCGCGTCGCTCCCTATACGCTGTTACTCGGTCGGAAACTGGCAGCCAGGCGTCGAGCGCGAAAGCGCTGTTTCCTCCGCGTCCATCTCGGCTTCGATGCCGTCGAACAGCGGCGTCGTCATATAGCGTTCGCCGGTGTCGGGAAGCATGCACAGGATCACCGAGCCGGGTGCAGCGTTTTCCGCGATCTGGCGCGCCACCGCGAAGGTAGCCCCGCCGGAGATGCCGGTGAAAATCCCTTCTTTCTGCGCCAGTGCCTTGGCCCACTTGATGCCCTCGGGCCCGGGAACAGGCACCACCTCGTCATACAAGCCGGCGTCGACCGCCTCCTGCAGGACGTTGGGAATGAAATCCGGTGTCCAGCCCTGGATCGGGTGCGGCTCGAAGGCCGGATGGCTGGCGGCCGGCGCATCGTCGGCGCCGCGCTCCTGGGCCTTGCCGCTGCCGATGAGCTGAGCGTTGGCGGGTTCGGCCAGCACGATCCTGGTCTCCGGACGCTCCCGGCGCAGCACACGCCCGACACCGACGACGGTGCCACCGGTTCCGTAGCCGGTGACGAAGCAGTCGAGCCGCGATCCGGCGAAATCGTTGATGATCTCGCGCGCCGTCGTCGCCTCGTGAATGGCGGCATTGGCCTTGGTCTCGAACTGGCGGGCCAGGAACCAGCCATTGGCTTGCGCCAGTTCCACAGCCTTCATGTACATGCCGAAGCCCTTCTGGGCGCGCGGCGTCAGCACCACCTTGGCGCCCAGCATGCGCATCAGCTTGCGGCGCTCGATGGAGAAGCTGTCGGCCATGGTCACCACCAGCGGATAACCCTTCTGCGCGCAGACCATGGCCAGCCCAATGCCGGTGTTGCCGCTGGTTGCCTCGACGACGGTCTGGCCGGGCTTCAAGGCGCCGCTGCGCTCGCCCTCCTCGATGATGTTGAGCGCCAGCCGGTCCTTCACCGACGCCGCCGGATTGAAGAACTCGGCCTTCACATAGATTGTCACATGATCGGGGCCGAGATTGTTGATCCTGATCACCGGCGTATCGCCGACCGTGTCGAGAATGCTGTCGAACAGGCGGCCACGCCCGGCCGTGGTCCTGATTTTCTGTTGCTGCAACATGTTGATCTCCTCCTGTTTGTCGTCGTGGCTGTTGTCACGGGCCGGTTACAGACCGGCGGCTTGGGCGGCGAGGTTTCGAGACCTTGCCGCGGTACGGTTCCTTTGCCGGCGAGGTGGCAACGCCGGCATCCGGCGCGGAAATTCGTTGCCGGATGCAGTCTATCGCTTTCAGTGATAAAACAGAGGGCGACTGGCCAGCGTGGGAGCAAGCGTGGGAACGCACGTGGAATCCACCCGATCGAGCCTGGACGGCGGGGCGGCCGGGCTTTGCGTGCGGCTGCTCGGGCCGCTGACGGTCATCCGTGACGGCGCCACGGTGCAGCTGCCGGCATCGCGCAAGCTGCGCGCGCTCTTCGCCTATCTGGCGCTCGCGCCGCATGCCGTTGGCCGCAGCCGTCTGTGCGAGCTGCTATGGGATGTGCCGAACGATCCGCGGGGCGAGCTTCGCTGGTGCCTCAGCAAGCTCAGGGGCATTCTCGACGAACCGGATCGCCGCAGGATCGAAACGCCAGGCGACACGATCGCGCTTGATCTGAACGACAGTTTCGTCGACGCGATCGACATCGCCTCGGCCGCCGCGACAGGAATCGAGACACTCGATCTGGAGCGGCTGCAAGCGCTTTCCAAACTGTTCGTCGGCGATTTCCTCGACGGGCTGGAGATCGATCGCAGCCCGCATTTCAACAGCTGGGTGACCGCGCAGCGCCGCCGCTTCAGGTCATGCCATGCCGCCATTCTGGAACATCTCGTCAACAATCTCCCGGCAGGTGCTGACGAAACGTCTGCGCATCTGGAAAAGTGGGTGGAGCTCGCTCCGTTCGACGGGCGCGCGCATGCGGCTCTTCTGGCAGGGCTCGCACGGCGCGGCCAGATCGGCGCGTGCGAGGAACATCTCGCCTCCGCGGCGGAGCTGTTTGCTTCGGAGGACCTGGATTTCGGTCCCGTTCGTGAGGTATGGCGGACGATCCGCGGCGAACGACCGGGCGTGACGCGCTTGGCGCGACCGACACTCGTACCCGCCGTTCCCCAATCGGCAATTGTGCTTCCCGATGCCAGTATTGCTGCCTCGTGCAAGGCTTCGCTTGCTGTGATGCCGTTTGTCGAGGAAGCCGGCATCGGCGTTCGCGGTGGCCCTCGCGGTGGATTGGCCGACGGCCTGACCCACGACATCATCACCCGCCTGGCCAAGCTTAGGGACTTCTTCGTCATCGCCCGCGGCTCCGTCTTTGCGCTGGCGGAAAAAAACATCGCGCCGGAGGATGCAGGCCAGCGGCTGAACGTCGATTATGTCGCCACCGGGACCGTGCGCAGCCAGACAGGCCGCGTCGTCGTCAGCGTGGAGCTTGTCGAGGTGCGCACGGCCAGGATCGTGTGGGCCGAGACGTTCGAACGCAAGCCCGACGACATCTTTGCCGTCCTTGACGAGATCGGCAACAACATCGTCTCGTCGATCTCGGCCGAGATCGAGACAGTGGAGCGCAACCGCGCCATGCTGAAAGCGCCCAACTCGCTGAATGCCTGGGAGGCCTTCATCGGGGTCTTTGGCACATGTATCGCTTCACCCGCACGGAAAACGAGCTGGCCCGGCATTTCTTCGGGGTGGCCCTGAAGCTGGATCCGACCTTCGCCCGTGCCTATGCCGGCCTGTCCTTCACCCATTGGCAAAACGCCTTTCAGCGCTGGGGAGACCGTGACCAGGAAAGCGCGCTTGCCTTCGAGACCGCCGGCCAGAGTCTTTTGGTCGATGATCACAATCCGGCCGCGCACTGGGCCATGGGCCGGGCGCTATGGCTGCGCGGCGAGCAGGACGGGTCCCTCACCGAGCTGGAGCGGGCCGTGGACCTCAGCCCGAACTTCGCGCTCGGCCACTACGCGCTGTCGTTTGTACACTCACAGTCGGGCGACCCGAAAGCCGCGATCGGTTGCTCCGACCATTCGCGGCATCTCAGCCCCTTCGATCCGCTGCTGTTCGGCATGCTGGGCGCCAGGGCAATGGCGCATGTCCGCCTCGGCCAGTTCGACGAGGCCGCCGAATGGGCGCTGAAGGCGGCCGCTCGTCCCAACGCCCATGCCATCATCCTGGCGATCGCCGCGCACTGCCTTGCGCTTGCGGGACGTGTTGACGAGGCCCGCACTTTCGCGGCCACAATCCGCAAGGCGCTGCCGAACTACTGCGCCGACGACTTCATCGGCACTTTCCGGTTCGAGCCTGACGCCGCAACCCTGTTCCGGCAAGGCGCCAAGCGGATCGGGCTGGGCTGATCCAACCCAAGCCACTGCTTCAACCGATCAGTCCATTAACAGTCGGCTGAACGCGAATCGATAGCCGTCCGACAACCGGACAAAAGCCGCGCAATCGGCTGGGAAGGGCTGCGTTCGTCGCAACTATATGCCGAGCATCGTTTTGGCTTCGTTGAGCGCAGCCTCCGACCCTGCATGATCGCCGGCCGCGTGCAGTTTCTCGCCTTGGGCGCGCAGTTCCTTGACTTTGGTCATATCGGCCTCGGAGAGTGTTGCGGTCGGCAGCGCCGCGTCGATCGCGGCCATGATGGTCGGGCATTTATTTGCAAAGGCTGTCGCTGGAACGACCGCCAGGAAAACCGCAAGCGAAATTGATCGTAACATGGACGTTTCTCCCTTGCCGGCTCACGGAACGCGCCGCGTCGACGACCGGCGAGGGCATAGTACTTGGTAAAGCCTGGGCGTGGCAATCACGATGGTGTCGTTGAGCGTGCGTCAGCACCGATGCCCCTCGCATGTTCAGACGACCAGGACAGGGGCGAAACCGCCGCCGGGTGTGCGGAAATTGGTGGTCTGGCCCTGGTAGAGGCGCGCGGCGGCGAGCAGCACCTGGCCGCCATAAGTATAAAGCCGCACGTCCATCTTGCGCGGCGCTGGTGCGCCATCGATTTCGATCATGCGCTGTCCGGGTGCGGCAAATGACTGGGCCACGTAGCCGCCACGGGCGATCTCGGCCCACACCCCTTTGGTCACCTTGTCGCCTCGGTAGACCGCCTTGCTGCCGTGACCGGAGAGCGGCTTGAAGAACATGTCCTTGCGGGATTGCCAGGCGGCATCCGAATTGTCGGGCGTGACCAGCGTGGTTCGCGGAATGCCGGCGAGCTGCGCGCGCTGCTCCGGAGAAAGGCCGAACGCTTCGAGCGCCGCCGGATCGGACAGCAATGTCAGATTGCGCTTGCTTGCAAAGAGCGCATGGTTGTGCGGATTGGGCGTGACAACCACGGCGCCGTCCCGGTAAGCCGCTCTGAGCGCGGCATGCTCCCGGCGATCGAGCGTGAAATCGACCAGGCGGTTGTAGACGAGGTCAATCTCCCGTCCGTCGAGTCGAAGCCTGCCGCCATCATATTTCAGCTCGCTCGCGTCGCCGATCACCGCTTCGGTGCCGTGTTTCAGCAACAACTGCCTGGCAAGCACGAATTCAGGATAGAGATACTGCTCCTCAGGCCGGTCGTCGACGATCACGATTCTTCGCGGCGAACCGGCTCCGCGCTGGCGGCGCCATTCGTTCTCGAACATAGCGACGACGCTGGCTTCGAAGCGATCGTCCCTTGTGCCGATCAATGCCCGGTCGACTTCGGAGCAGCAGGCCTTCTGTGCCCTGGCCAGCAGGGCGTTGAGGAAAGCGCCACCGGCGTTGGTGTTCACCTCGATCAGCTTGGGACCGTCATCGTCGAGATGGAAATCGTAGCCCATCAGAGCGCCGAGCGGTCCAAAATCCCGATGCGCGATTTCGGCAGCCCAGGAGAGGACGGCATCGCGGTAGGGTGGCAACTTTGCTGTCGCTTCGATGGCGGCGACGATTTTCTGCATCTCGTCGATGGCGGACGCGGCGAGGAAGACCGGGACATTGGAAAACAGATGCGGCCGCGACGCGATGAAGGTTTCGCAGAAGCCGGGGTCGCCGGCTTCGCGGTTCAGTGCATTCCAAAGCGCAATCCGGTCGAGCGTAATGCAGAAGCATTTGCGGTTGAGCCGCGCCGACAGGGACGTGGTGGCCTCCGCCACGCTGGGGACTGTGAGCATGTCACCTCCTTGCCGGCCGCTGTTTCTGAGACTTTGCGAATTCAGAAGTTTCACCGACTTGCGGGCATTGATTTGCGTCAAAGTAGCGACGCGAAGTTGAGCTACACTGATATCATGAAAACCGTGTTGGGTCAGCTTCGGTTACTGCTGGCCGTGATCCTCCTGATCGCGGGCGGTGCTGCCATTGCTGGTTTTGCCGAGCGGACTTCTGCAATGGGCGTTGGTGCCGGCGTCACTGCCGACGTTGCGACGCTCTCGACGAACGCCCCGCACAAGGTGACAGGTCACGTCGCGTCCACAGGCCAGGACAACCATCACGCCTCATGTGAAGGCTGCCTGGATTGCGTGCACTCGACCGGTTCAGGCTGTTGTGCTGCAAGCATTTTCGCCGGCGAATGCCGCGTTCTTCACGACGCGCCGGATGCCGTCCGCTTCATGGCGGGTAAGGCGTTCCTGGCAACGGGCATCGACCCCGAGGCCCTCCTGCAACCTCCCCGGACATTCGCCTGATATCGCGCCGTCGCGGTGCTTGGGACTGTTGAACCCGGCAGTGTCCGCCAAGGCCCCATAGCGCGCGAACGATCCGCGAAACCGAACCGGTACCGGCGATCCGGGCTGCCATTGCGCGCCCAATTCCAGAGTTCGCCTGTCGGCTTCGCAACCAGCGTCGGCTTCACACCAACGACAAGGAAACAGTCATGAAAACCCACCTTCGAATGATCGCGCTTGCCGCATTCACAACGCTTTCAGGCGCGGCTTTTGCCCAGACGGATCCGCACCATCCCGAGGCCGGCGCACCACAAGCCACGACAGCGGCTCCGGCCGCGGAGGCGATGCCGGCGGTTTGCCCGAGCAGTGCACGACGATGATGTCAACGATGCAGACGATGATGCCCATGATGCAGCAAATGATGCCGATGATGCAGCAGATGATGCAAGGCGGCCAGGGCGGCATGATGGACAATATGCCGATGGGCAACATGCCCGAGGCCTCCAGGGTTTACATGGATGCCATGAAATGGGCGGGCCGATGATGAAGGCCATCCAGGCCGAAGATCCCGATGTCGCCTTCGTCCAGGCAATGGTTCCGCACCACCAGGGCGCGATCGATATGGCCCGTGCGGTCCTGCAATTCGGCAAGGACGATCAGGTCAGGGACTGGGCCAATCAGATCATCACGGCTCAGCAAGCCGAGATCGCCGCGATGCAGAAATGGCTCAAACAACATGTGAAGTGACGGGCAACATGTGAAGTGACGGGAGGAACCTATGAACAAACTCAGCATTCTGTCCGCCGGCGTTGCGCTGGGCGTGACGCTGGCCCTGATGAGCATGCTCTGTGCTCTGGCCTTCGCCATCTGGCCGGAAGCGACGCTCGATTTCTTCGGCGCCTTCATACATGGGCTCGACTTCAGCCCGATCAGATTGGCGGCGCAGATGAGCCCTGGCCGCGTTCTCTATGGTGTTCTCGGCCTTGGCGTCGTCGGCCTCGTGGCGGGTGTCGTGTACGCCTCGATCTACAACATCGTCGCCACCGGGCGGCGTTAGGGCAGATCTCATGAACGCCGCAGTCATCCCATGGACGATGTCGTCCGCGACGCTTGCCCTGGCGGGAATGATCATCGCGGGGACTAGCAATCAAAGGGAATCCAACCCATGAACCCCAATGCGCACCCCATGTCCGATCCCCCGACCGGCTCCGAACCAGAACAGGACGCCGAGGCAGGAACGGGCGGATTCTGGACGTCGAAGACCGGCCTGGTCACGATTGCCTTCCTGCTGATCGCCGCTTTCTTCCTCCTCTCCGAGCACCGGGCGCATGCCTTCGGTATCCTTCCCTATCTGCTGTTGCTCGCCTGCCCTCTGCTTCACATATTCATGCATGGTGGCCACGGGGGGCATGGCGGCCATCGGAGACATACGCAGCACAAGGAAACCGAGCCGGGCGCGCAAGGCGGCCCCACACACCGTAAAGGAGCATGACCATGGTCGAGCAATCTTCCGGCTACGGGCTCTGGGGCCTGGCTATAATCAATTCGGCGATTTTCATCCTGTTCGCCTTCAGCTTCTTCAAGCCGCGAACCGGCCGCGACTGGCGCTCCTTCGGTGCATTCAGCGCCTTCCTGGTGGCGCTGTTCGCCGAGATGTACGGGTTCCCCCTGACGATCTACCTGTTCTCGGGGTGGCTGCAGAGCCAATACCCCGGCGTCGACTGGCTCTCGCATGATGCCGGTCATCTCCTGGAGATGATGTTCGGCTGGCGGCTCAATCCGCATTTCGGTCCCTTTCACATTCTCAGCTTCTTCCTGATCGGCGGCGGCTTCGTGCTGATCGCGACCGCGTGGCGGGTGCTTTACGAAGCGCAGCGCCACAATCGCCTCGCCACCGGCGGCCCATATGCCTCCGTCCGGCATCCGCAATATGTCGGCTTCATTCTCGTCATGGCGGGGTTCCTCGTGCAGTGGCCGACGCTGCTGACGCTGGCGATGTTCCCCGTTCTGGTCGGCATGTATGTGCGGCTTTCCTTCATTGAGGAGCGTGAGGCGAGAAAGGAGTTCGGCGACGCCTACGACCGCTATGCCGCCCGCGTGCCCGCCTTTTTTCCGCATGTGGCCAGGCTGTTCGGCTCCGCCGGCGCGCGCCGCGCGCCATGAGAGCGAGTGGCGTTTGAGCATGATCCTTGTGCGCTGAACGAAAGACGAAATCCGAAATCGAAACCGAAGGAAACCATCATGAAACGCCGAGATATCCTGAAGGGCGCAGTGACAGGCGCCGCGGCTCTTGCGCTCCCGTCGAGCTTGCTCGCGGCAGCCTTCACCAGCCAGTCAGGCGGCCAGACGCTTGGCGTCTCGCGCCGCACGATCGAGGTGAACGGCAAGGCTGCAAGCGTCTTCGGCCTGCGAGGGGCCGACGGTGCGCCCGGCCTGCGCTTGCGGGCGGGCGATGCCTTCAATGTCCTGCTGCGAAACGAAACTGCCGAGCCGACGATCATACATTGGCACGGACTAACGCCGCCCTGGCCGAGCGACGGCGTCCCCGACGCGCCACTGCCGCTCATCGGCGCCCAGGCCGATCGCAGTTTCGATTTTCCGGTCGGCGAGCCCGGCACCCATTGGATGCATGCCCATACCCTGCAGGAACAATTGCTGCTCGCCGCTCCGCTTATCGTCGCCGATCCCGCCGACGCAAGGGATGAGCAGGAGGTCGTCATCCTGCTGCACGATTTCTCGTTCTCAACGCCGGAGGAATTGCTGGCCGGTCTGACGGGAGGCGCTGCACCGATGCAGCATGGCGGCATGAACATGTCCGGTGACGCCATGGCAGGGATGAGCCATGGCGGCATGGTGATGGATATCAACGACATCGAGTATGACGCCTATCTGGCCAATGACCGCTCCCTGGACGACCCCGAGGTCGTGCCGGTCGAACGGGGCGGGCGCGCGCGGGTGCGGATCATCAATGCCGCCACGGCGACCGCGTTCACGATCGACTTCGGCGCGCTTGAAGGCGAGTTGATCGCGGTCGACGGTCAGCCGGTCGAGCCGGTCAGGGGCCGGCTGTTTCCGATGACGATGGGACAGCGCATCGACGTGCGCGTGCGGTTGCCGCGCGATCTCAGCGCCTCCTTCCCGATCCTGGCGCTGCGCGAGGGGAGCAAGGAACGGACCGGAATTGTCCTGCGTCCGGCGGGAGCGGCGGTGGCCAGGCTCGGGACGGCGGCGGATGTCGACGCTCCGGTTCTCGACCTGACGCTCGAGGCGCAACTTCGGGCAATAGTGCCGTTTGGATCACGCCGTGCCGACAAGACGTTCGATATGGCGCTGACCGGCGACATGGCCGCCTATCGCTGGGGTCTCGAGACCAGCGCTCCGATCCTCGTGGACAGGGGCGATCGCGTCGAGGTCACGCTGCGCAACGACACCATGATGGCCCACCCGATGCACCTTCACGGCCATCGTTTCCAGGTGGTCGCGATTGATGGGCAGCGCTTCCAGGGTGCCGTTCGCGACACCGTGCTGGTGCCGCCGATGCGCTCGATCACCATTGCCGTCGATGCCGGCAATCCCGGCCAGTGGGCCTTCCACTGTCACCACCTCTACCACATGGCGAGCGGCATGATGTCGACCTTCGCCTACCGAAGCTGAGACACCGCTGCGTGCGATCGCGCCACGAAACGCGGCATGGAGAACGACGATGAGGAAGGTCAACCTGGAAGTGCGCGACCTTGTCGGCATGATGGATTTCGCGGCGGTCGAAAAACGTCTCGCGGCTTTGCCTGGCGTCGCCAGTGTCGCGATGAATGCGGGGTCGACCACCGCGACCATCGAGTTCGACGAGAGACGGACGAGCCCGCAGGCCCTTGCCCGGGAAATCGAGGCCTGCGGCTTCCATTGCCGCGGCGAGGTCGTGCCGCGGCATCTGTGCATTCCCGGCGGCACGACGGTTGCGCCGGGCCATCCGCACGCGACCGCCGGGCATGGTCACGCCGCCATGATCGAGCCGGCTCCAGCGGGCAAGGGCAAGGTTGCAGCCAAGCCGCCGCACGACGCCATGGCCCACGAGATGGGGCACGGCGCCGGCATGGACATGCAAGGCATGGTCAAGGACATGCGCAACCGGTTCCTTGTCAGCTTGGTTTTCACGCTGCCGATTTTCGCCATGGAGCCGATGGGCCTGGGCGAGCCCTGGCTGCGCCCGCCTTTCGGACTGAGCGAAGACGTCGCGATGTTTTTCCTCGCCAGCGCCGCGATCCTCTATCCGGTCTGGCCGTTCCTGGTCGCCGCCTGGCGGGCCCTGCGCAACGGCGTCCTCAACATGGCCGTGCTGGTGGTGCTGAGCGTCGGCACCGGCTACCTGTTCAGCGTCGGCGCGACCTTTTTCTTCGAGGGGCAGCAATTCTACGAGGCCGCGAGCGTGCTGCTCGTGTTCATCCTGCTCGGCCACTGGCTCGAGATGCGCGCCCGCGCCGGGGCGTCGGCCGCGATCAGGGCCCTGCTCGACCTCGCCCCGCCCAAGGCCACCGTCTTGCGCGATGGCAAGGAGGTCGAGGTTGCGACCGCGGACGTCGTGCTCGGCGACATCGTGGTCCTGCGCCCCGGCAACAAGCTTCCCGTCGACGGCGAGGTGACCGAGGGCACGTCGACCATCGACGAATCGATGCTGACCGGCGAGTCGATGCCGGTGACCAAGAACGTCGGCGACAAGGTCATCGGGGCGACCATCAACAAGAGCGGCACGCTGCGCTACCGTTCCACCAAGGTGGGCGCCGACACGGCCCTGGCCCAGATCGTCAAGCTGGTCCAGGAAGCCCAGAATTCGAAGGCGCCGGCGCAGCTTCTCGCCGATCGTGCCTCGCAATGGCTGGTGCTCGCCGCGATCGTCATCGGGCTTGCGACCTTCGCCGTCTGGTTCTGGTGGCTCGGCCAGCCCCTGCTGTTCGCGATGACCCTGACCATCACGGTCTTCGTCATCGCCTGTCCCGATGCGCTCGGCCTTGCCACGCCGATGGCCGTCATGGTCGGCACCGGCCTTGGCGCCGCAAACGGGATCCTGTTCAAGAATGCCGCCGCTCTCGAGGAGGCGACCAGGCTCGACGTGATCGTCTTCGACAAGACCGGCACGCTGACCATGGGCCAGCCCAAGGTCGTCGAGATCGTTCCGGCTGCCGGCGTTTCACCCGACGAGGTTCTGCAGGTCGCGGCCGCCGTGGACCAGGGGTCGGATCACCCGCTGGCCGTCGCCATCGTCGAGCGGGCCAAGGACCTGAAGCTTCCCGAGGTCTCGGGCTTCCTCAACATCGAAGGCAAGGGCGCCAGCGCCGCCATCGGCGGCAGTCCGGTTTTCGTCGGCAACCGGCGCCTTATGGACGAGCAGAAGATCGATCTTCTGGCGCTCGGCGAGAAGGCCGACACGCTCAAGGGCGAAGGCCGCACCGTCATCCATCTGGCGCGGTCCGGCAAGCTGCTCGGGCTGATTGCGATCGCCGACACGCCGCGCCCGACGGCCATCGCAACGATTGCCAAACTGCACGAGCAGGGCGTGCGCGTGGCCATGCTGACGGGCGACAATGCCGGCACCGCCAGACGCATCGCGGACATGCTCGGCATAGACATCGTCCTGGCCGACGTGCTGCCGGGGCAGAAGGTCGAAAAGATCAAGGAGCTGCAGGGACAGGGGCTCAAGGTCGGCATGGTCGGCGACGGCGTCAACGATGCGCCGGCCCTGACGCAAGCCGATGTCGGATTCGCCATCGGCGCGGGCACCGATGTCGCCATTGAAAGCGCCGACATCGTGCTGATGAAGAGCGATCCCTACGACGTTGTCGGTGCGATGACGCTTTCGCGCGCCACGCTGCGCAAGATGCACCAGAACCTCTGGTGGGCGGCCGGGTACAATGTCATCGCCTTCCCGATCGCGGCAGGCGTGTTCTACCCGTTCCTGCTGAGCCCCGAGATTGCGGCGTTGGCAATGTCGGGCAGTTCGGCCCTAGTGGCCGTCAACGCGCTTTTGCTCAAACGAACCAGGATCGAGGGCATCCATCCTGCCGCATCGACCACCGCAGGCGCCGGTCATGAGCACCCGACTGGCGCGCCGGCATGAGCGTATCGATGCAAGGTCCCTTGGCCGTGTCGCGATGGAGTCTTGGCGTACTTCTGGCCTCGGCCTTCGTTGTTGCGCTCGGCTACGGAATCGTCTTGCCGGTCCTGCCGATGATGGTCGAGCGGCTTGCCGGTTCCGCAGACCCGACATTCGCAGACCCGACATTCAACGCGCGGCACACCGGCTTTTTGACCGCTGCCTATGTCACCGCGCCGGTGGCGGTCGCGTTCCTCTGGGGGAGATGGTCGGATTCGATCGGGCGCAGGCCCGTTCTTGTCGCCGGTCTGCTCGGCTTTGCCGTCACCTTGGCGGTTTCGGCGCTGGCGCCGGGTCTGCTCGTTCTTTATGTCGGGCGGATCTTGAATGGCGGCTTCGCGGCTGCCGTGGTGCCAACGGCCCTTGCGTTCATTGCCGACACAGAAGGTGGGGCCGACACCGAAGCCGGGGACGATCGTCGCACAAGAGGCTTCGGCTGGATCAGCATGGCATCGATCGCAGGCTTTCTGGTCGGGCCGATGCTCGGCGGGCTCGCTGCGGAACTGGAGTTTGACCTGGGTGCAGCGGCTGCCCCACCGCAGGCCGTTCCCTTCTTTCTTGCGTCCGGCCTCGCTGTCGCGGCAGCCCTTGGCGTGTGGTTTGCGCTGCCTGGAAACCTGTTGCCAGGGGCCTCTGTCGAGGCGCGCAATCGCGGCCCGTCAATGTTCGTGCCCGGAGAGCTACGGCTGCTCGCACTTGCCGCTGTCGCTGCGGCGGGGCTTGGCGCGTTCGAGGTCGGGCTCACCCTGCGAAACGTCGAACTCGCCATGGGCCCCGCCACGCTGGGCCTAATGTTCGCGACTTGCAGCGTTGCGATGTTCGTGGTCCAGGGCCTTGTTTTTTCGCCGCTCGTCAAACCGGCAGCGGCAAGGTTGCTTGTGGCCCCCGCCTTCCTGGTGATGGCGATCGGCCTGGCGGTTCTTCCGACAATAGCCGGCCTCGGCAAAATGCTGTTCGCGGTTTCCGTTGTCGCGGCATCGGCCGGGGTGATCAGTCCGCTGCTCGCCTATTGGGTGTCGCGGATCACCGCACGAAGCCAGGGCATGGAACTGGGCATCCAGTCGGCGGCGGTCAGCCTCGGTCTATCGGTGGGCTCTGCTGCCGCCGGCCTGCTGTTCGGTTTTCGCGGTCTGGAAGGCGCGGCCTTTCTTGCCGCCGCCGCTGTCATGGGGCTCGCCGCGATCGCTAGCCTGAAGCTGCCGCGGCTGACAGCGTCTGTGACGGCTAACCTTCGTGCCGTTTCCGCCAGGAGTGTTTCAGAATGAGCATTTTTGAACTTTTGCCAACTGCCTGGAGAGTTAAGTGAAACGACATTCCTCGCTTCAATTTCTTGGCGCCGCCGGAACCGTAACCGGATCACGCTACCTCCTCGAAACGGATGGACACCGCGTTCTCATCGATTGCGGTCTCTTTCAAGGCTACAAGCAACTGCGCGATCGCAATCGCGCGGCATTTCCAGTGCCGCCTGAAACGATCGATACGGTGCTGCTGACCCATGCGCACCTGGATCACTCAGGCTACATTCCCGCCCTCGTGCGCAATGGCTTTCGGGGTGAGGTGATTTGTACCCCCGCCACCGCCGAGTTGTGTTCGCTGCTGCTCCCCGACAGCGGCTACCTTCAGGAAGAAGAGGCTAGGTATGCCAGGCGGAAAGGCTATTCAAAGCACGCAAGCCCTACGCCGCTCTACACGCTCGAGGACGCCAAGGCTTCACTCGAACACATCTCAACCCACGGCTTCGACGACGACTTCCAGGCCGGCCATGGTATCCGAGCCCGTTTCCTTCACGCCGGGCATCTTCTTGGCGCGGCGCAGATGAGCGTCGACATAGCTGGAACGACCCTGCACTTCAGCGGCGATCTCGGGCGCCAACAAGACCCGCTGATGCGGCCACCCCTTCCGCTGCTCGGAGCCGACATACTCGTGTGCGAGTCCACCTACGGCAACCGCAGACACCCGCATATTGACGCGGAGGCGGAGCTTGCGCCGGTGATCCGGCGTGTCGCCGGTCGAGGTGGCGTGATCGTGATTCCGGCTTTCGCGGTTGGCCGCGTGCAAGGCATCCTGCTGCACATTGCGCGCCTTCGTCAGCGAGGCGATATCCCGGCCGTGCCCGTTTTTCTCAACAGCCCGATGGCGATCGACGCCACGGACATCTATCATCGCTTTCATGACGAACACCACGTCAGCCTCGAGGAATGCCGGGCGATGTATTCGATCGCGACGCTGGTGAGATCGGTTGATGAATCCAAGGCCCTGAACCTCAGGCGGGGACCGATGATCATCGTGTCGGCAAGCGGCATGCTCACGGGAGGACGAGTGCTACACCATCTTCAGGCCTTCGGGTCAGACGCGCGCAATGCGATCTTGCTTTCGGGTTTCCAAGCCGGAGGCACAAGAGGAGCGGCTCTGGCAGCCGGTGCCGACCATTTGCGAATGTTTGGACATGATGTGCCGATCCGGGCGGAAGTCGTTCAGCTCGAAAGCTTTTCCGGTCACGCGGACGCAGACGAGATTCTCGACTGGATGCGTCAAGCCCGCCGCGCGCCCAGGATTACATACCTCACGCACGGCGAGCCGGACGCCGCAGATACGCTGCGTGGCCGCATCAATCGCGAACTCGGATGGCAGGCGCGTGTCCCCGAGCATCTCGAGCGGATCGATCTGGAGCAGCCGACATGAGTGACAGCCATGGCCGGTTACGTCTCGTCCGAGCGGGTATCGACACCTATCAGCAACCCGTCGTCTACATGCATCGCGATTGCCATGTCTGTCTGTCGGAAGGATTCACCGCTCTGACCCGGGTTCTGGCGCGCAGTGGCGACCGCGAGGTGGTTGCCACGCTCAACGTGGTTGTCGACGGTCACCTCGAACTTGATGTCGCCGCGCTGTCCGAAGCGGCCTGGACGATCCTCCAACCAGGCGCCGACGCAGTCGCCGTATTCAGCCATCCGGAGCCGCCCGCCTCGGCACCGGCGTTGCGGGCGAAGGCCTTCGGCCAGCGACTGGGCGAGACCGACTTCCTCGCCCTTATGCGCGACACGGTCGAGAATCGGCTGTCGGATATCGAACTGGCGGCATTCATCACGGCATGCGCCGGCGAGCGGCTCGACGTGGAGGAAACGGTTGCGCTCACCAAGGCGATGCTTGCGGTCGGAAATCGTATCGATTGGGGCAGCGGCGCGGTGTTGGACAAGCACTGCGTCGGT
Source organism: Mesorhizobium sp. (assembly GCF_004962245.1). Classification (GTDB taxonomy): domain Bacteria; phylum Pseudomonadota; class Alphaproteobacteria; order Rhizobiales; family Rhizobiaceae; genus Mesorhizobium. The sequence goes on along the minus strand of NZ_SUHQ01000030.1, from coordinate 31,266 downwards.
GGCCTTCCCGGAAATCGCACCACGCCCATCGTGGTCGCCATCGTTGCTGCAGCCGGCCACCGCATCCCAAAGACGTCGTCACGGGCCATCACATCCCCTGCCGGCACGGCAGACGCCATGGAGGTCATGGCGCCGGTGGCGCTGGGCCTCGAAGCCATGCGAAGCGTGGTCGAGCGCGAGGGAGGCTGCATCGTTTGGGGCGGAAGTGTCAGGCTAAGCCCCGCCGACCACATTCTGATCCGCGTCGAGCGTCCGCTCGACTTCGACAGCGACGGACAGATCGTCGCAAGTGTGCTCTCGAAGAAGGCCGCGGCCGGCTCGAGCCACGTGCTGATCGACATTCCGGTCGGACCGACCGCCAAGGTGCGCTCTGCCGCCGCCGCCGCGTCGCTCGAGGCAAGGCTCATTGCCACGGCCCAAGCTCTTGGACTTGGCCTCTCAGTGCTGCGCACCGATGGCCTCCAGCCGGTTGGATATGGCATCGGTCCGGCCCTTGAGGCGCGAGACGTGATGAGCGTCTTGCGCAACGATGCGGCAGCGCCCTTCGATCTGCGCAGCCGTGCGCTCGATATTGCCGGCGCCTTGCTTGATGTCGCACCTGGGGCGGTGGTGGGGAAAGGCCGGGCAGTAGCATCCAAGCTGCTCTACAGCGGCGCCGCCCTTGGCAAGTTTCTGGCGATCTGCGAGGCACAGGGCGGCTTTACCGAGCCAGGAGTGGCTCCGTATGTAAGGCCGGTTTTCGCCAACCGTACCGGCCAGGTCCAGGCGATCGACAACCGCCGGCTTGCAAAGATCGCCAAGCTCGCCGGCGCGCCGCGCAGCGCTACCGCTGGAATTGATTCAAGGGTTCGGATTGGCAAGAATATCCAGGCCGGTGAGCCGCTGTTTCACGTCCATGCCCGGTCACCAGGAGAACTGGATTATGCACTCGACTATGCTTCGGCTCATCCGGACATAGTCGAGATCGGAACCGGACAATGACCCGCGTGCTGCTTGCTTTCCCGTTGCAGCGAACCCTGGCTGACGCAATGGCCCCGTTGCTGGGCGCGCGAACCGGTCGGCTGGACTGGCGCCGCTTTCCCGATGGTGAATCCCTGATCACGATCGAACAGGATCTGCACGGCGCCGACATCGCCCTCGTAGCCAGTCTCCGCAACCCCGATGAACTCGCACTGCCGCTGCGCTTCGCGGCGGCGACGGCGCGCGAATTCGGAGCACGCACGGTTGGCCTCATTGCGCCATATCTGGCCTACATGCGGCAGGACAAGCGGTTCAATCCCGGCGAAGCCGTAAGCGCGCCATTGTTCGCACAGTTCCTGGCGGACAGTTTTGATTGGCTGGTGACGGCAGATCCTCATTTGCACAGGAACCCCAGGCTTTCCGAGCTGTTTTGCATCCCGGCCCATGCGGTCACCACGGCTCCCATTGTCGCGGGCTGGATCAGAGACAACGTCCCGAATGCCGTCCTGATAGGTCCCGACAGTGAAAGCGGCCAATGGGTATCCGACATTGCCGACCGTGCCGGCGTCGCCTATCAGATCTCGACGAAAACCCGCCGAGGTGACCGCGACGTCGAGGTGAGCCTTCCTTCGATCGAAGCGGCTCGCGGCCGAACCCCGGTCATCGTCGATGACATCGCGTCGTCGGGGCAAACCATGATCGAAACCCTGCATCACCTGAGGCAGCTTGGTCTGCCTCCTGCAGTCTGCATTGTCATTCATCCCGTATTCGCCCAGGACGCCTACGCCCAACTGTTGGCGGCTGGCGCCGAAAGGGTTGTGAGCACGGACTCGATTCCGCATCCGTCGAATGCGATTTCCATCGCCGGCTTGCTGGCCGAAGGTAGCGCCGAATTGTTCGGGAACTCTGCGCCCAGAGAAAAATTGTAAGCCCGACTTTGGCGCCCCGCCACTGGGGAAGTGTCAGCAAATCGCTGCTTCGCAAAGGTGCGTTCCTGCTCCAGGCGAAGGCGGGCGGTCACGTCTCCGTCATAAAAGATAGGACTGACCTCGGCATTCAGCAGGGACGAGCGAATGTCGACGTTGCTCGACCCGATCATCGTGATTTCGCCACTTCGCGTGCAGCAAGCGGCTCCGACAAAGGTGAATTCGAATGCCGGCTTCAAGCCGTTCCTCATAATACGAGCGCTGGGGGGTCCGCCCTCAAGGATTGTACGCAATCGGGCGAAGCGCATGTAACGCCATTTTGGATAGCTCGGCCTTCCAATAAGGACATACAGCACAAGGGCTGGAACCGGCAAAAAGAAGACCAGAAGCAGCCCTTTGCGGCATCGGGTGATCGACGAAAGGGGATGACCACCAACATGATGATGCACGTCCATATCAGAGCGATTTCTGAGAAGCGGAATACCTATGTCTAGTGTTCGTACGTGAACCTGACTCGCGCAGGCGCGGGGCGTCCGGGGGCGATGATGTCCACCAGAATATCATAGTGGTCTCTGCCGGGCAGCGTGACGAAGCCGCCATAGGTCACCGTCCCGGCGATTGCCATCGGCTCAAGTTCCAAGCTGTTCTGCCCAACATGTCCCAGGCCCGACACGGTTGCAGTCAACTTGGCGTTCTCGATGCGCGCGCCCGTCGCGACCTCGAAGACCGCAATGATGATGTGGTATTTATGCGCACCGCGCGTGGCGCCGCCATGCATGGTGGCCTCCGGGTGACTCTCAAGATGACCGCGTGCAATTGCCGCCGGCAAGACTCCCAGATACACGCCTAACCCCTGCGCGACTTTATAGTTTTCATCTTCTTTGGTCGAAACCAGGGTAACCACAAAGGGCAAATAGTGAACGGCCGTAACTCGCGCGGGCAGTTGCGCAGTCGTGACCAATCCCGCGGGTGTGTGACAAACTTTTCCACAGCCGCCGCCCCTGCATGTTGGGAGGCTGTGGCTCTGACATACGCCGCTAGTTGACCCGTACCAGGCTGTCGACGAAAGACCAGCGAAGCCGCCATTAGCCGCGACGAGGTGATTGGCGACGGCGGCCGGCCCTTCGGCCCTGGCGTGAACCACCGACGCCAATAGGCTCACCGCGAGTAAAACCGCGAGAAACATGTGCCCTGCCGCTGCCCCATTCGGCTGCGCCGCAACTGCACACGCTTTTGCTTGCAAGGTAACCATGGCATCATACCATCGAATCCTGGCAACGGGCGCCTTGACCTTGATCAAGAAATGCCAGGCGTCGGCGGGAGCGGTGGCTTTTGGAGGTGGCTCGACCTCATCCTGAATTTCACGAGCCAGACAGATGATTGGCTTTGCGGCACAGGCCCCTCGCAAGCCGATCAAGCAGCTGGCTGATCGAACTCTCTCAGCCAGCCGCCTTCAAATCCCGCCCGTTGCAGGCCGCTGCGGATGTACCGGCACGAGCGCATCAGCCGCCACAGGAGGCCGCTGCGATCGTTCTCGATCATCAGGACGATGGGGCCTTCGTCCAGGCCGAAGTGCCAGGGCGAAACCCACCAGTCAAAGGCGGCGTCGGGCGCTCCCGGATGCGTCGGGTTGAAGGCCGCCTTGAAACCATAGGCTTTGGCGGCCTTGAGCTTGGCCTGGTGAATGCAGAAGCTGATCGTCGGCCGCACGATTTCCGGAGCGAACGGCAAGGAGGCGGCGACGGCCCACGGCGCGAGCGTGCCATCATCGGGACCGTACGGAACGCCACGCGCCGCATAGGCGAGGAACCGGCGTTCGATACCCTTCAACTTGAGTGTGCAGGGGCCTGGGCCATCGCTCGCGGTGATGCCCCAACAGTGCTCGCCATAACCTTCAAAACCGCGCGGGTTCTCGATGGCGTAGCGGTGCTGGACCAAGGTGGCGCGCCGGCTGTTCTCGAAATAGTCGCTTCCCTTGCTGCGCATGAAGGGGTCTTGCAGGCCCCGAAGATCGATCCATACGTGCGAGAGCTGGTGGATGAAAAGCGGTCCCGCATAAAGATAGTCGTAGCCGTAACAGTGCTCCCATCGGAAGGTCGCGGTCCAGGCCGTGTAGCTGCTTCGGGGTAAGGGATATGTCGGCGAACCGAGCCCCAGGACATAGAGCAGGAGCGCTTCGTCATAGCCTTCCCAGCGATGCTTCAGAAATCCGTGCTCGGGTGTCCAACCGTGGGTGACGGTTTCTCCCCGGTCCTGCGCCCATTGCCAATCGGCCCGGCGGTAGAGCGCCTTCGCCAAGTTGCGGATTTCGGCTTCGGCCTCGGTATCGGCATCGAAATACTGCCCTGCGGCCAGCGCGCCCGCCAGCAGGAACGTGCTGTCGATGGTCGACAGCTCGCATTGCCAGGCCCGCCGGCCGGTCTGCATGTCCAGGAAGTGATAGTAGAAGCCGCGATATCCCGTGGCGTCCGGCTCCAGGCCCTGTGGGCTGTTCCAGAAGAAGCGCAGCGTTGCCAAGCTGCGTTCCACAGCCGCGCTTCGCGTCATGAATCCGCGCTCGACTCCCACCGGATAGCACGCCAGCGCAAGGCCGGTGGCTGCGATGCTGGCGGGGGAAATCGCTTCGGTCTTGTCCCGAATAAGACCGTTGGCAGGATTCGCTTCATGGATGAAATAGTCGAACGTCTCCCGCTGCAGCGTCGCCAGATCGTCCTGCATGGCAGGAGTGTTCACGAGGCGGTCGGAAGGATGCGATCGCATCTCTGCTCGCCTTCGAACCGCTGCTCACGGATGGGCCAAATAGAGGTGGTCGTACACACCTTTAACGCCTTTGACGCCTTCGGCAACCACGCGCACGGCATCCCGTTCACTCTGCGATCCGACTGCGCCCGAAAAATGCACCAGACCATCGCTGACCGTAAGAATTAACGCGTCGCCGTTGACGCCTGCGTCCTCTCGCAGCCGCGTAAGAATGCTGCGTCGAATCGCATCGTCACCTGCCGCCGTGGCGTCGTCGAGCTTTGCCGCAACGACGACGCGCAAAAGATCAGCACGGCTGACGACGCCGACCAGGCGCGGTCCCCTCAACACCGGTATACGCTTGATGCAGTGCTCCTGCATCAGAACGGCAATTCGCTCGATCGGAATTTCCTCGTCAGCCACAACGACGTCGGAAGTCATCAAATCCGCCACTTTCCAGCCGTGGCCCTTCACATAGCCACGCGCCTCACCTGACGACAATGCCGGGGCGCCGAGTTCCGACCTGCGCAGGAAGTCACCTTCGCTCACAATTCCAACCACGCGGCCGCCGTCGTCGACGACCGGCATGCCGCTGATGCGATGATCCAGCATGATCCGTGCTGCATGTCTTACGCTGTGGTCAGGCGACACCGTAACAACCTTTGCAGTCATTACATCCTTCGCTTTCATCTGCCTTCATCCCATAAGCTCAGTTCAAGTGAGCAGGTGCCCGGACACCAATTGATGATATCGTAGCGCAGACGCGCCCGGTCCCTTTGAGGCAAATCAATAACGGCTCCGAACCAGCCGACCCGGGCGACTTGAACGACTGCTCCCAGCGCTTGACGCTCACCGCCTTGCGCTGGCGGGACGGCTCGACGCCGCCATCCTATTCAGCCGACGATTACTTTCCGGTTCGAGCCGGACGCCGCAGCCCTGTTCCGGCAAGGCGCCAAGCGGATTGGACTGGGTTGAGGCAAGGCGCCGTCGGCCGGGGCTTTTTCTCGGGGTTTCTGAACCTTCATCACGGCTCCGCGCCACCAACAACGTCACGTCCGAAGCCGACGCCAGGTTCGCGGCAATCGTCAGATCGTCGCAAGATTCCTCGACCAGAGCGGATCAGGCGGGCTCAACGGATGTGACATTGCCTTCGGTATCCACAAGGCAGCTTGTCTTCTTGCCACCAGCATCGAGTTCAACCTGATAGGTTTTGGAATCGAGCTTGCTCGATGAAACCGGAAGTATCTTCGTGCTGTCGACGCCGCTCGCCTTGGCGACCGCGTTGGCGCAAAGAAGCTGAAGGTCCGCCGGGGCCGTCTCGACCTTGGTCCTGGACATCTGGTCCTGGGGAGGAGGAGGCGGCGCGCTGATGCAAGCGCTCAGGGGCCCAACCAAGAATCCAATTGCTATTGCCAGGATCGATCGTCTCACTGCACGTTTTGCCGACATCGCTTGTCCCTCTCCGAAATGCCGCTTCACACACCCTTGTAAAGGGCCGCCCCCTGCATGAGAACGATGACCTTGGCTCCAACCTTGACGCGGGATGCGAGATCGGTGATGTCGTCGTTCCTCATCCGGATACACCCTGATGACACGTCGAGCCCGATCGTCCAGGGTTCTGGCGTGCCGTGTATCCGGTAGATCGTGTCTTGGTCACGCTCATACAGATAGAGCGCCCTGGCGCCGAGCGGATTGTCAGGCCCCCCCGGCATGCCTCCCGCATGTTTGACCGCGTTCGGATCACGAGCGACCATTTCGGCCGGAGGCGTCCAGGTCGGCCATTCTGCCATGCGGCCGACGCGCACGATTCCGGCCCATCCAAACCCTTCGCGGCCCACGCCGATACCGTAGCGCATGGCCCGCTGACCCGGCTGCACAAGGTAGAGAAAATGCTGGTTGCCATCGATGATAATCGTACCGGGCACTTCCGCGGTGCGGAACTTGACCATCTGCGGGCGAAACGCCTCGGGCACTTCATTGTGCGCGGCATAGTATTTGCGCGCCTTGGTACGGTCATAGTCCACCCATTTGCGGGTTTTCGGATCGAAAACCTGTGTTCCCGCAGCCAGCGCCGCCACCGCGACAAGACCGAACGCTACCGCGACAATTGCCGTAAGGGAGCGCCGCTGGAGAGTGGCGCGTCCCGCGATCATCAGCTTTCCACTCATGGATTTGCCCACCCGTGCACCCGGGCGCCCTGCGCGGCAACCCATTGTTTGGCGTACTCGTAAGGATCCTGACGCTCCACCTGGAGCGCATAACTCATCTTCGTGACGTCCTCGGGCTTGAGGTCGACCTGTTCCAGGAACTCTACCACCCTCGGGTATTTTTTGCGCAGTGAGGCGGCGTAAGCGATATGGAAATGCGCGGTGTCCCATGACACTGGCGCGCTGGACTTCGAGACCCAGAGCGGGTCCTCGGAAGGCAGCACGATCCTCCACTTTGCCGGGTCAAACGGCGGCTCGGTAAGTCGGACAATGTCGTGCAGTTCAAACACGTGATGCGGCGCGTAGCAGGCAAACACCATCGGATGATCCGTGGCAACCGCGGCATCGACAGCCGCCATTCCGACATCCTCCGGCGTCTCCAGCAATGTCATCGTCTTGGCGTAGCCGTAGCTGTTGGCGCGGACACGCTCGATAGCCGTTGAGGACCAGCCCTCAGCGCCAATCCAAAGCTCCCCATGTCCGTCCCGATCAGTGTCCAACGCGGCAGTTTTGCGCGGATCGGTGAGATCCGAAATGTCACGAATCCCAAATTTGTCGGCAGTTTCGCGGGTAGCGCATATGCCTTGCCATGCCGGCACCCCGATGGGACTGATGGCTACCGTTCCAGCGCCGTCGACATATTTCTTCACCAGATTGTCCAGGTTGGGCAGCCAGATTTCGGGATGAATATCCACCTCGCCCGAATCGAGGCCGGCAAAGGCAATAAGCGTCCCCATCTCGCGCACATCAGCATCGAGCCCGAACTGTTCCTTCAGGCTGACCTTGAGAATGTTTGCCGTCGCCTGGCCCGACGGCCAGTTCGGCATCGCAATGACGAGATCAGCCGCGTGGACCGGGATGTTTACCGCCAGCATCGTCAATGCTGCCAGCGACATTTTCCGCAGACACTGCTGAAATCGGTTGTGCATTTTCTTCCCCCTCGCTTCGGTGCTGAAATGAACCGGGACGGGAACAACTTGTCGCGGCAAGCACCGGGTTGTGACACCAGTGCCATCTTCTGACGGCAACTGCTGAAGGTGCGGCAGTGCATTCGCCAAAGAAAGCGCCGTCACGTGCCGACCCTGCACGCTACTCGATGACACTCCGTCTGGGAAGATGCTCACAACGCGGCCGCCGCGCCCAACTTTCAAAATGTCCGCCGACACACGCCTTAGGAACTGTAGGGGGGCCGCATCAGAACGCCTGATGGCCTTCAGACTCCCCGTTTTGATTTACGTCAATGTGGCTCTCATCTGCAGGGATGACTGTGGTGCGGAGATACGAGGGGTTGAGCTGGCCAAGCCGCTTTTTCCCAGCCCAGCTCGCGGATCTATTCTGGAGCCGGCGCGGCAGATGCCTCGAACATGCGATCTCCAAAGGCCATGGCTGACCTCGTCTTCAGCGCCAGAGCGCTGACCAAAACTTACACCTCGGGCGAGACGCAGGTGCTTGCCTTGCGCGCGCTGGACCTGGAAATCTTCGCTGGAGAAGTGGTCGTTCTGCTCGGCCCGTCAGGCAGCGGCAAGTCGACCCTCCTCAACATCATGGGCGGGCTCGACCATGCCACAAGCGGTCAGTTGTTCTTCAAGGGTCAGGAGTTGACCAACCTCGATGATCGAGGCCTTACGGCCTATCGCCGCCAGCACGTCGGGTTCGTTTTCCAGTTCTACAATCTGATCCCCAGCCTGACGGCTTATGAAAATGTCGCTCTGGTTACGGAGATTTCCGATCACCCGATGCGTCCCGACGAAGCCCTCGCGCTCGTCGGGCTCAAGCCGCGGATGCACCACTTCCCGGCACAGCTCTCGGGCGGCGAACAGCAACGCGTGGCCATTGCCCGGGCGATCGCCAAACGGCCGGAGGTGCTGCTCTGCGATGAGCCGACGGGCGCCCTGGATTCGAAGACAGGCATTCGGGTCATCGAGGCACTGCTGGGCATCAATGCGCAGCTCGGCACCACGGTCCTCATCATAACGCACAACGCCAGCATCCAGGACGTCGCCGACCGCGTGCTGTTCTTCGCCGACGGTCAAATCTCGAGAATTCACAGGAACGAGGCGCGCCGGGCTGCCGCCGAGCTCGTCTGGTGATCCTGATGCGCGCGCTGGATATCAAGCTCTTTCGCGATCTTGTACGGCTGTGGGCCCAGGCGCTTGCGATCGCTCTCGTCATTGCCGGCGGAGTGTCCACAGTGGTTCTTGCTGTCGGCTCCTTGCGGTCTCTGGAGGAAACCCGAATTGCATATTACGAGAGGCACCAATTCGCCGATATCTTTGCGTTGGTCAGGCGTGCGCCGAAGACGCTGCTCACTCAAATTGCCGAAATCCCCGGGGTTGCCGCCGTGCAAGGGCGCATTGCCAAATTGGCCCTGCTCGATATTCCCCAGTTTCGCGAGCCTGCAACGGGGCAATTCATTTCGTTGCGTGAGGACGGTCAGCCCGCGCTTAATCGGCTGTACATAAGGTTGGGCCGGATGCCCGAGCCTGGGCGAGGCGATGAGGTTGTCGTCACCGAGGGCTTTGCCAAGGCACATGCATTCAAGCCGGGGTCCCACTTCGCTGCCATTCTCAACGGCCGCAAGCGCGACCTCGTCGTCGTGGGTATCGCGCTCTCGCCGGAATTCATCTACGCCATAGGGCCGGGCGACCGCATGCCGGACGAACGTCGCTTTGCCATCGTCTGGATGTCTGAAAAGGCTCTCGCCAGCGTCTATGACCTGGACGGCGCGTTTTCCTCGGTCACTCTCAAGCTGATGCGGGACGCCTCGGAAGGCGAGGTCATCAAGCGCCTCGACGCGTTGCTCGACCGCTACGGCGGACAAGCAGCATATGGGCGCAAGGATCAGACCTCACACGCCTTTCTGGAACACGGGCTCGATATGCTCAGGAATATGAGCCGCACGCTGCCGCCGATCTTTCTTTTGGTGGCAGCGTTCCTGATCAACGTGACGCTTAGCCGGATCGTCGCGCTCGAACGCGAACAAATCGGTCTGCTGAAGGCGCTTGGCTATCGGAACGCCGCCGTCGCCTGGCATTACATCAAATTCATCATCGTGATTGTCACGATCGGCGTCGTCATCGGCAGTGCGGCTGGAACGTGGCTGGGCACTTTCGTAACAGAGATGTATGGCGACTTTTATCGGTTCCCATTCCTCGTTTTCGTCCAAAGCCCGGATGTCTACGTCGCGGCTGCGGCGCTGAGCCTTGCTGCTGCGATCGTCGGCGCGGTGCGTGCGTTGCGCGATATCATGAGGTTGCCGCCCGCCGTTGCGATGCAGCCGCCCGCCCCGCCCCGCTTCCGCCGCCTGCTGCCTGCGACCTTTGCTGTCCGCAACGTCCTTTCACAACCGGCTGTGATGATGGTGCGCAACATCAGCGGCCATCCGATCAGGGCCCTGTTTACGATAGCGGGCATGTCGCTGGCGACAGGAATCCTGATCGCCTCGCTTTTCCTCAACGGCACGATGGAGGCGTTGATCGACGTGACGTATTTCATGTCCGACCGCCAGGATGCCACTGTGAGTTTTGTCGAACGGCGTCCGCTGAAAGCAGTCAATCAAATTGCGCGGCTGCCCGGTATTCTTGCGGCGGAGCCTTTTCGGGAGGTTCCCGTTCGCATACGGAATGGAAACATCGAGCGTCGGATCATGATCAGCGGAAGACCGCCCGATGCCGACCTCAACAGGATCATCGACACTGACCTGCATCCCGTCGAGCTGCCGGGAGCGGGTCTGGCACTTTCGAGTTGGCTCGCGCAGATTCTCGGGACACAGGTCGGCGATTTCGTCGAAATCGATTTGCTGGAAGGGCAGCGACGGACCGTCTCTCTTCCCGTGACCGCGTTGGTCGAGGATTATTTCGGCATTCAGGGAATGATGCATTTCGATGCCCTGGCTCGCTTGATGCGGGAGGCGCCGGCCGTCAATAGCGTGAGCGTAAGCCTCGATGCGAACGAGCGTGACCGATTTTACGACGCTATCAAGAGCATGCCGACGGTCAGCGGCGTGGCCCTGCAACGCGTATCGCTTGCTAACTTCCGCGATGCATTGGCCGTGTTGGTGACCACGATGGCAAACATTTACATTGGGCTCGCGGCCGTTATCGCCTTCGGTGTCGTCTACAACAGCGCAAGAATCTCGCTTTCCGAACGCGCGCGCGAGCTGGCCAGCCTGCGTGTCCTCGGCTTCACCCGGGGAGAAGTGTTGCGAATTCTGCTCCTCGAACTGGCCGTGTTGACGTTGCTTGCGCAGCCGCCGGGGTGGGTCATCGGCTACGGCCTCGCCTGGACATTGCAAACAAAAATGGCTGGCGAGTTGATGCGGTCTCGCTTGGTTGTGGAACATTCTACCTATGTACTTGCCAGCGCGATGGTGATTGCTGCGGCACTGTTCTCCGCGCTCGTCGTACGCCGGCGGATCAACCAACTCGACCTTGTCACCGTTCTCAAGACGCGAGATTGAACCATGCGCACGATCTGGATGAAGCGAACCGTGGGCGCCATGGCCTTGGGTGTTTTGGCAGCCGCTGCGGTCTGGTTCGCATGGCCACGGCCGATCGTAGTGGATCTGGCGACGGTGACGGAAGGTCCCATGGAGGTCACGATCGACGACGAGGCCAAGACGCGCGTCCGCCACCTCTATACGGTGTCCGCGCCAATTGCTGGAAAAGTCCTGCGAATCTCCCCGCCTCGCCATGTCGGGGATCAGGTTACTGTGGACGAGACGGTGGCGGTGATGCAGCCGACCGTACCGAGCTTCCACGATGCCCGCACGCACGAGGAGCTACTGGCTGCGCTGGCGGCAACCGAAGCGGCAATGACACTTTCGGAAGCCGAAGTTCGCCGGATCGAGGCGGCGCTCAAATTTTCGCGCACGGAGCTTCAGCGGGCAGAGGCGCTCGCCCGCACCGAGGCGATCTCGGTCAAAGGTTTGGACAAGGCGAGATTCGACGTCGAAACCAATGAAGCTGCGTTGGCAAGCGCCAAGGCGCAGGTCGAGGTGCGGCGCAATGAGCGCTCGAGCGTCGCGGCCCGACTCAGCGAACCGTCGGGCGCCATCCCGCAATCGAATCCTGCCTGCTGCATCCAGCTACGCGCCCCAATGAGCGGCAGCATCCTGAAGATCATTCAGGAGAGCGAAGGCGTGGTGCAAGCAGGTGCCCCGTTGATCGAGATCGGCGATCCGCGCGACCTCGAGATCGTCGCCGAGCTTTTGTCGACCGACGCTGTCCGGATCAAGCCCGGCGCACCTGTCCGGATCGATGGCTGGGGCGGATCACCCATCCGTGGCCAGGTGACACGGGTGGACCCGGCGGGGTTCGTCAAGATCTCTGCACTCGGTATCGAGGAACAAAGGGTCCGCACGATCATCGATTTCGTCGATCCTCCCGAAGCTTGGCCGTCGCTCGGTCACGATTATCGTGTGATCGTGCATGTCACGATCTGGAATGCGGAAGACGTGCTGACGGTGCCGGTGGCGGCTCTGTTTCGAAAGAGCGATGACTGGGCTGTCTTCGCAGTCAGGGATGGCCGTGCACGGGCAACGATCGTAAAGGTCGGTCAGCGAAACAACCGGGCAGCGGAGGTTCTGTTAGGCCTTGCCGCAGGCGATCGCGTGGTGCTGCACCCGAGTGACAGGGTCACGGACGGCGTGACCGTAGCCCAGCGCGAGGTACGATAACAAAAAAGCCCGGCGAACCGGGCTTTCCTTGAGGCTGCTGAACCATGTCGGGTGGTCCGAAACAGCAATTTGGTGCCCAGAAGAGGACTCGAACCTCCACTCCTTGCGGAACACGGACCTGAACCGTGCGCGTCTACCAATTCCGCCATCTGGGCTGGTGCGGGCTCATGTAAGCGGGCAAACGGTGGGTGTCAACGCGCTTTTTTGAAAGCCGCGATCCGCCGCCGGCTCAGTCCTCCAGCACTTCCTTGGAAGCCACGGTCGAATCGGCATTGAGCTTGTAGATAACCGGCACGCCGGTGCCGAGTTCCAGCTTGACGATCTCCTCGCCCGATTTGCCGTCCAGCGCCATGATCAGCGCGCGTAGCGAATTGCCGTGCGCCGCCACCAGCACGGTGCCACCGCGCAGCACATGCGGCTGCAGGTCGTGCAGATAATAGGGCCAGACGCGCGCTCCGGTGTCCTTCAGGCTTTCGCCGCCGGGCGGCGAAACATCGTAGGAACGGCGCCAGATATGCACCTGCTCCTCGCCCCATTTCTTGCGCGCATCGTCCTTGTTGAGGCCGGAGAGGTCGCCATAGTCGCGCTCGTTCAGCGCCTGGTTGCGGATGGTCTCCAGATCGCTTTGCCCGACCGCGTCGAGAATGTGCTGGCAGGTCTTCTGTGCCCGGATCAGCGCCGAAGTGAAGGCGATGTCGAATTTCATGCCGCGCGCCTTTAGCTTCGCGCCCGCCTCCTTGGCCTCGGCGTGGCCCAGCTCGGTCAGGTCGACGTCGCGCCAGCCGGTGAAAAGGTTCTTCAGGTTCCATTCGCTCTGGCCATGGCGTACGAGCACGAGAGTTCCCGACATTTTTGCTCCTTCAGCTTGTGGATAGGACCGCCTCAGTTCAATCCGAGCACGTCCCGCATCGAATACAGCCCCGGCTTCTTGCCGCGCGCCCACAGTGCGGCCTTGACCGCGCCGCGGGCGAAGATCGCCCGGTCCTCGGCATGATGGGCGAGCGTGATGCGCTCACCGGTGCCGGCCAGCACCACACTGTGGTCACCGACCACCGAGCCGCCCCGCAGCGTGGCGAAACCGATCGAGCCGGTTTTTCGCACGCCGGTGTGGCCGTCGCGCACCCGCACGCTGTTCCCGTCAAGATCGATGCCGCGCCCGGTGGCGGCGGCTTCGCCGAGCAGCAGTGCCGTCCCCGACGGTGCGTCGACCTTGTGCCGGTGATGCATTTCCAGGATTTCGATGTCGAAATCGTCGGCATCGAGCGCGCGCGCCGCCTGTTCCACCAGCACCGCTAGCAGATTGACGCCGAGGCTCATATTGCCTGACTTGACCACCGTCGCGTGGCGCGCCGCAGCCAGGATCTTCGCATTGTCGTCCGTCGAGCAGCCGGTGGTGCCGATGACGTGGACGATGCGCGCCTGCGCGGCATAGCCGGCGAATTCGACTGTCGCTGCCGGGCTCGTGAAATCAAGCACGCCGTCGGCCTTGGCGAAAGCCGGCAGCGGATCGTCGCCGATCGTCACGTCGATATTGCCGATGCCGGCAAGCTCGCCGGCGTCCTTGCCGAGATGGGGCGAACCGGCCCGCTCGACCGCGCCGGCGACGCGTGCGCCCGGTATCGTGTGGATGGCGCGGATCAGCGCCTGGCCCATGCGGCCGGCCGCACCCACCACCACCAGGCCCATATCTTTTGTGGGCGTGCCGTTCATAACGTTCTCCCGATCGCTTTTTTTGCGCGCCGCACCGGAGTTTGGATTGGCTTGCCGTCGTCGACAAGTCCCAGCCCCTTGTTGCCCTGCACCCGATGGAAACGGGCATAGACGCTGTGCGGGTCGGCCATCAGCGAGGCATGCGTGCCTTGTTCGACAAGCCGGCCCTGTTCCAGCACAACGATGTGGTCGGCATTGACTACCGTCGACAGTCGGTGCGCGATGACGATGGTCGTGCGCCCCTCCATCACACGGGTCAGCGCTTGCTGGACACGCGCTTCCGCCTCGTTGTCGAGCGCCGAGGTCGCCTCGTCGAGCAGCAGGATCGGCGCCTGCCGAACGATGGCGCGGGCGATCGATACGCGCTGGCGCTGGCCGCCCGACAGCGTCACGCCGCCTTCGCCGACAGGGGTGTCATAGCCTTGCGGCTGCTGGCGGATGAAGCTGTCGGCCTCGGCCTGCTGCGCGGCCAGTTCGATCTCGGCGTCGCTGGCGCTCAGTCGCCCGTAGCGGATGTTGTCGCGGATGGTGCCTTCGAACAGATAGGGCTGCTGCGAGACATAGGCGATCGAACTGCGCAGCGACCGCTTGGTGACCTTCGAAATGTCCTGGCCGTCGACCTCGATGCTGCCCGCCTCGACATCATGGAAACGCTGCAGCAGCGCCACCAGCGTCGACTTGCCGGCGCCAGAGGCGCCGACGATGGCCGTCATCTTGCCGGCGGCGGCAACGAAACTGAGATCCTGCAGGACCGGCGCGTTGGCGACATAGCCGAAAGACACATTGTTGAAGCGCACCTCGCCCCTGGTAATCTTCGCTTCGGCCGCTCCGGACGCGTCGCCTTGCTGCGGCTCGAGGTCGAGCAGCTCGTAGATCATGCGTGCATTGACCAGCGCCCGTTCCATGCCGACCTGCATGCGCGCCAGCCGCCGGGCCGGATCGTAGGCGAGCAGCAGTGCGGTGATAAAGGCAAAGACGGCACCAGGCGGCTGGCCGCCGACGGCTGCCCGGTAGCCGGAATAGGCGATGACCCCGGCGACGGCGAAGCCGGCCAACATTTCGGAGATCGGCGTCAGTCGTTCCGACACGCGGGCGATGCGGTTTGCCCGCTGCTCGGCGCCGGCGACAAGATCGCTGATGCGGCGCGACAGCTCATCCTCCAGCGTGAAGGCCTTGACGATGGCGACGCCTTGCGTTGCTTCCTGCATGGCGCCGATCAGCCGCGAGTTGATCTGCACCGCTTCGCGCGTGGCGCGCCTTATTCTGCGGGTCAGATAGACGACCGTGTAGATCAGCGGCGGTCCGATCAGCAGCGACATCAAGGAGAGCACCGGGTCCTGCCAGATCATGACGCCGATCAGCGCGGCCAGCGATACGGTATCGCGTGCCAAGGATGTCAGCGTCATCGAGAGCAGGTCGCGAATGCCGTTGACGTTCTCGTTGATTTGAGCCGCCAGCCGCCCCGAGCGCGTGTCGTTGAAGAAACCGACGCCGAGCTTCATCAGATGAGCGAAGATGCGGCGCTGGTAGCGCGCCACCAGATTGTTGCCGATCCTGGCCAGCGTCACCGCTTGGCCGTAGGTGGCCAGCCCGCGCAGCATGAAGGCACCCAGTATAGATACACAGATCAGCGCAATGAGATCGCCGCGCTGCTCGTAGAAGATCTGGTCGACGACATCCTTCATGATCCAGGCGGTGAAGGCGGTCGTGGCCGCAACCGTCACCAGGCACAGGACGGCCAGAACATAATACCAGCGATAGTCGCGGCTGTTCTCGGCGACGATGCGGCGGACTACCGCCACGATCTCGCCGGGCCGGGCTTTGGCTTGGTGGTTGGGCGACTGGTTCAAGTCTGGATCGTTCCGTGATGTCGGTTCGGCTTCGCCGCCAGGCTAATTAGGCAATCCTCTTAGCGCTCCGGTGGCGGCTTGCCTATGGCCGAGGCCGGCAAAACTTCATGGGATCAGGCCCGCCAGCGCCGCCCCGCCGTCTGGACGCCGAACAGCGAAGGGTTTCTGGCATAGGCCGCAAGGCCGGACAGCGCCGCCAGCGGATGGGTGATCACATAGACGGGCATGGTGCGCATCAACTCGCTGTGCGGGGCCTTGTCCTCGAAGGCAGCGCGGAAATTGCCCGCTTTCAGCGCCGGCAGGATTTTCTGCGCGATGCCGCCGGTCAGGAAGACGCCGCCGCGGCTCATGAACACCAGGGCGAGGTCGCCGGCGGTGCGCCCGAGGCAGGTGACGAACATCGACAGCGCTTCCTCGGCTACCGGATCTGACTTCGCCAGTGCCGCGGCCGTGATCTCAGCCGGCGTGGTGAAGGGCGCCGGCTTGCCGTCCGCCCTGGCCACTGCCCGGTAGGTATTGACCAGGCCGCGCCCGGACAGGATCTGTTCGCCGGAAATTCTGCTCTCGAGCTTCTCGATATGCGGAAAGACCTGGAAATCGCGCGGTGAGCGCGGCCCGATGTCCATGTGCCCTCCCTCGCCGGGCACCGGTATCCAGTGGTCCAGAGCGTAGACCAGGCCGGCGACGCCAAGCCCGGTTCCGGGACCGAGCACCACCCGCCCCGCATTGGGCTCCGGCGCATCGCCGCCGATCTTTTCCATATGTTCTTCGCCGAGCGCCACGACGGCCAGCGCCTGCGCCTCGAAATCATTGAGGACCACGACGTCGCTGAGGCCAAGGCTGGCAAACATCTTTCTCGGCTTGACGATCCATGGGCAGTTGGTCAGCGGGATCTCGTCGCTGTCGACTGGGCCGGCCACTGCCAGCACGGCGGAGTTGGGCCGTACCAATGAGTGGTCGAGCACCGCTGCCTGGATTGCCTCGTCGATAGTGTTGAAATTGGCTGTCTGGACGATGGTTGGCTCGCCGGCCTCGGAACTTGCGTCGAGCACGATCGAGAAGCGCGCATTGGTGCCGCCAATGTCGCCGATCAGGATCGGAAACCGCAACACAGTGTCATCGTCGCTTACGCTTGGCATGCTCTCATCCGTCCCGGTTCCCAGTGGCGTTCCGCCGTTCTTTCGTTGACTAGCGCATGACCTGGGAAAGGGAAATCGGTTTTCAAAATGAGGCGATCCACGGATCAAGAGCAAGATGAGGCCAGATTGGTCCAAACCCAGCCCGGCAGGACGATCAGATTCCACCTGCAGGGTGAGGGGCAGCGCAACGCCCCAAAAATCGCGTCAGTCCCCCGGTCGCGGCCGTGGCAGCGGAATGCCGATCTCGGGCGTTGCCGCGAAGGCGTTGACAGAGGCCGGAAGCGTTACCGCGCCGCTTACGGATGCCCGCGCCGGCGACGGAGCCGTCTCGAGAACGGGTGCAGCCGCGACCGGCACGCCCTCGCCATAATAGGTGACCGCTTCCGCCGAAGTCGGGTCTGGCCCGTCGAGCACCGCCTGGCATGCCGCAGGCAGGCTCGCCATCGTCATCACGTCGCGCGCTTTCGGCCTGTCCGGGTTCTTGTTGGGGCGCCATGGTTCCTCGGTGAACCACCAGGCCAGCGATTTGTCGCAGCCCTCGCCGGGCGCCGTGGTTTCCTGTCGCTTGCAGTTGGGCGAGCCGGGCTGACAGCCGATGCGGATGTGGAAGTGATAGTCGTGGCCCCAGAACGGCCTGACCTTGCGCAACCATGCGCGGTCGCCTTTCACCGTGTCGCAGAGCTTCTTCTTGATGCCGGGATTGACCAGGATGCGCTCGACCTCGGGGTAACTTGCCGCCCGCCTCAGGAGTCGCATATGTGCCGGTACCCAGAGCGCATCCTTCACCAAATGGGTCTTTTCGTCGACAAGCAGGGTGGCGCTCATGTTCTCGCGCTGGTCGATCGAAAGCTTGCGGTCGGGCATCGGCGTCAGCCAGATGTCGGCGTCGAGGCCGATCTGGTGTGAGGCATGGCCGGTCAGCATCGGCCCGCCGCGCGGCTGCGAAATGTCACCAACCAACAGGCCGGGCCAGCCATCGGCCGCGGCGTCGCGCGACAATTTCTCGATCAGCGCGATCATCGTCGGATGGCCCCAGCGGCGGTTGCGCGAAGGCCGCATCACCTCCCATTTCGGGCCGTCCAAGGGAATAGCGACGCCGCCGGCAAAGCAGCCCTTGGAATAAAAGCCGATGGATTGCGGCGCAGCCATGGCCGGCAGCTTTTTTGCGCCGAAGAGGTCTTTCGCCAGGGGTTCGGCCGCTGCTGGTCGCGCTCCAAGCCCCACCAGGGCAAGGACGGCGAGCCCCGTCAGCAGCAGTGTTTTACCGGACAAGGACCGCATCGATGTCTTCATGAAGCAGAACCCCTCTGCGAATTAAGTCGAATCATATCACGCCCGGCGCGATGTTTCGATCACGACCGCTCCATCGGGCTGCGCGGCTCGCCGTCGCGCCAGTTGCCGTCAGCCCACATTTGGTCGAAGGCCGACCGGTAATCGGGAAAGCGAAAGCGATAGCCGGTCGCCTTGATCGCCGCATTGGCGACACGCTTGTTCTCGCCATAGAAGGACCGCGCCATGGGCGAAAGTTGGGCGGTCTCGAACGGAATTTCGGGCGGCGGTGTGACCCTCATCAATCCTGCGGCATAGGTGACGACGTCCTGCGGCGGCGCCGGCAGATCGTCGGTGACGTTGAAGATGCCGCCGCGATTGACTCCGACCAGATGCCAGAGCGCCCCGGCAATGTCGTCGCAATGGATGCGGTTGAACACCTGGCCCGGCTTGACCAGCCGCCGGGCGGTGCCGTTTTCCAGATTGACCAGGGCATTGCGGCCCGGCCCGTAAATGCCTGAGAGACGCAGGATCGCCACCGGCCGGCCGATGTCTCGACCCAGTTTCAGCCAGTCCTGCTCGGCGGCGACACGCATCATCGAGCGCTTCGACACCGGTTGGCACTCCGCGGTCTCGTCCACCCAGCCGCCGCCATGGTCGCCATAGACGCCGACAGTGGACAGGTAGGCGATCCATTCGAGCGCGGGCATCTTCGCCGCGATCGTTCCACGCGCCGCATTCAGCACTGGATCGCCGGCCTCGTCCGGGGCGATCGAGACAACGAGATGGGTCGTTTTTTCGAGCGCGCCGCCGATTTCGGGCGTCAGCACGCCATCGAAAAGCAGCGGCTGGATTCCGGCTTGCCGCAGCGCTTCGAATTTCTCCGGGGCGCGCGTCGTGCCAAGGATCGTGCCGGCATCCTTGTTGGCGCGGGCAAACGCCTTGCCTGAATAGCCGGCGCCGAAAATGAAGATCTGCTTCTCGCTCATGCATGCGCCTCGATTTGATTTGCCAGCGCCAGGCGCCATTCGCGTTGCACGGCCTCGTCGCTTTCCGCTTTGACCGCGGCGGTGGCACGTTTGGCAAATTCCGAAGCCGGCACAAGCCGTGACAGCGCCCATACCGCAGCCCCGCGCACCAAGGGCGAGGCATCGCTGAGCAGAGCGCGCACGGCGTTGCCGAGCGAAGAATCGCCGGAATTGCCGGCGGCGATCAACACATTGCGGACAAAGCGGTCGCGGCCGATGCGCTTGATCGGCGAACCGCTAAAGAAGGACCGGAAAGCAGCGTCGTCGAGCACCAAGAGATCGGCGAGCGGCGGTTCGCGCAAATCGTCGCGCGCGGCAAGTTTCACCTCGGACGCAGCCCGGGCAAACTTGTTCCACGGGCAGGCGGCGAGGCAGTCGTCGCAGCCATAGATGCGGTTGCCGATCTTTTCCCGGAACTCATGCGGGATCGGTCCCTTGTTCTCAATGGTGAGATAGGAGATGCAGCGCCGCGCATCGAGCCGGTAGGGAGCGGGAAAGGCGTCGGTCGGGCAAACGTCGAGACAGGCGCGGCACGAGCCGCAATGGTCGTCCTCGGGCGTATCGGGTGCAAGCTCGGCCGTCGTGAAAATGGTGCCGAGGAACAGCCAGGAGCCGTGCTCGCGGCTGACCAGATTGGTGTGCTTGCCTTGCCAGCCGAGGCCGGCGGCTTCAGCCAGCGGCTTTTCCATCACCGGGGCGGTGTCGACGAACACCTTTACGTCGCTTCCCGAGCGGGCCACGATCTTGCCGGCGATCTCTTTCAGCCGGCCTTTCATCACGTCGTGGTAATCGCGGTTCTGCGCGTAGACGGAAATCGCGCCGCGGTCGCGCTTTGCCAGCACGGCGCTCGGGTCGTGGTCGGGGCCGTAGTTCATGGCTAGCACGATGACGGAGCGAACCTCAGGCCAAAGTGCCGTCGGCTCACCCCGCCGTTCGAGCGTCTCGGCGATCCAGCCCATCGAGCCATGGAAGCCGTCGGCGACGAACTCGGCAAGCCGGGCCGGCGCCTGCGGGATGGCATCGGGCGTGGTGACGGCAACGGCATCGAAACCGGCACGCTGCGCCTCGCGGTCGATCAGCGCGCGCAGGTTTTCCGCTCTAGAAATCGAGGTCCGCATAATGTGACACCGGCGACAGGCCACGCACCCGATCGGACAAAAGCGGCCGGAACGATGGCCGTGATTTCACCCGTGCATACCATTCGCGCGCGGCAGCGTGTTCGCGCCAGTCGATCTCGCCGAGATAGTCGAGCACCGACAGCGCAGCCGCAGCAGCGAGGTCGGCATAGGTGACCTTGTTGCCGGCCAGCCAATGGCGTGTGCCAGCCAGCCAGTTGGTGTATTTCATGTGCTGGCGGATATTGGCGCGCGCGGCGCGGATCGCCGCCGAATCGGGCGAACCGCCGCCCGCTGTTTCCGGCATGACCGGCTTCAGCACGCGCTCGCGCACGAGGTGCCGTGTCACCTCGCTATCAGCCTTGTTGAGATACCAGTCGGTCAGCCGGCGGATTTCGGCGCGCCCCATCGGGTCCTCGGCGAACAGCCGCTTGTCGCGCTTGAGCACGCCGCGCGTCTCGTCGAGATATTCGGCGATGACCATGGCGCCGACGATCGGTACGTCCCCCTCGGCAAGCAGGATCGGCAGCGTGCCGGCCGGGTTCAGTGCCAGGAACTCCTTGCGCCGCATCCACGGCTTTTCCTCGATCAGCGCCAGCTCCTCGCCATATTCGCCGAAAGCGAGGCGCACGAACCGGCAGGAGGCGAACATCGGGTGGTGGAAAAGCGTCAGCATGGTCCCGCGATAATAGAGCGCACTGGCAAATCGCCGGCTGCGCCGGTAAGTCTTGACCGCCCCGATTCATCGGGCCGTCAGGGTGTTGCGACCTATAGGAGGAGTTCCGCGCCATGACAAGCAAGCCGTTCTTCAAGCCCCCACTCGAACGCCGAGGTTGCCATGGAAAGCCAGACCATCGTCGAAGCGCTGCTGCTCGGCATGATCGAGGGCCTGACCGAATTCATTCCGGTCTCGTCGACCGGCCATATCCTGCTTGCCGGCCATTTTCTCGGCTTCCACTCGACCGGCAAGGCCTTCGAGATCTTGATCCAGCTCGGCGCCATACTGGCGATCCTCAGCGTCTATTTCCATCGTCTGTGGCAGATGCTGATCGATCTGCCGCGTGATCGGGGGACGCAGCATTTTGTCCTCGGCATCCTCATCGCCTTTCTGCCGGCGGCCGTCATCGGCGCGTTGGCGCATGGCTTCATCAAGACGGTGCTGTTTGAATCACCGAGGCTGGTCTGCATCATGCTGATCATCGGCGGCGTGGTTCTGCTGTGGGTGGATCGCCTCAAGCCGAAGCCGCTCTACCACGACGTCGAGCGGTTTCCGCTGAGGCTCTATCTGCAGATCGGACTGTTCCAGTGCCTTTCGCTGATCCCCGGCACGTCGCGCTCCGGCTCGACCATCGTCGGCGCGCTGCTTCTGGGCGTCGACAAACGGGCGGCTGCGGAATTCTCCTTCTTCCTCGCCATGCCGACGATGGTCGGCGCCTTCGCCTTCGACCTCTTCAAGAACCGCAATGTGCTGACCAGCGCCGATCTGCCGGTCATCGCCGCCGGTTTCATCGCGGCCTTCGTCGCGGCGCTTATCGTCGTGCGCTTTCTGCTCAACTACGTCTCGCGCCACGGCTATTCGCTGTTCGGCTGGTGGCGGCTGGTCATCGGCACCGTCGGGCTGGCGGCGCTCTTAATCTGGGGGTGAGGCGGTGCAGGTCTGACTGCTAGGTTGCGGTTCAGTTTCGCCCGTAGAAAACATTCTCGACATGCACCGGCCAGCGCCAGGGCAACACCGCGACCATGTCGAAGCGCACCGACAATCTTCCATAGTCGGACTGGCGCGAAAGCCAGAGATCGGCGGCGCTTTCGATGCGGCGCTCCGATTCGTAGCGAACAGCCTCCATGGCTTCCATCAGCGTGCGGCGCGCCTTCACCTCGACGATCAGCACCAGGTCGCCACGCCGTGCGATCAGGTCGATCTCGCCGAACCGCGTGCGGTGACGGCGCGCCAGGATTCGGTAGCCTTTCACCATTAATGCAGCAGCCGCCAGCCACTCGCTGCTGTGGCCGCGCCGATAGGCCTGCTGGCGGCTGGCCACCGGGCGCTCAGCCATCGCCGTCTTTTCCGGTGTCGCCATCCTTCCCGGCATCCCGTTTCTTCCCACTATCCTTGAGTTCGAGCAATCGTCGGTAAAGCGCCTGCTTCTGGCCGCCGGTCATCTTGGCGGCTTCCGCCGCCGCCTTGGAGGCCGGCATCTCGGCGGCAAGCGAAAGCAGAAGCCGGTCGATATCGGCTGGTTCGTCGGCCGTTGCTTCCGACGGGCCGACGCAGATGACGATTTCGCCCTTCGGCGTGTCGGCCGCCTCATAGTGTTCGGCGAGCGACTGCAAGGTGCCGGTCCGCATTTCCTCGAAGGTCTTGGTCAGCTCGCGGCCGATCGCCGCCTTGCGCGCGCCCCCCATTGCCTCGACCATGGCGCCAAGCGTCTCGGCCAGCCGCCGCGGCGATTCGAAGAAGATCAGCGTTGCCGGCACGGCTTTCAGCGCTTCCAGCCGCGTCAGCCGCTGTCCGGTCTTCACCGGCAGGAAACCGGCGAACAGGAAGGCGTCGGAGGGCAGGCCGGACGCCGTCAGCGCCGCAAGTGCGGCCGACGGGCCGGGGATCGGCACGACGCGAATGCCCTGGTCGAGCGCCTCGCCGACCAGCCGGTAGCCGGGATCGGAGATCAGCGGCGTGCCGGCGTCCGAGATCAGCGCCACGCTCTGCCCGGCCATCAAGGCCGCGATCAGCTTCGGTCCGGCCTCGCCGGCATTGTGCTCGTGATAGGCCGACGTGCGGCGGCGGATGCCGTAGCGGTCGAGCAGCACACGGCTGACACGCGTGTCCTCGCAGGCGACGATGTCGGCGGCGGCGAGCGTTTCCAGCGCGCGTAATGTGATGTCGGCGAGATTGCCGATCGGCGTCGCCACCAGGTAGAGCGCCGGCGCGAGCGGCCGCGCCGATATCTCGGTCTGGCCGATCACATAGCTGCGTTTCGCCAACTCGCCGGTCACCGGTGTTCCCCGTCAGAGCGTCCTCTGACGCTTCAATGCATTCGGCCCTGTTTGGCACGGCTCACACCGAGTTGCAAAACCCCATGCCGAAGTGAAGCGGTCGCCATGCCTTCGCCATAGTACGGAACGAAACCGTGTCCGGCGGATTTATGCCTGATCTCGGGAGGAACAGGATGGACAGCCTCAAGATACAGGACGTTTTCGAACCCTACTATGCAGGGCGCAAGCGCTTTGCCGCGCGAAAGGACAGGAGCCTGCCTGCCAAAGCCGACGCTGGCTCGGCTAAAAAGCCGCGAAGGCGTCGTCCTTCAAAAGCAACCAACCTGGAAATCAAGCCCTCGACCGGCACCACGATGGAGCACTGACCGGACGATGCCCAATCGCTTCGACATTTTCATCACCCGCCTCGAAACAAAAAGCGCCCGCAATGGCGTACCATCACACCCAATTAGCGATCAGCACCGCGTCCGCCGCGACAAGAGCGACGCC
The DNA here is from genome assembly GCF_004962245.1 of Mesorhizobium sp. Classification (GTDB taxonomy): domain Bacteria; phylum Pseudomonadota; class Alphaproteobacteria; order Rhizobiales; family Rhizobiaceae; genus Mesorhizobium. Next base: position 7,163 of record NZ_SUHQ01000030.1, on the reverse strand, counting down.
AAGACGGCTCGCTCCGGTGAGGCGCCCGCCGAGAAAGACCACGCCAAGCGCCGCCACAAGCACGACGCTTAGATGCTGCAACCTACGCGATTGGCGAGACGGTTCTCCCTTCGTCCTGGGGGGCGAAGCGACGCGGCGCAGGCCCAAGGGACCTATGCCGTGACATCAAAGCTTTTCGACGGCTCAGAATTCTATGCAGCATTCCTTGGCAGGGGTCGCAGGATTCCCGGATCAGGCCGAGGATGACGAAGGCGCGGTTGCGACGCTTGGCCACATCATTCAACCCAGATACTTCGAAACACGTGCTTCCAGAAGCTGAACCAGCTCCGGGTCCATGAATTCATAATTGTCCGGAATATCGAGGCAGATCACGCGAGCTTTCTTCAGGCTAGCTTTGAATGCCTTCTGCAGCTTGGCGCGGTGCGCCTTCTCCATCACGAAGATGATGTCGGCCCAGGCTACGAGTTCATGCGTCAGTGGATTGTCGGCATCATGATTGGTGCCGGCCGATGCGGCTTCGATGTCCCTGCGGCCGGAAAATACCTGCTCGGCCGTAGGGCTCCGCAAGCGGTTCTGGCTGCAGACGAAGAGGACGTACTTCACCGCCTACCGCGCCAAATCCGCCACCACCGCATCAAGCACGATCATGCCGGCCGGCGTGGCGCGCAGGCGAGCATTGCCGATCGGCGCCACCAGTCCCTCGCCCTGCAGCATCGAGAGCCGCGCGGTCGACAGGCCGCGCCCGGAAAACGCTTCGTAGCGCGAAAGATCGATGCCCTCGGCCAGCCTCAACCCCATCAAGAGGAACTCATCGGCCTCTTCCGAGCGCGTCAGGGTCTCGCCGCCGGTGATGCCGTGGCCCTTGGCCTCGACCAGATTGGCCCAGGTTTCCGGCATTCTCTCCGCGATCGTCACTGTGCGGCGGCCGTTTTCGACGAAACGGCCATGCGCGCCGGGACCGACGCCGACATATTCGCCATAACGCCAATAGGTGAGGTTGTGCCGGCTTTCCGCCCCGGGCCTGGCGTGGTTGGAAATCTCGTAGGCCGGAAGCCGATGCGCGGCGGTGATCTCCTGCGTCAACGCATAGAGATCGGCGGCATGGTCGTTGTCTGGAATGGCGAACTTCTTTGCCGCATGCAGCGCGTGAAACGGCGTTCCTTCCTCGATGGTCAGTTGGTAGAGCGACAGATGATCGGCGGCGTGGCCGATCGCTTGCTCGAGCTCCGCCTGCCATGCTTCCGGTGTCTGGCCGGGCCGCGCGTAGATCAGGTCGAAGGACAGCCGCGGGAAGATCTCACGCGCCAGGCCAATTGCATGCAGCGCTTCATCGACATTGTGCAGCCGGCCGAGGAAGCGCAGATCTTTGTCATTCAGCGCCTGCACGCCGAGCGATACGCGGTTGACACCCGCCGCCCGGTAGCCGCGAAAGCGCTCGGCCTCGACCGAGGAGGGGTTGGCTTCCAGCGTCACCTCGATGCCGGCAGGCACCGTCCAGTTCTTCGCCACCGCGTCCAGCACTGTCGCCACGGTTTCCGGCTTCATCAGCGACGGTGTGCCGCCGCCGAGAAAAATGCTGGTCACCTGGCGCGGCCCGGTGCGGTCGCGCATTGTCGCAAGCTCGGTCTCGAAGGCGCGCGCAAAGCGTTCCTGGTCGACCGGCTGGTGGCGGACATGGCTGTTGAAGTCGCAATAGGGGCATTTGGCCGCGCAGAACGGCCAGTGGATATAGACGCCGAAGCCGGGGCTGCGGTCGAGCAGCATGGTCATGCCGAGCCCGATCGTGCCAAATCCAGTCTGGCCTGCGCGAATTTCTGGAAGGCGCGGGCGCGGTGCGACAATGCCGTCGGCTGGCCGGGCTTCCAGCCATGTTTTTCCTCTGCGGTCATCTCGCCGAAGGTCTTTTCGAAACCGTCCGGCACGAACACCGGGTCATAGCCGAAGCCGAGTTCGCCGCGCGGCGGCCACACCAGCGTGCCCTCGACCTCGCCGCGAAAATATTCGGCCGCGCCGTCGGGAAAGGCCAGGCAGATGACGGCGACGAAGCGGCCCTTGCGCTGGGCAGGCGCGACTGCGCCGACGTCCTGCAACGCCACTTCCGCCCGCTGCATCGCCATGCCGAAGTCACGGGAGCCGTCCGGCGCCTCGGCCCAGTTGGCGGTGTAGACGCCGGGCGCTCCGCCCAGCGCATCGACACACAGGCCGGAATCATCCGACAACGCAGGCAGGCCTGTCGCCTTGGCGGCGGCAAAAGCCTTGATATGGGCGTTCTCCTCGAAGGTGGTGCCGGTCTCGTCCGGTTCAGGCAGGCCGTATTCGCTGGCCGACTTCGCTTCTATGCCGAATGGCGCCATCAGATCGGCGAATTCGCGCAATTTGCCGGCATTGTGGCTGGCGACGACAATTCTGTGCCCATCAAGCGAATGCATCAGATGCCCCAGATTCTTGGCTCGGCGAATTCGATCGAATTGCCGGAGGGGTCGCGAATATAGATCGAGCGGCCGCCCTGCGGCCATTCGAACTCGCTTTCGATGGCGATTTTCTTCGCTTCCAGATGCGCTTTCCAGCGCACGATCTCGTCCGCGCTTGTCGCAAAGCACAGATGGCCGTCGCCGACAGTGCCGTGCGGCGGCACTTTCAGCCTGGCGTCGGGAGCCGGCGGCACCTTGGTCGCCTCGGCGTTGAAGATGAGCAGCACGCCGTCTCCGCAGCGGAAGAAAAGATGCCTGCCCTCGACCTTGCCCAGCAGATCGAGCCCGAGCACGCCGGAATAGAAGTCTTGCGCGGCATCGAGGTCGGTCACGTAAAGGGCTGATTCGAGGATGGCTGAGGGTGTCATGGCAAACCGCAGGCTAACCTACAGCCATCTGCTGCAGGCTGACCAGTCGCTGGATGCCCTTCTTGGCCAATTCCATCAGCGCCGTGAACTGCTCCTCCGAGAAAGGCTCGCCCTCGGCCGTGCCTTGGATCTCGACGATGCCGCCCTTGCCAGTCATGACGAAATTGGCGTCGGTGCCGGCCGAGGAATCCTCGAGATAGTCGAGGTCGATGACCGGCTGGCCGTCATGGATGCCGCAGGAAATAGCCGCGACGTGGTCCTTCAACACCTTGGCAACGCTGGCCATCTGCCTGGCTTCCATCCAGCGCAGGCAGTCGTAAAGCGCCACCCAGCCGCCGGTGATTGAGGCGGTGCGCGTGCCGCCATCGGCCTGGATCACGTCGCAGTCGACGGTGATCTGCTGCTCGCCGAGCGCCTGCAGATCGACCACGGCGCGCAGGGAGCGGCCGATCAGCCGCTGGATTTCAAGCGTTCGGCCGCCTTGCTTGCCGGCCGAAGCCTCGCGGCGCATGCGCTCGCCGGTCGAGCGCGGCAACATGCCGTATTCCGCCGTCACCCAGCCCTTGCCGGAATTGCGCATCCAGCCCGGCACTTTCTCTTCGAGGCTGGCCGTGCACAGCACATGCGTGTCGCCGAACTTCACCAAGCATGAGCCTTCTGCGTGCTTGGAGACGCCACGCTCGAAGGAGATGGCGCGCATTTCGTCGAATTGGCGTTTGGAAGGGCGCATTCAGGCTTCTTTCCTGTCTTTTTTCGGAATCGTGGCCGGCTTGTAGCTGTATGGGGCGCATGGCGCAAAGGAAAATGGCCGGTTGCGTGGGCGCGGCCGAAGTCTATATCTTTGGACCGGAGGTTTTTGGCCAGCATGACCAAAGCAGTCGCTGATCCCAGTTCGCAGTCGTCCGCGCTACAGTCGCTCGACATGCGTTCGCGCGACATCTTTCGGCGCATCGTCGATTCCTATCTGAAGGACGGCGAGCCAGTCGGCTCACGCAGCCTGTCGCGCATTCTGCCGTCGTCGCTGTCGCCGGCCACCATCCGCAATGTGATGAGCGATCTCGAGCATCTGGGCCTGATCTATGCGCCGCATATCTCGGCCGGCAGGCTGCCGACCCAGGCTGGCCTGCGCTTCTTCGTCGATGCATTCATGGAGCTTGGCGACCTCTCCGACGACGAGCGCCGCATCATCGAGGCGCAGGTGCGCGCCTCCGGCTCGGGCGCGACGCTGGAGCACATGCTCACCGAAGCCAGCCAGATGCTGTCCGGCATGTCGCGTGGTGCCGGCCTCGTGCTCGCCGCCAAGAACGAGGTGGCGCTCAAGCACATCGAATTCATCCAGCTCGAGCCGACCAAGGCGCTGGCCGTGTTAGTGTCGCAGAACGGCGACGTCGAAAATCGCGTCATCGATCTGCCCGCCGGCGTCACCGTCTCGCAATTGCACGAAGCCTCGAACTTCCTCAACGCCCACATCCGCGGCCGCACGCTGGCCGAGGCGCGGATCGAGATCGCCCGCATCAAGGAAGAGACCAGGGCAGCCCTCGACACGCTGTCGCAGGAACTGGTTGAGAAGGGCCTCGCGGTCTGGGCGGGCGCCGAAAGCGGCTTGCCGGCGCGTCTCATCGTGCGCGGCCGCGCCAATCTGCTGGAAAATGTCACCGCCCAGGCCGACATCGAGCTGTTGCGGCATTTGTTCGAGGATCTGGAGACGCAGGACGGGCTGATCCAGCTTCTCGACCTTGCCGAGGAAGGGCCTGGCGTGCGCATCTTCATCGGCTCGGAAAACAAGCTGTTCTCGCTGTCGGGCTCGTCGCTGGTCGTGGCGCCCTATCGCGACAAGGATGCTCGCGTCGTCGGCGCACTCGGCGTCATCGGCCCGACCCGGCTGAACTACGCTCGCATCGTGCCGATGGTCGACTATACCGCGCAGCTTATTTCCCGCATGCTGCGGTAACGCATGCCACCCAAACTGGGCAGCAGTTTTGGAATAACGACATGCGCAATCAAGGAGAAAAAAATGGCGCTGGAATCATTCAAGGCTCAGATCAGCCTGTTGCTCGAGCAGATGATCAACCAGCCCGAGGATCAGCATGAAGTGCAGGAACAGCTGCGCGAGAAGCTGAGGGAAATGCGCGCCATGGGCCTGCCGCTGCCGGCCGATCTCGTCGAATTGGAAAAGCGCCTCGACGACGATTTTTACGCGGCCGGGAACTGAGCTTCGAAACGGAGACGAGATCCCCTTCAAATCTGCGGTGGCCAAGGACGGCGCGTTGATCGTCACCGAGGACGGTCCCATCCGGCGCGTTACCTACGGCGGCAGCCCGTGCTGACCGGCGGGTTCGCCCGGCCCGCGGCGCTGGTGCAATCGAATCCGGCCTCAGGGGGTACACGCCTGCCCGCCCCCGTGCGACAAGGCGCAGTCTTAAAAGTCGATTCCGATTTTTCGGGGTCATGCTCCAAGGCCGAAAACCATGACCCTCACCGGATTCCTTGCCTACAGCGCCGCTCTCGGCATCGCCGCCGCCATCCCCGGGCCGGGGCTCACCGCGCTTGTTGCGCGTGCGCTCGGGTCCGGCTTTTGCTCGGCACTCGCCATGTCCTTCGGGCTGATGCTCGGCGATCTCACCTATCTCACCGCCGTGGTGCTCGGCCTCGCTTTCGTCGCGCAGACCTTCGGCATGGTCTTCCTGGTGATTAAATGGCTGGGCGTCGCCTATCTTGCCTTCCTCGGCTGGCGTTTCTGGACCAGCGGCATCACGCCCGAAACGGTCGAGGCGAAGAAAGGCAGGGGCGGGCTGGTGTCGAGCTTTGCTGCCGGCCTCGCCGTCACGCTCGGCAATCCGAAGACCATGATCTTCTATCTTGCCGTCACGCCGACCATCGTCGATCTGAAGACCATCACGCTCGTCGACTACGGCATCCTCGTCGCGCTGACGGTGGTCGTGCTCCTGCTGGTGCTGGTGCCCTATCTGGCGCTGGCGGCCAAGGCGCGCGGGTTCCTGAAGTCGCCGCGCGCGCTGAGGGCGCTGAGCCGCACCGCCGCCGGTTTCATGGTCGGAGCGGCGGCTGCGATCGCCGCCCGGCAATAGGCATTTCGCGGCCAAGCCATTCCTAAAACAGGCCACTGCCTGAAATGCTTTTCCGGGGCGAAGCTGTTTTCAGCATGCGCCCCACTCGGATATTTTCAACCGACAGACTATCTTGCGCAGCGGACGGCCCTATCTTATGCCGCCTGACTTCGCCTGACTGCTTGGCCTATCTGACTCTGGCCCATCTCACTCTGGGGAGCGAAACCAATGAACAAGCCCGTCACCACCGCGCACACGCCCGGCCGCGGCCGAATCTACAATTCGATCACCGAGACGATCGGCGACACGCCGCTGGTGCGGCTCGACAAATTCGCCAGGGAAAAGGGCGTCGTTGCCAATCTGCTGGCCAAGCTCGAATTCTTCAACCCGATCGCCTCGGTCAAGGATCGCATCGGCGTCTCGATGATCGAGGCGCTGGAGGCATCGGGCAGGATTGCACCCGGCAGGACCACGCTGATCGAGCCGACCTCGGGCAATACCGGCATCGCGCTCGCCTTCGCCGCCGCCGCCAAGGGCTACAAGCTGATCCTGACCATGCCGGAAACCATGTCGGTTGAACGCAGGAAAATGCTGGCTCTGCTCGGCGCCGAGCTGGTGCTGACCGAAGGGCCGAAGGGCATGAAGGGCGCCATCGCCAAGGCAGACGAACTGGCCGCGACGCTGCCCGACGCCGTCATACCGCAGCAGTTCGAGAATCCGGCCAACCCGGAAATCCACCGCCGCACCACGGCTGAGGAGATCTGGAACGACACCCATGGCGAAGTCGACATCTTCGTCGCCGGCATCGGCACCGGTGGCACCATCACCGGCGTCGGCCAGGTGCTGAAGCAGCGCAAGCCCTCCGTGCATGTCGTCGCCGTCGAGCCGGAAGCTTCGCCGGTGCTGTCGGGCGGCCAGCCCGGGCCGCACAAGATCCAGGGCATTGGCGCCGGTTTCGCGCCAAAAATCCTCGACACGACGATCTATGACGAGATCGTCAAGGTCTCCAACGAGGATTCGGTCGCCAATGCGCGGCTCGTCGCCCGCCTCGAAGGCGTGCCGGTCGGCATCTCGTCGGGTGCCGCCCTGCAGGCGGCGATCGTCGTCGGCTCACGGCCGGAGAACAAGGGCAAGAACCTCGTTGTCGTCATCCCATCCTTCGCCGAGCGCTATCTGTCGACGATCCTGTTCGAAGGGCTGGGGGCTTAGAGCGTTTCAGTGATTAATTGAATCTTTGGGGGATTGAACGAAGCCGCTGA
>NZ_SUHQ01000002.1:259297-341812 GCF_004962245.1 Mesorhizobium sp. | reverse complement strand
CGTCAGCGGCTTCGTTCAATCCCCCAAAGATTCAATTAATCACTGAAACGCTCTAGAGCATCGGACCCAAAAGTGGGAACCGGTTTTGGGAAAATCCGATGCTCAAACAAAAAGATAGAGCGGCGGTACGATTCGACTTGAAAGTCCGCCGCTCGTCGAGGCGGATTGCCTCGATCGTGTTGACCCTATTCCCCCGTTCTCCGCGAAAACCCGAACGACAGTTGCCCGGCTGGATGGCGATAGCGTCCCCATTTTTCCATAGGTGGGCTGGGCGAGACTCAGACTTCCCTAGTCTCGAAGAGCAAAAGCTCCACCCCGCCGTCTGCAAAATTGCCAAGATCGGCCGCCGTGGCCTGACCCTCGGGAGATGCCAAGGCCGCTTGAATGTCTGCAACGGAATCGAAGTGGAGCGTAGCTACAAGGTGATAGCCTGAGGCCCCACCCGGCGAATGGACACCGCCATCGCTGATCTCGTATTTTCTCAAACCGGGAATCGTTTTGGCCAGCGGAATGTGGGTCGAAACATAGTAACGGTCGAATGCGGTCTGGTCTTTCGGCGTCTTGTAAAGTGCGACAAGTCTGGCCATGCTCCCCCCTTTTCAACCGACACCCACGGGCGGCTGTCTACGCAAAAGAATACGCCTCAGTAAGGGCGCTGGCAAATGGTGTCGCCCCCTCTAAGGATGTCAACGGAGCGTGCAGCAGTTTCTGAGGAGGATCGAGATCAAGCTTTTTGTTTGAGCATCGGATTTTCCCAAAAAACGGTTTCCACTTTTGGGTCTGATGCTCTGGCGGTAGGACCTGGGAAGGTCGGTTCCGTCGGAATCTCGGCTGGTGTATCGGGAGGAATTTCGACGGGCTGCCTTTCCGGGCTGGGAATGGGATCGGGCGAAGGCGGAGGAATGCCCGGAGGCACATCCGGTGGAGTTTCCGGCGGAGCAGGCGGCCGGGCAGGCTCAGGATTGGGGTTGTCCGGTATCGGCGTAGGATTGTTCGGATCAGGATCGGTCATCAGATGCTCTCCTATTCTCACTCGAAACTCGCCTTCCTGCGGCCGTGCCCGAGAGGCAGCTAAAGCCCGAACGGATAGGTGTCGGGAACGCCAGATCCCACATGGTTCGGCCCAAGCGGCATCACCGCGGCGGTTTCGTCAAACCAGACGAAGGCGTCGAATTGCTGGGCAAGAGAGGCATCCGCATAGTGACTGCGCAATTCGGTTTCCGGCCGATAGATCACGCCGATGAAGCGCTCCAGCCGATGGTCCAGAAGCTGTTTGCGGAGATCGTCATCGCGTTTGATATCAAGCAGGAAACGCGGGACGCCGCAATCATGGCAAAGCCGCTCGTAGCTATCGCCAAGGGAAGGCCGCACCCGCTTGATTTCCATTTCGCCGTCCCAGTCGGAGGCCGCGGCTACCGTCCCGGAATGCGTACTGAGCCCGATCAGCGCTGCTTCGTCACCGAAACGCTGGCGGCAGAGCTGGCCGATGTTCACTTCGTCCCTGACGATCCCCATCTCGGTATAGCGGGCATCTCCGATATGGGAGTTATGCGCCCATACCACCGCCCTGGCGTTCGGCCCGCGGGCTTCCAGCAAATGCTCGAGCGTCTCGAACATATGGGTATCGCGCAGGTTCCAGGACTGCGCGCCGCCATAGTACATGATCCGATAGTAGCGTTCTGCGGAAGCGATCAGCCGGGCATTCTGGGCGGCATCCAGGAAGTCGGCACCGTCCTGCTGTGCATAATCGAGCTGCCTGGCAAGCAGTTCGCGGCATTGTTCGAGCACGGCCTGCTCGCATTTCTCGTAGCCGGAGGTGAGCGCGACGCGGCCGTAGGTGGACGGTTCGTTTTGCCAGGGCGTCAGGCAGCCATAGCGTTCACGTGCGATGCTTGCTGCCTGCGGATCGACCCTGTCGAGATATTGCAGAACCGCGGCGATCGATCCGCTCATGTTGTAGATGTCGAGGCCATAAAAGCCCGCCAGCCGGGACGATAACCTGATCCGTTCATTGTGTTGCCGCATCCAGTCGACGAACGCCGCGACATCCGTGTTGCGCCACATCCAGGTGGGGAACCGCTGGAACGGCGGATCGGCGTTGGCCGGTGACGGCCGATGGCGGACATGGCGGTCGATAGCCGCGGCATCTGGCCAGTCGGCCTCGACTGCGACGATGGTGAAGCCGTGCTTCTCGATCAGCCTACGGGTGATCGCCGCGCGGGCCTTGTAGAACTCCGATGTGCCGTGGCTCGCTTCACCGAGCAGGACGACGCGCCGGTCGCCAAACCGGTCGAACAATTCGCCGAACGCCGGATCGTCGAAATCCGGCAGCGGTTCGGCCGCTGCCGCGATCATCTCCGGCAGACTGCGTGTGCGCGCGCGTGCGAACGGACGATCGGTCGCGGTACGGCTGCCACTCTCGGGCCAGCCCTGCTCGCCGATGAGCGGGACAAACCGCACGCCGCCGAAATCCTCCTCGCTGTAGGTTGCAGCGCCGGTTCGAGTGACCTTGAGGAGGCGCTGATCATGCAGTTCGTCGCCGACCGGGATGACGAGCCTGCCGCCGACATCGAGCTGTTCCTGAAGCGCAAGCGGCGCACCGGGCCCGCCGGCCGCGACCAGAATGGCGTCGAAGGGCGCTGCGTCTGGCCAGCCTTTGGTGCCATCGCCGGTGCGGACTTCGATATTGTCGTAGCCAAGCTCTTGGAACCGCTGTCTCGCCGTTTCGGCCAACCCGGCGTGGCGTTCGATCGTGTAGACGCGTTCGGCGATCCGGCTCATCACGGCAGCCGCATAGCCTGAGCCGGTCCCGACCTCCAGGACCTGATCGCCCAGTCCGATCTCTGCCATCTCGATCATCAGGGCGACGATATAGGGTTGCGAGATCGTCTGGCCGTCGGCGATCGGCAACGGTCCGTCTTCGTAAGCGAATTCTTCAAAGCCAGGTTGGACGAAAGCCTCGCGCGGAACCTCACGCATCGCTTTCAACACCTCGCGGTCGTGAATGCCACGGCGGCTGACATGGATATCGACCATTCGGTCGCGTGCATGGGAAAGATCGAGCATCATGGCTTCTCCGGCGGCTAGTGGTCCTACCCGCAACGGGTCTCAAGGTTCCTCAGCGAGAACTCCTGGACCAGTCCGTCTGTCACTGCGTTTGCAGTCCCTTGAGGTTCTCCGGGTTCGTTTCTTTAACCACCGGCAAGCGTCAAGGTTCCTCCCACCCTTTACCCGAAAGACATGCTTGCCGAGGCAGCCATCGTGCTGGCTGGGTTCAATGCTACGATCGAGCGGCGCAACTTATTTTGATGCAGATCATTTCTCCGGTGCGATGCCGCTTCTATTCACCGATGGGCGAACGCATTCTGGAGACGCTTCCATGGACGACGAGGCTCACAAGACAACCCACGAAATCGGTCTTGACCAGGTCGATCTCATGAATCGCTACTGGCGCGCCGCGAACTACATTTCGGTTGGCCAGATCTATCTGCTCGACAATCCGCTCCTGCGCGAGCCCCTGAAAGCCGAGCACGTCAAGCCGCGGCTGCTCGGCCATTGGGGCACGACACCCGGCCTCAATTTCATCTACGTCCACCTGAACCGCATCATCCGTGAACGCAATCTCGATGTTCTGTTTATCTGTGGCCCAGGTCATGGCGGTCCGGCGATGGTTGCCAACACGTGGCTCGAGGGCACCTACAGCGAGATCTATCCCGAAATCGGCGAGAGCGAAGACGGTCTGAGAAAACTCTTCCGGCAATTCTCCTTCCCCGGCGGCGTGCCCAGCCATGTGGCGCCCGAAACGCCCGGCTCGATCCATGAAGGCGGAGAACTGGGATATGCGCTGGTCCATGCTTTCGGCGCGGCCTTCGACAATCCCGATCTGGTGGTCGCCTGCGTCGTCGGCGACGGTGAAGCGGAGACCGGTCCGCTCGCGGCGGCATGGCACTCCAACAAGTTCCTGAACCCTGCATCCGACGGCGCCGTCCTGCCGATCCTGCATCTCAACGGCTACAAGATCGCCAACCCGACGATCCTCGCCCGCATGGATGACGGGGAGCTACGAAGCCTGTTCGCCGGTTACGGCTACGAGGCGTTCTTCGTCGAAGGTCACGAGCCTGTTCCCATGCATCGGGCGATGGCCAGGACGCTTGACACGGTGCTCGATCGGATCCGTTCCATCCAGCAGCACGCCCGAGCTCGGGGCTGGCGGGGAGAGCGTCCGCTGTGGCCGATGATCGTGCTGCGCAGCCCGAAGGGTTGGACCGGACCGAAGGAGGTCGATGGAAAGAAGGTGGAGGATTTCTGGCGCTCGCATCAAGTGCCGGTGTCGAACGCCCGCGGCAACGAGGCGCACCGCAAGATCCTCGAAGACTGGATGCGGAGCTACGAACCGGAAAAGCTGTTCGACGAAAGTGGGCGCCTGCTTCCTGACCTCGCGGCGCTTGCGCCAACCGGGTCCCAGCGCATGGGCGCAACCCCATATGCCAATGGCGGACTGCTGAAGCGCGACCTGGTGCTTCCCGATTGGAAAAGTCTGGCGCTCGATGTGCCGCGTCCAGGAGGTGCCAAAGCCGAGGCGACGCGGATCCTCGGAAGCTATCTCCGCGACGTCATACGCCTGAATGCGGAGACCAGGAATTTCCGGCTGATGGGGCCGGATGAGACGTCCTCCAACCGTCTTGACGACGTATTCGAGGTTACGAACCGGGTCTGGATGCAGCGGATCGAGCCCTATGACGTCCAGCTTTCCCGTGACGGCCGCGTCATGGAAGTGCTCAGCGAGCATCTCTGCCAGGGTTGGCTGGAGGGCTATCTGCTGACCGGCCGTCATGGCCTGTTCTCATGTTACGAGGCGTTCATCCATATCGTCGATTCCATGGTCAACCAGCATGCGAAATGGCTGAAGACGTCCAGGGAGTGTGACTGGCGCAAGCCGATCGCTTCACTCAATTACCTGCTGACCTCCCATGTCTGGCGGCAGGATCACAACGGCTTCAGCCATCAGGATCCAGGCTTTGCCGATTTCGTCGCCAACAAGAAGGCCGATACGGTCAGGCTCTATTTCCCGCCGGATGCCAACACGCTGCTCTGGATCGCGGACCACTGCCTGAAAACCTACAACCGCATCAACGTGATCACCGCCGGCAAGCAGCCGGCACCGCAATGGCTATCTGCTGAAGAGGCAGAAACGCACTGCAGGGCGGGGGCGGGGATCTGGGAGTGGGCCGGGACGGTTGCCAAGGGCGAGGATCCGGATGTGGTCATGGCCTGCGCCGGCGATGTGCCGACACTGGAGACGCTCGCTGCCACGGACATTTTGCGTTCGGCGCTTCCGGACCTGAAGGTTCGCGTCGTCAACGTGGTCGACCTGATGACACTGCAGTCGAATTCAGAGCATCCGCATGGCCTCACCGACGAGGATTTCGATGCGCTGTTCACGAAAACCAAGCCGGTCATCTTCGCCTATCACGGCTATCCCTATCTCATCCATCGCCTGACCTATCGACGCGCCAACCATGACAACATGCACGTGCACGGTTTTCGCGAAGAAGGCACCACGACGACGCCATTTGACATGGCCGTGCTCAATGAGCTCGACCGTTACCACCTTGCGCTCGCCGCGGTCGAACGCGTACCAGGTCTCGCCGAACGGGCGAAAAATCTTGCCGCCAAAATTCACGGGAAGCTTGCCGAACACAAGGCTTATGTCCGCGAGTACGGCGAAGACATGCCCGAGATTCAGAAGTGGAACTGGCCCTACAACAGCGCGGCGGAGGCCGGCGATTGATGCGGCGCGCAGTTCTTGCACTGAACGCCGGCTCGTCCAGCATCAAGTTCGGACTTTACGACCTTGAACCGTCCGCGGACCTGCAACTCGTCTCGCGTGGTGCGCTGGATCTGGGCGATGCGCCGAGGCTCAGTGCGAAAGCGGTTGATGGAACAGTGCAGTGCGATCGACCGCTTGCTGGAGATGCAGGCAATGCGGGCATCGGCGCGTTGCTCGACTGGATCGAGAGCGAACTTGGCGGCCGGAAACTGGTGTCCGCCGGCCATCGCATCGTGCATGGCGGCCGCGAGTTTGTCGAACCCGTCCGTCTGACGCCTGCCGTGATCGAGGCCCTGAACGGGCTGACGCCGCTTGCTCCGCTGCACCAGCCTCGCGGTCTCGCGCCGATCCGGGAACTCGCCGCGCTGCGGCCGGATCTGCCGCAGGTCGGATGCTTCGATACAGCCTTCCATCAGACGATCGACCCGATGGTGAGCCGTTTCGCGCTGCCGCGCAAATATGATGCGGAAGGGATCCGCCGCTACGGGTTTCATGGTCTTTCCTACGAATACATCGCCGGGCGGCTCAAGGGGATATCGCCCGCGCTCGCGGCGAAGCGAACGATCGTCGCCCATCTCGGCAACGGAGCGAGCCTGTGCGCCATGCGCGACGGCAGAAGCGTCGATACGACGATGGGCTTTTCAGCCCTCGATGGCCTGGTCATGGGCACGCGTTGCGGCGCCATCGATCCGGGCGTGCTTTTGTATTTCGTCCTGGAAAGAGGCATCTCGGGGGAGGCTCTGCAGCACATGCTCTATGAGAAATCCGGGCTGCTCGGAATATCCGGCATCTCCGCCGACATGCGCACGTTGGAAGCGAGCGACGACCCGCAAGCCCGCGAGGCGATAGACCTTTTTGCTTTCCGGGCCGCAAGGGAGGCCGCCGCGCTCGCCAACACGTTGGGCGGCCTCGAGTGCCTCGTGTTCACCGCCGGCATTGGCGAGCACTCGGCGCCGGTCCGCAAGGCAATATGCGAAAGGCTTCATTGGCTTGGCGTGGCGATCGACGAGCCATCCAACGCCTGCCATGCGGAGATCATCAGCCGGCCGGACAGCAAGGTCGAAATACGCGTCATCGCGACCGACGAGGAGAGCGTCATCGCACACCAGGCGCGCGTGCAGGGGAATGCCTGATAACGCAATCGACGTCCCGGTTTTCCAAGGCAAGGAACCCTGCGCGTCCGCGACCGTTTCCCTGTTTGACATCAACGGGAGAAATCCAATGGCCGAAACCACCAGCATGGCAGGCACCTCAAAGGCGGCAAATGAAGCCCAGGAGGCGATGAAGAAGCAGATTGCCGAGCTCCGCCGCGAAATCACCAAGATAAATCGGACCCTTTCCGACCAGGCCGAGGAGGCACAGGGCTGGTACGATAGCGCCGCCGACAGAGCCTCGCGTGCAGCCAGGCAATTGCGTAGCCAGGCGCACACCGTGTCTGAAACGGTTCAGCAGAACCCAGGCACAATCTCTTCGGCGATGGTGCTTGGCGGCATGCTCGGCGTTCTTCTCGGCATCGTGATTGCAAGGAGTTCCGAACCCGAGCGGCGGTGGTTCTAGAGCATTTTCGCAGCCAGGTGGAATAACTGGCGTCGCGGAAATGCGGCTAAAAGAAAGAGATAGAGTGGGATGCTCAGTTCAATTTGAACGTATCCCGCTCTAGAGGCACTACCCGTGCGGTGCCGAGCCTGCCTATTGGTGATCGAGCATGGTTTTGCGCTGTCAGCATCGAAAGCACCTGGCCGGTGGCCGGGCATCTGCATGTCCACGATTCCTTCGGCCGCCCGCGGGGCTTTTACAAACCCGACTTTCCTCAGGAAGCGACCGCGCTAGGCCCTGGCGACCTGCATTTGCCGCTCGGCTGGGGCGACATCGCCTGGGAAGAGATTTTCGGTGAACTGGAGTTCCTGCCGGGAACGGTTCTGATGTGGAAATGCTACACCGGGTCGAACGGACCGCCACGGATTCCAAGCTTCATTTCAGTCCCAATCCAGATAACAGACGCGGAAATCTTCCACTTTAACCGAAGCATTGCGATCCAAAATTTGCAGCAACGGTTTCCCGCCATAAAACGACGCCCACTGCGGAAAGGTGCTCTTGGTGCCGATGATGTAGTCGCAGCGGGAAAGCGCGAAAAGATCGCTCACGGGAGATTTGGTGCCGAACCCGATCGTCAGGCCGGGAAATTCCCCGGCGTTGCGCCGTTCGTCGCTGCAGACCAGAAAAGACACCCGGCGGCCGGGAAATTGCCTCGCGAGGTCGCGCATCCATGCGGCGTAACATTCAACTGGATAAAAATATTTGCCGCCCCTCCAACCGCGATAATCGCCGTGGCGAACGTGAACGCCAATGACGATGTCGGCATTGCGCCGTAACGGCTCCACGGCTTCGCGGCTCGCTTTTTCAAGCGTCCCCAACGGCTGGAAATAGGCGCGGATCTTGTCGCTATGCTTCTGCACCAGATTCGGCGCGCGGAACCGCCAATCATACACGAAAACGATTTTAGCCGGGCGGATTTTCTCCTGAACGTCTGGGCCGTCCAGGTAGGTGATGAATTGACCTTTGGTTTGACGCAACGTGACAATTTTCCGGCCAAAAACCGGAAAGCGACCAATCAGCACGCTGGTGTGGCGGGTGATGTGATAGAAAATGCGCGTCGTGCGGATGATCGCGCCGACGCCGGGAATCCGGTCCAGCCAGCTTTTCCGCTGCGGCACCGGATACGCGCAGTGGACGTTCGCGCGCGTGGCTTCAAACAGATCGGCGTAGCTGTGAAAGGTGTAATTGATGACGCGATCCCCTTGCTCCTCCGCCAGCGCGATGAAATTCGCGAAGATGATCAGACGATTTGCCAGGCGTCCGCAACGGCACCCGATGGAGAAGAGCTTTTGATTCTTTGGCGGCGTCATCGGGAAAAATTATCTACGGTGTCCGGTTTCAAAAACAAACTTCCTTTGGCACCTAAAGCATGACCATTCGCGCTTCCCAGCGCCCGTCTACTACCGAGCGGCGCACGAGGTCCAGTATCAGGCTGCGGACGGCCTCCAGCGCATAGGTCGCCGGGCGGTCGGCCATCTCGCAGACATAGAGCGTGCGCGACAATTCCGGCTCGACAATCGGACGAAAATGCAGCAGGCCGCTCTCGATATGCTCGTACATGAACAGTCTTCGCACCCGCCTAGCGGCACATCGCTGCCGCGCTGCCGTCCGGAGCGGTCGAGGATGAGGCATTCGTTGCTTCGGTTAAGGTCGAAACTGCCACGCAGCATGGCATTTTTCACGCCCTTATTCGCCGTACAGAGCATTCCCGCTTTGACGATCGAAGACATAGATGTTTTGCGGGTCGACAAAGAGGGCAAGTTCGGCTCGCCGCCTCAGCGAGAGATCGGGCGGAACCCGCGCGACTGCCTTCGTATCGGCGAGGGTGAAGTGGACGAGCGTGTCCATTCCAAGCGGTTCGACAAGCTCCGCGGTGGCCTTGATCTTGGCGCCCCTGTGGTCGCCTTTTGAATCGAGCGAAAAATGTTCGGGCCGGATGCCGAGGTCGACTCCTTGTCTGCCCACACTGGCAAATCTGGAGCTGTCGGTCGGCAACTCGAGACGTGTGCCGTCGGGCAGAATGCCGCTGAACCGGTCTCCGTTTCGTTCGAGCTCTGCGCTGATGAAGTTCATGCCTGGCGACCCGATGAAACCGGCTACGAACTTGGTTGCAGGTTTCAAGTACAACTCCTGAGGAGGCGCGATCTGCTCAATCTTGCCGGCATTCATCACGACGACCCTGTCGGCAAGCGTCATCGCCTCGATCTGATCATGGGTGACATAGACGGTTGTGGTCGGCACCGCTTCGTGGATCTGCTTGATCTCCGCACGCATTTGAACGCGGAGTTTGGCGTCAAGGTTCGAGAGCGGCTCGTCGAACAGGAACACCGCTGGATTCCTGATCATGGCCCGCCCCATCGCAACGCGTTGGCGCTGCCCACCTGACAGCTGCCTTGGTTTGCGCTTGAGCAGGCGCTCGATGTCCAGAATCCGCGCAGTCTCGGCCAGCCTCGTCTGGATTTCGCCGCGCGGGGTCTTCTTCAAACGCAGCCCGAATGTGATGTTGTCCTCAACCGAAAGGTGAGGATAGAGCGCGTAGTTCTGGAAAACCATTGCGATATCACGTTCTCCCGGGAGCAGATCATTGACACGCCGCTCGCCGATCTTGATCTCGCCGTCCGTAATCGTCTCCAGCCCCGCGATCATGCGCAGCGTGGTGGATTTTCCGCATCCGGAGGGGCCGACCAGCACCACGAATTCGTGGTCCTTGATCGAAAGATCGATCCCGTGGACCGTTTGAACGCCTCCGTAGGCTTTCATGACTTTGTTCAGCTCGATGGCGGCCATCGGACCCTCCGGTGCTGGATCTCAGCGGTTATCTATCGCGGACGAGGACGTTGCCGCTGCTGAGCCAGAATGGTGCGAAATAAAGCGGTGTCGAGGAAAGCGGCAGGATGTCCGGGCGCAGTTCCACACCGAGCTTGTCTTTCATGAAGCCGCGTCGCGCGGCCATGCGCTTGAAGACCGCTGGATGTTTGACCTCCAGTTCGGCCCGAAGCGCCTCGTCGGCAAACACGACCGCGTCCTCGCAGTTCAGCGCCCAGCCGTCGGCAATCGGCGTCGGGATGATATCGACCTGAAAATGCATGCCCGAACGGATGCGGTCCTCAGACCCTGGCCGGACCGGGCTGTGCGTCCATTCCTCGTAGCCGCCGAGATGCCCCGGGTTGAGAGCCGGCCTCAGGTTCGATTTCGCGAGCGCCGATATCACGGCTTCATGGAGAACACCGCCCTCGACGCCGATCGCGGCCGTCTCGTACCAGGAGATCAAGCCCTGGAAGTAGCCCTTGGCGATGGCGAGAAAGGCGTCGTTGGCAACATCGAGAAGCCCGGCTCGGGAGGACAGGCCGCCCCAATGTCCGACCGCGGTCGTCACGCCGTCGCCACGCCTAAGCTTGCGGCCTGTTGCGCTTCGCAGGCCAATCACCGGCTCACCCTTGCTGGCCGACGCGAACATGGTGTGGACGTTCAGTGGATCTCCGGCATATCCCATCCGCGAGACGGCATCGAACTCGCTGTCACCCTCGCGCACTCCCGAGACAATCCTCCACATTGCCAACGAGCTGCGTGTCGCAGCCCATTCGAACGCGGCGATCTGATCGGCATCGATGGTGACGGCAACGCCGTTTTCAGGATGCATCAGGACCTGGGTCACGTCCCGCAGTCTGCCGGAAGCGCCAACTGCTCGCTGGAACGCCTGCACGTGGACCGCGGGAACGAAAAAGGCCGTTTCGGGAGCTTCGTCCTCGAATGGTTCGAGATACTTCCAGCCTACCAGCCCCACGGTGTCGCCCACCTTTATTCCAGCGTCGCCAAGACGATCCGAAAAGCGGGGAAAACGGGAACGGTCCTGCGCCATGAGGCTCAATGTCTGGGCCAGAAGCACGCTGATCCCGGGCAGGCGCGCGAGCGGAGCGTAGCTCTCGCACTCGTTACCCGTCAGGAGCACGCGCTTGCCGTTCGGACCAAGCAGGAGGAAGGCCTCCTCGAAGCGCGGCTCGAAACCCGTCAGGAAGGCGATGTTGCCGAAATGCTCCCGGTCCGCATAAACCGCAAGCCAGTCGCACCCTGCCTTGTCGTAGGCGGTGCGGGCGCGAGCATCATATGTCTCAACGGGAATATCCGGCTTTTCGCCGAGGGAACCGAAGTCCGGCAACCGAACGGAGGTGAGAGAAATGGTCATTTGGCGTCCTTCTGTTTGTGCCGTTGCAAGGGTCGCTGGCTGCGTCGGCGATCAATCGCCGTAGATCCGGGCCTGCGCGTCCCATTCGAAATCCGTGTCGAGAGGGTAGGTGGGGCGAGGCAACACGTTCCATTGAAGCCGCGTCATGTCCAGTTGCGAGGTGCCGTCGCTCAGCAAAAGGATGTGACGGGCCGAGATGTCCTCGAGTTGGGGGTGGAGGTATCCAAGCTTGACGACATACGCCTTGTGCCTGGCCGGATCGATGTCCATTGCCAGGAAATGGTGCGGCGTCGTTATGCCGATGGAATTGGCGTGGAACGTGGCGATGACGTTGCCGCTGCGAACCTTGGCCCAGGCGCCTTCCCTGGACCGGTATGGCTGGAATCCCGGCAGCACCAATTCTTCCCCGCATGCCTCCACGACCACACTCACGCGATGCGCCGTTTTCGGACGGGAAAGATGCTCGCTTCCCAATTCGATCTCCACCGTCGAGCCGACCCCCGCCTGGACGAGCTTGCGGACAGTTTCGGGAGCCGTGATGCCCGTGACAACGATGTCGCGGACCTGTTCGTCCTCGAGCGCTGCCTGCAAGACCAAGGTCAGATCGCCGGCCGCACCCGCCGTCGTGTTGTCTCCGGAGTCGGATACGAAAACGGGACGCTCCGGGCATTCGACCGCGCGCCTCAGCCCCTGGCGAACCTCCGCGGTCTCCATCTTGAGATTGAAGTCGGCGCGTCTGGCCCATATCGCTCGCGCCAATCGCGTCGCCTGTGCGCGCGCCAGCGCTGCGTCGCCATCGCTTACCGCAATCGCCGACACGGCGGTCCAGGGCCGGTCGTTCCACGCAAACCCCACAAGGATGTTCGCCTCCATCATGCCCGGCATGCTGTCGTATTCCGGCAGCGCGCCATAGAGGCTTTTTGCGGGTTCGAGCGCAGTGACCGCAGTCTCCCCGGGGACGAGAATTGGCAGGCTGACGACGGATTTCTTGGGCGTGATGCCGGTTCGAATGACCCGGATAAGCTGATCCGCCGCCCGGTACCCCGTCTGCCTGTCGTCACGATGGGGCGCGGTGCGCAGAACGCTGATGACGGTCGACGCGTCGAGAAGGTCCGGAGTCATGTCGCCATGCAGGTCGAGCGACACTCCGATCGGCACGTTAGGCCCAAGGACATTCCTGATGGCCCGGACGAAATCGGTGTCCGCGTCGACGTCAAGGCCCTGGACTTCCAACGCGCCATGATTGGCAACCAGCATTCCGTCGAACGGCCCGTGTTCGCCAATGAGCGCGAGCGTCTTGTCCTTCACCTGCCGATATGCCGACAATTCGAGCGGACCGCCGGGCAATGCCGTAGCCCAGTACAACGGGACCGGCTCGACGTCGCCATCCTGCGCCATGCGCGCGAGCATGCCTCGGACCATCCAGAGATCGCCTTCGGACATGTCGCTGCCGGTGTAATGTTGTATCGCGTCCCAAGCGGTCGGGACAGGAGAGGCGAGCATGATCTCAATGGAGAGGCCGACAATACCTATGCGCATTCTCTGACTTTCGAACTGATCTGGCGAATTTGACCTGGGTTGAATTCACGGAAGGACGTGGGGAGAATCGAGACCGGTGACACCGTCGAGCGCGAGCGCGACACCGCCGAGAAACGGGCTGACAGTCGACAACTGCGAGAAAATCACCTTGGTCTGGACCGACATCGAGGGATGCGCCAGTCGTTGCAGGGCGCGTTCAACCGCCGGCCGAAGGTAAGGCTCGGCGCTCGCCATATCGCCGCCAAGGCAGACCAGTGGCGGATTGAAGATATTCACGAGGCTGGAAATCGCGGAACCGAGGACCGCGCCCGCATTGTCGAGCACACCGATAACGGCCTCATCGCCAGCGCGGGCGCGCTCGATGATCTCGTTGAAGGAGGAAGGCAGCTTGCCGGTCAGCCTGCCGATCTCATCGGCCAGCGCGGGCTCGGAAAGGTAGGCCGAAAGGCAACCCGAAGCTCCGCAGGAACAATAGCGGCCCTGCGGGACAACCTTGATGTGCCCCAACTCCCCTGCCAGTCCGGTCGCGCCGCGGTAGATGTCGCCGTCAAGGAACAAGGCGCCCCCGACACCCGAGCCCGAAAACAGATAGATGAAGTCCTTAACGTCGACGCATTCTCCGAACATGTATTCCGCCATCGCGGCGGCCTTGCCGTCGTTGCCCGCAAAAACGGGCGCTTCCAATGCCGAGGCGAACATGTCCACCACCGGGACGCCGCGCCATCCAAGGACGGGGG
The DNA here is from genome assembly GCF_004962245.1 of Mesorhizobium sp. GTDB lineage: Bacteria > Pseudomonadota > Alphaproteobacteria > Rhizobiales > Rhizobiaceae > Mesorhizobium. The sequence continues at coordinate 327,927 of NZ_SUHQ01000002.1, read as the reverse complement.
CGTGAAGCAACACGCCTTCGTCTGTAAGGAGACCCGGAACTGAAATGCCGACGCCGAGCGTGTCGCCCTTGCGGGCGCATTCGCCGACGATCTCGTTGATCCCCCGTGCGACCAGATCGACCACGCCGCCGAGCTTGCCGTCGAAAGCCTGTGCCCTGGAGCACAATGGAATTCCGTCGAGTGCGGCGGCGACATAGCCGATCGTATCCGCCTCGATCTGGACTCCAACGATCAGGCCGCTTTCAGGAGAGATGACGAGCCCTTCCATAGGGCGGCCAGGTTTGTTGCCGCTCGCTACAGGATTGCGCTCGACCAGTCCCAACTCACTGAATTGATTGATAATTGAGGAGACAACGGATTTGTCGATACCCGTCTTCGTGGCGATGTCTCGCTGCGAAACGTTGGGCTCGATGCGTATCCTGTGGAAGATCGCATTGGCATTGAAATGCCTGATGAATGACTTCTTCACACCTGCTCCGATATTTTTCTTACTACGAGAATAATTGATACGAGCACGTCCAACCGTTTGTCAATCGACGAGTTGCGGTCTGATTTTGAGAGCTGGAAATATGTTTCTATATCAATATATTAAACGCATGGCTGATATCTTGTGCCTGCTTTAAGGTTCACGAATTGGCATATTTTGCGCGCGATCTGTTGACGCGTGCGGATTTTTGGAGGTAGGTTTTTCTTGTTTACAGAATATATGCCGGGAGCATCAACTCCAGGCTCAACAGAGGGTAGAACAATGAGTAACTCGAAATGGATCGGCGTGGCACTGTGCGTGCTCGCGAGCGCATCGGCGGCCAGGGCCGACGGTCCGAAGGAGCTTTGGCATTACTACGCCGCGGGATCTGAAAAGGCGGGAATCGAGGCCCTGATCGCCTTCGCCAATAAACAAAATCCCGACAGTCAGATCGTGGGCAGGGTGATCCCGGGCAACGCCGTCGAGATGCGTCGTCAATTGCAGACCGCGTTCATGGGAAACACCCCACCAGCCGCCTACCAGAGCTCGATGGCCTTCAAGCTAAAGACCTTCGTCGACAGCGGCAAGCTCCATGATCTCTCGGAGACCTGGGCGAAAATCAAGGGTGACGAGATCTTCCCGGAAGGCGTGCAACGGGTCGTCAAGATAGACGGCAAGCCCTATGGCATTCCCTATGACCTCTCGCTGATCAACAACATATTCTACAGCAAGGCGATCTTCGAAAAAGCCGGGCTGGAGCCTCCCAAGGACTATGACGGCCTGGTGGCCGCCTGCGACAAGCTGCGCGCGGCAGGCGTGGAACCCTTGGGCAACGCAGGGGGGCCGTTCTGGAGCCTGTATAATTTCTACGCGCCTCTCGTCTCCACTGTGGGCACCGAGGGCTACTACAAGATCGCGAGCGGCGAACTCGGCTTCGATACACCGGATTTCCGCAAGGCCCTGGACCTTTACCGCAGCACGATGGTGAAGTGCTATGCCAAGAACTGGAGCGGCAAGACCTGGACGCAGACGGCCGACGATGTCGTCAACGGCAATACCGGGATGTTCATGATGGGCGCCTGGGCGGCTGCCTATTTCAAGCAAGCAGGTTTCGCACCGGTTGAGAAGTTCGACGTGTTTCCAGCGCCGGGCACGGAGGGCAAGGCCATTTTCCAGATGGATGCTTTTGCGGTTCCGGAAGGTCCGGCCGACACGCTCGAAACGGCCGAGAGATTCGTCATCTCCGCGGCGTCGGCGGAAGGCCAGGCGGCCTTTGCCGTTCCGAAGGGTTCTCTCGCGCCAAACGTGACAGTCGATCCGTCGATCTACGATGCCGTCGGCGCCAAGTTCGCGAAGCAGCTGGCGGATGCATCGAAGGCCAACGCGGTGCTGCCGAACCTGTTTTTCCTGCTGCCCACGAAGGTCGGCACCGAGCTTGGCGTCCAGCTCGAGAAATTCGCGATCGACCCCTCGGATGCCAATGAGAGCGAGTTGATCTCGACGCTTGAGAGCCTCCGGCAAGAAGCCCAGGCGGAGGGCGCCTACCTGAAGTGGTGATCCGCCAAAGCGCGTCGCGTTGAAACTGATTTCAGCCGACGCGCTTAGGTCTCTGTTTTTTATGCATGTTGCTGCCCCTGGGCGACGTGCATTACTCGGGCCTGCAGGCATCAGCTCATAAGAGAACGGTTCGACATGCCCAACTTCCAACTCGTGCGCCGGAAGTTTCAGACCTCAGGGATAACCCACGCAATATTTCTGTCGCTTCCCGTGACCCTCTTTGCGGTTTTTTATATCTATCCCATCATTTCCACATTCAATTTGTCGCTTCACAGTTGGGATGGTTTCTCGCCCACGCCACGTTTCGTCGGGCTGCAGAACTACATCGTGCTGCTTCACCAGCCGCGTTTCTACCATGCCCTCTTGAACAACATCTCCTGGCTCATCTTCCTCCTCCTTGGACCGACGGGCCTCGGCCTGCTCCTGGCGGCCTTGCTCGACAGGGGCATGAGGGGAGAGGCCGTGTTCCGGGTCGTCTTCTTCCTGCCCTTCACGATCCCGGCCGTGGCCGTGGCCGCTATCTGGCGCTGGATGTATGAGCCGACCAACGGCCTGCTGACGACCATCCTTCAGTCGATTGGGCTGGGCGGCCTGGCCCAGAACTGGCTGGGCGACCCGTCGATCGTCAATTTCGCGCTCATGGGTTCGATGATGTGGTGGACGACCGGTTTCGCCTTCCTCGTGTTCTTTGCGGGACTTCGCAACATCCCCGTGGAATGTATAGAGGCCGCCAGGATAGAGGGGGCGACGCCCTGGCAGCTGTTCTGGAAAGTCAGTTTCCCGCTTCTATGGCCGTCGACGATCGTCGTTCTCGGCATGGCTGCGGTCGACGCGATGCGCCTTTTCGATATCGTCTGGGCGATGACCAATGGCGGCCCCGCATACGCCTCCGAGGTCTTGGCCACGCAGATGTACGACACGGCATTCGGCAGGTTCGAGATGGGCCGCGCCAGCGCGATCTCCGTGTACCTTCTCGTGATCGCCGGTGTCATCATCATGCCTTACATCTACCAGCTGGCAAAACGCGTCCAGGACAGCGAGGCGGAGTAGCATGAACACTCCAACCGCCTCCCGAAAGGCTCTGCCTTTTTCAATCCTGATCGTGGCGGCGGTGATATTTGCCGCGCCTCTCGTCGTTGCATTGCTGACGTCGCTCAAGTCGCCTTCCGAAATAACGCGGGTGATTGCGTTGCCGAACGAGCTGTTCTTCCAGAACTACGCCATCGCCTACGAGCGCATGGGGCGAAGCTTCCTGAACTCGATTGCGATCACGGTGCCGTCCGTGATCCTCTCGCTTCTGGTGGGCGCGATTTCTGGCTATCCGCTCGCCTATATGCGCGGAGCCGGCGGACGGATAGTCTACTTCTTCCTGCTGACGGGCATGCTCGTTCCCTTCCAGATCGTGCAAATTCCCTTGTTTTTTCTGATCAGGGCAGTCGGTCTTTACGACACCATTCCTGGCATGTGGCTGGTCCACCCCGCCTACAGCGTTCCCTTCTGCACCTTCTTCATGCGGAATTTCTTCGCGTCGGTGCCCAGGTCCATGTATGAGGCGGCGCTCATCGACGGCTGCACCCCGGCAGGTTACTTCTGGCGGCTGCTTCTTCCAGCGTCCGGGTCGGGCCTCGCCGCCCTGGCGATCATCCAGAGCCGCGCCATCTGGAACGATCTCCTCTTCGCCATCACCCTGACGACGAGCGACCAGGCGAAACCTGTCACGGTCACGATCGCCGGCTTTGCCAGCAGCCTGCAAGTCGAATACGGTCCGCTCATGGCTGCCACGCTTATCTCGCTTCTTCCCGTGATGATCGCCTATCTGCTCTTCCAGAAGGCATTCGTGCGCGGTCTGCTTGGCGGAGCCGGGAAATAACCGGATCCGACTCCATCCGGCGACTGGAGCAAGGCGGTGCGCGGCAGCTCTGAGCGAAATGGAGCAGGGCGGTCGCTGTCACAAGCGCCTTGGCGGCAATTCAAGGTTGTCACCTTGCCAAGACTCGCTACGACGATCAGGCTGGGGACGGCCGGCCACACTGCCGACCGACATTCGTTTTGGCGGCCTTGATTGAAGTTGAGGGAGAAGACTATGCGGCAAGCGCTGATCGTATGGGGTGGCTGGGACGGACACGAGCCGGAACAGGGGGCACGCGCGGTCAAGGCAATGCTTGAACAGGAAGGGTTTGGCGTGCGCGTCGAAACCACGACCGCTATATTCGCCGACCCCGCGATCGCCGATTTGAGCCTGATCGTTCCGATCTACACGATGGCCAAGCTTGCGAAAAACGAGGAGCTCAACCTGACAAGGGCGGTCGAGGGCGGTGTCGGTCTGGGCGGCTATCACGGCGGCATGTGCGATGCGTTTCGCGAAGCCACGGAATACCAGTTCATGTGCGGCGGTCAGTGGGTGGCTCACCCCGGCAACATCATCGACTACCGGGTCGACATCACCAGGCGCGACGATCCCATCATGAACGGCATCGACGATTTCTCGTACCGCTCGGAGCAGTACTACATGCATGTGGATCCATCGAACGAGGTGCTGGCGACCACCACCTTCTCCGGCGAGCACGCGTCCTGGATCGAAGGCGTGGTCATGCCGGTCGTCTGGAAGCGCCGGCACGGCAAGGGAAGGGTGTTCTATTCGGCGCTCGGGCATGCCGCCAAGGAATTCGAGGTGCCGCAGATGCGAACGATATTTCGCCGCGGCCTGGTGTGGGCGGCGCGCTGAGAGCCCCGACAGTCGGCTTTGTTGTGTGTCCGACCATCTCAATAGCGGATGGTGACTGACGCCCCGTTTTGTGCGGACTCGTACGCCGCGACGACGATGGCGAGCGCGGCTTTCCCATCCAGTGTCGAGCTTGGGGCGTCGCTTACACGCCAATCTGCAGCGTTACGGAAAAGGCGCCGAGGTTGCGGCCAGCCCCCTTCGCCCCGTCACTATACGGGGAGAAGGTGCCGGCAGGCGGATGAGGGGCGGCGCCGACTTCGATAATTGGCTGGCGAACGCAGCGTCGCATCATCGAGCGATGCGGCGCAGGGCCAGGGCAGCGATAGTGGTGCCTGCCGCCAGAAGCGGCAGCCAGGCCTGCGGATCGCCCATCGTATGCAGCGTCAGGCCGCTGAGCAGCAGCCACAGCAGCGGGATCGGAAACAGCAGCGGTATAAGCCCGCCGCTCGCGGTAAGCAGGACGCCGAGCGCCGCGATCGCCGTCGGGTCCGGCGCGATGCCGAAGACCTCGGCGCTCGCCCATGGCCGCGCGAAGAGCGGCGGGACGAGCGGATAAACGACGAGACCGACGGCCATGATCAGCAGCCCGAGCCGTCCCGCCATGTCCCGCCGGTCGAAGGTGAGGCGGCCGTGTGCCGCACCGCCGATCGCCAGCAGCAGCGCCTGCAGGCCGAAGGCCGGCGCGACATAGGCGATCGCCCAGTTGATGGCGGCATATCGGTTCCACAGGAAGGACCAGCCGACGAAGGCAAAAAGCGCGGCGAGGACGAGTGCAATCCAGAGACCATGGTCACGCGGCCGCCGCGCCACGAGCAGCATCATGGCAAGGCCGGCGGCGAGCGTCAGGAGCTGCAGCGGCCAGAATGCGGCGTTGTGCAACTCGAACATGCGCCAGTAGACGCGCGGCGAGAAGAGCAGGAAATCCTCCAGCCGGTAGGTCCACCATTCGGACATCTAGAGGTCCCGGACGTAGGCTGCCATCCGATCGCGCATGGCCGCGTCGGGGAGGGGACCGGTCGCTGCCGTCACGTTCTCGCGCACATGGTCGACGCGGGTCGTGGCGGGGATGGCGACGGTGACGGAGGGCTGCGAAAGGATGAACTTCAAAATGAACTGCGCCCAGCTTCCGGCACCGATCTCGGCCGCCCAGTCCGGCAGCGTCTCGCCTTCGAGCTGCTGCGTCAGCGCGCCTTGCCGAAACGGCCGGTTGACGATGACCGCCATGCCGCGCTCGGCCGCCAGCGGCAAGAGCCGTTCCTCCGCCTCGCGGTCGACGACGTTGTAGGTGAGCTGCACGAAATCGAGCGGATGCGCGCGCATGATTTGTTCGAACAGGTCGTGCCGCCGTCCTTCGGACGTCGTGATGCCGACATAGCGGATGCGCCCATCCGCCTTCATGGCGAACAAGGTTTCGAGATGCGTCTCCCAGCCGACGAGATTATGGACCTGCACGAGATCGAAGCGCGGCACACCCCAGAAGCGGCGCGACTGCTCGATCTCCGCGGGTCCGTCGGCGGCGGAGGTCCAGACCTTCTCGGCGGAAAACAGCGCTTCAGGCCGGCCGAGCTTCTCAAGGCCATAACCGATCACCGACTGCGAGGAGCCGTACATGGGCGAGGAATCGATCATGCGGCCGCCTGCCTCGAAGAAGGCTGCGATCACGTCGGCGCATTCGTCGCGCAGCACCGGATCGTCGCCGACATTGAAGGTGATCCAGGTGCCCAGCCCTACTGCGGGAAGCATCTCTCCCGAGGAGGGCACGGCCCGCATCAGCGGCGCAGGCGGCGCGCCGGGCGCGGTTTCCGGCAACACTAAGGCCGCTGCGGAACCGGCGGCGGCTTTCACGAACGTCCTGCGGGTGATGATCATGGTGCGCCATCCCTGTACTCCCGACCAGAAGACTGGTTCCGGCCGACCGGCCTTCGCAAGGCTCCCCGGAAAAATAGGGCAGGATTGGCAAACAAGGAGAAGCGCCCACGGGGTATGAACCGGCGCCATGGCCGGCCGTGGGTGTCGACTGAACGGAACAAGCCGGGAGCAGCAGCACAGAAGACCCTCTTGACTCGTGTTTCGCAAAATGACTTATACGTATCAATAATACGTATAAGGGAAATCCACCTTGAGGACTGGGCGGGCCACACAGAAGGATGTTGCGCGGTTGGCCGGTGTGTCGCAGGCAAGCGTTTCGATGGTGATGAGCGGCGGTGGGGCTCCGGCGCTGTCGTCCGAGACCTGGGAGCGGATCACCAATGCGGCGGCGCAACTCGGCTATATGCCAAACCGGTTCGCGCAGGCCCTCAAGACCAATCGGACCATGACGATCGCCTGCGTCGTGCCCGACATCACCAACCCTTTTTACCCGGCTCTGATGCGCGGCATCCAGTCGGTGGCCGAAAAGCTCAGCTACGACGTCATCGCTGTCAGCACCGATGGGTCCGCCGAACGGGAGCGGCATTTCCTCGATTGGTCCCGGCAGGGGCGGGTCGACGGTGTGATAGGCGTATTCTTCACGCTGCGCGCCGGCGACTTCAAGCCGCTGGTCGATGCCGGCGTGCCGGTGGTGCGCATCGAATCCAGCAAAAAGCGCGGCGGCGACATCGCCATCGACGACATTTTCGTCGACAGCTATGCCGCCGCCTTTTCGGTAACGCAATTTCTCATCGGCCGCGGCCATGAGCGCATCGCCATGATCGCCGGCCGGGGCGGCCCTCAAGGCGTGCGGGTCGAGGGCTACCGTACGGCCCTGACCGAGGCCGGCGGCACGCCGTACATCGTCATCGACGAGGAATTCAGCGAGACCGGCGGTGCCCGCGCCGCCGAGGCGGTGCTGGCCAGCGGCTACACGCCGACGGCCATCTTCGCCGCCAACGATCTCATGGCCATTGGGGCGATGCGGGCGCTGCGCGAGCGCGGCATCGCTATTCCCGACGACATCGCCGTTGCCGGCTTCGACGACATTTCGGCGGCACGGCTGGTCACGCCGTCCCTGACCACGGTTGCCCAGTTCCAGGGCGACATGGGGGTCAAGGCGGCGCAGATCCTGATGGAGCGGCTGCGCGGTTCGAAGCCTGGCGCGGGCACTGCTCTCGAAATGCCCTTCAGCCTGATCCAACGCGGTTCGACCTGAAGCGCCGCAAGAAGCTCGATTATGGGAGGAAAGAACATGGAACGTCGTACATTGCTCAAAACCGGCCTCGGCCTTGCGGCCCTGCCGCTGCTGCCCCGCCTTGCCTTTGCCGAGGACAAGGAGCCGGTCGGTTTCTGGTATGAATCCGCCTCGCCGGAAAACCAGGACAATCTCAAGACCCTGCTGGTCGATCCCTTCAATGCGGCCCATCCGCAGGATGATCTTTCGATCGATTTCCGCGGCTCCGACCTCGACAAGCAATTGCGGATCGCCATGCTCTCGGGCAGCGGCCCGGACGTCGTCTACACCGCAGGCCCGAGCTATGTCGCGTCGATGGCGCAAGCGGGGCAGTTGTTGCCGCTCGACGATTATGCCGCAAAGCTCGGCTGGAGCGACCGGCTGCTGCCGCTGTTCACGGAACTGGGCAAATATGACGGGAAGCTCTACGCGCTGGCCAAGACCTATGAAACGCTGGGGCTGTTCTACAACAAGACGCTGTTCGACAAGAACAGCTGGAAGGCGCCCACCAGCATCGCCGAGCTCGAGGCGCTGGCCGAGGGGATGAAGGGCAAGGGCCTGGTCCCGTTCGGAGCCGGCAATGCCGACTGGCGCCCGGCCAACGAGCATTATGTCTCGATCATCCTCAATTCGGTGGCCGGACCGGACAACGTCTACAAGGCGCTGACCGGCGCCATCCCGTGGACCGACCCCTCGATCGTCGCCGCGATCGATAAGCTCGACGAGTGGTGGCAGAAGGGCTATTTCGGCCCGAATTATTTCTCGCTCACCGGCGAGCAGGCATTCGCCCAGATCGCGACGGGGCAGGCGGGTATGGCACCGACCGGAACCTGGAACTTCACCAACATCCCGCCCTACTTTCCGGCCAACAATGCCGAGGCGGGCTTCGTCGGGTTCCCGAGCACGAGCGGTGCACCGGTCTATGCGCTTGGCATCGGCTCGACCTTCTCGATCAATGCCAAGTCGGAAAATCCGGACGGTGCCGCGGCGGTGATCGACTACGTGTTCACCGACAAATTCTACAGCGCCATCAATTCGGTTTGGCAGGGCGAGTGGAACCTGCCGCTCAGGGATCTGTCGGCGGTAAAACTCTCCGACAAGGTGCTGCCGCTCTATACCGAGGTGATGAAGAACCTGTCATCGGCTGTCGGCGACGGCCGGTACGGCTATACCACCTGGACCTTCCTGCCCCCTGGCACAGACAGCTATCTGGTCAGTGGCATGGAGGAAGTTTGGCTGAAGAAGACCACGTCGAAGGACTACCTCAAGAAACTCGACGACACGTTCAAGCAGGAGAAGGACGCCGGGAAAGTGCCAGCGATTCCGAAACGAACCTAGGTTTCACAAGACCGCATAGAGGCGACGCTGTGGTGCGTCGTCTCGTTTCCCTGGAGAGCAATATGCATCGGCTCTATCTCGTTCCGACGCTTATCATCAATTTCGTCATCGTCCTGGTCCCGGCATTGCTGACGGTCGTGTTGGCGTTCTGCAACTGGGATGGCATTTCGACGCCGAGCTTTTCCGGGTTGGACAATTTCCGGGCGCTGTTCGCCGACAGCGTCTTCTGGTCGGCGCTGATCAACAACATCATCTGGACCTGCATCTTCCTGATCGTGCCGATCGCCATGGGGCTGCTTGCGGCCTCGATGCTGCTGATCGTCAAACGCGGCAGCAATTTCTTCCAGGTCGTCTACTTCCTGCCCGTCGTCATCGCCACGGTCATTACCGCGCGGGTCTGGCAGGGGATGATCTACAGCCCCGTCACCGGCCTTTTCGGTATCCTTTCGCGCATGGGCCTGCCGCTGGCCAATCCCCTGGCACAGCCATCGACGGCCCTGTTCGGCGTGGCGACAGTCGACCTTTGGCACTGGTGGGGATTTCTGTGCGTCATTTTCTTTGCGGCACTCCGGCAGGTGCCGCAGGAGCATATCGAGGCGGCGCGCATCGAGGGCGCCAACTACGGGCAGATGATGCGCTATGTGCTGCTGCCCGCAATCTGGCCGACCATCACGCTGATGATGATCATGACGGTGATCTGGAGCTTTCTTGCCTTCGACTTCGTCTACATCCTGACCCAGGGCGGGCCGGCGTTTTCGAGCGAGGTGCTGTCGACGCTGGCGTATCGCCACGCCTTCTACGACCTCAATGTCGGCCAGGCGGCGGCAGCAGCGCTGGTCATCAGCCTGTTCGGGCTCGTCGGCACGTTCTTCTACGTCCGCCTGCAGGCGCGGGAGGGCGAGCAATGAGACTGGTCGAGAGCCGTGCCACCCTCACCATGTCCTATATCGTGCTCGGCATCGGCGCGTTCATCGCGCTGTTCCCGATCGCATTGCTGGTGCTCAATTCACTGAAGCCGGCGGCGCAGATCGTGCAGAATCCGCTGGCGCTGCCCAACCCCATCCGCTGGGAGAATTTCGTCAACGCCTGGAATCACGCCAAGTTCTCGAAAACCTTCATCAACTCGCTGCTGCTTTCCGGCACGACGATCGTCCTCGTCTGCACAACGTGCTCGCTGTCGGCCTACGTGCTGGCACGCAGGAAGATCGCGTCATGGAAGATCTGGACGTTCTATCTGCTGGCAACGACCACGGCGCCGATCCAGCTCTACATTTTCCCACTCTATTTCGGCTTCGCCAGGCTTGGGCTGATCAACAATGTTTTCGGCGTCGCCCTGATCTACACGGCCGTCTACAGCCCTTTCGCGGTGATGCTGCTCAGGACCTATTTCATCGCCGTGCCGAAGGAGCTCGAGGAAGCCGCGCTCATCGACGGTGCCACGCACTGGCAGGTGTTTTCCAAGGTGATGCTGCCCATCGTGTCGCCCGGCATCCTGACGGTTGCGCTGATCATCGGGCTCAATTCCTGGAACGAGTTCCTGATCGCGACGACTTTTTTGCAGAAGGCGGACAATGTCACCGCGGTTATCGGCTTCTACCTGCTCAGCGGGCAGTACAGTTCCGACTGGGGTGAGATCATGGCCGCCGCGCTGATCATCGTGGTGCCGGTGGTGGTGCTGTTCGTCGTCATGCAGAAGCGTTTCATCGAAGGCATGGCGGGCGGCTCGGTCAAGGGTTGAACTTTTTCGAGCTGAAACATTTCGACTATCTGGAGCAGAACATGCAGATTCCAAACGACTATCTGGAGCGGGTCTACGCGGGCGTGCTTGGCAAGCTGGCGGGCGTCTATCTGGGCCGCCCGTTCGAGGGCTGGACCTACCAGAAGATCATGAAGGAGCTCGGGCCGATCGAATATTACGTGCACGAGCGCCTGAACCAGCCGCTGGTGGTCACCGACGACGATGTCGCGGGAACCTTCACCTTCATCCGCGCGCTCGAGGATTACGGCATCTCGCCCGACCTTTCGGCCGAGGACATCGGCAAGGCATGGCTCAACTACATCGTCGAGGAGCGCTCGATCCTCTGGTGGGGCGGCAGCGGCAATTCGACCGAGCACACTGCCTGGCTCAATCTCAAGAAGGGTGTCTCGGCCCCGCATTCGGGCTCGATCGCCACCAACGGCCTGACCATCGCCGAACAGATCGGTGCGCAGATATTCATCGACGGCTGGGCAATGGCAGCACCCGGGCAGCCGCAGCTCGCGGCCAGGCTTGCCGAGCAGGCCGGCAAGGTTTCCCACGACGGAGAATCCGTCCATGCGGCAATGCTGTGGGCGGCGATGGAGGCCGAAGCTTTCGTGTCGAGCGACATCGACCACCTCATCGACACCGGCCTGTCCGTCATCCCGCGCGACAGCCTGATCGCAAAACTCATCGCCGACATCCGCGGCTGGGTGAAAGAGCATCCCGACTGGCACGACACGCGGCAGAAGATCGAGGACAAATACGGCTACGACAAATATCCCGGCAATTGCCACGTCGTGCCGAACCACGCGTTGATGGTGATGGCCGTGCTCTATGCGCCCGACGATTTCCAGAAGGCGCAGATGATCGTCAACACCTCCGGCTGGGACACCGACTGCAACGCCGGCAATGTCGGCTGCCTGCTCGCCCTGATGCTTGGCCTTGATGGGCTCGAGGCCGGTCCGGACTGGCGCGGGCCGATCGCCGACCGCTTGCTGATCTCCTCGGCCGACGGCGGCAACTCGATCAACGACGCAGTGCGCATCGCCTATTACGTCGCCAATCTTGGGTTGGCGCTGGCTGGCGAACGTCCGCTCGACGCTCCCAAGGACGGTGCACAGTTCCACTTCTCGCTGCCCGGCAGTCAGCAGGGTTTCCGGCCGGTCGAAGGACACGGCTTTGCCAGGGACGTTCGCGTTGGCAATGTCGAATTCGAAGGCGGCCGTGCCCTCACGGTAAACTATGAGGCCCTGGGTCCCGGCCAGACAGCCGCCGTCACGACGCCGACCTTCTCGCCGCGCGAAGTGCTGTGCATGCGCACCTACGATTTGATGGCCACGCCACTTCTCTATCCAGGGCAGGTGCTCAAGGCGCGCGTCGTCGCCGATCGCCGGAACAAGGGCGCGGTCTCGATCAGGCTGCGCATTCGCGCTTATGGCGCCGACGATCGTCTTCAGGATTTCGACGGCGATGCGATCATCTTGAAGCCGGGCGAAGACCGCATCGTTTCATGGCGCCTGCCCGATCTCGACGGCCAACCGATTGCCGAAATCGGCATCGCCTTCACTTGCGAGGGCAGGCGTGCGGATGGAAGCGTGCTGCTCGATTATCTGCGCTGGGACGGGGCGCCGGAGCTGGTATTGCATCGCCCCGCCGGCGACGGCGACTTCTGGCGCATGGCCTGGGTCAATGGCGTGAGCTTTTTTTCCAAACGCTTTCCACCGAGCTTCCGCATTTCGCAAAGCCGCGACGAAGGCATCGTCATCCACGGCACGCGGCAGTGGACCGACTACAAGGTTACGAGTGACATCGTCATTCACCTTGGCAGTTACGGCGGCGTGTGCGCGCGCGTTCAGGGCCTGAGGCGCTACTACGCCGTGCGCGCCACGCGCGCGGGCAAGCTGCAGATCGTCCGGACCCGGGACGCCGACACAACCGTTCTGGCGGAGGAGGCGTTCGATCTTGTCTTTGAAAAGGCGATCCCGGTGACGCTGACCGTCAGGGGCAGCCGGATAAGCGCCCTTTTTGGTGGGGTGGCGCTTGAAGCGGAAGATACCAGCGCAGAGGCATTCACGAATGGCGGCATCGGATTGCTGATCGCCGAAGGCGCCATGTCCACCGATGAAGTGCGGGTGAGCGGGACCTGAACGTCTCGCGGGCACAATCACAGGAAAGACCTCGATGGCTTCAGTCGAAATCGCCAACGTCCTCAAATCCTACGCCGGGCACAAAGTGCTGCACGGCGTCTCGGTCAAGATTCCGGATGGCCAGTTTGTCGTGCTGGTCGGGCCGTCGGGCTGCGGCAAGTCCACGCTACTGCGCATGATTGCCGGACTGGAGGATATTTCGGGCGGAACGATCAGCATCGGCGACAGGGTCGTCAACGACTTGCCGCCAAAGAAACGCGATATTTCCATGGTGTTCCAGAACTACGCGCTTTACCCGCATATGACGGTCGCCGAGAACATGGCGTTCTCAATGACTCTTGCAAAGGCGCCCAAGGCCGAAAAAGCCGCGCGCGTCGCCAAGGCCGCGGAGATCCTCGGTTTGACGCCGCTTCTCGATCGCTATCCACGACAGCTGTCGGGTGGCCAGCGCCAGCGCGTCGCCATGGGGCGTTCGATCGTGCGCAATCCGCAGGTCTTCCTGTTTGACGAACCTTTGTCGAACCTCGACGCCAAGTTGCGCGTGGCGATGCGGGCCGAGATCAAGGCGCTGCATCAGCGTCTGCGCACCACCACCGTCTATGTCACGCACGACCAGATCGAAGCTATGACAATGGCCGATCAGATCGTCGTCCTGAATGAGGGGCGGGTGGAGCAGATCGGCAATCCACTCGAGCTTTACGACCATCCGGCCAATATGTTCGTCGCCACCTTTATCGGTTCGCCATCGATGAACATCATCCATGGCGTGGTCGTACGCAACAATGGTGTGCCTGTTGTGCGAACGAGCGATGGAACGCTTTTGCCGGTCGGCTCAGGGTTCGGCGCACCGGAGGGAAAGAAGATACACTATGGCTTCCGGCCCGAACATCTGGGTATCTGTGCCGGGGGAAGGGGGATTGCAGCATCGGTGGGGGTGGTCGAACCGATGGGATCGGAAACCCAGGTCCATCTTACGATCGGCGGTGAGCCGGCGGTCGCTGTGTTTCGCGACAGAATTGGCGCCCGTCCCGGGGAGACGCTTTATGTCGAGCCGGACGTTGCCAAGTTAAACCTGTTTGACGCCGAGACCGGCCAGGTTTTGCAGACATCTAGCGACTGTTCGGAATATAGAACGTCTGCCTGAAATAGGAACGAAACGCCTCCATGGCAGAGGTGAACTGGGCATTGCGCCGCCAGGCCAGGCCCACGTCCATTGCCGGGATCGGGTCGCTGGGAACCAGCGTTTCGATGCGCTTGCCTTCAAGTGACCATGGCCGCAGCACCATGTCCGAGAGAATTGCGACGCCTTGTCCGTTGGCAACCATCGAGCGCACCGCTTCGACGGACGATGTGCGCAGCGTGACGGACGGCTGATAGGGCGTCTTGCTCCAGTATTTGAGCGAGGTGTGCGCCGCCTCGTCGACGGTCAGCATGATGTAGGGTTCTTGCGAAATCTCCTTCAGGCCGACGGATTCCCTCTGCAGGAGATGATGTTTGGAAGCGACCCAAAGCCGGCGCCGTGAGCCCATCAGCGTCTCGGTCGAGAGGTCCGGATTGAGCACGTTCGAGGTGAGCAGGACGGCGATGTCATACCGGTTGGACAGAAGACCCTCCTCGATCGCCTCGCGGTTGAGCTCGAAAAGCTGGATGTCGAGCTTCGGAAAATTGCGCTTCAGCTTCTCCAGGTGGTTGGGCAGGAAATAGCCGATCACCGTGTAGGTCGCGGCGACGGTGAGGCTGCCCTCGAGGTTGTTGGCCGGCACGTTCAGGCTGGTCGCTTCCTGCACCTTGTTGAGGATGTCGTAGGCGTGGAAGAGGAACTGGCGTCCCGCCGCGGTGAGTTCCATACCCTGGGGAGAGCGGACGAACAGGTCGGCACCGATCACGCGCTCCAGCTCCTTGATCGCCGTCGTGATCGCCGACTGCGAAATGGCGAGGTCGACCGCCGCTTGCGAAATCTGGCCCTGCTCGGCGGTGGAGACGAAGTAGCGGATTTGACGCAGGCTGATCGACACCCGGTGAAGCCTTCTGTTTCTCTGAGGTTGCCCGCTCTTATTTTCTGAAAATACGATACACGCAACTTGTTTGTGCAGCCGCTGCTTTTTTTGATCGCACAGCATGCCCCCGCTTCTGGCGGTATTCGGCGCTTTCCCTTTCAGCGGCATCCAAAATAGGTATCTGAAAATCAGAATGTCAAATTCTGAGAATAGAATTTTTCAATGCCGCGCTCCCGCGTTAACGTTCAGAAAACAAGAAGACGGGAACCGCGCTGTCGATCAGCGCATGGAATGCAAAGGGAGCAACGTGCCGGTCACGATTGTCGACATCAATTGCGATATGGGTGAGGCGTTCGGCCAATGGCGGCTGAGCGAGACCGACGACGCCAGGCTGATGGAGCTGATCAGCTCTGCCAACATCGCCGCCGGTTTCCATGCCGGCGATCCCAATCTGATGGATGCCACGGTACGGCTTGCGACTCAGCACGGCGTCGGCATCGGTGTGCATCCGGGCTACCGGGACCTGCAAGGCTTCGGCCGCCGCAAGATCAACGGCAACGACGACGAGATCATCAACGACATCGTCTACCAGATCGGCGCGCTGCGCGAATTCGCACGCCGCCACGGCGCCAACCTGCAGCACGTCAAGCCGCACGGCGCGCTCTACATGGAACTCGCCGCCAACGAGGCGCTGTCGCGATCCTTCGTCAAGCTGATGCGCACCGTGGCGCCCAACGCCTTCGTCTTCTGCATGGGGATGTCGGAGACCTACCGGATCGCCACCGAGGCCGGCCAGCCGGTGATCAGGGAGTTCTACGCCGACCGGGATTATGACCGCTCCGGTTCGATCGTGTTCACGCGCCATGTCGGCAAGCTCGATCCGGCCGCAATCGCGGACAAGGTCGTGCGCGCCTGTCTCGAAGGCAAGGTCCGCACTGTCGACGGCGCCGATATCGACATCGACTTCGAGTCGATCTGCTTCCATTCCGATACGCCGGGCTGCCTGGAAATCGCCGGCGCCATGCGCTCCGCCCTGGTCGCGAACGGGATCCGGATCGCGCCGGTGTCGGAAGTGCCCACACAACAGGCCCAAGCCGCGAGGGGATCAAAATGAGCAAAGCCGAAATCAAGTCGCCGCTGCCAGGCATGTTCTACCGCAGGCCGTCGCCCGAGAGCGCGCCGTTCAAGAACGATGGCGACGCCGTATCCGCGGCCGACGTGATCGGCATCGTCGAGGTGATGAAGTCGTTTCATGAGGTGACGGCCGGCGTCGACGGCAAGGCGATCCGCTTTCTTGTCGACGACGCCGACGCGGTGATGGCCGGCCAGGCGCTTGCCGAGGTCGAGGCATGACCATCCATTCCGTCCTGGTAGCCAATCGGGGCGAGATCGCGGTGCGGATCATCCGCGCGGCGAAAGCCCTGGGGCTGCGGACCGTGCAGGTGCACAGCCAGGCCGATGCCGGCTCGCTGGCGGTGAAGCTCGCCGACGAGGCGATCGACATCGGGCCGGCCGCGGCGAAGAAATCCTATCTCAACATCGAGGCGGTGCTCGCGGCGGCAAAGGCGGCGAAGGTCGATGCCATCCATCCCGGTTACGGCTTCCTGTCGGAGAATGCCGACTTCGCCGAAGCGGTGGTTGCGGCGGGAATGAAGTTTGTCGGGCCCGATGCTGCGGCGATCCGGCTGCTCGGCGACAAGGTCGCGGCGCGCCAGGTCGCGGCCAGGGCCGGTGTGCCGACGGTGCCGGGCAGCGACGGGCGCGTGTCCGACCTTACCGAGGCGGCGGCGATCGTCTCGCGCATCGGCTTTCCCGTGATGATCAAGGCGGCGGCCGGCGGCGGCGGCAGGGGCATCCGCATCGCCCACAGCCTCGAGGAATTCGAGCGTCATTTCCCGCAGGCTTCGGCGGAGGCCGCGGCGGCTTTCGGCGATGGCGGCCTCTACATCGAGAAGGTGATCGAGAAGGCGCGTCATATCGAGGTGCAGATCCTCGGCGACGGCACGAATTTCGTTCATTGCTACGAGCGCGAATGCTCGCTGCAACGGCGCCGGCAGAAGGTCTGGGAGGAAGCGCCAGCGGCCGGATTGCCGGCCGATGTGCGCAAGCGCCTGTGCGACAGCGCCGTCGCCCTGGCACGCTCGGTCGGCTACAGCGGTGCGGGAACGGTCGAGTATCTCTACGACGACGCCAGCCGCGATTTCTATTTCATCGAGGTCAACACCCGCATCCAGGTCGAGCATCCGGTCACGGAGATGATCACCGGGCTCGATCTCGTGCAGGAGATGCTGCGTATCGCCGGCGGCCAGCCTCTGTCGGTCAGCCAGGACGATATCGTCATTGCCGGCCACGCCATCGAGTGCCGGATCAACGCCGAGGATCCGCACAGGGGTTTCATGCCCGGTCCGGGCCCGGTGGAGACGCTTGCCGTGCCGGAAGGCGAGGGCATCCGTTTCGACACCATGCTGTTTGCCGGCTACGCGGTGCCGCCCTTCTACGATTCGCTGCTGGGAAAGCTGATCGTGCATGGCGCCGATCGTGACGCCTGCCTGGCGAAGCTGCGCACAGCACTTGCCGGCCTCGGCATATCAGGCATTCCGACGACCGTGCCGCTGCATCAGGCGCTTGCCGCCGATGCCGACGTGGCGGCCGGGCGCTTCCACACGCGTTTTCTCGAACACTGGCTGGAAACGAAATTCGCCGCCCCGCCAAGCGGCACGAGAGAGGTGGCCTGATGCAAAACCGCTATTCATTCGGAGGCGACGAGCATCTCTTCGTCGAGTGCGACGAGAGCATGTCGCTGGAGGCGTTTTTCAAGAGCCTGTCGATGACCAACGCCGTGCGCGATAGCCAGATCAAGGGCGTCACCGAGATCTGCCCGGCAAACGCCTCGTTCCAGATCAAGTTCAATCCCGACATCATCCGGCCCGACGACATGCTGCGCGAAGTGCAGGCGATTGAAAGCGCGGCCAGCAAAACCGATCCGGTGATTGCGACGAGGATCATCGAAATCCCGGTGTTCTACCAGGACCCCTGGACGCACGAGACGCTGATGCGGTTTCGCGAGCGGCACCAGGATCCGAAGGCCACGGACCTCGAATACGCCGCCCGGATCAACAACTATTCGACGGTCGACGACTTCATCGCCGCCCATGCCGGGTCGCCTTGGTTCGTGTCGATGGTCGGCTTCGTCGCCGGGCTGCCTTTCATGTACCAGATGGTCGACCGGCCGCGGCAGATCCAGGTGCCGAAATACCTCCGGCCGCGCACCGACACGCCCAAGCTCACCGTCGGCTATGGCGGTTGCTTTTCCTGCATCTATTCGGTGCGCGGCGCCGGCGGCTATCAGATGTTCGGCATCACGCCGATGCCGATCTTCGATCCGGAACAGAAGACCAGCTACCTCCGCGACTTCATGGTGTTCTTCCGTCCCGGCGACATCGTCAAGTTCAAGCCGATCGGACGCGAAGAATACGACCATACGGTCGAGGACGTCGCCGCCGGCCGGTTCGCGCCGGCAATCAGCGACGTCACTTTCGACCTGCGCGAATTCCAGAAGGACATCGACGGCTACAACGCCAGGCTGGAGGGCATGATCAATGGCCGTTAAGGTACTCAATCCGGGGCTTTCGACCACGGTTCAGGATCTTGGCCGTCCGGGCTATTTTCATCTCGGCATCCCGATCGGCGGTGCCATGGACCGGCTGGCGCTGCGCGCCGCCAATCTGCTCGTCGGCAATGACGAGGGAGCGGCCGGCCTCGAGGCGGTGTTCATCGGACCGCATCTCGAATTCACCCGCGACGCGCTGATCGCGGTGACCGGCGCGGACATGCCGATCAAGCTCGACGGCGAGGAACAGCCGTCCTGGACGGCGCTGAAGGTCAGGGCAGGACAAGTGCTTAGCTTCGGTTTCCTGCAGACCGGCGCCCGCATCTACATCGCGATCGCCGGCGGCATCGATGTGCCGATCGCGCTTGGCAGCCGCTCGACCTATCCGATCGGCGCGCTGGGCGGCTTCAAGGGCCGCGCCATCGCCAAGGACGACGAGCTGCCCGTCGGCAGCGCTGCTGCCGGGACGGAAGGGCGCAGCATTCCGAAAGCGCTGCGCCGGCGGCCGGGAATGCCTGCCGAACTGCGCGTCTTGCCAGGCCTCTATTGGCACCGCGTTACCGAGGAATCGCACCGGAACTTCTTCGACGACCAGTGGAAGGTGGCGCCGGAGGCCGACCGCATGGGCTACCGCTTCCGCGGCGGCCGGCCGTTGCAATTCGTCGAGCGCGACCAGCCCTTCGGGGCCGGGTCGGATCCGTCGAACATCGTCGACAGTTGCTACCCCTACGGCTCGATCCAGGTGCCGGGCGGCACCGAGCCGATCATCCTGCACCGCGACGCGGTCTCGGGCGGCGGCTACTTCATGGTCGGCACGGTCGTTTCGGCCGACATGGACCTGATCGGCCAGTTGCAGCCGAACACGCCGACATCTTTCGTCAAGGTCGACATGGATGGCGCGCTGAAGGCCCGCGCCGACCGGGCAGCATTGCTCGACAGGATCAGGAGCGTTTTCGACTGAGGCTTGGGCAATTGGCATTTGGGTAAGTGCGGCCGAACCGTCCGGAAGACGGCGGCCGATAACAAGAAAGGGGAATGGCATGAGAAATCTCAGGAAAATGATGCTTGCAACGGCGGCAACCCTAGTTGCCGGCGCCACCTACGCCGCCGACTGGTATCCCTACGACGCCGCCAAGATCGAGCCGGCCTTTGCCGCCGATGGCAAATCGGTTGATGTCACCTACGAGCCGCTCGACAAGGCGACGAAGCCCTGGAACATCTGCGTCTCGTTTCCGCACATGAAGGACGCCTATTGGCTCGGCGTCGACTATGGCGTTGCGGAGGAGGCCAAGCGGCTCGGCGTCAAGATGAACCTGTCCGAGGCCGGCGGCTACACCGAGCTCGACAAGCAGATTTCGCAGATCGAGGATTGCGTCGCCAGCGGCGCCAATGCGGTCATCATCGGCGCGATTTCCGCCGACGGCCTCAACAATCTCGTCTCGGAAGTCCGCAAGAAGGACATTCCGGTGATCGACGTCATCAACGGCATCTCGTCGCCGGATATTTCGGCGAAGTCGCTGGTGTCGTTCTACACGATGGGTTCGGAAGCCGGCGCCTATCTCGCCAAGAAGCACCCGGCTGGCAGCGAAGAGGTGGTGGTGGGCTGGTTCCCCGGGCCGGCGGGCGCCGGCTGGGTGAGCGCGGCGAACGAAGGCTTCCTCGACGCCGTCAAGGGGTCCGCGGTCAAGGTGCTGGAGCCCAAGTTCGGCGACACCGGCAAGGAAGTGCAGCTCAAGCTCGTCGAGGACGCGCTGCAGGCCAATCCGAACATCCGCTACATCGCCGGCACGGCGGTGACGGCGGAGGCGGCGCAGGGCATCATTCGCGAGCGCGGCCTGCAAGGCCAGGTCGATCTGCTCTCGTTCTACATGACGCCCGGCGTCTATGAGGGCATCAAGCGCGGCTTCATCCTCGCCTCGCCGGCCGACTCGATGGTCATCCAGGGCCGCATCGCCGTGGACCAGGCCGTGCGCATCCTGGAAGGCAAGGACTACGTCAAGCATGTCGGCCCGAAGATCTTTGTCGTGGATCCGTCCAACATCAACGACGTTTCGCCGACGAATATCCTGCCGCCGGATGGCTACAAGCCGGTCTTCAACGTGAACTGATCGCGACGTCTCGGTCCGGTTCCGCCAGGCAAGGCGGGACCGGACCGACTGGACCCAGGCAAAATGGACGACACAAACCCACCGCTCGTGGAGATGACCCAGATCTCGAAGGAGTTTCCCGGCGTCAAGGCGCTCGACGGCGTCGATTTCATGCTTCAGCGCGGCGAGGTTCACGTGCTGTTCGGCGAGAACGGCGCCGGAAAGTCGACGCTGATCTCGGTCCTCTCCGGCCTCTACCGGCCGACATCCGGGTCTTTGCGCATCGATGGCGAAGAGGTCGACCTGCGCTCCGTGCACGACGCCGCCAAACATGGCATCGGCACGGTGTTCCAGGAATTCTCGCTGATCCCGACATTGCGCGTTTTCGAGAACGTCTATCTCGGCCGCGAGCTGAAGCGCGGGCCTTTGACCGACCGGCGCGCCATGGTCGAGGGGGCGCGCACGCTGTTTCGGGATCTGGGCTTCGAGATCGACATCCGCCGGCGCGTTTCCACTTTGTCGCGCGCCGAGCAGCAGATGGTGGAGATCGCCAAGGTGTTCCTGGCCAAGGCGCAGGTTCTGATCCTCGACGAGCCGACCGCCTCGCTCACCGAAAAGGAAACGCGCAAGCTTTTCGCCTTCATCGCCAAGGCGAAGGCCGACGGCGTCGGCATCATCTACATTTCGCATCGCATCCAGGAATTTCGCGAGATCGCCGACAATATCAGCGTGCTTCGCGACGGCCGGCTGATCGGCACGGTGTCGGCGCGCGACACGTCGGAGAAGGCGCTCGTCGAGCTGATGACCGGCCGCGCGATCGACCAGATCTACCCCGAGATCGGCCGCCAGAGCGATGGCCGGACGCTGATGACGCTGCGCCAGATGCATGGCGCCGGCTTCCACGGCGTCGATATCGACGTGCGCGCCGGCGAGGTCCTGGGCATTGCCGGACTGGTCGGGAGCGGCAAGTCGCGGATCTGGCGCAGCGTGCTTGGACTGCAGCCGATCCGGTCAGGCACGGTCACGCTGAACGGGCGCGACGTGACCCATGCGGCGACAAGGCATATGCTGCGTGGCGGCGTCTATTATCTGCCGCCGGACCGCAAGAGCGAGGGGCTGCAACTGGCGGCGACGGCGCGCGAAAACATCAAGCTCAGCCTGCTCGGCCGTGCCGGCATGGCGGGCCGCTTCGGCTTCGTTGCGCCGCGCCGCATCAAGGCTTTGGCCGACAAGATCGGCGAACGTGTCGGCATTGCCTCAGGCCACATGGGCCGGATCGTCTCGAAGCTTTCGGGCGGCAACCAGCAAAAGGTGCTGTTCGGCAAGGGATTTGGCGAGGAGCGGGATATCTACATCTTCGACGAGCCGACGGTCGGTGTCGACATGGGCACGCGCGCCGCGCTCTACCGGCTGATCAAGGAGATCGCGGAGGCCGGCAAGGCGGTGGTGGTGATCTCCTCTGACCTGCCGGAGGTGATGAACCTTGCGCACCGGCTGCTGGTTTTCTCGAAGGGCAGGGTGTCGGCCGAACTCACCGGCGCCGAGATCGCGGAGGAGAATGTCCTGAAACATTTCTTTGCGGAGACGGGGATCCAATCATGACCATCCAGAGCAGCCAAACCAGGGACACAGAGGCGCCGCGCGGCCCCGCCATCCTGCTGGCAGCCATAAGATCGGTGTTCCTGCGCGTCGGGGTACTGCCGTTCTTCCTCGTCGTTTCGTTGATCGTCTTCTCGCTGATCTCGAACCAGTTCCTGTCGATCCAGAATCTCACCAATGTCGCCAGGCAGTCGGTCTATCTGGTCCTCGTCTCGCTGGGCCAGATGCTGGTTCTCATCACCGGAGGCTTCGACCTTTCGGTCGGCACGGCAATCGCCATGACCTCGGTCGTGTCGGCGCTGGCGATGGTGGCGCTGGCGCCGCTCATGCCTGATATGATCTGGCTGGTCATCCTGCTTGGCGCCGGTGCCGGTCTGGGCGCCGCGCTGCTGATCGGCTGCCTGAACGGGCTCGGCATCGCCCAGTTCGATGTCTCACCGTTCATCATGACGCTTGGCGTGCAGTCGGTCGGCGCAGGGATCGCGCTGTTCCTGACCGGCGGCGTTCCGGTGGCCGGGCTGCCCTATGATTTCGGCAATTTCTTCGGCTTCGGGCGGGTGCTGGGCGTCCCCGTTCCGGTAATGATCGCCTTGCTGGCGATCGTTGCCATCTGGCTGGTGATGAACCGGACGAAACTCGGCTCTCACATCTACGCGGTTGGCGGCAATGTAAGGGCAGCCAACCTTTCGGGCGTCAACACAAAGCGGGTGCTGTTCCTGGCCTATGTGCTGTGCGCGCTGCTGGCCTCTCTCGCGGGCCTTCTGCTCACGGCGCGCGTCGAGTCCGGTGAAAGCAATCTCGGCGGCACGATCGCGCTGGAATCGATCGCAGCCTGCGTCATTGGCGGCGTTTCCTTGCGAGGCGGGCTCGGCCGTGTGGAGAATGTCGTTCTCGGCGCCTTCTTCATCGTGCTCCTGAAGAACGGCATGAACATCGCCCAGATCGGCTCGTACATGCAGATGGTCTTGCTTGGCTCGCTGCTGGTGCTCGCCGTCATCCTCGATCAGTTCCGCTATCGCATGCTGGTTGGCGAGAGCTGACCAGTCCAACCCGACAATCGAAAGGAAAGACCATGTTTTCCTCGACCTATCCCGTGCTTGCAGACCAGGCCTTCTCCGACCGGACCACCGCACTCAGGAATGTCGTCCTGGCCATTGCCGGGTCACTGGCGCTGTGGCTGTCGGCCAAGCTGCAGGTGCCATTCTATCCGGTGCCGATGACCATGCAGACCTTCGTCGTTCTGGTCATCGGAACGGCCTTCGGGTGGCGCCTGGGTGCAGCGACGGTGGCGCTTTACCTCGCCGAAGGCGCGCTCGGGCTTCCGGTCTTCGCGGGAACGCCGGAAAAAGGCATCGGCCTCGCCTATATGGCCGGCCCGACCGGAGGCTACCTCCTCGGCTATCTGCCCGCCGCGGCCCTTTGCGGTTTCCTTGCCAAGCGTGGCTGGGATCGCAGGATCGCCACCATGGCGCTTTCCATGCTTTTGGGGACCGTCGTCATCTATGCCTTCGGACTTTCCTGGCTCGGCACGGTCGTCGGATGGGACAAGCCGATCCTTGCCTGGGGCCTCACGCCGTTCATCCTCGGCGACCTGCGCAAGCTGGCGCTTGCCGCCGCGGTGCTGCCGCTGGCGTGGAAGTTTGTCGGCCATCTAGATCGCTGAAATCGACCTGCTGCAGGAAGGACTTCTCGCGTGCCCGGCCAAGATGGAGAGCGGCTCTACGTGGCGACGTCGCTGGCCGACGCGCTTGCCGCCCTTGCCGAGCGCGGGCGGACAGCAAGTGTGCTTGCTGGGGCGACCTGGACCATGCGGGCTCCGCTCCGACACGAGCCGCAAGATCTGTCCTATGTGGCGATTTCCAAGATCGACGAGTTGCGCCGCGTCGAAGTTCTCAATCACGAGATCAGCATCGGGGCCTGCGTCACCCACGCCGAGTTGGCGAACGCGCTAGCGTTCTTGCCCGAATGCAGCGCGCTGGTGCAGGCTGCCGGCAATTCCGCAAATCCGGCAATCCGAAACGTCGCCACGATTGGGGGAAACCTCTGCGCTTCGGCTTTCGCGGCGGCGGATCTCGTGCCTGCCCTGATTTGCCTCGACGCCGAACTGGAAATCGCGAGACCGGACGGGTCCGAACGGCTCACGGTCGAGCGCTTTCTGGAGATCAGGTCAGACATCGAGCCCGGCCGTCTCGTCCGCCGCGTGATTGTTCCACGCACGAAGCGACGCTCGGCGCATATAAGGCTGCCTCTGCGCAAGGCGGGCGATTATCCGGTGGCGTCAGTCAGTCTGGCCGCGACGCTGGGTCCGACCGGCATCGTCGAAAGCGCAAGGCTGGCGGTCGGCTCGGTCGAACCTGTCGCGCGCCGCTGGCCGCTGCTCGAAGCAGGCCTTGTCGGCCGTGCTCTCGACCCGCGCCATGCCGCCGAACAGGCCGAGCGCCTGTGCGGCGATTTTTCGGGCCGCGACGGCATCGAGGCGCCTGGCTGGTACCGGGTGAAAGTTCTGCCGAGCCTGGTGCGCCGCGCCGTGCTCGCCCTGCAAGAGCAGTCCTGAAATCGGGAAGGGATCAAGCCGATGTCCTTGCGTCTCAACGTCAATGGTGAAGATCGGTTTTCGGCCGCCGAGCCGCTGACGCCGCTTGTCGATGTGCTGAGGGATGAATTCCACCTGACCGGGGCAAAGATTGTCTGCCGCGAGGGCTTCTGCGGTGCCTGCACCGTGTTGCTGGACGGGCGTTCGGTGATGTCCTGCCTCGTGCCCGTGGGGTTGGCGGCGGATAGCGAGGTGCGCACGGTCGAGTCGCTGGCGACGGACGGCGTTCTGTCGCCATTGCAGCTGGCGATGGAACAGCACGACGCGGTGCAATGCGGAATGTGCTTTCCGGGAATGCTGATGAGCCTGACCAGCTTTCTCGAGCGCATGCCGAATCCAAGCCGCGACGACATAAAGGCAGCGCTTGCCGGAAACATCTGCCGCTGCACCGGATATGAGCGCATCGTCGACGCGGCCTTGTCCGTGGTCCGGGCCGCGTGAGTCGAGGGAGCAAGAAGCCGTGTCTGAGCCATCCACCGCGACCATGGACTTCCCGAGGCGCGATGCCCGCGACAAGCTGCAGGGCCGCACGCGCTACATTGTCGACCAGGGACGTCCCGGCATGCTTCACGCCGTGCAGCTGCGCGCCGAGGTGCCGTCGGCGCGGATCTTGCGCATCGACACGTCGGTGGCGCGCAAGATGCCTGGCGTGCGCGCCATCGTGACGGCCGAGGATTCGCCCGCCCGCCACGGCATAGGCATTGCCGACCACCCCTTGTTCGCGACCGGCTGTATCCGCTACGACGGCGAGCCGATCGCGGCTGTCGCAGCCGAGACCCTCGCGCAGGCCAAAGCGGCCGCCGCGGCGATCGTCGTCGAACTGGAGCCCTTGCCGGCGGTAATCACGATGGCCGACGCGCTGGCGCCGGATGCGCCGCTGGTCCATCCCGACTGGCGGGATTACGAGGTGCTGCTCGAAGGCGGCGCGCATGCCGGCAATGTAGCATGGGAAGCAACGGTGGTGCGCGGCGACACCGACGCGGTGTTTGCACGCGACGATGTCGAGATCGTCGACAGCCGCTTCCGGATAGGCCGGCAAAACCATTTGTCCTTCGAGCCGCGCGCGGTCGTCGCGTCCTACGAAGACGGACGGTTCCATATCGAGACGTCGACCCAGGTCCCCTGGACCGTCCGCAACGTCACCGCGCGCCTTGTCGGCGTGCCGGCGTCGCACGTTCGCGTCACCGTGCCGGCGGTTGGCGGCGGATTCGGACTTAAATTCGATTGCTCGCTCGAGCCCTTTGCCGCGCTTCTGGCGCGCGCGGCGGGCAGACCAGTCAAGCTCGTCAATTCGCGCGAGGAGGAGATGCTTACCTGCCTCTCGCGCGAGAATGCCGAGATTCGCATCCGCTCGGCCGTCACCAGAGAAGGCGAGATCGTCGGGCGCGAGGCCGTGGTGCTGATGGATTGCGGTGCCTATGGCGGCGAGCAGATATTCCTGACAACCATGACCGCGCACACGTTGGGCGGCAACTACCGGCTCGGCTCGGTGAAAATCTCGACCCGCGCCATCTACACCAACACCGCGCCGAACGGTGCGTTCCGGGCCTGCAACGGCGTCTACAACACGTTCGCGCTGGAGCGACATACGGACGAGATCTGCGCCGCCATCGGCATGGACCCCCTGGAGTTTCGCCGGCGCAATGTGCTGGGCGACAAGGACCTTGGCGCGACCGGGCAGGTGTTCGAAGGCGATGTTCTGAGGCCGATGCTCGATCGCATGGCCGAATTGCGCGAGGCCAAGACGTCGAAAAAACATTTGGCGGGGGAGAGGCTATATGGGCGGGCCACGACGGTCGGCACCTGGTTCATCTTCGTCGGTCCGTCGGCGGCAACCGTCAACCTCAACCCGGACGGCAGCGCGACGCTGGTGACCTCGGGCGTCGAGATCGGTTCTGGCTCGATGATGCAGTCGCTGCCGCAGATCGTCGCCAGCACGCTGGGCCTGCGGCCGCAGGATGTCGTCGTGCGCACCGCCGACACGGATGCCGGCGGTTTCGATGTGGGTGTCGGCGGCGGCAGGACGACCGTTTCGCTGGGCGCTGCCAGCCTTGCCGCCGCCGTCGAGGTCCGCAAGAAGCTGCTGCACGTCGCCTCGGACATGCTGGAGGCTTCCGCCGAGGATCTCGTTCTCGAAAACGGGCGCGTCGAGATCCTTGGCGTCAAGGGATCCGGAACGACGATCGAGAAGGTTGCCGAGCGCGCGCAGCGGGTGACAGGTCCGATCTCGGGAAGCGGCGCCTTCACCGGGCCTGGCGTGGCGGCGATGCCGGGCTGCGCGGCCGGCCACTTCATCGATGCCATCGATATCCCGGTCTTTGCGGTGCATGACTGCGAAGTGGCCGTCGACCCAGAGACCGGACATGTCGAGGTGCTGAGTTACACGGTCGTCCAGGATGTCGGACGGGCGCTTAATCCCCGCGCCATCTACGGACAGATACAGGGCGGCGTCGTGCAGGGCCTGGGCTACGCCTTGCACGAGGAGATCTCCATCGGCGCCAATGGCCGCATATGCCAGGCCGGCCTGGAGACCTACCGGGTGCCGCTCGCGCAGGATGTCGTGCCGGTCGAGATCAGCCTGTACGAAGGGGCGCCTTCGATCGGGCCGCTGGGCACGAAGGGGGCCGGCGAGGTTCCCATCCTCAACGTCGCCGCGGCAATCGCCTGCGCCGTTTCCAACGCCACTGGTCGACGCGTCCAGGAGATACCGTTGACGCCGCCGCGTGTCCTGGAATTGCTCCTCGGCAACAACCAGCCTCTGGATTTCCCTCACATCGCCGATGCATGGCGCGACAACGCAATTGCGGCAGGAGTTTGAACGCGCTCTTCAGCCAGCCCGATTACCTGGAACTGGCCCCCGTCCTGGCTGGGTGACGCTGGCGGGCATATGCCACGCAGGCGTCTACCGTGCTGACACAGAGCGCATCGCGGTGGTTAGGCAGATTGTTGTCGCCCGCATAGGCGACCTCGGCAACACGGCCATCGACCATGCGAATTTGCGTGTTGCAATAGCCGCCAGGATTGACATTGAGGGATCCTCCAACCGTCGGGATCGCACCCACGGCCAGGGTTGGAATCACGACGTTGAGATTGCCGCGTTGAACGGTCCGCTGATAGGTCCAGATCTGGGCTGATCCGCCCGCATCAGCGGTGGCTGTCGGAAAGCCGGCGCACATTCGAACGTCGGCCTCGCTGAGACCGACCATCTCCTTGCGGGCTGCCGCCGTTGTTGCGTCTTCCTTCGAGATGTCCGACGTGTCGTCAGGGGCGACGCAGGAGGAGGACAGGATCGAACTGCCGGCCAAGAGGACAAGAAGGACAAGCTTTCGCATGCTGGAAAACATCATACCGGCTGTTGTGATTTGCGCTGGCCCCGAGAACCCTAGTTAGGCAAGCAGACAACCGAGTCAACCTGCACAACTTCACGATGTCGTGCCGCTGAGCGCATCGGTGACTGAGACCGGAGACGAGCGTCGGCATGTCGTCTCGCGTGCGGTTCAGGCTGCTCCGATGCCGACGGACTTGAAGCGTTGCCGGTATCTTTGCGGCGTCACGCCGACTGTGCGCTTGAACAGCCGACGGAAGGAGTTCGGATCATCGTAGCCGACAGCCTGCGCGATATCGTCGATTGCCTGATTTGAGGTTTCCAGCATCTGCTTGGCCTCCTCCACGCGAAGCGTTTGCACGTAGCCGATCGGGGTGTACCCGGTCGCCGACTGGAATCGCCTTTTGAAGGTGCGGTCGGCAAGGCCAGAGCGCCTCGTCATCTCCGCAACCGGATTGGCGATGGCATAGTTTTGCGAAATCCAGCCCTGGCAATCGGCGATCGACGCGTCCTCATGCTGCTTCGGGCGAACCATCGCGGCAAAGGGAAGCTGGCCTTCGCTGCGGTCGCCAAACAGAAAGATCTTGGCGATCCGCCGTGCCTCGGCATCGCCGCAGAAACGGGCAATCAGATAAAGCGACAAATCGGTCCATGACGCGGAGCCCCCGCTTGTCACCACATCGTGCCCGGCGCCAGAGGGCACGATGACACGTTGAGGCTGGAGCCGGACGCCCGGATAGCACTCCCGGAAATGCCGGGTCGCGCTCCAGTGCGAGGTGGCTTCGCGGTGTTCGAGCAGCCCGGCTTCGGCCAACATCAGCGACCCGGTGCAGACCGAGCAGATGATCGCGCCCCGTGCGTGCTGGTCCAGCATCCAGTGTATGGCCTCATCCCATCTGCCACTCAGATCGGGTTCCGGTTCCAGATTGAGGTCGCCGATGATCACGACATCCGAGCGCAGGGTCTCGCCGAAGCTGTGCTCCGAAAAAATCGTGGCACCCAGGGTGGTGCGCACCGGCCCGACGCGGCTGCCGACGATCCGCGGCATCATATGGCGGCTTTGGGTCCGTTCGCCCGTCAGCGTCTCCCATGCTGTCCCGACGCATGTGAAGACCTCGTGCAGCCCGTAGGTCACGGCCGCCGAAACCTCGGGCACGACCACGAGGCTTACCGACAGCTTTCGCGCATCATGGGACAGCGGCATATGCGGTTACTGGCACATATGACCCGTTTCTGTCGAGTCTGCGTCTAACGCCGCTCCGATACGAGATGGCATGGGTTCACCTGGCAAGCGCCGATCTCCACCACCGCGCTCGCCGGAAACGGAGAACCGATGTTTGAGACAACACGCAGAAAGGTGCTCGGCGCGTCGATGATCGGCGCGGGCAGCATCCTGAACACATTCGGCTGCCGCGCGACCGCGGCCGGCCTCGCGCAGAAAGGAAATATCATGCTGGACAGAATCCAGAACTTGCCGCAGGGCATGGTCGAGGCAGCGCAGTTTCCGCTGATCGAGGCGATCCACGGGCGCCGCTCGCGCCGCTTCGCCCGCGGCGCCTCGATCCCGGACGGCCCGCTCAGCTACACATCGAAGCAGGCCCCGGCGCCGCTCGGCGAACTGGAACAGATGCTCTTGCTCACCACCGTCGCCGGCAACACCGGTTGGTCGAACCTGATCCCGCACAACCGGTTCTACAGCCCGAACATTCCGAACTATGCGGGCGCAGCCGGCGGCCGGAGCTTCCCGTCGTCGGCCGGGTTTCACACCTCGGAGATTTTCTTCACCGATGACAGCGGGGTCTACTTCCTCCCGACCCGCGACATGGGGGCCGTCGCCGCGCCGGACGGCGAGACGGATATGAACGCCTATCTCGATGCGCACCGCTCGCGCATCGTCAAGCTCGCCGATGGCCGCCTCAACATCCCGCGCGTGCCGCAGCATATGGAGATGCACAACGAATGGTGCGCAAACGTGCCCGGCAGCACGCTGATCATTCCGGTGGCCGACCTCGCCCAGCACATGCTGCTCGTGCTGTGCTATCTCGTGCAAAACGGCGCCTGCATCTATGACGATGTCAACGGTCGTCCGGTGCCGGGGATCGACCGGTTCAAGGCGCTGGTGGATACCGAAAACCCGTTTCCGCTGAGCTATGTCGAGCAGCTTGGCCTGACCGAGGTGACAGTCGAGACGTCGACGGCCTGCTATGCCGGCGCGCTGATGCTGCAGGCTCTCGGTCTTGGCGGGTGGATGTACGACGGGATCAACCCGTTCAGCGTGCTGGGTGCGAGCGACGATCCAGAGGTGCCCGGACTGGGGTTCCGCTTCGACATGCTGCAAGGTCGCCCGCTGCCGCATGTGACCGGACTCGAGGGTATATTCGAGGGGCATTGCCCGCCGCATTTCAAAACCATGCGCGCCGCCGTGGAGAGCGTCGTAGCCCGAAAATTCGGACCGGGCGGCCCGTTCAACGCGGGCACCGGCGGGCCGTACAAGAAGACCGAAACCATCCGGTCCAGCGCTGCCCCGATCGGTGAAGAATTCGTGGATTGTGTCACGACAATGGCGCAGTACATATTCGACACGTTCGGGCGTTTCCCGGCGACCGTGCCCGCGATCTTCAGCCTGATGTATCTGCAGGCGCATCAGTTGGACACCGGGTTCTACGATACGCACTTCGGGCCCGGCGCCTATCTGCGCAGCCATGCCGCACATCAGCAGAACTGGGGCTGATCGGCTGGCCGAGAGAAATTGCTAGGCCTGTTGCTTGCGCCAGGCCTGGTATTCTTCCTCCACCTCCTTCGTCAGCGGATAGTACTTCCTGAGGTCGCCGCCCTGGGACAGGCGGTAGCGGGCGAATTCCTCCCACTCGACATGCTCGCTCGCACTCTCGATGGGCGTGGACATCATCCCCGAGCGGGCCGAGCGCTGCCTCGCGGAGGACGATGCGGGCTTTTTCAGCTAGTGGTCAAGACCTGACGCTTGGTACCGAAACGGAATACCCGCTGCCGACCCCGTTCTTGACCTTCACCCGCATGGCGAAGAGCGTCCGTTAGTGCCACAGACCGCCTATGACTATCAGTTCGCCCGATGAGCGGAGATGATCCACGCGCGCGAGTCCAAAAACACGCCGTCCGCAGCCGAGTGTGCGTCCAGCAAAGCGCGCAACCGCTGCAGCGCTCCATGAGCAGCTGCCGCATCGACGCCGGCAAGTGCTTCCTTCGCAAATCCAAGGCCAATCACAGCGTCATACGCCGCATCGACGTCTGAACCATAGAAGACCGGTTCATGCACCTCGGCAAAGCCGACTGAAGCAAAGCCAGCCTTGGTCAGTATGCCCGTAGCGACCGCAGGATCGCTGAGTGAGAACGCGGCGGCGCCGCGCGCTGACGCGACGGTTTCCGGAGCTAGCGCCCGCGGAATAGCGGTGGCCCATTCGTTGCGCTCCTGGCTCTGCCACACCATCAACACGAGACGAGCCCCAGGCCGCATCGCCCGGCCAATGTTGGCGAAGGCAGCGGCCGGATCGGCAAAGAACATCACCCCAAATCGACTGATACACAGGTCGAAATGGGCAGCCGGAAACGGCTGGACCTGGGCGTCACCCTGCTCAAACTCGACGTTCCGCAATCCCTCCTCTGCGCTACGCCGGCGAGCAATCTCGAGCATCTCTGCTGACACATCGACGCCGACCACGCTTCCTTCCACCGCGACGCGGGCAGCTTCACGAGTGGTTTGCCCTGCACCACAGCCGATATCGAGCACGCGGTCCCGTATTCCAGCATTGATGGCAGCACGAAAGTGATCATTGTGCCGCCGTAACTCTGCGTCGTAGAAGTCAGCGCAATCCAACGCCATCGCCTACACTTATCTTGACCAATGGAAAGTCAACATAATTCAGGGCCAATGGCACGGCAATCTGGCCCTTGCGACGGTCGAAACAGCAGTCGCTCAGCGTCGCTGCTTGAACTTCCTCTTTCCACACCGAGCGGGCTGAACGCTATCTTGCACAGCATTTTCGGTTGATCATGATCCCGCAGGATTCGGGGCCTTGTTTATTTCGCCGAAATACTGGAGCAATCGATGATCGACGGGCGGACTGATTCGGAGCTCATTCATGCGCGGAGTGCAGGCAGCTTTGGCTGCAACGATGCTGATCGCTTCAATCACTCCCGGCCTCGCCGATAACAGTTCCCCCTTCATCTACTTCGCGACCGAAGATCCTTTCGCTGCCGGTCAACCGACGAAGAACGATATCTATGTTTTTAGCGGCGTCTTCGCGACTGGGTCCTTCGGAGACACGATCAACGTCTTCGGGACCGACTATACGGACAGCTACATGATCGGAGCCGCATACGGCCGCGACTTCGCCGATGTTGGCGCCGGTTTCGTCCTCGGTGGCGTGACCGGGGCCGCCATAAGGTTTGGCGAGGAGGACGACACGTCCGGAGAACTTTGGGCCGGCATGCGGCTTCGGCATCAGGGTCTTGTCATCGGTGATCTGGCGATTGCGCCCGCACTGACGGCTGGATTTAGTGCCGTTACAGGCCCTACCGAGATCGAGCGCAATCGCGAAATCCGTTACGACGGCGATGCATCATTCCTCGGTTTCATTGGTGCGGAGCTTTCGTTCAGAGTCAGGCAAGCCCCCAATGTCGAGCTTGTCTACCAACTCCACCATAGATCCGGCGCCGACGGCACATTTGGAGATATGAAAGAGGGTTCCAACGCGAACGTTCTTGGAATCCGGTATCGCTTCTGAAGGCACGCCGCCGTCGGATTACCTATCCGGCCCTGACGATGCGAAATCCTTCGAGTTCCGCAACGATCGGCTGACCCTTCCATCGCTCTATGTCGTGCAGGACGATCAGTTGCCCGAGATCGCCGCCGATCTCGGTGTTGATGCGGTCGATGGTCTTCAGCTGCTCCCAAACGCTGCCGACGGCATTGTTCAGCGGCGCGTAGACACCGTCGTGTCTATGCCCGGTGATCTGGCGCTTCGAATAGACACAGTCGCCGGAGATCACCAGCCTGCCCCGCGCGGACTGGACGATGACGAACTGCTGTCCGATGGTGTGGCCGCTTCCCAGCCGCACATGGATGCCCGGCAGCACATCGTCCTTGTCGCCATCGACCAGCGAGACACGGTGTTCGATCGATGCATCGAGGGCGGCGCGCAGCGTATCCGGATCGATGATGGCGGTGAGATAACCGAAGCGCGGCGGCAACGCGATCGCTTCATACCAGGAGAGCAACTCGCTCTTCTGGATGTGGAGATTTGCGTTCGGAAATTCGGCGATCGATCCCATGTGATCGAAATGCGCATGGGTCACAAAAATGTCCGTGATCGCGTCAGGTCCAATGCCAAGCTCGGCCAGCATGCGAACCGGCGAGATCCAGTTGGGAATGTCAAATTTCAGCGAGAAGGCCGTGTTCGATTCCTGGATGAATCCGGTGTCGACCAGCACGTTGCGGTCGCCACGCTTCAGCAGCACGAAGGAAAAGGGCAAATCGACCTTGCCGTCGTCATACATGCCGGCGACGAGATCCACCCAGGGCTGCTGCTTCGAGCGGGCGAATTCGATGACGTAAACCTCCCAATGCGTGTCTTCGCTTGTCATCGCTTCCTCCTTCAGCGTTCCGCCAGCGAGCGGCCCAGGCTCGCCATGCCCACCGCAATGATCAGGATGGCGCCCTGCAGCACATATTGCGAGAAGGTCGGGGCGCCGAAAATGTTGAGGCCATTGAAACCGAAGGCGATGATGAGGGCGCCGACCAGCGTGCCGAGCACATGGAATTCGCCGTCACGCAGCGTTGCCGAGCCAAGGAAGACCGCCGCGAATGCGGTGAGCAGGTAGGAGTCGGCGGCACTTGCCGTGCCGCTGCCGAGCCGCGAGGCAAGCAGTATCCCGGTGAGCGCGGCGCACATTCCCGAAATGACGAAGCCGAGGATTTTTATACGGTCGACATTCACCCCGGCAAGGCGGGCGGCCACGGCATTGCCGCCCACGGCCTGAATCTCTTGGCCGAGCGGCGTTCGCTCGACCAGGAGCCAAAGTCCGCCGAGCACGACAATCATGGCGATGATGTTGTTGGGGATGCCGAACAGCCAGCGTCCAAGGGAAAGCTGGAGAAATGCCTCCGGCACGCCCGCCACGATGGGGACGCCGGCGGAATAGGCGAAGGCCAGGCCCGTAAGGATCGTTCCGACGCCCAGCGTCGCGATAACGGAATTGACCTTGACCTTGGTGACGATGAAACCGTTGACGAGGCCGATCACCGCGCCCAATGCGATGACGATGACCACCGCAAGCGGGATTGGCAGCTTGTCGTGGACCACAAGGCCGGTGATCAGAATGCCGTGCAGGCTGGCGGCGAAGCCTATGGACAGATCGAGTTCGCCAACGACCACGGCAAGTGTCAGCCCGCCGGCAATGATCATGGCCAGCGAAGCCTGGTTCAGCACATTGGTGAAATTACCCAAGGTCGGAAAGGCTGCAGGCGACAGAATCGAAAATGTGACGACCATCGCCAGCAGTCCGATGATCGTGCCATAGCGGGCAAAGATACCGAGCGCCGCCTTGGCTCCGGGCGACAGACGCCGGGCGCTTATCGCAACATCGCTCATGCGGGATGATCCTCCATCAAGGCTTCCGGTTCGACATAACTTGCTTCGACGATCGCCTTTCGCGACACCGCCTGACCGGTCAGCTCGCGAACAATGCGGCCTTCCGCCATCACCAGAACGCGGTCGCACAGGTCAGGCAGCTCGTCCGGCTCCGACGAAATCACCAGAACCGCCATTCCGGATTCGGCTTGCTGGCGGATCAGCCGGTGGATCTCGGCGCGCGCTCCGATATCGACGCCGCGCGTCGGCTCGTCGAGGATCAGCACCTTCGGTGTGCGCTGGAGCCACCGGCCGATCGCAACCTTCTGCTGATTGCCGCCGCTGAGACGGCCAACGGGCGTGCTTGCACTTCGCGCCTTTATCGACAGGGAGCGGATCGTCTCGCCGGCCATCGACGTGCGGGCGCTGCGGTTCATCAGCGGCAGGTATCGGCCAAAAGCAATCTTGTCGAGATTGGCGATGCCTAGATTGAAGGCGATGCTCTTGGAGAGAAAAAGCGCTTCCGCCCGGCGCTCCTCCGGGACCAGCCCAAGCCCGGCCCGGACAGCCGCCGCGGGGGAGGCGGGCGCATAGGGCCGGCCCATCAGCGTCATCTCGCCGCTGTCCGGCCGATCCGCCCCGAAGAGCAGCCGGGCGAGTTCGGTTCGTCCGGCGCCGACAAGGCCGCCGATGCCCAAGACTTCGCCGGCGTGGAGCTGAAGGCTGACGCCGCGGACGTTCGGCGCCCGCGCCAGGGTTTTGGCTTCCATCACGACATCGCCGCGCTGCCGTGTCGCGCCTGTCCTTTGAGTATCCCGAATGGCGCCGCCGACGATTGCCTCGACCAGCGCGGGGCGGTTGAGCGCGTCTCCGGCAAGCTCGGCCACGGAGCGGCCGTCGCGAAAGACCGACACGCGCGTGCACAGGCTCAGGATCTCGTCCAGCCGGTGCGAGA
This sequence comes from Mesorhizobium sp., assembly GCF_004962245.1. Lineage (GTDB taxonomy): Bacteria > Pseudomonadota > Alphaproteobacteria > Rhizobiales > Rhizobiaceae > Mesorhizobium. Next base: position 292,037 of record NZ_SUHQ01000002.1, on the reverse strand, counting down.
TGTAGAGCACCGCCACCCCTGATGCGGAAAGATCGCGCACGATCGCAAACAGCCGTTCCGCTTCGCTGGCGGCAAGCGATGCCGTCGGCTCATCCATGACAATCAGCCGCGCCTTGCGCACCAGGGCGCGGCAAATGTTGATCAGCCATATCTCGGCCGTCGAAAGGCCCTTCACGCCGGCGTTGAGCGGGGCCGATATGCCGACGCGCCTGGCGATCGGTGTAACGTCGCGCGCGATCGCACGCCAATCGGTCAGCCCGAAGCGGGTCTTCTTCGGGACGCCCAACATGATGTTCTGCAGCACGGTCATGCCCGGCACAAACGCAAGCTCCTGATGAATGAAGCTCATGCCGAGTTCGGTCGCCCGCTGCGGCGTGCCAATCTCCTGGCTGTGGCCGTCGAGCTCGAGACGACCGGCATCGGGGTGGTTCAGTCCGGCCAGGATACGGATGAAGGTCGACTTGCCCGCGCCGTTGGCGCCGACAAGACCATGGATTTCACCTGGCGCAATGTCGAGCGATACGCCCTTCAGCGCCTGCGTGCCGCCGAAGGCCTTTGCGACATCGCGCGCCACCAGGAACGGGGTTGCCATTTCATCAGCGTTGCCTGGCTGTGGCGCACCCCTTGTCAACGTCGCCTCCAAACCAAGTCCTACTTTATGGCTTCCGGATGGTCCTTGAGAAAGGCATCGGCAGTCTCCCTGGTCACCAGCACCGCCGGAACCTCGGCTGCCTTGGCTTGCCAGGCGCCGCCCGCATCCTTGATGTCCTTCAACATCTTGACCATGTTGTAGCCTTCAGTGAAGCTGTCCTGCCAGGCCGTCGCGGTCATGAAGCCGTTCTTGATGTTCTCCAGCGCCTGGGCATTGCCATTGATGCCGTAAACCAGAACGTCGTCGCGTCCCTGGGCGCGCAGCGAGCCGATGGCGCCAATCGCCGGGTCGTCCCAACATCCCCAGATGGCCAGGTTTTCCTTGCCGGCCGGATGCGAGGCCAGCCAGGCATTGGCGTATTGGGCGCCGTCCTCGAAGTAGCCGGGGATGCGCACCTCGTTCTTGGTGACGGTGATGTCAGGGTGTTTGGCGACGATCTCGTCCATCACGACTTCGCGGTTGCGGCAGACTTCGCCGGTCCGGTAGGTGAGGGCCAGTATCGAACCCTTGCCACCCATTTTCTCGACCATGAGATCGACGACCGGTATCGCCATCGGGCCGCCTGAGCCGTTCGTGGCGGCAACGGTCGAGCCAAGCCCGCCGCCCCAGGTCACCACAGGTATTCCAGCGTCGCCCGCGGCGGCCAGACCGGCGCCGATCGACGAATAGGGAAAGACCATGTCGATGATCGCATGCGCCTTGAGCTGCGCGAAATTCTGGATCGCCGCGTTCGCCTGGTCGGCACTGCCGGCGGCATCCACAACGTTGGTCTTCCAGCCAAGCTCATCGGCGGCCTTGGTGGCGCCCTGGATGTAGCGGACATTGTTGGCTTCGGTGGCGCTGATCGACACGATGCCAAGAAGCGGCTTGTCCTGCGCGGCAGCGCCGGCCGTCACGAGCGAGAGCGCTCCGGCGGCGATGATGCAAGCTAGATTTCTCATGGTTCTCCTCCCTTCACCTGATTTTGCCGTCAGAGCCTCTTGACAGCAAACCGTTTCGCTAACGTCACGCAAAATGCGACCCAATGCAAGCAGGAATCCGCTGGACACAGCCATAAATCTGAACCAGACTTCAGCGAAACGATTAGCTATCAGGGCAAAATGGCCACCATCAAAGACGTTGCCAGAAAGGCAGGGGTGTCGACCGCGACGGTCTCGGCCGTCATGAACGATACTGCCTTCGTCAGCCCCGAGCTGAGGGCTCGCGTCGTCACCGCCATTCGCGAGCTGCGCTATGAACCGTCGCTGGCCGCCCGCAACCTGCGTCGCAACCGCAGCCAGTTGATCGCCCTTGCGGTGGCCGATCTCTCGAACCCGTTCTACGCGCGCATCGTCTGGTCGGCGGAGGCGGCCGTCGCGGCGTGGGGCTATTCGCTCGTTCTCTTCAACAGCGATGAAAAGCCTGACACGGAACGGCGCATCCTGTCGCGAATTCGCACTCTTGGTTGCGACGGAATGGTTCTGGTTCCGGTGGGCGCGGCAAATCAATATCAGCCACACGAGTTCGATGGCATCGCGACCGTTCTTCTGGGGCGATCGATCGAAGGCAACAGCGCCGATACGGTGACCATCGACAATCGGGAGGCCGGCAGACAGGCCGCCGACTACCTGCTCGACCTCGGACATCGCCGCATAGGCTCGATCACCGGCCCGATGCAATTGTCGACCAGCAAAGGCAGGCTTGACGGCATGATCGATGCGATGGCCGCGCGTGGACTCGCGCCGCAGCCCGGTCATATCAGGTCCGGCGAATTTCGCGAAGAAGCCGCCTATTCGGTCGCTCGCGACATGATGGGTTCGCCCGACCGCCCGACGGCGATCTATGTCGCGAACGGCGTCATGGCGATCGGCGTGATGCGCGCCGTTGCCGATCTTGGCCTGCGCTGTCCGCAGGACATTTCAATCGCCTCGACGGACACGGTCGCAGGCGCCGGCGGCTTGAAGCCTCGACTGACGAGGACGGAGCACCCCATCGCCGACATGACCAACGAAGCGCTGCGCCTGCTCGTCGATCGCATCGAGGAAAGGGTATCGGAGCCCGTGCGCAGCATCGTTTTCCAACCGGCTCTGATCGTCGGGGAAAGCTGCATGCCGCTGCGCGAGAATGCCGGTTGACGGTCTCCCACCGCAGGCCGTGCGATGGCCCTAAAGCGCGTCGCATTGAGCGGATTCATGCGACGCGTTTTAAGTTCTTGTTTTTATGCAAGTCGTTATCGCAAACCGCTGCGCGCTTTTTGCGCGACATGCATTAAACGCTTTCGAGATAGGTCTCGAGTTCGAAGTCGCTGACATTGAGCGCGAACGTATTCAGCTCCTGGCGTTTGCAGGCGATGAAGGAGTCGCGCAGGATGGCCGGAAATATCTCCGCCACATGCGCCCCGCTCTCGAAACTGGCGATCGCGGAGGCCCAGTCCGGCGGCAGCTTGGCCGGCTGAAGTCCTTGCCCGTCTCTGCCCGCTGGATCGCCAGGCGACAATTGCCCTTCGATGCCGATGAGCGCGGCGCCCAGGATGGCCGCAAGCACGAGGTACGGGTTGGCGTCGGCGCCGGCGACGCGATGCTCGATCCGGCGCGCGCTCGTCGGGCCGCCTGGGATGCGGATCGCGACCATGCGGTTCTCATAGCCCCAGGCAACCGCTGTCGGCGCATAGGATCTGGGACGCAGCCTGCGGTAGGAATTGAAGTGCGGCGCGAACACCAGCGTGCTTTCGGCCATGGCGGCGAGCAGTCCGCCGACGGCATGGCGCATGATGTCCGAACCCTGGTCGCTGCCATCGTCGAAGACGTTGCGGCCTTCGGCGTCGGTCAGGCTGAAATGGACGTGAAAGCCGTTGCCGGCACGGTCGCCATAGGGCTTCGCCATGAAGCAGGCGGCAAAGCCGTGCTTGCGGGCGATGCCCTTGACGGTGCGCTTGAACAGGACGGCGTCGTCGGCGGCACGCAAGGCGTCCGCGACATGGTTCAGATTGATCTCGAACTGGCCGACGCCGTTCTCGGCGATCGCGGTGTCGACGGGAATACCTTGCATGCGGCAGGCGTCGTAGACATCGTGGATGAAGGCTTCGAAGTCGTCGATCTCGTCGATCGACAGGGCTGCATCGGAATCGAGACGACGCCCTGTTACCGGCGAGACAGGCCCGATCGGCCGCTGCGATTGCGGGTCGACCAGATAGAACTCCAGTTCCGTAGCCGTGACAGGGGTAAGGCCCAGAGCCTTGTAGCGATCGAGGATACGAGCCAGCGCCCGCCGCGGGTCACCCAGGAACGACGCGCCGGTTTCATCGGCCAGCCAGAGCGGGACAAGTGCTGTTGGGTGCGCCGTCCAGCTCACCGGCAGGATGCCGCGTCCCGTCCACTGGCAAAGGCCGTCGGCGTCGCCGGTGCCGAAAACCAGCGTATTGCCCTCGATATCCTCGCCCCAGATGTCGAGCCCGACCAGCGAATAGGGCATGCGCAGCTTGCCTTCCAGCGCCTTGCGTGCCTGCTCGACCGGGATGCGCTTACCGCGCATGATGCCGTTGAGGTCGCACACCGCAGCCCGCAGGCTTTGGATGTCGTCCCTGCTTTCAAGCCACTTCAATACATCCGTGATTGCATCGCCCAATTTCAACCCCTGGTTTTTCCTAGGTGCCGTAGCCCTGGCCGGTTACGATATCTCTATAGCTTGTGAGTTTCTGAAAACCGCTCCGGCTCTCACCAGAGGATTTCCTTTATTTTTTCAATTCACTAGCCGGGATATCGGGAGGCATTTCAAGACCAATTGCGCGATTTGCGATCGCACTATAGCGGTAGGGTCGGGTAAAGCCAAGCCGCATTTGAGCCGCCGTCAGTGCCGCGTCTCCGGGAATTTGACGTGTTGCAAAAGATGCGTCGCGCCGTCGTTTATGTCGCGCACGATGGCGGCGCGGGCGCGCACCCCGTCCTGGGCTTCGATCGCGGCGACGGCTTCCTCGTGGTAATCGATGTCGAGAATGGCGGCGAGATTGTCCTCGAAACCCATGGCCAGGTTCCTGAGAAACGGGCCGACCTGCATCCACACCGTCTCGATCAGGAAGATCATCTGCTCATTGCCGCAGTGGCGATAGATCGAGAACTTGAAGTTGTAGTTTTTCCGCAGATAGTCGTCGATGTCGCCCTTGCGGGCTGCCAGGGTCAGCTCGGTGCAATGGCGGCGGATCGCCCGCAGATTGTTGCCATTGATCAGCGCCGCGGCAAGCTCGGTCGCGGAGCCTTCGAGGATCGTACGCACGGCGGTCAATTGCGAGAATCTGTCGGCCGAGATGATCGGCACCTCCATGCTGCCGTTCGGCATCGGACTCAGCGCGCGCAGCGCCTGCAGCCGCATGAAGGCGCTGCGCACCGGCATGTCGCTGGTACCCAGTTCCTTGGCGAGCTTGCGCGAGGTCAGCTTCTGGCCGGGCGCAAACTGGCCCGACATCAATGCCCTGACGAGTTCCAGATAGACTTTCTCATGCAGGGGCACAGTGTCGACGGCGGTCAACCCGAAATGCGTTTTATCGGCCATTGGCGGTGCGCTACTTCATTGGTTCTGAAATCTACGCAGCTGGCTACATCTGCCGCTGGAAATGTTGGCTGGCCGAACGCGGCGGGGGCCGAAGTCAGCGATTTTTCAAGCACATGATAGACGCTTCGAGCGCAGCGCCGCAAGCCGCGTCGTCGTAGCCGTCGCGGTGGCGCCCAGCGGGCTGGCGTTTCGCCGTTACGCTCGTCGGCGAGGACGTCTACCGGGGAGCTATGAGTTCCGGATGGCCCGTCGAATGCGCGGCGCTGCAGTCGCCCATGTTCAATACGGATTCCCCAGCAGCCGGCGCCGGTCCGGCTTCCTGAACACGCCTGACAGAGAGGACATCGGGAGGCAAGCTCACTCGGCCGAGTTCCCGGCGGCCAGCGTACGGATGTCCGTCAGCACGAGGCTTCCCCATGAACCTGCGTGGCGCGTCCTTTTCGACACGATGATGCGATTCATTGAGTCGACCGGCAGCCGGACATGAGCATCATTCCGCGCTGCTGAGCGTCACGCGCTCGATGGCCGCGACTGTCAAAACAACCCGCAGCACCGAGACGGCGGCAACCGAACGCGCGTGCTGGCCGCTCGGCCACGCAATGCGCCGACACCATCCGCATCAATGAGGAGCTGGGAACGAGCACTTCCCCTCGGTCGTAATCCGATCCGTCAGATGCCGGGATTGGACGCTTTAGGGCCGATTTTCAGGGGCGCGTCGTTTTCATCCGGGTTGGGGACAGGAGCCTCGTCGGGAAGTCTGTCCGGGTCCGGCTCACGCACCGGCTTCGGTTCAGGAAAGGGCGGTGGCGTGGGCACGGGAGTCGGCGTTGGTTCGGGAGTGGGGAGAATGGCCATGGTGTGATTTCCTTCCGCGCGCTGCACTGTGCCTTGGCGGTCATCGACGTCGGGCGGGATTTGACGCCCCCCTTTTCGACCGGTTTCGCTCTACGGGTGATGCCCGCAGAACGACCACGCGTGCCTATGGTTCCGATGGGGCCTTCAGTGATCCCGCAGGCATCAGGCGTGGCAGGACGGCGCCATCAGAAAAGTGATCGAATAGTCCGCATATAAGGGCCTTGTCGGCCTCGTGGGGCGCCATAATTTTTATTTCAGGTGGGGCGAACTCACCTGCTGAAAGGGTGGAGCGAACTCACCTGCTGAATAGGAGGCGGCCGTGAAACACCAAACACTTGACCAACTGCATGCCGTTGCCGACGTTCACGCTGAAGCAACAGACCTCGTGGCGACTCGAAGCCAGCGTCTCGAACGTTGGGCGAAGCTGCTGGAGCAAAATCCCGATCGGCGTCTCGAAGCGCTGACGGGCACCGAATACAAGTCTCCCGAGATACGCGAAAAAATGCGTGACAACGACTCACCTCTCACTGTTGCCTTCGAGGATCCGATTTTTCGCGCGCAAGGCTTGAGGGATGACACCTACGGCGAAGCCAGACGCTTCTTCGAACTGACGGACTGGCAGCTGCACGAAATCGTTTGTCATTGCCATGTCGGCGCCACGATACGAGCGCGGTGGGCTGCCTCTCGCGTCCGTGCCGCAAAGTCCGAGAGGTTCGGTTTCTTCGCCTGGCTGCGTGGAACATTCATGCATTGACGTAGTGGGGCATTGACGTAGTGGGCATTGACGTAGCAGGCATTGACGCTACGGGCCGGCAGTTCGGAAGATGGAGGCGGTGGGCGAGATGATTTCCGCGCCTCGCATCAATGGGCGTTGATGACGGATATGCCGTTCGGCGGCGATCCGCCATCAGCGAAGCTCGATACCATCGGCATGGGCGGATTCAGTCGGCGGGCGCGGTGTAGCGGCGATGGACCGCTTCCGCGATCGCGGCGCGGCTTTTATGCGGGTCGAGACTATCGTCTTCCTCGATAACAGCCGCTTCCTCCGCAAGTCCCTTGTCCTTGACCTGGTTGCGGAACCAGGCCGAATAATCACCCGCGCGCAAGTGATGCTCCCAGGTGCGGTCGTCGATTCCCTCGGCGATTTGGAGGAACATCATGAGATTTTGCGCTTTCAGGTTAAGCGCGCCGTCAGCGCCGCGGAAATGAAAACTGTTGTCGCCAAGATCACCCTCGGCATATTTGCGCGAATGACGCTTGCGTTCCTGCCGGGGACGCTCGACCGAGATCGGCCTTGCGGGTTCGCCCGTCGACCGGTTCCAATACAGGACCTTGTTCTCCGGTGGCGGCACGACCTCCTCCGGCACATCGTCGCCCACTGCGGCACAGAAGCTCTCGACAACCTTGTCGGCTTCCGGGCCAAGAGCCAGCACCGTGTCGACGCCTGCCAGCACATCCCGCGAAACCAGATCGGGATGAACTGTGATCAGAATGGTCGCCGAAAGGTTTTTTGGCAGCGCAAAGGATGTGCCATCGCGCGCGTGCGGCAGCAGGTGGTGCGCCTCGTCGATGATCAGCCAGTGCGGGCGTCCGGTGCGGGCGCGAAGCGCGGCAAGCTCCGGCAGCAGCTTGGCGAAGGCGTTTGGCCGCTCTCCGGTCTTGATCCCGAGCATGTTGACGGCGACATTGTTGGACGGCTTGGACAAAAGGTCGAAGATTTCGCGCGAGCTCGGCGGGCTTTTAGCGTCGCCAACCACCAGCACGTCCTCCAGCTCCTCGTAGTCGCCCTCCGGGTCGAGCACGCAAAACTGGAAACCTTGCTCGACGAAGCGTTCGGTCAGAGCGGTGGCGAGTGTGGATTTTCCGATCCCCGAAGTGCCGGCCAGCAGGACACTGCCACCGCGCGGTGAAAGATGCATCGCTGCGCCCGATCCGTCGTCCGCACTGATTTCGATGCGTTGCCGCGCGGTGTCCAGCAAGGCCGCGTCCTGCGAGATGAGGGCCTCGATCAACTCCCTTACCCCTGCGCCGCGGGCACCATTCGTCACGTGGTCCGCCGTCTCCCTTACCTTTGGCAATGCATTGGCAACGGCAACTCCGACGCCTACGGCGCGCAGAAAGGCATGGTCGTTCTCCGCATCGCCGATGCCGACGACATTGTGGGCGGACAGTTCCAGATCCTCCAGGGCAGCCGCCAGACCGGTCGCCTTGTTGACCCCGCTTGGCAGCACCATGACGGCACCCTTGTTGAAGATGATCTCCAGTTCCAGGCCAAGGTCCTTGATCACTTCCAGCACGATGGTCTCGTTGGGCTCCCTGGTGGCGACGACGGAACGTCCCATCGACAGGGGCGCGACCTTGCGCATCATCAGCCTGTCGACGAATTCCGCCGGAGGGGCAGGCGCCAGGATCCGCACCTTCTTCGAAGCCGGCGTGTAGACGAGCGCGCCGTTTTCGGCGACGACCTTGTCGAAAATGCCAAGCTCCGGAAAAACGGATTCGAGGTCGGCAAGCTCGCGACCGGTCACCATTATCAACTTGCGGCCGGTTTCCTTCAACCGCTCGAGCGCGGCACGGGTCGCATCGGAAACGATCCCGTTTTCCGCGAGTGTGCCATCGTAGTCAGTGGCTAGAGCAAGAGCATACATCGAACCGTTATCGGCAGTCCAAAGCCGACCTGAGATGCTTGGTCGCCGAACTGAGCGAAAAGCCGTCTGCTCCGGTGACTTCCATTGGCCGAATCCCATCATCGTTTGTCATGGCTGATTTGGTCCCAACGGCGCTGGCTGCCGATTTGTTCCCCGGGGCGGAAGGCAAGAGTCGCGGAGGCCTGGCTTTTGGTTGAGCATCGGTTTTCCCAAAGCCGGTACCCACTTCCTAGCCGATGATCCTGAATCCGTTCGGCTCCTGGCCGGGATCGACATCTTGGGATGTCACGCCGGAGACCGACGCCCCGTTCGGCCCTTTCCAGAACCGGTCCATCATCGTCGAAACTGCGCCTTCAGCACCGACGATCAGTGCCGTTACGGATCCGTCATCCTCGTTGCGGACCCATCCGGACAGACCGAGCTTCTCGGCCTGGGTCCGTGTCCACACGCGAAAAGAGACGCCTTGCACCCTTCCACTGAGCCTGACGCGTACCGCCTTGCGCTCGTTCTCCATGGTCACCTCCGTGCCGGTGGTTTTTCATACCTTCAACTCGCCGGCGGCAAAAAAGGCTCCATCCCCGCCTTTTTTGACGGTTTCAGCTGCCTGGCAGTGCGATGGAGACGTTCGTTTGCATGACGCCGGCAACGGAACCATGCGGCGGCGGCCTTGTTTAAGGACGGACAGTTGCAGGTTGCTGGGTCTCGGAGCCACGGTTTCATGACCAATTATTCTACACCGGAAAGCGCCATCCCGGCATCCGTTCCGACGATCGATGCAAAAGCGGAGCCGACGCTTCAGCACGCCGAGGCCGAAATCTTCTACACCGAGGCGATCCGCGAACTCGCCGCGACGGACATCCCCTTTCTTGTCGCCGGCACCTACGCGGTGAGCGCCTATACGGGCGTCACGCGCCGGACGAAGGATCTCGACATTTTCTGCAAGGCCGGCGACTACGCCCGCATTCTCGCGCATTTCAAGCAGGCCGGTTATGCGGTCGAGATCTTGGATGACCGGTGGCTCGGCAAGGTCTTCAAGGGCACGCATTTCTTTGACGTCATATTCGCATCGGCGAACGGAACCATGCCTGTCAGCGACCAGTGGCTGGAGCACGCACGGCAAATCGATTTGCTGGGCAGCCGGGTGCGGATCGTCGGCCCGACGGAGCTTAACGTCGCCATGCACGTGGCGAAGCCGACCGGCCGTCCCTACGCCTTGCTCGAAATCTGAAACACCTTGCGCGTCGTTAGAGCGGGGACGCGTTCAAGCTGAACTGGGCATCCCGCTCTATCTATTTGTTTTAGCCGCATTTCTGCGATGCCAAGTGATTCCACTTGGCTGCAGAATGCTCTAGCGGTCGATCTCGCCGAACACGATATCGAGCGATCCGATGATCGCGGCGACATCGGCGATCATGTGCCCTCTCGACAGAAAATCCATCGCCTGCAGATGGGCAAAGGACGGCGCGCGGATCTTGCATCGATACGGAGTGTTGCTGCCATTTGAAACCAGATAGACGCCGAATTCGCCCTTCGGTGCCTCAACGGCAGCGTAGACCTCTCCGGCGGGCACGCGAATACCCTCCGTGTACAGTTTGAAATGGTGGATGGTCGCTTCCATCGAGCGTTTCATCGTCGCCCGCGGTGGCGGGGTGATCTTCTGGTTCGGAATAGCGACCGGCCCCCGGCCTTCCGGCGACCGCAATTTCTCCAGGCATTGCTTCATGATCCGGACCGACTGGCGCATTTCCTCCATGCGCAGGAGATAGCGGTCATAGCAGTCGCCGTTCTTGCCGACGGGAATGTCGAAATCCATCTCGGGGTAGCATTCATAGGGCTGCGCCTTGCGCAGGTCCCACGCCGCTCCCGATCCGCGCACCATCACACCGGAGAAGCCCCAGGCCCAGGCGTCGTCCAGCCCGATCGCGCCGATGTCGACATTGCGCTGCTTGAAGATGCGATTTTCGGTGAGCAGGTCCTCGAGGTTGTCGCAGACCTTGAGGAACGGATCGCAGAAAGCCCAGATGTCGTCCAGGAGCTTTGGAGGCAGATCCTGGTGCACGCCGCCGACCCTGAAGTAATTCGCATGCATGCGGGCGCCGGAGGCGCGCTCGTAGAAGACCATCAGCTTCTCGCGCTCGGCGAAACCCCAGAGCGGCGGGGTCAGCGCGCCGATATCCATGGCCTGTGTCGTGACGTTGAGGAGATGCGACAAGAGCCGGCCGATTTCGCAAAAGAGGACACGGATGAGCTGTCCGCGCCTGGGGATCGAGATTTCGAGCAGCTTCTCGGCGGCGAGGCAGAACGCATGCTCCTGGTTCATCGGCGCGACATAGTCGAGCCGGTCGAAATAGGGCAGCGCCTGCAGATAGTTCTTGTACTCGATGAGTTTTTCCGTGCCGCGGTGGAGCAGGCCGATATGGGGATCGGCGCGGTCGACGACCTCGCCATCCAGTTCCAGCACCAGCCGCAGGACGCCGTGAGCAGACGGATGCTGCGGACCGAAGTTGAGGGTGAAGTTGCGAACTGCGGCTTCGACCATGACGGTGCTCCGCTGTACTGCGTTTTTTCACGGCCGAAGCGAGTACTCCGGTCCGCCACGCCGGGACTGCCGATCAGGTCGTTGTCTGGATGATCAGCGTCAGCGTGCCGTCGCCGTCGACGTTGGCAGCGACAACCTGCGAGGAATCAAGCCCGTTCGCCGCCAGCGCCGACGCCGCCTGCGGCGACGCATCGATCGAGCTCTGCAGGGTAAGCAGATCTTCAACGCTGGTCTGGGTGATCACGGCCTCGGCCTGCGTTTTGAGTTCCGGGGGCAAGTCCTCGAGGGCGATGATCGCAATGCCGGTGAAGTTCTGGTCGGTAAAACCTTGATCCGGCATGGCTTGGTCAGGCTGCGGCAGGTCGGGCAGGCTTGGATCGGGCAGGGCTTCCGGGGCTTGGGGTGCGATTTGGGGCGGCTGCGGGTCGGTGGGCTGCGCGTGGATCGGCTGCGCGAGGGCCAATCCCGAAAGGGCGGCAATTGTCATCAGCATGCGCATGATCTTTCCTTCCGTTTGCTCGAGGAGGACCACTCGGTGACCACTCAACCATTGTGCCGGATTATGGTTCCCGGTCCGTCACGTCACATCGCCCGGTCCATCACACTGGTGGAGGCTCTGTCCGGACCCGTCGCGCGCGGTGGAAAGATGGAACGATTCCGACAGGCGTTCATTCTTCCTTGATCACACCTTGATCACAGGATCGGCGGGGCGCTGCACCTCGAGGAGAAAATCATGAGAATCAGCGAGTGCATGACACAGAATGTTCAGGTCGCCAGTCCGGACCAATCCTTGCAGGATGCCGCACGAGCCATGGCCGATCTTGATGCCGGTGTTCTGCCCGTCGGTGAGAATGACCGGCTGGTCGGAATGATCACGGACCGCGACATTGCCGTCCGTGGGATCGCGGAGGGCAAAGGCCCCGACGCCAAGATCAGGGACGTGATGAGCGCCGAGGTACGATGCTGCTTTGACGACCAGGAAGTCGACGATGTCCTTCAGCACATGGGCAATCTCAAACTGCGGCGGCTGCCGGTGATCAGCCGCGACCGGCGGTTGGTTGGCATTGTCTCGCTCGGCGATCTCGCCACGAATGGCGAGGCAGCCTGGGCCGGCGAAGCGCTGGGCGGCATTTCGCGGCCGGGCGGCGACCATTCGCAGACGGCGCATTGATGCGTCATATGTGAGCTTGAAGTTCCTGCTCCATTGACGGCATCGGCGTTCTCAGGGACTTCGAATCCAAAACCGCACCGGATTCACGCCTTTGCGCGCGCGTGTCCTTTTGGACGCGCAAAGGCATCGCAAGGCAGAGCAGTTTGGCGATCATCCTCGCAAGCCAACGTCGCGGTCCGAAACGCGCCATTCGGCGCCGTCGCGGCGGAGGCTGCGGCTGTCATTGAGGACGTCGGCGATCCGCGCCGCCGACTTCGCCGAGGCGAAGGTTAGCAACCGACCGTGACGGACGACGGGCTCGCCGCTCTCATTGTCCCAGATCTCGAACCGGCAGCTCGGGTTCGGTATGGCTTCGAAACGGTCCTTCATATCGATGATCCCCGTCGTTTGGTTGCCCCGGGCGGTCTAGAATGCCAGGGCTGGGCTTTCTGGTGTGCCTCTCGCGATGTCTCCATCGACGAAAGCGTGCCGCCGGCTCGATGTTCGTGGCTTCGGTGCGAAGTACCTGAGTAGCCATCTGGACCCCGTCATGGAGCCGACGGTTCCGGGGAACTCGAAGCCTCCGGTGGTCGGCTGTGATCGACGGGCTGAGGTTCCGCGACCCCGGCTTACGGATGGCTTACGGGCGGTTTGGCTACGCTCTTAGCGGCGGGCGCGCTCGCTGGGTGTCGCCTCGACTAAAGCGCGTCGCGTCTGAAGGGATTCATGCGACGCGCTTTAAGTTCTTGTTTTTCTGCATGTCGTTATCCCAAAACCGCTGCGCACTTTTGGGCGACATGCATTAGCTCGCCTTCGGCGCGAGGCGCTGCACAACGTGGTCGGCGATCGCCAGGCTTGACGTCAGGCCGGGGCTCTCGATGCCGAACAGATTGACCAGGCCCTGCACGCCGTGCACCGCCGCGTCCTGGATGACGAAGTCGGCATTGGCTTCGCCGGGACCGGAGAGTTTTGGCCGGATGCCGCTATAGGCCGGCTGCAGGCTGCCATCGGCCAGGTCCGGCCAGTATTTGCGGATCTCGTTGTAGAAGCGTTCGCCGCGAGCCGGATCGACGCGATAGTCGAGTTGATCCGTCCATTCGACATCCGGCCCGAAGCGGGCGACGCCATCGAGGTCGAGCGTCAGATGCACGCCGAGCCCGCCGGGTTCGGGCACGGGATAGACCAGCCGCGAGAAGGGCGCCCGGCCGGCGACCGAAAAATAATTGCCCTTGGCGTAGCGAAGTCTTGGCACGAATTGCGGGTCGAGCCCGTCAAGCGAGCCGGCAAGTGCCGTGGCGTCAAGCCCGGCGGCGTTGACGAAGCGCGTGGTGGCGATTTCAAATCGCTCGCCGCTGGTGCCGTCGATCGTGTCGAGCACGATGCTGCTCCCCTCGACTTGCCCGCCCTCGATGCGGCCGGCGACGATGCGGGTGTTGAGGCTGAGCGCCGCCCCGTGCTCCTCAGCGTCGCCCAGCAGCGCAAGCATCAGGGCGTGGCTGTCGATGATGCCGGTGGCGGGAGACAGCAGGGCCGCCGTGCACCGCAGCCTGGGCTCCAGCCTGCGCGCCTCTACCGCGGTCAAGGGCGTCAGGTCGCCCGCGCCGCAAGCAGATGCACTGGCTCGGATGGAAGCGAGCACCGGCTCCTGTTCGGCATCCGTGGCGACGATGAGCTTGCCGCAGCGCGCATGCGGGACCGCCCGCTCCTCGCAGTAACGGTAGAGCTTCTCCCGGCCTGCCAGACAGAACCGGGCCTTCAGTGATCCGGCCGGATAGTAGATGCCGGCATGGATGACCTCGGAATTGCGCGAACTGGTCCCGGTGCCGATGGCGTTCTCTGCCTCGAGGATCAGGGTATCCATGCCGCGGCGCGCCATGCCTCGTGCGATCGCGAGGCCAATGACGCCGGCGCCGGCGACGATGCAGTCGACATGGTCCATGATCAGGCCACCTCAGCCTTGTTGTTGTGCCTGCTGGTAAGCCGTTCGAGGATCATGTCCCGGCGAAGCGCAGACAACTTCGCGCAGGTTCTCGCGCTCCAGGGCCTCGAAGCCGAAATTCTGCATACGTCTGCGTCCATCCGCCAGCCTTCCGAAATGGCTTGACACCGTTACAGGAAACAGATGCATCAAACAGCATCAATGCAAGAGGGAACCTGCCGATGCGCGCCGAACGGCGGCAGGATCCACGTCCCGGCATACAGGACAGGAACCAGCATGGACGCCCGACCGAATTCTCCCGAAGCCCGCGACATCAGCTACCACATGCATGGCTACACCAATGCCCGCAAGCATCAGGAGGCGGGTCCGCTCGTCATCGAGAAGGGCGACGGCATCTATGTCGAGGATCTGGCCGGCAACCGCTACATCGAGGCGATGGCCGGCCTTTGGAGCGTCGCAGTCGGCTTCTCGGAGAAGCGCCTGGTCGACGCGGCGGTACGCCAGATGTCGAAGCTGCCCTACTATCACGACTTCGGTTCCAAATCGCATTCGCCGCTGATCGATCTTGCCGAGAGACTGGTGCAGATGGCGCCGGTGCCGATGAGCAAGGCGTATTTCACCAATTCCGGCTCCGAGGCCAACGATTCAGCCATGAAGATGATCTGGTACCGGTCGAATGCGCTCGGTCAGCCGGCACGCAAGAAGATCATCAGCCGCAATCGCGGCTATCACGGCGTCACCATCGCCTCGGCGAGCCTGACCGGACTGCCCAACAACCACATTTCCTTCGACCTGCCGATCGCCAATGTGCTGCACACGTCGACGCCGCATCACTGGCGCGAGGCGCTGCCAAATGAGAGCGAAGAGCAGTTTTCGAGCCGGCTCGCCGACGACTTGGAAAAGCTGATCCTTGCCGAGGGCCCGGAAACCATCGCCGCCTTTTTCGGCGAACCGATCATGGGCGCCGGTGGTGTCATCGTTCCGCCGGCCGGCTACTGGGAGAAGATCCAGGCGGTCCTGTCGAAATACGACATCCTGCTCGTCGCCGACGAGGTCATCTGCGGCTTTGGCCGAACCGGCGAGATGTTCGGCTCGCAGACCTTCGGCATCAGGCCTGATATCATGGTGCTGTCGAAGCAGATTTCTTCGTCCTACCTGCCGATCTCGGCCCTGCTGATCAACGAAAAGGTTTTCGAGCCGATTGCCGACGAAAGCAACCGGATCGGTACCTTCGGTCACGGCTTCACCGGCGGTGGCCATCCCGTTGCGGCGGCGGTCGCGTTCGAAAACCTCAAGCTGATCGAGGAGCGCGACCTTGTCGGCAATGCGCGCACAGTCGGCGCGCATATGCAGAAGCGGCTGCGCACGCTCGCTTCGCACCCGCTTGTCGGCGAGGTACGCGGCGTCGGCCTGATCGCGGCGGTCGAACTGGTCGGCGACAAGGCGAACAAGGCACCGTGGGAGACGGCCGGCGCGCTGGGCGGGCTTGTCAACGGCTTCATGCAGCAGAACGGCGTCATCTCGCGCAACATGGGCGACGCGCTGGCCTTCTGCCCGCCGCTGATCATCACCGAGCCGCAGGTCGATCAGATAGTCGACGCGTTTGAAAGATCGCTAGAAACCGCCAGCAGACAGGTCGGATCACAGAGCTGAATGGGTCATCGGAACGAGCAGTCGCGGCGCCGCAAGGTCGCGCTCGACCTTGCCGTATCGGCGAACAGGCCAAGCCCTCGAATAGTCTTGACTGTCAATGGGTTGCAGCGAGATCTGAAACGGCATCCGGAACGACCACCAGCTTGCCGACAAAATCCTTGGCGATGAAATCCACCTGGGCGCGGTGGAAATCGGACAGCCTGTAGACGCCGCCGACCAGCGGCCGGATCTTCTTGTCCTCGATGTAGCGGACGATGCGGCGGAAATCCTTCCGCGTGCCCTGGCTCGAGCCATGCAGTTGAAGTTGTTTGAGGTACATGGTCCTGAGATCGAGCTGCACGACCGGGCCAGCAATCGCTCCTGCGGTGGTGTAGCGGCCCTCGGGCCTGAGGATGCGCAGAAGATCATTGAATATGGCACCGCCTACCAGGTCGGCAACCACGTCGATCGGCTGGCCCTCGGTCGCCTCGTTAACGGCGGCGAGCAGATCGGCAGTGTCACGGGTGATCACCGCCTCGGCGCCGATGTCGAGCACGGCCTGTTCCTTGCCCTTGCCGACAATCGCATAGGGAATGGCGCCGCGTGCCCGCGCCAGCTGCACGATGCCGGAGCCGACCCCGCCCGACGCACCGGTGACCAGCACGCGCTCGCCTGCCTTCAGTGCGGCGCGTTCCAGCATCTGTTCGCCGGTGAGATAGGCGCAGCAGAAGGTGGCGAGTTCGACATCGGTCAAGTCGGTATCGACGACATGCGCGTTCTCGGCCGGCACGGTCTGGTATTCGGCATAGCCGCCGTCGCGGCCGTGGCCCATATAGTCGATGTCGGCAAGCGAATCGTCGTCGCGGTTGTAGATCGAGAAATCGACCATCACCCGCTCGCCGATACGGTCCGGCGAAACGCCGTCACCGACGGCAACGATGTTGCCGACCGTGTCGGTGCCCTGGATGCGCGGGAAAGTCAGCGTGTTGCCTTGCCGCCGCCAGGTGGACACGGCGGCATCATCTTCTTCCGTGCCATAGGCGCCTTGTCGCACCCAGACATCGGTGTTGTTCATGCCGCAAGCGGTGACCTTGACCAGCACTTCATCAGGCGCGGGCAAGGGCACTTTCACGTCGGTGCGGTAGACGAGCTTTTCCGGTCCGCCGTGACCGGTGAGTTGCACGGCGGCCATGGTGGTGGGGAGGGTTTTGGTCATGGCATTCATGTCGGTTTTCAGATGTTGGCAAACACGCTCTTCACCGCATCGGCCGTCTTCGACACGACGATGTCGGCCTCTTCGCGCGTCAGGCACAGCGGCGGCGCGAAGCCGAGGATGTCGCCTTGAGGCATGGCGCGACCGATGACGCCGCGCTCGGCAAGAGCGGTCGCGATCTGCGGCCCGATCTTTTGCGAGGGGTCGAAGAAGACGCGGTCATCCCGGTCGGCGACGAACTCGACCGCCGCCAGCATGCCGTCGCCGCGCACCTCGCCGACGTTTTTGTGGCCGCCGACGGCTTTCGCCAGCTCGGCGCGGAAATAGGCGCCGATCTCGCCGGCGTTGGTCACCAGGTCCATCTCGTCGATCAGTTCGAGGTTGGCGACACCGGCGGCGACGCAGATCGGATGCGCCGAATAGGTCCAGCCATGGCCTATGCTGCCGAGCTTGTCGGAACCCTGCACCAGCACCTGCCAGACCTTGTCCGAGACGATGACGCCCGACAGCGGCGCATAGGCAGAGGTCAGGCCCTTGGCGATGGTGATCAGATCCGGCTTGATGCCGTAGTGGTCGGAGCCGAACATGGTGCCCAGCCGGCCGAAACCGGTGACCACTTCGTCGGCGACCAGCAGCACATCGTATTTCTTCAGGACCGCCTGGATCTTCTCCCAATAGCCGGCCGGCGGCGGCACGATTCCGCCAGTGCCGAGGATCGGCTCGCCGATGAAGGCGGCGACCGTGTCCGGACCCTCAGCCAGGATCATCTCCTCCAGCTTGTCGGCGCAGTGTTGCGAGAACTGCTCCTCGCTCATCGAGCGGTCGGCGCGGCGGAAGTAGTAGGGTGCCTCGGTGTGCAGGATCGGCGCGCGCGGCAGGTCGAAGGCGTTATGGAACAGGTCGAGCCCGGTCAGCGAGCCGGTCATGACGCCGGAGCCGTGATAGCCGCGCCAGCGCGAGATGATCTTCTTCTTCTCGGGCCGTCCGAGCACGTTGTTGTAGTACCAAATCAGCTTGATGTTGGTTTCGTTGGCGTCGGAACCGGAAAGGCCGAAATAGACCCTCGACATGCCTTGCGGGGCGCGGTCGATGATCATCTTGGCAAGCGTGATCGAGGCCTCGGTGCCGTGGCCGACATAGGCGTGGTAGTAGGCGAGGTTCCTGGCTTGCGCGGCGATGGCGTCGGCGATCTTCTGGCGGCCATAGCCGACATTGACGCAATAGAGGCCGGCGAAGGCATCGATGCTCTTGCGCCCATTATTGTCCCAGACGGTGACGCCTTCGCCGCCGACCATCACGCGGGTCGGCGATTCACCCCGTGCATGCGTGCCCATATGGGTCGAGGGATGGAAGAAGTGGTCGCGGTCCCAGGCGGCGAGTTCGTTGGACTGGTCGAGCATCTTTTTACTCCTAAGGAAACGTGTCGGGCGCAGTTCTAGGCCACGTCGAGGCAGAGATATTTGAGATCGGTAAAGGCTTCGAGCCCATGGCGCGAGCCCTCGCGGCCGATGCCGGACTGTTTGACGCCGCCGAAGGGGATCGGCGCGCCGGTGATCTTCACGCGGTTGACGGCGACCATACCGTAGTCGAGCGCGCGGCCCATGCGCAATTGGCGGCCGCCGTTTTCGGTCACGACATAGGCGACGAGGCCGTATTCGGTGGCGTTGGCGCGGGCGATAACCTCGTCTTCGCTGTCGAAGGGCGTCACCGCGGCGACCGGGCCAAAAGTTTCCTCGCGCATGATCAGCGCGTCATCGGCAACATCGGCGAGCAGGGTCGGCTGATAGAACAGCGGCCCGGCCGGATGCCGCTTGCCGCCGGTGAGGCAGCGTGCGCCGCCAGCCAGTGCATCGGCGACCTGCTCCTCGACCTTCTTGACGCCGCGCTCGTGCATCAACGGCCCGATATCGGTGTCATCAGCCAACCCATTGCCGGTCCGCAACGTCTCGATGCGCCTGGCGAAGGCAGCGCAAAAACGATCGTAAAGCGGCCGCTGGACATAGATGCGATTGGCGGCGAGGCAATCCTGGCCGGACGTGGCGAATTTGGCATCGACGGCTATGGTCACAGCCTTGTCGAGGTCGGCATCGGCGAAGACGATCAACGGCGCATGGCCGCCAAGCTCCATCACCAGCCGCTTCATCGTCGGCGCACTTTGCGCCGCGATCAGCCTGCCGATCTCGGTCGAGCCGGTGAAGCTCATTGCCCGGACCCGAGCGTCTTCGCACATCCGCCCGACGACGGTCGAAGCCTTGCCGGTGACGATGTTGAAGACGCCCGCTGGCAGGCCGGCGCGTTCGCCGAGTTCGGCCAGCGCCAGTGCCGATAGCGGCGTTTCCGAGGAGGGATGCGCGACGATGGTGCAGCCGGCGGCGAGGGCGGCGGCCGCCTTGCGGGTCAGCATGGCCGCGGGAAAATTCCACGGCGTGACGACGCCGACGACGCCGAGCGGTTCGCGCCGCACCATCATCTCGGCGTTTGGCAGATGGCTGGTGACGCTTTCGGCATTGAGGCGTTTGGCTTCCTCGGCGAACCACTCGACGAAGGAGGCGGCGTAGTCGATCTCGCCCCGCGCCTCCCTGAGCGGCTTGCCCTGTTCGAGCGTCATCAAGAGCGCCAGATCATCCTTGGCGGCGATGATCAGGTCGAACCATTTTCGCAGGATTCTTGTGCGTTCCTGTGGAAGAGCCACGCGCCAGGCCGGAAAGGCGCGGGATGCCGCGTCGATCGCCCTGCTCGTTTGCGGGGCATCGAGCGCGGCAACCCAGGCGACGGTGGCGCCTGTCGCAGGATCGGTCACCTCGAAGCTTTCGGCGGCCTCGCTCGCCGTCCAGTGGCCGTCGACATAGGCGAGTTCGCGCAACAGCCGACGGTCGACAAGGCGGTCAAGCGCTTCATGGCGGTGCGGGCGGGCAAAATGCGCGGACATGTTCGAAACCTCCCGGTTCGGAGTGATACGGGGAGATTATCCGCGCGCGGCAGACAGAGAGACTGTTTGGGTGCTTGCGCGTAGAGAGATGGTCTCTATCGGGTCGCCTGCGCAGCCAATCTCTCTGCTAAGACGCTACCGGCAACAGATCCGTTAACGGCAAGGCGACCTCCTCCTTCACCGTCTTGGTGACGATGTAGGTGAAATAACGGTCGATGCCGATCTCGCGTTCGAGCAGGGCGTCGACGAGCCGCTGGTAGGCGTCGATGTCGCGCGCCATCACCTTCAGCAGATAATCGACGCCGCCACCCACCGACCAGCAGGCGACGATCTCGGGAACGTCGCGGATGACGCGCTCGAAACGGTCGAAATCGGCCTGGCGGTGGCTGGCCAGCGTCACCTCCATCAACACGGTCGCGACCGGCGCGACAGCGCGCATCGCGACCTTGGCGTGATAGCCGGAGACGATACCGGCCTTTTCCAGTTTTCGCAGCCGCATCCAGCACGGCGTCGGCGACAGGCCGACCTTCTCCGCCAGCGCCAGCTTGGTGATGCGCCCGTCGCGCTGGATGGCGTCGAGGATCTTCAGGTCGATCTGATCGAATTTCGGTGCGGCCATGAGCGTCCACTTTTTCGTCACCGACACCATGACGGCGCATTATTTCGATTGTCAATTGCACTGATTTCGATCTCTAATAAGTCATGACATTGTGGCGTCCAGATCCCGCGCTCATCCGGCGGCCGGCCTATCAGTCGCTCGCCGACCAGTTCGCGCGCGCCATCCATGACGGGCGGCTGGCCAACGGCACGCGGCTGCCGACGCACCGCCGGTTGGCCGACGACCTGAAGCTCTCGGTGCAGACGGTCAGTCGCGCCTATGAGGAACTGATCCGCCGGGGCCTAGTCTCCGGCGAGATCGGCCGCGGCAGCTTCGTGCAGACGCAGCGCCGCGAGCCCGAGCCGCCCTATCTGCCGGAGCGCCTTGGCGAGGTCATCGACCTTTCCATCCTGAAGCCGGTCTGCGAGCCGATGCATCTGGAGCGGCTGAAGCAGGCGCTGGGCTGGCTTGCCGAGACCCTGCCGTCGAGCTCGGCTTTGTCGTTCCGCCCGAACATGGTGTTCCCGCGCCACCGTGCGGTGGCGGTCGAATGGCTGCGGCTGTGCGGTCTCGATGTGTCCGCGCAGAATGTCAGCCTGACCAACGGCGCCACGGCCGGGATGACCGTGGCGCTGATGAGCGTGGCGCCGCCCGGTTCGACCGTCGCCACCGAGGCGATCGGCCACCACACGCTGATCCCGCTGGCGCGCTATCTCGGCTTCCACCTCGAGGGCCTGCCGATCGACGACAACGGCCTGATCCCGGAGGCGCTCGACGAGGCGTGCCAGCTTTCCGACATCCGCGCCGTGTTCGTGCAGCCCTCGGTGATCAACCCGACCGCAACGCTGATGGACGCCGCGCGGCGCGAGCAGATCGCCGCGGTTGCGCGCAAGCACGACATCGCCATCATTGAGAACGATGTGCTCGGTCCGCTGGTCGAGGACCGGCCGGCGCCGGTTGCCGCCTTTGCGCCGGAGCGCACGCTTTACGTCACCTCCTTCACCAAGATCACCGTGCCCGGCTTGCGCATCGGCTATCTCGCCGCGCCCGACCGCTATGTCGCCGCCGTCGCCAACCGCCACCTCGTCTCGAACTGGATGGCGACGCCGCTGGTGGCCGAGATCGCCACCAAATGGGTGACCGACGGCACGGCGATGGAACTCGTGCGCTGGCAGCGTGCAGCGCTGCGGCGGCGGCAGGAGATCGCCGCGGAGGTGCTTGCGGGGATCGACTACCGCGTTCATCGCGACGGGCTGCATCTGTGGCTGCAACTGCCCGGCGATCGCGCCGAGGAAGGTTTCGTCTCGCAGGCCCGCCTGCAGGGGGTGGCGATCGCACCGGGCACATCCTTCCGCATCTCGCAGGCGCCATGGCAGCCGGCGGTTCGTATCTCGCTCGGCTCGACCACCGAGGGGGAATTGCGCGCCGGCCTCAGCGTCGTCACCAAGCTTCTGCTCGGCGATCCGGAGCATCTCCTGCTGGCGATCTAGGCAGACATTGCCGCGAAATTGTGCGGAGTCACAAACATTGTCATGAGTTTATTTTCCTGATTGACATGATTTGGCGCGTTCCGCATCGTTAGGGCACAGGTCCTTCTCCAGAACGGGGAAATTCATTGTCCGCGCCCATCATCAAGATCGACGCCATTTCGAAGAGCTTCGGCACCTTCAAGGTGCTGGACGGCCTGTCGATGCAGGTCATGCCGCGCGAGAAGCTGGCGCTGATCGGCCCATCCGGCTCGGGCAAGACGACGATCCTGCGCATCCTGATGACGCTGGAACGGATCGATAGCGGCCACATCCAGATCGACGGCGAGCAGCTTTACCACATGGAGCGCAACGGCCAGTTGGTGGCCGCCGACGAACGGCACCTGGCAAGAATGCGCCAGAAGATCGGCATGGTCTTCCAGCTGTTCAACCTGTTTCCGCACAAGAGCGTCATAAACAACGTTACGCTGGCGCCGATGCTGACCAAGGGTATGCCGCGCGCCGCCGCCGAAAAGCGGGCGATGGAACTGCTCGACATGGTCGGCATGGCCGACAAGGCCAAAGCGATGCCGGCGCAGCTTTCCGGCGGGCAGAAGCAGCGTGTGGCGATCGCCCGGGCGCTGGCGCTGCAGCCCAGGATCATGCTGTTCGACGAGGTGACATCGGCGCTCGATCCGGAACTGGTCGAGGAGGTGCTCAATGTCTTGTGGCGGCTCTGCGCCGAGACCGACATGACCATGCTGCTGGTCACCCACGAGATGGGTTTTGCCCATGATTTCGCCGACCGGGTGCTGTTCTTCGATCGCGGCAAGATTGTTGAAGAAGGCAAGCCCGACGAGATTTTCCGCAATCCCAAGCAGGAGCGCACGCAAGGCTTCCTGAAGAAGATCATCGCGGCCGGACATCGCGTCTGACCGCCATGCAAGAGGCGGCGACGCCGTCCTCTAGGGGCGGCAAAGCCGTCCCGAACCAAGCAAACCAAGAAGAGAAGCAAGGAGTTGGGAACAATGAAGAAACTTGGCATTCTGGCCGGCGTGGCCGGTGTTGCACTGACGGCGATTCTGGCCGCCTCGACCGCGGGATCGGCTGACGAAGGCAAGCTCGAAGAGCTCAAGGCACAGGGCTTCGCCCGCGTCGCCATCGCCAACGAGCCGCCCTATACGGCGGTTGCGGCAGACGGCAAGGTTTCGGGCGCCGCGCCCGATGTGGCGCGCGAAATCTTCAAGCGTCTCGGCGTCAACGACATCGTCGCCTCGATCTCGGAATACGGCGCCATGATCCCCGGCCTGCAGGCCGGCCGTTTCGACGTCGTCACCGCCGGCCTGTTCATGAAGCCGGAGCGTTGCGCGGCGGTCGTCTATTCGGAGCCGGTGCTGTGCGACGCCGAAGCGATGCTGGTCAAGAAGGGTAACCCGAAGGGCTTCAAGAGCTACGAGGATGTTGCCAAGGATGCCACCGCAACAATCGGGGCGCCGGGCGGCGGCACCGAGGAGAAGCTGGCGCTCACTGCCGGCGTGCCGCGTGACCGCGTCATCGTCGTGCCGGACGGCCAGAGCGGCCTGAAGATGCTGCAGGACGGCCGCATCGACGCCTATTCGCTGCCGGTGCTGTCGATCAACGATCTGGTCAAGAAGGCCAACGATCCGAACCTCGAAGTCGTCGCCCCGGTCGTCGGCGCGCCGGTCTATTGCGACGGCGCGGCCTTCAAGAAGGGCGACGAAGCACTGCGCGACGCCTATGACGTCGAGCTGGCCAAGCTGAAGGAGTCCGGTGAGTTCGCCAAGATCATCGAGCCTTACGGCTTCTCGGCGGCCGCGGCGATGTCGACGAGCCGTGAAAAGCTCTGCTCAGCGAAGTAGGCCTTTCTTCCTTCTCCCCGTTCACGGGGAGAAGGTGGTCCGAAGGGCCGGATGAGGGGCGGCGCAAGGTTCTGCCCACCTTGGCTCTGCCCCTCATCTGCCTGCCGGCATCTTCTCCCCGTGAACGGGGAGAAGGGGCCAAGGCCACCCGCCTCGCATAACCGCTAACGTTGGAAACTCTTGACTTCATGACCCAATGGTCCGGCTATCTCGGCCTGATATTACAGGGAGCGCTGATCACCATCGAGCTGACGCTGATGGGGTCGGTGCTTGCTCTGATCACGGCCTTTCTCGCCGGGCTGGGGCGGCTGTCGCGCTTCTTCGTCCTTCGGGCGCTGGCCACCGCCTATATCGAATTCTTCCGCGGCACCTCGATCTTCGTGCAGCTGTTCTGGGCCTATTTCGTGCTGCCCTTCATCGGCATTTCGCTGACGCCGCTGCAGGCCGGCGTGCTGGCGCTCGGCCTCAATGTCGGCGCCTATGCGGCGGAGGTGGTGCGCGGCGCCATCCAGTCGATCGGCCGCGAACAGTACGAGGCCTGCACCGCGCTCAATCTCGGCCGCTGGCAAGCCATGCGCCATGTCATCCTGCCGCAGGCGCTGCTGGTCATGCTGCCGACCTTCGGCAACAATGCCATCGAATTGCTCAAGGCCACCGCCGTGGTTTCGCTGATCTCGCTCACCGACCTGACCTTCCAGGCGCAAGTGGTGCGCTCGCAGACCGGCAATACGCTGGTGCCGTTTGCCACCATCCTCATCATCTATTTCGTCCTGGCGCTGATCATCTCGTGGGGTGTGCGTTCGCTGGAACGCCGCATGGCGCGCGGCCTCGACGGGGTGCGCGTCTGATGGATTGGGCTTCATAATGGAATGGGATTGGAATTTCGTCCGGGAGATCATGCCGACGCTGATCCAGGGCGTGAAGATCACTATCCTGGCGACGCTGCTCGGCTCGGTCCTGGCCGCGATCGTCGGGCTGGCCATCGCGCTGGCGCGGCGCTCGCCGAACAGGGGCTTGTCGCGCACCGTCGGCTTCCTCGCCGAGTTCATCCGCGGCACGCCGCTCTTGGTGCAGCTCTATTTCATTTTCTACGTCCTGCCGGACATCGGTGTCCTGCTGCCGCCGCTGGTGGCGGGCGTTATCGGCCTGGGCCTGCATTACGGCACCTACACGGCCGAGGTCTATCGCGCCGGCATCGACAATGTGCCGCGCGGCCAGTGGGAAGCCGCCAAGGCCTGCAATCTCAACGCCAGGCAGACCTGGACCCACATCATCATGCCGCAGGCGATTCCGCCGATGATCCCGGCGCTTGCCAACTACTTCATCGCGATGTTCAAGGAGACGCCGCTGCTGTCGGCGATCACCGTGCTGGAACTGATGAACCAGGCCAAGAGCGTCGCCAACACCTATTACCGCTATGTCGAGCCGATGACCTTGGTCGGCGCCTTCTTCCTCGTGATCAGCCTATTCTCGGTCGTGCTGCTGCGCTGGCTGGAACGCCGCTACGGCAAGATCGAGAGGTAGTCTTTCATGAAATACCTGCCCGAAATCAGACTGACGCCGACACGGCCGGCGCTCGACAAGCGTCCGCTCGACAAGCGCGTCGGCTTAATCATCCTTGCCACCGACCATACCACCGAGCCGGATTTTCGCCGCATGGTGGCAAACGACCGCATCGGCGTCTATGTTGCGCGCATCCCCTACGCCAATCCGACGACGCCGGAGAATTTGCGCAAGATGCAGCCGTCACTGACGGCGGGTGCTGCGCTCATCCTGCCCGACGAGCCGCTCGACGCGATCTGCTATTCCTGCACCTCGGCCTCCGTGGTCATCGGCGATGCCGAGATCGAGGCGGCGGTGCAGGCGGCCAAGCCCGGCGTGCCCGTGGTCACGCCACCGATGGCAGGAGTGCGTGGCTTGAAGGCGCTGGGCGCCAGGACGATCAGCATCCTCACCCCCTACACGGTCGAGACCAGCCGGCCGATGGCGACCTATTTCGCGGCGCACGGGTTCGACATCGCCAGCTTCACCTGCCTCGGCTTCGAGGACGACCGCGAGATGGCGCGTATTGCGCCGGCATCGCTGGTCGATCTGGCAGTCAAGGCGACGGATGCGCAAGCGGACGCGCTGTTCGTCTCCTGCACGGCGCTGCGGGCAGCGCTTGCTGTGGTCGGCATGGAAGAGGCCATCGGCCGTCCGGTCGTTACCAGCAACCAGGCAACGGCCTGGAACTGCCTGCGGCTTTGCGGCGACGAGGAGCCGCGCGCCGAATTCGGCCGTCTGATGACGCTGCCTTTGAATTGATCGCAGAGCAAAGGTCATGACCGCGAACGATGTCACCCTCTCCGATATCCGCGCCGCGCGCGAGCGCGTCTCCGGCAAGGTCGAGCGCACCCCTGCCGTGCCTTCCCCGAGTCTTTCCGGGCACTTGGGCGTGGCTGTTTATCTCAAGCTCGAACATCGGCAAACCACCGGCAGCTTCAAGCTGCGCGGCGCCTCGAACGCCATCGCTGCGCTGAACGCCGAGGAGAAGGCGCGTGGCGTGGTCGCTGCCTCGACCGGCAATCACGGCCGGGCGCTGGCTCATGCGGCGAAGCTCGAAGGCATGCGTGCGACGATCTGCATGTCGCGGCTGGTGCCGCAGAATAAGCTCGACGAAATCCGCCAGCTCGGCGCCGAAATCCGCATCGTCGGCAACAGCCAGGACGACGCGCAGCAGGAGGTCGACCGGCTGGTCGCGGAAGAGGGACTGGTTATGCTGCCGCCCTTTGACCATCCTGATATCATCGCCGGGCAAGGGACGCTCGGGCTGGAGATCATCGAACAAATTGCGGATGCCGCCCTGGTGCTGGTGCCGCTTTCCGGCGGCGGGCTGGCGGCGGGTGTCGCCGCGGCGGTGAAGGGCGTCAGTCCAAGCACGAAAATCATTGGCGTTTCGATGGCGCGGGGTGCGGCGATGAAGGCGAGCCTCGACGCCGGCCGGCCGGTGCAGGTCGAGGAACTGCCGACGCTGGCGGATTCGCTCGGCGGCGGCATCGGCCTCGACAACCGGCTGACCTTCTCGATGTGCCGCGACCTGCTCGACGACGTGATCCTGCTCAGCGAGGACGAGATCGCCGCGGGCATCCGCCATGCCTATGAACAGGAGCGCGAGATCGTCGAAGGCGCTGGTGCGGTCGGCATCGCCGCCGTGCTTGCCGGCAAGGTCCGGGCGAGCGGCCCCACGGTGCTCATTGTGTCGGGCCGCAACATCGACATGACGCTGCACAGAAAGATCGTCTGCGGCGGAGCAATCACGGAGAGCGCCGCATGAAAGTACTCTCACGCCGAGATTCTTCCCACCCCCCTCTGTCCTGCCGGCCATCTCCCCCGCAAGGGGGGAGATCGGCTGTTTCGATGCCGTCGCCTTTCTTTCAGCGTTGGAGATTGGCGAAGGTGGAGGTGCAGTCCAATCTCCCCCCTTGCGGGGGAGATGGCCGGCAGGCCAGAGGGGGGTGCGCCGGATCGCTGTCATTCGTGGAGCGTGCCGCATGAGCCGGATGACAATCCTCACCGAAGCCGAATTGCGTACCATCGTGAAACTCGATCTCGACGCCGTCGCCTGCGTTGAAAATGCATTCCGCGCGCTTGCCACCTTGCCGGTGGCGATGCCGCCGATCATGAGGCTCGACATCCCCGAGCATCGCGGCGAGGTCGACGTCAAGACCGCCTATGTGCCTGGAATCGATGGTTTCGCGATCAAGATCAGCCCCGGCTTTTTCGACAATCCGAAGCTCGGCCTGCCCAGCGTCAACGGCATGATGGTGCTGCTGTCTTCAAAAACCGGGCTGGTCGAGGCGCTGCTGCTCGACAATGGCTATTTGACCGATATCCGCACGGCCGCCGCCGGGGCTGTCGCGGCGAAACATCTTTCACGAGCCGACTCCTCGATCGCGGCGATCTTCGGCGCCGGCGTTCAGGCTGGACTGCAGCTCGAGGCGCTGAGGCTGGTGCGACCGATCGCCGAGGCCCGCATCTGGGCCAGGGAAGCAGCCAAGGCCGAGGCTGCGGCAGATGCATTGCGCGAAAAGCTGGGCATCGACGTACGGGCCGAGCCCGATGCGGCAAAGGCGGCAGCCGGCGCCGACATCATCGTCACCACGACGCCGTCGACCGAACCGCTGATCAAGGCCGGCTTTGTCTCCGCCGGCCAGCACATCACCGCGATGGGCTCGGACGCCGAGCACAAGAACGAGATCGCGCCGGCGATCCTGCGGATGGCCGATCTCTACGTTGCCGACAGTGCGAAACAGACGCGGCTGCTGGGCGAACTGCATCATGCCATCGCGTCGGGCGTGATGGCGGCCGATGCCGAGATTACCGAGCTCGGCCAGATCATCGCCGGCGAAAGACACGGCCGGCGCTCGGCCAGCGACATCACCATCGCCGACCTCACGGGCACCGGCGTGCAGGATACGGCGATCGCCACGCTCGCCCGCGACCGTGCGCGGGTGGGGAATGCCGGGACTATTTTCGAAAGCTGATGCCGGCCGCAAGGCCCAACAAACGAGGACCAAGAACAATGCAGCCCAATCTCAAATTCTCGCGTGGCGAATATGCGGAGCGCCTCGCCAAGACACGCAAGGCCATGGAAGCCAAGGGCGTTGATCTCCTTGTTGTCAGCGACCCGTCCAACATGGCCTGGCTGACCGGCTATGACGGCTGGTCGTTCTATGTGCACCAGGCCGTCATCGTGCCGCCGTCGGGCGAACCGGTGTGGTACGGGCGCGGCCAGGACGCCAACGGTGCCAAGCGCACCGCCTATCTCGCGCATGACAACATCGTCGGCTATGCCGACCACTATGTGCAGTCGACCGAACGCCACCCGATGGATTTTCTCTCGCAGGTGCTCAGCGATCGCGGCTGGGGCAAGCTCAGCATCGGCGTCGAGATGGACAATTACTGGTTCTCTGCCGCAGCTTTCGCGTCGCTGCAGAAACACCTGCCCAATGCCCGCTTCGTCGACGCCACGGCACTCGTCAACTGGCAGCGCGCGGTGAAGAGCCCGACCGAAATCGACTATATGCGCAAGGCCGCCCGCATCGTCGAAGCGATGCACCAGCGCATCGTCGAAAAGATTGAGGTCGGCATGCGCAAATGCGACCTGGTTGCCGAGATCTATGATGCCGGCACCCGCGGCGTGGACGGGATCGGCGGCGACTATCCGGCGATCGTGCCGCTGCTGCCGTCGGGCACCGACGCGTCGGCACCGCATCTGACCTGGGACGACAGGCCGATGAAGTCGGGCGAGGGCACCTTCTTCGAGATCGCTGGCTGCTACAACCGCTACCATTGCCCGCTCTCGCGCACGGTGTTCCTCGGCAAGCCGACGCAGGAATTCCTCGATGCCGAAAAGGCGACATTGGAAGGCATGGAGGCCGGACTTGCCGCGGCAAAACCCGGCAGTACGTGCGAGGACATCGCCAATGCCTTCTTCGCGGTGCTGAAGAAATACGGCATCGTCAAGGACAACCGCACCGGCTATCCGATCGGTCTCAGCTATCCGCCGGACTGGGGCGAACGCACCATGAGCCTGCGTCCCGGCGACCGCACCGAGCTGAAGCCCGGCATGACCTTCCATTTCATGACCGGCCTGTGGCTGGAGACGATGGGGCTGGAGATCACCGAGTCCATCCTGATCACCGAGACCGGCGTCGAGTGCCTGGCCAATGTGCCGCGCAAGCTGGTGGTGAAGAATTGAGCCCGATGTCCAGCCTTCGCCCATCACCGATTACGCCGACCGTCGATTTCGAGCGCAACGGCGTGCAGCACGGTTTCCTGCGGCTGCCCTACAGCCGTGACGATTCGGCCTGGGGATCGGTAATGATCCCGATTTGCGTGATCCGCAACGGCAGCGGGCCGAGCGCATTGCTTACCGGTGGCAATCATGGCGACGAGTATGAGGGGCCGCTGGCGCTTTATGATCTTGCCCGTACGCTCGATCCGAAGGACGTCACCGGCACGGTCATCATCGTGCCGGCGATGAACTATCCGGCGTTCCGCGCCGGCACCCGCACCTCGCCGATCGACAAAGGCAATCTCAACCGCAGCTTTCCGGGCCGGCCTGACGGCACGGTGACCGAGAAGATCGCCGATTATTTCCAGCGCGAACTTCTGCCGCGCACCGACATCGCGCTTGACTTCCATTCCGGCGGCAAGACGCTGGACTTCGTGCCGTTCTGCGCCGCCCATATCCGCCCAGACAAGGCGCTGGAGGCGAAGGGGTTCGCGGCGGTCGAGGCGTTCTCGGCGCCCTGGTCGATGAAGATGCTTGAGATCGACGCGGTCGGCATGTTCGATACCGCCGCTGAAGAGATGGGGAAGTTGTTTATCACTACCGAGCTTGGCGGCGGTGGGACGTCTCGCGCGGAGACCGTGCGGATCGCCCGTCGAGGCGTGCTCAATGTGCTGCGCCATGCCGGCATCGTCGCCGGTGCGGTCGAGATGCAGCCGACCCGCTGGCTGGACATGCCGTCCGGCGATTGCTTCTCGTTCGCCGAGGACGACGGTATGATCGAGACGATGATCGATCTCGGCGAGCCCGTCGAAGAGGGCCAGGTCGTGGCGCGCATTCACGCCATCGGCCGCACCGGTGCCGCACCGCAGGAGATCAGGGCAAGAATGTCCGGCCTTCTCGCCGCGCGGCATTTCCCCGGACTGGTCAAGGCAGGCGACTGCGCTGCGGTGGTCGCAGTGCTCGTTGACTGAAGCCGGAGCCAGCCGGACTCAGGTTTGGTCGTTCTGCCGCGCGGTGTCGCCCTCGAAGCCGCAACGCCAATAGGCGACCACGAGGTGCGCGTCGCGCTTCAGCTTCCGGTCCTGCCTGAGGTAGGATCGGATGGCGCGGAAGCTCTTGTGCTCGCAGCCGACCCAGGCGAAGACGCTGCGCCCGTCTTCGGGCCAAGGCACGTCCCGGACCGCGTTCTGGAGCAGGGTGGATTTGCCCGGCGCCACGCCATTCCTGTGCAGCCATTTTATGTCCAGCCTGGCCTGCGAAACCAGTTTCTGCTCCTCGTCGCCATTGGCGACTTCGATGCGGATGACGGCCTGCACGCCGGCCGGCAGCGCCTCCACTATGCGGCCGATCGCGGGCAGGGCGGTCTCGTCGCCGGCAAGCAGGCACCAGTCGGCCGAGGGGACGTCGCCGCCGCCCGGTCCGGTCATCCCGACGATGTCGCCGATGCGTGCGTTGGCGGCAAAGCGTGCGCCGGGCATGCCGTCGCCATCATGCAAGACGAAGTCGATATCGACCTCTCCCTTTTCGACGTCGATGCGGCGGATCGTGTAGACGCGCACGTCCGGCCGCCGTTCCGCTTCGGGCCAGGCCGGGCGGCCGTCTTCGCCGGTTACAGGCCAGGCGGGTACGGCGCCGTCCCTGGGAAGCAGCAGACGGACGTGAAGTCCGCCGGTCGCGAAGCGGCCAAGGTCGTTTCCGGCCAGGGTCAGACGCCGCATGTGCGGTGTCACGCTGACGGTCCGCACAACGCGCATCTCGCGGAAATAGGGCAGCGGCTGCCCCGCCGCGCCATCGCCCTGCCAGACGATGGCGGGGTTCTCCGCCGCTGCGAAATGCAACAGGTGCTCGGCGATGGAGAGCTTCACATAGGCCAACGATGTCTCGTCCTTGCCTTCGGCAAAGACCTTCAGGCAACGTTGGCAGGCTTCCATGCTGGCCGAACCGAAAGCCGTGTCGATGCGGCTGCAGGCGCCGTCGACGGCGACATCGCCATGATCGGCAAAATGCGCGCAAAGCCGTGTCATGATGTCTTGCGGACAAGACAGCACGATCTCGGCGGATGCCTTGAGATTCCTCGGCATATCAACCATTACGCGGCACTCCTTTTGCAAGCAGATGGACGAGATAAGGTCCGCCAAGCAGCGAGGCGAACAGGCCGGCGGGCAACTCATATGGAAACGCCACCATGCGCGACAGCCAGTCCGACACGATCATCAGCAGCGCGCCGACAAGGACCGCGCCGGCAAGATGAAACCGGGAGCGGGTAAAGCCGATCAGCCGCGCAAGGTGCGGTGCAATGAGACCGACGAAGCTCAGCGGGCCGACGAACATTGCGGCAAGCGCAGTCAGGATCGCGGCGAGCACGATCAGCGCCAGCCGACCGCTCGCGACCGGCAGGCCGAGCCCGCGTGCGGTGTTCTCGCCGAGCGGCAGGATATCGAGCCAGCGGGCGGCGAGAAACAGCGGCAAGGTCAGCAACATCAGGCACGCCAAGGCGAGCCAGGCATCGAAGTCGGTCGCCTGGCTGGTCGAGCCGCTGAGCCAACGCAGCAGGACATAGGACTGCGTATTTCCCATGGCAATCGTCGCGGTGATGACGGCGCTGCACAGCGCGCTCATGGCGATGCCGGCAAGCAGCAATCGCTCCGCGCCGAATTTTGCCCGTGCGGCAATGGCCAGCATGGCGATCAGCACCGCCAGCGAGCCGAAAACGGAGCCGGCGAGTTGCCAGCCAGGCCCGGCAGTTGCGCTGACCATCAAGACCGCGGTCAGGCCGGCACCAGCGCCGGTGCCGACACCCAGCACCTCGGGGCTTGCCAACGGATTGCCGGTGATCCGCTGGATGACGACGCCGGCCGCCGCAAGCATGGCGCCGGCGGTTGCCGCCACGCCGATCCGCGGCGCGCGCCAGGCGGCGAGGTCGGCCAGCGGCGACATGC